>NZ_FRFA01000003.1 GCF_900143535.1 Tateyamaria sp. Alg231-49 | reverse complement strand
AAGAGACAGCAACTACATCCTGATGATCATCGACAACGGGTCGTATGGCTCGACCGGGGATCAGCCGACCTATGCGGGCAAGAAGACGGCGCTTGAGAAAGTGGCCGCGGCCTGCGGATGCGAGAACGTTGTCACCTGTCAGGACGTGGACACGGGCGTGACCTTGCAAGCGGCGATCGACAGCAAGCAGATGACGATCATCGTGGTGAAATGCGACAGCGGCAACATCAAGCTGCCGGTGATCACAATGGACCCCGTCGTCATCAAAGACCGCTTTATGAAGGCTGTGGCAAGCTGATGAGCCGCGCCGCGCGTATTCATTCCAGCGAGGATGCGCGGCGCTTGGCCAAATCCCGTCTGCCGTGGATGGTGTTTGACTATATCGACGGGGCGGCGGGCCGCGAGATGGGGGCCGCACGCAATCGCGCGGCCCTTGACGATTTATGCCTTGAGCCGCGTATCCTGCGCGATGTCAGCAACCGCACCCTAGACGTACCTCTGTTCGGCAAAACGGCCAAGCGACCCTTTGGGATCGCGCCGATGGGCATGTGCAACCTGTCCGGACCGGGCGCCGATCTCATGCTGGCGCGACTGGCGGCGCGCGATTCAGTGCCGGTGGGCGTGTCGACGGTGGCCTCGACCCCACTGGAAAAGATGATCGAGGTGGCAGAGGGAAACGCATGGTTCCAACTCTATTTCAGTGGCGACGGTGCTGGATCTTTCAAACTGGCCAAACGCGCGCAAGATGCAGGGTATACAACCCTTGTCGTGACCGTCGATGTGCCTGAAGTCGGCCGAAGGCCGCGGGAATTGCGCCACGACTTTACAATGCCGTTCCGCATCGGACCGCGCCAATTTCTGGATTTCGCACTACATCCGCGCTGGTCCCTGACCTCGCTGGCCGCAGGGCGCCCGCAGATGGCCAATTTTGAGATGGACGGTTTCGACTTTGATCGGACCGAAAGCCGTGCCAAGGCGGATTGGGAGACCCTCAAGGGCCTACGCAATCTGTGGAAGGGGCAATTGGTTGTCAAAGGCGTGACCAACGCGGAAGACGCTCAGCAACTCAAGTCAGAGGGCGTCGATGCCATTCAGGTCTCCAATCACGGCGCACGGCAGTTGGAAAGCGCGCCCGCGCCGATCCACGCGCTCGCGCGGATACGTGCAGCGGTCGGGCCAGAATATCCGCTGTTTTACGACAGCGGGTTGCGCAACGGCGAAGATGTCTTGAAAGCCTTTGATCAGGGGGCAAACTTTGCCTTCTTCGGCCGCATTCTGCAGTTCGCCATCGCGGCAGCCGGCGAGGAGGGGTTGCACAGGTTGTGGGATATTCTCAGTGCTGAGTTATCGAGTGCGATGGCGCAAACAGGTCGAACTGAGTTGGGTTGACCGCTTTGGAAAAGTGCGCGGTGACTGAACTCTCTCAAACCCAATTTAAGCAATCTGGCCTTTCTGCCCGGTTGGCAGACGATTTCAATCAAACCAGATCAGATGTGAACATTTGATGGTCGCCATGCTTTCTAACCCGGTCTGACGCTTTCTTCTCTCCCAATGGTTATCGACTAGGCGATGAGATCGCATTAGAACTACGCAACGTCGAACTCTTGCTTCGACCGTTTGGGTTTCGTGACCTCCAAACGGAGGCGACAGGCAGTAGGCTTATAGATTACCTGCGCACGTTCCGGCACCGTTCGGTCTACCTCATTGAAGACGACGACTACGCCGACTTTTGCAGTGTCGTAAACGAAAATTCGCGCGAGCTTCAAAAAGACGTTCGCCATAGTTACCCCGAGGGTTGGGAGCGCGAAGTCCTAAACCATACAGAAGATTTATTGGCGGGATTAAGGGACAGAAAGACCACGGTGCAGAAAGCGCGAGCGGGACAGGCACAGTTCCGAGAAGCACTGATGGCTCGATATAAAGGACACTGCACTGTTTCCAGGTGTGCCATTCCTGAAGCAATCGAAGCAGCACATGTGATGCCACATACAGGCGATCCTAAATGGGATCATCCAGACAACGGGATGCTGCTACGACGTGACCTCCATTCGTTATTTGACGCAATGCTTTGGAGCATCGATCCAAAGTCGAACCGGTTGCGGGTTGCTGAACAGTTGAAGACGACTTCATACGGAAAACTCGACGGACGCGAGATTGATCACAGCGTCGCACCGGCGTTGCTCGAAGTGCACTTTAGACAGTTCAAAAAAAGAGGGACAAACGACTGACATCCAATGCGTCTTGTATTTGAAAAAGAAGGCCAAGTCTCTAAAGCCAATGGCGTAAATTCCAAAGCCACTGAAGAGCATCGTAACCATATCAATTGCGTAGGCGGAATAAAAAAGGAAACAACGCATGACTAATCCGCAGCAGATGCCCCTTACTTCTGAGAAACTTGTCGAACGAACACAAGAGGGCCGCCGGGTTTTCTATACGTATATTTGGGGTTCCGCTGCGGGTTCCTCTAAGGGCTATCCTATGACCTTCACAGGAAAGGGTCCGCGGACAATGGCCATTCACCGCAGCCAACCTGGGGACTTAGTCTTTGGGATCGTTTCCAACGCCCCAACTTCGGGCGCACCAATTGATCCGAAGCTTGCTGGCCGGGTAGCCTGTGTTTGGCAGATCACACACGCGACAGCCGACACAACTGACTTTGGGATTACATCCCAAAGTGAGTGGGATGTTGATGAAGACGGAAACTATCGTTGGCCATACGCCTTAAGGGCTATGCGAATATGGGGAATTGAAACCCTTCCCTTATTCCGCGAATTGACAGGATACACCAACAAAACACACCACATGGATGCCGTCACATCCATCCGTGAAGTAAGCGACCCAAAATTGATTGCCTCTTTAATGGAGCTTCAAACCATTGAAGTTGAGCCTATGCAGCCTCAATTCAGCTCGATGGAAGGGCAAGTAATCAAGTTGCTCAACAAGCATAGAAATCCATATTCCGTGGAGCCAAAAAATCATGACTTTTGGTATGTATATGTTTTGACTTTGGGTGATGCTGTAAAAATTGGGTACAGCCACAATCCTCAGAGCCGTCGCGACGCCTACAATCTCGGTAGGTTACCTGATCGCGGGGAAAAACTATGGGAACTGAAAGCAACGCAACCGTACCCCTCGGAACAAGCCGCGCAAGCTGTTGAAGCAGAACTTCACAGAGCTTTTTCTGCGTGCGTCACACAACACAATCAGGAAGTCTTCGTTGGTGTTGACGCCATGGACGTAATGGCGCGGATAGCAACCTTCAAATACACGCAGCCCCACTAGCGGAAAATCATTGTTTCGAGGTGGAACCTGCCTCGACAAGCTGTCCTCGCAAACCTACGGTTGAGGAAAAGAAAATTTACAGAGGCAAGGACATTTAATGAGCGCAGATACCCGGCAATCCGACCTTGATTTTGCTTCCGAACTTTTCAAAGCCGCTGACAAGATGCGCGGTTCATTGGAACCGTCCGAGTACAAACACGTAGCCCTTGGACTGATCTTCCTAAAATACATCTCAGAAGCCTTTCAAGCGACCCATGAACGCTTCTCTGATGACGAATATGCGGACGAAGAGGACCCCGAGGAATATCTCGCTGAGAACGTCTTCTGGGTGCCGCCCACGGCCCGCTGGTCGCACATTCAGCACAACGCCCGCTCGGAAAATATCGGCAAAATCATCGATGACGCGATGGAAGCTATTGAAGCGGTGCCAACCAACGAAAGCCTCAAGGGTGTGCTTCCCAAAACCTACGCTCGCCCGACGCTCGACAAAACAATGCTGGGCGAACTGGTCGATCTCTTTTCCA
The DNA here is from genome assembly GCF_900143535.1 of Tateyamaria sp. Alg231-49. GTDB lineage: Bacteria > Pseudomonadota > Alphaproteobacteria > Rhodobacterales > Rhodobacteraceae > Tateyamaria. Next base: position 386,880 of record NZ_FRFA01000003.1, on the reverse strand, counting down.
ACATCAAGCTGCATGATAGCGCCGACCGGGCGCGTGACCTGTTAGGGCGCGTCTACGAATACTTCATCTCGGGTTTTGCCAGCGCCGAAGGCAAACGTGGCGGCGAATTCTTTACCCCTCGCTCTGTTGTTCGCACCCTCGTTGAAATGCTGGAGCCTTACGAAGGCCGCGTCTATGACCCGTGCTGTGGTTCCGGCGGTATGTTCATTCAGTCCGAGAAGTTCATCGAGGAGCATGGAGGCAATCCACTAAACCTTGCCGTCTATGGCCAAGAGATCAACCACACCACGTGGCGTCTCGCTAAAATGAACCTTGCCGTTCACGGTATTGATGCGGATATCGGCTGGGATAGCGCTGGTAGCTTCCACAAAGACAGCCATCCGAACCTCAAGGCCGATTACATCCTTGCCAACCCGCCGTTCAACATCTCGGACTGGGGCGGGGATCGTCTGGCCGAGGATCTGCGCTGGCAATACGGGGTCCCGCCCAAGGGCAACGCCAACTTCGCGTGGCTACAGCACATCATCCACCACCTCGCCCCGCGCGGACATGCGGGCGTTGTGCTCGCCAATGGCTCCATGTCCAGCCAGACCAGTGGCGAAGGCGAGATTAGAAAACGCCTGATCGAGGAAGACTGCGTCGATTGCATGGTCGCCCTGCCGGGGCAGCTTTTCTATTCGACGCAAATTCCCGTCTGCCTGTGGATACTGTCGCGGGACAAATCTGTGAACGGGTTGAGGGACCGGCGCGGAGAGGTGCTATTCATCGACGCCCGCAACATGGGCCATATGGTAGACCGGGTGCGGCGCGAGTTCTCGGACGAAGACATCGAGCAGATCGCAGGCACCTACCGCCGCTGGCGCGCCAAGCCTGAGACGCTTGAGGAGAAAGGCTGGGAGGGCTACGCCGACACGCCTGGGTTCTGTAAGTCAGAAGGACTGGATACCATCCGCAAGTTCGATCACGTTCTGACACCGGGGCGGTATGTTGGGACCGCTGAGGATGAAGATGATGGGGTGTCCTTTGAGGAGAAGTTTTTGAATTTAAAGGAACTTCTCCGCTCCCAACTCGACGCTTCAGATCAGAAATCTGAGCATATCAGATCAGTTATGAATATGGTGTCGCGCAATGCCTGATTGGGAGGAAACCAGTCTAGGCGACCTTGTCGAAATAAAGCACGGGTTTGCCTTCAAAGGGCAGTATTTCAGCGACACGCCGCCGGGAGACGTCCTTCTTACACCGGGTAACTTTGCCATCGGTGGTGGGTTCCAATTCAACAAACTGAAGTACTACGACGGGCCGAATGAGCCTGACTATACCCTGCAGGGCGGCGAGCTGTTGGTGACGATGACCGACCTCAGCAAAGCTGGAGATACACTTGGCTACCCCGCAATTGTTCCTGTCGAAGCAAGAACATTTCTACACAATCAACGACTTGGTAAAGTTGTGATGAAGTCCGACGCCGTTGGTCAGGATTTCATTTATTGGCTGATGCGCACACCTGCTTATCGGAGCGAGGTGCTCAGCAGCTACACCGGCTCAACGGTCAAACACACTTCGCCAACACGAATTCAGGCATTTCGCTTCATTATGCCACCGCGAGACGAGCGGGAGGCAATCGTGGCCTCTTTGTCCTCACTCGACGACAAAATCGAGCTGAACCGGCGGATGAATGAGACGTTGGAAGAGATGGCGCGGGCGCTGTTTCGGGATTGGTTCGTTGATTTCGGCCCCACCCGCCGCCAGATGAAGGGTGCCACCGAACCCACTGCTATAGTGGGTCACGCCTTCCCGCCCGAAAAAGCCGCCACCCTCGCCCCGCTCTTTCCAGCGGTGTTGGGTGATGATTGCTTGCCGGAAGGGTGGCGATACCGGCCGCTGAACTCGGTTGTTGAACAGCAAAAGCAGTCGGTCAAACCAGATCAGCACCTTGACGAGGAATTCGAGCATTTCAGCCTGCCTTCCTTCGATAAAGCAAGTTGGCCAACGCGCGAACTAGGCTCAGAGATCAAAAGCAACAAGACGGGAGTTCCCGCAAACTCACTTCTAGTTTCCAAGCTCAACCCACGCATTGAGCGTGTGTGGGTTCCCCAGAACGCGGGCGAGCATCGCCAGATTTGCTCAACAGAATTTCTATGCTTAAAGCCCGCACCGGGCCTAGGGGTGGCAACAATTGAGGCCTTATTTCGTTCAGATGAGATGCGTGAGAAAATGGCCGCGATGGTCACTGGCACATCAAACAGCCATCAGCGTGTGCCACCAAAAGTATTGATGCAGGCCGAGGTTTTGCTACCTGGAAACTGCGCGGAAGCCTTTGAAGGTATTGGTTTGCCACTCTTGCACAAACGCCAAGCGAACGAACGAGAAAACCAAACTCTCGCCGAGATGCGCGACCTCCTCCTACCCAAACTCATCTCCGGCGAAATTCGCCTGAAGGATACAGAGGGGAAATTATGAAAGTTGTGCCCAACTACTGTCGCTCATTCCGAAAAGAAGCACATAAGGTTTGGTTCGATATGTCGGAGGCCGAGCGCTTCGGACTGCCTCGGAATGAAGAGACAACGACAGAGGAATTGCTTCTTAACCTTGCACGAAAGCATAAGGGGCGTGGCCTTGACGTCGAAGCCTACACTAAAGCCGAAGAGAGTGCGAACGGAGCCGATTGGGCGTTTTGGTTTTCGAGTGGACCAAGTCAGGGATTTGGGCTGCGCATCCAAGCTAAGCGAATTTACCAAAAAAGCGGAAATTACGATAAGCTGTTCCACCAAAGCGATAGTCAAAAGGAAGCCAGCAAGGCGACGGGAAGGTTGAACCCGAACCAATGCGAAACTCTCTTAAACTACCGTGACGGTCTTATTCCTATTTACACCTTTTACAATTCCGACAAGCTGGACTTAAGGCAAGCTATGGGGTGGCCTCATGTAGGTCGGTGGTTCAAAACTTGCTTCCCACACCATTCTGGTGATTGGGGGATTTCAGCAGCCAGTGCGATAGCTGTCAAAAATGCCACGTGGGGGAAAAACAACAAGCCAGGCGATTTCCCCATGGTGCCTTGGAACTGTCTCGTTTGCTCCTGCTGTTGGGATAGTCGCTCTGTCGATAACTCCTTACCCAATTTAGTGGCGCATGGTGCAAAACAGCTTTTTGCACTTAGCCAAGAAGATGAAGGTGATGTCGAAGCAGATCGACCAGAAATGAACTTTGAACCCCAACAAAGTTCACCGTCTTGGGTGCAGCATCTAAGGGAAGGCGAAGATAGCCGCGATTTGTTGGAGAACTCTATGGAAGAAATGAACCTACGAGGTATTGTCGAAATTAGTGAAGTTGCACTTTATGACTAAGCTGGGCCGCCTAGAACGCGTAGATCTCCGTGTTGAATGGTCTAAAGAAGATCGTGATTTCACCCCTTGGCTTGCGCAAGAAGAGAATATCAACCTGCTGGGCGAAACGCTCAACATGTCGTTGGAGGTCGAGCAAGAGGAACGCCGGGTTGGACGGTTCAGCGCCGACATCCTTTGCAAGGACACCGGGGCAACAGATGCAGGCTGGGTTGTTATCGAAAACCAGTTGGAGACCACCGACCACTCCCACCTTGGGCAAATCTTAACCTACTCCGCAGGCCTAGAGGCCAAGACTTGCGTTTGGGTCGCGGCCAAATTCCATGAAGAACATCGCGCCGCCATCGACTGGCTCAACGAGATTTCAGGCGAAGACCACCAGTTCTTTGGCCTGGAGATCGAACTTTGGCGTATTGGCGACAGCGTGGCCGCCCCCAAGTTCAACATTGTGGCCAAACCAAACGACTGGAAGCGCGAAGTGGGACGCTCCGCTCGCTCTATGGAGCCTGCAGCACTCACGGAGACGAAGCGTCTTCAGCTTGAATTTTGGGAAGTTATGAAGGAGCGTTTAGCCGGTCATAAGACGCTAAGGTCTCAGAAGCCTCAGCCACAGCACTGGACGACCTTTTCAATCGGTCGCTCGGGGATGCACCTAGGTGCCATCATAAACACGCGGGAAGACCGCATCGGTGTTGAACTTTATCTGGGCGACGACAACGCCAATGCCTACTTCGAGCAGCTTGAAGAAGAACGCGAGGCGATTGAGGCCGAGATCGGTTTTGAACTCGTGTGGATGCCTCTCCCAGAAAGACGCGCTTGTCGCATCATAGGCTTTCACCCAATGAAAGACCTTTCAGACAAAAGTAGCTGGAACGAATTGCTAACATGGATCGTCCCAGCGCTTGAACAAATGCACAATGCATTTGCTCGTCGGGTAAAGGATCTAACCAGCGAGGCTACGCTGTGAGTTTTACCGAAGATCTTGTTGAGCAAGCGGCTCTGGCGCTCTTTCAGGAGTTAGGCTGGACGTTTGCCGATCCCATGCTGATTGGCCCAGATGGGTCGGAAAAAGCCCGTGGATCTTATGGTGAAGTGGTGCTGAGCGATGTTCTGCAAGACGCGGCAATGCGGTTGAACCCTGATATTCCGCAAGAGGCACTGGATGCAGCGATCAAGCAGGTTCAAGTATCCGAGACCCCATCTTTAATCGAAGAAAATCGGCGCATTCACCGCTTGCTTGTTGACGGCGTTGATGTGGAATATCGCCGCGCGGACGGATCAATCAAAGGCGACAAAGTTCGGCTGATCGACTTCGCCAACCCGAGTAACAACGACTGGACGGTTACCAATCAATTCACTGTCGTCGAGGGCGGGCATAATCGCCGCCCCGATATTGTAGCCTTTATCAACGGCCTTCCAGTTGCCGTTGTCGAGCTAAAGAACGCAGCGAGTGAGAACGCCACAATTTCCGATGCGTTCAACCAACTGCAAACCTATAAGCAGCAGATACCCAAACTGTTCCTGACAAATGCTGTTCTGATTACCTCAGACGGGCTACAGGCGCGCATTGGGTCGCTTAGCGCTGGTGAGGACCGCTTTATGCCGTGGCGCACTGTGACGGGCGCTCAGGACGATTTCACGCCCGAAGGCCCCAAGGAAATGGAAACGTTGATACGAGGGGTATTTCAACCGGAATATCTTTTGCAACTCATCCGTGACTTTACGGTGTTTGGCGACAAAGGTGATGGTCCATTCAAAATCGTTGGCGGCTATCATCAGTTCCATGGAGCACGCAAAGCACTGAACAGCGCGATTGACGCCACCAGCGCAGATGGTGACCGCAAGGTTGGGGTAATTTGGCATACACAAGGGTCTGGTAAGAGCTTTCTGATGGCGTTCTTCGCTGGTCTTTTGGTCCGATCCGAAGCCTTGGGCAATCCAACGGTGGTGGTCCTGACTGATAGAAACGATCTCGACGATCAGTTGTTCGCCACATTTGCTATGTGCAAGGACCTGATCCGACAAACGCCTGAGCAGATCGAGGATCGTGGCGACCTTCGCTTAAAGCTTGATCGGCAGTCTGGCGGCGTAGTGTTTTCCACTCTGCAAAAATTTTCTCCCGAAGCAGGGGAGGAAGACTTTCCGATGCTTTCGGACCGTCGCAATATCGTTGTGCTGGCCGACGAAGCCCACCGCAGTCAGTATGGCTTTGATGCGAAGCTGAACCGGGATACCGGAGGACGCCGTTACGGCTACGCCCACTATGTCCGTCAAGCGCTTCCAAATGCCTCCTTTGCAGGCTTTACCGGAACACCAATCGAAGCCGCTGACGTAAATACTCCCGCTGTTTTTGGCGAGTACGTTGATATCTACGACATCAGCCGCGCTGTCGAAGATAAGGCGACAGTTCCGATTTATTATGAAAGCCGTTTGGCGCGTGTTGAACTAGAGCAAGAAAAGTTGCCCCAGATCGACGACGCTATCGATGCTCTGTTTGACGACGAAACCCTTTCGGAACAGGAACGCGCCAAGGCAAGCTGGAGTAGTGTAGAAAGGCTAGTCGGAGCACCTGTTCGTCTTGAAAAAGTTGCTGCAGACATAGTGAGCCACTTTGAAGCCCGGGTTGAGGCTATGGACGGCAAGGGTATGGTCGTTTGCATGAGCCGCAAAATATGCGTCGACCTTTATAACCAAATAATCGACTTGAGACCTGATTGGCATTCCGACGATGATGCAGAAGGTGCGATAAAGATTGTAATGACCGGCTCGGCTTCTGATCCTTTGGATTGGCAGCAACATATCGGTAGTAAAACACGCCGTGACCTGCTCGCCAAACGAGCACGCGATGCCCAAGACCCACTTAAGCTCGTACTGGTTCGAGATATGTGGCTGACCGGGTTTGACGCGCCATCTATGCACACAATGTATGTCGACAAACCGATGCGAGGCCACGGGCTAATGCAAGCCATTGCACGAGTGAACCGCGTCTTTAAAGATAAACCCGGTGGGTTGGTCGTTGATTACATTGGCATCGGCCAAAACCTCAAAAAGGCTTTGCAGAACTACACTGCAACTGACCGGGACCAAACCGGTATAAGCGAAGAAGAAGCCGTTGCTGCTTTGCAGGAATATGTTGAGCAATGCCGAGATTTTTTTGCCGGACACAACTATGGCAACGGCATTACGGGTAACCCGCAACAACGCCTAAGCGCGCTGGCTGACGCCATGGAATGGGCTTTGGGAAAGCAAAAGGATAGTGCGGACAGAGCCGGAAATGCGAAGGAAAAACGCAAAGAGTTGAACCGCTTCCAAGATCTCGTTTCGCAAGTTTCAAAAGCCTTCGCTCTTGCATCAGCCAGTGACTATGCAAAGCAAGTGAAGGAAGAAGTCGGGTTTTTCCAAGCGGTGAAGGCAGGTCTCACTAAAACTGCGCCCAAAAAGGGCATGAGTACACGGGAAAAAGAATTTGCCGTCGCACAATTGATGTCCGAAGCCATCGCTGATGCCAACATCATCGACGTTCTCGCAGCAGCAGGTATGAAAAGTCCTGAAATTTCAGTTTTGTCAGATGAATTTCTGTCTGAAATTCAAGAAATGAAACAAAAAAATCTTGCGTTGGAAGCTCTACGCAAATTGCTGGCCGGTGAAATAAACTCGCGTCAAAAACAAAATGTCGTGGAAGCCAAAGCTTTCTCAGAGCGCCTCGAAGCAGCGGTTGCCCGTTATCATGCAAATGCCATCACTAGTCTGGAAATGATCCAAGAATTAATCGACATGGCCAAGGAGCTTAACGCGTCGGTTCAGCGGGGCGAAGAACTTGGTATGAGCAATGAAGAGTTGGCTTTCTATGACGCCTTGTCTCAAAACGACAGCGCTGTTGAGGCCATGGGCAACGACGAATTGCGGGTCATCGCGCATGAGTTGGTCGAACAACTCCAAAAAAACGTGACTGTCGACTGGCATCTCAAAGAAAGTGCACGCGCAAAGTTAAGGGTACTTGTGCGACGTATCCTCAAAAAGTTCGGATACCCGCCAGACCTTGCGCCTTCGGCAATCAATACAGTGCTGAGCCAAGCAGAAACTCTTCTTCGTTGGAGTTAAGGCTGCAAGGTCGATAGCCAAATTCCCTCACAACTCTCTTTTTAGGAAGCAAGAAATGTTCGAGATGTTTTGCCCTGGTTTCATCAACACACCTCAAAATAGCCTGGGACTTTTCGCTGGCTGTGTTTACAGCTACCAGACTTTGATTGCAGGCGTTCTGGCCATCTTGGCGGCGTATTTCGCTGCTCGGCCCGTCTGGAAGCAAGTTAAGGACACAAGTCTCCAAACCATGATTAACCAACGGGAGACCATCTCGGAGAGGGTGAATGAAGCCATAGATCGGTTTCAACGGGTCAAAAATGAGATGGATGAGACGCTTCAAGCACTCATGCATGCGACTTGGGACCCCGCCGGTGAGCCAATTGCAATAGACGATAACACAGCCTACGGACTTCATATGTCTGTCGCGGGTAAACTGAATTGGTATCTAGAAACTTTGCGTGATACCGAAGCACATGAAATTGAGGTCGCGAAGGCTAGGCTGCGTGAAGCGCGCGAGGAACTGGGGAATACTTTAGATACAGCTTATTGGCCTGCGTCTCATAGCCAAAGTGATGAAGATTATTCTTTCACAGACCAAGAATGGGAAGACGTTCAGGAGAAAGCACGACATGCAAAAAGCGAAGCGGCTGATAAAGCTTCCACTTTTGCATCATCTTGGCGCGCACTTGTAGAAGTTCAAAGCGACTGGGTGAAAAAATCGAGGCAAAAAATTAGCGCCTTGGACGACGTAATTACTGCTTCATAAGATGCAGCTTTGAACATCATCTCAGGTGTCAGTGTAACTTTCTATCCAGTGTCATAATAGTTTCAAGTGGCGGGCTGTTCAAAAACCTGGTCCAGCGCTTTCTTTGAGGTTCGAAATCCCAGAGGCAAGCAGCCGTCTCGCTTCATAAAGGTCCCGCTGTGCGGACATCAATTTGGGAGGCAGCGCGCCAATCTTCTCAGAATGCCGGATTGAGACTGTTAATCTGGCTTCAGCCTCATGTGCGGCTTTGAGCGTGGCCGTGACTGCTGACCAATCTGACATTGAATTTCCCATCGCTAGTCAGTCCCGCCCAACCGGCCCCATTTGGGCAATAGAGACTTGTCGACTGTGGCAGCGTTCTTGGAAGTCTGTCGCATCCCCTCCACCTCCTCTCGAAGCTCTGTTTCGTGGTGCGCATTGAGGGCCATCCATTGGAGCCTGACGTTCTCGGTGTTTTCTCCGGCGAGAAAGACCACAGCACCGCTTTCGATTTCGTTATCGACGTCCCCGAAGCATCCGCTGTGTTCCATATCGTGGGCCATTCGGAGGGCGACGGTTGTCTTGCCGTGTCCGGTAAATCCGGTGAGGGCGTAGACGTATCCTCTCTGCATGATGCCATCGATCAGGTAGTCGGCTGGCGTGTATCCATCGACGAACTCGTCCGAGGGCATCAGTCCCTTGTATGGCGTCAGTTCTATTTCGCCCTTGGGTTTGCCGGATACGTCTACGGTTTCTGTCCATTCGCCCTTGGTGAAGACCCAGTGCCCGTTTTCTCTGACAGCTTCGATTTCGAAGTCTTCGGCCTCCTGCTTCACGCGGTCAGGGATTTCGCCGAAGGCGGAAACGATCTTGTTTGCCTGCCTGCGGAACACGGCTTCGGGTGATCCCGCATCTTCGTTCCTATTCACCACGCCCATTGGTGACCTCCTCCATATCAGAGGCGGCGATCTTGTCGGCGCGCGCTATTTCGTATTGCAGCATTTTCATCGGCTCGATCTTGGTGAAGTGAGCCATGGCGGTGATCATCACGAAGGCCACGTCCTCAGAATTGTGGGAGGTCAGCATGAACCGCGCGATGCGCTGGAGGGCCTCCTCGTCACCGTCGAATGCCTTGTCGATCCACTTATGCATTGTTGTTCGCATTGGCGGCGGGTTGCGGCGGGCTGAGGGCGTCCAGCCCAGCTCACGGGCCTTGTAGTAGAAAGAGCCGGGGCCGATCTCCCTGACGCCTTTGATGCTGTTCCAGAGGCGTGTTGGGTCGTCGTTGATTTCGCCGTTTAGTTTCGCCGACCAATCATAGAAGGCCTGCTCGATTTCGAAGGCGGTCTTTGGGTCCGCGTCTTGCGCTGCTGCCCAGACGGCGTGCGCCATGCGGACCCACTCATCGTAATCCTGATTTGGGTTTTCCAGGGTGCGGAGGATGTCTGGGATCAGGGATGCGTCGTGCTGGTCTTCTGGTAGCGCTGCTCCGAGCTTGGCGGTTGCGTTGACGATGCGGGCTGCTTTGCCTGTGCGCTGCTCTATCACTTGGCGCGCGCGGAGCGCGCCTTTGATAAGCGTCGGCGTTCCTTCGAGGTGATTAAACGTCAGGACAATGAACCGCGCGTTGCTGGCGTAGAGGCCAGCGCCGTTGCGCTCTCTCGTGCCGTGGTCATCGGAGTGCCGTGCGGTCAGGATGTGCAGTCCGGTGCCGGAGACGCTGATCTCGGTATAGGTTTCGGGGTCATCGATCAACGGCTGGAGCCAGTCGGCGATGATTTCCCCTGTGTCTGGATCGCGGACCTTATCGAAGTCGCCGACGACGAGGGAGCTGCCGTCACGGGGCAGGTATGCCACCTCGAAAGTCATGTGCTGGTTGAACTGCTTTTCCGGGGAGCGGCTGGCATTGATCTGATCGATGTGCGCGTTGATCTCGCCGACCCGTTTCTTGAGGGCGTTGGCGGCTTTCGCTGCGGCCTCGAAGGTCATGAAGGATGCGGCTTCGCGGTCCATTGGGATGCCTGCCCGCGCGTTGACCGGCACCTTGGTTTCGCCGATGCCTGCGACGGACCAGTTCTTTTCGGCCCTAGCGCGTTCCCAGACGGGACCTTCGGGGAGCACGCGCTTCATGCCAGCGTTTTCCTTTCGCAGCCCATCAAGCCCACGCCTCGCACGCTTCGATGAACTCCCTAATGTGTTTGCCCCGATAGCGTACACCGCTGTTGTCCAGCAACTTGGTAACCTTCGGCCCTTTACCCCGCGATCTCCATCCTTCCAGCGTTCGGTGCGAGATACTCAGGCGTGCGGCTGTCTGCTTGGTCGAATAGAGAGCATCATCATCGATACGCATCGGTATCGCGGACAGGTCACGCTCCATCTGCACTAAGGCATCAGCAAAGCGATGCTCGGGGCTAAGCCTCCGGTCGAGTTGGCGGAACACATCCTCAAGGTTTGTGTTCATATTGGCTGCTGCTGTCATGCTTGTCTCCTTCACTCGCGTTGAAAGAAACCTAAGGACTGCACATCGTTCCCTGTATGGGGGCGAAAGGAACGATCTTTGCTGCAGTGTGGAAATGCGAAGACCTGGCGATGAGAACGCGTTACTTCAAAGAACGGTGTGTGAAGGGTGTGTGACGACCGTCACGTTCGCAACCACGTATTGGCGGTAACTTATTGAAACTAATGGTGAGCCGTGCAGGGTTCGAACCTGCGACCCGCTGATTAAAAGTCAGCTGCTCTACCAACTGAGCTAACGGCCCCACTAGGCGGCCTATCTAGAAAGGGTGGGCAGTCGGGTCAAGCCGATTCTGCGCTCATTTTCTGCGACATACTGGATTCCCCAAATGCGTGGCGTTATATGCGCGCAATGCATGATCCACTCTCCTCTCAATGGCCTTTCATGAAGATGCATGGGTTGGGCAACGATTTTGTCGTTGTAGACGCGCGTGCGCAGCCTGTGTCGCTGGACGCGCCACTGGTTCGTGCGCTGGCTGACAGGCATCGTGGTGTGGGGTTTGATCAGCTTGCGCTGATCACCGAGGGCGACGATCTGACGATCACCTTTTACAACGCGGACGGGTCGCACTCTGCGGCGTGTGGCAATGCGACTCGTTGCATCGCAGCTCGCGAAATGGCGCAAAGCGGCGCTGATCGCCTCAACATCACCATCACCGGGCGTGGGTCCCTGCAAGCGGTACGCGACGCGGATAAGGTGACAGCCGTCAATATGGGTGCACCGATTCTGAACTGGCAGGACATCCCGCTGGCTTCTGATGTGGACACGCTTGCCTTGCCGATCGACGGCGCCCCGGTGGCCACAGGCATGGGCAATCCGCATTGCACCTTCTTTGTCGAGGATGTCAGCGCAATTGATCTGGCAACGCGCGGGCCTCAGATCGAACATCACCCGCTGTTTCCCGAACGCACCAACGTACAATTCGCCCAGATTATTGGACCAGATCATATCCGCATGCGGGTGTGGGAACGCGGCACAGGGATCACTCTGGCCTCTGGCTCCTCGTCCTGTGCTGTGGCTGTGGCTGCCGCGCGCAAGGGGCTGACAGGGCGCACAGTGCGCATTGATCTGGATGGTGGTACGCTCAACATCGATTGGCGCGCCGATGGCGTGTGGATGTCGGGACCAACTGCACACGTCTTCGACGGCGTGTTGACCCAAAGCTTTCTGGACGGGCTATGAAGGCGCCTGTCTTTTCCAACCACGGCTGTCGTCTCAATGCCTACGAAACCAAGGCGATGGAGGAACTGGCCGAGCAAGCTGGCCTGCGCGATGCAGTCGTGATCAACACATGCGCTGTGACGGCAGAGGCGGTGCGCAAGGCGCGTCAGGACATCCGCAAGTTGCGCCGCGCCCATCCGGACGCCAAGCTGATCGTCACGGGCTGTGCGGCACAGACAGAGCCTGACACGTTCGCCGCAATGGACGAAGTCGATGCCGTCATCGGTAACACTGAAAAAATGCAAGCCAGTACGTGGGCGTCGCTGTCCGGAGACTTCGGGACCGAGCCGGTTCAGGTCGATGACATCATGTCTGTGACTGAAACCGCTGGACACCTGATCGACGGCTTTGGCACCCGCAGCCGCGCCTATGTACAGGTCCAGAATGGCTGTGATCACCGCTGCACCTTTTGCATCATCCCGTTCGGGCGGGGTAATTCGCGGTCCGTCCCTGCCGGTGTCGTCGTGGACCAGATCAAACGGCTCTTGGATCGCGGGTTCAACGAGGTGGTGCTGACAGGTGTTGATCTGACGTCCTGGGGGGCTGATCTGCCATCAACGCCCCGATTGGGCGACCTTGTGCTGCGCATCCTGAAACTGGTGCCGGACCTGCCGCGCCTCCGGATCAGCTCTATCGACTCGATCGAGGTGGATGAGGCTCTGATGCAGGCTATCGCGACCGAGGATCGGCTGATGCCGCACCTGCACCTCAGTCTGCAACACGGGGATGATCTGATCCTCAAACGGATGAAACGGCGGCACCTGCGCGACGATGCCATCCAGTTCGCGCAAGAGGCCCGCAAACTGCGCCCAGATATGACCTTTGGGGCGGACATCATCGCAGGGTTCCCGACCGAGACCGAGGCGCATTTTGAAAATGCGCTGGCCCTTGTGTCGGAATGCGACCTGACATGGCTGCACGTCTTCCCCTATTCACCTCGCCCCGGCACTCCGGCAGCGCGTATGCCGCAAGTGAATGGCACTTTGATCAAGGAACGCGCCGCGCGTCTGCGTGCGGCCGGGCAGGCGCAAGTCACCGAGCACCTGTCCAAACAGGTTGGCAAAACCCACCGCGTGTTGATGGAGAGCCCGACCATGGGCCGGACCGAGCAGTTCTGCGAGGTCGTATTCGAAACGGTTCAGGACGAAGGCGCGATTGTCGGCGCGACGATTACGGCGCACACAGACACACAACTCGTCGCCTGACCCGGGCGTACGACACGTGCGTCTTACAGGTCCCTTCTCTGATTTGAAAATCCCGGGGACGCGCGTCAGCGCGGGGGCAGAGCCCCTCTGAAGGTGGCCCCAAGGCGACGCCCCGTAAGGCTTAGGTGCCCTGCGCCACCCCACAAAAGAAAAAGCCCCGCCGACTGGCAGGGCTCTCTCAAATTTCAAAGGGCGTTGGCGTTACTTTTTGTAGCGCGACTTCACAGGCGCCCAGATGCGTTTGTTTGTGAGGTACAGCAGCACTGACAGAACTGTCAGGAACAACACGCCAACAAATCCAGCTTGCTTGCGCGCCACCAGTTTCGGCTCAGCTGTCCACATCAGGAATGCAGAGACATCCTCGGACAAGTGATGCAGGTCTGTGGCGTGACCGTCTGCAAATTCGAGGTCATCTCCATAAAGAGGAGGTGCCATGGCAATCCAGCCACCGGGGAAGATGGTGTTTTCGTACAGAACCGAACCCGCCTCTTCCTTCTCTTCACCGGTATAGCCGGTCAAAAGGGCGGTGATGTACTCAGGGCCACCAATACCGTTCATCAACTGGTTGATGCCCAGACCGTAGGGGCCGTGGAACCCAGCGCGCGCCTTTGCCATCAGGCTCAGGTCAGGCGCATTTTCCAGAGCGGACGCCGGAAAGTGGTCACTTGGCGTGGCCGTCCGAAAGTCGTCCAACTCGGCGTCAAACACCTCGTAGAACTCCGCATAGGCACGGACCTGATCCTCGGGCAGGGCAGGGCCGCCCTCATCGCCCAGCGTGCGCAGAGGCACGAATTTCAGACCATGACAGGCGGCGCAAATCTCGGTGTAGATCTGCAATCCGCGCTGTAACTGGTTCTGATCATAGGACCCGAACGGACCGTCAAAGGAGAAATCAACATTCTCTACGTGACCTGTCGCCTCGCCAGCGGCGAATGCGCTGGTGGACAGCATGACCGCTGCCACCACACTTGCTGCAAGTTTCTTAAACATCTGCAGTCTCTCCTTATTCCGCTGGCTGCGTCGATGGGGCGGCGCCCGCATCGTCGCCACCATAATGTGCGGCAAAGTCTTCTTCGATGGTCGCAGGTTGTGCTTCCGGTTTCTCGATCACGCCAAGCAATGGCAGGATGACGAGGAAGTAGGCAAACCAGTACGCCGATGCGATCAGGGAAATCGTGTTGAATGGCTCCTCAGCAGGCATCGCGCCCACCCACATCAGGACAAAGAAGTCCACGACCAGCAACCAGAACCACCACTTCAGCATCGGACGATAGCGCGCCGAACGAACCGACGACGTGTCGAGCCATGGCGACAGGGCCAGAACCACGATCGCACCGAACATCGCCATCACACCAAAGAACTTGGCGTCTACGATGCCACCGGTCAGGAACCCGGCCAGTTGCACGACCCAGACTTCGTCAGTGAAGGCACGTAGGATCGCGTAGAAGGGCAGGAAGTACCATTCCGGAACGATGTGTGCAGGTGTCGCAAGCGCGTTGGCTTCGATGTAGTTGTCCGGGTGACCAAGGAAGTTGGGCATAAAGCCAACAACTGCAAAGAACACCACAAGGATCACGGCCAGAGCGAACAGGTCTTTGATCACGAAATAGGGCCAGAAAGGCAGTGTGTCTTTCTCTGCTTCTTCCTTGCTGCCACGACGCACCTCAACACCGGTCGGGTTGTTGTTGCCCGTGGTGTGGAAGGCCCAGATGTGCACGATCACCAGACCGGCAATCACGAAGGGCAACAGATAGTGCAGGCTGAAGAACCGGTTCAGCGTGGCATTGTCGACAGCAGGCCCGCCAAGCAGCCAGGCTTGCAGTGATTCACCGATGAACGGGATCGCGCCAAACAGGCCGGTGATCACAGTCGCACCCCAGAAAGACATCTGCCCCCAAGGCAGAACGTAACCCATAAAGGCCGTGCCCATCATCAACAGGTAGATCAGCATGCCGATCACCCACGTGATTTCGCGGGGCGCCTTGTAAGAGCCGTAGTAGAGACCGCGGAAGATGTGCGCATACACAGCAACAAAAAACAGCGACGCGCCGTTCATGTGAATATAGCGCAGCATCGCGCCACCATTCACGTTGCGCATGATGTGCTCAACAGACGAGAACGCGTAGTCCACATGCGGCGTGTAATGCATGACCAGCACGATGCCGGTGATGATTTGCAGCGCCAGACAGAACGTCAGAACAATGCCCCAGATCCACATCCAGTTCAGGTTCTTGGGCGTGGGGATCATCAATGTGTCGTACAAAAGGCCTACGATAGGAAGACGCTTTGCCAGCCCCTTTTCCCATGCTGCCTTTGGTTCGTAATGGTCGTGAGGAATTCCACCCATGGTACAGCTCTCCCTTAACCCAATTTGATCGTGGTTTCGTCCACGAATTCTGCGACAGGCACCGGCAGGTTGCGCGGTGCGGGCCCGCGGCGGATGCGGCCCGATGTGTCATAGTGTGATCCGTGGCAGGGGCAGAACCAGCCGCCAAAGTCGCCCGCATCACCCAGAGGCACACAGCCAAGGTGCGTACAAACGCCGATCATCACCAGCCATTCACCGGATTCGTCGAGCGACCGGTTTTCGTCAGAGGCATCCGCACCCAATGGGGCGTTCGCGTTCTCTGAACCCTGATCTGGCAGGTCGGACATCTCAACGTCGCGGGCGGCTGCAATTTCTTCTTCCGTACGGCGACGGATAAAGACGGGTTTGCCCAGCCATTTGACGGTCAACTGTGTACCCGGTTCCACTGTGCTGACGTCAACCCGGATAGATGACAGGGCCAAAACGTCAGCCGAGGGGTTCATCTGATTGACCAGGGGCCAGATTGCGGCACCGGCAACGACTGCGCCTGCGCCACCTGTGGCGTAGTACAGAAAATCGCGGCGTTCGCCGTCGTGTTCTTCTTCTGCGTGGGACACGGGGGTTTTCTCCAGTTTCCAAGCGACCCCGAAGGGCCAATGACATATCCGGCCACGCGCAAAGCGTCACCAATGTTGTCGAGCTATCTAGCGTCGTCGGCGAGCCACGTCCAGCGTGCAATCTGCCGCACGTGGTCGCAGGGTGAAGGGTTTAACCCTTTGTTTAGACTCAAGGACCGGCCGCACCGTCAATCCCGGGGCGAGTGTACGGTTGGCGCACAGGGTGTGTAGGGCCGGTGCGCGACCAGTGCTTATCCGATTCCCCTGTTTTTATGCCTTGAACCCACGATTCGGCTGCGTTGTGGGTTTTGGGGCTGGGAAAGTTATGCAGATCGCGCCGTTCAGGGGGCCGTGGCGGCCATCGAGGGTCGCGCCGAAAATCCCTCATACCAGGCTGCAAGCATCGCGCGCCCTTGCCGCCAATCCCGGGCCTCATGGCGAAAATCGAGGTATCCAAGCGCGCAAGCAACCGAGATATGCCCGGCACCAACTGGCCCGGACAAATGACTCATCCAGCGGGTGTTGAGCGCATCGAGACCGCGCTCCACCTTGCCCCACTGCGCCTCGATCCAAGGTTCGGACACTTGCTCGGGATCCCGCAGCCGGATTTCATAAACCATGGACACGGCACTATCCATGATCCCGTCACCAGTGGCCTCCAGCGTCAGCGTTTCCCAACGGCGACCGCCTTCGGGGTACATCCCACCCTGATAGAGGTCGTCAAGAAAGGCTGTGATCACTCGGCTGTCATATAAGGTCACGCCCTCGGGTCGCTCCAGTGCGGGCAGGCGCGCCAGTGGATTCGCAGCCATCAGGTTTGCGTCCGACGCGAGCGCCGTAGTGGTGACCGTGGCCAGTTCAACGTCATCGGCCTTGCCCAATTCATGAAGCAAAACGACGACTTTGCGCACAAATGGTGAAGCGGGGGAGTGATACAGCTTCATTACGGATCCTTTCGGTTTTGCCGGACCCTAGCAGAGCCGCTGCCGCTGTCCACTGTCGGCTACTTGGCCCCACGCATAAGGGCGGCAAGCGCCCGCGCCTCACTGCCCATCCCATAGGCATCCATATAGTCAGCCGCGCGCAGCCGAACGTCATCGGGTTTGTTCTGGTTCAGTTTCCATGTGCCATCGACACCCTCGATCTTCATCCGGCAGGGCACAATCTGGCGCATCATCTTGTCCAGTACCTCAGGCGTCATCTTGTTGGTCATCCAAGGGGCTTTGGGCGCCAACTGATCTTCAAAGTGTTTTGACTGACGATCCAACAGGGCCCGCATCTCTTCGTGCTGGCGCAGTTCCAGAGTGCCGGTCAGATGCACGGCGACATAGTTCCACGTGGGCACCTGATCCGTGACTTCGTACCAGTCGGGAGAGACATATCCATCCGGCCCGCTCACGGCGATCCGTGCCGGCAGTGGCGATTTCAAGGCGCGGGCAATCGGGTTGGAGCGGACAAGGTGCAGATGCAAATGGCCCGCATCCTCATCAATCAGGAACGGCACATGCGCCATCACAGGGCCAGCATCATGATTGATGGCGAGAATGCCAAAGGCACGCTCGCGCGCAAAGGCAATGTTGTCCTGCGCTGTCTGGTCATGAAACACGGGGTTTGGGTGCATGGTTTTGGTCCGTTCTACGTCGTGTCCCTCTTGCCTTGGGACGTGCAACTTGGCAACCTTGTGCTGTTCTCAGGGCGGGGCGAAATTCCCCACCGGCGGTATGCAGGCCCACATCAATTGGTGATCTGCCAGCCCGCGAGCGCCTCGTCTTTGACGAGGGTCCAGCAGATCAGGTGAGAAGCCTGAGCCGACGGTCATAGTCCGGATGAAAGAGAACGTGCAGTTGCCGCACCCACAATGGTGCGCGTCTCTGTGCGCAATCGCCTTGGGTGACGTGTCTGAACCTAAAGGAGAAAACCGATGACACACACCCGCTTCGCATTCGTCAAAGCCCGCTGGCACGCCGACATAGTCGACTGTGCCTATCAGGGCTTTACCGAATTGATCCTGCCGTCTCAGGTTGATGCTTATGACGTTCCCGGCGCTTTCGAGATGCCGCTGATGGCCCAGACCCTGGCCGAATCCGGGCGCTATGACGCTATCATATGTGCCGCGCTAGTTGTGGATGGCGGTATCTACCGACATGACTTTGTCGCCTCCGCTGTGGTGGATGGTCTTATGCAGGTCGGTTTGAAAACCGGAGTGCCGGTTCTGTCCGTGTCTTTGACGCCGCACCAGTTTCAGGAAACGGAGCATCACAAGACGATCTATGCAGACCACTTTGTGACCAAGGGACGCGAGGCCGCGCAAGCCGCACTTGGCATCCTCGACACACGGAAGGCTTTGCGCTCAGCGGCCTAGATAGGCGCGCAAAGCAGGGGGCGGGTTTGACATGATCTCGGACACGGGCTGGGGCGGTTCAACCCGCCCCTCGTCCACAAAGATCACATGATCTGCCGCCCGTTCCGCGTCTTCGGGCGCGTGGGTGATCATCAAAACGGTCGCGCCTGTATCCCGTGCAACCGTACTTGTCAGATCCAGCATTTCCCCTCGCAAGGCCGGGCCAAGGGCAGCAAAGGGTTCATCAAGCAGCAAAAGCGGCTTGCCTTGTACCAGCACGCGGGCAAGGGCCGCTCGGCTTTGCTGCCCACCAGAGACGTCGCCCGGTTTGCGGGCCTCAAACGCAGCCAATCCAACCTGATCAAGGGCCTCGGAAACGCGTGCCCGTTCGCCATCGGTCAACCGCAGGGACGGGCGCAAGCCCAGCCCGACATTCTGTGCCAGCGTCAGGTGCGGAAACAGGTTCCCGTCCTGAAACAGCATCGCGATGCCGCGCTGGTCCGGGGCGGCGTTGCTTACATCTTTCCCGCCCACGTCGATGCGGCCCTCAGACGGGATATACCCTCCAATCGCCCCAAGTAGGGTCGATTTTCCCGCGCCCGACGGCCCAATCACAGCGACTCGCTGACCTGCATCCACCTCGAAACTGGCCTGCAATGCAAAGCCGCCTAAACTGATCTTTAATCCTTCAACCTTCAGCATGTCGTCGCCCCCACGCATCGCACGCCCAGAACATCCCCAGTGCCAGTGTCAGCAGCAACAAGGCTGCCCCCGCGGCCGCATCCGTCCGGTAGCTGCCCATCAACCGGTACATCTGCAATGGCAGCGTTGCGCGATCCCCGTCCGCAAACAAGGCCACAACGCCCAGATCCCCGACCGACAGGGCGGCTGCCAAGCCAGCGGCAAAACCCAGCGGCGCGCGAACACGCGGCAGCACGACAATGCGCCACAAAGCCAAACCAGAGAGACCCAAGCTCGCGCTCAGGCGTCCGTATTCCGCGATCACCTGTCTCATCGCAGGCATCAGGATACGCACTGCAAAGGGCAGGGACATCATCGCATTGACCAGTGCCGTTACGATCAGCGCAAACTGCGTTGGCGCGGCAAATGGATTGATCAGGATGAACCACCCCGTCCCAATCATCAGCGGAGAGGCGGCAAGGCCGACAAGCGTCAACGCCTCCGCCCCGCCCCAGCGCGTTTGTGCCAGCCACATCGAGATGGGCAAGGCCAACGCAACAAGCACCACGGTGCTGAGTGCCGCGACCCACGCGGACGTCCAGGCCGCAGACCAGACCTGCGACGGCATCTGGCCCAATCCGGCCAGCCCGGAGGCCGCGATCGCGCCCAACGGCACCAGTAAAAACGTCGCCGCCAGACCGATCCACATCGTGTCCAAAGCGCGCAGCCCCGCTCCGCGCGCATCCCAACGTTGCACCGGGCGGTCGCGGCCCATTTGCGCCGCGATAGGTGGCAGCATCCACAACGCCGCCACCGCCGCTGACCCGGCCACAACCAGTTGCAAAAGGCTCAGCATCGCGGCGCGGCCCAGATCGAACTCAAAGCGGAAGGCCTGATAGATGGCCAACTCAATCGTCGTCGCACGTGGCCCACCCCCAAGGGTGAGCGCCACGGCAAAGCTGGTCAGGCAAATGACAAAGATCAGGGCAAATGCCCCCGGTACAACCTGCCGCAAAACGGGCCATTCCAACGTGCGAAAAACGACCACAGGGGGCAAACCCAACTGCCCGGCAAGGCGAAACTGCTCTGCCGGGATCGCCTGCCAACCTTGCAGGATCAGGCGCGTGGCCAAGGGAAGATTGAAAAACACATGGGCCAGTACGACGCCGTTCAGCCCATAGATGGACAGTGGCGGCAATCCGAACAGCCCCAGCCCCTGGCTGACCCATCCGGACCTGCCAAACACAACGAGCAGGCCCATCACGGCCACAATCACCGGCAAGATAAACGGTGCACCCAGCAAGGTGACCAGCAGCCCCCGCCCGACAAAACGACGGCGTGCCAAGGCCCGCGCCACAGGAATCGCAAACACGACGCTGACCAAGGCCGACAGAAACGACTGCCATACGGTAAAGCGCAAGGCGGCCCAATCCGCGACACCGAATGTCACGGGCCATTGGGCCTTTGACGCCACGGCGGCCAGCGCCGCTAGGATCAGAAAGAATACCGATCCCGCCGCGATTGGCCCCGTGAGCGTCGAAGTTTTTATTGGCTGAGTGTGGCGCGCCATGTCTCGATGGCCTGTGCCTGCACCTCTGCCGCCTCAGTTTCCGAATAGAACAGCACCTTTTCCGGCAGGGGCAATTGCGCCCAACCTTCGGGCCACTGATCCTCTGGCAGCGCAGACGGCAGCGACCAGTTTGCCGTTGGGATCAACGTCTGGAAATCCGTGCTCATCACGTATGCCATAAAAGCATCCGCCAGTTCCGGCTGATCCGTGGCGGCAACTTTGCCCACGGTCTCTGCCATGAAATAGTGACCCTCAGGGAAGATCGCAGCCTTCTTGGTGAAATCCTCTTCAGCGAACATGTGATAGGCGGGTGAAGTGGTGTAGCTCAGAACCATATCCGCCTCACCATCGGTGAACAAACCGTAGCTGGCCGACCAGTCCTTGGTTACGGTCAGGATCTTGGGCGACAACTGCGCCCAAGCGTCCGCTGCCTTGTCTCCGTAGACCGCTTGCACCCACAACACGAGCGCAAGGCCCGAGATCGACGTGCGCGGGTCCTGAATGACGATCTTGATATCGTCGTCCATCGCCAGCAAGTCCGCAAAACTGGCCGGGGGTGTCTCTATGCGGGTTTCGTCATAAATGAACGCTGTGTGGCCGTAGTTGAAGGGCAGGAAAATCTCATCGTCCCACACAATCGGCAGGGTCAGCGCGCTGTTGTCCTGCCCGTGCGGGGCAAACAGTTCAGTGGCGCGGGCCTTGGCGGTGACGTCGGTGGTCAGGCCAATGACCACATCAGCCTTGGTCCGCGCGCCCTCAAGCAAAAGGCGCGGCATCAAATCGCCCGTGGAAAACTCCAGATCGCACTCGCAGATTTCTTCGAAACCCGCTTCGATCTTGGGGCCGGGACCCCATTCGGAGGTAAAGTAATCCCCCGCATATACAGTCAGAACGGGCGTCTCAGCCCAAGCCACGCTGGCAGCCAGCACAGCAGCAGTTGTCATCAGATACTTCATCGCATCCTCCAATAAAGAAAGACGGCGGGAAATAGGTGTTGGGTGATCCAAACCTTCCCTCCGCCGGTGTTAACCGGTTCAGGTTCAACGGGTTCGCATCATTGCATCTCAGCTGTTGCCAGCACCCCGAGGTAAAAAGAGGTATAGGAGGGTGTCCACTAAACGGCAAGCGCCCGAGGAGCGACACTCAGCCACGGTCTCTTATAGTAGTGCTGGCGGCACGAGCGTCATAGCGCTTGACCCGTTTGTTGGACCCGTAAGGGTAGGGATCAGCACCCAAGCAACAAATCCCCAACGGACTTGGCAACGGACAGCCCGCAGCGTATGTCCCGCGTGGTCGGTTTTCGGAGTACACTTCATGTCGTTCAACACATTTGGCCATCTTTTTCGCGTGACCACATGGGGCGAAAGCCATGGGCCTGCGCTGGGCGCGACCGTGGATGGGTGCCCTCCCGGCGTGACGATTGACGAGGACATGATCCAAACATGGCTCGACAAACGCAAACCCGGCCAAAACAAATACACCACACAGCGGCGCGAACCCGATGCGGTCAAAATCCTGTCCGGGGTGTTTGAGGGCAAGACAACTGGCACACCAATCCAGTTGATGATCGAGAACACCGACCAACGTTCCAAGGACTATGGCGATATCGTCGAAAAGTTCCGGCCCGGTCATGCCGATATCTCCTATTGGCAGAAATACGGCATTCGCGACTATCGCGGTGGCGGGCGGTCTTCGGCGCGTGAAACCGCATCGCGCGTGGCGGCCAGCGGCGTGGCCCGCGCAGCCCTTTCCCATCTCGCACCCAAGGTCGAAATCAAGGGTTACATGACCCGCATGGGCACGCACGAGATTGATCGTGCGAACTTTGATTGGGGCCAGATCGATCAGAACCCGTTCTGGGTGCCGGATGCAACAGCGGCCGAGACGTGGGCCGAGTATCTGGATGGTTTGCGCAAATCGGGATCGTCCGTAGGGGCGGTGATCGAAGTTGTCGCCCGAAACGTGCCCGCCGGGTTGGGCGCACCGATCTATGGCAAACTCGACACTGATCTGGCCGCCGCCATGATGTCCATCAACGCCGTCAAAGGTGTCGAGATTGGTGAAGGCATGTCTGCCGCGATGCTGACGGGTGAATTGAACGCTGACGAGATCACGATGGGGTCTGATGGGCCAGAGTATTCTTCGAACCACGCTGGCGGCATTCTTGGCGGTATCTCAACCGGACAGGACATCGTGGTGCGCTTTGCAGTCAAACCGACCTCGTCCATTCTGCAAACCCGCCAGACCATCACCAAAGCGGGCGAACCTGCCGAGATCATCACAAAAGGCCGCCATGACCCTTGCGTGGGCATCCGCGCCGTACCCGTGGGCGAGGCGATGATGGCTTGCGTGGTCCTTGATCACCTGCTGCTGGATCGTGGTCAGACGGGTGGTGTGCGCGGGCCGATCGGCTAAGACAACAAAACGCGGACAGATCGGACCACGTTTCCAAGCGTCGCCTCATCAATGCGCGCACGCGCCATGGTGCGCAGCCCCACATACTGAGAGATCAGCATATCGGCGAGCGCGCCGCGCGCGTCGTCTGACATGTCCTTGTGTTTGGGTGAGGCCTTGAGTGCCTCGTCAATTCCATCGCGCATCGCTCCAAGCCCTGCGGACACGGCTTGGGCAATCTCGTCGTCATACATGCTGGGGCCGGCGGCGGCGGTGCACAGCAAACAGCCACGCCGGTCTCCCTGAGTCACGGCGCGGTAAGAATTGGTGAACATCGTCAGAATACGTTCTGCCCCGTTGGGAATCGCAGGATCCGTCAGCAGGGTGACACCGGCCTTCACGGCTTGCCCCTCGTAGTGGTCCAACACTTTTAGAAACAGCGTCTTCTTGTCGGTAAAGGCTTTGTAAAGACTCCCGCGGGTCAGGCCCATGCCGTCGAGCAAATCAGGTAGGGACGCGCCCTCGTACCCATGGGTCCAAAAGACCTGCATGGCTTTGTCGATGGCTTGATCGGTGTCAAAGGAACGGGGGCGTGCCATAATGCTGTCTCCAAAACGGGCTTTCCCCTCTCATATAACATTCGGAACTGTTTAGTCTATAACTCACATTTACGTGTTTTGAACTGATCGGTTCCAAATGTTAGGTGTGGATCACAACCAAACGAACCCCGCAAAGGATCAACGACATGTTCAAAGTTTTCTCAACCGTCTTCGCCATCGCTTTGGCGGGCTTCATCGCATTCTCAAACGCCGCAGATGCGGGTGCCGTCGCATCCGGGACGTTCACAGGCGCATCCGATCACATCACCACAGGTGGCGTTGAGGTCATCAAGAACGACGATGGCAGCCACACAGTTGTCCTTGGCGCCGACTTCAGCCTTGATGGCGCACCTGACCCGCGCGTTGGGTTCGGCAAAGATGGCAAGTATGACAAGGCCACAGGCATGGGCCTGCTGAAATCCCTGAACGGTAAGCAGTCCTTTACCGTGCCTGCAGGTGTGAACCCCGCCGATTTCAACCAAGTCTACATCTGGTGCTTGAAGTTCAACGTGCCTTTGGGTGTCGCCGCGATCAACTGACACCTTGCCACCTGACACGGAACCCTTCATGAGTTCCGTAACATGAAAGCACCCACGACCCAGAACAAACCCGGCACCGCCATCGGCCTCAAGCTGACGGCGGTGTTTTTGTTCATGGTCATGGCCGCGATGATCAAAGAGGCGACGCAGTCTGTGCCTGCCGGGCAGGCGGTGTTCTTTCGTTCTCTCTTTGCCATGCCCATCATCATGATTTGGATCTGGCATCGGGGTGATTTGCGTCAGGCGCTGGTGCCGGTGAACCTGATGGGTCACATCTGGCGCGGACTGTTTGGCACCACTGCGATGGCGCTGACCTTTGCGGGTCTGGGTTTGCTGCCCCTGCCCGAAGTGACAGCGATCGGGTATGCCACGCCGATGTTCACCGTCATTTTGGCGGCAGTTATGCTTGGTGAAACGGTGCGCCTGTTTCGGATCAGCGCGGTCGCCCTTGGCCTTGTCGGCGTAATGATCGTGATCTGGCCTCGGTTGAGCGTGGACGCCGATACGCTGGGCACGGCAGGCACGATTGGCGCGCTGATGGTTCTCGGGGCCTCGATCCTGCGCGCGCTGGTGCAAATACATATCCGCACGCTGGTCAAGACAGAGCACACCGCTGCAATCGTCTTTTACTTTTCACTCACGGCGACCATTCTCAGCCTGTTCAGCCTGCCATTTGGCTGGGTGATCCCATCGGCATTTGATGCAACTCTGCTGATCGGGGCCGGTCTTGTCGGGGGCGTGGCTCAAATCCTTGTCACCTCCAGCTACCGGTTCGGGGGGGCGTCGATGCTTGCGCCGTTCGACTATGCATCGCTGATCTTTGCGGCAATCATCGGGTACTTCGTCTTTGCCGAAGTGCCGACGCTGAACATGGTGGCCGGTGCAGCGCTGGTCGTTCTGGGCGGCGTGCTGATCATCTGGCGCGAACGGCAGTTGGGGATGGACCGACGCAAGGCGCGTCAGGTGACCGACCCCAAAGGTTAGGGGCGATGACAGGCCGACGCCTCCACCACCAGTCCATCCGGACCAAAGCGCAGTGTTTCAGCCGCCAGCACATCGCGGTGATTGCGGTACGTAATCACCAGCATGCCATGCCCGTGCAGAACATCGACAACCACAAAGGACAGGTCGGGTTGTGCGGCCAATGCTTTGGCCCAATAGGCGCGTAATGCGTCCTTTCCGTGCAACTCGCCACTTCCGTTTAGTCGCACTGCCTTGTGCGAGCGAAAGATAACGTCACTCGAATAGTGGGCCAGAATGCGATCCAGGTCGTGGGAGTTCCAAGCGGCCTCCCACGCCTCGGCAAATGCATCGAAATCCATGCAGTTAGCTGCGCACCAGTGTCTCGTACCCTTCCGCGATATCGCGCGCGATGGCACCAACTTCAAAGTTGTAGTCCGCAATCTGACCAACAGGCGTCACTTCAGCCGCCGTACCAGTCAGCCAGCACTGTTCGAACCCTTCAAGTTCGTCAGGCATGATGACGCGCTCGTGCACCTTGATTTGGCGATCTTCCAGCATGCCAATAACAGTCTGGCGGGTCAGGCCATTCAGGAACACATCCGCCTTGGGGGTGTGCACCTCTCCGTCTTTGACGAAGAAGATGTTGGCCCCGGTGCATTCGGCGACATAGCCGCGATAATCCATGAACAGGGCATCAGAACAACCCTTGGCTTCTGCCGCGTGTTTGGAGGTGGTGCAGATCATGTAAAGGCCGGCGGCCTTGGCATGTACCGGCGCTGTCTCGGGCGATGGGCGTTTCCACTTGGCGATGTCGATCTTGGCGCCTTTGAACTTTGCGTCCCCATAATAGCTGCCCCATTCCCACGCCGCGATGGCCAGATGAACAGGGTTGCGGGCAGACGCGACACCCATGTCTTCACCAGCACCACGCCACGCCACTGCGCGCACATAGGCATCCGTCAGGCCGTTGGCGGTCAGCACTTGCTGCTTGGCGGCTTCGATCTCGTCCACCGTGTAGGGAATCTGGAAGTCCAGCTCATTGGCCGAAAAGTGCAGACGTTCCGAGTGTTTACGGCTGAGAAAAATCTTGCCGTTATACGCACGCTCACCTTCAAAGACCGAGCTGGCATAGTGCATGGCATGGGTCAGGACATGGACATTGGCTGTGCGCCAGTCGACCATTTGGCCGTCCATCCAGATTTTTCCATCACGATCATCATAGCCAGCCATGTCAGTCTCCGTAGTTTGCGAAAATTGCGCGATTAGGTCCGCTGTGGACATAAAGTTGCGCAAAACTTGCGATTCGATATCGCTTCGCTCTTGGAATGTCAACAAGGCTGACTTAAACTGCCTGCAAAACGACCAAGAGTGAAACGGGGGGAAGCATGGCCGACGGACGCCCAAGTGCCGCGATCAGTGGGGAAAACCTGCTGTTCCTGACAGATGAACAATTGCGGCAGGGGATCGAGGCGATGTTCTTTGCCTATCGCGGGTTCACCGCCGATCCAGACCGTATTCTGACAGACATGGCCTATGGACGCGCCCATCACCGGGCGATCCATTTCATCAATCGCGCGCCGGGTACGACCGTGAACAACCTGCTCAACATTCTTGGTGTGACCAAGCAATCGCTGAACCGGGTGCTGCGCACTCTGATCGCTGACGGGCTGGTGGAAAGCCGCGTGGGCCGTATCGATAAACGCGAACGCCACCTTTACCTCACCGACGAGGGCCGGCTGCTTGAGGGGCGTTTGTCAGATGCTCAACGCGCCCGGATGCGTGCCGCGTTTCGTGATGCTGGACCCGAAGCGGTGGCAGGATTTCGGCAGGTGCTAGAGGCGATGATGGACAGCGAAATGCAACGCGCTTACACACGCCTCAAGGAGAGCGGCACATGAGTACATTCGATGCCCATCTGCTGATCGTGGATGATGACGAGCGGATCAGATCGCTGTTGCAGAAGTTTCTGATGCGCAATGGGTTTTTGGTGACAGCGGCGCGTGACGCCGAACATGCGCGCCGCATTCTGACCGGTCTTGATTTTGATATGATCGTGCTGGACGTGATGATGCCGGGCGAGGATGGGCTGAGCCTGTGCCGTGCCCTGCGCGAAACCCACGCCACCCCGATCCTGTTGCTGACAGCCAAGGGTGACACCGAAAACCGGATTGAGGGGCTAGAGGCTGGGGCGGACGATTATCTGCCCAAACCTTTTGAACCCAAAGAGCTGCTGCTGCGCATCAACGCCATTCTGCGCCGTGTGCCCGACGTGGACGAGGCCGAGGCGACGCCAAAGATCCTGACGCTTGGCCCAATCCGCTACGACATGGAACGGGGTGAGATGTGGCAAGGCTCGGAACTTGTGCGCCTGACGGCTACAGAGATGCAGTTGATGAAACTGTTTTCGGCTCAGCCTGGCGAAGCCATCAGCCGCGCCCAACTTGTCGAGGATCTGGGCCGTGACCGAGGGCAGGCGCAAGAACGGGCCGTCGATGTGCAGATCACCCGCCTGCGCCGCAAAATCGAAACCGACCCCAAGCAACCACGCTATCTCCAAACTGTGCGCGGGGCGGGGTACATGCTGGCCCCGGATTAAGCCATGACCACAGCTCTTCTGACACATGCCGACGGTTTGTTGCATGTCACCCCGACCGGGATGCCCGAACAGGTGGCACGGCTCGCCTACATACAGCGTGCGCTCGAGGATCTCGATGTTTTGCGTGTTGATCCGCCTTTGGCCAACGACGCCTCCATCGCGCTATGCCACCCGCAAAGCTATATCGATTTTGTCCGATCCAAGATGCCGACAGACGGCTTTGCTGGGCTGGACCGCGAAACGGACGCCGAAACCTTTTTGTCGCCCACCTCCGAGAGCGCCATCTGGCGCGCAGCGGGCGGCGCGGTAAAGGCTGTGGATATGGTGCTGGACGATGAGGTGACCAATGCCTTTGTCGCCATGCGTCCACCCGGACACCATGCAGAACAGAAACTGCCCATGGGCTTCTGCATCTTTGGCAACGTCGCAATCGCTGCCAAACATGCGCTTGAGGTGCATGGGCTCAGCCGGGTCGCGGTTGTCGACTTTGACGTACATCACGGTAACGGGACTCAGGCTCTGTTGCAGGACGACCCGCGTGCGCTTGTGGTGACTTCCCAGCAAATGCCGCTTTGGCCTGGCACGGGCGAAGCCTCTGATCGCGGCCCGCACGGGACGGTTCTCAACATCCCACTTGCCCCCGGAACCGATGGGGCACACGCCATTGCAGAATACGAAAGGTTGGTCTTGCCTGCACTGATCAAGCATCAGCCCGAATTGATCTTGATCTCCGCCGGATTCGACGCCCATCAGGATGACCCGCTGGCGCAACTCAACTGGACCGTCGATACCTATTCCACTCTCACCGATATGCTCACAAAAACTGCACAAACCCTGTGCGAACGCCGGGTGGTATCGGTGCTGGAAGGCGGCTATGATCTCGACGCGCTGGCGCTGTGTGCCCGCGCCCATGTCCAATCGCTGATGAAGGCCGCCCAATGACAGACCGCCCCGTAGACGAGATGAGCTTTGAAGAGGCGATGGCCGAATTGGAACAGGTTCTGGGCCAGCTGGAACGCGGTGACGTTGCGCTGGATGCTTCCATCACGCTCTATGAACGCGGTGCAGCACTCAAGGCCCGCTGCGAGACCAAGCTGAAAGAGGCCGAGGAGAAGGTTGCCGCCATCACACTCGACGGCGACGGAAATCCCACAGGTCTGAAACCGGTCAGCGACCTCTAAGTCGTGTTCCAAGAGCACCTAACCGAAGCGAGCCGTGCCATTCAGGCGCAGTTTGACGCTGTCCTTGCAGGACTGGGCGATCTGCCGGTAATCCACGCCATGGCGCATGCGACGCTTGGTGGCAAACGTCTGCGCGGCTTCATGGTGCTGGAAAGCGCGCGCTTGCATGGGATTGACCCGAGCACGGCCATCTGGCCCGCAACCGGGATCGAGGCCTTGCACGCCTATTCGCTTGTGCATGATGATCTGCCCTGCATGGACGATGACGACCTGCGGCGCGGTGCGCCCACAGTCCACGTCAAATGGGACGAGGCAACGGCGGTTCTGGCCGGGGACGCGCTGCAAACGCTGGCCTTTGAACTGGTGAGCAACCCCGCCGTTGGGAATGGAGACGTCCGCGCAGATCTGGCTTTGTCGCTTGCGCAGGCTTCGGGCGCAAAAGGCATGGTTCTGGGCCAAGCCCTCGACATCGCCGCCGAAACCGCCGCCAGCCCCCTGACCCTCGACGAAATCACCGCCCTGCAGCGGGGCAAGACCGGGGCACTGATCGAATGGTCCGCGACCGCTGGCGCTCGGATGGCGCAAGCCGACCTCGCGCCGCTCCAATCCTACGCTCGCGCCCTTGGCCTTGCCTTCCAGATCGCGGATGATGTGCTCGATGTGACGAGCGATGCAGCCACCATGGGCAAGGCAACAGGAAAGGATGCTGACGCGGGCAAGGCCACATTTGTTTCCTTTCTTGGCCTCTCCGAGGCGAAACGCCGCGCAGATGATCTGGTGACTGAGGCCTGTGATGCCTTAAGTGTTTATCAGGCCAAGGCAGACATATTGCGGGACGCCGCCCGCTTTGTCGTGACTCGCAACACGTGAAAGACGAACATGACTGACGCCCCCAAAACCCCGCTTCTGGATACGGTCCAGCGCCCCGCCGATCTGAAACAGTTCTCAGACGCGCAGCTGCGCCAGATCGCCGACGAAGTGCGCGCCGAAACGGTGTCTGCCGTGTCCGTGACGGGTGGGCACCTCGGCGCAGGCCTCGGCGTCGTCGAATTGACCGTCGCGTTGCATGCCGTCTTTGACACCCCACGGGACAAGCTGATCTGGGATGTGGGCCACCAGTGCTACCCCCACAAAATCCTGACCGAACGGCGCGACCGCATCCGCACCCTGCGGATGAAGGATGGCCTGAGCGGGTTCACCAAGCGCAGCGAGTCGCCCTACGACCCATTCGGTGCCGCGCATTCTTCGACCTCGATCAGCGCAGCACTCGGCTTTGCCGTGGCGCGTGATCTGGGCGGCACCCCGCCCGAGGGGGCTGGGGATGCGATTGCGGTTATTGGTGATGGGTCGATGAGCGCAGGCATGGCCTATGAGGCGATGAACAACGCAGGCCATTTGGGCAAACGCCTGGTCGTGATCCTGAACGACAACGAGATGTCGATTGCACCGCCCGTCGGCGCGATGTCGTCCTACCTGTCCCGCCTCTATGCTCAGAACCCATTCCATGAACTAAAAGCGGCGGCCAAAGGAGCGGTCAGCATGCTGCCCGAACCCTTCCGCGAAGGGGCGAAGCGGGCCAAGGAAATGCTCAAGGGCATGGCCGTTGGTGGCACGCTGTTCGAAGAGTTGGGGTTCAGTTACCTTGGCCCCATCGACGGGCACGACATGGACCAACTTTTGCCTGTTCTGCGCACAGTCAAAGAACGCGCAACGGGCCCCATCCTGATCCATGTGCTGACAAAAAAGGGCAAGGGATATGCCCCGGCCGAAACGGCGCGGGACAAGGGCCACGCCACGGCCAAGTTCGACGTGCTCACCGGGGCGCAGAAAAAGACGCCTTCGAACGCGCCGAGCTATACCAAAGTGTTTGCCGAACACCTGATCAAAGAGGCGCAGGCCGATGACAAAATCTGCGCGGTGACGGCGGCCATGCCGGATGGCACTGGCCTGAACCTGTTTGCGGAACGCTATCCGAGCCGTTGTTTTGACGTTGGGATCGCTGAGCAGCATGGCGTGACATTCTCCGCAGCGCTTGCAGCAGGCGGGATGAAACCGTTTTGCGCTATGTATTCGACGTTTCTGCAGCGCGGTTACGATCAGGTGGTGCACGATGTGGCGATCCAACGTCTGCCTGTGCGTTTTGCCATCGACCGCGCTGGGCTTGTGGGGGCGGATGGGGCGACCCATGCCGGGGCGTTCGACGTTGCGTATCTCTCCAACCTGCCGGGTTTTGTCGTGATGGCAGCAGCGGATGAGGCAGAGCTTGCCCATATGGTTGCAACGGCCGCAGCGCATGACGATGGGCCAATCGCCTTCCGCTTTCCCCGTGGCGAAGGGATGGGCGTCGAGATGCCGGAACGCGGAACTCCGATCGAGATTGGCAAAGGTCGCATGATCCGCAAAGGAAAAGGCGTGGCCATCCTCAGCTTTGGCACGCGCCTGTCCGAGGTGGAAAAAGCGGCAGAGAACCTGAGTGCCAAGGGGATAACTCCGACCGTAGCCGATGCGCGATTTGCAAAACCGCTGGACCGCGACCTGATCCTTGAACTGGCCAGCACCCATGATGCGCTAATTACCATCGAAGAGGGTGCAGTAGGCGGATTTGGAAGTCACGTCGCACAGCTATTGGCGGACGAGGGAGTGTTTGACCGAGGGCTCAAGTTCCGGTCGATGGTACTGCCAGACACGTTCATCGATCAATCCAGCCCGGCGGATATGTACGCCATTGCGGGCATGAACGCCGAGCAGATTGAGGCCAAGGTGCTGAGTGTGCTTGGCGTTGCGTCACTCGGAGAAGCACGCGCCTGACTCTTGCGTGCGCGCCGAAGTTGGGCCACGCTGAGACGATGGATATCCAAAGTCGCCCTGTCCTTTACTACCGCTGGGTCGTTTTTGTCTTGGCCGCAGGATACTGCCTGTACCAGATGCTGTTCGGCCAGTGGACCGGGCCGGGCGGTCCATTTCGTTACCTAACGATATGGGCGCTGTTTTTGTCCTTCTTCTCGGCCAGCAGAATGCTTGCGCGCACCGAAGGGCGGATCACCCGGTCCCACGAGGTGACGGCGATGTGCGCGGCTGTGCTAAACGTCATGGTCGTTTTCCTTTATTGGAGACTTTACCTGACGGACCCGGCACTGGTGAACAATGGCGACCCGATTGTGTGGTGGTTGGAATATTACCTGCATGGGCTCGGGCCTGTGTTGCAGATCATCGACGCGCTGTTCATTGCGGCCGTGTTTCGCCGTGTGTGGCGGGCGGTATTGCCCCTGATGGCGATCATCGCGGCTTATATTGCGTGGGCCGAATTCTTTGTGCAGCGGTTCAACGAACGACCCATGGGCAGTGTCACTAGCGGCCTGCCTTATCCCTTCCTCAACAACTTGGAATTGCCAGAACGGGCGATGTTTTATGCCGTGAACGCAGGAACGGCGCTGGGTCTGCTGGTTGTCTTTGGCTTGCTTGGCGCTGCCATCTACCGGGTTAAGGGCGCGCGCATGGCGGCCTAATCCGCTTCCTGTGCCAGCAAGGCGGCCAACCCTTCGCGATAAGTTGGATAAAGGAGCTTTACCCCCAGCTCGTCCTTGATCCGATCATTTCTGACCCGCTTGCTCTCGGCATAAAAACTGCGCGCCATGGGGGTCATCTCTGCGGTTTCGAAATCCAGCGCTGGGGGCATCGGTACGCCCAGAAGTTTGGCGGCGTGCCCGATCACGTCCTGTGGCGGGGCGGGGTCATTGTCGCACACATTGTATATGGCCCCCGGATTGGGTTGGGCGATGGATGCGGCGATCACTTGGGCGATGTCGTCCACATGGATCCGTGAAAACACCTGCCCATCCTTTATGATCCGACGTGCAGTGCCGCTGCGCACCTTGGCAAAGGGACCACGGCCAGGTCCGTAAATGCCAGCCAGTCGAAAGATATGCAGGGGCAGGCCCGGGATGGCCGCCCATTCCGCTTCGGCGTCGACCCGCCAAAGCCCGCGTTTGGTTGCCGGGGTCAGCGCGGCGTTTTCGTCGACCCAACCGCCTTGGTGGTCGCCATAAACGCCTGTGGTAGACAGGTACCCTGCCCACTCAAACGAGGTTGCGCGCGCCACGATCTGCGCCCCGACGTCGCGCAACACCGGGTCTCCTTCGGCATCGGGTCCAGCGGAAATCAACAGGTGCGTGGCCTCGGCGATGGCCTCACCGACATCAGAGCCGGGAAAAATCGCGGGTTCTATACCTGAAGCTGCCAGAGCCTCGGCCTTTTCCGCACTGCGCGTGGTCCCAATGATCCGCCACCCTTGTGGCAAAAGCAGCTTGGTCAACGCACGCGCCGAAAACCCGTGGCCAAAGGAAAGAAGTGTCTTGGTCATGGCACCATAGGTGCCAACTGTCGCAGCATTGGACAAGCCCCTTGCCAACGGCCTCCTGCCTTTGCCTTACTGGCGGTATGAGTGACACGCCCAACGCCGACATCGCCTACACCCTGAAGACGCCAGAAGACTCGGTGCGCCTGTATCGACAATGGGCCGAGACTTATGACGAGACCTTTGCCGAGGCGACGGATTACGTTCTGCACCTAGAGGTGGCGCGCCATTTTGTGCTGATTGGCGGGTTCGGGCCTGTGCTTGATGTTGGTGCGGGAACGGGATTGTGCGGTGCGGCATTGCGTGCACGCGGTATTGGTCCTGTGGATGGCACGGACATATCGCCAGACATGCTGAAGGTCGCGGGCGATAAAGACATCTATCGGCATGTGTTTGAGGGTGATCTACTTGTGGGGCTGACCCTGCCAGATGGCCTGTATCAGGGCGCGGTGAGCTCGGGCACATTTACCCACGGGCATGTCGGGCCACAGGGGATCGATACGGTACTGGACTCCGTGCGCCCCGGTGGCTGGATTGTGTTGGCCGTCAACGCGCAGCACTACGCCGCCGCTGGGTTCGCCGCCAAAATGGATGAAATAGAAACGCGCATCACAGATTTCAGCGAAACCGAAGTCCCGATCTACGGGCCTGCATCTGCAGGCGCGCGCGCTAGAGACACCTCTTTGTTGCTGAGCTTCCGCAAGGCCTAAGCACGCGGGTGCACCAAGGCGATGGCTTACGTGTACATCTGCTTTTTACGCGCCCTTGCTTCGTCTGTCGCGCGGCCCGTACCGTCATGATAGCTGCCAAACCAGCGGTCCCATGGCATCTCAACGGTACCATAGTTGCACTCAAAGTAGCGGTGATGCAGCTGGTGAAAGAAGACCCCCATGCTCAGCTGCTTGTTGTCTTTGACCACCAGTTCTTCAAAGCCCGAATGGGAAAAGACAGGGTGCGTTGATTGGACATAGCCGTGAAACATCACGTGTAACGGGTGCGACGGCACAACAAGATGAATAGCAAAGTTGGTGTAAAATAGCAGGTGCTCGACCGGGTGCATCGCGATGCCGGACCAGGGGCCAACGTTTACATTGCGATGGTGTAAGGCGTGCGCCAGCTTGTAAAGCGGCGGCCAATGCAGCGCGCGGTGTACCCAGTAAAAGTGAAAGCTGGACCAGATCGGAATCAGAACAAAGGCCGCGATGAACCAGACCGGATTATCCGGGAACAGCATGGACGGCGCATAGCCGTTCGCCATCATCCAGAACACACCGATCTGCGCCGCGCTCCATAGTGTGATGCCGCTGGCGATGTGCCAGAACATGTTATCCAGCACCTGATTGTTAAAGGTGAAGGACCCATTGTTGCGGTTCTGGTCGCGCGGGTCGAACTTGGTTTTGTCACTTTGGCCTTTGGACGTGATCAACCAATAGTGCAGCCCCCCTGCGATCAGGCATTGCGGCACAAGGTTAGCCAACCAAACGCGCACCATCCATCCGGGTTGAAACGTCTGCATCGCTTCAAGCGGCGGCAGGATCAGGAAATACGCACCCAACGCCAACACAAGGCAAAGAGTTGTGGTCGAAATTTCGAACCAGAAGGCCGCATACCATTTGAAAATCGCAGCAGGCCTAGGCGGCCACTGGAACAGCGGGTTCTGCGCGATGGGTGTCGGCGGGCGGTGGTTCCAGCGCCCGGCTTCTTTGACCTCAGCCGGATCAGTATCGGTCCCCCGATCTGCTTCGGCCATATCGAGGTCAGCTGGCATAGTTTGACCCTTCTTCGTCGAGGATCGCCTTGAGTTCGTTGAGGTGACGTTCGTCCTGTTCGGGATAGTCCTCAATTTCTTGGGCGGTTTTTTCGGCGATGTCGCTGGGGATCACGCGCAAGGGTTTGCCGGTTTGCAGCGCCAGAAGATAGGTCTGGCAGGCCCGCTCGAAATAGAACATCCGGTTGAAGGTGTCGGCGACAGTATCACCCAGAACCATGATGCCGTGATTGCCCATCACCATGACCTTCTTTTTGGGGTCATCCATCAGCGTGGCACAGCGCTCGCCCTCTTCCTCGAATGCCAGCCCGCCATAGTTTTCGTCCACCACAACGCGGTCAAAGAACATGCACCCGTTCTGATCAACGGGGGGCAATGTGCTGTCGGCCAGCGCAGCAAGGGCCGTGGCATACGGTGAATGCACATGCATCGCGCAACGTGCATGTGCACAGTATTTATGCATGCCCCCATGCAGCCCCCAAGCGGTTGGATCCGGGGCATCGGGCCCTTCCATCGATGCCGGGTCATTGGCATCCACGATGATCAGGTCCGACGCCTTGATGCGGGAAAAGTGCATCTGGTTCGGGTTCATCAGGAACTTGGTGCCATCGTCGTTGATGGACAGGGAAAAGTGGTTGGCCACCGCCTCGTGCATGTTCAGACGTACGGTCCAGCGGAAGGCGGCGGCAAGGTCAACGCGCTCCTGCCAGTGGTCCATATTTGGGCGGATGTTGGTGACGGTCATGGCGTTTGGCTCCCTACAGCTTTGCTTGTAGGTTGCATGAAGTGCGGGTCGCACTTCAACTCCAAAGGCTGTTCCAGATACGACATTTCATTTGGCTTCAGCCCGCAGTCGAGTTCCGGCCAAGCGAGGCTATGGGACTTAAGCCGACGAATTGAAATAACTGATTAGTGCATACCTACGACAGGTGTTGAATTGCTCAAAACGGGTCGGCGCAGTCTAAGTGTCCGTTGCGCTTCGTCTTTGAGCCCGAGTTTCATCAACACGTTTACATAGGCCAGCTCAATCAAGTCGCGTTGCGCGCGACTTCCGCCAAGGCGTTCTGTTGTCGCCATCACCTCTGCCAAGCTCTGCAAGGCACCGCTCCAGTTCTCACGAGCGATCTGGCCCCATCCTTTTGCGACAGGACGGACAAGATCGCCTGCAAAACCGGTTGCCGTCTCAGCGATATGCGCCAGCCGCTCTCCGTCTCCGGCCATCGCATGACAAAGTGCGGCGTGAATATCAGCAAAGCTCTGGCCTGTAGCGGGAAAGTACTTTGACGCGAATTCGCTCAACTCCTTCCACCGCTCCGGCGCGACTTTGATGCCGGCCATTTCTGCGCGATAGAGAATTGCAGCTGTATCAGTGAGGACATTGATGGGCAGGCTTTCTGTGTTTCCCGGCCGTACACCAGAGTTTACGGCCGTCCACATCGCCTCTTCATCCCCATCATGCAACGCCCAAAGTGCGACGTGCCAACTGAGGTGGCCGTGCAAGACGGCTCTTTTGTCATACTCCGCAATCCAGCCGTTCAGATAGCTACGCCCAGCGGTGATCTCTCCGGCCTCGTACTGAGCATGAGCCCGAAAGTGAGCGCCGTTCGCATTTCTGGGGTTCATCGCCAGAGACTTTTCCATGAGAGCCTGCGACGCAGCGATCTGTCCTGTCTCACAAAGCGACAGCGCGTGCATCGACATCATCCACCAGTCGTCCTTGTAATGGGGAAGAAGTGCTTCGGTGTAAGCAAGAAGTTCTGCCTCGCGTCCAACCTCTCCAGAAAAGCCTATCAACCCAAAAACGTTCGTACACAGTTGTGCAGCCATCGCATCGCGGGGGTAATCAATGACATGGTTTTTGATTGTTTTGCGCGCCTGCTGAGGTTGGCCACTTAGCAAGAACGCAAAGGCAGCTACATGGCTGTTCTCTCTGTCGTCCGCTGGGTTGGCCAGCGCTTGGGCACCGTGGATTGCCTCCTTGGCCTCGGGCATTCGCCCCTCCATCATGAGGGCGCGTGCCAATCCCGCGTACCCCAAAGCAAACTCTGGATCAGCGGCGACCGAGTCTGCAAAGGCCTGTGTTGCTCCGTAATCAGCGCCAAGAAACACCTGAACACCACGGTCGTAGTGGTCTCGGGCATCATGGCTGGCCGTAGCAATCGAGTTTCCGTATCCGTCTGCAAGTACCATGGCCAAGATGTCCCTCCGTTTTCAGACAAACCTATAGGCAAAGCACAGTTGTACCTATTGATATCTGAGGATCATGATTGACCGCTTGGTCTTTACGAGTAGCACTCATTGTGTTGCCTGAGACCTTTGGCGGGCAACGATCCTTTGCGAGGCTCTCACATTGGGAACGTCAAACGTCCTTCCCGCGCGACGGCACCCAAGCATACCCATTCTCACACAGGATATATGCCTCGCGTAGCCCATGGGGCTTGTCCGTCGGTTCCTGTAGGATCGTTCCGCCCGCCGCCTCGGCCCGCGCGCAGGCCTCTTCCGGATCCGTGTCATACAGCCGGATTTCGATCCCACCGCCGCGCGGAGGGTTTTCCGGAAGAAGCCCAAGCAGCGGGTTGGAATGATAAGTTCCATCGCTGTGCAACTGAAACAACTGATCCCCATAGGTCATGATGGCGAAGTCTGCGGTTGGCTGGTGCGCGCGCATCCCGAACACCGTCTCCAAAAATGCGACCTCGACAGCCACATCCCGCACCAAAAGGTTCAGGCCGATTCCCCGCAGTCCACGTCCGAAGGCATCTGCATCTATGCTGTCGTAATCCATGATTGCACCTTTGCCTTGCCTGTCCGGCCGTTCAACCAAAAACGGCAAAGAAATGAAGCTTTGACGACATCGCCACCACCCCCCTTGCGTCTGGTCAAAAATCTTGATCCAACGGGACATGGAACACACGCCCTTCCCTTCGTGGCCCGACACCGCCCCCGATCTTGTTGATGTTGCCGCTGGCCGCAGCCCCGCTGACACCGTTATTCGGGGCGGCATATGGGTGAACGTGCACACCCGAGAGGCTTTGCCGGACCATGACATTGCCATCAAACACGGGCGCATCGCCTGTATTGTGCCAGATGCCAGCTATTGCACCGGCCCCGATACAGAAGTGATCGAAGCAAACGGGCGCTACATGATCCCCGGCCTGTGTGACGGGCACATGCATATCGAAAGCGGTATGTTAACCCCTGCAGAATTCGCAGCCGCCGTGATCCCACATGGCACCACCACGATGTTCACTGATCCGCATGAGATTGCCAACGTACTTGGCCTCAAGGGTGTACGGTTGATGCATGACGAGGCTCTGATGCAGCCGGTCAATATCTGGACACAGATGCCTTCATGTGCGCCCTCCGCGCCGGGCATGGAGACGACAGGGTATGAAATCAGCGCTGACGATGTGGCCAAGGCCATGGCATGGCCGGGCATCATTGGTCTGGGCGAGATGATGAATTTTCCCGGCATGGCGGCGGGTGATCCGCAAATGTTGGCCGAAGTCGCAGCGACACAACGCGCGGGCAAGACTGTGGGGGGGCACTATGCCTCACCTGATCTGGGTCCTGATTTTGCGGCTTATGTCGCTGGTGGCCCGGCAGATGATCACGAAGGCACCGTCGAGGCCGACGCAATTGCGCGGATGCGGCAGGGGATGCGGTCTATGATCCGTTTGGGGAGTGCGTGGTATGATGTCGAAACGCAGATCACCGCGATCACGGAAAAAGGTCTCGATCCGCGCAACATGATCCTGTGCACGGATGACTGCCATTCTGGCACACTGGTGAACGAAGGCCACATGAACCGCGTCGTGCGCCACGCCATTGCTTGTGGGTGCGATCCATTGGTCGCCTTGCAGATGGCGACGATCAACACGGCAACACATTTTGGTTTGGAACGAGAGATTGGATCGCTAACCCCGGGACGAAGGGCGGATGTGATCCTGACATCAGATTTGAAGACTCTCCCAATTGAACACGTCATCGCACGCGGCAAAACAGTGGCCATGGACGGTGCGCTGACAGTGAGTTGTCCACACTTGGACTGGCCCGAAAGTGCACGCCAAACTGTGCATATGGGGTCACCCAAGACCGCCGCTGACTTTGAGATAAAGGCACCCGAAGGGCGCAATTCGGTGACTGCCAACGTCATCGGTGTGGTCGAAAACCAAGCCCCGACCAAGGCTCTGAAACGGGACATGCCCGTCAGCGATGGCAAGGTCGAAAGCCATGGCGACACCTGTCAGATTGCGCTGGTCGAACGACATCAAGCAACCGGTGGTGTCACGAACGCGCTGGTCGCTGATTTCAATTACGAAGGGCGCATGGCGATGGCGTCGACCGTCGCCCATGACAGCCACCATATGATTGTCGTCGGCACCGACCGCGAGCAGATGGCGCTGGCTGCGAACCGGCTGGCAGAAGTCGGCGGCGGAATTACCATCTGGCGCGATGGCGCAGAAATGGCCCTGGTCGAACTGCCCATTGCGGGCCTGATGTCCAACAGTCCTGCGCGCGACGTGGCGGCCAAAGCCGACAAGATGGTGCAGGCCATGGTGGACTGCGGCTGTACTCTCAACAACGCCTACATGCAGCACTCCTTGCTTGCACTTGTCGTTATCCCCGAATTGCGCATCTCAGACCTGGGGTTGGTCGATGTGCGCACCTTTGAATTCATACCTATACTCGAGCCAACAACATGAAAACTTTAGAACAGGCCGAACACGGCCACACCGAATTCCACGATGCGGCGGCGGCTGTCTCCCATTTGTGCGACCTTTACGAAGACGCGATCCAGTTTCTCAGCGGACAGTTCCAGCGTGCCATGGAACACGGCGCGCCAGAGGGCCGGATCAGGGCGTACTATCCCGAAATCCGGTTCACCACATCGTCCTATGCCCGCGTGGATACGCGGCTGAGTTTTGGGCATGTCGCTGATCCTGGCGTCTACTCAACAACCGTCACCCGCCCGGATTTGTTCAACAACTATCTCGAACAGCAGATTGGCCTTTTGATTGCCAACCATGACCAGCCCGTCGAAATCGGATACTCAAACACGCCGATGCCCGTGCACTTTGCGGTCGCCAACGATCCAAACATCACTGTCCCACAGCAGGGGGCTGCCGCCTTTCCATTGCGTGATGTGTTTGATGTGCCTGACCTCAGCAACACCAATGATGACATCGTCAATGGCACGCACGAACCTATCGGCGGGATTCACCCGCTTGCGCCCTTTACGGCGCAGCGCATTGATTATTCGCTGGCGCGCCTTGCCCACTATACGGCAACGGATGCCGATCATTTTCAGAATCACGTGCTGTTCACGAACTACCAGTTCTATGTTTCCGAATTCGAAGCCTATGCACGCGCGCAGTTGGATGACCCGGCCAGCGGCTACACATCCTTTGTATCAACCGGCAATGCCGAGATCACTGCAGGCGACCAACCCCTGGCCGCAAGTCCGAAGATGCCGCAAATGCCGACATACCACCTGAAGCGTGAGGATGGATCGGGTATCACTCTGGTCAATATCGGCGTCGGTCCATCAAATGCCAAGACTGCGACAGATCACATAGCTGTCCTGCGTCCACACGCATGGATCATGGTCGGGCATTGTGCCGGGCTGCGCAATAGCCAAGCCTTGGGAGACTTTGTTCTGGCGCATGCCTACCTGCGTGAAGACAACGTGCTGGACACGGACCTACCCCCGTGGGTGCCGATCCCGGCACTGGCGGAAATCCAGATCGCGCTGGAACAGGCCGTCGCGCAAACAACCCAACTGGAAGGGTACGAGTTGAAGCGGATCATGCGCACCGGGACAGTGGCCAGCTATGACGATCGCAACTGGGAGCTGCGTGACCAGCATGGCCCTGTGCAGCGCCTCAGCCAATCTCGTGCCATTGCGCTCGACATGGAAAGCGCGACGATTGCCGCCAATGGCTATCGGTTCCGGGTGCCCTATGGCACGCTCCTGTGTGTTTCGGACAAGCCGTTGCATGGTGAATTGAAGCTGCCGGGGATGGCCTCGAACTTCTACAAAGAGCAGGTTGCACGCCACTTGATGATCGGAATCCGGGCCATGGAACAGCTGCGCGAAATGCCGCTGGAACGCATCCACAGTCGAAAATTACGTGCGTTTGACGAGACAGCCTTCCTTTAATGGGCTGAAAACTGCTAAAAATGGCTGTTTTCCCCTTGCAAGAGGCCACTATTCGTTGTGTTTTCCTACAACATACCGTTACAAAACGGGTAGGAGGCCCTAATTGTCGGGCAGACGAAGGAGACCAGAAAATGGCAAAACCAATGACAAAAACCCAACTCGTCGCCGCACTGGCCGAGGATATGGGCACTGATAAGAAATCTGCAGGCGCTGCACTCGACGCAATGTGCGGCCTGATCACCAAGGAAGTATCCGGCGGTGGTGCCGTTACTCTTCCCGGTGTTGGCAAAATCTACTGCCGCGAACGCCCAGAGCGTATGGTGCGCAACCCAGCCACCGGCGAGCAGTTCAAGAAAGACGCGGACAAGGTTGTCAAAATGACAATCGCCAAAGCGCTGAAAGACAGCGTGAACGGCTAAGTCAGCTTACAGACTGATGAAAGGGTCGCCCAAGGGCGGCCCTTTTTTGTTGTCCGATCAACCCTCGTACACTGTAGCGGCGTCGCCCATATAGTTGTCCCACGCAAACCAGTAAGAGATATGTCCGGCAACGCGTGGCAAACGCGTGCCATCCGGTCCAATTACGGCGCTTTCAGTGACGCTCCATTCGGCACCGTCCTGATCCTTAATCCGACCAGCGGCTGTTGTGAATGTCCGCGAACCTCGCTCATAGGCCCGCACACTGCGTGCCTCTGCGTCACCCACCAGCAGCAGGGGCGTGTCGCTGATACCGTCATTTATCACGGGCATGCCCACAAAGGCGTCCAGTGGCCAGGCCCGTGCGGCACCGAATTGCCGGATTGCAAAGACATAGTCTTTTTGTGCGTGCGATTTCTGATCGACTTGCGCCGGGAACATCAGATCGGGCGAGGCGAAATATTCGTTATAGACCACGCCTGATCCATAGTTGCGCCGATGCCCGGTGTTGACAGAAAGAACTTTGGTGCTCGGGTTCGATGCCTTCCACTTGTCCCATGAGGTGATCACAACCGGGCGCTGTTTCAGGGCGATCCCGCTGTCTGCAAGCGGCCCGATGACCGGTTCACCGGTGTACTGGTTCCAAAGGCTGTTTGTGCCCCGATCAAACATCAGCTTGTTCGAGCGGTAAAGGAACCCGGAAGACCCAAAAACGAAAGGGTCAGTCCGCCCGGCCACATCCGTTTCAAACAAGATGCCCGATCCGCACAACGTGCAATAGGCCAGCGCCACAGGCACGCCCCCGATCACTTCATTGAACATCTCGTGCCACCCCATGATCCGAAGGGGGTAGGCTCGTGCGTCCCCGTTGATCGACACACCAAACACCAGATCGTCGCCACGCAGATACTCCGCATCCGCGGCCGGGATCAGGTCCGGGTTGTCGAGCGACGGGATGCCGTCCTTGAGGACCCCACCCCAAGTAACCTCTTCCAGCCGGATACGCGCGCGGTCCCGCGTGATGTGTTCAGGGCGTAGGAACTGGTCAAAGTTGGAATCTACGCTCAGATATATTTCCCGCGCTAAAGCGGGGTAACTGGCATTGGGAACAATTTGTGGGTTTGCTTCTTGCCAAAGCATCCAATCAAACCAGTCGGTGCCGTAATCCTCGCCAGTAAGCGCCTCAAGCGTCTGCCCTATGACCGACCCGCGCGCACGAGAAAACCGTAAGGACAAAAGCAGGCCGGCGACCAGGTCCAAATCGCCGCGCTCCTTAATATAGGACATCGCGTCCTTAAACTCGGATGACGTCCCAAACAACGCAGCGCGCTGTGCCGCCTCTGGGGTCAAATCCTGGGCAAGGGCTGCCTGCGGCAGCGCGGCCCCGGACATTACCAAACCTGTAAACTGACGACGATTGAACTGCATTGATGTCCCTCCCGGCTCCACAGTTCATATGTGCACGGCTTGATGATCACATTCATCACAAAGGCGCGTGATGACGTGCCTTGCATCCCCGCCCCATTTCCCCGAACGTCCGCGCAAGAAGGGGCAGGCTCATGGACATTCGCGCGTTACTGATGGGGCTGACCTTTGCCCTAATCTGGTCTTCGGCCTTTACGTCGGCGCGGATCATTGTGGCCGATGCCTCGCCATTGGCGTCTCTGGCACTGCGGTTCTTCGTTTCCGGGCTGATTGGCGTGGCCATTGCGCGACTGCTTGGCCAGTCGTGGCGGCTGACGCGGGATCAATGGCGGGCGACAATTATCTTTGGCGTCTGCCAGAACGCGATTTACCTTGGCCTCAACTTCTATGCGATGCAGACGGTCGAGGCGTCGCTGGCTTCGATCATCGCCTCGCTTATGCCACTGCTGGTGGCCTTTGCTGGATGGATCGTATTCCGTGATCGTCTGCCTGCGCTGGGAATCATCGGGCTGATCCTTGGCATCGCGGGCGTTGCCCTGATCATGTCGGCACGGATGGAGGCAGGAGTGGACATGTACGGCGTCGCTCTGTGCCTGATCGCAACCATTGCGCTGACCGTCGCAACCCTTTCCATGCGCACAATGTCGGCGGGCGGCAACCTGATGATGGTGGTCGGCTTGCAGATGTTTGTCGGTGCGATTGTGCTGGCCGTGGCCTCGGCACTGACCGAAACGATCCGGGTCGATATGACGCCTGAACTGATCGCAGCATTTGCCTACACGACCTTGGCGCCGGGATTGCTGGCCACATGGATATGGTTTGCGCTGGTCGCACGGATCGGGCCAACCAAGGCGGCGACGTTCCACTTTCTCAATCCGTTCTTTGGAGTTGCGGTCGCGGCGGCTCTTTTGGGCGAAAGTCTGGGACTGCGGGATGTGATCGGTGTGGGCGTGATCGCAGCGGGAATTCTTGCGGTGCAATTGTCACGCGCCCAGAAAACATGATGCGCGCCCTCTTGCGCGCCGAGGCATGCGCAATATCCTTTGGGCCAGTTCATTGATTTGAGAAAGCGTCGCCCGTGCACCGTCGTACATTTTTATTGTCTTCAGTT
Organism: Tateyamaria sp. Alg231-49; assembly: GCF_900143535.1. Lineage (GTDB taxonomy): Bacteria > Pseudomonadota > Alphaproteobacteria > Rhodobacterales > Rhodobacteraceae > Tateyamaria. The sequence goes on along the minus strand of NZ_FRFA01000003.1, from coordinate 342,747 downwards.
GCCGCACTGATTGCCCGGCCTGTTTTCGCGTACCCTGCGGAAACGTTTTCGCCTGCCATCTGGAACGTGCTGCGCGAGACGGACCAAGTGGTGATCCTGAATTACCGGGCCAGTTGGTCGCTGACCTGTCAGATCAAGGCGGATCTGATCGCCGAAGCGATTGCCGAGAACCCGGCCTATGGGCAGCTGACCTTCGTGGATGTGGATTGGGACACCTTTGGTCAGTCCCAGATGACAGAACGGCTCAACGTCGAACGCCGTTCGACCCTCCTTGTGATGAAGAATGGCGAGGAACAGGCCCGACTGGTGAACGAACCCTACGCCCGACAGGTACGTGCCCTTTTGGACGCCGCCCTTGCTGCCTGAAGGGTCACCGCCCAAGGCCTATGTTTTTCTGCTCATCCCGGGCTATTCGCTACTGGGTTTTTCCTGTGCACTTGAGGCGCTGAGCCTCGCTAACCTGCACCCGTCCGGGCACACTTTCTACAGTTGGCGGATTGTCGGTGAAACGGGCGCGCCAGTTCCGGCCTACAATGGAGTCACATGTGCTGTTGATGGCGCGCTGCCGCCGCTTGATCGTCACGAAACGCTGGTCGTGTGTGCGGGCGATGATGCCGCAAGCGGCAGTACGCGCACCGTGCTGAACTGGCTGCGGCGGGAAACCCGCAAAGGCATGGATTTTGGGGCACTGTCTTCGGGGACTTACACCCTGGCTTTGGCTGGATTGCTGGGCGGCAAGCGGGTGACAACCCACTGGCAGTACTACGATGCATTGGTCGAATTGCTGCCCGACGTGATCATCGAGAACAGTCTCTATTCGATTGATGGCCGGGTGTTCACGACCGCCGGAGGGGCGGCATCCATGGATATGATTCTGGCCCGGATCAAAGGGGATTACGGAGTCGATCTCGCCACATGGGTTGCCGACCAGATGGTCTATACTGATCCACGCGGAGCGACCCATGGCCAGAGATTGTCCCACCGTGCCCGCCCGGATTTGGCTCACGGCAAGCTGGGAATGGCTCTGCAGATCATGGAAAATAACCTCGAAGACCCGCTGCGCCCTGAGGAAATCGCTGCCCTCGTGTCGATCAGCACGCGCCAGCTTGAGCGACTGTTTGCCAAGCACCTGAAAATGCCGCCCAAACGGTACTATCTCAAACTTCGTCTCGAAAAAGCGCGTGGATTGCTGCGCCAAACCTCATTGAGTGTGACGGATATTTGTGTTGCTTGCGGGTTTCGCTCCCTCTCCCATTTCTCAAAAAGTTATCGGGCGACGTTCGGGTTAAGCCCAGGGCAAGAAAAACGCGGTACTGCTGCCATATGGTCTGCGTCGCCTTGATTGCGCGGGCTGTTATCGAACTGTATTCACGGACAAGACTGTGAGGCTCTGATGAAACTGCTTTTTGTGCACCAGAACATGCCAGGCCAGTACCGTGAACTGGTGCAATGGCTGGCCGCACAAGGTGATCACGAAATTGTCTTTTTGACCCAGCGGGAAAAGGCTCCAGACTTCGCGGGTGTGCGCACGGTTCGCTACAAAACCCATCACAAGGCGGCGAACGACGCCTATGGCCTATCCAAAAACTGGGAAACGGCTGCGGGCAATGGGTTTGGTGCGGTTACGGCCCTGCGCGAGATCGTGTCGGGCGGCTTTATTCCAGATATCGTGATTGGTCATGTCGGTTGGGGCGAGATGAGTTTTTTCCGGGAGGTCCTGCCCAAGACGCCAATGATCGGCTTTTTTGAATACTTCTACTCAGTGCGCGGTGGTACTGTCGGGTTTGATCCAAACGATGTGGTCTCTGATCACGCGCCCTACATCATGCATGGCAACAATGTGGTGCCTCTGGTGAATATCGAGGTCGTCGATGTTGCCCACAGTCCCACGTGGTGGCAACGAAACCGCTTTCCACCCAGTTTCCATGACAAAATTTATGTCTGTCATGACGGTATCCGCACGGACAAGCTGCTGCCTGATCCAAAGGTGAGTGTGTCACTGGGGCGGATCGGTCGTCCGTTGACCGCATCTGATGAGGTGGTCACGTTTATGGCGCGCAACCTTGAAACCACGCGCGGTTTTCATCAGTTCATGCGCGCCTTGCCCTTAATCCAAAAGGCACGCCCAAACGCTAGGGTTCTGGTCATTGGCGGGAACGAGGCCTCGTATGGTGGTAAATCCAAACACCCCGGCGGCCTGCGGGGCCAGATGGAGGCCGAGGTCGGGCATATGTTGGATTGGGATCGTCTGCATTTTCTGGGGCAGGTGCCTTATGCAAATTACCAGCAGATCATTCAGATCAGCACATGCCACATTTACTTGACGATGCCCTTTGTTGTGTCGTGGTCGTTGCTTGAATCCATGTCGATGAAGGCAACGATTGTTGCCAGCGATGTCGCCCCGGTGCGTGAGGTGATGGAGCACGGGAAAACCGGCCTTCTGGTCGATTTTTTCGATCACGAAGCGCTGGCTGCGCAAGTGGCCGAGGTGTTGGAATGTCCGGGCGATTTTTCGCATATTGGCGCGGCAGCCCGTCAGCATGTGGTCGAGAACTATGATTTTCTGTCCGTTTGCCTGCCCGAACATATCCGACAGATCAACGCACTTGTACCCAAAGACATCCGCATGACGGTCCCTTAGGTCGTGGAACTGGTCATTCTTGGGGCGGGCGGCAAGCTTGCTCGTTTGCTGCGCCCAGTGTTTCCGCAGAAGGCCCGGTGGCTCACCCGCGCTGACGTAGACATTCTTGACACAGCTGCCTTGCGCGTGGCCCTTCGCGGTGCGGATGCAGTTATCTGTATGGCTGGGGTTACGAATGCCAGTGCTCAGCCTCTGCACATGAACACAGACATTGCGGTGCGAACGCTCGACGCAGCACAAGATGTTTCTGCTGGGCGCGTCATTTTGCTATCCAGTGCAGCAGTTTACGGCGGTACGGCGGGTGTATGTGCTGAGGATGGTCCGACGGCGCCCTACTCCGAATATGGCAAAGCCAAACTTGCAATGGAAAGTGCAGCGGCCCAACACCCGCATCCCAACACAGTCTTGCGCCTTGGTAACGTGGCGGGCGCGGATGCCATTCTGGCAGGCTGGGTTCCCGGTTTCCGGCTTGATCAACTACCAGATGGAAGTACGCCTTGTCGCAGTTACATTGGCCCCAATGCACTGGCTCGCACGCTCTCGGCGTTGTCTGAGGCGCCGGCATTGCCGCCTCTTTTGAATGTGGCTGCGCCCGGTTGCATTCAAATGGGCGCCTTGCTTGATGCGGCGTGTTTGGAGTGGCGGCCCAAGCCGGCAACCGCCGCGACGATACCAACTGTTAACCTTGATACGACTCGATTGCGTACGTTCACAGAATTTAAGGCCGCGGACAGTACTCCGATTGGCATCGTTGAGGATTGGCAAAACAGGTAGAGTCGAATGACACTGGGCAAGCGGACGTTGGATGTGATTTTTGCGGCGTTCTTGAGTGTCCTTCTGGCACCGCTAATGGCGTGGGTCGCGTGGCGCATCTGGCGGGCGCAGGACGGTCCGGTGTTCTACGTGGCAAAGCGCATGAAAACACCACATCAAAGCTTTGGGTTGTGGAAGTTTCGGACAATGACCGTGGTTGCATCCGATGCGGGGGTGTCCGGCGGGCACAAGTCCGGGCGCATCACTCCGCTAGGGTCAAAACTGCGCGCCAGTCGGCTGGATGAATTGCCGCAACTCTGGAACATTCTCAAGGGTGACATCAGCTTTGTCGGCCCGCGCCCGCCTTTGCCTGAATATGTAGACCAGTTTCCAGATCTCTATGCCCGTGTTCTAAAGATGCGCCCGGGTGTCACCGGTCTTGCGACATTGCGCTTTCACAAGCACGAGGCTCTACTGCTGTCTCGGTGCCGCACATCCAAGCAAACCGACGCGGTCTATGCCCGTATTTGTGTGCCCCGCAAGGCTCGCATCGACCTTATATATCAACGTCATCAGACCATTGCCTTTGACTTTCGGCTGGGATTGGAAACGGCGGCCAACCTGTTCCGTGCGGTGCGCCCACCTTCTGTTCACCGCTTGCCTGCAAACCGGCAAAGATCAAAAGCGACGGGCGTCTTAACTCGGATTTAAGCAACAGTACGCAATGATCGGAAGGTGATTGGGCACTCCAGATCGCCCACAGAATTCGAACATTTGGCGCGGCACTTTACGACGGAATTGTCGGGGTGCGGGGCGCAGAGGGCGCGATGATCAGACGAACCAAACCCCTGATACTCGCCCTGTTTCGGTTCGTTTTTACGATGGCACGTATCGTCCAATGCACCGTTTTTAAGGCAGTTCCCTTTGCGTTCAGGCACAACGAGGGCCCTGCCGACGCGGGTTTTCTTCATCGCTCCGCGAAGGCAGACAAATGTCATCTTGACGACGCAACTCAATTGCTGGGTCGAAGCGGGCTTACACCCCACTTGGACGGGGCGGGGTCGTATGCGGACCGCGTTGTGCTCATCTCCGGGGCAGGGGGATCCATCGGGTCTGAACTCAGTCGCCAGGTACTTGCTTGCGGTCCGCGAAAGATCATTCTTTTCGAGCTGAGCGAAGCTGCGCTTTATCAGGTGCATCAGACCATTGGTCGTGCCGCAGCAGGGACCAACATCGAAGTTATTCCGGTTCTTGGATCGGTCACAGATGAACGCTAAATCCGAAAGACACTTAGCGTTCACGCGGTCCAAGTTGTCTTGCATGCGGCGGCCTACAAACACGTTCCTCTGGTTGAACTGAACCCGCTTGCCGGATTGCAAAACAATGTTGTCGGCACAAAAATACTCGTAAACCAATCCGTCGCCTCTGGCGTCGAACAGTTCGTCCTCATTTCGTCCGACAAGGCGGTGCGCCCAATCAACGTCATGGGGGCCTCCAAGCGTTTTTGTGAGCTGGTCGTACAGGATGCTTCACGGCGTTTGGCTGGGCGAAATGGGCCTGTCTTTTCAATCGTGCGGTTTGGCAATGTCTTTGGCTCTTCTGGGTCAGTATTGCCGTTGTTTCACGATCAAGTGAGCCGCGGTGGGCCCGTGACCGTGACGCACCCGGACGTGTCGCGGTTTTTCATGACCGTGCAAGAGGCTGTTCAACTCGTGCTGCATGCTGGCTCCATGGCGCTGGGCGGCGAGGTATTTGTTCTGGATATGGGCGAACCGGTGAAGATTGAAACGCTGGCCCGCCGGGTGATTCACAATGCGGGCCTGAGTGTGCGCGATGAGGACAACCCGACCGGCGACATTCAACTGAAATTCATTGGATTGCGACGTGGCGAGAAACTGCAAGAAGAACTCACTGTGAACGGCAGGCGCGCGGCCACGTCTCATCCAAGGATATTCACCGCGATTGAGGCCAGCTTGAGTGAATGTGAAATCGCGGCAGCCTTGCGCGCTTTTGAGCAGGCCCTTGCAAACGAAGATGAAGAGAACGCGCGCGCCAATGCATGCAATTGGGTCGCAGGGAACGCAGAGGTGGCAGAGAACGCGATGCGCGCGCCCGAAGGCATGTATGGACCGCACTGTGCCGCTTCCTTGCCCGCGAAAATACGGCGTTCACAACGGATGAGGTCTGAATGCTCTTGATGCGCAATGGTGCATCGCAAGTCAGAGGTCTCAAAGTGTGCAGCGTTTTGACAGCGCACCTGAATACAGCGCTTTTGTGTCTCATGGTTTGCGGTTTTTCGCCTTCCGTGTTGGCACAAGAACGGACACCGCCCGCAAGCTCGCCTTTAACGCCAACTCTCAACTTCTATGGTGTCCCAGGATTGATCGACATGCCGGGTGCAGGCGCACTGCCCAACGGACAAATTGCCATCGGCGTTTCCAGTTTTGGCGGCCAGACCCGGACCAACTTCACCTTCCAATTTTCACCCCGTATTGCCGTGACGTTTCGATATTCCGGCATTCAGGACTGGAATTCGGATGGGTTCGACACCTACCGGGATAGAAGCTTTGATTTCCGCTATTTGCTGGTCAAAGCGGGACGGAAAGCCCCGGCAATCTCGATCGGATTGCAGGACATCGCAGGCACGGGGATTTACGCCGGAGAATACGTGGTCGCCACCAAAGGGTTTGCACAGCCGTTTCGCTTTGGAGGGGCGGTGAAGGTGACCGCGGGATTGGGCTGGGGGCGTTTGGGCAGCACGGGGTCCATCGGCTCCCCGTTCGGTGCGGATCGTCCACAGTTTGTGCCCGGCGATCCGGGTGGCGAACTCCGTGTGAACCAGTGGTTTCGCGGGCCAGTCTCACCCTTTGGCGGTGTGGTGTGGCAGGTGAGTGATGGGCTGAGTCTCAAGGCCGAATACGCGACTGATGCATATACTGCTGAAACATCACGCGAAGTTTTTTCCAATCGATCCCATTTCAATTTCGGTATGGAATATCAGGTCAGTCCAGCGCTCCGGGTCGGTGGTTATTGGCTTTATGGCTCGGAAATTGGAATAAACCTGCAACTGCAAGTTAACCCTAAAAACCCACCTGTCCCTTACAGGCTTTCTGGTCCACGTCCCATCATCGAACGCCCAAAGCGCCTGTCCAACCCGGCGGCCTATGACCAAGGATGGATCGCGGCACAAAATGCGCCGGTGGTGATCCGCGAAGCTTTGGATACAGAACTGACCCAAGACGGCATCCGTTTGCACAGTGTATCTGTTGGTGCAATCCGTGCCGAAACACGGGTGTCCAGCGACAGGTTTGACAATTTTGCGATTCTGACCGGGCGCACGGCGCGGGCAATGGCCCGGATCCTGCCGCCTTCGGTTGAAACCTTTGACATCGTGCTGGTCACAAACGACTTCCCGATATCCAAGGTCACACTGTCACGGCGCGATCTTGAGACGCTTGAATTTCAGCCTGATGCCAGCGCGTTGTTGCTGTCTCGCACCTTTATCTCGGACGCTGATCCGGCACCTCAAGGGCGGACGGCACAGGTCGACGGCTATTATCCGAACTTCAGGTGGGCGGTTGGCCCTTACATCCGGCCCAGCTTTTTCGATCCTGATCGGCCCGTACGGGCGGACCTCGGGATATCAGCGGTGGCGCAATATCGATTGGCCCCGGGATGGCAAGTGTTTGGTGAAATACGCCGCCGTCTTGTTGGCAACATTGCAGATGCATCGCGGCCATCCGACTCCGTCTTGCCACATGTGCGCACTGATGCGTTGCTGTACGCGCAGGCCACCGACACCTCGTTGGAACAGTTTGTTTTGTCCAAGCAATGGAAACCGGGGCCAACCACATATGCCCGTGTCAGTATCGGGTATCTTGAGCAGATGTTCGGCGGTCTTTCAGGTGAACTGTTGTGGAAGCCCGCCGACAGCCAACTCGCGGTCGGAATAGAACTTAACTACGCCAAGCAGCGAGATTTTGATCAGGGGTTCGGATTTCAGGATTACGACGTCGCGACGGGCCATCTGTCGGCCTATTACGACTTTGGGAATGGATATCACGCGCAGATCGATACGGGGCAATATTTGGCCGGTGATGTCGGCGCAACAGTGACGGTCGAACGACAATTTGCCAACGGGTGGCGCGTGGGTGGCTTTTTCACACTCACGGATGTGTCGGCCGAAGACTTCGGCGAAGGCTCTTTTGACAAGGGAATAACGTTCACCGTGCCGGTCAGTTGGTTCACCGGTGGTCCGACGCGTCGGGCGGTAAGCACCACGGTCAGGCCAGTCCAGCGGGATGGCGGCGCCCGGCTGAACGTGTCCGGCCGCCTGTACGATCAGATCCGGTCCGGTCATTTGGTGGACGTGGCGAATGATTGGGGGCGAGTGTGGCAATGACCTCTGTCTATCAAGCGTGCTTGTTGGTTTTGGCGTCCATTCTGCTGGGGTGTTCAGGCGGAAGCGATGTGCCATATGCCCAAATGTTCGGTAATCCGTTGCGCAAACCGTCCCCAGCGCCAGAAGATGTATCCAAGCTCACACCTCAATGGATTGCCGCTTTGACGACGCCAGCATTGGAAGTGACGCTTGAGCGATCTGGACGAGTCGCAGTTTTGTCCCCGTTTTCAGATCGCAGGGATTCTGCGGGCGGTGCCGTAAGGATATGGCGATCTGCTGACGGGGCGCAGATCGTGTTGCGCGGCGGTGTGCTGATTGCGACCCGCGGGGTGGGGAACGATGTCGACTCGAGCTTGGCGCAAACAATGATTGCGGCGTTGTCTGCCCGCGCGCCAGTTTCTGGGCATCATGTGTTGTACACGGTCACCTCTGAAAACAGAACCAAGGCCGTTGATCTGTCGTGCCAATCTAAATTGATCGAAGGCGATGTCATCGACATAGCCGGCAGGCAGATTGAAACCCGTCAGGTGCGGGTGACGTGCCGATGGGGGGCTGAGACCAAAGTGTATGATTTCTGGGTTGATGCGGGTGGATCGACGGTATGGCAATCGCGGCAATGGGCCGGACCAGATCTTGGGTACATAAGAACACGGCTTTTGAACGAATAACTGCGTTCAGACATGCCGTCGCGCGTTAACCAGTTGTTCAGACTTTTGGGGCTTCAGATTGAGTTCTTGTCAAATGTGACATAACTTTTCCTCTGTAATTTAGAGGAGCCACAGGCATGAAAAAGACCCTGAACACTGCATTAATCGCCGCCGTAACGACACTGGTATCGACCGCCGGGTTCGCGCAAAACATCCCGCTAAATATTCTGATTTCCGGCAGCACCGGCGCTGAAACTGTTCAGGGGCAAACCGCTGGCGCACTGACCACCACGTCTACGGTCGCCACATCTGCGGCCAGTGCTGCGGCTTCCATGATTGTTACTGGCGCGACCACCACCACAACGAACTGATCGGCGGCGTCACCCAGGCACGTCCCAATGAAAAGGGTAAAGCCCCGGGTTCCTACTGCTGTCCTATCGCTTGTGTGACTGCGCGCCTCACTGATGCTGACATGGGTGAGGCGCGGGCACCCCATGTCGCAACGACATCGCCGTCTGCGCCAAACAGTACCTTGTTGAAATTCCAGCGCGGGACAAAACCCGTCTCTGATTTGACCGCAAGGTACAGCGGGTGGGCTTGCGCACCCTTTACACTTGTGATGTCAGTCATCGGCAGGTCCAGGCCAAAGGCCATCTCACAAAACTCTTTTACTTCTGCGGCGGAGTCCAACTCCTGTTGAAAGTCGTCCGAAGGGACGGCCAACACAACGAGCCCCTCATCGCGATATGTGTCGTAGAGTGCTTGCAATTCCTCGTACTGACCGGTGAAGGCGCATTGCGACGCGGTGTTAACGACCATGACCGGACGCCCATCCCAATCGGACATATGCAGTTGCCCCCCGTCAATTGATGCAAACGAGACATCGGGCAGGTCGGCGGACGCAAAACCGCTCAAAAACATGGCAAGCAGGACGACAATTGTACGTTGCATCTTGGTCTCTCATTCTCGGGTACACTGGACTTAGGGCAAAATCGGTTGGCGTCACCCTCTTTCAATCGTGGCGAATTGCTCCAAATATGAACCAAGCCTCGTCAAACCTACGGGAAAGGACATCATGTCTGAATACACCAAGAACCCCGACGTCATCGCGACCCTGTCGCCTGAAGAATTCTATGTCACGCAAGAAAGCGGGACAGAACGCGCCGGCACCGGCAAACTGCTCAACAACAAAGAGCCGGGCATCTATGTCGACATCGTCTCGGGCGAGCCGTTGTTTGCGTCTTCGGACAAGTTTGAATCCGGCTGTGGCTGGCCCTCTTTCACTAAACCGATCGAGGACGTTTACGTTGACGAATTCCGCGATGTTTCGCACGGCATGATCCGCACCGAGGTCCGCTCCAAACACGGCGACAGCCATTTGGGCCACGTGTTCCCGGATGGACCAAAGGATCGCGGCGGCCTGCGGTATTGCATCAACTCGGCCTCGCTTCGTTTTGTCCACCGCGACGATATGGAAAGTGAAGGCTATGGCAAATATCTGGATCAAGTGGAGGATGTAGCATGACCGATCAACGCGCAGTTCTGGCAGGCGGATGTTTCTGGGGAATGCAGGACCTGATCCGCAAGAAACCGGGGATCAAGGCGACGCGGGTAGGATACACCGGCGGCGACGTCCCGAACGCGACCTATCGCAACCACGGCACCCATGCCGAAGGGATCGAGATTATCTTTGATCCGTCTGTGACGTCCTACCGCGAGCTTCTGGAATTCTTTTTCCAGATCCACGACCCGACCACGATCAACCAACAGGGCAATGACCGCGGCCTCAGCTATCGCTCTGCCATCTACTACGTGGATGAGGGCCAGAAACAGATTGCCGAAGATACCATTGCCGATGTGAACGCATCTGGTTTGTGGCCGGGAAAGGCGGTGACCGAGGTCGAGCCCGTGGGCGATTTCTGGGAGGCCGAGCCTGAGCATCAGGACTACCTCGAGCGTATTCCGAACGGGTATACCTGTCACTTTGTGCGGCCTGGTTGGGTATTGCCGCGGCGCGCGGCTGAATAGATCAGTCTTGACGTGACTTCAGCGCGGCAGGTCCCCGACCTGCCGCGTTTTCTTTTGCCAACTTCCCAAAAAATCGGTAAAACTGGAAAAATCATAAAATATCGATGAAATTGGGAGGATTCGTTATGTTCAACCGCTTAGCTGCGGTGGCCTTTTGGGCTGTCGCCGCCTCGGGCACAGGAGCAATCGCAGCTCCGTGTATTGAGGTTACTTTGACGGGCACCCAAGGTGGTCCACCAGTCTTTCAGGGACAGGCCGGATCCGGAACTTTGGTCACTTATGGCGACGAAGAAACCGGGTGCAGAGACGTTCTTTTGCAGTTCGATACGGGGCGCGGAACCACGCAACAGCTGTCGAAAATCGGTGTGCCTGTCGGCCGTCTCACAGCCGTTTTCCTGACCCATGTGCACTCTGACCATTCCGAAGGGCTGCCGGACATGATGCAGTTGCGATGGCATTTCAATTCTGGGGGCCCCAAGGTCGACATGGTCTGCCATGCCGACGCCGAGGCGGCGGGCAATCGGATCATGAGTTGCGAGAATTTTGCCAAGGCTCTTGGTGCCCCGCTGATCCAGTCGGGAGAGATGGCGCAGCGGTTGGCCGAGAATCCAAAACGATTGCCCGGTGGGCCGTCTGATCTGTTGAATGTCATGACGTTCCCGGCCTCTCAAACACCCCAAAAAGTATGGGAACGCGGTGAAGTGAGCGTATCCGCCATTTCAAGCCGTCACGTGGCGGGCCACGCGTCTTACCGGGTGGACACGCCGGCCGGCAGCGTCGTGATCGGCGGTGATGCTGGCAATGACAGCCCGGCACCACCACGCGATACGTCCACGTCTGCTCAGGTCGAATTGCTGGCCAAAGGGGCTGACATTGTGGTGCATTCGGTCATTCACCCCGTCATGGGGCCAGATGGGACAACCGGTTTTCCCCCACCGATCTATTTCCGTTAGTCCACTGCAACGGATTTGGGCAGTCTGTCGAAACGGGCCGGGGTGCCGAACCTGATGTTGACCCACCTGATCCCACCGATGGGCGCGCCGCGTCAGGGACCATACCCACTGCCCGAGGGCGGTTTGACCCAAGCGGACTATGAAAGCGCCGTGCGCGACGGTGGTTTTGAGGGCAATATTGTTGTCGGGACCGACTTGGCCAAACTGCGGCTTGTAAAAGAGTAGGGCGATGGCCCCGCCTGCACCTTTGTCAGGTGGGGCCAAGCATTAGACGCTCATGCAGATGTATTTCATTTCGAGGTAATCCTCGATCCCGTGATGGGATCCTTCGCGGCCCAGACCGGATTGCTTTACACCGCCGAACGGCGCGACCTCGGTCGAGATGATGCCTGTGTTCACCCCTACGATCCCGTATTCCAGCGCTTCGGCGACCTTGTAAACGCGCGACAGATCCTTGGCATAGAAATATGACGCCAAGCCAAAGATCGTATCATTCGCCATGGCGATCACCTCGTCTTCGTCCTCGAACTTGAAGAGAGGGGCAAGCGGCCCAAAGGTTTCTTCGGTTGCGACGGCCATATCCTGCGTGACACCAGTGATGATGGTGGGCGTAAAGAAGTTGCCGTCCAGATCGCCCGATGCGTCGCCCAAAATGATCTGTCCACCCTTTTCCGTGGCATCCTTGATGTGGCTTGCGACTTTCGCAGACGCTGCCGTATTGATCAGCGGCCCAAGGTCCACACCTGCTTCCAGACCGTCACCAACCTTCATCTGGCTGACCCGGCTTTTCAGCTTTTCGGCAAAGGCGTCATAGACGCCCGCCTGCACGTAAATTCGGTTCGCGCAGACGCAGGTTTGGCCATTATTGCGGAACTTGCACATGATGGCGCCTTCGACGGCTGCATCCAGATCAGCGTCGTCAAACACGATGAAGGGGGCGTTCCCACCCAGCTCCATGCTGCATTTCATCACCTGATCGGCGGCTTGGCCCAGCAAAATACGCCCCACCGCAGTTGATCCGGTAAAGGTCAGTTTCCGCACAATCGGGTTTTCGCAGAATTCTTTGCCCGTGCTCGAGGCGTCTGACGTGGTGACAACCTGAAACACGCCCGCGGGGATGCCTGCCCGTTCGGCCAGCACGCCCATCGCGATGGCAGACAGAGGCGTCAGTTCGGCGGGCCGCGCAATAAAGGCACAGCCAGCAGCCAGCGCTGGTGCAGCCTTGCGCGTGATCATCGCGTTCGGGAAATTCCAGGGCGTGATCGACGCGGCAACGCCGATGGGTTGCTTCAAAACGGTAATCCGCTTGTCACGCTGATGACCGGGTATCGTTTCGCCGTAGATCCGCTTGGCCTCTTCGCCAAAGAACTCGACAAAGGACGCACCGTAGGCGATTTCGCCTTTGGCCTCGGCCAGTGGCTTGCCCTGTTCAACGGTCAGGATGATGCCCAGATCATCCTGATTGGCCATCATCAGGTCGAACCACTTGCGCATCACGGCTGTGCGCTCTTTGCCGGTCCACTTGGCCCATTCCTTTTGGGCGACTTCAGCGGCACCGATGGCATCGGCGACCTGTTCGCGGCTCAGGTCAGCAACCTGCGCCACCACGTCGCCGCGCGCCGGGTTGGTGACGTCGAACGTGCCCTTGTCACCGTCCACCCATGCACCATTCACATAGGCGCGGGCTTCCAGCAATGTCGGGTCCTTGAGCATCGATTTCAGGTCTGTGTTCTGATCCAGCATGGGTATCTCCTTTCGGGTCTGGCGCTTGTCTTTCAAGCCAGCCTAAGATTGTAAAGTTCCAATGGCAGGAGGGCACATGGCCGAACTCGACGACGCATACGCAATCGGGGCCTATGTTCCGGGGTCTGAACACTTTGCCCCGCAATGGGTCGAACAGGCGGCGGCTTTTCGCGCCTCCCTTGGGGCGCGCGCGCGATTGGGGGTGTCTTATGGCCCGTCCGAGCGCATGGTGTTTGACCATTTTTCGCCCGAGGGCGAGGCAAAAGGCACGTTCATCTTTGTGCATGGCGGATACTGGCTCAAATATGATCCCTCGTATTGGTCTCATCTGGCTTCGGGCGCACTTGCGCGGGGGTGGGCAGTTGCCATGCCATCTTACGATTTGTGCCCGGCAGTTCGGATCGCTGGAATAACACAACAGGTTGCACAGGCGGTGACGGCGATTGCGGATGCTGCAACGGGTCCTCTCAGCCTTGCGGGTCACTCGGCCGGAGGGCACCTTGCGGCACGTATGCTGGCGCCGGGGATGCTGCCCGCAAATGTGCGGGGTCGGTTGATCCATGCGGTGCCCATATCCCCGGTCGCCGATCTGGAACCTTTGTTGCGCACCAGCATGAATGATGATTTCGGGATGGATACCGATATGGCCCGTGCCGAAAGCCCGGTGCGCCAACCCGCGCCAGACGTGCCTGTGACGGTCTGGGTTGGCGGCGACGAACGTCCCTCATTCCTCGAACAGGCGCGTGGGCTGGCGCAGGCGTGGGGCTGCGCACATGCTGTCATTGCGGGCGAACACCACTTCAATGTGATCGAGCCGCTCTCTGATCCCGCCTCTGACCTGATCTCGCGCTTGACGACGGCGCCCTGATCCGCGACAGAAAACATGGCCGCAAGCGATGGCGTCGCTTGCACCATCATGCCGTTTCGTCCTGAACGCCGGGACCTTCTGATAAAAAGGAGGGTCAGGGATGACCACTCGTCCAAATTTCTACCGACTGCACAACGGGGAACAGGCTCCTCTGCCGTTTGAGGGGGCAGAATATGATGCCCGCATCGCCGAATTGCGCGACCGGATGGAGGCGCAAGGCGCGACCGCAGCCGTCTTCACCTCGATGCACAACATCGCCTATTATTCGGGGTTTCTTTACTGCGCATTTGGCCGCCCTTATGCGTGTGTCGTCACTGAAGACGCTTGTGTGACCATCAGTGCTGGGATCGATGCAGGCCAGCCATGGCGGCGCTGTCATGGAGACAACATCACCTACACCGACTGGCAACGCGACAATTTCTGGCGCGCGGTGCGCGAAGTGACAGGCGAAGGCGGCGTGATCGGAGTTGAGTCCGATCACCTGACCCTGCTGCAACAGGGCAAGATGGAGGATTTCCTCAAACCCGTCGCCACCGTGGATCTATCTGACACCACAATGCGCCAGCGTATGCATAAATCCGAGGCCGAGATCGCGCTGATCCGCCATGGGGCCCAAGTGGCGGATGTGGGCGGTTACGCCATTCGGGACGCGATCAAAGCAGGGGTGCGCGAGATCGACGTGGCGATGGCTGGACGGGACGCGATGGAGTTGGAGATTGCCAAGCGCTTTCCCGATGCGGAATACCGTGACACGTGGGTTTGGTTCCAGTCGGGCCTGAACACTGACGGCGCCCACAATCCAGTCACCGCGCGGGCATTGCAGCGGGGCGATATTCTGTCACTGAACACCTTTCCCATGATCTCGGGCTATTACACGGCCCTTGAACGCACGCTGTTCGTCGAAACAGTGGACGACGCGAGCCTAAAGTTGTGGGAGGCCAATGTGGGCGCACACGAACTGGGGATGTCGCTGCTAAAGCCGGGTGCCAGCTGTGCCGAGGTGACACATGCCGTCAACGCGTTCTTTGCTGAGCACGATCTGCTGCAATACCGCAGTTTTGGTTATGGGCATTCCTTTGGCGTGTTGTCCCACTACTATGGGCGCGAGGCGGGGCTGGAACTGCGCGAGGACATCGACACGGTGCTTGAACCCGGCATGGTCATCTCGATGGAACCGATGCTGACCATTCCAGAAGGTCAACCGGGTGCAGGCGGATACCGTGAACACGACATTCTGGTGATCACCGAAGACGGTGCCGAGAACATCACCGGCTTTCCTTACGGACCCGAACACAACGTGGTTGGCTAACGAAAAAACGGGCCGCTCTGGAAACAAAGCGGCCCGTTAATGTGGGGAGTAGATTGATCAGGCGGCGTCTTTGGTGTCGCTCACATAATCCTCCAGCAACTTTTCATTACGGGCTTCTTCAATCCGGTTGATCCGGTCAACGCGCTGCTGGTTGTCAAAACGATACTTAACGAAATTCACGAGGCTGAGGGTCAGCAACAAGATACCAATGCCCCAAAAGCCTTTGGTGGACAGGGGCACGTCTGTGCTGAGGTACAGCGACAGGCCAAGAAGTGCATAGGCGGCAGCCACACCAGCGGCATTGAACATCATGATGACGGTATTGTCGGGTTTCTCATTCAACATGGGTCTTTTCCTTCTTCAAATAATTCTCGTGGAGTGTTTAGTCTTTCAGTCGGTCCAGCACGTCGCGCGCTGTAACCTTGGTGGACTCCCCGAAACCTGCGTCGGCCATCCGGTCTTCGAGGTTGGAGTGATCAAGCCCTGCATTGATATCGGCCAGTATCTCGGCCTGCTCCAACGGGTCATCTTTGCCGACGACTTTGTTGATCAAATCCTGCGCCTCGTCGGCTGAAGATACGCCTTTCAACGTGGTGTTCAGCCCCGCCTGCATTGTCTGCTCGCGGCGGATCGCCTTGGCCTGCAACGCGCCCTGTTTCAGATCAATCACCCGGCGGTGGCCTTTCTCTACGGATGCGCGCAGTCGGGTGGCCTGAGTATCAAGGCGGTCGAGGGTGCTTTGACGAACGACGGTTTCGTTCTCCATTTCCGCGATGGCGGCCGCAGCTTCGGTCGCCATTTCGTCGCGACCCGCGGCGATTGCGGCGCGGGCACGCTCTGTCAACGACTCGATCCGAGTGTGCAGCATATCCAACAGTTTTTGCTCTGACCGGCGACGCTGGATCAGGCTGGCAAGGGTTCCTTTGGCGGCCTGTACCTGCGCTTCCGTTTCGCGAATTTTCTGATCAATTAACTCGATGGCATAAACATCGCGTAGCCGGTCTTCAGCGCGAGCGTTGGCCCCGACAAAGAGTGTTCGAAATGTAGATAACATAATTTTTCTCCTGCTGTGAACATCGTTCAAGGAAAGAGATAAGAGCGCCATGAACGATGTTCAAGGAAAAATGTGAACGCCGTTCAAAAAAGTTCTTTTCCAGTAACGGAACGCAGGATCATTCCGATCATCCGATGAATCTGATCTTGGGGCACGCCACTGATCCTGTTTTCAAGGCCAAGCATGACAATCCCGTGGATCGATGAAAACAGCGCCCGGGTCATCAAACTGACGTCCTGCGGTTCCATATCCGGAAAACATTCCTGAACTGGCCCATCAATATAGCTGAACAGTTGCCCCAACTCGTTCAGGTACCAGTCCGGCACCTCCATATCCGTCGACATGCGCAATTCAAACAGGGCGCGCCACAGGTTGGGGTGGGCTGCGGCATAATCAAGATAGGCATATGACATCGCCACCAACCGCTCTGTCGCGGAATGATCGGTCTTGTCTTTCAAAGCGGCCGCAACATGACGACCAAGCTTGCCAAAGGTGCCGCCGTTCACCGCGATTATGATGTCCTCAAGATCTCCGAAGGCGTTGTAAATTGCACCGACCGAACATCCAGCAGCCTGCGCCAATGGGCGGGCCTTGATAGCGGCCAGGCCGAACTCTTCAATCTGACGTTCCGCAATATCAATCAACGTATCGCGCAGAGCGGTGCGCCGTTCCTCGGCTTTGCTCGCCATATCATGCCCTCGTATGAACCGCGTTCAAGCAGTACAGGTGCAATGCGGGCACGAAAACCCCGTCTTGCCGCTTTCTTTCCCGAGACGGTTTTGCAACAATTTGGGAAATCTAAGGGATTTAACCGATGTAAATCGGAGTAACATTGCCTATATGGGTTCCAACACATTGATAGAACGGAGAATTAAATGGCGGATTTCGCAAGTCAGGTGAAAGAATCTCAAGACCAGGTGGCCGAGGCACAAACCAAGATCGCCGAATTGACCAGCCGGATTGAGGTTGCGCGCGCCAAGATGAAGTCGGGTGACGACATCGCCATCGACATCGAAAACGCCACACTTGAGGATGTGCACGCTCATACGGACGTCATGAACGCCAACATTGCCGAGCTGATCATGGGGCTCGACGACGTCACGGCTGCATTCTCCAAAGACTTTGACGAGATGCGCAACAAGACCGGCTGGGAAAGCGTTGTCGGCATCTTTGCCAAGGCAAAATCTGAATCCATGCGTCAGGAACGGGTGCGCAGCGCCTCTATTGACGACAAGTTGCAGGACCTGATCTCGAAATCCGACGTGATTGTGCAACTGCTGACCGGGCAACTGACAATGCTCGAAGAGCAAAAGGTCAAGGTCGAGGGCAACCTGACCGAAACGCTGGATGAACGCGAGATGACCGTTCAGGAACTGGCCACACTGCAGGCCGACATTCAGGCGATGGACCCGCAGATCATCACGCTGGAAAACAAGATCGCGTCCGAAACCGATGCGGCCAAACGCACAGCGCTTGAGACCGAACTGGCGGATGTGAACAGCAAGTACAATCAGATGGTGCAGGACGAACAGGTCAAACTGGCCAAGTCCCAGACGCTGGAACGCTATATCGAAAAGGGCAAAACCTGGATCGACAGTCTTCAGAACCAGGCGGCAACGCAGATGGTGCTGATCAACAAACTGCAAACCGACACCAAGCAGCGCGTGGTGCTTTATGATGCGCTGACCAAGTCATTGAAAACGGCGCAGCAACAAGACGTGGCCCACCGGATCAACGAAATCGGGGTCAAAACCGACCAAGAGGCACAGACCGCCATGGCCGGGATTGGGGCCGCGACAAACAAGAAGATGGCTGACATGCTGGAGGCGCACGAGGATCACATGGTCTTTGCCCGCGACGTACTGGAGCAGAAGGCCAAGGCGGACGAACGCTTTGCCCGCCGGTTTGCGCAGATCGTGGAGAAACACGACAGCAATGCGTACGGGGGCTAAATGTTGAAGCTCGGCATCGCGGCTATCGCGCTTTCCATCCTCAGTCTCATCGCCACATTCGCGTTTGGGGCGCCACCTTGGGTCAACATTGCTGGCTTACTATGTGGCCTGTTTGGAATGTTCGTTCTGATGCGGGAGCGCAAGGGCGGGTGAGAATGCGCCCAATCGCCAACCTGAACCCAACGGGAAAGAATGACGTGAAAAAGAAACTCGCTCTCATCGTATTGGGGCTCTCTTTGACAAGCGCTGCGTATTTGCTCGGAATGCCTTGGTGGTCGTATGGTTTTGGTCTCCTACCCACGCTGATCGGGCTTGCATGGCTTGGGGCATATGACTCAGGTGCGGATCGGTCAGGTGGCCGTGGCGAAATGGGGCAAGGTAGTTGACCTCCCAACCCGAAACCATTGGTCTCACGGACCTTTTCGCCTCGCGTCGCTATTTCAAAAAGTTCGAGACGATCACCTCGCATCTGGGTCGCGTCGCGGGCGTGATGGAGGCCGAAGGCAATCTGAACCGGGATGAGGTCAAGATCCTCACCCGCTACATCACCGAACTTACCTTCACCTTCCGCGCGCTGTCCCAGAAATACCTCCTGGTCGGGCGCGACACAGGCCGCTTCTTTGGCTCCCTTGCCATCGACGCAATCGAATCTGGCTTCCCGGCCGCCGAAGAGATCATCACCATGGCCTCTGACGCGCAACAGGCTGAACGCCACCTTGCGGGGATGCCTTCGGCGGATGAGCTGAAAAAGCAGATGGTCGAAGTGATCATCGGCGAACGCAAACCACCGACCAAGCTGCAATTTGCGCTCTCACAGCGGCTCTATTACGAGGAATTGCTGCGCGGACAACTCTTTTGGCCCCGCAATGACCCGCAGATCGAGTGGACCGGCAACCTGAGCGATGAGCGCCGTACATTCCGCATCCACTGGGCGGTCTATGACAGTCAGGTCAACTTGCCCATCATCTACATGATGGAGGTCGAGGACTCAGGGCGCACGGCCTTGCCCAAAGACCAACGGCGCTGGCCCGAAGCACAGGCGCATTTGATGGCGCAGGCGCTGGGCGGGCTGAAACTGGTCACGATTGCATCAGGCTTTGACGAAGATTTCGACGATCTGCACCCCAAACGCCTGCGCCGCTTCCATTTGGGGCCAATGTATTCCTCAGCATTCACCCAGCAATCGGGTCCGATCAATCAAGTGCTCGAGGCCGCGCGCGCACCCGAAGGACAAGACTGGGCAATGGTCTGGACCGAAGAAGACCTCCAATCCGAACGCGTAATCGAAGAACGCGCAGGCTGGTTTTCAAGTGTCGAACGCGAGGTGTTCGCGCTCGATCCCTTTGCCGGACGGGGCGCAGAAACGGGCACCACCCGGATGGAACGCAACATCGTGTTGCCGCAGCGCCCATTTCAGGCGCTCGAAGAGTTGAATCCGCCGGGCTTTGGCGCGGTGCGCAAATTCGTGGTCAGCCCGGCAGGGCGGGTGTTGAGGTATTGATGGGTCGTTTGAGTGGCACATCGGGCCTCAAGGGAAGAGTGTATTGATCAAGATGAAGAAAGCAGGTCAGTGAGATGAGCCAGACTTCGGATCAAATGGAACTGCGCGAGGCAGAGATCGTCGCCCACTACCCAATGGCGCTGGCCATGTTGCAGGGCTTTGATCATGCGCCCCGTATCGGCAAAGGCAAGGACGCAGCAACACAGGAACGCTCCTCTGGCATAGGCACGCGGCGTCGGTTTCGCACCACCACACCGGGGCTTGTGACACGGCGCACAACGCCCACCGGGGCCGTGCAGTTGATGGCGACGATTGAGGCCGCGGACGACGACGATGCGCTGATGTCGCCGGTGCAGGCAACGGTGCTTAACGCTTTGCGCCGTGCCATTTCCATCGCTTTGGCGGTGGCTGAAAACTATGCCGCCGTCTCTGGTCTTGGCGATCTGAAACGCGCCAATCTCGAAGGCGCCTTGCCGCCGGCTCGCAAAACCGAGTTCGCAGAACTGCTCGCCGCCGAAGCGTTGATCACCCTTTACGTCTTTGGCAACGCCACCGCCTACTTACTGTCTGCCCACCAGACCGAAGTGACTGTCGAAGTCGGTGAGGTCGAAGAAGTGTTGACCGACAACGGCCAAACCGCGCTGCACGGCGCGCTGTGGGAACTGGATCAGGACATCGCAGCACACGCACCAGACGACACACATCTGGTCGCTGCCGTCACGGCCTTCGCCGAGGCGCTGATGGAAAAGGTCGCGTTGCGCGCCTCTAACGCTCCACGGCTTGCGCCGTTCACCCAAGGAAGCTGGCGGGTCGAGGCAGATGATTTCACGGTGCAGGGGTTCAGCCCCGCGCACGCAGCGAAATCCACTACCCTCACCATGACCTTCAAAAAACCGCATGAGGTCGTGGGCAACCACATCGCGAAATATCAGGCGATGAAGCTGTCGAAGATGCTGATGGCATATGACTTTGACCGCCGGTTGAACCCTTTTGCCGAATTGGGCGGGTTCATCTTTACCTTTATGGGCGATGGCAAACCGGGCACGGGCAAAACAACGCTGATCCAGATGATGGCCGGGCTGCTCAATGATTACTGTCAGGTCGCAGGTTACCCGTTCCGCTATCAGAACCTCAGCACTGACAACATCGACAGCTATCAGGGCAAGTCAGGCCAGAATGCCAAGGCGTTCATCAACAACGTGCTGGACCCGGCGGCCATCGGTTTTGGGACAATCGACGACATCGACCAGCTTGCAGGCAAGCGGGGGGATCGGCAGTCTTCTGCTGGGCAGTTGGAAATCACGGCTGTGCTGATGGAAAGCTTTGCCGGGGCCAATACGGTTGTGCGCGGCAATTGCACCTTTGGCATGTTCTCGAACTATCCCGAAAACGTGGATGACGCCCTGCGTCAGCGCGCCGGGGCCCGTTTCCTCGTGGATGGTCCGCAAACCCGCGAAGATTACATCGACATCCTTTATCTGCTCATGGGCAAGAACCACGACATCCCGACGGGCAACCACGAGGTCTTTTCGGCGCAAGAGATCAAGAAGGCTGTTGCCGCCAGTTTCGACTCCCATTCGCGTCCGCACGAGGCCGGTTTGATGGAGGTGTTCGACCGCGTGCATTCAAACATCGGCACGCTCGACACCATCGCCAAGCTCGGCACGTACCTAAAGGCGATCCAAGAGGCGGACGACCGATTTACCGGCCGCGCGATCAAGAACATCACCGACGCAGTCAAAGTCCGCGCGATGGATTTCGAGCTGCCTGATGAATGGATGGAGAACCCGGAACTGTTCCTGTTCAAAGACTACGACACCAAGAAAGCGATGATTTCCGAACTGCGCGTGCCGATCACGGTGGACATGGTGGTGCAAGAGATCAACCGCTACGCTGACAGCGAATTCCGATATGCGGACAAGTCGGACGAGGTGGCCGTAGAGGCGATGGTGCGCGACTTTGGGCGACAGGAAGAGGCGAAGAAGCGGTGGTTGGAGGGGAAGGGGTGAGTGAGAACGCAACACTTTGGAAAAGCGGTCTGCCCCTCGCGATCAAAGAAACTTCGGGTTGGGTTTGGCTCAAAACGCTTTTGTTGTCTTGTTTCAGAATCGCGGAAAGGGCGAAGTCGTCGTGGGTTCTTGGGGTTTGAAGAAGTGAACAACAGTATGAGTCCGAATGAGTTGGTCGAACTATTTCGCAACCTCTCCCTAGCAATTGCTGGGCCAGTCGGTGTGTGGGTTGCATGGAAAGGAGTGAAGGCATGGAAGGATGAGCAACATTGGAAGGTTGACTATGATCTTGCACTGCAAATCTATAAAAAATTTCGTTTAAGAAGAGATATTTACCATTTCATTAGGTCGCCACTCGCTGATCCTCCGGTTCTCGAAGATCAAGATGCTGAGACTGAAATTCGGAAAGAACGCCTCAACGGCGACCAGGCCAACGTGCTTAACCACTATTGGGACGCGCTAAAAAATGTCGAGGTGAATCAATCGGCGTTGTTTGATGAGGCTCGTCTACGGTGGGATGAAGACTTGAGGGAGATGAGTGATGACATGCGCGATTTGGAGAATGAACTAGCCTATTCTTTAAGCGACTTTCAGGCGGCGCAAAATGGCGAATTTGTGCCTGACGCCCATGCTGCGAAAGCAGTCGACGAAGTGTTAAGAAGCCAGCAGGATACTGAGCAAAGAAAAGACAAGTACAACGACTGTTTCAACAAAATTGAAGCGAAACTGAAGCCCAGAATTGTAGGCTCGCGAGGGTGGAGGAAAACCAAATGATCCGCCTCATCCAACGCGGCCTCATGTATGGCAACCTGTTCCACGTCGCCTCGCCCGCATTGGTCGAGCGCTACAACCGTGCCCTCGAACACCTTACAGGGCTGCGCACCTCCCTCACCGATTTCTACATCGACATCTCCGGCTTTTCCCCCGAAGTGGGCGATGATCTCAACGATCCGCTCTACCTCAACCACAACGGGGTCAACCGGCAGTTCATTCTGCTCAGCTCCGAACAGCGCCACTGCCCGCTGCTGGATGCAAAATTCTCGACCTCCCGTCCGATCTTGCAACAGTTCTTTGCGGAGAACGAAGCCGCCCTCTTTGCCCTCACCGCGCGGGATGCCGTGGCGGGGGAATTGATCAACTCTGTCTATGATGTTTCCACACCGCGCAGCCTGTTCGACATACGTGCGATCACAGTCGAGGCGGACACGACCAGCGGCACGGTGCGCAATGCAGGTGCTCTGGCGGACAAGGTCGATACGTTCCTCAGCTCAGAAGATGGTTGGTTTGACGATGTGCTGATCGCCGAGATGATCACACTGGCCGGAGAGACGGGTGATGTGACACGCAACCCGGTCAGCCTGAAACCGCTCAAGGTCGAGCAGGGCAATTTCTGGACGGCGCATTTCGGCGGCCTCTATATTTTTCAGACGCTCGATCACCCGGCGACCATCGCAGCCCGGGACAAACCCGACGATGTGGCGACCAAATACTGTTTTGATTTGTCCGACCGGAACCAGATCGCCAAGTTCCTCGAATACAACGATCTGGTCGAACCCATCGTTAGGGCACGCGGCATCGATGGGGCGGCGATCCTGCGCCAAAAAATGGACTTTATCCTTGTCTCTGCCGTGACCGAAGCTGGCGTAGACCTTGAGGGCACGACGCGGCGGGACATGCGGATGCTGGCACGCAGACACTCTGCCTTGCTGCCCGACGAATTCCACGGTCTGGCCGATCTGGTGAACTGGGCCGAAAACGGGGGCAAGTGGCCGCGTATCTCGTCAGATCATCCTGCCTATTTCTACACGCTGCGGGCCGCAGCCACGTCAGATATGGATCTGGTCAATATGCTGCTCTCTGAACTCTCGCCGCGCGATGTGCGACAGCTGTTTATCTGTCATAAACCGGCGTTCTACGCGGCCTATGCTCGCTGGCCGGAGGCAAAAAAGGAATATGTCGCACGCTACCTCGAAGCCGAGTACAAGGCCGACAAGGCGGGTGCACGTGCGGCTCTGTTTGGTCACGACGCGCCGATGGAAACCCCAACGCCAGAACCGCTCGACCTGATCGCGCGGGTGGGGCCATGGGGCGCAGTAAGGAGGTAAGTGATGGCTCTCGTTCGACTTCTGTTTATCGCCTTTGTGGTGCTCAGCGTGATTTATCTGTCGCTGTCGCTTTACTCCCGCGCCCGGGCGCGCGACCGGCTTGAGGCCGAATATGACGCGGGCGACTTTGACATTCCGCGCGATGCCTATGTCCGCGCGGGCCTTGTGGAATATGACAGCTCGCTGCGCCGCAAGCTGATACTGGGCGTGTATATTGTGCCCATGTCGCTTGTTTGCCTTATAATTTACCTCGTGAACTTCGCCTGAAGGGGACCCCCATGCGCTATATCGGCTGGACCATTCTGATCACCTTCTGGGTCTGCCTCGCGGCCTTCCTGCACTACACGTTGCCACACCGCGACATCGTGCGGATCGTGAGCACCTATGAGGAACGTCAGCAGCTCAACGACTGGACACGTATCTTCTGGTCGCGACCAGACGAACAATCGGATGCAATGATCACCCGCGATGTACAGTTCATTCAGGGGGTGCGCGCCAACGGCAAACCGATCGTCTACCGCAACGAAGACACCGGCTGGAGTTGGCCGCCCTATTTCAAGTTCGACACAGCGAATCTTTATACTGAAGCGGCAGACGCTGTCTCTACCCGGGCGGCACCCGAGTGGTATGTGGTCACGCATTATGGCTGGCGCAACGAGTTCTTCTCGGCCTTTCCAAACGCCATTTCGATCAGGCAAGTCGACGGACCGGATGCGTCAAAAGGGATTTATTGGGTCAACATCATCATTCTGACCCTACTTTTTGCGTTCTTTTACGCGATCTGGGTACGCTGGCGGCGGTTCCGCCAGGCGCGGATCGATCCAAAGCTGGAAGAGCTTCAGGACAGCTGGGAAGCGGCTGGCGATGCGGTGGATGAAAAGCGTGGGCGTTTCCGCCGCTGGCTGGACACGTGGAAATCCAAATAAATCAGGGCAGAGGGTCTGTGCGGTAAAGACGCACGCGCAGACCGCCGTGTGCAATGCTCGGGCCGTCCGGCAAGAAGGGCAAAGCCATGGTCTTGGCAAGGCTGGGTTCTGATGTGACAACCCCAACCCGCCAACCGAAAAACCGCTCGGACAGCACTTGGCCCAAGCGTCCATAGACAGGGTAAAGCGCCTTTTTGTCCCCAATCCGCGCTCCGTAAGGCGGATTGACGATGACCAGGCCAGGCGGACCTTCGGGCGGCGTCGCCTCGCCCGCATTGGTGCAGGTAAACGTCACCAGATCATCGACACCTGCCTTTGCCGCATTGGCTTGCGCCATGTCGATAACACCGGCATCACGGTCCGCGCCGTAAAACCGCGTTTCAGGCGTACGCAACCGACTGGTCCGGCGCAGCGCTTCGGCATTGGCGTCATAGGTGGCCAAGTTCTCAAACCCAAAGGCACGAGACCGACCGGGTTGAAGCCCTGCGGCCATCTCTGCCGCCTCAATAACGAATGTGCCCGAACCGCACATTGGGTCAAACACAGGCGCAGTCCCATCAAATCCGCATTGCCGCAGAAACATCGCTGCAATGGTTTCGCGCATTGGGGCCTTGCCCACGGCGGGCTTGTGCCCGCGTTTGTGCAGCAGTTCGCCCGACGTATCGACGCTGATCGTGACGCGATTGTCGTCGATCCGCGCCTTGAGAGTGACGGGTGCATCAGGTGCGATGCTCATGCCAGCCTCTTCGCGCAATGCGGCCTCGATCCGCTCGGTGGCTGCGCCTGCGTGATAGATTTTGGATTTGCGCGAGGTCGCAACATCCACGCGCACAGGCACATCAGTGCGCAACACTTCGGTCCACGGAAACTTGCGCGCGCGCTTGTCCAGTTGGGCCAGATGAAAGGCCATGAACGAACCGATCCGCACCAGCACCCGCGTGGCACCGCGCAGTTCCAGATTGGCGCGCCACACCTCAGACCAATCGCCCTCGATGCTGACGCCGCCCGGTTCAACATGCGTCACCCGAAATCCAAGCTCGCGTGCCTCATCGGCAAGCGTGGCCTCAAGACCGGGCAAGGTGATGGCGAACAGGGTGAGGGGGGCATCAGTCATGCCCGCCTGCATACGTTGTTGATGTGTGGTGTTCGAGAGGTTTTTGTGGGCGGGGCGCCTCAGCCCGGCTTGGCGCGCGCCCCGCTAGTCCGCGAACAGGTAATCCACTTCGGCAATCTCGCGGGCCTTGTCTTCTGGCACACTCAGAAAACGGGCAAGGGCACGGGTGTTCTGCTCCAGGTCAGCAGATTCCTCGAGCCGGTCCAGATGCTCGAAATCTGCATCACGAATGCGGTCGGACTCAAACACAATGTCATTGCGAATGGTGGGCAACAGGCGTTCGAGGGTCTCAGCACCAGTTTGTTCGCCCGCCAGACCCACACGCATCGCATGCCCGATCAGATAGTCTTTGGTAAAGTTGCAGTTGATTTCCAGCATGCGGGTTATCGATCGGTCCTCAGCAAAGTCCTGCAGCAGGTCGATGTTGCCAGGGTCCATGCACACAATCAGGCGGTCGGTTCCATAATAGTCAAACAGCATCCGCATCAGCGCCCGGCGGTGACGCGTGCGCTTTTCCAACGTGGTCTGGATGCCGCCCAGATCAGGCAGAGGGGAGTGTTCTTCGTTGAACAGGAATTCGATGGCAGGCACGTTCGTCATCTGACGGATCCGTTCAAGCATCCGTTTGGCCACATGCCATTTCTTGCAAATGATGATCAGCAGTTCGCGATTGCGTCCCAGCGTGCTTTCGGTTTCCCAGAACCGTGTGGCAAAGCGACGGCCAATCCGTCCACGACCCGTCAGGAACTTGAACAGGCTCGACCCTTCGTTCGAAATCTGGAAATGCACGTTTTGGGCGGCATAGAGCAGACCAAGACGACGCTTGAGGTCAATGGCCGCGGGGCTGATCTTGCGGGCAAACAAGAAATCCTGGCTGAGCAGCAGGTCATAGTGGTCGTCATAAAACGTCACAGGCATCCCATAGTCGCTGAACAGCAGGAAGGTCAGCGTGCGCGATCGGATTTCGTCTTCTGGGACCACATGGCGGACCACGGTCTGAAAAAACGTTTCATCCGGGATCCATGTCCCGCGGAAAAACCGCATGACATCCCGGCGTTCGCGGGTGAAATTAAGAACCCATTCGATCGTGCGACGCCGCAGACACCACCACTGGCTGCCAATCATCACATCGATGTCAGCCGGAATCTTGCGGGTAAGCCCGAGGCGCCGTTGCAGCTGGAAGCTGGCATAAAACCGCTTTTTCTGCGTGCGTTCGTTAAAGAAGTGGCGGTAGACCAGCCTCTCTTCCTTGAATCCGGTCTTGATCCAGTCGCTTTCAAAATAATCAAAGCTTTCGATGAAATCAGCATCGTTGTCATCAAGAAAGCTGTGGACATACTCTGCCGTTTTGATCGCCATGCAATCGCCCGACAGCATGTAGAAATGGGTCGCGCGCGGAAATGCATCAACGGCGGCCTCAACCGCATAAAGGGTCGCCTGCACAAGGCTCCACTCGCCCCAACCACAACGGATGCGGCGATGTGCGAACGTCACACTCGGGTTGTCGTTCAGCGCAGTCTTGATCTGCTGGAAGTGCGCCGTATCGGCATTGGCATCAAAGTGGATCGCCATGTAATCGCCAGCCGCCGTCAGCCGTTCCGCCTGCTTGATCACAGCGTCCGGGTCTTTGTGACACAGGAGGATGTAGGCGATTTTGGCCATTCTGGAAACTTTACTACCTCTTTACCCGCTATTGTTTACGTGAATAGAGGTAAGGAGTGATTGAATAAACAGAATTTCTTTGGTTTTTTAGCGACAATTCAAGCCGCCCGGATAGGCGGTGTGCACAAAGGACGGGCGGTATGGGGTTTCCAGGTACCTGGATGACAGAGAGTGAAAGCGTTGTGTACCGCGTGGTGCCCAAATGCGCGTGTTCGACCATCGGTCAGATCATGTACTATTCTGATCACGGCGCGTTCTTTGACGGTGACATTCATGACGCCAAAGCTGGGATGCACAAATGGGCGCTCGACGCCAGTCAACCGACCATCACCAGCAACGTAAAGGCCCATAATTCCTACGCTTTTACCTGCGTGCGCAATCCCTACACCCGTATCCTCAGCTCATTTTTTGACAAGATCTGCGGCATCCAGCGCAACGGCAAACGCTATCGCGGCAACCTTGTCCCGCTCCTGATCCAGAAATACGGGATCGACGTGGGCGGACCAGACGGCAAGGCCGAGTTTGACCAGATCAAATCCTTCCGCCGCTTTCTTCTCTTTGCCCGCGACACCATCCGCTGGAAACGCCCCATGGATCCAGACATCCACTGGTCTGCCATGTCGGGCCACGTGTCGACGTTCATCGTGAACGGCGGAGCATACGACAAGATCATTTGGACGGAAAAGTTCAATGAAGGGATGGAGGACGTGATGAAGGCGATCAAAACGCCCCACGCCGTCAACATCACCGAAATCCCCCGCTTTAACGAAAGCGAAGGGCACGGCCCCAAACGCGCCCACCCGGTCGAAGACTACTTTGACGACCTGTCCATGCATCTGGTCCGCGAAATCTACAAACGGGACTTTGACCTGTTCAAATACGACTTTGACAACCCGGGCAACAAGATGCCCGTGGCCGAGATCGATCTGGACGAGGTCCACAAAAAGCTGGGGGATTGAGGGTCAGGACCCTTAAATTCGCACCAACTTAGGCAGCGCGACGCCGCCACGCCAAACCAAATGCTTGCCGTGGTTGCTGACACGAACAGCACGGGTTGGCGTAGATTCAAAATTTGGCAGAAAACCCAAAGCGTCTTCGGATCACCACATCAATGCTGTGAGCAAATGCTGCGTTGACGCGACGCCCCAAAGAGACAGCAAGTTTTTCCGGGTGGGGGCAATTAAAGTGACGAGTATCGGGGTCAGGCAGTCGTCTGGCCCCGTTTTCACATGCACCGTCGCGCACCCCCAAACGCAAACGCCCCGCAGGTGCAGGGCGCTTCGTCAACTGTCCGGGCGTATCAGCTACGGCGGCGTCGGCTCAATAAGCCCAAGCTTCCAAGACCAGCCAGAAGAAGCAGTATGCCAGCGGGGAGTGGGACAGGAGCTACTTCGATGTTCAGAGCCCAGCCTCCTGAGATGGAGCCTGTGTCAAAAATGTGATCGTCCAGCACGAAGAGGCTCCAGGTTCCATTTGCTTCAAGGCCGACGAAATCAGACAAATCGCCGCCAGCGGTGAACGTCGGGATGTCCGCCGGCAAGTTGCCGGGTAGGGGGCCGTAGCTGCCCGTTGAGTACGTGCCAGACACAATCGTACCAGTGTTCGGAATTGCCGAACTCGCAGCATCGTCAAAAGTCAAATCGACGTTGACGATACCATTTTCTCCCAAGGCATCGTTCATCAAAATAACAGTGGTGCCGTCCGGACTTGCCAGACCAAGAAAAACGTCATCAGGGTATGTGTGCGAAAGGCCAAAGATATCCACCGTCAGCCCGATTATCAGGCCTGACTCGGTTACATCGATTGTTGACGGGAATGGATCGGCTGGACCATCAGTATCACTACCAGGAACGGTAATGTTAAGACTATTGGTGTAAGTTGCTGCCTCAGCATCAGATGCGAGTGCAATGGTTCCGGCAAGTGCGGCGACTGACATTAACATTTTCATGATTTACTCTCCAAAAACAGATCATTAGGGGCACCCCAATTTGATTCTCCAGTTGAAGTCAAAGCCAAGTGCAGGCTAACGAATGCGGCCCGACTTAGTGGCGCGAATTTAGGCTAAAACCAATACGTCTAGCCTTCCAATCCGGCGGACAACAAACCCGACGCAATTTTTTGCCAATCATGTTCGTCGCGCCACATGTTCGCAAACCCCGCGGTGAGTGTGCGGAAATTCTCATGGTCTACAGGCTTACCGCGGCTGATCAGCTCTTTTTTTCTGTGGATGATAAAAGATTGCAGTGCGCCCTTTGCTTCGTGGTCCCGCCCGGCCCGCGCATAAGCAGCCGTCAGAAAAGCGTCTGCGAGCGAGTTAAGACGCGCTTCGCCAAGCAGTTTTCCAACGGCTTCGTCATAGCGCCCCATGAAAAAGTAGATTTGCCCCATGATCCAGTCCAAGGCCGGTGGATGCAGGGGATCAAGCCGCATAGCCTCTGACACGATGTCCTGTGCTTTTTCGTGCTGACCCAACAGCAAAAAGCCATACCCACACCACGCCATTGATTCTGCTTCGTTTACGATCAGTGACAGCGTTTTTTCAAACTGTGTATCCGCCTGATCCCATAGACCCGCACACAAATACGCAAAGCCAAGTTGATCCTGAATATACACGTCCTTGTTGTCGAGCGCAGCGCCCTGACGCGCTATGTCGAGGGCGTGCATGGGGGCATCAGTTTCAGCCAGCCCAAGCCAAAGATCGATCACGTAGGTATCGGCAAGATACATGTAAACCCGGGCATAGCTGGGGTCCAACTCCAGCGCTTTTTCAAAACAGGATTTTGCTTGTGCGTTGTCTTTCGCATTCAGCCCATCTCGAAGCGCCTTGCCTTTGAGCAAAAGTTCATAGGCTTTCATGTTTTCCGTTGGTTTGTGCCCAATACGGTCAGCCACATCGTGTTGAACGCGACCGGGCAAAACGGCGACGATACTTTGCGTGACCTCGTCCTGAACGGCGAACAGGTCTTCAAGCTCGCGGTCAAAGCGTTCAGCCCAGATATGCTTGCCGCTCTCCGCCGCTATCAACTGAACCGAAATTCTAACTCTGTTGCCAGCCCGCCTGACACTGCCCTCTACCAAGTACTGAACGCCCAACTTGGCTGCGATTTCACCTTCGGTCAGGTCCGAGTCTCTGAAGTGAAATGAAGAGTTCCGCGCAACGACGAACAGTGTCCGAAAGCGTGCGAGGCCCGTAATGATGTCTTCAGAGATACCATCGCTAAAGAACTGTTGGTCTTCGTCGCCGCTCATGTTGGCGAATGGCAATACTGCGACGGATGGTTTCTCTCGCCCTGACTGTATTGGCGGCGACGCAGCCGCTGTTTCAGATGGCCAGTGATAAACATGCACGGATGGGGAAATGTTTTTGACGTTTTGTTCGCCACCATCCACGAAACTGCTTTTTAACTTGTTTCCAAGGCTTTCAAACACAATTGACGAGATGCAAACACCACCAACTTTTGCGCAGCCCTCCAGTCGCACGGCAAGGTTGACGCCATTCCCATAGACGTCATCGCCATCTACGATCACATCACCAAGATGGATACCTATGCGAAGCTTCAGCGTTGATTTCTCGGCTTTGATTTGCGTTTGAATGTCAACGGCGCACTGCACCGCATCCATAACCGAAGTGAATTCCACCAATGCGCCGTCACCCATCAGTTTCACAAGGCGACCCTTGTACTGCTCCACTTTGGGAAAAAAGAGGTTTTTTCGGTGGACTTGGAGGTCGTGCAGCGTGCCGCTTTCATCTTCGGTCATCAATGAAGAAAATGACACAACATCAGCGGCGAGTATGGCAGCCAGTCTCCGTTCCAATGAGCACCTCCGATTGCTGAACACTATTCAGCAACAGCGGCGCATCCTCAAAGCATTTCTGCGACAGGCGCCTGAATAGCTGTGAACAAAGTCGCCCCCCGCTGTCTTGGGGCTTGTTAGCGGACTGTTGGACACACAGGCTCTATGTGGGCCCCAAGGTCAAGGATCACGTGTAATGCGCGGGTTCTAAGGGGCTTGGATTGACGAGACATCGATGCAGGGCGCCCCTGCCCATTCTAAACATATGGTTAATCCGCCTCTGTAACCCATTGAATTACTTGCACCCGAAACCTGTCCCAGCGTGGGACACCGCCGGGGCCCTCTTGCACCGCCCCCCCTCACCGCCTACATCCCCAGCCCATGGCACAAGGTAAATCAGACCCAAACTACCAGATCGCGGCCGAAAACAAGCGGGCGCGCTATGACTATGCCATCGATGATGACATCGAGTGCGGCATCATCCTCGAAGGGTCCGAGGTCAAATCACTGCGCGTCGGTGGGGCCAACATTGCCGAAAGCTATGCCGCCGTCGAAGATGGCGAACTCTGGCTGGTCAACTCTTACATCGCGCCCTACCTGCAGGCGAAATCCTTCAAGCACGAGGAACGTCGGCGGCGCAAACTGCTGGTCAGCCGCAAGGAGTTGAGCAACCTCTGGAACCAGACCCAGCGCAAAGGCATGACGCTGGTGCCGCTCGTCCTTTATTTCAATCACAAAGGCATGGCCAAGATCAAAATCGGCATCGCCAAGGGCAAAAAGCTGCATGATAAGCGGGACACGTCCGCCAAGCGCGACTGGGGCCGCCAGAAACAGCGCTTGTTGAAACAGGGCTGACTTAGCCTCTGAGTCGTGGGTTTCGTCGCCGACGCCCCCTTGTCACAAACGGCGCAGAGCGGTACCCAAGGGCGTTTTTGATAGCGCCGCGGAGCACGCATATGTCCGATGATCCCAGAACACTTGTGTCGACCGATTGGCTGGCCGCCCACCTTAAGGACCCTGACCTGCGCATTCTGGATGCGTCCTGGTACCTGCCGGGTGTAGAACGTGATCCCCGTGCGGAGTATGACGCGGCACACATCCCCGGCGCGCGCTTCTTTGACATAGATGAAATCAGCGACGCCCGCTCTGACTTGCCACATATGGCGCCGCCTGCAGAAAAGTTTATGAGCCGCATGCGCGCCATGGGCGTGGGCGATGGACACCAGATCGTTGTCTATGATGGCGCAGGCATACAGAGCGCCCCGCGCGTGTGGTGGCTGTTCCGTCTGATGGGGCACCGTGATGTCGCGGTTCTGGATGGCGGTTTGCCCAAGTGGCAAGCCGAAGGTCGCGCGGTCGAGGACATGCCCCCCGTCGTCAAGGACCGCCACTTGACCGTGCGCTTTCAGAACTACCTGGTCCGCGATGTGACGCAGGTGTCGCAGGCTGCCAAGCTTGGGTCTACCCAGATCGTAGATGCCCGCGCTGCCGGCCGGTTTCGCGGCGATGCGCCTGAACCGCGTGAAGGCCTGCGTGCTGGCCACGTGCCAGGGTCGCGCAATGTGCCCTTCACCGGGCTTTTGAACAGCGACAAGACCATGAAAACGCCTGACGAAACCCGCGCGGTTTTTGAGGCTGCGGGCGTGGATGTGACCAAACCGGTGATTACCACATGCGGGTCAGGAATCACGGCGGCCATCTTGTCACTTGCGCTTGAGCGGCTCGGCAATAACAGCTGGTCGCTTTATGACGGATCATGGGCCGAATGGGGGATGTTCCCCACCGTGCCCGTCGCCACAGGAGACGCCTGATGTTTGAACACCTAACTGCCCAGAAACCCGATGGCATCCTGATGCTGATGCAGATGTACCGCGAAGACCCGCGCAGCGACAAAGTCGACCTTGGCGTGGGTGTCTACAAAGACGCCAGCGGCAACACACCGATCATGCGCGCGATTAAAGCGGCCGAGCAGCAATTGTGGGAGGCCGAAACGTCGAAGTCCTATGTTGGGCTGGTTGGTGACCCTGCCTTTTCGGATGCGATGATCAAACTGGTTCTGGGCGATGCGGTCGCGCGTGAGGATGTCGCCGCGGCGGCCACTCCCGGTGGCACCGGGGCCGTGCGTCAGGCGTTCGAGTTGGTCCAAATGGCGCGACCCGATGCAAAGATTTTTGTGTCGAACCCGACATGGCCAAACCACCTGTCGATCCTTGACCACCTTGGGATCGAAACAGCGTTGTATCGCTATTTTGATGACGCCACGCGCGGTGTCGATTTTGACGGAATGATCACTGATCTCAAAACGGCACGCGCCGGAGATGTCGTGCTGCTGCATGGCTGTTGTCACAACCCGACAGGTGCGAACCTGACCATGGCACAGTGGCAGGACGTTATTGCTGTTCTGCTGGAAACGGGCGCTGTGCCGATGATCGACATCGCCTATCAAGGGTTTGGCGATGGTCTGGATGCAGATGCGGCGGCCACGCGGGCCGTTGCAGCGGCTGTGCCCGAATGCCTGATCGCGGCGAGTTGTTCTAAGAACTTTGGCATCTACCGCGAGCGTACTGGCATCCTGATGATGGTTGCCAGCGGCACGGATAGGGCAATCTCCCAAGGCACGCTTGCTTACCTCAACCGCCAGAACTTTTCTTTTCCCCCAGATCACGGCGCGCGCTTGGTCACGATGATCCTGAACGACGATGATCTGCGCGCCGAATGGATGACCGAGTTAGAAGAAGTACGCCTGTCGATGCTGGGCCTGCGTGAACAGTTGGCACATGCTTTGCAGCAACGGGCCGGGTCCGACCGCTTTGGATTTCTCGCCGAACACCGGGGCATGTTTTCCGGCATTGGGGCGACACCTGAACAGGTGGTGAAGATGCGGGAAGATCATGGGATCTATATGGTTGGCGACAGTCGCATGAACATTGCGGGCCTGAACGAGCAATCGATACCAATTCTTGCGGATGCGATTATCGCCGCTGGCGTCTGACGCGTCGCCCTTGCGAACTGGACATGAAAAAGGCCGGGCAGCGATGCCCGGCCTTTCCAATTTTTTGGTCTTTCGTTTGGGCGTTAACCCTTCGAGAACTCAGGATAGGCTTCCATACCCAGTTCGGCCATGTCGAGACCGTTGATCTCGTCCTCCTCGCTGACACGGATACCCATGGCTGCCTTGAGGATGAACCACACAATCAACGAGGCGACGAAGGTGAACACACCGTAGGCCAAGATGCCTTTGATCTGTGTAAACAACGACGCGTCGGAGTTGTAGAAGACCACCGCGATTGTACCCCAGATACCTGCGAACAGGTGGACCGGGATTGCGCCGACGACGTCGTCCAACTTGAACTTGTCGAGCATCGGAATGGACAGGACCACGATGATACCACCCACAGCACCGATCCACAGCGAGCCAAACAGTGTGGGCGCGAGGGGTTCAGCCGTGATCGACACCAGCCCCGCAAGCGCACCGTTCAGCACCATGGTCAGGTCAGGTTTTTTGTAAAGAACCTGAGTCAGGATCAGCGCTGTGACAGCACCGGCCGCGGCGGCCATGTTGGTGTTGGCAAAGATGCGCGACACGTCGGACACGTCGCCCACTGTGCCCATTGCGAGCTGCGAGCCACCGTTAAAGCCAAACCAACCCAGCCACAGGATAAACGTACCCAGTGTGGCAAGTGCCAGGTTCGAACCGGGCATTGGGTTAACCTTGCCGTCCTTGTATTTGCCAAGGCGCGGGCCAAGCACAATCACACCAGCCAGAGCAGCCCAGCCACCCACAGAGTGCACGACTGTCGAACCAGCAAAGTCGGAGAAGCCTGCTTCGGACAACCAGCCGCCGCCCCACTGCCATGACCCGGAGATGGGGTACATGAAACCGGTCAGAACGATGACGAATATCAGGAAGGGCCACAGCTTGATGCGTTCAGCCACGGCACCCGACACGATGGAGGCTGTCGCTGCGACAAACACCAGCTGGAAGAAGAAGTCAGAACCAACTGACGCATAGTCGAGTGCTGCGTCAGCCGCCGATACACCCACTGCATCAAGGACTGTCTGACCACCGATCGCGAAGTAACCGTTGAAGTCGCCGGGATACATTGTGTTGAAACCGACCAACCAGTACATAATCGCAGCAATAGAGAACAAAGCGATGTTCTTGGTCATCTGCATTGTGACGTTCTTGGAGCGGACCAGACCGCCTTCGAGCATCGCAAAGCCTGCGGCCATGAAGAAAACAAGAAAGCCTGCCATACAAAACAGCAGAGTTGTCATGATATACGGGCCGATCTCGTCAAAGCCCGGAGCGGCATCCTGTGCCAGCGCCAGCGTCGGCAGTGCGTTCAAACCTGCGCCAACGAGGAGAGATTTCGTGAGTTTCATATTCCGTTTTTCCCTTTGTTGGAGCGCTTAGATGGCGTCTTCGTTGGTTTCGCCGGTGCGCACACGCACGGCTTGTTCAACGTCGAGGACAAAAATCTTGCCGTCGCCGATTTTGCCCGTCTGGGCCGTTTTTGTGATGGTCTGGACGATCTGATCAGCCATGGGTTCCGCCACGACGATCTCGATCTTGACCTTGGGTACAAAATTCACAGCGTATTCTGCGCCGCGATAGATTTCTGTATGCCCCGATTGCGAGCCGAAGCCTTTGATTTCTGTGACCATCATACCGCGCACGCCGGCTTCGGTCAGCGCTTCGCGGACCTCTTCCAGTTTGAACGGCTTGATCGTTGCAATGATGAGTTTCACCACGTGTCCCCTTAGATTGGCAGGTCGCCCTGCGGTACAAATTGCAAAAGAGAGTATTCCCCTTGCGTGGCAAAGATTTCGCGGCCTATTTCGGCGCATACTTTTTCCGCATGTGCATAAAAATTGCGCAAAATTGGGGTTCTGCCTAAATTTTTAGCAAATAAGAATCGCACGCCGCATTTGTCGAGGCGTGGCAATGCAGTTCAAAGTCGATATGGTAGCGCCAAAGAACAGGCCGGGCAGGGGTCGTCAGATGCGTGATTCAAAAAAGGGCAAGCGGCCTTTGGTGGCTGAACGCCGCTATGGTTCCAAGGCCCAAAAGCCGAGTCCGAAAAAGGCTGCTCCGGCCAAGCGCAAACGGGCTCTGCGCAAAAAGCCCAAAGGCAACATTTTCACCCGCGTGATCCGCTGGTTCCTTCGCCTCATTTGGAAAATCACTTGGCGGGTCACTGCCGCTGCTTGTGCCGTTCTGGCGCTCTTTGTCGGCTTTTACTGGACGACTTTGCCAGATGCATCAGCACTGGTGGACGGCCGGGCACGTGGGTCCGTCACCCTGCTGGATCGTGATGAACAGATATTTGCCCGTCGTGGCGATCAGTTCGGCGGGCCAGTGACTGCGCAAACAGTCTCTCCCGCGCTTAAAAACGCGGTGGTTGCGACCGAGGACAAGCGGTTTTACCGCCATTTCGGCATCAGCCCACGCGGTGTAGCCAGTGCGGTGCGCATCAATCTTAGCGAAGGGCGCGGCCCGCTGTCAGGTCACGGCGGTTCAACGATCACCCAGCAAACTGCAAAACTGCTGTGTCTGGGCGAGGAATACGTCGCCTCTGAATGGGAAAACGAGGCAGCCTACGTCGCTGATTGCCGCCGTGGGTCTATCCAACGCAAGGCCAAAGAGGCGGTCTATGCGCTGGCGATGGAAGTGAAGTATTCCAAGGATGAGATTCTGTCGATCTATCTCAACCGGGCTTATATGGGTGGTGGCGCCTATGGGGCAGAGGCGGCCGCTCAGCGGTATTTTGGGGTTCCTGCATCCGATCTGAACCCATCTCAGGCTGCGATGATTGCCGGGCTTTTGACGGCGCCATCGCGTGATGCGCCAACCACAAATTTGCAACGCTCACATGACCGCGCAGCAACTATTCTGCGCCTAATGGGTGAACAAGGGTATTTGTCGGAGGCAGAGGTTACCAAGTGGCAACAGAACCCCGCTGGCCTTGCCCCTGCGGCCAGACGCAATGCTGGCGGATATTTTGCCGACTGGGTGATGTCGACGGGACCCGAGTTCTTCACACGAAACACGCAAGAAGATGTGATCATCCGCACCACGTTGGATCAGCGCCTGCAACGCGCAGCAGAAGAGGCGTTGATTTACGTTTTTGAGAACAAGGTACGCGAAGGGTCTAAGGCGCAGGCCGCCGTTGTGGTGATGAGTGCGGACGGCGCGGTGCGCGCCATGGTGGGCGGGCGCGAAACCCGCGCGTCTGGCGTGTTCAACCGTGCCATTCAGGCCGAACGCCAAACCGGGTCTGCCTTCAAACCCTTTGTCTACGCCGCAGCGCTCGAACTGGGGTATTCACCGCTTGCCACGGTTGTGGATGAACCGCTCACCATTGATATCCCCGGCTCAGGTCCCTGGTCCCCGCGCAACTACACCAACGACTACCGCGGCAGAGTCACCCTGACCGAGGCGCTACAGGACTCGTTGAATATCCCAGCCGTTAAAGTGTCGGAAAGTGTGGGACGAGATCTGGTGCGCCGTGTGGCCAGCGACTTTGGGATCGTGAGCGATCTGGCCGATGGGCCTGCACTGGCGCTTGGTGCATCCGAAAGCACGCTTTTGGATATGACCGGCGCCTATGCAGGTATTCTAAATGGCGGATCATCCGTGACGCCCTATGGTCTGGTGGATTTGCGCCTGCAGGGGGATGACGCCCCTCTGATGGGCACCGGCGGTGGTATCCGCGAGCGCGTCATTCAGGATCAGGCGGCGGCAGAGTTAATCTGGATGATGGAAAAAGTGGTCAGCCAGGGCACTGGTAAGCGGGCTCAGTTCGGAGATCGCGAAATTGCGGGTAAGACCGGGACAACGCAGGCCGCGCGTGACGCGTGGTTCGTCGGGTTCACAGCCGATTACGTGGCCGGAGTCTGGATGGGGTATGATGACAACACCCCGCTAACTGGTGTGACGGGCGGTGGTCTTCCGGCTGAAATCTGGCGCGAAACGATGGTGCGTGTCCACGAAGGGGTGCCTGCACGCCCCTTGCCAATGCGTGAACCTGACGGCGTGCAGACCAAGGGACCGGAGCAACAAAACACTCCTTCGTCCCAACCAAGAGGTAGGGACATCCCTCGCACCACTGAGGGCCTGGTCGAAAAACTGTTGCGCGATATACTGGGCGTGCGTGATCGCTGAGCGCGCCGGCTTAGCCCGCCGATTTAAGGTCGCGGATCATGCCATCGATATTTCCGCCATTGCGGTCGATCAACGCGCCGACTTCGGCCCGTTCGGTCAACAGCAGATTGATGCCCTCGATGAACATGTTGAAGAACAGATCACGCCCGGTCCGGTTCGACACGTGGAAGGTCACCGTGAAAGGCGCCTCTCCTTGCAGGAACGCGGTGGTGTCGACTTCGTACCAGTTTTTGACCCGACGCACGGATTTCACCTCAAGCCGCCCGCCGATGAATTCGCGGAAACGGCGCCCGTACTTGCGCGCGATATAACTCTGAAACGCGTCGGAAAAGGCTCGTTTTTGGGACTTCGAGGCTGTACGCCCGTCAGCCCCCATCGCGTAAGCAGAGATGTAAGATGTGTCACTGTAACGCGCAAAAATGCGGGCAAATTCGGAATACATTGCCTGTTCGCTCTTGCCCGAGGTGATGACTTTGTTCACGTCGTTCACCAATGCATCCACCAACTTCTTTGCGCTGGCATCGGTCAACGCCCACGCTGGCAAGGCAGGCAAAAGGGCGGATGCGCCAGTTATCGCCAAAAAGTTTCGTCTCTGCATATCAGAACCCCTCGGTGTCCAATTCAAACGGGTCAATTTCGGTGCTCGACTCTGCGTCGCCAAGCTTGAACCTGCGGTTTTGCAAATAGATCAGCCGCGCTTGAGCATAGCTGTCCGCACTTTCATACAGCACCGAGTCGATTGTGTCTGTAAAGCGACCCCGTGCCGACAGACCTGATGCGAAGCCGGCCGGGGTCAGATAGAAAAATCTGCTACGGCCGTCAAAAACGGCGCTGAGCGGGTTCGTAAACAGGTCCACAACCAAGCCTGCCGTTCTGCGATGGGTGGATGGTCCCACAAACGGTAATTCGATATAGTTGCCTTCACCGACGCCCCAGACATACAACGTTTCACCGAAATCGGTGTCATTTTCAGGAATGCCGAGTTCTCGAGTAGCGTCGATTATCCCGCCAAACCCCAGCGTTGTGTTGGTTACAAAGCTGAAAAGAGACAGGCCCGCGCCGCGCAGATTGCCCTGCAACAAGCTATTCACCACATTTTTGGGCTCTTCCAGATTAAGCGCAAAATTGGTGATGCCGTCTTCTAGCCCGTCGGGCACAAAGTTGGTATATCCAACGCCTGCTGGCCGGATAAAGGCCCGGTCGAGGCTGCGATTGAATTCATGTACGCCGCGGTTCGCTTTCTCGTTGGGGTCATTGATCCCTTCGGGCGTGATCGCTGTGCCATTGGACCCCGCGCACGCGCCCAAAAGGGACACAACAAGCACGAGCACAGTGGCACGGTGCAGGCGGGAAAATAGGGTCACTCAAAATCTCCGGCAATTTCGTAACAACTACCTAGTGTTTGTCTGCAAAATGCACAGTGCGTGCAACGCCGATTTATGGGGATGTGTCTGTTGCGTTACACAAAACCGGGTTGGAAGCAGGCGTTTTTGGCAAGAATGATCCTCATGAAAGCGAAAAGATGCTGACGCAACGCCAGGTGGCCGCATCGGATGGCTGTTTAGGCGAACTTGCCCGTCACGCGAGGGTCCAAGCAGCGCATCAATGTAATCTAGTCCGACGTGCTGCGGTCACAGTTGATCAGATGCTCGACACCGAAGTCGCGGGCTGCGTTTGTCCTTTGAGCGCGCGCCTTTGATCTACTTGATCAAACTGATGGGGGCTATTTCTACAAGGCATTTCGCGAATCCTGATCTTTCGCCCTTTTCGCGGTGATGGCTTGAGTCTAGCGTCTGCGCCAAACCCAGATCGCCAGAAAGGATCAACCCATGTCTATTGCCGCTCGCCTTGCCGACCTTGGCGTCACTTTGCCTGACGCGCCAGCGCCCGCCGCCAACTATGTGCCCTTCGTGCAGATCGGCGACATTGTCTATGTTTCGGGTCAGATCTCGAACGGAGCGGATGGGCTGATCACGGGGAAATTGGGCGCGGATATGGAAGTCGAGGCCGGGGCGGCCGCGGCCAAAACCTGTGCCATCAGCCTTTTGGCGCAAGTCAAAGCGGCATGCGGTGGCGACATTGACCGCCTTGTGCGGGTTGTGAAACTGACCGGTTTTGTGAATTCCACGGCAGATTTCACACAACAACCACAAGTGATCAACGGCGCCTCTGACTTTCTGGTCGAAGCACTGGGCGATGCGGGCCGTCACAGCCGCTCGGCGGTGTCTGCGGCGTCTTTGCCCCTTGGCGTCGCGGTCGAGATCGAAGGCATCTTTCAGATCAAATGAGGCCCCGACTCGATCCCGTTTTTCTGACCACACCGTTGGCGCATCGTGCCTTGCATGATGTGACCGACGGGCGACCCGAAAACAGCCGCGCGGCGATTTCGGCGGCCATTGCCCATGGTTATGGCATTGAGATCGACGTGCAACTGTCAGCGGACAGCGCCGCCATGGTCTTTCACGACTATGCCCTTGACCGGTTGGCTGAAGCCAGTGGTTCAGTGCGCGCACGGACGGCATCTGTCCTTGCGCAAACGACTTTGCGCGGCGGATCAGAAGGGATACCGTCCTTGCCGGAAATTCTTGCTTTGGTCGCAGGACAGGTTCCGGTGCTGATTGAGATCAAGGATCAGGACGGCGCAATGGGAGAGCAGATCGGTCCGCTTGAGGAAGCGGTGGCGAAGGCATTGCAGGCCTACGCGGGCCCTGTGGCTGTGATGTCTTTCAATCCGCACTCTGTCGCCCGCATGGCTGAACTTTGCCCCGATGTCCCGCGGGGTCTGGTAACCAGTGGCTATAATCCCAAAGACTGGCCCTTGTCTCGGGCGACGTGCGAGGCTTTGCGTGCTATCCCGGACTACGACCGTGTCAAAGCCAGCTTTGTCAGCCACGACGCTGCGGACTTGTCCCGCCCGCGCGTGGCGGAATTGAAGGCAGCAGGGGCGGATATTCTGTGCTGGACCATCAAATCGCCGAAAGCAGAGGCAGAGGCGCGCAAGATCGCCCAAAATGTGACGTTCGAAGGGTACTTGGCGGCCCATCCTGGCTGATCTGCGCACCCGCGTCCCACATTGAAGCGCGACAGCTAAATGCCGCGCGGCTACTTTCGGATGTCTCGCTCGTTTTGCTCTTGCCACCATTTGCCCCGACCTTTGTCCGGGTATTGCAAAGTGGGGTTATTGAACTGTCCCTGATGACTGACGCATCGGTACGAGCATGAGTTGTAGGAACAGTCTTCAAGGACTTGCCACACGGCGCCCGGACCGGTCATGTGAAAGACATCAGATTGCTTAGGGTCAGCGATATTCTGGCGTATTTGGTCCGCAATGCGGTGAAAGATCGGATTTTCTGGCACCGTAGCTAGGAAGCTGTTCGTTACCAGGCCTTTGCGGTCAATGATAAACAGCTCACTCGAGTTGTCTCGAAGCGTCCATTCCAGGGGCGAAGCTAGGTTCGCGTCGATGTCCAAGTATACGCCACCCTTTTTGATCAACGTCAGAACGCGCCAATAATCCGCCTTTGCGGCTCCGATTTGAAGCCGTGTGAATGCGGCGTTCACCTCTTCGGGGTAGTTTTCAGCAATAAATGCGATCTGCTCATCATCGTTAATGAAACAGAACTCAAAAGTCGGTGCCAGAAGTCGGTTGAAACGGTTGGCGAAGTAAACCGCCAAGGTCACCTTGTCAGAGTAGTTTGTCTGCCAGACCGTCCTCGGAATTCCGACAGCCTTTTTCGATCGCCAAATCGGGGGGCTGTAAGACGGGATTTCAAACCGCTTGTCAGGAAACATCCAGAAATGAAGGCGAAAAAATTGCTTCATCACATTGGCAAATATTTTCACCATTCGGCTGAAGACATACGCAAAAGGTCGACTTTTGAATGCGGTTTTGGCTGATATGCGATGCATTGTCATGATAAATGCGCCTCAATATTCTTGGCTAATTAACGTAGATAATTGGTCCAAGCAACGCAACGTGTGGAGGCCATCTTCCCCGAAAAACTACTTGCCCCGTATCGAACAAAAGATAAAGCTTGAAGGGTACTTGGCGGCCCATCCCGGTTGATCCTTCGCACCCGTGACACATTTTGAATAGCGAAAGCCCATAAGGAACCTCCGTGTCCGAGCAAGAGATCGAAATTCGGGTCCTGCCCAGCCTTGACGCCATCGACGCGGAGACGTGGGATGCGTGCGCTTGTCCGGAGGCGGTTGAGGGTGGCCGCCCCAATGATCCTTTTACAACTCACCGTTTTCTCAAAGCGTTGGAGGACAGCAATTCGGTCGGTCCCGGTACTGGATGGCAGCCACAGTACCTACAGGCGATCATGCAGGGCCAGACCATTGGCGTGGCCCCAATGTACGCCAAGGGGCACTCTCAGGGCGAATACATCTTTGATCACAACTGGGCCCATGCCTACGAACGGTCAGGTGGTCGGTATTACCCGAAGCTACAGATCGCAGTGCCTCATACCCCTGCTACGGGGCGGCGGTTTTTGACCCATCCAGACTTTGCCGAGACCGGGTTGTCGGCCCTTGTGCAGGGGGCGGTGCAGCTGGCGGACAACAACGGCCTTAGTTCACTGCACGTGACCTTTTGCACCGAAGCCGAGCGTGACGCGGGCGCAGATTTGGGACTGATGGCGCGCACCACACAGCAGTTTCATTGGCTAAACGATGGGTATGCGGATTTCGATGCTTTCATGGCGACCCTGAGCAGTCGCAAGCGTAAGAACATGCGGAAAGAACGCGCGCAGGCGCAGGCCTTTGGCGGTTCCATCCAGACGTTTTCCGGGGACGATTTGCGACCTGAACACTGGGATGCGTTCTGGGAGTTTTATCAGGACACGGGCGCACGAAAATGGGGAACGCCGTACCTCACAAGGAGATTTTTTCGCATCGCTCAGGAAACACTGCGCGATGATATGGCGCTGGTTCTGGCCGAACGCGATGGGCGATATGTGGCTGGGGCGTTGAACTTTATAGGCGCGCAGACTCTTTACGGCCGATATTGGGGCTGCACCGAGCATCACCCGTGCCTGCATTTCGAATTGTGTTACTATCAAGCCATCGACATCGCCATTAACCAAGGATTGGCGCGGGTCGAGGCCGGAGCGCAGGGTGAACACAAACTGGCGCGCGGCTATTTGCCAACGCAGACGTACAGCTTGCATTGGGTCAATGACGCCGGTTTTGCTGACGCCATCGCCAACTACCTGCAAGCCGAGCGGGAGGCGGTCGAGGAAGAGATCGAAATTCTGACAGAGTACGGCCCCTTCAAGCGGGTCGAGATAGAGGAACAGCAATGACAGAACGTTTAAGCGAAGAAACCCGGGACACGTTGCTTGCGCCATTGATCGAGACAGGCTGGACTACAGTTGACGGCCGGGATGCGATCCACAAGACCTTTCAATTTGGCAATTTCGTGGATGCTTTTGGCTGGATGACCCGTGTCGCGCTGTGGGCGGAAAAGTGGGACCATCACCCCGAATGGTCGAACGTCTACAAGACCGTTGAGGTGACTTTGACCACCCATGATGTCGATGGACTCAGCCCGCTGGACGTCAAGCTGGCACGCAAGATGGACGGGCTGGTCTGATCCAAAGGAAAAAGGCCCCGATCCGGGGCCTTTTGCTATATGTTTGAATTGGCTCTGCCTCACATGGCGTCAAGCATGCCTTCCCCGGCAGAAACATTGCAGACGCCAGGGTTTTCTTCTTCCTGCAATAGCGTGATGATGCCGTCCTCGACTAACATCGCATAGCGTTTCGAACGGTTGATCATGCCTGCGGGCGGCGCAGTAAAATCTCGCCCCATCGCCTTGGTAAAGACCGCTTCGGCATCCCCAAGCATCGTGATCCCGGCTTCACCTGCGCCGGTAGACTCGCTCCACGCCTTCAGCACGAAAGGGTCATTGACAGAGATACAGATGATTTCATCGACGCCTTTGGCTGCAAACGCGTCCTTGGTGCGGATAAAACTGGGGACGTGGGCGGTACTGCACGTCCCGGTAAAGGCGCCGGGCAGGGCGAAAATTACAACTTTGCGCCCTTTTGTCTTGTCGCTTAGCGCGACTGTCGCCGGACCTTCGTCGCCCATATAGACCAGAGTTGCCTCGGGAAGTGTGTCGCCTTGGGAGATTGCCATGTAATCAGGCCTTTCTTGGAATTGCTTCGCTACTGATCTGCGATATAGTTGAGCGTCGGCAAAGGGCGAGAACAAAGGTAAAATAGATGGATCATGTGGTTGTGATCGGGGCCGGGCAGGCAGGAGCATCCTGTGTCGCCAAGCT
The DNA here is from genome assembly GCF_900143535.1 of Tateyamaria sp. Alg231-49. Lineage (GTDB taxonomy): Bacteria > Pseudomonadota > Alphaproteobacteria > Rhodobacterales > Rhodobacteraceae > Tateyamaria. Next base: position 297,828 of record NZ_FRFA01000003.1, on the reverse strand, counting down.
GCGCAATGGTGGGTTTGAGGGGCAAGTGACTCTTGTCGGGGCCGAGCCTGTGCCCCCCTATCAGCGCCCACCTTTGTCCAAGGCCTATCTTATGGGCGACATGCCGTTGGAGCGTCTGTTCTTGCGCCCCGAAGCGTTCTATGCGGATCAGTCCATTGACCTGCGTTTGGGCACTGAAGTGACGGGCATTGATACCGACGCTCAATCCGTCACCGTTGATGGCGATGTGCTGACCTATTCAGATCTTGTGCTGGCCACAGGGTCCGTCCCGCGCCATTTGCCAGCCGCCATTGGCGGCGATCTGGAAGGTGTTTTTGTGGTGCGCGATTTGTCGGACGTTGATGCGATGGCCCCTCGCTTTACCTCTGGCGCACGGGTGTTGATTGTGGGCGGCGGGTATATCGGGCTTGAGGCCGCTTCGGTCGCGTCCAAGCTGGGGTTGCAGGTCGTGCTGGTCGAGATGGCGGACCGTATCCTGCAGCGGGTCGCCGCGCCTGAGACAAGTGATTTTTTCCGAACGCTTCACAGTGAGCATGGTGTCGATATCCGTGAAGGGGTCGGCCTTGACCATCTGACGGGCGACGGCGCGGTGTCTGGCGCTGTTTTGTCAGACGGCACTTCCTTGGATTTGGATTTCGTCATTGTCGGTGTCGGTATTGCTCCCGGCACAGCGCTGGCTGAGGCTGCTGGTATCGAAATCGACAACGGCATTGCGACCGACACTCACGGGCGCACATCTGCCCCCCATGTATGGGCCGCAGGCGATTGCGCCTCGTTCCCGTACCGCGGTGGGCGTATCCGGCTAGAAAGCGTGCCCAACGCCATTGATCAGGCGGAATGTGTCGCTGAAAACATCCTTGGGGCGGGCAAAGACTATGCCGCCCGTCCATGGTTCTGGTCGGATCAGTATGACGTAAAACTGCAGATCGCAGGCCTGAACACCGGCTATGACCGCGTGGTGACCCGTGATGGCGGCAGCGCCAAGTCGTTCTGGTATTATCAAGGCGAAACGCTGTTGGCGGTGGATGCGGCCAACGACCCGCGCGGGTATATGATTGGCAAACGTTTGATTGAGGCTGGCAAAAGCCCTGACGCGGATGTCATCGCCGATCCCTCCAGTGACCTGAAGGCACTGCTCAAGTGAGGATCATCGCCGGGCGTTGGCGTGGGGTGCCTTTGACTGGCGTTGGCAAAGGCGATCCGGGCGCGCACCTGCGCCCCACTCCCGACCGCGTGCGTGAGGCGCTGTTTTCGATGCTGGCGAGCCGCGGCGTGATTGATGGTGCACATGTGCTTGATCTGTTTGCGGGTACCGGCGCGCTGGGCTTAGAGGCATTGTCGCGGGGGGCAGCGGCTGCAGTCTTTGTTGAAAACGGTCGTGTGGGGCAGCGGTTGATCACAGACAATATCGCCAAGTTGAAAGCGCAGGATGAGACACAGGTGATGCGCGGCGACGCCACTCGTCTTGCCGCATGGAACGGGGCACCGTTTGATCTTGTCTTTCTTGATCCACCCTATGGCAAGGGCTTGGGGGAACGTGCGCTCATTGCTGTGCGCGACTGGCTCAATCCCGGGGCACTGGTGGTTTGGGAAGAAAGCGCGGCAATGGTCCCTCCAGAGGGGTTCGGGCCGGTTGATCAGCGCAGTTTTGGAACATCTCAGATCACGCTGATTGAACGCGTTTAACTGCCGCGGTAGGTCGAATAGCCATAGGGCGATAACAGCAATGGCACGTGGTAATGGGCGTCCTCATCCGTGATCCCAAAGCGGATCGGAATCTGGTCGAGGAACTTGACCGGGTCACTATTCAGTTCGTGGGCATCCAGATAATCACCACAGAAAAAGATCAGTTCGTACTGGCCCGCCGTCATCTTGCCCTCGGGCAGGATGGGTGTGTCTGTGCGCCCGTCCACATTTGTGACGGCTTCGGCAATTTTGCGGTGTGAATTGCCCGATACCCGGTAAAGCGCGATTGTGATCCCGTTTGCAGGCACACCGCGCGCCGTATCAAGTACATGCGTCGTCAGATATCCTGTAGCCATTGCATCCCGCCTCATCATCGCCCAGATTGTGCGCATCTCACTCTGATTTCAAAGGGAAGTCCATGGCTGAAAAGAGCCCCCGTTACCCGCGCGATTTTCATGGGCACGGGGCCGATCGACCCGATGCGGCGTGGCCCGGTGGGGCGCGGATCGCTGTGTCTTTTGTGCTGAACTATGAAGAAGGCGGCGAAAACTGCCTGTTGCACGGCGATGCGGCGTCCGAAGCGTTCCTTTCAGAGATTGTAGGCGCCGCCCCGTGGCCCGGACAACGCCATTGGAATATGGAAAGCATCTATGACTACGGCGCGCGCGCGGGGTTCTGGCGGCTTCACAGGCTGTTCACCGAAACCCGCGTGCCGGTCACGGTCTACGGCGTCGCAACAGCCCTGGCGCGCAATCCGGCGCAGGTCGAGGCGATGCAGCAGGCCGACTGGGAAATCGCCAGCCACGGATTGAAATGGATCGACTACAAGGATCACACACCTGAAGACGAAGCCGCCGATATGGATGCGGCCATCAAACTGCACACCGAAGTCACCGGCGCGCGTCCGATGGGATGGTACACCGGGCGTTGTTCGGTGAACACGGTGGCCTTGGCTGCGCAGCGGGGCTTTGACTGGATCAGCGACACCTATGACGATGATCTGCCCTATTGGATCGACGCCGATGGGCGCGATCAGCTGATCATCCCCTACACGCTTGATTGTAACGACATGCGCTTTGCCACACCGCAGGGGTTTAATGCAGGGGATCAGTTTTTTGCCTACCTGCGGGACAGTTTTGATGCGCTGTATGCCGAAGGCACGTCAGGACGCCCAGCAATGCTGAGCATCGGTCTGCACTGTCGCCTTATAGGGCGTCCGGGTCGGGTGCAGGCGCTACGCAAATTCATTGAGTACATAAATGGGTTTGAAGGGGTCTGGTGCGCCCGTCGCACAGATATTGCGGCGCATTGGGCGGCCACGCATCCCCCTCAACGCCGTCACAACTGGCACCTGTTGGGGCAAGAGGCCTTCGTGTCGACCTTTGGCGGGATATTTGAACACTCGCCTTGGATTGCCGAAGGCGCATGGGCGCTGGAACTTGGGCCAGCGCACGATTCTGCTCAGGGCCTGCATAACGCCCTGTGTCGCGTGTTTCGTGCCGCGAGCGACGATCAGCGGTTGGAAGTTCTGCGGGCCCACCCCGACCTCGCGGGCAAGTTGGCAGCGGCCAAGCGGCTGACGGATGAGAGTACGGCCGAGCAAGCGAGCGCGGGCCTTGATGCACTGACGGATGACGAACGCCACCAGTTCGACACCCAAAACAGCGCCTATGTGGCCAAACACGGCTTTCCCTTCATCATCGCGGTAAAGGATCATGACAAGGCGGGCATTCTGCGCGCTTTTGAGCGCCGGATCGGCAATGATTCCGCGACCGAATTCACAGAGGCCTGCAAGCAGGTCGAACGCATCGCGCGATTGCGATTGGAGGACATGGAATGAGCACTTATGCTTTTCCGCCCGGAGGCCATCCGGCTCAAGATAAATCACCTGTGGGCACTGCAGTTTTCACCCAAGCCTATGCTGTGATCCCTGCCGAGACCCAGCGGGATATCGTGACGTCCTTCTTGCCTGGTTGGGCTGGCACGCGTGCATGGATACTAGCGCGGCCCCTCTCGGGCTTTGCTGAAACCTTTGCCCAATATGCCATCGAGCTTGCGCCCGAGGGAGGCAGCAATGATCCCGAACCTGACAAGGATGCACAGGCGATCCTGTTCGTCGCCAAGGGGACAGCGCATTTGACCATTGGGGCGACCGTGCACGTTATGACGCCGGGCAGTTACGCCTATATCCCTTCGGGGGCCCAATGGACTCTTTTCAACCGGGGCGACGTGCCCTGCGGCGTCCATTGGGTTCGCAAACGCTATGTGCAGGGGGACGGGCTGACGCTGCCTGAACCTATTGTGACGCACGAGACGGACGTCAAGGCAGTGCCCATGCCCGGCACCAATGGCGCGTGGGCCACGCAGCGTTTTGTCGATCCTCTGGATTTGCGCCACGATTGCCACGTCAATCTGGTGAACTTTCTGCCAGGCGCTCGCATTCCGTTTGCCGAAACGCACGTGATGGAACACGGGCTATATGTGTTGCAAGGCACTGCCGAATACCTGCTGAACACGGATTGGGTCAGTGTGGGCCCCGGTGACTTCATGTGGTTGCGTGCGTTTTGCCCACAGGCCTGTATCGCAACAGGAACGGAGCCTTTTCGCTACATGCTCTACAAAGATGTGAACCGGCATGTTCCGCTCTGATATTCAATGCCAACCTTTGACCGCAGAGGCATTTGCGCCCTTTGGTGACGTGCTTGAGTGTGTCGGAGACCCGGACAAGTTGATCAATGCGGGCATGTGCGGCCGCTTTCATGACCGTGCGCGCATGGATTTTGGGGACGGGCAGGCAGGCGTGAGCCTGTTCAAGGCCACGCCACGTGCACTGCCCTATACACTTGATCTGCTGGAACGGCACCCAGAGGGCAGTCAGGCGTTCATTCCAATGTCCGAGCACTCATTTCTGGTCACGGTCGCTTTGGACGACCACGGCGTGCCTGGCCAGCCTGTGGCGTTCCTGACGGCCCCCGGTCAGGGCATCAATCTGCATCGTGGGACGTGGCATGGCGTGCTCACTCCGCTGCATGCGCCCGGATTGTTTGCAGTAGTGGACAGGATTGGCCCCGGCGCGAACCTGCAAGAGTTTTCACTTGATCCGCCCTATCGCGTCGTCTCATAACTTTTCTCAGCCGCATATAAGACGGCGAGAAACAGGGACAATGAACAATGACTAACATGACTGATGGGTATTACTCAGACCCAAATGATACGCCGCCTCTGGCCGAGGCGGTGCCGCTGGGCCTGCAACACGTGCTGGCCATGTTCGCATCGAATGTGACGCCCTCGATCATCGTGGCGGGGGCTGCGGGCCTTGCGTTTGGTGGGCCAGAGCAGGTCTATCTGATCCAGATGGCGATGCTGTTTGCAGGCATTGCGACGCTGTTCCAGACCGTCGGTTTTGGCCCTGTGGGCGCGCGGTTGCCGATTATGCAGGGCACCAGCTTTGCCTTTGTAGGTGTGCTCGCAGGGATCGCCGCCACCCAAGGTCTGGGCGTCGCGCTTACTGCGTGCCTGATCGGCGGAGTGGTCCACTTCTTTCTTGGCTCCGTCATTCAGCACCTGCGTTTCCTCTTTCCACCGTTGGTGACCGGCCTCGTGATCTTGGCCATTGGCCTTTATCTTATTCCGGTTGCGATCAAATACGCGGCTGGTGGGGCGGCACCCTTCCAAATGGAGGCCGAGAGCTTTGGCTCGCTTATGCATTGGAGCGTTGCCCTCACAGTCGTTGTTGTCGCTTTGCTGTTTAAATTCTTCACCAAGGGTATCCTTTCAAATGCGGGTATTCTGATTGGTCTGGTCGTCGGCTATTTGCTCGCCATTGCCTTGGGCATGGTGAACTTTGGTGCGGTCGCGAATGCTGCGCTATTTGTCACGCCACAGCCGTTGCCCTATGGCTTTGAGTTCAACCTTGGCGCGGTGATCGCTGTGGTCCTTGTTAGCGTTGTGTCCGCCATTGAAACGGTGGGTGATGCGTCGGCGACGACCAAGGCCGGTGCCGGGCGTGATGCGACGGACAAGGAAATCGCCGGTGCGACATATGCGGACGGTTTAGGCACCGCTGTTGCTGCGGTCTTTGGTGGCCTGCCAAACACATCCTTCAGCCAGAATGTCGGCATCATTGGCATGACTGGTATCATGTCACGCCATGTCGTCACCATCGGCGCGCTGTTCCTGATCCTGTGTGGTCTGATCCCCAAGATTGGTGCCGTGATTGCTTCCATGCCGTTGCCCGTGCTGGGGGGTGGTGTGATCGTGATGTTCGGCATGGTGGCGGCCGCTGGCCTTAACGTGTTGACCGAGGTCAAGATGAACCGCCGCAACATGGTGATCATCGCCGTGTCACTTGCAGCCGGTCTAGGCCTGAACCTTGTCCCATCGGCAGTCCAGTACCTGCCCGGTGTGGTCAAAACTCTGATGACATCTGCTGTGGCTCCAACGGCTGCGGTGGCCATCATCCTCAATCTGGTCCTGCCAGAAGAGATCTAAGACAGCATTCATGCTGTGTCTAAAGAGCGGGGGCAACGCCTCCGCTCTTTGCATTTGGACCACTGGCCGCTTTTAAAACGCCGCGACGAAACGCGCACCGGTGTGGCATCGGCATGCTGTCGCAGCTGCGCTGATATCGACGATCCATTTGTTATTTGTAGTGCATCGAATAAAGCTTTTTCCGCTTTGAACTGGGTGTGGAGATTTTATTCCCTTTCGCCTCGAATGAAGAAAAGGACATGATGGTTGCGACCATTGGCTCATTCTGGAACGCGAATGAAACATGGCTGGTACTCGCCATTGGTCTGCTGCTGGTGGCCTATTCCATTATCGGCGCATGCTGGCTGATCCTGAAAACCGAATACACCCTTCAAGCCAAGGCGGTCGACTGGGCACAAGGCAGGATCTGGGGTCTGGCCCTTGTTCTTGGGGCGGTATCGCTCGCGAAACCTTTGGTCAGCCCCGGGGTTTTCGACAAATGGTTCACCTACCCGGAAATCGTTCTGCAGACGCCAATGCCGCTCTTGTCGGCTGTGCTGGTCTGGATGCCGTGGCGATCCCTGCAACGCCTGCCCAACACGACGGGCAAAGGTGCGCGGGCACCGTTCTGCTATGCCATCAGCCTGTTTATTCTGGCGTTTGGCGGGCTCGCATACTCGTTTTATCTTTACGTGGTCCCGGAAAACTGACGATCTATGAGGCAGCGAGCGCACCGGAAAGCCTGTTCATAATCCTTGTCGGCACAGTGTTCGTACTGCCGATGATCGGCGGATACACAGCGCTGGGTGTTCAGGGGAAAAGCGGTCGGGCAGCGCTACGATTGAGCATCTCTTGACCAAAAATACCACGGGGGAGGCCGAAGGCCGGGGGCAGAGCCCCTTCAGCCCTTTCGTCTCCGCGTACCCCTGCTATTCTGCTATGCAAGAGCAAAGGGGTAACACAACATGTACGATCTGGCCGCACTGGGCGCTTGGGCCGAATTCGCTGTCCGTTGGTTGCACGTCATTACGGCCATCGCTTGGATCGGGTCTTCATTTTATTTCATCGCGCTTGATCTTGGGCTGCACCGGGATCGCAACCTGTCCAGCGGCGCAGATGGCGAAGAATGGCAGGTCCACGGGGGCGGGTTCTACCACATTCAAAAGTACCTCGTGGCGCCGGCAGGCATGCCCGACGGGCTGATCTGGCATAAATGGCAAAGCTACTGGACGTGGATGAGCGGCTTTGTCCTGCTTGTGTTAGTCTACTACCTCGGTGCTGAATTCTATCTGGTTGACCCCAACGTTATGGACCTCGCGCCTTGGCAGGCGGTTGGCATTTCGCTCGCCTCGCTCGCTTTTGGCTGGCTGGCCTATACGCAGCTGTGCAACTTGTTCGTAAACGCCAATCAGACCACCCTTATGGTGGCCCTGTTTGCTGTTCTGGTGGCCATGGCGTGGTTTTACACGCAGGTGTTTACAGGGCGCGCGGCCTTGCTCCATCTGGGTGCATTCACGGCCACGATCATGTCGGGCAACGTCTTTTTCATCATCATCCCCAACCAAAAAATCGTTGTGTCGGATCTGATGGAGGGACGCACCCCAGACGCAAAGTACGGCAAAATTGCCAAGCAACGCTCGACCCACAACAATTATCTCACCCTGCCGGTGATCTTCCTGATGCTGTCCAACCACTACCCGCTGTCCTTTGCGAGTGAGTACAATTGGATCATCGCGAGCCTTGTTTTCCTCATGGGGGTCACGATCCGGCACTGGTTCAACACGCACCATTCCCGTCAGGGCAATCCGCACTGGACGTGGGCAGTGACCGCATTGATCTTTATCGCGATTGTCTGGCTGAGTGTCGCCCCCAGCCCAAACCAAGAGGCGCAGCGGGTTGCACGGTTTGCGCAAGCCGAAGGGTTCGAAGAGGTGCACGAAATCGTGCTGGGGCGTTGCAGCATGTGCCATGCCGCCGAACCGGTCTGGTCGGGACTGCTATGGGCACCAAAAGGCGTGGCGCTGGAAACAGAAGCGGATCTGACCCGCAACGCCCGCGCCGTTTACCTGCAATCTGGGATCAGCCATGCCATGCCGCCCGCCAATCTGAGCTACATGGAAGACGCGGAGCGCGCCGCAATTGTCGCGTGGTACAAGGCCGCCATCGACGGGTGAACCGCAAGGCCGATGTGTCGTCTGTCCTGCTGCTAGGTGTGGTCGAATCGCGCCCACTCATGCTAAGTCTTGTGGGATGAACGACCAGACCCCCAACATACGTCCTGTGATCCGGCAACTCGATACCGCAGCCGTCAACCGCATCGCCGCAGGTGAAGTGGTCGAGCGACCTGCATCCGCCGTCAAGGAACTGGTTGAAAACGCAATAGATGCGGGCGCGCGCCGGATCGCTATTGATGTCTCGGGTGGCGGAAAAACCCTGATCCGTGTCACCGACGATGGGTGTGGGATTGCCGCCAGCGACCTGCCGCTTGCCCTGAGCCGCCACGCGACGTCAAAGATCGATGGGTCTGATCTGCTCAACATCCACACTTTCGGATTTCGTGGTGAGGCACTGCCAAGCCTTGGCGCGGTGGGCCGTTTGACGATCACCAGCCGGGTGCCCGGCGAGCCCGGCGCAGAGATAACGGTGGCAGGAGGCGTCACATCTACGGTCAAACCGGCGGCCCTGAACTCCGGCACCGTGATCACTCTGCGTGATCTGTTTTACGCCACGCCTGCACGCCTGAAGTTCCTGCGCACTGACCGCGCTGAAGCACAGGCGATCACGGATGCGATCAAGCGCTTGGCCATGGCTGAACCATTTATCCGGTTCGAATTGCGTGACGTGAGCGGCGATCCGCGCACCGTTTTCAAGACAGAGGCGCAGACAGGCAATCCAATGGCCGCCTTGCGTGCGCGACTGGCTGACGTACTGGGGGGCGAGTTTGCTGAAAACTCTATTCCCATCGATACACAGCGCGAGGGGCTGCACCTGACAGGATACGCCGCCCTTCCTACCTATTCGCGCGGCGCAGCGGTGGCGCAGTTTCTGTTCGTGAACGGGCGCCCCGTCAAAGACAAGCTGCTGACGGGTGCCTTGCGCGCCGCTTATTTCGATTTCCTCAGCCGCGATCGCCACCCGGCGGCAGCGCTGTTCGTTGACTGCGATCCGCAACTCGTCGACGTCAATGTCCACCCCGCCAAATCAGAGGTGCGGTTCCTCGATCCGGGTCTGGCACGTGGGCTTATCGTGTCTGGTTTGCGCCATGCTCTGGCAGAAGCTGGACACCGAGCCTCCTCGACGGTGGCCAGCGCCACCCTTGGCGCAATGCAGCCCGAACCGATGGCCCCACGCGTCTACCAGATGGACCGGCCCAGCCTTGGTCCGCGCGGATCAACAGGCTTTGCCGAGATGGCACAGGATTTCAGTGCTCAGGTCGTCGAAACGCCGATTGAGGTGGACCCGACCGATCTGCCCCTTGGCGTGGCGCGCGGGCAGGTGCACGAGAATTACATCGTGGCGCAGACAGCGACGGGTATGGTTATCGTGGATCAACACGCCGCGCACGAACGCTTGGTCTATGAAAAACTCAAACGCCAGATGGCCGAAAACGGTGTCGCGGCGCAGGCCTTGCTGATCCCGGAAATCGTCACGCTGTCACCGGGGGGCAGAGAGGCATTGCTAGAAATAGCGGACGGGCTGGCGCAAGCAGGCCTTGGCATCGAACCATTCGGCGGGGACGCGATTGCCGTGCGCGAAACACCGGCCATCTTGGGCGAGGTCGATGCGTCTGCCATGATCCACGACATTCTGGACGAGCTGTCTGACCTTGGGTCCAGCCAGTCTGTTCAGGCGCGGATTGAAGCAATCCTATCCCGCGTTGCTTGTCACGGCTCTGTCCGTTCAGGCCGCCGGATGCGGGGTGAAGAGATGAACGCGCTGTTGCGCGAGATGGAGGCAACACCCCATTCTGGCCAGTGCAACCATGGGCGGCCCACCTATGTCGAACTCAAATTGGCCGACATCGAACGGTTGTTTGGGCGTACATGATCCAGATTGGCAACATAACGCTGGGCATGAGTGATCCGCTTGTCTTGGCAGCTCTAATCGGTGCCGCCGTGCTATTGCTCATCGTTGTTCTGCTGATTGCGGCATTGCGTGCGGCTGGACGCTCGGCGCGCGCCTCTGAACCATTGGCCCAGCAGTTGGGCTATCTTGGCCAGCATGTGCAGGGTCTGGCACAGGGCCAGGAAGGGCTGCGCGCCTCGATCCAGACTGTGTCAGACACTGCCACCATTGGGCAGGCGCAGCTTGCACAAACGGTTGAGGCCCGGCTGGCGGTCGTCCAGCAACAGATGCAGGACAGGCTGGCCGACAATGCGCTGCGCAGTCAGCGCAGCATGACCGACATGCAAGAGCGTATGAAAGAGACGCTGCACGGATCGTCCAAACAGACCACGACCAGTCTGACCCAGCTGCAGGAACGATTGGCCGCCATCGACAAGGCGCAGGACAATATCACCAAGCTGAGCGGCGATGTGCTGAGCCTGCAGGACATCTTGTCCAACAAACAAACACGGGGCGCCTTTGGCGAAATCCAACTGCGCGACATCGTGTCCAAGGCGCTGCCGAGCGACAGCTATTCGCTGCAACACACCCTGTCGAACGGGAAACGTGCGGACTGCTTGATTGACCTGCCAAACCCGCCCGGACCCATTGTGATCGACAGCAAATTCCCGCTGGAGGCCTACGAGGCCTTGCGCGCGGCAGACTCTGATCATGCGCTTAAGGCTGCTGTCGCTCAGATGAAGGTGGCGGTGAAAAAGCATATCTCTGACATCTCGGAAAAATACATCATCGAGGGCGAAACCGCAGATGGCGCGCTGATGTTCCTGCCGTCTGAGGCGGTCTATGCCGAGTTGCACGCGAATTTCCCGGACCTTGTGCGCGCCGGGTTCGACGCGCGTGTCTGGATCGTGTCGCCGACCACTTGCATGGCCACGCTGAACACGATGCGCGCCATTCTCAAGGATGCGCGGATGCGTGAACAGGCTGGGGCAATCCGAAAAGAACTGTCGATGTTGGTGCAAGACGTTGATCGTCTTGGTACACGGGTTGGAAATCTGGATCGCCACTTTTCGCAGGCGTCCAAGGACATCGAAGACATAAAGATCAGTGCCGATAAGGCGGGCAAACGGGCCAATCGACTCGACAACTTTGACTTTGAGGAATTGGAAGAACAACCTGTGTTGCCGCTCAAGGATACTGCTGCGGAGTAAAGGCGGTTTGGCCGTTTTGACGACTAGCGGGATCTAAGTTCGACCCGATGGCCTGTCGCTTCCGGAACTGAGAATGGCAGCAAGACTTGCGATAGCTCCGCGCACGCCCCAATATGCTGTCAGAATTATTCAGGGAGGCGTTCGCAATGCGAGTAGGTTTTGGCGCATTTTTTGCAGTCATTTTGAGCACGCTTTCAGCGTTTGCAGTCTCGCCTGAGGCTCAAGGTTTGATCGACCGCGCAGCGGCTGACTGCAGTTCATTCGAAAATGGTGAATTCAATGTGGGTGAAGCCGTGAGCGAGATCGAACTTGGCTCACAATTTGGCAAGGTGTCGGCGGAGCTCGTTGATGAAAGCAAATACGCCTGTTCTTCGGCTGCTTCGCTCTACTGCGGTTCGGGTGGCTGTATGTTGAACCTGATCGTTGATGGGACGGTAACGGCATGGCAGGCAACCGGCTGGAGACTTGTCGACTGGGGCCCGGATCGGATCCTCTTGATTGGCCGGGATGGAGGCTGGTGCGGCGGTGCTGGTGCTGAGGTCTGTTACGAAGCGCTTGTTTGGAGCAACGACAGATTACTGACCGTAGGACCTGCTCCGGAAAGCCAATAAGCACAGTTTTGCTTTAAGAACGCCAAATGCCAAAATGGGCGCGAACTTGGCGTTTATCGCCTTGAGCAAGCGGGACGCTTTGCCTGAAACACTAACTGCACGTGGTGCCTTCGCCTAAAGTTATCGCTCGCTGGCAACCTCGGCATCCACCAATGGCACCCGAACGCCGGGCTGCATCACGGCCGGATCATATGCCTTGCGCGCAAACACCTCGCGTACCATTGGGCGGAAGTGATCCAGTGGCAGCATGTCGTAGTCCGGATCGAAACTGGACTGGTCCCAGCGTTCGCAAAACGTCGCACAGTCGTCGAAATAGGCGTGTCCCGCATAAGCGTCACGCTTGTGCTGATTGCCGCCCACATGGTGTCCGTAATAGACCATCTGGAAATCGCCGTGTTTTTCTACGACCCATGTGCATTGTTCACGCACAAAGGGTTTAATGATGCTCGCGGCGTATTCGTCGTGATTATAGGGGGCAAAGATATCGCCGATGTCGTGCAGCAACGTGGCCACCACCCAGTCCGTGTCCGCCCCATCACGCCATGCGCGCGTGGCAGATTGCAGCGAGTGACCCAGCCGCGTGATCTGATAGCCTGACAACCCTTCGTCCAGCGTTTCAAGCGCTGTCAGCAGACGATCCGCCGTGCCTTTTGTGAACGCCACTTCGTGTTCTGTCAGAAAGGTATAATCCTCGCGATCGCCATCCTTCATCGCGGTGAATTTTACGTGGTCCATCATGCGTAAATCTCCGTTGAGCCCTTGGCGTCTTTCATCATGATCTGCGCCTGAACATTGCGTATCCGGTCATAGAGCGCCAGTGCCTCGGGTGCAAAGGCATGTGCCGGCGCTGGTACATGAGTGAAATTGCCGAATTTGTCATCACCACGTGCATGCATGGCAAAGTCCTGACCGCCGACTTGTTGGGCCATGTCCGGGCGGATGTAACGCACAACGCAGGCGATGCGTCGGTCATCTGTTGTGTTTGGACCAGAGCCATGAATGGTCAGCCCGTGATGCAGGCTCATCTGGCCGGGGTGAATCTCGATCGAGGTCTTGTCGGATTCCGCAACATCCACTTTGACCTCCTGCCCCCGGCTAAGCAGGTTATCGGGGTCAAAGCTGTCTTCGTGTTCAAGAATGGCGTTCTTGTGGCTTGCGGCTACGAAGTCCATGCAGCCCGAAGCGGGCGTTGCGGGTGATAGCGCGATCCATGCGGTCACAAGTCCATCTATGGCTCCCAGCCCCCAATAGGTGAGATCCTGATGCATAGAGACGATCTGGCGTGTGTTGGGCTCTTTGATGAAAAACTCTGTGGAGTAGATCAGAATGTCAGTACCAAGGATGCCCTCGATGACGTCCAGCACGGCGGGGTCGCGTGCGAGGCGAGCGGCCATTGGCATGACGACATGCGCGTTGACGCGTTTGTAGGTGTTTAAGGGATGGGGCAGGTCGGCGGTACGCCAGGTGTTCTCAATCTCTTCCAACTCGGCGCGCGCCGCGCTGGCGGCCTTTGGGTTGATCGCTGGCAGGGGGAAGAGAAATCCATCGCGCCAGTAGTTTTCAGTTTGGGGCTGTGTCAGACGCCCGTTCTTCAGTGTCATAGTATCAAGCATGACGGATCCCTTAACGTCCGGTCGGGTCGTCAGGGTCCCTTGATCAAGGCGCAAATTCTGTTCTGTGCACGACGTCAGGGCGTCGGTTCTGATCAGGAAAACAGTCGGTAGTAGGCCCAATCCGGCAAGAATTGCGATCCTCGGAACAGCAGCGAAAACAGCGTTGGAAAGCTCTTCTTGAACCGATCCGTCAGCATCAATTCGAACATTTCACGCGCTGCATCTTCGGGTTCCATGATGAAGGGCATGTTGAAATCGTTTTTCTCGGTCAGCTGTGTCTTGATAAAGCCGGGGTTGGCCACCTGCACCCGCACACCAGTTTTGCGAAGATCGGCGTGCATGCATTCGGCCAAAGACATCGTGGCGGCCTTGGACGCGGTGTAGCCGATGGATCCGGGCAGGCCGCGAAACCCGGTCAGGGACGAGGTAATCACGATATGGCCCGCGTCTTTTTCCACAAACTTCGGCACGATCTGACCCAACACGCGCATGAAACCTGTGAAATTGATGTCGGCCATGGCGACAGCCTGTTCCGCATTCCATTTGCGCGCAGAGAATGGCCAGTACACGCCCGCCAACAATACCACACCATCGATATCACCAACCGCTTTGGCGGCGGCTTTGACGCTTGCATCGTCGGCAATGTCGACGACTTGGTATGATGCCTTGCCCGGCAATTCATCAACCAGCGCGGTCAGTTTGTCTTCTCCGCGTGATGAAACAACGACTTCGATACCTGCACGGCTCATATGATGGGCCAGCGCCTTGCCCAGCCCGTCGCCACCCCCGACGATCCAGTAGCGTTTGCCGTGCAAATCAGTGTTGCTCATGCCGCTTCTTTCATTTCTGCTGCCGGGGCTGGGCGCATGGTTGCGACCAACTCTGCCACTTTAATCCCGTATTTGCGGAACTGTGAGCGATTAACGATGGTCCCGTTGGGCGCCAGATACATCCAATCGACAGTGTCCAGCACGTGTCCACCGGATTTTTCGGGCAGGATAAAGCGGTATTTCAGCTGTACGGCATTGCCCTTTTGCTGACCGCTTCCTTCGCCCTGAATGTCTTCAGCCAGCGCGCGGATGCGCCCGTCATTGCCAAGCGTCAGGTCCCATGCGCGGGATTGTTCGGACCCATCGTCATAGCGGAAGTGTTCTTTCATGACCCCACGATTGCCGTCCCAGTTGCAGTCAAACTCGCCCACAAAACGCGATGATACCCGGCCAGTTGGACCGTAAATGACACCTTCGCAGATGATCGGGCCGTTCAGGTGGGTACGAATGTCGAACACCGTGCCGTCTGCAGCGTAGTCTTCGGGCGCTTGCGCAAGAAAACCGGCATAGCGCGTCCACGCCCAGTTGAGCGCGAGGATCACGCCAGCACCGATCAGTGCATAGGTCAGTCCGTCCATGTCACGTCTCCTTTAAATCTGTGGTCGCCAACAGCAGGATGGCGACAAGTTTGAGGCCACAAGGCACGGCTGCATAAAGCAGCGTGAGAAGCGCAAGCGCCTCGGGCGTGTTGCTGGCCGCCGCGCTGTCAAAGCCTGCGTTTTCCAAAAGCGGAAGCAGGGTGACAGCGGCAAAGGCCAGCGTGAATTTCGAAACAAAGGACCACAGGCCAAAACCTTCTGCGGCCGATGGGCTGATGCGCGCCATACGCGACGCAAACACGGCCGGAAGAAGCGTGAGGTCTGCCCCCAGTGTCGCCCCAGACAGCACGCATATGACTGCAAAGGCTGCCCAGTCGCCCGGCCCAAGGGTCATCGCCCCTCCAAAGGCCGCGATGGCCAGAACCATGGCGAAAAGCAACACAGGCTTGGTGCCGTAGCGCTCTGCCAGCTTGCCCCAGACGGGTGCAGCAGCAGCAGCGCTGAGGAAGAAGAGGAGCAAGAGCGGTCCTTCGAACCCCGGTGCCAAAAGGCGACTTTCGACGAAAAACAGGAATAGCGTCGAACTCACTGCAACCGGTGCTGCATTGACCAGTGCGATCAGGAGCAGGCGACGGGCCAGTGTGTCGTTCAACACGGCACGAAAACCTACAGACGGTGGCAGGCCGTCGTTCACCCATTCGCCCCGCATCATAACGACAGCGGCGAGGGCAAGAACGCAAAACCCGACCGCAAACCCAGCAAAGGGTGCACCCATGATCCCGCCCAGCATGACCGGTGCGATGGCTGCGACACACACGCCCAAAAGCGCCCCAGTTTCCCGCCAGCGCGCGAGCGACAAATGGCCGTTGCCGGGCAGGTGATCAGCCTTGACCACCCCTTGGGCATAAAAGTTGATGGTGAGGAAGCTGAAGGCAGAGAAGACCCCCGTCAGCATAAGTGCGAACCAGATCAGTGGCGGCAGCAGAGGTTGCACCGCGAACAGGCCCAGCATCGACAGCGCCATGACAGTACACCCAATCAGCACGCCCAGACCCCGACGGCTGCGCAGAGCCTCACTAAGACGTCCGAATAGCGGGTCCTGCACCACGTCAAGCAGGCGCAGGCCAAACAACACGGCCCCCAACGCGGCCAGCGACACGCCGTATTCATCCACGTAGTACTTTGGCGCGTGGATATAGATCGGCAGACCCGCCGAAGCGAGCAATGCGGCAAACACCGCATAGGCCGATAGGCCATGGTGTCGCGTGTTGCTCACCGCGACACCTCATCCGATGGCGGCAACGGGCGCGCACGATAGACTGCACGCTTGATCCACAATTTCAGGGCTTGCCAGTGGATCAGCGCCAGGACCCGGCGCGCGCCGAGCGGGCGGCGCACAGCGGCGCGCAGGATCGAGCCGTTTGTGAGTGCAGTGCGATTGCCTGTCAAAGTGGCGATCAGACCACCTTGGCCGCGGGAATAGTCGATCCAAACGCCGATACGGTCGTCCCGGATGTCAAAACGAAATTCGTACCCGCCCTCGACAGGCTGAAACGGAGACACATGCAGGATCTTGGTCGCCTGCAACCGATCTTCCGGCGCAATGGGGCGCAGGTCGAAATGATGCACAAGATAGCTGTGACGGTCCCCAAACGTGTTGGTCACCTCTGCAATCACCGCGATCAACGCCTCGTCATCCCGCCGACACAACCAAAAGCTTACCGGGTTAAAAACGTGGCCCAGCACTTTGGGCTGGGCGAGCAGTTCAATTCGGGCGACGCCGGTCACTTGATGGGATTGCAAAACATCGCGCACCCAAGCGGCCCCACGCCCATCCTTGGGCGGTCCGCCATGGTCGATGTCATCCAGCGCCATCAAATTGCGCCCATTGCGGGCAAACAAGGATGGGGTCGTGACAGAGGCCTCGGCATCCAACAGCATGTAGTCCACGGAATAGCGAAAGGCGTTTGTGATTGCCCCTTTGCGCCCGTGATAGGTAACGCCAGAAATATGATCGACCGTCGCGGCCATTTATGCAGCCACCAGCAGGCTGGGGGTCCGGTTGATCGCACGCACCGCGTCCACAGCACTGGACAGCCCGTCTTCGTGGAACCCGTGACGCATCCATGCGCCGCAGAACCACGTGTTTTTTGAACCATTCATGGCACGCAGGGTGTCTTGAGCGGCAAGTGCGGCCAGATCGTAGACAGGGTGACGTAAGACTGTTTGATCATAGATCAGCTCGTCCTTGATCTCGCGGTTGGAATTCAACGTCACGAAATGGGGGTCATCCATTGGCACAGGCTGTAGCGAATTGATCCAGTAGGTGAGGTCAATTCGATCGCTTTGAGTGTGGGCGTCTTCGGTGTAGACCCAGCTGGACCAGGTCTGGCGCCGTTTGGGCATGATGCTTTCGTCGCGATGCAGGACAATATCGTTGGGCTGGTACTTTACAGCACCCAGCGCGGCGCTTTCGGCGTCCGATGGGTCTTCCAGCAGCGACAGGCTGTCATCAGAATGGGTCGCAAAGACGACCTCGTCAAAGTCTTCCCACTCTCCGCCCCAAGCTTTGACATGAGCACCCGCCCCAGTGCGGCGCACCGACTGAATGGGGGCCCCCAAACGGATGTCGACACCATTTGCCCGCATCGCGGCCTCAAGCCGGCGGACATATTCGATAGACCCCCCGTTGACTGTGTACCACTGGTGTTGGCCAGTCGTGTTAAGCAGCGCATGGTTCTCAAAGAACTGGATCATCGCATGGGCCGGGAAATCCATGATTTTTTCGGTTGGTGTTGACCAGATCGCGCCGCTGAGAGGCAGCAAGTAGTAGTCCCGGAACCAATGGCCTGTGCCCAAAACATCCAAGAACTGCGCAACCGTGCGCGTCCGATCTTCGTTCGCGACGCGCAAAGCGTTGCGGTTAAAGCGCACGATATCCCGCACCATGCCGAGAAAACGAGGATTGAAGGCGTTCGTGCGTTGCGCAAACAGCGCGTCAAGGCTGGCCAACCCATACTCAAGGCGACCTCCATCTATAGAGGCTCCAAAGCTCATGTTTGATTTCACGACCGGCACACTCAGTTCATCAAACAGTGCGGCCATGTGCGGATAGTTGGCGTAGTTGAACACGAGAAAGCCTGTATCTACAGGCTGATCGCCGTTCTTGCCCGCCATGATCGTGCGCGCGTGACCGCCAAGACGGCGTTCAGATTCAAACAGGGTAACAGTGTGGTCGGCGGCGAGCATATGGGCGGCGCCCATCCCCGAAATGCCCCCTCCGATCACTGCGATACGTTTGCGGATGGCGGCAGAATGTTCAAAAGGCATAAGCGGCGGGAGTCCCTGTGTGTCTTGGCTGTTCTACAGTGTACGGTTCAGTGCCCGAAACGGATGTACAAATGCCAGAGATTTATTTTTTGATCCAAATGCGACGAGGGGCCGTAGATCATTCATGTACGCAGGTCTAGAAACAATGCATCAAGATGCACAGCCGCCCATGGGAATGGTCTCAGAGGCGGTGACAGGACCTGCAAAGATGAATGACAGTGACGGCAAGCGGATGTTGTGGGTAAGCCACATGGTTCGCATCCGAGACAATCAGGATCAGGCGGCCTTTGCCGAACTGTTCGAACACTTTGCCCCGCGGGTCAAAGGGTTCCTGATAAAATCGGGGTCCGACGCATCACTGGCCGAAGAATGCGCGCAGGAAGTCTTGGCGACCTGTTGGCACAAAGCGCACATGTTTGACCCCGCGCGGGCTTCGGTGGCGACCTGGATCTTCACCATCGCGCGGAACCGAAAGATTGACGTGCTGCGCAAGCAGCGCCGCCCCGAGCCCGAAGAACTGACTTGGGGCCCAGAAGAAGAACCTGATCAGGCCGATGTGATGGCCTTGCAGCAAGAAAGCGAACTGTTGGGTCAGGCAATTGCAGAATTGCCCGCCGCCCAGCGGGAATTGATAGAACAGGCGTATTTCGGGGACATGTCCCACAGTGAAATCGCTCAGAAAACCGGTCTGCCACTTGGCACGATCAAAAGTCGGATACGATTGGCGCTGGAACGGTTGCGCCACGCAATGAAGTGATTGAAGTGATGGAATACGACATAAAACACCACCTGACCGACGATATCCTGATGGCCTATGCGGCGGGCACTCTTCCCGAGGCATTCAACCTGATGGTTGCCACGCATGTGTCACTTTGTGACGCATGCCGGGCAGAGGTTGAAAGCTATGACGCTGTGGGCGGCGAAGTGCTTGCGCTTGACGTGCCAGATGACGTGGCTCTGGCGCCGGGCAGCTTTGCGGCAACGATGGCGCTTATTGCGGGCGGTCCCGTCCAAGAAACGCCCGTCGTGCGAGCGCCTGGCTCTATTCTGCCCGGTCCTTTGCAGGACTACGTGGGCGGCGATTTGGACAGCATCAAATGGCGCGCTATTGGCCTTGGGGTAAAACAGGCGATCTTGCCTACATCGCGCGAGGCGTCTGCGCGCCTGCTTTTCATCCCGGCGGGCGCTGCAATGCCTGATCACGGGCATAACGGTATCGAGATGACGATGGTGTTGCAGGGTGCCTTCCAGGATGAAGGCGACTATTTCGCGCGCGGCGATGTTGAAATGGCGGACAGTGACACGCACCACACGCCCGTCGCCGACATACACGAGGATTGTATTTGTCTGGCCGTCACCGACGCGCCGTTGCAGTTCCAGGGTCTGATCCCGAAAATCGCGCAGCGGTTCGCGCGGATCTGATCAGATCAAATTGTTCCTAATTGAACGCAAGGCGGGGTTTTCCACGCCTTTTTCACGTATTGGCCATTGCCTGTTCAAAGGTAGCCTTTGCGCGCGCCCAAACCCCTGCGTCCAGATCCTCCAACGTAAGCAGACTGGGCAGCAACTGATCCGCGTAATCCTCTGAGGATTCGACGGGCAGCATCGATGGCAGATTATCGATGGCCGTGACGTCCAGCACTGGCGCGTCATGCACCCGAAGCGCGGGCGCATCCCATGTTGTGGTTCGGTCATAGACCTTGATTGGGGAGAAATCGCTGTCTGGATCGCAGGCAATGTCGCCAATGACGCTGAGCCGACGGGGCTTGTGCAACGCATCTGACGGGACGAACACCGGCGTGCCGGGACGCGCGAGGATGCAATTGAAAAAGATGTCGTGCGCCAGAATTTCGGGGAATGGGCCGCCGTGGGCGGTTTCTTCCATGTCCCAACGGGTGGTGGGCACACCCATTGCGGTGCACAAATCTGCGGCCCCTGTTCCGACCCGGCCTAACGCGCCGATGATCAGTGCCGTTGGCCTGTGCGGCCCGGTCGCGACCAGATCGGATTGCAGGTCGGCAAGCAGATGGTTTGAACTGGAATAGGGCGCAACGGGGCCAGCGATCTGCCCGTTTTGCTGGGCAACCCAGCATTTCAGGGCCACCGCCGCTCCGGCGTAGCCCGCCCAATAGCCAAAGGCGGCCACGCGGCGATTGTTGGCGTCTACCAGATACTCAAGGTCAAACAGCGTGCCACCGCCAGCGCCAAACCGACGGAGCAGGCGTTGCCCAGCGGGCTGGCCCTTGAACGCATGGCCGAACATGATGTGCTGGTGCGGCAGGGGTGTGTCGTCTTCGGGCAGTTCCTTCAGCCCAAAGATGATGGCATCCTTTGGTGCCGCGGGCCAACTATGTGCTGGTGCGATTTCGGCACCTGCAGCTGCGTATCTGTCAGTGGAAATGCAGCGGGTCGGGCTATCCTCGACCGTCACTGTGATCCCTGAAGCGATCAACTTGGCTATACCGTCAGGGGTCACCCCGACGCGCGTTTCATTGTCCCGCTGCTCGGCGCGCACCCATAGATGGGTCATGGCAACATCCCGTTTGCGCGCACGGCTTGAACGCTGGGTCGTTCCTCCATGGCGGCCAGAAAAGCGCGTACTTTCGGGAAGGGGGCAAGATCAACACCGTCGCCTGTCAGCCAGCTGCACACAACGAATAGGTAGGCATCTGCAACACAAAGCGTATCGCCGAATATGAACGGTCCGGTCAGGCACTTTGCCTCAACAAACGCCGTACATTCGGTCATGGTCTGGGGCACTTTGGCGATCATGTCGGCCCAACTGGCCTCTTCATCCGCCCAACGATTTGCGCGCCTTCCGTGGGCATGAGCCACATGCATGGTCGAAGCCAAATAGTACATGATGCCGCGCGCCTGCGCCGCTGCCACTGGGTCAGTAGGCATCAGGCCGGGGGCAAGTGTGGCCACATAGTCAAGGATTGCACCCGTCTCCGTCAGGATGGTGTCGCCCACTTCTAACGCAGGCACGCGGCCTTTGGGGTTGATGGCGGCGTAGCCGTCACCGCGCTGCTCGCCAGCTGCGAAGTTAAGTTGGTGGGTGTCGTAGGACACTCCCGCTTCGTTCAGAGCAACGGCAACGGCGATGGAAATGGTGCCAGTGGCGAAATAGAGCTTCATGGACTGCCTTTCAAACGTGGGTTTGGGCGTGGTGGCGATCTGGCGTTTCCAGATGCGGGATGGCGTTGAACATAACCGGTGCCCAGGTGCCGCCGATTGGGTGCAGGCGGTGGATCGAGGTGTTCATAATGGCGAGCGCGATATTGGCCATGCCCTCGATGCTGAGGCCCAGATGCTGACGCATCGCCATCGAAATCAATCCGCCGGACGTGACCACCAATGCGGGGCCATCCCCAGAAGAAATCTCGCGCAACGCGCCCTGAACGCGGTCCTCAAAGCTTGCGAATGTTTCCGGCGCACCTTTCAGGCGATCATCCTGCCACGCGGCAAAGACTTGCGGCAAATGGGCTGTGAAGTCACCGGGCCCATCCGGCAAGGGAACACCATGTTCGTCGCGAAGCGCTGTGGCGAGGGTGAAATATTCCAGTTCGTTCAAACGCGCATCCTCAACAGGTTCAAGCCCTGTCGCCATCCCGGCCGCAGTTTCGCGGTGTCGGCGCAGAGTGCCGGTGTAGAGCCGCAAGTGATGCTGATGCGTGGCGCGCATGTGCTCGCCCAGCCAAGCCGACTGTTGATGGCCAAGGGGGCTGAGCTGGTCATAGCTGGCTTCGTCCTTGGCCTGAGAGTTGGCCTGACCGTGCCGGATAAGGGTGATGTGGGACATGTGTGCCTTTGGCTGGTGTTTGGTTTGTTCTAGGGCAGCGTTGGCGCGGTGGAAAGTGCTGGCCCCTAAGGGGCGCAATTTTTGAAACAGA
Organism: Tateyamaria sp. Alg231-49; assembly: GCF_900143535.1. Lineage (GTDB taxonomy): Bacteria > Pseudomonadota > Alphaproteobacteria > Rhodobacterales > Rhodobacteraceae > Tateyamaria. The sequence goes on along the minus strand of NZ_FRFA01000003.1, from coordinate 275,580 downwards.
CATGAGGCGCGGTGGCGTGGATCGGAAACACCCGAGACGCGAAAGCGGGTTTTGGTGTCGGGAATGGGAGTCCTCTTGATGTTCGGGCTGGTTTAGGGTGCTGCGAGAGCGAGGGAGTTGCGCGCGATGACGGACAAGGTGACATTTACGCTGGACGGGGCCGAGGTTGAGGCCGAAGCGGGCATGACCATCTGGGAGGTTGCCAACGGGCGCGGCCTTGTGATCCCGCACCTGTGCCACAAACCGAGCCCCGGATACCGCCCGGACGGCAACTGCCGCGCCTGTATGGTCGAGATTGAAGGCGAGCGTGTGCTGGCCGCATCCTGCATCCGCGAACCCAGCGAAGGCATGGTTGTCACCACCAATTCAACCCGCGCCGAAACGGCGCGCAAGATGGTGGTCGAAATGCTGGTCGCCGATCAACCCGAGCGTGATGTATCGCACGACAAATCCGCCCATCTGTGGGACATGGCCGAGGCCAATGGCGTTTCGGAAAGCCGTTTTCCCAAGTTGGAAGAGGGGCGCATTCCTCTGCTTGATGACAGCCATGTGGCGATGTCGGTCAATTTGGATGCCTGCATTTCATGTGGTCTGTGCGTACGCGCCTGCCGCGAGGTACAGGTCAACGATGTCATTGGGATGTCAGGGCGTGGGCATGACAGCTATCCAACATTCGATCTGGCCGATCCGATGGGCGACAGCACCTGTGTGGCCTGCGGCGAATGTGTGCAGGCCTGTCCGACTGGGGCGTTGATGCCGTCATCGGTGGTTGATGACGCCCAAATTGGGGACAGTGCAGATTTTGATAGCGAAGTTGAGAGCATCTGCCCATTCTGCGGCGTCGGCTGTCAGATCTCTCTGAAAGTGAAGGACAACAAGGTCAAATATGTCGAGGGCATCAATGGCCCCGCGAACGAAGGGCGGCTCTGCGTCAAGGGGCGCTTTGGCTTTGACTACATCCACCACGATCACCGCCTGACCAAACCGTTGATCCGTCGCGACGATGCACCAGCCAAAGGGCTGAACGTGGACCCTGGCAATTGGCAGGAAGTGTTCCGTGAGGCCACATGGGACGAGGCGCTGGATTTCGCCGCCAATGGTCTTAAGGGGCGCGGGCGTGAAGTGGCGGGCTTTGGGTCGGCCAAGTGCACGAACGAGGAAGCCTATCTGTTTCAAAAGATGATCCGACAAGGCTTTGGCCACAACAACGTCGATCACTGTACCCGGTTGTGTCATGCCAGTTCTGTTGCGGCTTTGATGGAGAACGTGGGCTCCGGCGCAGTCACCGCCACGTTCAACGAAATCGAAAACGCGGATGTGGCCATTGCCATTGGCTGTAACCCCATCGAAAACCACCCCGTCGCGGCCACCTATTTCAAGCAATTCACCAAGCGCGGTGGCAAGCTGATCGTGATGGATCCGCGCGGGCAGGCGCTCAAACGTTTTTCCAGCCATATGCTGCAATTCCGCCCGGGTGCGGATGTATCCATGCTGAACGCAATGATGCACACAATTGTAGAAGAGGGCCTGTACGACCAGCAATATATCGACGCCTATACCGAGAATTGGGAAGCTGAAAAGGCGCATCTGGCGGACTTTGCGCCTGAAAAGATGGCTGAGATTTGCGGGATCGAGGCCGAAGTGCTGCGCGACGTGGCACGGACCTTTGCCGGCGCCAAATCGGCGATGATCTTCTGGGGGATGGGCGTGTCTCAGCACATCCACGGAACGGACAACTCGCGTTGCCTGATTTCGCTGGCGCTGATGTGTGGGCAGGTTGGGCGGCCCGGTGCGGGCCTTCACCCGCTGCGCGGGCAGAACAACGTGCAGGGGGCATCGGACGCCGGTCTAATCCCGATGTTCCTGCCGGATTATCAACCCGTAACGGACGATGGCGTGCGCTCGGCCTTTACCGATGTCTGGAACTCGGGCGACTTCTCCAATGAGAAAGGTCTGACGGTGACCGAAATCATGGATGACGTGCATGCTGGCAACATCAAGGCGATGTACGTGCTGGGTGAAAACCCGGCCATGTCGGACCCAGACGTCGAACACGCACGCGACGCTTTGGCAAAGCTGGATCACCTGGTGGTGCAGGATATCTTTATCACCGAGACGGCGAACTATGCGGATGTGATACTGCCTGCGTCCGCCTTTGCAGAAAAGTCTGGCACGGTCACAAATACCAACCGTCAGGTGCAAATGGGTCGCCCTGCGTTGCCGCCCCCCGGCGATGCGCGCGAAGACTGGTGGATCGAGGTGGAACTGGCCAAGCGGCTTGGCCTCAATTGGACTTATGACAGCCCGGCGGATGTGTTTGCCGAAATGAAGCTAAACATGAAGTCGCTGGCCAATATCACATGGGACCGGCTTGAGGCGCAGAACGCGGTCACCTATCCGTCGTTGTCCCCCGAAGATCCGGGGCAGGCGATTGTGTTTGGCGATGGGTTCCCTCGCCCTGAGGGGCGCGCGCGTTTCACGCCTGCGGCTGTGATTGCGCCCGATGATGTGCCGGACGCAGATTATCCGATGATCCTGACAACTGGACGGCAGCTGGAGCATTGGCATACCGGTTCGATGACACGCCGCGCCACTGTGCTGGATGCCGTAGAGCCGGAAGCAAACTGTTCGTTGCACCCATCCACCTTGCGCAAGCTGGGTGTGGTCCCGGGTGGCGTGGTGCGCTTGTCAACGAAACGTGGCTCGATCGAGATCATGGCACGTGAGGATCGTGCGGTATCGCCAGACATGGTGTTCCTGCCCTTTGCATTTGTTGAGGCAGCGGCCAACATCCTGACCAACCCGGCTGTGGACCCCTATGGCAAGATCCCGGAATTCAAGTTTTCAGCTGTAAAAGTTGAGGCGGTTCAGGCGATGGTCGCCGAATAGGCATCAGGCCAACCAGGTGACATCACCGACAAAGATGTAGCCCGCGCCATAGATGGTACGAATGTGCTTTGGCGCCTTTGGGTCATCGCCCAACTTGCTGCGCAGGCGCGATATGCGCACATCGAGTGCGCGCGCAGATGTCGGGTGCAGACCGGGGGCGGCAAATATTTCGTCCCGAGATATGAGCCTGTTCGCGGCAGACAGAAAAACACGCAGCAACGCTGCCTCGGAAACAGATAGTGGGATCGCGGCGTCAGCCCCTTTTGCCATGAGGTCCAGCCGGTCAAATTGTACAGTCCAGACGCCGAACTGCGCTGCACGGCGGGGCGACGGATCGCTGCCTTGTGACAGGGTGGTGTCTACTGACAGGACATAAGCACCCGTCACTGCCCCCGCAGAATTGGTATCCGGCGTGAAAGCAGCCCGGATGTGGCGGCCATCCTGAGGCACTGTGAACTCCACTACTTTTGCACTGCCATCAAAGGCCGAGTGGAGGGCGGGCAAAATCTCGGCGTAAATGTCTTGTCCAAGTACAGACTGGGCTGTGTGGCCTACGATGTTATCCGCACCGTTGAAGGGCACCAGTGGCAACCGCCGGTTCGTGTAGGTGTAGCGTTCCTGCAGATCTAACCGGGCGATGTGGGCCGGTGTTGTTTCGGCTGCAAGGCGGACGCGTGCCTCTGCCGCTTCGAGGTGTTGTTGGGTTTCATGCAGGCGGCTGATCGTGGCCTCCAATGCGCGGTTGGCTCTGGCAAGTTCTTCGGAGCGGTCAAGCAACCGACCCGAGAGTTCATCGGTGCGTGCGCGCAACATGTCCTCGTGCTGTTTGATTTCGGTGATGTCGGTATAAACGGCGATCCAGCCGCCCTGCCTTAAAGGGCCGCCTTCAACTGACAACCACCGCCCGTTGGCCCGCTTGCGTTCGACGTAATGCTGCTCGAAGGTCAGGGCCTGATTCACGCGGGCCGTGATGAACGCTTCCTTGTCGCCGACCTGTCCGTACTCACCTGAATCGACGAGATAGCGAATGGTCTCGGAAAATGCGGCACCGGGCTCGCACAGGTGCGCGGGCAGTCCGAACATTGCGCGGAAGCGCTGGTTAGCCACGATGAGGCGCAGATCTTCGCTGTAGATCGACAGCGCCTGCTGGATCATGTTGAGCCCGGAGCGCAACAGGACCGAGGTATCGCGCGACCGGTGCAGGATTTCTGGCGACTGCATTTGACCGTCTTTCAAAGATGTAACATTTTGCTACATTTCAGAATGTATTAAGAAAGATTTGACACGTCCAGACGTTCCCGCGACGATTTAAATGCGGGATTCGCGTCGCCCGCCAAAATAAGCCGGACACCGGCATTCAGGGAGGAAAGCACGTGACTGCCGAAATGGCCAATCCGACGGGAATGGACTCCATCCCCGCATTGCTTCACCGCAACGCAACGCAGTTTGCGAATGCGCCTGCGTACCGAGAGAAAGAATTCGGCATCTGGCAAAGCTGGACCTGGGCCGAAACCCATGAAGAGATCGAAGCGCTGGCATTGGGTCTGATCGACCTTGGCGTCGCCGAGGGTGACTTTATTGCTGTGATCGGGCGCAATCGGCCCACGCTTTATTGGTCGATGATGGCGGCGCAGATGTGTGGTGCGATTCCTGTGCCGCTGTATCAGGACGCGGCCGCCGAAGAGATGGCCTATACACTCTCGCATTGCGGCGCGCGCTTTGTGATCGTTGGCGATCAGGAGCAGGTGGACAAGGTGATCGAAGTGCAGGCCGAGCTGCCGAACTTTGAGCAGATGATTTACCTCGATCCCCGCGGTTTGCGGAAATACGACCATTCCAAGCTGCACCAATATTCTCATGTTCAGGATGCCGGCCGGGCCAAGCGGGATGAACTGGCGCCCGAGATGGCGCGGCGCATTGCCAAGCTGGACTATGACAGCACCTGCGTGATGCTCTACACCTCTGGAACCACTGGCAAACCCAAGGGCGTAGTGCTGAGCAACCGGAACGTGATCGAGACTTCGAAGTCGTCGTCCGACTTTGATGGGCTGCGCCAGAGTGATGACATTCTCGCCTATCTGCCGATGGCCTGGGTTGGGGATTTCATCTTTTCCGTTGGTCAGGCGCTTTGGACCGGGTTTTGTACCAACTGCCCCGAAAGTGCGGAGACCATGCATGTGGACCTGCGCGAGATTGGGCCGACCTACTACTTTGCGCCACCTCGGGTTTTTGAGAACCAGCTGACCGGGGTGATGATCCGGATGGAGGATGCAAGCGCGCTCAAGCAGCGCATGTTCCATTATTTCATGGCGCACGCGCGCGAGGTGGGTCCTGCGATTTTGGACGGCAAGGATGTGAGCTTTGGGGATCGGCTGAAATACCGCCTAGGCGAGTTGCTGGTTTTTGGCCCATTGAAGAATACGCTGGGATTTAGCCGGGTGCGAGTGGGGTATACGGCCGGTGAAGCGATCGGCCCGGAAATCTTTGATTTCTATCGGTCTTTGGGCATCAACCTCAAACAGCTTTACGGTCAGACAGAGGCCACGGTTTTCATCACCGCGCAACCAGATGGTGAGGTGCGCAGCGACACAGTGGGTGTGAAATGCCCCGGAGTGGAGTTGAAGATTGCCGAGAATGGAGAGGTGTTTTACCGCTCACCCGGCGTGTTTGTGGAGTATTACAAGAACCCCGAAAGCACGGCTGACACCAAGGACCCAGAGGGTTGGGTTGCAACGGGTGATGCGGGGTTCATCGAGGAAGACACCGGGCACTTGCGCATCATCGACCGGGCCAAGGACGTGGGACAGATGGCGTCGGGCGCGTTGTTTGCGCCAAAATACGTTGAAAACAAGCTAAAGTTCTTCCCTAATATCCTTGAGGCGGTTGTCTTTGGCAATGGCAGGGATGAGTGCACGGCATTCATCAATATTGATCTGACAGCTGTTGGGAACTGGGCCGAGCGCAACAACATTGGCTACGCGTCCTATCAGGAATTGGCACAGCATCCGCAGGTGTTGGCGACGATCAAAGGACATGTGGAAGACGTGAACGCATCCGTCGCGCAGGACGAGATGTTGTCGAGCTGTCAGGTGCATCGCTTTGTCGTGCTGCACAAACAGTTGGATGCCGATGATGGGGAATTGACCCGCACATTGAAAGTGCGCCGCCGGATCATCGAAGAGAAGTACGGCGATATCATTGCCGCGCTGTACGATGGGTCCGAGCAAATCTCGACCACCACAGAAGTTACTTATGAGGACGGGCGCAAAGGCTCGATTTCGGCGACGTTGCTGATCCAGTCTGCGCAAACCGCGGCCGCGCCGCAAAAGATGGCGGCAGAGTGATTTCAGTGACCTTCAAACACATGCCTTTCAGCGCAGCGCAGACGGTTGTCGTTGATGAACGCACCGATAAAGCTGCGCATGATTTTGCGGGTAGCGCGCGCGCTCAGTCCTTCTTGGTGACGGTTATAGGCGAGCTTCAGCAGATGACGACGTTCCATTTTTTCAAGCATCTTTGGCCCTCCGAACCGGCGTGGGAAACGCGTGCGCAGAAAATGGTTAATATCTGGCCGAAAGGTCGGACGATGGAGACGGTTTATGCTTGATCAGACCGAAGGCTACACCACCGCAGATGGTCGCAAAATTGGCGGCGTCGTGATGGAGATGAAGAATATTACCCTGAGATTTGGTGGGGTTGAGGCGATCAAGGATATCTCCTTTGACATTCGTGAAGGCGAAGTTCGCGCCATCATCGGCCCCAATGGGGCGGGAAAGTCGTCCATGTTGAACGTCATCTCGGGCTTCTACATCCCCCAGGAAGGCCAAGTGTTCTACAAAGGCGCGCCGCGCCCGGCGATGAAGCCGTTTGAGGTGGCACGACAAGGGATTGCACGCACGTTTCAGAACATTGCCCTGTTTGAGGGGATGAGCGTTCTGGACAATGTGATGACCGGGCGGCTGACACACATGAAAACGGGGCTGTTCGCCCAATCCCTGTGGAAGGGCAAGGCCGAAGCCGAAGAGACTGCCAACCGGGAAGTCGCTGAAAAGATTATTGATTTCCTTGAAATTCAGGCCATCCGCAAGACACCTGTTGCCCGTCTGCCGTACGGTTTGAAAAAGCGGGTAGAATTGGCTCGGGCACTGGCCGCTGAGCCATCGCTGTTGTTGCTGGACGAGCCGATGGCAGGCATGAACGTAGAGGAAAAAGAGGACATGAGCCGCTTTATCCTTGATGTGAACGACGAATTTGGCACCACGATTGCCCTGATCGAACACGATATGGGCGTGGTTATGGACCTATCCGATCGAGTTGTTGTGATGGATTACGGCAAGAAGATTGGCGACGGTACACCGGATGAAGTGCGCAACAATCAGGCGGTTATTGATGCCTATCTGGGCGTTGCGCATGACTAAGGCGCTGGCCGGAATACGTCATGCACTGCGTATGCGCAGGCTGAGCACTATGTGTGCACCAATGGTGTGCCTTGGGTTGGCGTTTGGGGCAAATGCGGCTCAGGCGGGCACGGCGTGGGAATTGTTTGTTGCGCGTTGCCTGGACCCATTTGAGCACTTGAGCCTTCCGGTGGTGGACGGCCTGAAGGCCCAGCCGATCGATCAAATGCACGAAGCGCGCCGGGTTTATGGGCCGACAGCTGAAGGGTACCTTTTGGTGCTGGATGTCGCCCCGCGAGAGGGTGAGCGGGCCTGTCTGGTCGAAGTGGCTGGCAAGGAAGTGTCGCAGGCCGAAACTGAATGGCGCGCGGTGCAAACGAGCCAAGGGCGTTATGTCCCTAATGGGGGCTGGTTGATCAGCAACGAGTGGATCGAACCGCGGGTCAAGATGCGCAGCAAGGCAACGGCCGCGCGTACGGTCTATGAGATGGTGGAAACTGACCTTGAGAGTTAAGGCGCTTGCCATATGTGCCGCCCTCTGGGCGAGCCCGGCCTTGGCCGATGAGCCGGCGATTTGTGACGCGGCTCAACCTGGCATGGCAGACCTTTGCAATGTCATTGAAACCCGGTGCCTGCCCTATCTTGAGGACCCAGCCAGCCTGTCGCCCCGTGACATCATGCCGATCCCGCGCACGTTCCGGCGCTATTTCGAAAGCACGCTGAACACCTATGCGCTGGGCTATCAGGAAACCGATCTGGACCGCACATTGGTTGTGTTCATGTATGATGAACCGGCCTGCGAAATCATTTCCAGCGGCCTCAGCTATTCTGAATTGCTTGTGGCCTTTATGGAGTGGCGACAGGGAGCGGGAGCGCGGTTTGTTTCGACCACTGGGTTTGAGCCGGTGAGCCGGATGACAATGCCGCGCGCTTATGCGGCGGCCTTTTTGGCGGCACCGCGTCGAGATGGACGTGTGACCGAGATCACGCTGAACTGGAACCTGACCTTTGAGGGGCTGACGCGTCTGCGCGTGAGCTATCAGCCGTTGCGCGATCATACGGCTGATCTGATGGGGGTGGCGTTGAAATGATGCACGCTCCCGCTGCCGCCTTTTCGTTGGACGATACCAACATCGCCGTTCTAACCGCGATCAAACTGCCGCAGCCCGCTGCGTCATGTGAACAGTGGCCCGAGGAGTGCCGTTAATGCCTGACCAACTGATCTACGCCATGGAAGTCTTCCTCAACGGCCTGATGGCCGGGGTGATGTATGCCCTTGTCGCTCTTGGGTTCGTACTGATCTTCAAGGCGAGCGGCATCTTCAATTTTGCCCAAGGGGTTATGGCCCTGTTTGCGGCGATGACTTTGGTCGGCATTCAGACGGGGCAGGTACCGTTTTACCATCTGATCAACGCGGTCTTTGGAACCAACATCCACTATTTTGGGTGGGAGATTCATTCGATCATCGCGATCATCTTTACAGTGGTGGTGATGATTGGCCTTGCTTGGGCGGTGCAGCGGTTCATCTTCAAACATCTGGTCGGGCAGGAGCCCATCATTCTGTTCATGGCCACCATTGGCCTTGCCTACCTTCTGGAAGGGGTCGCGGACCTTATGTGGGGGTCCGAGATCAAAAAGCTGGATGTGTGTCTGACCGATACCACCTGTCTGCCCCAAGGCATCAACCTTGCTATTGATGAGGCGACGTTCAACATTTTTGGCTACGGGTTCTTCATTGATAATCTGGATATTACCGCAACGATCATCGCGATTTTGTTGGTCGCCGTGCTGGTGGCGTTCAGCCAGTACACCAAACAGGGCCGGGCCATGCGCGCCGTGGCCGACGACCACCAGGCCGCTTTGTCGGTGGGTGTGTCCCTCAACTACATCTGGATTTTGGTGTGGTCGGTGGCGGGCTTTGTTGCCCTCGTGGCTGGCATCATGTGGGGCGCGAAATCGGGCGTGCAGTTTTCGCTGTCTCTGATCGCGCTCAAGGCATTGCCGGTGTTGATGCTGGGTGGGTTTACCTCGATCCCCGGCGCCATTGTGGGCGGGTTGATCATTGGCGTGGGCGAAAAGCTGTTTGAGTTCTTCATGTCCTCGAGCGATCTCGCCGGGGCCTTGTTTGGCTTTACCATGAACGCGACCGAGAACTGGTTTGCCTATGTGCTCGCGCTGATCTTCCTTGTGTTCCGCCCGCAGGGCCTGTTCGGGGAGAAGATCATTGAACGGGTATAATCAACTGTCGAGTTGCCGGAACAGCATGACCGTGATCGCGGCAAGCACCGTGATGGCAAGCGTCGCTGACAGCATGAGATCACCTGTCAGCATCAGGGCTACCCCAGCGCAGACGGTCACCACCAGAACGCAAAGCAAAAGCATCGGCCAGATCGTGACCCGGGTAATGCGCGAGGGTGCATGCTCGACCGCGTGTACCGGTTCGTCAGCGTCAGGTACGGATTCGAGCAACTCCGCTTTGGCGGCGGCAAGATCAATTGCGCTCAGGTCGCCGCGCGCATACGCGGCCTCCAGACGACGCATGTCGTCAAGTATGGCAGTCATAGTTCCCACTCCATTTTCCCGCGCCCAAGCTGGCATGGGGATTGGGGCCAAATGTGGCGAAACCGCAGAACCTGAAGTGTTGGTTAAGACCGGAGGAGAGGGGCCAGCCCCTATTGCGCCAACGGCGCAATTCACCCCGTGGTATTTTCGGTCAGAAGAAACGCGCGACCGCGCAAGTAGAGGAAAACACTGATGCTTTATCGTGAGGCTGGCGATTTTTCGACGACTTATCCGCAGGACAGCCAGACATTTCCGATCCGGTTTGACCGTTATCGCTATTACTTTGTTCTGGTTGTGGCCGTGTTTGTGATGCCGTTTGTGATGAACGATTATCTGGTCAATTCGATCTTTCTGCCGTTTTTGATTTATGCAATCGCCGCCATAGGTTTGAACATCCTGACGGGGTATTGCGGGCAAGTGAGCCTTGGGACCGGTGGGTTCATGGCTGTGGGTGCCTATGCTTGTTACAAGCTGATGACTGCATTTCCGGATGTGAACATCTTTTTCCACGTGATCATTGCAGGGGGGATCACAGCGCTGGTCGGCACGGCCTTTGGTCTGCCGTCTTTGCGGATCAAGGGGTTCTATCTGGCCGTTGCCACTCTGGCGGCGCAGTTCTTCCTTGTCTGGCTCTTCAACAAGGTGGCGTGGTTTTACAACTATTCCGCATCTGGTCAGATCAACGCGCCTGAGCGCACTGTGTTTGGAATTGAGGTAACGGGCCCCAATACCGAAGCGTGGGCGACGTATCTTTTCTGCCTTGTCTTTACCATTGGCGCGGCGATTGTCGCGCGCAACCTGACGCGGGGGTCGGTTGGCCGCCAGTGGATGGCGATCCGCGATATGGACATCGCCGCCGAGATCATCGGGGTGAACCCGCTGAAGGCCAAGTTGACGGCTTTTGCTGTCAGTTCGTTCTTTGTTGGCATTTCAGGTGCACTATTCTTTGCCGTTTACCTTGGCGCTGTCGAAGTGGGCGAGGTGTTTGGCATTCAGAAGTCGTTCCTGGTGCTGTTCATGATCATCATCGGGGGCCTTGGAAGCATCTTTGGCGCCTTTGCAGGGGCTGCCTTTTTGGTGGTCTTGCCTGTGTTGTTGAAGCTTGTCGGAGTGGACTTGATGGGATGGCCGACGGACATCGTGGCGCATTTCCAGCTTGTGATTGTGGGTGGGTTGATCATCATGTTTTTGATCCTTGAACCTCACGGGATCGCGCAGCTGTGGCGCGTGGCCAAGGAGAAATTGAGATTGTGGCCGTTCCCGCACTAAGCGGGGCGATCACCAACAATGGCGGGGTGAACCCCGCCCTACGGAATGGTCCGTGAGGGGCCGCATATCGGATAAAACCAACGGGAGGAAAAACCGATGAAGATGAAGATCGCAACCTGGGCAACAGCCGCCATGATGGCCGCAAGCCCTGTGATGGCGGACCTTGTGTTCCCATCCCTTAGCTATCGCACAGGCCCTTACGCGGCGGGTGGTATTCCGTTTGCGGATGGGTATGCCGATTATTTCACAATGCTCAACGAGCGTGATGGCGGCATCGGCGGCGTAATGGCGAACGTGCTGGAATGCGAAACGGGCTATAACACCGAAAAGGGTGTGGAATGCTATGAGTCCACCAAAGGTGCGGGCGCGCTGGTCTATCAGCCTCTGTCCACAGGTATCACCTATCAGCTGATCCCCAAAGCGACGGCTGACGACATTCCGATCCACTCGATGGGTTATGGCCGGACGTCTGCCGCCAATGGCGCAGTGTTCAGCCACGTGTTCAACTACCCTGCCAACTACTGGAACGGGGCCTCTGGTGCCATCAACTACCTGATGAGCCAAGGCGACATCGCGGGTAAGAAAATCGCGTTGGTCTATCACAACTCTGCCTATGGCAAGGAACCAATCCGCACGCTGGAAGAACTGTCCAAGAAGCACGGTTTTGAACTGATGCTGGTTGCCGTGGATCACCCCGGTCAGGAACAAAAATCGCAGTGGCTGCAAATCCGCCGCGAGCGTCCTGACAATGTCATCATGTATGGCTGGGGCGTCATGAACCAGGTCGCCGTTCAAGAAGCTGCCAACATCCGCTTCCCGATGGAGAATTTCATCGGCATCTGGTGGTCCGGTTCGGAAAACGACGTGCTGCCTGCGGGCGATGCGGCCAACGGCTACAAAGCGTTGACGTTCCACGGTGTGGGCAGCGATTTCCCAGTGTTTGACGACATCAAGACCCACGTTGTTGACAAGGGACTGGCCGCCGGGTCTGGCGATCAGATCGGTACGGTTCTTTATAACCGTGGTCTCTATGCTGCGATGCTGGCTGCCGAAGCGGCCAAAACCGCCCAAGGCATCCACGGCACTGCCGACATCACCCCTGCGATGATGCGCGACGGGATGGAGGCGTTGGAGATCACCGAAGCCAAGATGACCGAACTGGGTCTGCCCGGCTTTGGTCCGTCCTTCAATGTGTCCTGTGAAAACCATGGCGGCAACGGCCTTGTTGGCGTGACCCAGTGGGATGCGTCGGCCAAGACTTGGTCGCTGATTTCCGAATTCTCGGAATCGGACATGGACGTCATCCAGCCGCTGATCGACGAAGACAGCGCGGCCTATGCGGCCGAATCTGGCATCGAAGCGGGCTGCTAAGCCTATCACTGTCCCCGGCGGCTGATCTGGCCGCCGGGGAATTGCATTTTCAAGACACAAGGGTGCGCCATGCTGGACGCCGAGGCCAAGACAGAGACTGTTCTAGAGGTCAGCAATATCGAGGTGATCTACAATCACGTGATCCTCGTGCTGAAAGGCGTCAGCCTGAAGGTGCCCAAGGGCGGCATCACCGCTTTGCTGGGTGGCAATGGCGCGGGCAAGACCACGACGCTCAAGGCCATCTCTGGCCTGCTCGCAAGCGAGCGGGGCGAAGTCACCAAGGGCACAATCCATTATCACGGTGAAAATACCGCTCATGCCGACCCTGCCGATCTGGTTAAACGCGGCGTCGTGCAAGTGATGGAGGGGCGCCACTGTTTCGAGCACCTCACCGTCGAGGAAAACCTGATGACAGGCGCCTATACCCGCACCGACGGCAAGGGTGCGATTTCGGCCGACCTTGAGATGGTGTACAACTACTTCCCGCGTCTGCGTGAACGGCGCAAATCGCAGGCTGGCTATACCTCGGGTGGAGAGCAACAGATGACGGCCATTGGCCGCGCGCTGATGTCCCGCCCTGAAACGATCCTGCTGGATGAACCTTCGATGGGGTTGGCCCCGCAGTTGGTTGAACAGATTTTCACGATTGTGAAGTCGATCAACGAGAGTGAGGGCGTGACCTTCCTCCTTGCTGAACAGAACACCAACGTCGCCCTGCGCTTTGCCCATTACGGATACATTCTGGAATCGGGCCGCGTTGTGATGGACGGCCCCGCAGCCGAGTTGCGTGAGAACCCGGATGTGAAGGAATTCTATCTGGGCATGTCCGATGAGGGGCGCAAATCCTTCCGCGATGTGCGCAGTTATCGGCGCCGCAAACGCTGGCTCAGTTGATCGGCGGCGGATGCCACGTTTGACTTACTGTATTTAAAGAGGAGCGGGTCTTGCGATGCCTGACACGACTTACTTTGACGATTTAGAAACCCGCTCTGCCGATGCCCGAGCTGTGCAACAGTTGGCAGCTGTCAACGAACAGATTGCGCGCGTCGCAGCAGCTGCGGACAGTTGCCTTCCTGACGTGGGCAATCTCAAGACGCTGGATGATCTTCGCACTCTACCCATTCTGCGCAAATCTGAACTCGCCAAATGGCAGGCCGAGAGGCCTCCGTTCGGCGGCATACCCGTGTCTAACCTCGCGCATGTGTTCCAATCCCCCGGCCCGATTTACGAACCCGGTGGGATCAGCCATGACTGGTGGCGCATGGGCCGCTTTTTGCATGCGGTTGGATTTGGCGCGGATGATATCGTTCAGAACTGTTTCGGGTATCATCTGACGCCTGCGGGTATGATTTTTGAATCTGGCGCTCGGGCTGTCGGTGCTGCCGTTCTTCCGGCAGGCACTGGTCAGACTGAATTGCAGGTGACTGCCGCCCGAGACATTGGCACGACGGCCTATGCGGGGACGCCGGACTATCTGAAAGTGATCCTCGACAAGGCAGACGAGATGGGCGTGGCCCTCAAATTCTCCAAGGCCGCTGTGGGTGGCGGGGCCCTGTTCCCCAGTTTGCGTCAGGAATACGCAGATCGCGGAATCATTTGCATGCAGTCCTATGCGACGGCCGACCTTGGTAACATCGCCTACGAAACGCCAGCCTTGGAAGGCATGGTTGTGGACGAAGGTGTGATCGTCGAAATCGTCACCCCGGGCACCGGCGATCCGGTGCCGGAAGGAGAAGTGGGTGAGGTGATCGTCACATCGCTCAATCCCGACTATCCTCTGATCCGCTTTGCGACAGGGGACATGAGCGCGGTTCTATCAGGCCAAAGCCCCTGTGGACGTACCAATGTGCGCATCAAGGGGTGGATGGGGCGCGCCGATCAGACGACTAAGATCAAAGGCATGTTTGTGCGTCCCGAACAGGTCGCAGCCCTTGTGGCCAAGCACCCTGAAGTGACCCGCGCCCGTGTGATCGCAGGTCGGGACGGGCAACAAGACACGATGCTGGTTCAGCTGGAAACCACCTCTGACAGCGCCGAGGCCTATGCCGGCAGCATCACGGATACGCTGAAACTCAAAGGTACAGTGGAGCTCCACGCGCCAGACAGCCTGCCCAAAGACGGATTGGTGATCGAGGATCAGCGCACATACGACTGACCCGAGGAAACAGCGGCTGTTTGAGTATGACGGTTGAACGGATCACCGAGGTCGCGTTGCAGAGGGCTGGAAACCCGAGCGAAAACGTAAGATAAGCAGTGGGTACGACCCAAGGGCGCCCTATACGTGTCAGTCACCTCCACAATTCCACGATTGCGAACCACACCGCGCCTACTGTCTTGGACGGCACTCGGGATTGCCGTGATCTGCCTGTTGCCGATGCTTGCTGTGGCCATCGCGGCGCTGACCGGGGGCACCGACACGGTTGTGCACCTCGCGAGCAGCGTGCTGGGCCGTTATGTCGCCAACACTGGTTTGTTGGTAGTGTTGGTCTCGCTGGGCACCTTCGCCATCGGTGTAGGTGCGGCGTGGCTGGTCACCATGACCCGTTTTCCCGGCGTGCGCGTGTTCGAGATTGCACTGGTCATCCCGCTCGCCTTTCCGGCTTACGTGCTGGCCTACGGTTATACCCATGTTCTTGATCATCCCGGCATCGTGCAAACCACATTGCGCAGCATGATGGGATGGGGGCCGCGCGATTACTGGTTTCCCGAGATCCGCAGTCTGGGCGGGGCGGCAGTCATGCTTGTCCTTGTACTTTATCCGTATGTTTACCTGCTGGCGCGGGCCTCTTTCCTACAGCAAAGCGGATCGACTTTTATGGCAGCCCGGGCGCTTGGTTCGCGCCCATGGGTGGCGTTCTGGCGTGTGAGCTTGCCGCTAGCCCGCCCCGCGATTGCTGCCGGTGCGCTGCTGGCAGTGATGGAGACGATCGCGGATTTCGGCACGGTCGCCTATTTCGGGGTGCAGACCTTTGCTACTGGCATTTACACCAGCTGGTTTTCGTTCGCGGACCGGGCGGGCGCGGCGCAGCTTGCATTGTGCCTTTTGTCCTTTGCCCTGCTCTTGGCGATGCTTGAGCGCAAACAGCGCGGACAGGCCAAATACCATGATCCGAGCCGTGGTCAGAAAGAGCATCCACCGATTGATCTGACAGGCTGGCAGGTGAGTGCCGCGATGATCCTGTGCGGGCTGCCTGTTTTGTTTGGCGCAATCATTCCTGTGATTGCGCTGATCTCGCTTGGCGTTGGCTCAGGGCAGGATTTGCTCAGCCCACGCTATCTGGCCTTCATTGGCAATTCTCTTACGCTTGCTGCTCTCGCTGCGGCTCTGACGTTGGCGGCCGCGGTCATCCTTGGCTTTTTCCAGCGGACCCAGCCCGGGCGTATGTCCGGAGCGGCAAGCTATATCGCGCGGCTTGGCTATGCCGTGCCGGGGGGGGTTATTGCGGTTGGACTGTTGGTGCCTTTTGCCGCCTTTGACAACGCGCTGGACGCATGGATGCGCGCCACATTTGATATCTCGACCGGGCTTTTGATCACGGGGTCCATCTGGCTTTTGGTCTTTGCTTACATGGTCCGGTTTCTTGCCGCTGCCCTTGGTGCCTATGAGGGCGGGCAAGCGCGCGTCCATGCCAATATGGATGCAGCCAGCAGATCGCTGGGCAAGGGGCCCTTTGCCACCTTGCGCCGCATCCATTTGCCCATCCTCACACCCAGCTTGCTGACCGCATTGCTGATCGTCTTTGTGGACGTGATGAAAGAGCTGCCGGCGACGCTAATCATGCGCCCCTTCAACTACGACACATTGGCGGTGCAAGCCTATCGACTTGCCTCGGACGAACGGTTGGACGGCGCAGCAGTTCCCAGCCTTGTGATCGTGGCAGTGGGCCTACTGCCCGTTATTCTGATCTGCCGTCAGGTCGGTCGCCGCTGACGCGCATTGGAATGCGTCTTAGGACTGGCATTTGGCCAGTGCGACCCGTGCGGTGCCAGTGGCGTCAAACAGAACTTCCTGTCCATCTGCACGCAATGTGGCACCAACCATTTCAGACCCGTTCACTGTGATCTGGCGCGAACTTGTCGTGTCGTCGATGTCGACGGTAAAGGCCAGCGTTTCACCGGGTGCGAGCGGTTCGAGCTCGAGGCTCACGACCGTGTCGCCGTCTGTCACGGCAGTGGTGCGTGCAGACCCGACAACCCATTCCAGCGGCTGAAACACTTCGACCCCGGCGCCCGCGCCGGTGATGTCAAAGATGAGCCCGGCTGGTGCTGTGCCAAGGTCGATGTCGACCTGTGTGGCTTGCGATGCGCAGGATCCCTCATAGGTCAGCGTAAACCTGTCTTTGGGCGCACCGTCGCGAAAACTGACGATGAGGTCTGCAGACAGGGCGGGTGACGCAACACATAAGGCAACGATGAAAAGGGGCAGGCGCATGATGATCTCCGTTTCAGGTTCGCTCTGCACTTAGCGCGGAATCTGAAAAGGGGAAGGCGGAGGGTATCTCCGCCTTCTGTCAGCCGTACCTGTGGCGCGCCTAGTCGGTTTCTGCCGTGCCGATCTTGTCCTGCGTTTGCGTGTCAAAATCCGATGCATCATGGCGTTCGTGCAGTTGCAATTCAGGCTCTCCAAACACGCGGTTCACCATGCGCCCACGCAAGGTTGCCGGGCGCGCGTCGATCTTTTTCGCCCATGCCATCACGTTGGTATAGCTCTCTACGTCGAGGAACTCCGCTGCTGAATAGAGACGTCCCAAGCACAACTGTCCGTACCATGGCCAGATCGCCATATCCGCGATGGTATACTCGTCGCCTGCGATATAGGGCCGGGTCGCCAGTTCGCGGTCCAAGACGTCCAGTTGCCGTTTGGTTTCCATAGCGTAGCGGTTGATGGGATATTCATACTTCTCTGGCGCGTAAGCGTAGAAGTGCCCGAACCCACCGCCAAGAAACGGGGCAGAGCCCATTTGCCACATCAGCCAGTTCATGACTTCGGTGCGTGCGGGGCCGGAGGCAGGCAGGAACATTCCAAACTTTTCGGCCAGATGGATCAGGATCGATCCGGATTCAAACACCCGTAGCGGCGTGTCGCCGGTGTGATCCACAAGGGCCGGGATTTTTGAGTTTGGGTTTGCCTCAACAAAGCCGGAGTCAAACTGATCCGCATCTCCGATCTTGATCAGCCACGCATCGTATTCTGCGCCACTCACACCGGCGGCCAGCAATTCTTCGAACAACAGAGTAACTTTGACCCCATTGGGCGTAGCAAGCGAATAAAGCTGGAACGGATGTTTGCCGACGGGCAGTTCCTTGTCCTTCATCGCACCTGCGATGGGACGGTTGGTCGAGGCGAATGTGCCGCCTGATGCTTTGTCCCATGTCCATTTTGCGGGGGGCGTGTAGGTTGGATCGCTCATCGGTTCTGCCTTTTGAATTTTGCGGTTGTTGTGAAACCTATGCCAATCGGGCGGACGTGCAAGGGATGGGCCTGTGCATCCGGGCAGATACCTCTGTGCTGCCCGTTACGGCAGCAGGCCCGTGAAACTGGGCAGGGGTCATTTGGCGCTGCTGGATTGCAAGACCAATTCCTGACTAGGATCGTTCAAGAATGGTTCTCGGAACTGCATCTGATAGTTGCGCGACAGGATCGAAGCGAAACTTTGGTTTGGTGACAGCGCTGCCTGTGTCAGAAGCTGCCCGATTTTGACAATTGGTTTGAGAACCGGGGTAATATCCGTGTGTGGCGCTTCGGTGTCGAGAAACTCTCTGAAGACGTGGCCTATTCTGCGGGTTGTGGTTGAACCTCGTGTCCTTGGATCGGTTGACTGTCTACACTCCCGACGCCGTGGCGAAGAATGGTAAAAACGAAGACAGCCATGGATACTACAGCCAGAACAGAGCCAACCTGGGCCAACGTTTCACCCTGACTTGTGATTGCCATTGCGATGCCAGGTGTGAGAACGACGACAGTTGCGACTGTAAGCACGAAATGGACAGCGGCCAGCGGACTTTCAGCGGCTTTCGGCGTCAAGGCATAGTAAGACCCGAACACCGACATTGAGACAAACCCGATCAGGTTCAAGTGCCCATGCGCTGGCGACAACGTATGATCGTGGGTTGCAGACATCTGGATGCCCCATACCATACCACACAGTGCAAAAATTGCGGCTGTTGCGAAGAACCATGTCGGTAGTTTTGTCATTTCTCGTTCCTTTTCGCTTGGGGCTGGTGTGCCTAGATCAGGTTGTTTTGCACTTACTGTGGGGCGACGATTGTCATTCCGACTTCGCCGGCGACCTTTAGTACGGCACTGATATCCGGCGCTGCAGGGTCTGGCAGTTCGCGCTGGCCCTCAGGAAGAACGGCGCCAAGTCCTGTGAAAAACGCTTCGTGCATATGCCCGGGTGCGTTTAAAACGAGGAGCCGCGCAGGGCGGTCTCCAATTGCTTGAAATGCGTGTACTGCGCCGTCCGGGATTGCCACGAAATCGCCTGGCCCAGCAGAACTTTCTTTACCGTCGATTGTGAACTTAATCTCGCCGTCCAGAACAAAGAAGCCTTCGGTTTCGCCTGCATGGTGGTTCGGCGGTGCTCCGGCGCCGACCGGTACGGTGCACTCGACAAGACAGAATTTTCCGTCGACCTCCGATGGAAAGGCGTGAAACTTCGTCAAAATATTCAGAACGTTGTAGGTGCGCGGGCGACTCGCCATGTCAATCCTCACTTGCTTGACTGATTCTGACATCACTGATACGTCGAGTCTCATTGTAAGACAAGTGTCTCATAAAGAGACTGTAGCCTCGAAAAGATGAACATGACAAAATCTTACGACCGAACCGCACAGCGAGAACGAACACGGCAAGCGATCCTTGAGGGTGCCAGACAGTTGTTGTCCGAAGGGAAAACCGTAACGGTCACTGCGGCCGCTGCGGTAAATGGCGTGTCCAAGGCAACGAGCTATCGGTACTTTTCCGACGCAAGCGTTCTTGTCGCCGAGGCCGTTCTCGATGTTTCGGTAAAGCCTTATGATGCAGTGGTTGCCGGAGCGCAGGATTTGCGCGGAAAGCTAAAGGCAATTTGCCTGTATTTTCTGGATCTTTCCTTGGAAAACGAAGCCGGTTTTCGGCAGTTTCTGGCAGCAGCGATGACCGAATGGCGGGCCGGAAGCACGACAACTGCCCGTGGTGGTCGCCGCGTAAAAATGTTTCGGCAGGCATTGTCAGAACACGATACCGGTTTGTCTCGCCAACAAAGAGACACCCTTGTGCGCGCCTTGTCTGCTTCAACGGGTTTGGAAGCTATGATCGCCCTGACCGATGTCGCAGGCGCGACGCAGAAGCAAGCGCGCGAAACAACGGCTTTTATGGTCGATGCCATCGTCGACCGAACCTTCGCAAAAGCAAACTAAGGCAGGTCTCTTTCACAGCCAAACCCAGCGCCAGATCCCCTCTGTAAAACACCAGTGCACGTATTGGTCACGCGCATATCTAAGGCAAAAACGACCGTTCCAACCCGATTTTCCAACTCTAAAACAGTCATCGGTGCAGCCGTATCGAAAGCAAAACAAGTACGCACAGCGGGCGTTTATCCCCACCTCTTCCTACCCAAAACAAAAAAGCCACCCCGGATCGGAGCGGCTTTTTCAAATCTTGTTGTTAGGGCCTTAACCCTCATGAGCTTTGAACCGGCGCCGCGTTTTGTTGATGATGTATGCGCGGCAATTGCGGCGCCGGTTTTGGGCGAACGGGGCAATTTTCGAACCTTCTCAGCGCTCTTTTAACCGCCCCAGTCCGGGAGCGATCAAGCCCAGGGACGATCCTTGCCGTTCAACTAAAGGGCTGTGGTGGGCCGAACTGGTTGGTCTCTTCTTCGCTTGGTTGGACGTAGAAGTATATAAGGATAAGCGCTCCGATGACCGGTATGAGCCCGATCAGTAGCCACCATCCAACGCGACCAGTGTCGTGCAGGCGCCGTACTGCGACGGCGATGTTTGGAAGAATCACAAGTAGCGAGACAATAAATGACAGCGGAGTGCCGCCTTCGGCTTGGAACGCTTCAAATCCGAGCAGCGGCAAGATGAGGACGCCGTCAATTATCTGACAGATGAAAAGGACGATGAACACGGCAAGGATCCACCACCAGAATTCTGATCGGGATGCTCGACCGCTGAACGTGGCGTATTTTGATAGAACTGTTCGGGCCGCTGTTTTCATGGAGTTCATGGCTATTCCTGCTTGTAATCAAATCCGAATTTGCGCGCGCCGCGCTCGCAAAACATTTCAAAGAATACTCGTTCAGGCGCCCCTTACTGTCGTAAATTAACAATCACGCGTCAATTCTCTCTGTTTGGTGCACCTCAATCAGGCATTTTTACGAGTGATGCAGGGGCACCCAACGGAGGATTTTCCCGTACAGGGGTCGTTTGCGGCCTATGTAGGGATTGCAAATCTGCCAACAAAAAAGCCGCCCCGAGTGAGGGCGGCTTTTTCAAAAGTCTGTCGCTTGGGTCTTAACCCTGGCGTGCTTTGAACCGGCGTTGCGTCTTGTTGATGACGTATACGCGGCCTTTGCGACGCACAACGCGGCAATCACGGTGCCGGTTTTTGAGCGAACGGAGCGAGTTGCGAACCTTCATGGCGCTTCTTCCTCATGTTTCATGGCGCGAAGCAGCGCCGGGTTTCGTTTTGGCACCTGAGATGCCGGTGTAATATGCGTCAGGGCGATTGCCCTTCAGCGGAATGCGGTGGTGCGAGATACAAGGATCGAACTTGTGACCCCTTCGATGTCAACGAAGTGCTCTACCGCTGAGCTAATCCCGCACGTTACCCTGCACATTTTAGCGGCCCACAATAAAAGTGGGCGCGGAAATCCGCGCCGGGTAGGGGGGCTATAAAAGGAGTCGATGGCAGGATCAAGGGCTTTTGGCTTTCCCGGTTCATGGGTTATGTTACCAGCCAACAGGAGGATCCATGCCAAAAGTCGCCTATGACGTTGAACACCCCGAAAGACGTACGAGTTGCGTGGTGTTTGCATCGCCCCATTCCGGGCGCGACTATCCGTGGACCTTTTTGAGCAAGACGGTTTTGGATGAAAGGACGGTGCGGTCCTCTGAGGATGCGTTCGTGGATCAATTGTTTGCCTCGGCCCCCGGTGCAGGTGCGCCGTTGCTCAAGGCGGGTGCGCCGCGCGCTTACATCGACCTCAACCGCAGTTCTGACGAATTGGACCCGGCCCTGATCGAAGGCGTGCGCCGGCAGGGTCACAATCCGCGTATTGCCAGCGGCCTTGGTGTGATTCCCCGTGTGGTGGCGAATGGGCGTGCGATATATCGCGGCAAGCTGGACCGCGCCGAAGCCGAGCGGCGCATTGATTTGTATTGGCGCCCCTATCATCGCATGTTGCAGACGCTGCTGGACGGTGCGCATCAGTATCACGGGCAGGCGATCCTGATTGACTGCCATTCGATGCCGCATGAGGCGATGGACGGTATCGCACGTGGCGGAATAGCGCGCCCGAACGTTGTTCTGGGGGATCGTTTCGGGGCCGCAGCGGGCAGCGACGTGATGGAACGGGTCGAAGCGGCCTTTGCGGCAGCTGGCTTTGCCGTTGTGCGCAATGCACCGTTTGCGGGTGCCTACATTACACAGGCTTATGGCCGTCCGTCTCGCAATCAGCACGCTATTCAGGTCGAGATTGATCGTTCCCTTTATATGGACGAGCGGCAGATTACGCCCAATGCCGGGTTCGCGCAGGTTCAGGCGCGTTTGCAGTCGGTGATTGCAGAGATCGCCGCGATTGGGCAGACGCGGGTGCCTCTGGCCGCCGAATAGAGCCTAGCGCAGCGCTCGCCCTTTCATGATCGCGTCATGCCCAAAGCGATCTCGGATCGCATCTGCGGCCCGTTCTGCCTGACCTCGCTTGTGGGCGTCCGGGTCCAGCAAATCGCCTGAGGCATCGGCCTGATCGGCACTGCACAGATCACTGAGCCCGCAGCCCAATAGCCGATATGGGCCCTCGTCCCCAACCTGATCGAACAGCCCCCGTGCAACCCGGTAGACGGTGTCGGCCAGTTGCGCAGGATCCCGCAGCGACAGCCGTCGTGTGAGCGATGAATGATCGCGTCGCTTGAGTTTGAGCGTGACGACACGCCCCGCCAGCCCCTTGGCCTTGGCCCGGTCCGAGACCTTTTCGGCCATGCGCCACAGGTGCCCGTCAAGGATGTCTGGATCGTTCGTATCTTCGCCAAAGGTGGTTTCGTTGCTGATCGACTTCATGGGTGCATTCCGCGATACGCGCCGCTTGTCCTGCCCGCGTGCCAGATGCCACAACCGGTCTCCCATCGATCCAAATCGCGCGACCAGATCGGTTTGCTCCCACCGCAGGAGATCCGAAAAGGTGCGTATCCCCGCTTTTTCCAGAGAGGCTTGGGCCGCGGGGCCAATTCCCCAGATCAACCGCACCGGTTTGTCCCGCAGGAAGGCGTCGGTGTCGCCCTTGCCGATCACCGAGAACCCGTGGGGCTTTTCCAGATCAGAGGCGACCTTGGCGAGGAACTTGTTGTGGCTGAGGCCAATGGAGCCCGTCAGCCCCAATTCGGTGCGCATCCGCTTGATCAGCCGGGCCAGCATCACAGCAGGCGGGGCGCCGTGCAGCCGCGTCGTGCCGGACAGGTCCATGAAGGCCTCATCCAGGGACAGCGGCTCGATCGCAGGCGTCAGTTCCTCCATCAATGCGCGGATTGCGCGGGAGGCGTCAACATAGGCGTCCATCCGGGGTTTGATGATCACCGCATCAGGGCACAGTTTGAGCGCCTGAAACATTGGCATGGCCGAGCGCACGCCCCTTATGCGCGCCACATAGCAGGCAGTCGACACCACGCCGCGCCGCCCGCCGCCGATGATGACCGGCTTGCCTTCGAGGCTGGGGTTATCATGCTTTTCCACCGAAGCGTAAAAGGCGTCGCAATCCATATGAGCGATTGTCAGATCGAAGAGTTCGGGATGCGCGACGACGCGCGGGCTGCCGCAGGACGGGCAGCGCGGTGCTGTGTCAAATTCAGTCAGGCATTCGCGGCAGAGGCTGGGCATGGGCAGGCTTTGTTGCTCGTGTTAGGCACTCTAGCGGGTGGCAAAGGATTTGAACATGGCGGGACGGGTGATTGGGGCCAAGCTTGCGCTGTTTGTCGGGGATCAACTGGCGACTTTGCAGCGCGACGACACGCCGGGATTGTTGTGGGCGGGGTACTGGGACCTGCCCGGCGGTGGGATTGAAGCGGGCGAAACCCCCCTGCAATGTGTTCTGCGTGAAACCCACGAAGAACTGAGCCTTGTCATTGATCCCGGTCTCGTAAGTTGGGGACGCGACTACGGCACGTCCAGCGGAGATATTTCGTGGTTTTTTGCAGCCCAGGTTTCCAGCGAAATCGAGGACGAAATCGTGCTGGGTGACGAGGGGCAAGGGTGGGCCTTGATGTCTGTAGAAAGCTTCTTGCAAAACGACATGGTGGTCCCGCAATTCAAGCCCCGTTTGGGTGACTATCTGGCCGGAGTCGCGTCCGTCAATTTTGAGTGAATCGGATGGGCCTACCCCTCAAAAGAACCCCCCGCACTCGAGCGGGGGGAGGTGACGAACCTCAGGAAGAAATGGTTCGTCGGGGAGTATCACCTAAGGTCAACTTACCACTAGGGCGGGTTTTGGCACAGTCAGGAAATCCATACCTTGCAATATAGAGTGTCCTGTTGCGCCTAAGGCACAATCAGTTGATGAAACATTCGGCGCAATACAACCTATGGATAAGTCGTGGATAACTGCAAAAATGCGTTGTTTGTCAGCGATTTGGGTTGTGCGCTTGCGGGCTGACAATCTCGTCCAGAATGCTCTGAGCGGCCTTTTTCGGATCTGGTGCGCGCCAGATCGGACGGCCCACTACGATGTGGTCAACCCCGTTTGCGATGGCATTTGCGGGGGTCGCGATGCGTTTCTGATCCCCAGTATCGGCTCCTGCAGGGCGCACTCCTGGGGTCACAATCAGTCGATTTTCCGACTCAGGCAGGGCCCGGATCGCAACCGCTTCGTGTGGTGAGGCGATGACGCCGTCGGCACCCGCTTCGAACGCGCGTGCGGCCCGTTCGGGCACCAGATCGCTGATTTCACCCGGCTGGATCAGGCAGCTGTCCAAATCGTCGCGATCCAGCGATGTCAGAATGGTGACGGCCAGGATTTTGAGAGAGGAACCTGCCGCACCTTCTTTGGCGGCGCGTACCACATGCGGATCACCATGAACGGTGAGAAAGTCGAGATCGAATTGAGCGAGACCTCGCACCGCCGCCTCAACCGTGGCACCGATGTCGAACAGTTTCATATCCAGAAAGATACGCTTGCCGTGTTCCTGTTTCAGTTCGTTGGCCAGCGCGAGGCCGCCGCCCGTAAGCATTCCGAGGCCGATTTTGTAGAAACTGACGCTGTCCCCTAGGGTGGTCGCCAATTCGAGCCCCGCCACGGCGTTTGGCACGTCCATCGCCACGATTAGTCTGTCATCTGCCATGTCTATGCCCCTCAATGTGCTGCCACGGGGTCATACGGCAGGACATGGGCAAAATCCATCAACGAAAACGCCCAAATGCATAAGGACGCATTCGGGCGTTCTGAAGCTGCTTCCTTAAGTGCAACCGAGGTAAGGCGGAGTGCTTAGGCTGCTTGCTGGTGGTCTTGCGGAATGGCATCTGCCTGCGGCCCTTGGCCATTTGCATACGTCCGCGAGAATTTGAGGATTGATCCTAAGTCGCCGCGACCGTGTCGGCGCATCGCTTGCGTGGACAACCCTTTGGCGGCTTCCTCGAATTCCATTTCGATCGGTGCTGAGATTGCGCAGGCATAGCGGCGCGCTCCGGACCGGTCATGCACGGTTACCAATGCTTCAAACGTCTGGTTCGCAGCGTTGTAGATCACGTCGCTGAATTGCAGTGGGATGGTATACATTTTGACACCTTTTTATGTCTCTGCTCTTGTGGATAAGTATGTGGACGCTGCCGTTTGGAAAAAAAGGGGGAGATAGGCGGACGTGGCGTCACAACCCTGTGCAGTGCGCGTGAAGGTGGAGCTTGATCTTTATTAACTGGTTGGTATTAAACAAATATATCTAATTTTGCATTTGCATCCAATGCGATTGAACACCGGAGATCTTCGGCGGAAAACCGCCATGACATTTTGATACGGTGTAAAAAATGGCTGTGGGTTAGTTGACCGAGGTTGTTTCCTGATTTTCCGGGTATCGTGACGACTGCTACACGTTTTTTGGTCGGATTGAGGTGCAGAGGGTCTTGCGAACGGGCACCTGCACACCCATCTTTTACGCGTAAGGCCTACACCTTCGCGTGCCTATCTGAGGGCGCGAAAAAGTGGGCGCTGTAAAAGGAGAATGACCATGGACTTGAGCAAGTTCACGGAGCGGTCGCGCGGGTTCGTGCAGGCTGCGCAGACAATTGCGACACGAGACAGCCACCAAAGGCTGACCCCCGAACATCTACTCAAAGCACTGATGGACGACGATCAGGGCCTCGCGGCCAACCTGATCACGCGCGCCGGTGGTGATCCTGCCCGCGTACTGACCCACGTTGATCAACTTTTGGCAAAACTGCCCAAAGTTAGTGGGGATGCGGCGCAGGTCTATCTTGATCAGGCTACGGGCAAAGTGCTGGCCGAGGCCGAAGGGCTTGCCAAAAAGGCAGGCGATAGTTTTGTACCTGTCGAACGGGTGCTGATGGCGCTTGGCATGGTGAAATCCGGTGCCAAGGACGCTTTGGAGGCGGGCAAGGTAAACCCGCAGTCCCTGAACTCTGCCATCAACGACATCCGCAAGGGGCGCACGGCCGATACGGCAAGCGCCGAGGATGGCTATGACGCCCTTAAAAAGTACGCGATGGACCTGACAGAGCGGGCCGAGGCGGGCAAGATTGACCCGATTATCGGTCGTGACGAAGAAATTCGCCGTGCCATGCAGGTGTTGTCTCGCAGGACCAAGAACAACCCGGTGCTGATCGGTGAACCAGGCGTCGGTAAAACCGCGATTGCCGAAGGCCTCGCGCTGCGTATCGTTAATGGTGACGTGCCTGAATCCTTGCGCAACAAACGCTTGCTTGCGCTCGACATGGGTGCACTGATCGCGGGCGCAAAGTATCGCGGCGAGTTCGAAGAGCGGCTCAAGGCTGTTCTGACAGAAGTCACCGAAGCTGCTGGTGAAGTGATCCTGTTCATTGACGAGATGCACACTCTGGTTGGGGCAGGTGCCTCTGAGGGCGCGATGGACGCGGCCAACCTGATCAAACCTGCGCTGGCGCGGGGTGAATTGCACTGTGTCGGTGCGACCACCTTGAACGAGTACCGCAAATACGTCGAAAAAGACGCGGCCCTTGCCCGTCGGTTCCAGCCCGTGCTGGTCGAAGAACCGACGGTCGAGGACACGGTAAGCATCCTGCGCGGCATCAAGGAAAAGTACGAACTGCACCACGGTGTGCGGATTTCGGACAGCGCATTGGTGACTGCGGCCACGCTCAGCCACCGCTATATCACCGACCGTTTCTTGCCCGACAAGGCCATCGATCTGATGGACGAGGCGGCAAGCCGTTTGCGGATGGAAGTGGACAGCAAACCCGAAGAGCTGGACGCGCTCGATCGTCAGATCCTGCAAATGCAGATCGAAGTCGAGGCGCTGCGCCTTGAGGATGATACCGCGTCCAAGGATCGGCTCGAGACACTCGAAAAAGATCTGGCTGACCTGTCCCAGCGCAGTTCCGAAATGACCGCGCAGTGGCAGGGTGAGCGGGACAAGCTGGCCGGTGCTCGTGATCTGAAAGAGCAATTGGATCAGGCGCGTGCAGCGCTCGACATCGCCAAACGCGAGGGCAACCTCGGCAAGGCGGGTGAGCTGTCCTACGGTGTGATCCCTGAGCTTGAGCGCAAGCTGGGCGAGGCCGAAGGTGCCGAAAGTGACGCGATGGTGGCTGAGGCTGTACGGCCTGAGCAAATCGCCTCTGTTGTCGAGCGTTGGACCGGCATCCCGGTTGCCAAGATGCTGGAAGGTGAGCGCGAAAAGCTCCTGCGGATGGAAGACCAGCTGCACGCCCGCGTCATCGGGCAAGACAGTGCCGTGCGGGCCGTGGCCAACGCGGTACGTCGGGCGCGTGCCGGGCTGAACGACGAGAACCGTCCTTTGGGATCGTTCCTGTTCCTTGGCCCCACCGGCGTGGGTAAAACCGAGTTGACCAAAGCGGTGGCTGAGTTCCTGTTCGACGATGACAACGCGATGGTGCGCATCGACATGTCGGAGTTCATGGAGAAGCACGCGGTTGCGCGGCTGATCGGTGCGCCTCCGGGCTATGTCGGCTATGATGAGGGCGGCGTGTTGACCGAGGCGGTGCGGCGGCGGCCTTATCAGGTGGTGCTGTTTGATGAGGTCGAGAAGGCGCATCCAGACGTGTTCAACGTGCTCTTGCAGGTGCTTGACGATGGGGTGCTGACGGACGGGCAGGGGCGGACTGTGGATTTCAAGCAGACGCTGATCATCCTGACGTCCAACCTTGGGGCGCAGAGCCTCAGCCAGTTGCCGGACGGGGCGGATGCTTCGGACGCGCGGCGGGACGTGATGGATGCGGTGCGTGCACACTTCCGGCCTGAGTTCCTGAACCGTCTGGATGAGACGATCATCTTTGATCGGCTGGCGCGCGCGGACATGTCGGGGATCGTGACGATCCAGATGGCGCGGCTTTTGAAACGGCTGGCGGCGCGGAAGATCTCGCTGGAGTTGGATGAGGGCGCTTTGAAGTGGCTGGCGGATGAGGGCTATGATCCGGTGTTCGGGGCGCGGCCTTTGAAACGGGTCATTCAGTCTGCCCTTCAGAACCCGCTGGCAGAGATGCTGCTGGCTGGGGACATCAAGGATGGGGAGGTGGTCGAGGTGTCGGCGGGCTCTCAGGGTCTGATCATTGGGGACCGGGTTTCTGGCACCAATCGGCCCCGGCCGGATGATGCGGTCGTCCACTGATTTAAGGGCCCCGGATGGGGGCGGAAAAAGGGTGTCCCACGCTGGGACATCCCCCGCCCCTATAGACTTCAATGGGTTACAGAGGTGAATTTAGGATTTGTTAAGGTTTGGGGTGATTTTTGGGAGGGTTATTTTGGCTGCTCTCAGCCCGAAGCGGACGTTGGCAGTGTAACACCTCGCGCGGAATGCGGGCATTCGCTGCGGGCACAAACTTGAAAGTTAGCATCGGGGCGAAGCGGACTTTCATCCGGCGCGGTAACCCAACTGAATTGATCTTGCAATTAGAACGGGAAAGTTTCAACCTAAGGAAGATTCGTTACCTTCATTTTGGCGACGAAATTAAATTTGATTTTGATTGGTTTAGTCAGCGCTGGCTGCCGGTAAGAGGAAAAAGCAATTCATGCCACGAACGGCTGACTACACAATCCAAGGTTTTTTGTACCAGTTCAATAAGACGATCAAAGAAATCCTAACTGCGGAAAACGATCAAACGATTACGGTCGAAGGAATTGTTGAGGATATCGAAGTAATGTCGCCTGAGGCGACGACTGCAATCCAATGTAAGTATCACGAGACGAATACATCGTTTACGGCGAGTGCAGTTTATAAGCCTCTGCTCCAAATGCTCAAACATTTTGCAGACCATCCAACAGAGAGCATTCGCTATATACTCTTTGCCCACTTTGCCGGCGTCGAAACACCGAACCCCACCGTTGGAAAAGACACCTTTAAGGCTGCCATAGCATCCAAGGACCAAAATCTTCAGAGGTACATTCCGTCGATACCTTCGTCAGTTGACCTTGACGAGTTTGAAACAAAATTCACGATGGAATTTGGGCCAAGCTATGATGAGCTGGTTGCAGAAGTCAGTGTGGAGTTGGGCTACAACGGGTTCGCCGTAATGGACATCGAAACCCTCGCCTACCCAAACGCAGTGCAGCTACGCTCAGTGTGAAGCACGACCAAGCCGAGCGGAAGATAACCAAAAATGAATTTCTTTCGAAACTCAAGACCATCCGAACAACGGCCATCTCCCATTGGACTCTCGCCCTAAAGACGCGAGAAAAGCTCCTAGCGGCCAGACGCAAACAGCTTAAAGTTCAACTCGATAAGAACGCGCGTCTTCGTTATTTTGTGATCGAGCCTTCAAGTATAGAAGACTATGAGGCTGAAGTCGTTCTTTTCATAAGCGACTACATTGGCAAGTATCATTTCAAGGCCGCTCATATCCGCACACCCATACTGTGCCTCCGCGCAACGAGAGATGAAGTCCAGGGCATTGAGGCACGCTTGTACGCGAAAGGTATTGTCTCAACAGACGGTTATGTCGGGCCACAATTCGAAGAAGCCTACTTCTTTCGCGAACCGTTGGTCTCAAAAACTGCTGGAGGAGAAATCCGTCGAGAGTTCAGTATCCGTATTTTGAGCTACGATGACCACGGTGAAATCCTGAACGACAGAAAATGCGATGATCTTTTCATGATTGGCGAACCGGATTGCGAAGGCCTCGGAACGGAGGACATAAACGTCGAACGGTTATCTGGCACCACGATGAAGGAAGTGAAGTATGTCATGGGAGTAAGTAATGCCTACGAATAGCATAGGTAAGGTCCTATCGTGCTCCCCTGAAGCGATCATTGTCCTTGTTGACGGCTTACAGGTTTTCGAGGAACACAAAGTGGATCTTCAAGTCGGGCGTTACTTGCGTATCGCGCAAGGAAACAGTGACTATACAGTCGCGACGATAACCAATGTTCGGGGAGTCCTGGGACAAGATGTCGAGGAGAAAACGAAATGGCAGTTCCATATTCAATGCCAGGCCGTCGGAACCCTAATTGACGGCAAGACCTTTGAGCGGTCTAGCGTCCTTCTACCGGTTCCAACTGAACCGGCCTACCCAGCTGAAAAAGACATGCTAGACAAATTATTCGCTGAGGATGGCAACTACCAATTCCCTCTGGGAATGCTCTCGCTCAACAAAACAACACCCCTGAAAGTCCATGGAGACCGCTTCTTTAGCAAACACATAGCAATCGTGGGGTCTACTGGATCTGGAAAATCATGCGCCGTCGCTCGAATTCTCCATGAAGTGGTGGGCATTTCCGACGGGGCAAACGCAAATTTCGAAAAACAGAACAACTCTCACATTGTCATGTTCGATATCCACGACGAGTACACAGATGCATTCACGCTTTCTGAAGGGCAGACATTTACTCTCAATCGATTAGACATCGACTCTTTGTCTCTGCCGTATTGGCTTATGAATTCGGAAGAGCTTGAAAGTATGTTCATAGAGAGCAACGAACAGAATTCACATAATCAAGTCAGCCAGTTCAAGCAGGCCGTTATCCTGAACAAGGAAAAACACAATTCGGCAATCAAGGAAATGACTTACGACACACCGGTCTATTTTTCGATCAAGGAGGTAAAATGTTACATCGACAACATGAACCGTGAAGTTATCGGTCGACTGGAAGGCGAGAACAAACCCAAGCTTTCTGATGGAACACTGATCGAAGATCGAAAATCTCATTACTTCGGAGGTTCATGTACTTTTGTCCCGACATCCACGGCCAAAGCGGAAAAAGCGACCAGCGGTCCGTTTAATGGAGAATTCAATCGCTTCCTCTCGCGTCTTGAAACCAAGCTCTCCGACAAGCGCCTACGATTTCTGCTGCCAGCCGAGAAAGATGACGGAGAAGAATTAAAAACCGAAGACTTTGAGCAAATCATGAAGCAATTCATTGGCTATCTCAATCGATCCAATGTCACCATTGTCGACCTAGGTGGCATACCATTTGAAGTGTTGAGTATTACGGTGAGCCTAGTTTCTCGACTGATCTTTGATTTCTGTTTCCACTACTCCAAGCTGCGACAAGGACAGGAAGTACTGAATGATGTACCAGTCATGCTTGTCTGCGAGGAAGCTCATAACTACATCCCTCAAAGGGACGAGGCTGCATATCGTTCCTCTAGAAAATCGCTGGAGCGCATTGCAAAGGAAGGAAGAAAATACGGTCTCAGCTTGATGGTTGTGAGCCAGCGACCGTCGGAGGTCTCGGAGACTATCTTCGCGCAATGCAACAATTTTTTGGCGCTTCGGTTGACCAACAATACCGACCAGAACTATGTGAAGCGGCTATTCCCAGACAACTCAAGCGGCATTACAGACATTTTGCCTAATCTTGCTCCTGGTGAATGCGTCGTTGTTGGAGATGCTGTATTATTGCCGGCAGTTGTCCAAATGCCGATGCCGAATCCCGAACCACATTCCCAAAGCGTTCGCTTTCACAAAGAATGGCAAGAACCGTGGCGCGAATTCACTTTTGGGGATGTCATAAGTCGTTGGCGGAAAGAATGATGCGCCTAATGGTGAGTTTTGTGAGCGTCTGAACTTGGTGAACAATCCACTTTTTAGCCCGATGGATGTCTGCTTTTGGGAATGCCGCGACGCGGAGACTGGCGTTGCGCGGCTTTGGGCTGGCGGGGTGCGCCCAGCCCTATGGTTCTGGGCCGAAGATCCGTTCGATTTCGTGCATGACGTCATCCATGAGGCCGGGGATTTTGGCCTCGGACCCCGAAAACCGCAGGATCCAGCCGGATTTTGTCAGTTCCCGTCTGATGTGCAGTCTGTTGTTGAACTTGATGGATCGGCGTGGTGCCCCCGGTTTGTCGGGGCCGGATTCGTCGTATTGGGGGTTGAGCGCTTCGTATATGACCGGTTCCAGTGCGCTCCATTGTCCGGCCAGCGTATCGCTGCGTGATCTGTGCAGGGCGTCTGTCAGCAGCACCTCCCACCTTGCCCGCACCGCTGCGGCCAGCCGTTCGATCCGCGCCACTGACAGGTGTTCGGGGGTTGCGATTGCGCCATCAAAGACCTGCACCACGAGCGTGTAGCTGCGCAGGCGCGCCTTTTTCTGCCGTGTGGAGGTGGCGGGGAAGAGGCTGTCGATGGCGTGGTCTTCGTTGTTGAACAGTTCTTCTTGCAGGCAGTTGAGGATCAGTCGCCCCTTTTCCCAGGGGCTGATTTGGCTGCGGATTTCGTTTTCGCTGACCATGGCCGCGATCGCGTCGGGGATGTCGCGTGGTGCCCGGATAAACGCGGGGATCGTGTCGTGTTTCAGTGCGCGGCAGGCGGCGAGCCGCCGGAACCCGGAGATCAGCCCGTAGTGGAACCCGTCATGGGGTTCGCTGAATTTCCAGACTTCGATGGGTTGGCGCAGTTGCGTGGTAAAGATGGAGTGTTCGAGTTCTTTTTGTGCCTCGTCGTCGTGGATGTCGCGGTCGCGCGGGAGTGCGTCGGCGTCGATGGCGGTGATCGGTAGTGTTTGGAGAGGGTCGGGCATGTGTCTGGCCTTTGGCGTTGCTGCGTTTGGTGCAGTATGCCCGAGGTTCGGCCGGTGTTGCGTGATGTGCGTGAGCGCCGTGCGGTCGTTGTCAGAGCCGTTTGGGCCTCACGCCTTGCGGTTGTGGCCCTGTGACGCTGCCCCCCACCCCATGGACCTCACTGGGGTCAGGTCCGCGGTTTGGCCGTTTTTTGAGGGTGTTCAATCCCTTGCCTCGGCACCACACCGGCCATTGTGCCCATCGCGGTGCGCTCCCATCCAGTCCGACGTTTGCGCGCCTGTGTCAGGATCGCTTGCCCGTGCCGTGCATGATTGCATCTTGCCCCTTTTCAGGCGGCTTGTGCTTTGGCCTGTCCAAATGAAACCAGCTTCTTGTGGTTTTCGTCCCACAGGTGCAATCGCGCGCTTTGCAGGCTTTGCCTGATCGTCATGCGGTTGCTTGATGCAAGAATATCGTGGTCTCGAAGCACTTCGGGCAAGCGGTAGAACGGAATTCGGCTGTACAGGTGGTGTACGTGGTGAATTCCTATGTTCCCGCTCAACCATTGCAGCACGGATGGCAAGACATAGTGAGAGCTGCCGTGCAGCGCGGCATCATGCAAATCCCAGTCTTGCTCGGCTTCCCAATGGGTGTCTTCAAACTGATGCTGAACGTAAAACAGCCATACCCCGGCGCTTGCCGCGAGCAGGGTCGAGGGCAGGAAGATCAGAAGGATCGGCATGACCCCACCGAAGTAGAACATAACCGCCAGCGCAATGAAGATCACCGCGTTGGTGCCCATTGAGCTTACCCAGTATTTGGCATGGCCGGTAAATCCCAGAGGCAGTCTGTTTTGCAAAATGAACAGGTAGCCGGGGCCGAGGCCAAACAGGACCAGCGGGTGCCGGTAAAGTCGGTACAACAGGCGCTGTACTGGCGTTTTTGCCTGATACTCCTCAACCGTCAGCGTATGGACGTCGCCCATGCCGCGGCGCCCAAGGTTTCCGGACGAGCTGTGGTGCAGGGCGTGCGAAGACCGCCATACGTCGTAAGGCGTCAGAGTGACGATGCCGAGTGCACGGCCGAGCCAATCGCTCAACACGCGGTTCTTGAGGAAAGCGCTGTGGCCGCAATCGTGCTGAATAATGAACAGCCGCAACAAGAAGGCGGCATTGCACAATGATATGACAAACGTCAGCAGTGGGCTGGTCGCCATGAAGAACCACGCCAAGGCCCACAAAAGAACGAACCCGCCGACCGTTACGGCCAGTTCAAAGCTGCTGCGGGCAGTGTCGGGTTCACGGTATTCGGACAGAATTTTGACCCAGTCACGAGCGTTTTTCGTGTGAGCGGTAGAAGCATCGTTTTCGTGGGTCATTGTTTCTCTTCGGTTAGCCTTTTGCGCAGTGCTAAACGAAGTTGCCAAATATACAACCAACGAAGCACGTGTTCTGCTCAGGAACTCTTGGCGAAATTGATACTGTGTTGCGAAGAACCTGGCGAATTGGCGGGCGGGGACTTGGAAATCGGGGCGTTTGTGTGGGCGAATGTGATGGTGGAGACGTCCATGCCGCTTTTGACCCAAGATTTTTACCAAATGGCAGCACCAACAAGAAAAAGGCCCGCCATTTCATGACGAGCCTTTCAATTCTGTCTCAAAGCGAACCCCTAAAAGGGGCCCTGCGCTTACGCCAGTGCGATGTTCGCGGCGGACTCGCGGCCGTCACGGCCTGCTTCGATGTCGAAAGTAACTTTCTGGTTGTCGGCCAGACCTGTGAGGCCTGCGCGCTCAACGGCAGAGATGTGCACGAACACGTCTTTGCTGCCACCGTCGGGTGCGATAAAGCCGAAGCCTTTAGTTGTGTTGAACCATTTGACTGTGCCTGTGGCCATTGTCAGTACTCCTAATTAATCTGCCCACGGGATGCGGCAGGTCGGCTAAGTCAGTGCAAGATCGAGAGTGACTGTGCCGTAAGGAGCAGTAAGGCCGATAGAGGTAACGTCGCACGCGTCCCTTACGCTCCCGCCAGTATAAAAGCAAGCGTTTAGACACAGGGTGCGTTCTGCCGGCGATTGTTAGCCGACGCGTGAACAACTCTTTTCCCGCTGGCCCTGACTTCCGCCCCCAGCTAGGTTCGGCGCGCCAGTCTATGCCCGGAGCCTGCCCATGCCCTTTACCCTTGCCACCTGGAACATCAACTCTGTCCGCCTGCGCGAACCTATCGTGCAAAAGCTGCTGAAAGAGCAGGGGCCGGATGTGTTGTGCTTGCAGGAATGCAAAAGCCCGGTGGACAAGATCCCGCGCGAAGGGTTTGCCGCCTTGGGATACGAACACATGGTTGCGCGCGGCGACAAGGGCTACAACGGTGTCGCGATTCTGTCCAAATCGCCCATCGAAGAGGCTGGTGCCTTTGACTTTGCGAATCTGGGCCACGCCCGCCACATCGCCGGGCGGCTCGAAAACGGCGTCACAATTCACAATTTCTATGTCCCAGCAGGCGGCAACATTCCTGACCGCGAAAAGAACGAAAAGTTCGGGCAGAAGCTTGATTATCTGACGGACATGCGGGCCCACTTTGCGGCAAACGCGCCATCCAAGGCGATTCTTGTTGGTGATCTCAACATCGCCCCGCGTGAGGACGACGTTTGGAGCCACAAGAAACTTCTCAAAATCGTCAGCCACACACCCATTGAGGTCGACCACCTTGCTCAGGTGCAGGATGCGGGCAGTTGGGTCGACATCACCCGTCAGGATATTCCTGACGGGCTGCTTTACTCCTGGTGGTCCTACCGCGCCAAAGACTGGAGCGCGGCGGACAAGGGGCGTCGCCTTGATCATATCTGGGCCACCTCGGACATCGCCCATGCAGGTCATAGCAGCCGCATCCTGCGTGACGTACGCGGTTGGGAAAAACCCAGTGATCATGCGCCGGTGTTTGCAACGTTTGACGTCTGACCTGCGAGGCGCGTCTTTGAATGCCCCAAGGTTGGGGAACGGGCGATCTGTCCAGCGTGATGCCACAAATAGATGACAGGATTTGCCACGAAGCCTGCTGTGCCATTAAGTATTGTAGCCGGTGTGGTCCAGTGCTGGACGGCTGTTAGAACGACCACTGTTTACGACCAAGCCACACTTAGCAACATGAGTTCATTTGCCTTTTTGGTTGATTTCCAACCCTGCCGATTGAACACTCGGGGAAATCTATTTGAATGGAAGAGATTCATGAGTTCACTCAGCCGTCGAAACCTGCTGCGCGCCGGTGCATCTGTTATTGCAATTTTATCGCCGTTCAGTGCCGCAGTTGGGCAAACCAATTCGCTTTCTGACATCGGCACAAAAGTTGTCCCGCTTCCCACTGTCACCGTCTACACGGCGCGCGAGATACTCACGCTTGATCCTGAGAAACCTGTTGTAAATGCCGTGGCAGTGGTGGATGGGCGCATTCTATTGACTGGCAGTCTTGAAGATGTGCTGGCCTCTCTTGGCGGGCAACGCCACCAGATTGACGATAGGTTTTCTGACAAAGTGATTGTGCCGGGTTTTATTGCCCAGCATGACCATCCGCTTTTGGCCGCGCTTACCATGTCTTCGGAGATCCTTTCGATTGAGGACTGGGCGCTGCCATTTGGAACCGTCCCGGCCGTTCAGGACAAACAGGATTTCACAGACCGTCTGACACAGGCGGTCGCAGCAAGAACAGATCCCACGGAACCCGTTGTGACCTGGGGGTATCATCCAGCGTTTTATGGCGCGCTTACCCGCGATGACCTTGATGCCATCAGTGCGACACAGCCCATACTGGTGTGGGCGCGGTCCTGCCATGAGATGATCCTGAACAGTGCTGCGCTTGAAATCGGTGGGGTCACCCAAGAATTGGTCGACGGGTTTTCCCAGACCGAGAAGATGCAATCGAGCTTTGCCGAGGGTCGTTTTTGGGAGCAGGGATTGTTTGCTGTACTGCCCAATATTGCGCCTCTGGCGGCCTCGCCCGAGCGGTTGCAAGCCGGGCTTGAGCTCACCCGGGACTACATGCATGCCAAGGGCGTTACCTTTGGAAACGAACCCGGCGGCATTCTGTCAAAGCCTGTGCAGGATGGCATAAATGCAGTCTTTTCCAGCCCGGATATGCCGTTCCGTTGGTCCTTTATGCCGGATGCAAAAACACTGGTGCAAACATACCCAGACGATGTTCAGGTGATCGCTGAAACAGAAAACCTGAGCAGCTGGTATGGCGGTATGACGAGCCTCGCGCCCAAGCAGGCAAAGCTGTTTGCCGATGGCGCAATCTATTCGCTGTTGATGCAAGTTAGAGATCCGTTTTTGGACGGGCATGACGGCGAGTGGATGATGGACAAGAGCGACTTCGACCGGGCGTTCCGGATTTATTGGGATGCCGGATATCAAATCCATGTGCATGTGAACGGTGATGCCGGTCTGGATCGTGTTCTTGATGTGCTTGAGACGAACCTGCGCCGCAATCCCCGGTATGATCACCGGACGGTTCTTGTCCACTTTGCGGTGAGTGCAGAAGATCAGGTGAAACGGATTGTAGATCTTGGCGCGATTGTCAGTGCCAACCCGTACTATGTGACTGCTCTTGCTGATCAATATTCGGAGGTTGGGTTGGGTCCTGATCGCGCTGATTCAATGGTTAGGATTGGTGATGTCTCACGGGCAGGCATTTCATGGTCATTGCATTCCGACATGCCAATGGCCCCCGGTGATCCGCTGTTTTTGATGTGGAGCGCTGTGAACCGGGTGACTGCGTCTGGTCGGGTGGCCGGTCCCGAGCAACGTGTGAGCGCTGAAGACGCCCTGCGTGGGGTCACGATTGAGGCCGCGTACTCGCTTAAACTTGAGGATGAAATTGGCAGTATTGAAACGGGAAAACGCGCCAATTTCACCATTCTTGATAGCAACCCCCTGAACGTGGATCCGATGACCATTAAGGACGTCAAGGTTTGGGGCACTGTCATGGAAGGCCGGGTGCAACCTGTCGACGTTTCCGAAAAGAAGGCGTCACTGATGCCGCCAACGTCAACTGAGGCAAGCCGCACGTTTGCCGAAGCTTCGTTTGGGCATGCGCTCAAGGTTGTGCATTCTCACTTGTAGCCTCAAACGTGTTTGGGGGGCTTGGCTGAGGTGGTCGCTTTCTATTGGCTCAGCCTTTGGATGGCTCTGGCACATTGGTCTGGCGACAGTCAGGTGAGTATGCGTCTGCGTTGCATTTCCATCCACTTCTCCGCACGCCGCCCCCACGCGCCGTTAACTATCCATTGATACTTCCCCATGCCGAACAGGCCGGAGCCCCGGCCCCTGCAAAAAGGGATAAATGGATGAACAAGGCGATCACTGATGGCGTGCTGCTGATGCCGCCGGCCTTTGCGGATGGATTGGATGTTTGGTCAAGCGGGGATGGGACTTCGGGATCGGACACCTACCTGAATGCGGCCAACGCAGCCCTTGTTGTGGCAGATCAGGACTTTGGCAGCTGTCTCGAGTTGCAGAAGATCGAGAGCACCACGTTTGTCCGCTACATGGGACAAACGCCGTTATTGCCCGGTTGCTATTTGCGCGTCACCGCCCGCATCAAGGCGATCAGCGGGAACTTTCCGGAGGTGCGTATCGCAGGGTATGCCGCGCGCGGAGATGGGTCCGAGGTGACGGGTCTCACCACAAGCGGGAGCAGTACAACGCTCACTGCTTATGGTGATGTCGTTGAGGT
Source organism: Tateyamaria sp. Alg231-49 (assembly GCF_900143535.1). Lineage (GTDB taxonomy): Bacteria > Pseudomonadota > Alphaproteobacteria > Rhodobacterales > Rhodobacteraceae > Tateyamaria. The sequence continues at coordinate 237,008 of NZ_FRFA01000003.1, read as the reverse complement.
ATCTGCCATCATCGGTGCGGGCAATCGCGGTGGCGTCGATCTGGTTTGGGGGCGGGAGCCGGTCTATGGCCATTTGGGGCTGGACCTGACGGGCGCCAACGGCGGCATCGTGCGCATCGACGACATCGAAGTCGAAGACATCACCTCGGTCTTTCTGCGCGACATCGTATCCACTGTGGACGTGCGCGATTTTGGTGCTGTGGGCGACGGGGTCACGGATGACAGCGACGCCTTTGACGCGGCCAATGCGGTTGCGGACGGGCGCACCATTTTGGTGCCTGCCGGGACGTTCCGGTTGGAAACGGATATCGCCTTTGATCACTTGGCGAAGTTTGAGGGCACGCTGAGTATGCCCGTCGAAAAGATGCTGCTGTTGCGCAAGAACTATGATCTGCCCACTTACATCGAGGCATTCGGGGATGAAGGGCTGGCCTTTCGCAAGGCCTTTCAGGCGCTGCTGAACAGTTCGGATCACGACAGTCTGGATATGTGTGGCCGTCGTGTTCAGGTCGACGGCCCCATTGATATGCAGGCGGCTGTGCCGAACCGGGACGAGTTCAACACCCGGCGCGTGATCCGCAATGGTCAGATCGAGGCCACCGGCGATGTAAACTGGGACACTGTGGTCACAACCAGTCAGGCAACCTATTCCACATCCGACGCCCGCACGCTGACCAATGTGACAAACGCCGCCAATATCGAAGTCGGGTCCTATGTCGAGGGCGTGGGCGTCGGCCGCGAAATCTATGTGCTTGAGGTGAATGCCGCCGCAGAGAAAATCACGCTGAACGCCCCGCTTTTTGACGCGGTTGGAACGCAGACCTACACGTTCAGCCGTTTCAAGTACCTGATTGATCTGAGCGGGTTTTCCAAGCTGTCCAAGTTCAACATGTCCAATATCGAGTTCCAGTGTAACGACAAGACCAGTGGCATCATGTTGGCCCCTGCGGGTCCGACATTCGAATTGCAGGAATGCTTTATCAGTCGCCCGAAGGATCGTGGCCTCACTTCGATTGGTGGCGGATGTCAGGGCATTCTGATTGATCGGTGCCAGTTCCTGTCTTCAGAGGAAAGCGAAACCGTCGAAAACCGCACCACCATCGCGCTGAACGTAAATTCCAACGACGCCAAGGTGCGCGACTGCCGCGCCACCCAATTCCGCCATTTCATGTGCATGGCGGGCCAGAACCATCTGATCATGGGCAACCATTTCTTTCAGGGAGATGGGATATCTGGCGGCGTACGCACAGCGGGCATCGTGCTACAGGACAACTTTACCGCCAGCGTGATCAGTGGCAATTACATCGACAACTGTTTTGTCGAGTGGACGAACGAGCGTGACGCCACGCCAGAATTCTCAACTGGCTTTTCGTTCAGTTCGTTCAGCCTGACGGACAATGTCTTTCTTGCCAGTGATGTCGCGGATTGGTTCAGTTATTTGGTGGTTAAGCCACATGGCAGTGGCCACTTCCTGAATGGTGTGTCTGTGAGCGGCAACCGGTTCCGGTCCATCAACGGAACCATTACGCGGGCTGAACGAGTGGATACAAGTTTTGCCGACCTTTCGCATGAGCAGAACCGGGCTGTGTATTTTGAGGGTAATTCGTATCACAATATCGACGAACAAGCCTCCAATCCGCTGGTCGTGGCACACGAACAGAACACCAATTCCACGATCTGGACGATTGGCACGAACAAAAAGTTACCGTTCGAAAGTTACTGCCAGTTCGTGGACAGCGTCGCGCTGGTTGGGGACATCCGCAATACTGCCAATGCCCGCGTGTTTGAAAACCCGGTTGGCAGGGGGCGGATTGGGGCAAACGAGGATGAATTCACCTTGGAATTTGCCTCTGAAGTCCGTGGTCTGATCCGTGCAACTGTTCGAATGGACAAAGAGTAACCTTAAGCGCTGGGCAGGTCAGTTGGCCTGCCCGGCCTTTTAAAACGTGCGCCACAGGCCAAGCTTGAAGGCGAAGGTGCCGTCTTCTTTTTCCATGCCGATGTGAAACCGGGTTGGCCCGTCTTTTTTAGGCCGCCAGATTACCGAAGGGGCGATGGTGGTTGAGAGGTCGCTTTCTATTTCGGTCAGGAAAACCTGCATCATCACCTGGAACCGTGCTGAAAGGCTTAGTCCGATGGTGCTGTCCAGTTTGTAGGTGGTCACACTGTTTTCCACTTCCCATTCTGCGGCACTGTCCAGAGCCACCCAGCCCGACTTGCCCCAAAGCGTAAAGCCACGCCCATAGCTGAGCCCTGCACGCAATAACGCTAAGGGATCCGGGCCTAACGTGCTGCCGATACCGATTTCGTAGGCCAGTTTGAAAGAACGATCATCCGTCGGAAGCGGTTTGCGCGCGAACACAAAACCAGTGCCATTTACCAGCTGCCCGACCAGCATATCCGTGTCGATCTTTGCCCCAATGGTCAATTTGGGTCGCAGCCCATGGGTGAGATAAAGTGAGTTGCCGGCTTGCCCGACTTCATCAATCGTTGAGCTAAAGGACAGAAATGTTTCGCCCACATCGCGCATCCATGCTCCGCCACTGGCGGGCAGCGGAACGCACAAGATGGCAAGCAGCAGGGTCAGGCGCATTGGTGTGCGCTCCAAATGGTTAATCAAACCTGACTTGGCCGCATCTTGGTTAATATTCGGTTATGATCTCCTCGCCCCGCGCTTTAGACGGTTTGACGGTGGTGCATGGAATTGATCGTCTAAAATGTGCAGTCTTATCCCCGTCCTTTTGCGTTGGAGCCGGTGGCACAGCGTGTGCGTGTCATGTTGGGCGAAAAGGTTCTTGCCGATACGACAGCCGCTGTGCGCACCCTCGAAACGCATCATGCGCCCAGTTATTATTTGACGCGCTTGGAGGCCGCCGCCGGGAGCTATCCGAACCCATCCGCCCGCTTTGCCGCCCTCAAGGATCATCTGGCGACTTATGCGGGTCAGATCGACGCCTGTTTCGTCGGCGCGGTTCAGGTTATGCCGCAGCCGGGGGGCATGGGGGCGGGCTGCCTAGGCGTTTTGCCTTTAGGTTAGGCGATAGGCGCTTGTGCGCAGGCGCGGAACTGCTGCACGGGGCCTGCTGCGCCGTCCAACGATACCGTCACGGCAGAGGTCTGGGTGAAGGCGGTGGCGGTGGTGTTGAACTCGAGCCCGTCGAGCACATTGCCAAACCCCGTATCGCTCACCGTGAGGGTCGCACCATCCGTCTGGTGGCGCTGGGTCGAGATGATGTTGCTGCGCGGTCCGTCAAAGCGGATGGAGAAGGCAGGCGCTATGGGCCATTTATTCGGGCTGGTGACGGCAATGGCGTAGACGCCCGTTGCGTGATCATAGGTGACGGTCATATCTGCGCGCGCCTCGGTGTGGGTGAGGGTGCAGATGGGGGTTGGGGTGAACTCCCACGCATATGCCGGAGACGTGAGAAGCAGAAGGGGGATCAGGTATCGCATGGCGTCAAACATAGTCCGTTTGATGCATCGGACCATCCCCGACCCGTCCAAACAAAAAGCAGCGCCCGATGGAAGGGGCGCTGCGGCTGTTGGTCTTGGGGATGCAGTGACAGGCGCCGTGGGGTGAGCCGAACGCTCACCCTGTGGCGACTGGTTTACCCGCCGATTTGTTTCTGATTGCACTCACGCGCCATTTCGATGGCTTTCTTGGTGCCCGACAGATCTACGATGAAGGAGTACTCTTTTTCCGGAAAGATGAGCATCTCGTATTGCTGTGCGATGTCTTCGACGAATTGGGGGCTGTCGCTGAGCACGTAGCCGCCCGAGTACCCTTTGGTGATGTTGCCGCGCATGCCTTTGGACTCGCCAGCATAGACATTGTCGCCGATCAGGATGGCAATTTCGCTTGTCTCACCGGCTTTGATGTCAGTTTCGGCCTTTGTGAAGATGCCGACGTAGCCGACGCTGCGGTCTTGGGTCAGCCCCATCTGGACAACGTTTTCGGCGCTATCTACGGATTCGATCAGGCAGGATTTCTTTTCCACGTCCACAAAAACTTTCCAGCCTTCGATTTCTCCGTATTTCTCGAAGGTGTCAGCAGAGGCGGCTGTGGCAGCTACGCAGGTGGCAGCGATAGCGAGGGCGAAACGTTTCATGAGGTGGCTCCATTTGCTGAATTAGGGGGGCATTCTCGCTCAGGTCGTTAGGGAAGACAAGGTTGGATGGGAGGAGCCCCGGCGGGCGTGGGTGCTGAGGGCAGCGGCCGACCTGGGTGGGCGCTTTGGTGCGGTTGGTTTGCTTGGGTGCTTTGAAGCGTGGATGTGGAGAGTGTTGCTGGAGGTATCGCCAATAGCGCCCTCCCGGGGGGAGGGTGAGGGCCGTCTTGGAAAGCGTCCAGTGGACGGTTTCAGGCCTGAACGGGCGGAGCCCCGGCGGGCGCTGCCCGGCTGCGCCGCCGGGCAGGAGACGTTTTCTTAAGCCGCGATCCGCACTAGCATTGTGGTCGTTCGACCGAACTGAGCCATTCAAAGATGTCTTTGCCTTCGCGAAGTTCCAAACGAAATGGCATGTAGCTTTCCCATTCTGTCCAAACGCCCGGTGCGAAGACTGATGTTGTTGAAATTACTGCCTTGGACGCGTTTGTGTTCAACATCAATGTGCCAGCCATCGCTCGTACGTCATTTGCCGAGACTTTGTGGCCCTGCGAAAAAGCTTTACATTGGTCCAGAATTCGAATTGCTCCAAACCCAGACTTTTCCGCGATAACGTCCTTCCCGCCATCGTTGCTCCGTGGAGTAAGCGTCACTTTGAAACCTGCTTTGTCGTATGTTGCAGCAATGAACTCTTCAAATGCGCGGGGTTTTTTGAGAATTCATATAGCAATGCAGGGTTGGACTGTAGTTGTTCGAATATGGCGATCCACGGATACGAAATTGCGGTTACTACCGCTCCATCGGTCACTTCATAACCTACTTCCAACAGTTCCATGGGGAGTAACAGTTCGTGTGACCGTTCTTCAACGGGTGGAGCGGCCGTAGCCGCATTTGTCTTTTTGCTTATTCCGATCCCAATCCCAATTCCAAATGCTATATCTCAGAGCGCCTCTTGCTAAAATACGATAGTGCGAATCGCCAATTCACTATCTTCAATCAGTACCATATGTGGTGAGAACATTAAAGGAACACCGCTATAAATCGCGTTTTCTGAGCTGGCGTCACCGCCCCCGCCGCTTCACATTTCCCCCACGCTGCCCAGCACGCCCCGCCGTACTCCGACCGCTCGCCTTCTGCGCATCCCCAACGGCCTTCTCCACCGCATATTGCCGCGCCATCGGGTCGTCGGCCACAACCAGATCGACCGCTTCCAGCCGTTTGACCTCATCCCGCAAACGCGCCGCCTCTTCGAATTCCAAATTCTCTGCCGCTTTGCGCATGTCCGTGCGCAACCCGTCCAGCACGGTTTGCAGGTTGCCGCCCGCAAGCGGGTTGTCGATTTTGGCTGTGACGCGGGATTGGTCTGTGTCCCCTTTGTAGAGACCCTTGAGCACATCCTCGACGTTCTTTTTCACCGTGGTCGGCGTGATCCCGTGTTCTTCGTTATAGGCCATCTGCTTGGCGCGGCGGCGGTCAGTTTCGGCGAGGGCACGCTCCATACTGCCGGTCACTTTGTCGGCGTACATGATCACGCGCCCGTCCGCATTCCGTGCGGCGCGCCCGATGGTTTGCACCAGTGAGGTTTCGGAGCGCAGGAACCCTTCCTTGTCCGCGTCGAGGATCGCGACCAGCCCGCATTCTGGGATATCCAGCCCCTCGCGCAGCAGGTTGATCCCGATCAGCACGTCGAAGGCCCCAAGCCGCAGATCGCGTAGGATTTCGATCCGTTCCAGCGTGTCGATGTCAGAGTGCATGTAGCGGACCTTGATCCCCTGTTCGTGCATGTATTCCGTCAGGTCCTCGGCCATGCGTTTGGTCAGCGTGGTGCACAGCGTGCGCATTCCGTTGGCGGTGACTTTCCGCACTTCGTCCAGCAGATCGTCGACCTGCGTGGTGACGGGGCGAATTTCGACCATCGGGTCGAGCAGACCTGTGGGGCGGATCACCTGTTCGGTGAAAATGCCGCCTGCTTGTTCCAGTTCCCATGACGATGGCGTGGCCGAGACAAAGACGGATTGGGGCCGCATCGCATCCCATTCCTCGAACTTGAGCGGGCGGTTGTCCATGCAGGAAGGCAGGCGAAACCCGTGTTCGGCCAGCGTGAATTTACGCCGGTAGTCGCCTTTGTACATGCCCCCGATTTGCGGGACAGACACGTGGGATTCGTCGGCAAAGACGATGGCGTTGTCGGGGATGAATTCGAACAGGGTGGGCGGCGGTTCGCCCGGTGCGCGGCCCGTGAGGTAGCGCGAGTAGTTTTCGATACCGTTGCACACGCCCGTCGCCTCGAGCATTTCCAGATCGAAATTGGTGCGCTGTTCAAGCCGTTGTGCTTCGAGCAGTTTTCCGTCGTTCACCAGCTGGTCGAGGCGGATTTTGAGCTCTTCTTTGATCTTGATGATCGCTTGGGACATCGTCGGTTTGGGTGTCACGTAGTGCGAGTTGGCGTAGACGCGGATGTGTTCCATCACGGCCGTTTTTTCGCCCGTGAGCGGGTCGAATTCTGTGATGCTTTCGAGTTCTTCGCCAAAGAAAGACAGCCGCCATGCGCGGTCATCCAAGTGTGCGGGGAAGATTTCGAGCGCGTCGCCCCGCACCCGGAACGTACCGCGAAAAAACGCCTGATCGTTGCGTTTGTATTGCTGGGCGACAAGGTCGGCGATGACCTGGCGCTGGTCATAGGATTTGCCGACTTTCAAATCCTGCGTCATCGCGCCGTAGGTTTCGACGCTCCCGATGCCGTAGATGCATGATACAGAGGCGACGATGATCACGTCGTCGCGTTCCAGCAGCGCGCGCGTGGCCGAGTGGCGCATGCGGTCGATCTGTTCGTTGATCTGGCTTTCTTTTTCTATGTAGGTGTCTGACCGCGCCACGTAGGCTTCAGGCTGGTAGTAGTCATAGAAACTGACAAAGTATTCGACGGCGTTGTCGGGAAAGAACCCTTTGAATTCGCCATAAAGCTGCGCGGCCAGCGTTTTGTTGGGCGCAAGGATGATGGCCGGGCGCTGGGTTTGTTCGATCACCTTGGCCATGGTGTAGGTCTTGCCTGTGCCCGTGGCCCCAAGCAGGACCTGATCCCGGTCGCCCGCGAGCACCCCGGCGCTCAGTTCTTCTATCGCAGTGGGCTGGTCCCCGGCGGGCTTAAATTCGGTGTTCATACGCAGGGGCACACCGCCTTCAAGCTTGAGGCGGGTGCGCACATCCTCGGCCGGATTGGAAAGGAATGTGTCGGGGGAATCGGTGTGTACTTGGGCCATGCGCCTAACTTGGCGCTTGGGCGGGCCGGTGCAAGGGGGGCGCGGTGTGGATGCTGCCAGAAACTGACAGGGTGCCGCGCGTGCTTTTCTTTGTGGCAGGTCGCCGCTAGCCTGAGTTGAGAAAGCGGAGGGCACAGTATGATCGAGGAACCCAAGACATTGACCATCAGGGCGCCGCAGCGGCGACCCTCTGCGGCACAGATTGCCGCCTTTCAGAACGTGCCGACCGGGTTCGTTGTGGATGCCATGTTTGGGGCTGGATCGCTGGCCACGCAGATCGTGCCCATTCCGGGACAGGATGTGCAGGTGGCTGGACCCGCGCTGACGGTCGACAACCGGCCCAGCGATATTCTGGCGCTGTTGTGTGCCCTTAAGTACATTCAGGAAGGCGATATAGTTGTGAACGGTTTTGCAGGGTTTCAAGGCTGTGCGGCGGCGGGGGATCGTGTGTCTGGCATGATGAAGAACTGCGGTGCTGTGGGTTTTGTCACGGATGGGCCGATGCGCGATCTCGATGGCATTCGCGCCGTTGGCTTGCCAAGTTGGTGCACCGGGTTGAATCCCGGGTCGCCCTATTCAACAGGGCCGGGTCGGGTTGGGCTGCCTGTGCCGATTGGCGGCCAGAGTGTCGAAACTGGGGACATGATCGTGGCAGACAAAGACGGGGTCGTCGTGGTGCCTTTTGACATGCTGGATCACATCATTGGCCGGTTGGATGCGGTGGCCGCACTTGAACATGATATGGATGCCCAAGTGGCCGAGGGCCTTTGCGTTCCCGATGCGATAGAAGAGATGTTGCAGGATGCCGACAAGGTCGCACATGTGACCTGATTGGGTGCGGCGCGGTCCGTTTTGTGCGGGTCGTGAGACATGCATGGGCAAAATGCGTAAATCCCGGCGGTGCAGGCGGGGTTGAGACATCACGCCCGCTTGGCAAATCCGCAGCAGCTTGCCATAAGGGCGTGACACTATTCTTGGAGCGTTACCACATGCGCGCACGCATTTTTCAACCCGCCAAAACGGCCATGTCCTCGGGCACGGCCAAGACCAAGCACTGGGTATTGGAGTTCGCGCCAGCCTCGGCCCGGTCAGTTGACCCCTTGATGGGGTGGACATCGTCAGATGACACGCAGGCACAGGTGCGCATGAATTTTGACACCAAAGAGGCCGCTCTTGATTATGCGTCCCATCACGGGATTGATGCAGCGGTGCAGGAACCCAACAAACGGCGGGCCAACATCAGGCCCGGCGGATATGGCGAGAATTTCGCGACCAGTCGCCGCGGTGCTTGGACGCACTGATGGGTGGCGCCGTCCACGCACCGTCCGGTTCCGGAGAAACCAACACTGCGTTTGGTCTGCCGCGCCGGTTCCACGTTTCCGGCAACGACACCTCTCCGTCCGTGTGGGAAGAAGACATACCGGACGGCGCTGGGCCGCCGCGCCACATTCACCACGCAGCCACAGAAATATTTGTAGTACGTTCGGGCCGGTTGCTGTTTGAGGCCGATGGCGTTCAATTCGAAGCGGGTCCGGGCGATACCGTGACGATTCCGCCCGGCACTGTGCATGCATTCAAGGGCCTTGCCCCGGAAGGGTCGGTCGCGGTGATCGTTCTGACACCCGGCGCGGGGGATGCGTTTTTCCGTCAAGTTGAAAGCGAAGGGCTATCGCCTGAAACGGATATGCCTCGGATCGTGCAGATCGCTTCGGAAACCGACCTTGAGTTTGCAGGCCCGCCCTTGTGATGTTGGCGATGCAGGTGTCGCGCGCGTCTGTTGAGGACGCGGACGTTCAAGCGCTGCTGCTCCGCCATTTCGATCTCATGCGGGCAAGTTCCCCTGAAGAAAGCTGTCATGTGATGGAACCGGGTGCCTTGCTGGAGCGCGGTGTGACACTGTTTGCCGCGCGCGACAGCGGTGCGGTTCTGGGCGTTGGGGCGTTGGCACAGATCGACACGGGGCATGGGGAGTTGAAATCCATGCACACCGCTGCCGAGGCCCGGGGACGTGGCGTGGCCCGCGCTATCCTTGCATCGCTTTTGGATGAGGCCCGCGCGCAGGGCCTGACCCGCGTCAGCCTTGAAACCGGGAGTGCCGAGATGTTTGCCCCGGCCCGCGCGCTTTATGCCGCGCATGGGTTTGAGGACTGCCCGCCTTTTGGCAGCTATGTCGAGGACCCATTGAGCGTTTTCATGACCCGCACGCTTTGAAGCCCTTGCCCCATCGCGATTGCTGCGGCATGAGTGGACCAGCGCGGTCCCGTAGCTCAACTGGATAGAGCACCTGACTTCTAATCAGGATGTTGAGGGTTCGAGTCCTTCCGGGATCGCCAGTGTCTGAACTATGTCTCACCGGACACAGGTTATACCTGTGCTTGCAGATCAGGCTCGTATCCTCAAGAAAAGCGTTGTCAGCTCGTGCGGGCCTGTCCTAACGATTGATTAAGGGCCGCCAAAAGGTCCTCTTTTGAGGAATGACAGATGAACCAGACTACCAACTTGGATCACGCGGTGGTGCCGGAAAATTACTATGACCGGTACTATGCCCGCCCTCTGCCGGACACGCCCAAGGGTTACCCCAATGGTTGGATGTCCCCTAACGATCTGACACTGCTCTACAATGCCGCCTATCTCAGCACGGGCCATGTGCTGGAAGTCGGCCCGTGGCTTGGCCGCTCGACCACGGCGCTGGCCATGGGGTTGCGCGACCGACAGTTCAACGGGGCCAAGCCGGTCAGTTTTGACACCATTGATTTTGGCATCACCAGTGCCGGCGAGTGGCGGGAGAAGTTCGGCGAAGAGCTGGATCTGGGCAAACAGAATGGCCGTGTGGCGGATGCGGTTTATCACCCCGGAGGCACGGTTGCCGTGCTGATCCAGAACATGAAGGACAATCGTCTGTTGCCTTACGTGTCCAACTTCATTCGCGGAGATTTCATCGACTGTCCGATTGCCCGCAAGTACAGCCTTATCTTTTGCGACACGACCCACGACGATGCTGAGATCGAGCGTACCTTGCCCAAGCTGGCCAAGATGGCTGGAACAGGATGCACGTTTGTCTTTGACGATGTGATTACGGAACAGCGGGCCGAGTTGATCTGCAGCTATCTCAAGACCAAACGCTATATGATGAGCATCCGGATTTTTCCGCAGCGCAAGAAGTTTTGCAAGGTGATGGTCGTCGAGACCTGAGCGCCAGCTCGCCTTATCCGAATTGGGGTGCGCCGTTGCCTGTCTGGCAGCGGCGCATCTGGTTTCAGAAGGCTTGGGCAAAAGTTTTCAAAACGCACTTTGCCCGACGGAAAATACGCTGCAATGCATGAAGACATGAGCAGTCGGACAGCACCGATAGCAAGCGCACTGATCATGACAGGCCTGAGTGGAGCCGCCCGCGCATGTGACGACCTTGTGCTGGTGTTTACCGGATGCACTGGCCGCATCTCATGCAATCATGTTGAGCGCGCCTTTTGGGCAAACATGCCTGATCCTGCTTTGACGTATTTGAACCCAATCGCGAGCGGAACCACACATGCAAAGAGGATCATGGCCAGCCAGATGGGGCCTTGAGCTTGTCCCGTTGCATCCAGAATCGCTCCGGCTGCGGGAGGCGTGGCAAGCATGATGGCGTAGTAGATCGTAAAGAAGACCCCCATACCAAAGGCGCGAACCTCTGGCCGCAGGGCAAGACCGGCAAGTGCCATGATGACACCCGCAGGCGCCATTCCCACCAGCCCAAAGAGCAGGCTGGCCGCAAGTCCGGCGCCCGGCTGGCTCAGCAACCAAAGGGCAATCACAGCAGCGCTCATACAAACTGTCAGGACAAGGTTGCGGCGGCCAAACCGATCGACGATCTGACCACAAAGCGCACCAGAGCCGATCATAAGCCAACTTCCGACACTTATGACGCCCGCAGCCGCAATCGCCGTCTGTCCAAGGTCCTGCAAAACTTTTGGGCCGAAGGACAAGTACGTCACATAGGCCGCATTAAAGACGCCCCACGCCCCACTCGCACAGAGCACCAAAAGCCACTCTTGCCGAGTCAGGCGGCCCGCGCCGCCGGATTTTACTGCCGGCAGGTCGCTGCGCGCACGATAGAAGAAAAACACGGCTGACGCTGCGAGCAGACAATAAACCGATGCGATTTGAAACGGCACCCGCCAGCCATAAAGGTCTGCAACCCAAGCATGCCCCACTTGCCCCATCGCGATGCCAAAGGGCCATGACATAACAAGGATGCTCATCGCGGTTGCGATCTCGCGGCCTTCGAACCAGTCGGCGACCATCTTGGTGAAGTAGAGGTTGATCACGAGAAACCCGATACCAGCGATCACGCGCCCGGCCCCGATGCCAGCGCTGCCGCCCGCAAGCGCAGAGACGAGCCCGCCCACGGCCAGCGCCATAAGCCCCAGAACTGCCATATCGCGATCGGAAATCAGCCGCCCAAGATATCCCGCAGGAAGGGCAAGGATCAGCCCCGGTGCCATGAAAAGTCCAATCAGCAGGCCGACGCTTGCGTAATCCAGTCCGAAGGCGACGATCAGACCGTCGCCAACAGAGGCCAGAGTTTGGAACTGAAACCCCATCCCGATCCGGGCAAAAAACAGCAAGGCCAGGATGCGCCAGCGCATTACGCCCAACCGAGCCCGCGCAGCGCCTGCACGTCGTTCCAGATCTTGGTCATATGGACGATCTTGTCACCCTCAAATCGGATGACATAGGCGTAGTCGGACACCACGGCCTTGCCCGTCGGTTCCACTGGCCCGCCGGGTCCCGTCTGTGTGCCGTGGAACTCGGCGGTCGCCACGGCGGTGTTGCGCGCCTCATCCATCGCGAAGGACGTCAGCACGTAGCGCCCGTCCGGCACCGGGGTCAGCAAGCCCTTCATCCATTCGCAATACTCCGCGAGCGTCTTGGTCTCGGCGAGCGCGTCCGCTTGGCAGGCGAAGGTCGCGTCTGTCGCGCACCAGCCTTGGCAGACCTCCCATCCTTTTCCGGTTTCGCAGGCGTCAAAGAAAGCGTTGGCGGTTTCAAATTGTGTCATGGGAACATCCTTTGTGCGTTTTCTATCCTGTCGGCGTACAAGATGGGCTTTGCGCTGCGTATCGGGCAGATGCAGTAATTTCAGAGACAATTTTGAATGTTTGGCCTACAACATTTGCAGGATGGTCGGGTGTTGGCTTTTGATAGCATCAAAAGTGCACGATCAATGGACCCCGGTAGATGCCCGACGAAAACGACCTCAGCCCCAGAGAACAACAGATTGCTGAACGCTATGCCGCTGGATGCCGTTATCAAGAGATCGCAGCGGATTTGCACATCGCACCATCCACAGTGCGAACCCATCTGGCCACGATCTACCGCAAACTTGAGGTGTCGTCCAAGATTGAGCTGGCCAATCGCCTTAGTGGGGTCGCCGCCGCTCCGCGCAGCCATGTGGACCACGCAGCCATTATCTCAGATCTCGCTCTGAGCCTTGAAGAGGCGTTGAGCCGCGAAAAGGCATTGAGCGAGGTTTTGCGGATCATTGGCGCGTCCCAAGGCGATCTGAACTTGGTCATGCCCGCGATCCTGCGCCATGCCTTGGACCTTTGCGATGCCGAGTTTGGCATTCTGTTTGAATACAGGGACACCAAGAAGTTCAAAGCAAGCTTTACGCTTGGTATCCCGACGGCCTTTCAGGGCTGGCTGGATGATAGTGGCACGTTCAGTGTGAATGATGAGACCGGGCTGGGGAGAATGGAAACGCAACGCGCCGTGATAAACATAATGGATGTGAAATCCGAAGCGCTCTACCGCACGGACGACCCGTTGCGCTTTGCCACTGCCGATTTAGGTGGGGCCCGATCCTTTGTCGCGATTCCGATGCTTGCCGCCGACCGACTGGTTGGCGCATTCACGATCTATCGACAGTCCGTTCGCCCATTCTCTGAAGATGCGCTGCGGTTGGCGCAGATGTTCGCCGCGCAAAGCGTGATCGCCTTGGAAAACGCGCGTCTTATCGGCAACAGCGGACATCCAGTGTGACCTTTGAAACCGATACTTAGTCCGCGCTTTCGCCGGTGGCGCAGTGCGTGCCACGCACCCGGTTTGGGTCAGATACCCTTGGCCTTTGTGACAGTGCAATGGGATGCCGTTCCGCAATGCGGTGTGGAACAGCGGCCTGATCAGGCCAAACATCTGAGACGGCCCACCCTAAAGTGATGAGGACCTGTTTTCAGGGGCTTAGGCGCAGCTTGTCTGAGAAAGTTTTCAAAACGCACACTTGCGCGGCGTATTTTAAGATGCAAAGCTGCTTTTATGGGCAGTTTAAGAACGCTGATTGCAAGCGCACTGATCATGACAGGCCTGAGCGGTGCGGCGCGCGCAAATGACGACCTTGTGCTGGTATTTGCCGGATGCACGGGCCGTATGTCTGCTGAAATGGAGTTTGCGTGGTTGATGAGCGATGCGCGCTCGGATGCGTTGCAGGATCAACGGCAGCGCTTTGTCACTCTTTTGGATGCCGTCATGCCGGATGAGCGGGCCCGCGAAACACTTGGCCATCGGATCGAGGCGAAGCTGGCGCATTATTCCATGTTGAGCACGGCTCATTTTGGCAGCGATAAGCGACTGGCAAAACTGGCCAAACAGCGCGCGGAAGCGAACGTGCAGACGTGCCGGACGCTCTTGCTTGACGGGTGACCATTCGCTTGCGCGCAGAAAATGCGCTTAAAAACGCGGCACATTTAACCACAATAGCCCATTAATTAATCTAAAACGCTGATCTGCTCAGAAAGTGCGCAAGTTTGACTCGGCTCTAACGCCGTCGCGTATCTAACTGGGTGTCGGTCCGATCGTGGGCCGATAAATTGTGCGGCGGCGTCAGATTTCGAAGCCTGGACACCACCGCACGCGCCTAAACTTAAAGCGCAAGGGTGATATGTGGTCGTTTGGTCCATTTCGCAATGCCCTCGCGCACCGCGCAAGAGGAAACGCAATGTCAAAAACCCTTTTTGGAACCACCGCTGCCGTACTGCTGGCCAGCGTGCTCCCCGCCGTCGCTCAGGACTGCCCGATCAAAGTGGGTGTTCTGCACTCGCTGTCCGGCACGATGGCGATTTCGGAAACAACTCTTAAAGACACGATGGAAATGCTGGTCGAACAGCAAAACGAAGCCGGTGGTTTGCTGGGCTGTGATTTGGAAGCGGTTGTGGTCGACCCTGCCTCCGACTGGCCCCTGTTCGCTGAAAAAGCGCGTGAATTGCTGACTGTTCAGGAAGTAGACGTGATCTTTGGGTCGTGGACGTCCGTGTCGCGCAAATCCGCGCTGCCCGTTCTTGAAGAACTGAACGGCCTGATGTTCTACCCTGTGCAGTACGAAGGTGAAGAATCTTCCAAAAACGTGTTCTACACGGGCGCTGCGCCCAACCAACAGGCGATCCCTGCGACCGACTACTTCCTCGAAGAGCTGGAAGTCGAAAAGTTCGCGCTGCTGGGCACCGACTATGTCTATCCCCGCACAACGAACAACATTCTTGAAGCTTACCTTCAGGAAAAAGGCATCGCTGCCGAAGACATCTTTGTGAACTACACGCCTTTCGGTCACTCTGACTGGTCCAAGATCGTTGCAGACGTTGTGGCGCTGGGCGCTGACGGCAAAAAGGTGGGCGTGATTTCGACCATCAACGGCGACGCCAACATTGGCTTTTACAAAGAACTGGCAGCCGCTGGTATCTCTGCGGATGACATCCCAGTCGTGGCCTTCTCGGTTGGTGAAGAAGAACTGTCCGGCCTCGACACATCCGATCTGGTCGGTCACCTCGCTGCGTGGAACTACTTCCAGTCTGCGGAATCTGATGCCAACGAGGCATGGGTCGAAGCATGGAAAGCCCGTATGGGTGAAGAGCGTGTGACCAACGACCCAATGGAGGCCCACTTTATCGGCTTTAACATGTGGGTGAACGCGGCCACAGCGGCTGGCACCACAGACGTCGATGCCGTGCGCACCGCGATGTACGGTCAAGAGTTCCCGAACCTCACAGGCGGCACCGCTGTAATGTTGCCCAACCACCACTTGGCCAAGCCGGTTCTGATCGGTGAAATCCAGGCGGACGGTCAGTTCGACATCATCTCGGCGACCGAGCCGGTTCCGGGCGATGCATGGACAGACTTCCTGCCCGAGTCGGCTGTTCTCAAGTCGGATTGGAAAGAGCTGGGTTGCGGTATGTACAACACCGAAACCAGCACCTGCGTGCAGATCGAATCCAACTACTAATCTGAATTAAAGACTTTTCGGGGGGCGGAATATCCGCCCTCTGATCACCTTGGGGCAGGTATACATGCAACGATTTCTGGCCTTCTTGATTTGCCTTGGCCTCGCATTTCCAGCCTCTGCCCAAAACGCAGATGCCCCCATTCAGCAAGTGATGCAGACCCATGCAGACCTGCTGGCCAAAGCGTCCCGCAAAACCATTCAGGTTGCCATCGATGCGCTGATCGACAGCGGTTTGCCTGCCGCTCAAGCGGTGTTGGAACGTTGGCAAAACAAAGAGATGTGGTTGGACGAAGAAACTGGCCTGTTCGTCTTTGCCGAAGAGATCGACCGCGACACGATCCGCATTTTCGATGTTGGCGATGGCACTGATCTGGGAGAAGTCCCGGACGATCGTTTCAAACAGCTCAAACCAAACAGCGGTGTGCGTGGATTGATTGCCGCCGGTCTGGTGAAGTTCCAGCTGATTGATCCGGATGCAACTGTCCGTTTTACCGCGCTGGAGGCGATTTCACGCGATCCGGACGAGACCCACCTACCTGCCTTGCGCGACGTGATGGAAGGCGAAACCGACCCGGCCCTTTCTGACCAGATGACACGGCTAGAACGCTTGCTGACAATCGAGTTCGGTGCAGATGACAATGAAAAGATTGACGCGATTTCCTACTTCGCGGGCGATCTGGGTGTGGATGCCCGCGCTGCTTTGAACCCACTTGTTGCCACCCGGATTGAGGTCGGCGAGGCCGTGCCAGTGGGCCCCGAAGTTATCCGCGTCGTCACACCAGGGGATGAAGCCCTGCCTAAGACCGAAGCATACGATCTGCTTGTACGGGCTGATCTTGCCCCACCATTGATCCCCGCGAACGAAGTACGCGAAGCACTGATCCGCAATATTGATGGCGACACTGTCGCCGGTGTGCAGGTCGCAAGCCTTGATACAGACAGTGCGCGCAACGCGGCCTTTGCAACGCTGGTAGAACAGGGCCTCGCAGAACCGGCGGCAACCACGGAAGAGATCGACACGGCCCTTGGTGCGTATCAGTTCTACGAGGTTTTCATCGGTGCCCCACCCGGTGTTGCAATCGCGGCACAAGCGGTGCTGAGCGATATTGAGACGTCCGTCGCATTGAATCAGACGGCAGACCTCGCGCTTGATGCGATCTCGCTTGCCTCGATCTATTTCCTCGCCGCGATCGGCCTCGCCATCACCTTTGGCGTGATGGGGGTGATCAACATGGCCCATGGCGAATTCATCATGATGGGCGCTTATACGGGCTATGTGGTGCAGCTGTTCGTGCCCGATCACACATTGTCGATCCTGCTGGCCATTCCGCTGGCCTTTATGGTGACTTTTGCGGCTGGGGTCGCGATGGAGCGCTTGGTGATCCGCTGGCTTTATCATCGACCTTTGGAGACACTGCTGGCCACCTTCGGTGTGTCCATCGCGCTGCAACAGCTGGCCAAGAACATCTTTGGGACCCAAGCCCGGCCGCTTACAGCTCCCGGCTGGCTCGATGGGTCCATGGTGATCAACGACATCGTGTCGATCAGCTATATCAGGATCGCGATTTTCATCCTTGCCCTGATCTTCCTCGCCATCTTCCTGATCGTGATGAACCGCACGCGCCTTGGGCTTGAGGTCCGGGCTGTCACGCAAAACCCGCGCATGGCGGCGTCGATGGGGATCAACCCGGATCGGATCAACATGCTGACCTTTGGGTTCGGGTCGGGCATCGCGGGCATCGCCGGGGTCGCCATCGGGCTATATGCCAAGGTCACGTCCGAGATGGGGTCCGACTATATCGTCCAATCCTTTATGACAGTGGTTGTTGGTGGCGTCGGCAACATCTGGGGCACCCTGTTGGGGGCCGCCATGGTCGGCACGATGCAAAAAGGGATCGAATGGCTGAACCCGTCCAACACGCTGGCGGCCCAAACCTACATGATCCTCTTTATCATCCTGTTCATCCAGTTCCGTCCCCGCGGCATCATCGCCCTCAAGGGCCGCGCAGCGGAGGCTTGATATGACCGATACAGTTTCTTCTGACCCAAAATACCACGGAGGTCTGGAGGCGGGCCTCCAGTCCCGCAGCTTCATCGCGCGCCACCCGTCGGTTCTGATCTTTATGGCGTGCCTCGCGCTTTTCACCATCAGCGTCACGATCCTTGCCGAAGGGTTCGGGATTGGCGTCATCTCGACTAGCTTTGTCAAAACTCTGGGCAAGACCCTGTGCCTGTGCATGGTCGCGCTCGCGATGGATCTGGTCTGGGGCTACTGCGGAATCCTCAGCCTTGGCCACATGGCGTTCTTCGGCATTGGCGGCTACGCCATCGGCATGTGGCTGATGTATGCCCGCACCGAGATCATTGTGGTGCAAAGCCTTGCGGCAGCCCCCTTGCCGCCCACAGCCGGGGAGATTTCCCAAGGGATTGCGACGCAGATATTCGGCGTGGTCGGGGCCTCGGAATTCCCGCCAATCTGGGCCTTTGCACATTCCTTGCCGCTGCAACTGGCGGCCATCGTGATTGTGCCGGGGCTGCTCGCTCTGGTATTTGGCTGGCTTGCCTTCCGCAGCCGTGTGACGGGCGTGTACTTGTCGATCCTGACCCAGGCGATGACGCTGGCCCTCGCGCTTTATCTGTTTCAGAACGACAGTGGACTGCGTGGCAATAACGGTTTGTCCGGTCTGCAAAACCTGCCCGGATTGGGCGACGTGCCACAATCCACGGTGTCGATCTGGTTCCTGTGGGCTTCGGCTTTGGGCCTTGGCCTTGCCTATCTGCTGTGTGCTTGGATCGTGTCGGGCAAGTTCGGGTCAGTCATTCGCGCGATCCGTGATGACGAGGCGCGGGTGCGTTTTCTGGGCTATTCTGTCGAGGCATATAAGCTGACCATCTTTACCCTGACGGCGGTGATCGCCGCCGTCGCGGGGGCGCTCTATTACCCACAAGCCGGTATCATCAACCCGGCAGAGATTGCGCCCATCGCCTCGATCTACCTTGCGGTCTGGGTCGCCATCGGCGGGCGCGGACGCCTTTATGGCGCGGTGATCGGGGCGGCTTTTGTCTCGCTTGTTTCCACTTGGTTCACAGGCGGGCAGGCGCCGGATATCAACCTTGGCTTTTACACGATCTCATGGGTGGACTGGTGGACCGTGCTGCTTGGGTTCTCTTTTGTGGCGGTCACGCTGTTCGCGCCCAAGGGTATCGGGGGGCTGCTCGACATGATCCCAAGCCCCAACCGCCACGGTGCAGACCTTGGGCCTGATGCCGGTTCTTTGCGCGAAAGTGAGGCGAACAAATGAGCACACTTCTCGAAGTCTCGGGTGTCTCCAAAACCTTTGACGGGTTCAAGGCAATCAACAACCTGTCCTTTCAGATCGGTGAGCCAGAAATGCGTGCCGTGATTGGGCCTAATGGGGCGGGTAAAACCACCTTCATGGACATCGTGACGGGCAAGACGAAACCGGATGAGGGCACTGTGCTGTTCGGTGAAAAATCCCGCTCGCTGCTGAAGCTAAGCGAGAGCCAGATCGCCCAAGCAGGCATTGGCCGCAAATTCCAGCGCCCGACGGTGTTCGAGGATCAGAGCGTCGCCGACAATCTGATGATGGCGCTGAAAAAGGACCGCAGCCCGTGGGCTGTCTTACGTTTTCGCCCCGCGCGCGAAGATCACGAGGCGGTGGCAAAGCTTGCCGAAGAAATTGGTCTGACGGACCAACTGCCGCGCAAATCGGGTGAGTTGAGCCATGGGCAAAAGCAGTGGCTTGAGATCGGAATGCTGCTGGCGCAGGACCCGCGCCTGTTGCTGGTTGATGAACCTGCGGCGGGCATGACCCCGGCAGAGCGGGAGCATACGACAGATATTCTGGTGGAGGCGGCCAAGACCCGGGCCGTGGTCGTGGTCGAGCATGATATGGAGTTTGTGCGTCGTCTGAACTGCAAGGTAACGGTGCTGCACGAAGGATCGGTGCTGGCCGAGGGCAGCTTGGATCACGTCACCGCAAATGAGAAAGTGATCGAGGTGTATCTTGGCAGATAACGTCCTCAGCATTTCGGACCTCACGCTGCATTATGGCGGCAGTCAGATCCTGAACCGGGTCAGCGTCACGGCCAAGCGCGGTGAGGTCACTTGCGTGATGGGCACCAATGGCGTGGGCAAAACGAGCCTGCTCAAGGCCATCTCAGGCACACACCCCCGTTTGGGCGGGACCTACATGTTGGACGGGGTCGAGATTGGCCGCGCCTCGGCACATACGCTTGCGCAAGCCGGGGTGGCCTATGTCCCACAAGGGCGCGAGATTTTTCCGTTTCTGACAGTGAAAGAGAACCTCGAAACTGGCTTTGCCTGCCTGCCAAGGTCTGAACGGTCCGTGCCAGAAGAGATTTTCGACCTGTTCCCGATCCTCAAGGAGTTCCTTGGCCGGCGCGGGGGCGATTTGTCTGGCGGTCAGCAACAACAGTTGGCCATCGCGCGCGCCCTTGTGACCCGACCCAAACTGTTGCTGCTGGACGAGCCAACCGAGGGCATCCAGCCCAATATTATCCAGCAGATTGGCCGCGTGATTGCGCAGCTTCGAGATCGGGGTGACATGGGCATCGTGCTGGTCGAACAGTATTTCGACTTTGCCCGAGAGTTAGGCGATCAGTTTCTGGTTCTGGAACGTGGCGCGGAAAAGTTGAGCGGACGTAGCGACGAGATCGAGCGGGACACGCTGTTGGCGGCTGTGTCCGTCTAATCCGGCCTTATTGTGTGTCGATGGGTTTGGCGGCTGTGCCTGTCAGTCCTTGGGCAAAATTTTCACCCTCGGCAGGGCGCAGCAGGGCCTGACGTGTTCCTTGATTTTCGGGCAGTACGACCGCGCGACGCGCCCGGAACCGTCCGTCATAGGGGCCAAAATAGAGCGCGCGCGCTTGCGCAAACGGGTTGAGCGCAAGGCGGCGATCAAAGCTGTGACCGAGGCCAGAAATGCGGAAGCCGGGGGCGGCTGCGATGGGTTCAAGGTATCCTTCGATGGACAATTGGCGCAGGGCTTGCCCACCCCGGAATCGCCCCAGTTCCAACGATGTGGCGGTGAGGGTGCCGTCAGCGAATTTGCCCGCAGCGATGGCGAACTGGCCCGCAATCAAAATTCCGCCCTCTGGCAAGGCGACGGGGGTTTGTCCGATCTTCCAACCTGTGCCTGGGCTGCCAACGGCCACACCTGCGACGCTGTCTGTGTCGCTTGGGATGGCCTGAACAAGGCTGCCGCGCAGGGACCCATCGGGTTGCCACAGCCCGTGCGCTGCCACGCGCTGACCGGCAAAGGCGGCCGCACGGGCGATCTGCACGGACGTTCCGTTGATCGCAAAACCGCGCGATGTGCGCGTGAGCGTGCCGATCAGCGGCGCGTCGATGTCGATCTGTTGCGCTTCGAACCGGCCACGGCGGGCGTAGGCCACCATGCTAAGGGCTGTGCCCGGCACCAGCATGCTGTCACTTGCCGCACTCCCATTGGCAAAGATGCGGGTGGTGCCGGGTATTTCGACTCGCAAGCCGTTGAGTAGCACGCTGCCGGTGCCTGTCATCAGTCCCACGATCCCGGTGCCGCCGATGCCGCCTTCAAACGGGTCATCGCCCAGTTGTGACGTAGATATGGCCGGGGCACACCCTGTCAGCGCTGTTGCCCCCATCAGGCTCAATATGTGGCGTCGATTGAGGCGTGTCACGTCTTGTCCGGCCCTTGTGTGTCTGTGTCTGTATCCGCGTCTTCGCGGTAAAAATAAACCCCCAGACGGTAGCGTTGGCGCGGCCCGCTTTTGCCTTTGTCACGCCGATGGGCGGCGCTGCTTTGGCGGTTGAGCTCTTCGAGCATGGCTTGCGCCTGTGCGCGGGCAGAGTCCTCGATGTCGTCCACGGCTTTGGGCGTCATCTGATTGTAGAAAACCGAGCGTTCAAAGAAGGGTGGTGTGTCCGCGAGCAGGTTTTCTGTGGCGGCGGCCAAATGATCACCGACGTTGGCGCCAAAGAACGCCTCTTTGTCGGATGCGGTGGCGGTGCCCACGATTGCCTCGGCGTTCAGGTGCAAAAGGTCGTCTTTTGCCGTGACAAGACCGCCGCGTTCCAATTCGTCCAGCACAGTGCGCGGGCGCACATCCTTGCTGATCGATCGGACAAGAGTTTCGAAACTCTCGCCGTCGTCGGACGCGCGGGGCAGGGGCAGTGACGCGCCAGATGCATCGGTAAAGTCAGGATGCGACATCCATTGCCCGATGATCGTGGCCAGCAGTGCACTTTTGCGCCGTGCCTCAGACGTGCCGTCATCGGTTTCGGCGCGGATCGTGCGGATGTCTTTGCGGTGTACGCCGGTCAACATTGCGATGCGGCTGTCGGTTGGCGGGGTGCCGTCCAGGCCAAAACTTTCTTGAGCGACCTCGACATAGACCCGTTTGAGCAGTGCATAGATTACTGGCGCCGTCAGCCCACGTGCAATCATTGTGCGCACCAGAGGGCGAAGTAACCCTCTGAGAACACGAACAAATGCGTCGGATGCGTTGGATGGGTCGATGCTTGCCATGACATTAAATTAAGCGCGCGTGGAATTTTTTTCCACGAGATTCCTTGATTTTCTTCAATCGTGCGTCACTTCGCCTCGTGTGGGAAAAATTCCCACCCACAAATGCAACACGACAAGAGTGATGGCCGCCCGCGCCCCACCTGACCAAGGAGACTAAGATATGAAACGCCGTAGCTTTATGAAAATGACCGTTGCCGGTGCCACCCTCGCAGCTCTCGGTGCTTGTGCCGAATTCAGCTCAGAACCTGATATCGTCGATACAGCTGTCGCCGCCGGTTCTTTCACCACTCTGGTGGCTGCTGTGCAGGCCGCTGGTCTCGTTGATACGCTGAAAAGCCCGGGCCCCTTCACTGTCTTTGCCCCAACAGACGCAGCCTTTGCCAAGCTGCCAGCCGGCACTGTCGACAGCCTGCTGTTGCCTGAAAACAAAGACAAACTGGTTGCGATCCTGACGTATCACGTTGTGCCCGGTCAAACGCTGTCCACTGATCTTGCCGGTCAACGTCTGGGCGTCACCACAGTGAACGGCGCGGACCTGCACATTGATGGCCGCAATGGCGTCAAAGTCGAAAAAGCGAACGTTGTCCAAGCCGACATTCTGGCATCGAACGGCGTGATCCACGTCATCGACAGCGTCCTGCTGCCATAATCCACTCGGGACTGACCCTCGCGCAGTGTGTCTGTGCGGGGGTCCTTTCTGCCTTTAGGCGACTTGTGCGCCAAGGCTCCAGACCTGACGCGCCACGGGCGTATGATCATCCAGCGCAAAGCGGACCACATCCGCCCGCTTGCCGATCTCCAACACACCACGATCCTTTAGACCCACAGATCGGGCGGGATTGGCCGTGGCGGTAGCGAGCCCGCGCGCCATATCCCCCCAGATTTCACCCAGCTGCACCGCTGACATCAGCAGAGCGGCGGGCACATAGTCAGACGAAACAATGTCGAGCAGATCCCGCTCGGCCAAGTCCTTGGCGGCCACATTGCCAGAATGTGAACCACCCCGCACAAGGTTTGGCGCGCCCATGATGATCGCAATGTCGTGGTCGCGACACGCCTGCGCTGCTTCAACAGTCGTGGGAAATTCAGCCATCGTCACGCCGTGCACAGCAGAGGTTGCGACCTGTTCGACTGTGGTGTCATCGTGGCTGGCCAGAACGGCCCCCAGTCGCAGGCCTTCTTGCACTGCCGCTGCCTCGTGTGCGGCCCCAAGCCGTTTCTGCAATCCTTGCAGTTTGGCGAGATGCTCGGCGAATTCATCTGCGCTGAGGTTATTTTTGCCCATCACATAGGCTTTCATCTTGGCGATGTCGCGGAACTGACGCTGCCCTGGGGTGTGGTCCATCAGGCTAACGATGCCGACGCGGTCGTCAGGTGTGAACTCAGCCAACTCCTCGGTCAGGGTCTCAGAACAAATCTCGGCCCGCAGGTGGAGGAAGTGGCTGACCTTGAGCGCCCCGCGGGCGCGCAATGCGAGCATTTCAGAAGATAACTCGCGGGCGTATTTCTTGTACCGCGCCTTGGCCGAAGGGATAGACCCCACGCGCATTGCATCAAAAACGGTGGTGATCCCGCAGCCCGCCATTTCGCGGTCATGGGCAAGGATTGCGGCGCTGTGCGGCCAAGCAACTCCGGGGCGGGGCGAGATATGGCGTTCAAGATTGTCGGTGTGCAGTTCAATCAGCCCGGGGGCCAGATAGTCGCCGCCGCAATCGAGCGCACCTGAGGGTACCGACGCTCCTGTATCAATCGCGCTGATTGCCCCATCGTTTAATTTCAGGCAGCCGGTGACGACCTCATCCCTAAGGATCAGCTTGGCGTTGGCGAGGATCGTTTCTTGTGTCATGTGGATGTCATCTCAAACTGGAATGGGATCGAATATGTTTACGCGCTACGCCATCTACTACACGCCCGCACCCGGTACGCCGTTGGCCGAATTCGGGGCAAAATGGCTGGGATGGGACAGCGCGGCCGGGGCTGCGCAGGCGCACCCCAGCATGGACGGACTGGACGTCGCACAGATCACAGCCACGCCGCGCAAATATGGGTTCCACGGCACAATCAAACCGCCCTTCCGGCTGGCAGAGGGGATGACAGCCCAAGGTCTGGCTGATGCGGTGGCCACATTGTGCGCCGATGCAGCCCTGGTCACGCTGGAAGGGTTGGAACTGGCCCGTCTGGGCCGCTTTGTGGCTTTGGTGCCTTCGGGCGATGCCTCGGCCCTTGGCGCTCTGGCGGGGCGTGCCGTCCAAGAATTGGATGCTTTCCGCACGCCCCCGAACGAAGCCGAATTGGCCAAGCGCCGTGCCTCTCGACTGAGTGCCGCCCAGGAGGCACATCTGATGCGTTGGGGTTACCCTTACGTGCTCGATCAGTTCCGCTTTCACCTGACGCTGAGCGGAAAGTTGGAGGCCGACGTTTGTGAACGCGTTCAACGCGCGCTCGCGGCTCCGGTGTCCGCCCTTGATCTCGCGCCCTACAGGATCAACGGTCTGACCCTTCTGGGCGAAGACGACGCTGGAAAGTTCCATCAAATCCACCGCTACGCCCTGACCGGATAAAGTGCTGCGAGGGCAGTCTGCACAGTTGTTTCTAACGACTCGGAGTTGTCGATTGTGATCGCGGGAACGCCATCGGGCAACCCGGACCCTGCACGCGCCAGCCGTCGTTTGATCTCATCCGCGTCCTCGCGCCCACGTGCGGCAAGACGGGCGGCCAGAACCTCTGGGGTTGCCGTGAGGGCGATGGTGACGAGACCGGGAAAACGCAAGGATGCCTCAACCAGCACCCCGCGCGACAGGTTCACCAGCATGTCGCGCCCGGCCCCAAGGTCGGCGTCGACATCCGCAGGTACACCGTAAAACAGCCCATGCGCGCCCCAGTGCAATGCAAACTCGCCCTCGGCAAGCCGCGCTTTGAACTCGGCCACATTGACGCCCTCAAACACCTCTCCGCCCGCTGCGCTGGGCCGGGTGATCACACGGCGCACAAGGCCAAGGCGGGGATCAGCCTGCGCCATGGCCTCCATCACCGTGTCCTTGCCAACGCCGGAGGGGCCAACAACCGCAATCAGCCGACCGCTCATGCCGCGACCCCGGGGGTAAAGACACTGACATCTACCTCGCGGTCACACACTTCGGTCCGCGCAGCTTCATCATGGAAAATGCCAACAATGGCTGCCCCACGCGCCTTGGCGGCAAGGATCAGGTCCAGCACCACGGCCCGATTGGTCGCATCAAGGCTGGCAGTGGGTTCATCCAGCAGCATCGCCGGGTATTCAAAGGCAAAACCCCGCGCGATGTTCACACGTTGTTGTTCGCCCCCCGAAAAGGTGGTCGGGCTAAGCGTCCAGAGCCGTTCGGGAATGTTCAGCCGGGACAGCAGATCGCGCGCACGCATTTCGGCTGCAGCGCTGTCCACGCCAACCGCACGCAGGGGTTCTGCGACCACCTCAAGTGTGGGGACACGGGGGACCACACGCAGAAACTGGCTCACATAGCCAAGTGTCGTGCGGCGCAATTCCAGTATCTCGCGCGGTGCGGCACTGGCCACATCAACATCCCCGACCATGATGCGCCCGGCCTGCGCTGTGTAGTTGCCATAGATCATGCGCATCAGTGTGGATTTGCCCGCCCCCGAGGCCCCAACCAGCGCCACGCACTCACCAGCGGCGACTGACAGCGCGGCCCCGTCCATCACCGGGATGATCGCACTGCCCTGATTGTGCAGAACAAAGCTTTTGGCGACATTTTCTATTTTGATCATTGTCATGTTTCTTTTGACCTAAAATACCACGGGGGGTTTGGGGGGCTGGCCCCCCAATGGGCGCTCACACCTGCAACACACTCGACACCAACAGCTGGGTGTACCCATGCTGCGGATCGTCCAGCACCTGATCGGTAAGGCCTGTTTCAACGACATATCCGTCCTTCATCACCATCAGCCGGTGCGCCAGCAAACGCACAACAGCGAGGTCATGGGTGACGATGATCGCGCTCAGACCCATCTCGCGTACCAAACCGCGCAACAGATCAAGCAGCCGGGCCTGAACCGAAACATCCAGACCACCGGTCGGCTCGTCCATGAACACCAGACGTGGCCCCGTCACCAGATTGCGCGCGATCTGAAGGCGTTGCTGCATGCCACCAGAAAACTGGCGGGGGCGGTCATCGATGCGGTCCTCGGCAATCTCCACCCGGTCCAGCCAGTCGATGGCGGTCCCGCGAATGTCACCATAGTGACGCGCGCCCACAGCCATCAGCCGTTCGCCCACATTGCCGCCTGCACTCACATTCATGCGCAATCCATCGCGCGCATGCTGGTGCACAAAGGCCCAGTCGGTGCGCCCCAGCATACGGCGTTCGGGTTCTGACATGGTGACGGTGTCGCGCATGCCATCCGCACGGGTGTCAAACATCACGCGTCCCTGATCCGGGGGCAGATGGCCGGCCAGACAGTTGAGCAACGTCGATTTGCCTGACCCGGATTCGCCTACGATACCCATGACTTCGCCGGGGTAAAGATCAAAGCCAACATCTGCACAGCCAATCCGGTGGCCATAGAATTTGGACAGTCCTTCGACCTGCAACAGCGGGTTATCTTGGGTCATAAGACAGCTCCAATCGGGTTCCGCCCGGTTCGCGTAACATGCAATGGACTTTTGGACCCTTGCCCGAAAATTCAGGCCCAAATTCGACCACGACGCCGGGCCAGTCCCGCACCTTTTCAAAGAGCGCATCCAGCGTGGCGCGATCGGCGACCTTCAGTGCTGTGTGGTGCAGGCCAACCGTTTCATGACGGTCAAAACCGGTATCACCACGTTGCTGCCAGAGGGTCAGTTTGGCCACCCCATCGGTCACATAGGCCGACGGATAGGCGTCATTGCCGCCAAACTGCGTCCAGCCAAGGCAGTCTACAAAGAAATTCCGTGAGGCGGTCAGGTCCGCGACGGTTAATCCGATATGATCTATTCCAAACGTGCTCATGCCGCTCCCTCTTGTTCAAGGGGCACGCCTTGTGCGCCCACATGGCCGGCGCGGCGGCGGCCCTCGCAGTAATCTGTGTCTGAACACATGAACATCCGATTGCCCGCGTCATCCACGATCAATTCGTCCAGATAGCTTTCTGTTGCTCCACAAAGCCCGCAGGCATGATCGGCCTTGCTGGCCTCAAACGGATAGTCGTCGAAATCGAGGCTGACGACTTGGGTATAGGGCGGCAGGGCATAAATCCGTTGCTCGCGTCCCGCACCAAACAGCTGGATGGCTGACATTTCCATCTTGGGATTGTCGAACTTTGGGATCGGCGACGGGTCCATCACGTATCGCCCTTCAACCTTTACCGGATAGGCATAAGCGGTCGCGATGGCACCATGTGCGCTGATGTCCTCATAGAGCTTCACATGCATCAGCCCGTAGTCTTCGAGGCTGTGCATCTTACGCGTCTCCACCTCGGAAGGTTCAAGAAAGCGCAAGGGTTCCGGGATCGGCACCTGATAGACTAGGATCTGGTCTTCGCTCAGCGGCTCTTCGGGAATGCGGTGGCGGGTCTGGATCACGCTCGCCGCGCTGGTCGCCTCGGTCGTGGCGACACCTGCGGTGCGTTCAAAAAAACGGCGGATGGACACTGCGTTGGTGGTATCGTCTGCTCCCTGATCGATGACCTTGAACACATCCCGTGCGGTCATCACTGCGGCAGATACCTGCACCCCGCCGGTGCCCCAACCATAGGGCATTGGCATCTCACGGCTGGCAAAGGGCACCTGATATCCTGGTACGGCGAGCCCCTTGAGGATCGCGCGACGGATCATCCGCTTGGTCTGCTCGTCCAGATAGGCAAAGTTGTAATCCGTCATTCTATTGCCTCAATTTGCTCGTATTCCGTGTGCGGGGCGCCTGAGAGGGATGAGAGATGCAAATCATCGTGATGATCGTGCTGAGCGTTGCCATTGGCGGCATCATTTTGGGAACGACCGTTGATCAGTTGATCGGTTCGAGTGATCGGCGCGACCACACCTGAGACGAACACTTCGACGCCTGCCTTTGATTGTTCACAGAGGTTCGTCATTCCGCCGCCTCCTGATTGGGCACGCGGTCCATCGCTTCGCGGCGCAGCTTGCGGATTAGTTCCAATTCAGACTGGAAATCAACGTAGTGGGGCAGTTTGATATGCTCCAGAAATCCCGTCGCCTGAACGTTATCTGCATGATAAAGAACAAATTCTTCGTCCTGCGCAGGCGCGCCGACATTGTCTTCACCCAGCTCTTTCCAGCGCAGCGCGCGGTCCACCAAAGCCATCGAAATCGCCTTGCGTTCTGACATCCCGAACACCAGCCCGTAGCCGCGCGTGAACTGGGGTGGCTGGGTTTTGGAGCCCTGAAACTGGTTCACCGTTTCGCATTCGGTCAACTCGACTTCGCCGATCTCAATCGCAAAACCCAGTTCTGGGATGTCCATTTCAACCGCGCATGTGCCAATCCGCAGCTCGGCCACAAAGGCGTGGTTGCGCGCGTAGCCGCGTTGGGTCGAGTAGGCCATGCCCAATACGAACCCCTCATCCCCGCGCGTCAGCGACTGAAGGCGCAGAGCGCGCGCGGCAGGCAGTTCCAGCGGTTCGCGGGTGAGATCGGGCGGGGTGTCCGCCCCTTCTGGTTCGGGTTGAATCAAGTCTTCGCGGTCGAGAAAGGACATGATGTGCGGTTTGGGCGCCGGTTCTTCTGCCCGCTCCGCCGCCTTGGGCGTCTCGCCGTCTGCTGCCAGTTTGAAATCCAGCAAACGGTGCGTGTAGTCAAATGTTGGCCCCAGCACCTGCCCACCGGGCGCGTCCTTGAACGTGGCCGACACCCGCCGGTCGCAGGCCATAGCGTCCGTGTCTACCGGTTCAGAGCCGCCAAAGCGGGGCAGGGTGGTGCGATAGGCGCGGATCAGAAAGATCGCTTCGATCATGTCCCCGCGCGCCTGTTTGATGGCGAGTGCTGCGAGGTCAGGGTCATAAAGTGAGCCTTCGGCCATCACCCGGTTTACGGCCAGTTTCAACTGTTCCTTGATCTGATCGACGCTTAGCTCAGCGACATCCTCAGGCCCGCGCCGTTCTTCGGCAAGCCACGCGTGGGCGGCATCAATGGCTTTTTCGCCCCCTTTGACGGCTACATACATGGTCAGGACACCTTTGTGCTGCGAGGCAGGGCGGCGATCTGCGCCCCGCTGGTGAACATGAAATCAAGGCCCAGCGGGAACAGGAGCGCGTTACGTTGGAACGCCTTTATCTCTGGCAGGTTCAGCGCTGCGGTGCCCTTGATCCCCGGCCCGCGCAGGGTGGCCCCGGACGTCATGATTTCGGGCGTTTCCACAATTACTGTGGCGGACCGGTCCGGGTATTCCGGCGTACCAAGGGCGAGGATATCTATGGGGATCGCATCCCACGTGCCCACCACAAAACTGGCTGCGTTCGCGTTGACCAGCGGGGCGCCGGTGTGAAAGGTGATCCAGTCGCGGACTTCGGGCACGTCATACTGCCCGGCCAGATGTACGCCTGTTTCCGGATCACACAGTGTCATGATGACGGTGCCCGCTGCCACTGACAAAGGCGCGGGCGGGACCGCGCCGTCCAAGTCGTGAATCGTACCGGGGCGCGCCATGGCCTGCATCACAGCGCGAAAAGCGTTTGCAGATTGATGCGGCGGGTTGGTGAACCCTCCGGCAAGGCTGGCGTGATCCATCAGTCTTCTCCGCGTGCGATGGTGAAAAAGTCGACCTTGGTGGCGGCGGCTTTGGCCGCACGGGTTGCCCTGCGGGTGCTGGCCGCATCGCGCAGCGGGGTCAGCACACCGGCCTCGACAACACCCGCCTGATCAGTTTGCATCAGAGCATCGACCAACGCAGCCGTGCGCGCGTGATCCTTGCCGCGCCCCTGCACATAGCCATGGCCGACCTCGCCCGTGGCCAGTCGGACAGACGCCCGGGTCACCGTCATTTCACCCATGTTGAACGGAGCGCCCACCGCCCCTGCACGCCCGCGCACCATCACCGCGCCAATTTCTGGCGCGCGCAACACGCTGTGTTCGGGGGCAAGGCCCGTTTCAGCCCATAGGGCGCCGACCGCATCCGCATCGGCCTTGGCCAGAACTGACAGCCACGCCTTGCGGGCAGCATTGGGATCCAGAGTTCCGTCCATCTATACACCTTGCGAAGTTGTCGAGATCACTATACAACTAGACAAATCATAGACCCGCGCGCCGCGCCCGTCCACCCAATTCATGTGAAAGTTTTGCGACCCATGGCACGCACGCCGATCTGGAAATCCATCGCAGCAACGCTTTCGGGCGAAATCAGCGGTGGGCTTTATATGCCCGGTGACAAACTCCCGACCGAGGCACAGCTTGCCACCCGGTTTGGCGTGAACCGTCACACAGTGCGCCACGCGTTGAGCCATCTTGTCGATCAAGGCATCGTGCATACGCGACGCGGGGCGGGGGCGTTTGTGGCACAGACACCCACGGATTATCCCATCGGCAAACGTGTGCGCTTTCACCAGAATGTCGCCGCCGCCGGGCGTATCCCAGCCAAAGAGGTGCTGTCGGTCGAGACCCGCCTGCCCAGCAGCGCCGAACGCGAAGCGCTGGATATTGAGGCGGGCGCATTGGTGCATGTTTACGAGGGGCTCAGCCTTGCTGACGGACAACCGATCGCGCTGTTTCGATCCGTTTTTCCCGCGGCGCGGTTTCCGGAACTGCCCCGCGCTCTGCAGTCGTCGGCATCGGTGACGGACGCGCTACGAACCGGCGGCGTCGTAGACTATACCCGTACGTCAACGCGGCTGACGGCCAAGGCGGCGACGGCAACACAGGCCCTGCACCTGCGCATCGCCGAAGGCGCTCCGATCCTGCGCAGTGTGGGCGTCAATGTGGATGGAGAAGGCCGCCCGGTGGAATACGGACGCAGTTGGTTTGCCGGAGACCGGGTGACGTTGACGCTGGATCAGGGCTAAGCAAAACTAGGGCTGACCGGTTCAGCGACGCAAGCGGCGTCAACAGATGGGCAAGTCAGGAAACAGCCCAGTGTTCGTGCCGAGTAGATGCCGCATTTTTCGGTCACTTTATCGCGCATGACCGGTGCGTTGGCGAAAGCCAGCACATGGCACTACGATGGCCTGTGCGGTTTTCAAACCCGGTTATTCAGAGGGATCGGGACCTTAGCTGGTCACCCTGTGACTCGACACTTGTGAAACGTGCGCCGCGTCCTTGGTAAACATATCCGCTATCCAGACGGCCAGAAGCAGACTGACTGCGCCGACGCTGGAATAGGCCAGAACCGCGATCACGACCGAAAAACCAAGGAAAAGCGTCACCCCCGCTGCCGCGCAGGCAAACACAAATGCCATCAATGAAGCGCCCAAAGCCATGATCATCTCTCCGTTAGGTTTGGTGATGACCAAAGAGATACACATGGTTCTTAAGTAAGACGTAAACTGGGCAAAGTTGGGATGTGTTAGCTTACCGCGAGGTGGCCCGTATCGTTCGTGGGGATGTGCGTAAGTCGAGACCCCACCGCAAGACTGCGAGCGCCGTGTCATTGGGGTGAGAAAGATGGTGCTGTGAGAGAGGATTGAACTCTCGCACTTAGCGTAGCCCGCTGGGATGCGCGTAAGTCGAGACCAGACATATGACTGGGAACGCCGTGTCATTCGGGAATTGGAAGGTCTGGTGCTGTGAGAGAGGATTGAACTCTCGACCTCACCCTTACCAAGGGTGTGCTCTACCACTGAGCTACCACAGCGCCGTGGGCGGGTGACTAGCCTCAAACGACCCCCCGCGCAACCCCATTCTGGACGGCCCCGCACCCCTGCGCTAGAGAGGCTCTATGGCAGATAAAACCGCACCCAATTCCAAGGCCAAGGATGATCGCGAGGCCCGCCTCAAGGCAGCCCTCAAAGCGAATCTGGGCCGGCGCAAGGCACAAGCCAAGGCGCGAACGGATACGGACAAAGCGGATCAGGCAGGCAAGGAGCAGGACGATGGATAGTATTGTGGTGCGCGGCAATGGGCCGCTCAATGGGCAGATTCCAATTGCGGGGGCCAAGAACGCCTGTCTGGCTTTGATGCCAGCGACGCTTCTGAGTGATGAGCCTTTGACGCTCACCAATGCGCCGCGCCTGAGCGATATTGCCACCATGACCCAACTGCTTCAGTCGCTGGGAGCCGAGGTCACGTCGATGCAGGATGGCCAGGTGCAGGCGATGTCCTGTCATGGGGCGATCAATACGCGGGCTGAATATGACATCGTGCGCAAGATGCGGGCCTCGAACCTTGTGCTGGGACCGCTTTTGGCCCGTGAAGGGCGTGCCGAGGTTTCGCTGCCCGGGGGCTGTGCCATTGGTGCGCGGCCTATGGACATTCACACGGACGGGTTGGCCAAGATGGGGGCAGAAATCGACCTGCGCGATGGCTACCTGCATGCCAAGGCCGATGGCGGCAAGCTGAAGGGCGCGGTGATCGACTTTCCTTTCGCCTCTGTCGGGGCGACCGAAAACATCCTGATGGCAGCCACTCTGGCCAAAGGCACGACCGTGATCAACAACGCGGCACGTGAACCCGAGATCGTGGACCTTGCCACTTGCCTGCGGGCCATGGGCGCGCAGATTGACGGCGACGGGACATCGACCATCACCATTCAAGGGGTGGATCGTCTGCACGGGGCCACGCACCGGGTCGTGACAGACCGGATTGAATTGGGCACATACATGCTCGCCCCCGCCATTTGCGGCGGAGAGGTTGAACTGCTGGGCGGACGTATCGATCTGGTTGGCGCATTCTGTGAAAAGCTGGACGCCGCCGGGATCAGCGTCGAAGAGACCGAAAAAGGCCTCAAAGTGCACCGCAAAAACGGGCGCATCCGGGCTGTGGATGTGGTGACCGAACCTTTCCCGGGCTTCCCCACAGACTTGCAGGCGCAGATGATGGCACTGCTGTGCACGGCCGAAGGGACGTCCGTTCTGGAAGAGAAAATCTTTGAAAACCGGTTCATGCATGCGCCTGAACTGACCCGCATGGGCGCCAACATCGAAGTGCACGGCGGGACCGCCACAGTCACCGGTGTGGACAAGCTGAAAGGTGCACCCGTGATGGCCACGGACCTGCGTGCCTCTGTCAGCCTGATCCTTGCGGGCCTTGCTGCCGAAGGGGAAACGCGGGTGGGGCGGGTTTATCACCTTGATCGTGGTTACGAGCAGGTGGTGCGTAAGCTGTCCGGTGTGGGCGCACAGATCGAAAGGGTGCACGGCGAATGACGGATGCACGGTTTGAAGATGGGCGCGAAGCCCCGCTGAACCTCGGCGCGCTGGACGGCGACGATTTGCAAGTGGTCTCGTCCCTTGCCCAAGACGCCGTATTCCCAATCACCGAGATGACCTATGCGCGCAGCCAAGGGCGTTTTGCCCTGCTGATCAACCGGTTCCGCTGGGAAGACCAAGGGGCCGGTCGGCACGCACCCGAACGGGTGCAATCGGTGCTGGCCTTTGACACGGTGCTGTCGGTGTCGAGCCAAGGCATCGACCGCAGCGACAAGGACCTGATCCTGTCCCTGCTTTCGATCAGCTTTGAGGAAGAGACCGACGGCGCGGGACATATCCTGCTGACCCTTGCCGGGGATGGCGCGATCAGGCTGCAGGTCGAGGCGATTGAGGCGACGCTGAAGGATGTGACCCGACCCTATGCAGCGCCATCGAAATCTGTGCCCGAACACGATGACTGACCTCGTGATCCGCGCGGCAACGCCGGATGACGTGGATGTGTGGCGGGCATTGCGAATGGATGGAATCGAGCGCCACCCGCAGGCCTTTATTGTCACAGCAGAAGAGGCAGCGGCCGTTCCGGTTGACGAGGATAAGGCGCGGCTTTCGCAGGGCGATCGGTTTCTGGCCTATTTGGACACGGTTCCGGTTGGCCTGATCGGCCTCAACCGTCATGGAATGCCCCGCGCGGCGCATCGCGGCGAAATCGGCCCGCTCTACGTGGTGCCGGACGCCCGTGGGCAAGGCGTTGCTGATGGGTTGTTGATGGCCACGATTGACGCCGCACTGAGTATGGGCGTGTGGCAGCTTGAGCTGTCAGTCTATGTAGAAAATGCAGCCGCAATCGCGCTTTATGAGCGTCACGGATTTGAGCTGGCGGGCAAGATCCCCAACGCGATTGCGGGTGCGGACGGGTTCGAGGATGACCTGATCATGATCCGCATCCTTGCAAGACCCTGACCCGGGGTGGCGCACGAACGCTGCGCCTTTCATATCACCATCTTGAGACCACCCCGTCGGCCCGCTATGTCCCCCAAGAGACGGAGAAATGCCAATGCCCCAGTTTCTTGACTATCGTGATGCCGATTTCGAGGCCCGCTTTACCGCGCTGCTGAACGCCAAGCGCGAGGACAGCCCGGATGTGGATGCCGTGGTGGCAGACATCATTGCGGATGTGCGCGCGCGCGGGGATGCGGCGGTGATTGCGCTGACCGAACGGTTTGATCGGATTGCGCTGACCCCTGACACCCTCCGGATCACGCCTCAAGAGG
The DNA here is from genome assembly GCF_900143535.1 of Tateyamaria sp. Alg231-49. Classification (GTDB taxonomy): domain Bacteria; phylum Pseudomonadota; class Alphaproteobacteria; order Rhodobacterales; family Rhodobacteraceae; genus Tateyamaria. Next base: position 202,277 of record NZ_FRFA01000003.1, on the reverse strand, counting down.
TTGCGGTGGCAACGGCGCAGGTGGATGACGCGGATCGCGCAGCCCTTGAACTGGCTGCGACACGCATCCGTGCCTACCACGCGCGCCAGATGCCGGAAGATGCCCAGTGGACAGATGAGGCGGGGGCCACATTGGGTTGGCGCTGGACGCCTGTATCGGCGGCTGGGCTTTATGTTCCGGGCGGTTTGGCGAGCTATCCGTCCTCGGTTTTGATGAATGCGATCCCTGCCAAAGTCGCAGGTGTTGGGCGCCTTGCCATCACAGTGCCGACACCAGACGGGGTGCTGAACCCACTTGTTCTGCTTGCCGCACAGATTGCAGGCGTGGACGAGATTTACCGCATTGGCGGGGCACAGGCGATTGCAGCGCTGGCCTATGGAACGGACACCATTGCGCCCGTGGACAAGATCACCGGGCCGGGCAATGCCTTTGTCGCGGCCGCCAAGCGGCGGGTCTTTGGCAAGGTGGGCATCGACATGATTGCCGGCCCCTCCGAAATTCTGGTGATTGCGGATGCAGACAACGACCCGGACTGGATCGCCCTCGATCTGCTCAGTCAGGCCGAACATGACGAAAGCGCTCAATCGCTTCTGATCACAACGGATGCCGGATTTGGCCGTGCGGTAGCAGATGCGGTGAACAAACGTCTCGAAACACTGGAACGGCGCGCGATTGCCGGGGCCAGCTGGCGGGATTTCGGGGCCATCGTAACGGTGCCATCATTGGATGTGGCCGCTGACTTGTCTGACCGGATTGCGCCCGAGCATCTGGAACTGTGTGTGGCTGACCCCGAGGCTCTCTCGGCACAGATCACCCATGCCGGCGCTATATTCCTTGGCCAGTGGACGCCTGAAGCCATCGGCGACTACATCGGCGGACCCAATCACGTTTTGCCCACCGCGCGCTCGGCGCGCTTTTCTTCCGGTCTGTCGGTGATGGACTTTGTCAAACGCACCACGCTTGCTCAGATGAGCCCCGAGGCCCTGCGCGCCATTGGGCCGGGGGCCGAGCGGCTTGCGGCCTCTGAAAGCCTTGAGGCGCATGGGTTGTCGGTCACGGCGCGGTTGCGCAAGCTGAACGAATAGAGGGGGCCAGCCCCCCTCGCCTTACGGCGCGTCCCCCGGGATTTTTTCAAATCAGAGAAGAGGGACGCGGTGAGGCAGGCAATCGTGCACTCCGCCATTGTGTTGCGGCGAGTGCTTGCGTAAGCCTTTGCTTCTGACCCTTTGTAACCTGACCGCTGTTTTTTCATGACTCGTATCGCCCAGATAACCCTTGATGACGCCAACCTGCCGCCGCCGACGCCCGAGATCGAGCAGGAGCGGAAAGTGGCCATCTTCGACTTGCTGGAAGACAACACTTTTGTTCTACCCGCTCGCGACGGACGTGCCGTTCCCGAAGGCCCGTACGTGGTGGGTTTGTCGATCCGCGATAAGCGCCTTGTCTTTGATGTGGAGACGCAAAGCGCAGAAAAGGCGGCGGAGTTTCACCTGTCCCTCGGGCCGTTCCGGCAAGTGGTCAAAGACTACTTTCAGATCTGCGAAAGCTACTTTGAGGCGGTGAAAAAACTGCCTCCTTCGCAGATCGAAACCATCGACATGGCCCGGCGCGGGATTCACAACGAAGGCAGTCGCGTTCTTCAAGAGCGTCTGGAAGGCAAAGCCGAGGTCGACACAGACACGGCCCGCCGCCTGTTCACCCTGATTTGTGTCCTGCACTTTGGTGGATAAATGACTGAAACCCTACCGCAATCCGTGCTCTTTTGCTGTGATCACAATGCGGTCCGGTCCCCCATGGCCGAGGGGATCATGAAGAAATACTACGGGCAAGGCACTTATGTGCAGTCCGTGGGGGTCAAGAATGACATGGAGATCGACGGGTTTTCCATTGCCGTCTGTCAGGAGCTGGGTGTGGAACTCAGCCGCCATCGCTCTCGCAGTTTCGACGAAATGGAAGAGTGGGGGGATGACCTGTCTTCCTTTGATCTTGTGGTGGCGCTGTCCCCGGCCAGCCAACGCCGCGCACTGGAGTTGACGCGGTATTACCACCTCGAAGTCGAATACTGGCCGATCCTTGACCCCACTGGCCTTGGTGAGACGCGCGAAGCCAAGCTTGAGAGTTATCGTTCTGCCCGCGATCAGATCATCACGCGTTTGACGGACCGCTGGGGCCCGGCACAGGCGGGGGCGTGATGGAGGTCGTCGCGCGCTATTTCGAGGCCTTTAACGCGGGTGACACCGACGCGATGCTGGCCTGCCTGACCGAGGATTTGGCCCATCACGTCAATGAGGGGCAGGTGCGGACGGGCAAGGCCGCTTTTGCCGCGTTTTGTGAGCATATGTCGCGATGCTATGATGAGCACCTGAGTGACATGGTGATCCTGACAGATCCGTCCGGCAGTCGCGCAGCTGCGGAATACGTCGTGAATGGCACCTATCTCGCGAGCGACACAGGCCTGCCAGAGGCGCACGGCCAAACCTATACCTTGCCTGCAGGGTCGTTTTTTGACCTGGCTGGCGGGCGCATTTCTCGGGTGACCACTTATTACAACCTCGCAGATTGGATGCGGCAGGTCAGCACATGAAGGTCGAGATGCTGACCGGATCAGCACTGTCAGATGCCCTTGATGACATTGCCTGCCTGCGCATCGCAGTCTTCCGCGACTGGCCCTACCTTTACCAAGGCACGATGGAGTACGAGCGGACCTACCTGCAAGCCTATGAGATATCCGAGAAAGCAATTGCGCTGGCTGTCTATGACGGTGACTGGTTGATCGGAGCGTCGACAGGGGCGCCGTTGTCGGAACATGCCGAAGACTTTGCCGAAGCATTTGATGGCACACCATTTGACATCGACACTATATTTTATTGTGGGGAAAGTGTCCTATTACCGCGCTATCGGGGACGTGGTATCGGGCACCAATTCTTTGATGCGCGCGAGGATTATGCGCGGGGCATGGGGTTTGAGAAAATCTGCTTTGCCGGCGTTGTGCGTCCGCCGGATCATCCTCTGAAACCGCCCGCTTACCGTGCGCTTGAACCGTTTTGGAAAAAACGCGGTTATGCGCGCCTGCCCGGGGTGGTCGCACATTTTAAATGGCAAGATGTGGATCAGACGGCCGAGACGGCCAAGCCGCTGCAAATGTGGATGCGCGATCTGTAAGTCGGGGTTACGCGCAAATCTGCGCGGCCTTGTCCCCATAAGCCTTCCAACGCAGCCAGAACCGTTCGTCTATAGAGCGCTCAGAAGTGCGCACATCCTGCGCCTTTTGCGGATCAGTGAAAAAGCCAGCCCCCCGGCGCTGATCGGATGGATCAAGCGACTGGTTGGCCACCGCCTGCACACATCCGCACTGAGAACGACTGGCCTGCTTCCGGTCTGCCTTGCGGCATGCGCTGTAGATGGGGCCAGTGGAAAACATCACCGCAGGGGCGATCGTTGGATTGACGGCAGACGAGCGTGAACCGCTGCTCGAACAGCCCACAAGCGCGATAGCGCAAATCGCAGCGATCAGACACGTGTTCTGGTTCATAAATGTCACCTCTGCTCTGGCGGGTTCTGCCGCTCTGAATGGAACAGAGTATGTCGAATTTCGGAGGCGGGGGCAATTCACGTTCCCATTTTGCGCCAAATCAGGGCAAAAAGGAACGAACTTCATGGGATTTAAGCACGGGCAGAATGCTTTGAGCGCAATTCTTCTGATCAACCCGCTGAAATTTCTCGGCCAGTTCAGGAAAGAGGCTCAGCACCTCTTTGCGGGCCTTAGGTGTCATGCTGTGCAACGCTTCGGGTCCGGGCAGCAAGGTTTCCGTCCATGCACCACCGGCACAAACCAACTGATGGCTATCAAGGAGTAGGTGATGATAGCTTACACAGCCGCCATGACGCAGGCGCACGCTGTGATCGTTGACCAGATGGACCGCGGCAACCAAAACCTCAGGCACACCAAACAACAATTCAGCCTTCCAGCCGGTGACCAACACCCGATGCTGTTGAGAGGTTTCAAGGGGATCCGTATTGCCGATGGCGTCGGGTGCAAAAACAACCGAGGCAAAAGGGCCTTTGCGTGCGACCCGGCGCGCCCCGCGCCAGCGCACCGGCATTGCGACACCGGATGCGGTGGTCACCAGATCGCCTGCAGCAATCGTCTCAATGGGGCATGGGCCATCCGGCGTGTCGATCAGCGTACCCTCTGCAAAACAGATAGGGGTGGTGTAGTCACCGGAGTCAAAACTGGGCCCTTCCAGTGTGCTGGTGACAGTCAGGGTCACACCGACGGGTGGAAAGTTCCCCGGGTCACCGACAAAGGCGAGCCCCTCGACCGTCCCATAGGCAGGGTTGGAATTGTTGACGTTGAACGCCACCAGCGTCCAAGAGTTGGTGCCGTCTGTCACAACAAAGGAAAATTCGGCTTCTACAGTTGTGCCCGAGTCATATGTGACCCCGTCCACCGTCTGTGCTCCGTCCAGCCGCTGCGAACTGTCACTGTCCTGAAAATTGTCGTCATCATCCGTGATCGAAATCGGGCGCCACGCGTTGTCGTTGAGCGTGATCTCAATCCCTAGCAGATGGCTACCATCGCCCTGATTGACACCATCCAGAATGGCGCCATCACTGAGCGTGATGTCGCTTTCATCAAGAACATAGATGTCATAATCGGCCATGCCTTGCGCTCAATACGTCTTTTTCAACGACCTATGCCGGTTTGTCGTGTCGAGACTTGGGCAGAAAGGTGATTTTTCTGAACGCGGGGTGATTTTTTAACAGCAGCTTGATCGCGTGTACGGGCTGAAATTGAGCACAGCCAATGCCCAGGCGGAGTGAGTGCGAAAAAGACCGTACGATGTGCGCCCCCACAACAAAACTGCTTAACGATCTCAGAAGTGTCCGAGGTTAAGGTGTTGGCTGCCGCCGTGCGGCAAACCGCTTAACCCCTCCTTAACAAACCCCACCGCACTCCCTGTTAACCCACCAAACCGTGCACAGCCGGTGCACACCTTGTGCACGCCCTGTGCATGTCCGATTCTCCATAAAATATGGGCGTTAACCCTCGATTTGCGCTGTCCGTCGAAAGCACCCCACGGTCCGTTGCGTGCCGCGACCCTCCGGGCCATTGACCAACCCGGCGTTCCGCGACATATCCCATCCCATGATACCGCTTTCACATATCCGCAATTTCTCCATCGTCGCCCATATCGACCACGGGAAATCCACGCTCGCTGACCGCTTGATCCAGTCGACCAACACGGTCTCGGAACGGGATATGAAGGCGCAACTGCTCGACAGTATGGACATCGAGCGGGAGCGCGGGATCACGATCAAGGCCAACACGGTGCGCATCGACTACACCGCCGCAAACGGCGAGGCCTATGTGCTGAACCTGATCGACACGCCCGGCCACGTGGACTTTGCCTATGAGGTCAGCCGTTCGATGCGCGCGGTCGAGGGGTCTTTGCTGGTTGTTGATGCGTCTCAGGGGGTTGAGGCGCAGACGCTGGCCAATGTCTATCACGCCATCGATGCGGATCACGAAATTGTCCCTATTCTCAACAAGATCGACCTGCCTGCCGCTGATTGTGATCGCGTGGCCGAACAGATCGAAGACGTGATCGGGATCGATGCCTCTGGCGCCATTCAGGTGTCGGCCAAGACCGGGCAGGGGATCACCGAAACCCTTGAGGCCATCGTCGAACACTTGCCCGCGCCCAAGGGCGACCCCGATGCGCCGCTCAAGGCGATGCTGGTGGATTCATGGTATGACAGCTATCTGGGCGTCATCGTTCTGGTGCGCATCATCGATGGGCGGCTGAAAAAGGGCGAGAAGGTCAAGTTCCTTTCCAACAACACCGTGCACCACGTGGACCGCATCGGCGTGTTCCGCCCCGAAATGCAGGTGGTGGACAGCCTTGGGCCCGGTGAAATCGGATTCCTGACGGCGTCGATCAAACAGGTGCGCGACACACGCGTGGGCGATACGATCACGCACGAACGTCAAAACGTGGAACCGCTGCCCGGCTTTAAGCCTGCGCAACCTGTGGTTTTCTGTGGGCTGTTCCCCGTGGACAGCAACGAATTCGAAGACTTGCGCGACGCTATCGACAAACTGGCGCTGAATGACGCCTCCTTCAGCTTTGAAATGGAAACCTCCGCCGCCTTGGGCTTTGGCTTCCGCTGCGGGTTCCTTGGGCTCTTGCACCTCGAAGTGATCCGCGACCGGATTGAGCGGGAATATGACATCGAACTGATCACGACTGCACCGTCGGTGATCTATCATGTCTACGAGCGTGACGGGTCGATGACCGAACTGCACAACCCCGCCGACATGCCTGACCCGAGCACGATCGACCACGTGGAAGAACCCCGGATCAAGGCGACGATCCTTGTGCCCGACGAATACCTCGGTGACGTGCTCAAGCTGTGTCAGGAACGGCGCGGCATCCAGATGGACCTGACCTATGCGGGGTCCCGGGCGATGACGGTCTATGACCTGCCGCTGAACGAGGTGGTGTTTGATTTCTATGACCGACTGAAATCGGTGACCAAGGGCTATGCGTCCTTTGACTACCAACTGACGGGTTACCGCGAAGACAATCTGGTCAAGATGTCGATCCTCGTGAACGATGAACCCGTGGACGCGCTGTCGATGATGGTGCACCGCGACCGGGCAGAGATGCGGGGGCGGGCGATGGTGGAAAAGCTCAAGGACTTGATCCCGCGCCACATGTTCAAGATTCCGATTCAGGCGGCGATTGGGGGCAAGGTGATCGCTCGCGAGACCCTGTCAGCGATGCGGAAAGATGTGACCGCCAAGTGTTACGGGGGGGACGCCACCCGGAAACGGAAATTGCTGGACAAACAGAAGGCCGGCAAGAAGAAGATGCGCCAGTTCGGGAAAGTGGATATCCCGCAGGAGGCATTCATAAGCGCACTCAAAATGGACAGCTAATCCGTCCATTTTGGGCGCTTAGGAATGCCAGTGCGCGAAAGTCGTATCGCGCAGCGGCACTCGGTTCATGTGGAGGCGATCCAGCTTTCGCCATATGCATATTATGTCATAATCAATAGTTTGCAGGGGTGTCTCAAACATTTTGGGTTAGCCGACCATGCTATCAAGGGTGGGCTGGGTCCGAAGCCCGACCCATGAGTTCACTCCTGCAATTTCTGGCCTTCTTCCAAAACCTCCACCCTATCCCTCACCTTCTCCGCCCGCGCCTTCACCGCGTCCAACGCGCGCCCCTTCGCCTCTTTCACCCCAACCGCAATCTCGCGCAGGTCGTCGATCTCTTTCCCTTCGACCCCCATCTTGTCCGCCACCAGCAGCAACGCCTCGGTCAGTTTGCCCAACTGCTTGCCATAGCTGGCCACGGACGTGATCACCTCGTGCTCGACCTCCGGCACCCCTTCGATCTCGCCAAAGTTGGGGGTGATGGCTTGGGTGATGTTGCCGGACAGCGGGTATTCGAAATGCGGGGCGAAGGTGAATGGGAACATGGGCGAATCTCCTGTTGTGCTGAAATCGATGCCACCAGCGTCGCCGCAATGCAGCAATCGATCAAGTCAGGGAAACCCGTATACGACACCGTTTCTGACCCATGCCAAACAGGCCAATCGACACGATAATTCTGACTTACCCCCAGCTTATCCACAAGAAATACACATGTGAAATCAACAACTTATCCCCAAGAAATTTCGCAAAACCGCCAAATTTCTGTTGCGCGACTCGCTCTGAAACCGCAGTCTGAATTCACCGGCGCAGAGTTCTTCGAACAACGCGGTGGACGCAAAGGCCCCTCAGGGTGGTAAGCAAAACGCAATAGGTCTCCAGGATCAGGTGCGTCGAGTGGAAGCCAAGAGGACATGAGCCAGATCGTGGATCGGAAACGGTACGTGAAAGGGTGAAGTTGCAGGGTTGGAGCGGGGGAGTGCAGGTCGCAAGGCAAGCAGTCTCGGTGACGGGTGGTAACACCCCGAGCAAGCTGGGCCCAAATCGCCCTCTGGGGGGATGATAGGTTCAAGAAGGCGTCAGGTTGGTGAGGACCTCGGTCCACTCCCCTGGCGCCTTTCGCTTTTTCAGGGACCGTTTCCGGGTGAGGCCCTTGTTGATGTGGGTCAAGGCGGCCTCATGTCCTTTGTTTCATGCTGGCCTCCATCACAACAGGAGGTGCCCATGGACATCGCAACCCAGAAACAGACCCTATTGAACCGTCGCGCCAAGCTGGTCGGTGATATGACCGAGATCGAACACCAGTTGGACGCCCCCGCGACCAAGGATGTCGAGGATCGATCATCAGAGCGGCAGGGTGATGAGGTGTTGGAGGCGCTGGGCCGGGTCGATCTGGACGAGGTAAAGCGTATCGACGCAGCATTGCAGCGGGTCGATGCAGGTACCTATGGCCTTTGCGTCAAATGCGGTGAACCCATCTCAGAAGCCCGTCTTGAGTTGTTGCCGGCCACGCCGTTCTGCAAGCGATGTGCTGTTTAAGACCGAATTGCTGTGAGGCTTTGGCCTTGTGCTAAATAGACAACGGCCCCGCATCTGGTGATCGGGGCCGCTTGCTGTGTTCTTTGGATGGGTATTCGCTGCCAGGTCAGAGCCCGCATGCGATCCCTTACTTATACCCGAAGGCAGAATCGGGCATCCAGTCTGGCGCGCCTTTGCCCGCCCGCATCAGCAGGCAGGATGTGCCCACGCGCTGGAAGTAAAGGATGTCGACCGGGTACCAGCCTGCCTGAGGCACTTCGACCTGGACCGCGCGTGTTTCCTGACAGGTTTGCCGTCCATCGAAATAGCCAACCTCTTGCCCGCCGATCCGTGCGTCCAACCCGTCATTCGTCAGAAAGTCGATCGTATAGGTTCCGGGGCTGTCGAATTTTACGTAACCGGTGATTCCGGCAACCACGTGTTCGACCTGTTTGGAAGTCAGCGCTTTTTCACCGGGTGCCGTGTCGCGGTAGTCGAGCCCTTTGAGCGCTGGGCCTGCTTTGGCCTCTTTGAGATAGCGTTTGGCTTGAGAGAGGTTTTTGACGTCCAGCGGGTAGGTGTATTTCACCGAAAGCCCCGATTTGAGCCCACTGGGCTGTGGGTTGGCGGGTTTGAGCTTGACCGGTGCGGCGAAGGCGGCCCCCGCCACCAGAATTGCCGCTGCTGCCAGCGCGGCTGTCTTCAACATCTTCATTCCGTTTACTCCCGTTGGTCGCCCGCTTTGGTGGGGCTTTGAATGGCCAGTAGTCTAGAGCGTAGCCTGCCAGAATGACAAGTTGTCCAGCATTATTGTGAACGCTACGCCGCCGGTGCGCGGTAAAAGAGGTAGCGTTCCGGATCAATCGTGTCCGGCCCCGCGATTTGTTCGAACCCGATCAGCGGCTGTTGTGACAGCACCAGACCGCGCGGTGCCATCACGGCGGCGATCAGCGGGCTGAGTGCGCCGCCTTCTGCTACGTCGAGGTCTTTGACCCCGTGGCCGAAGTCGTAATGCGCGAGTGCCATCTTATGTCCCTGTTCGGCCAGCTGCCGCAGCATGTCGTCCGCTTCGCCGCGTAGGAAGTCTTCCGCAGGTGGCACGCAACTGGGGTGGGGTTCCAGTACGCGGTCGATCACCCAGATCCGCCGGTTTGGAATCTCTTGCCGCAAGTGGTCGTAGGTCCGTCCATTCCCAAGCCCCATTTCCAGCACGTCGCCCGGTGTGTCGCTGATCAGCGCTGCGGCCCAGTTGATTCCGTCGATCTGTGCGCTCAGGCGGCGGCGCATGGATTCCAGTCTGCTCATGTCGTGCTCTCCATCGTCCATGGTGTTGCACCGCCGTCCAGCAGTTCGCGCAGGAAGGCGGCGGTAAAGGTCCAGATGGCCTCTGTGTGGACCAGGTGGTGGGTCAAAAGGCCAAAGGGTTCGCGTCTATCATCGTTCCCCAAACGCCGTGCCTCCAGATGCTGGCAGGCTTGCGCGATCAGTTGGGCAGGGTCTACCAGATCCCGCGTCCCTTTCCACCAGATCGGGTCGACATGCGTATTGATCTGGACAAGGCCGGGGGCGGCCTCGGGTGACGTGCGTGGGCCAAAGGTGGACAGCGCAGTGTAGCCTTGCGAGGGCAACGCCTGCACCACTTGTGGACTGATCCTGTTCCAAGGGGGAACAAACATGGGCACGAGTGCTGCGCCAAAACGGGCGCGCATCCGTTTCATCGCCTCGGCCGTCTCATCGCTCGCGTCGGTGCGCGGTGTCAGGAATTCGTTTTTCTTGCCGACCCCGGCGCTGTGGTCCGTGTGCGCCCAGCCGTGAACGACGGGGATAAGCGGCGCGTTTACGATGAAATTGACCAGTGTTTCGTCAAGGTGCGCCGGGATGACGGCCAGATGAACCGGCAGTTTAAGGTCGGTGCTGAGGTCCGATAACCGATCAAGCGCAGGCGTTGCCGACACGGCATCATCGTCGCGCCACCAGATCGGCAGGGCGATCCCGTCGCGTCGAAACGCGCGCAAGGCATCACGCAATGGAGTCCAGTCAGCGTTCATTGCGACACCTGCCTGCCCCGCAAATCGTGGGCAATCTCGACGCTGCGCGCGGCACCGTTCATGTTCGTCTGGCGCGGTGGTCGGACCGGCGCGTTGCGCACGTCTTCTAAGGCCGTGGCAAGGGCCGGGCCATTCAACCCCGCTTGCAGCAGTACCGTGATCCCGTCGAGGTGGCTCAATGCTTCGGAGCGCAATCCCTGTTCCACCTCACCCCCGTCATCAAAGGGGACCAGCACGGCAGGCACTCCTGTTTGCAGGACATCCATTGCCGTGTTGTAGCCGCACATGGACACAGACGCGGCTGCCCCCGCCAGCAGTGTCCGGAAATCCGGGCGCGGTGCTTGGATATCGACGTGAGGTGGGGCAGTGCAGATGAACCGTTCGCGCCGCGCGTCTGTCCCCCCAATAAGGAACAACCAGTGCACCTGAGGCATCAGAGAGGCGGCATCAAGTGCGGCCTCGAAAATACGTTCGCCCACGTCGCCTCCGCCCGCGCTGACGAGGATGCTGCCGTGATCATTCGTGTTGGCATTCGGTGGTGCAGGGGCAACAAAGCCGGTGTAGTGCAACGAGGGTGCCAGAGTGTCGGACACGGGCCAGCTGTGCCCAAGCGTCACAAGATCGGGATCAGAGTGCACCAGCACGCCGTCATAGAAGGCGGTCACCTGTTCGTCTGCAAATACCGCTTTGGCTGGCTTGCTGGGCGGCGCAAGGATGTCGCGGATCGATGACAGGACCAGAGGCGGTGCTTCCATGTCCCTGGCTGCCTCAAGTAACACTCCGAACTCATCGCGCAGGATGCGGCGGCCAAATGGGAACAACTCGGTGATCAGAATGTCAGGAGCACCCTCTGCCAGTGCGTTCAGCAGCATATCACGCCGTGCATCCATATAGGCAGGATCGACGGGTGCACCGTCTTTGCCCAGTAACGTGGTAAAATCGGTCCCGTTGGAATGTACCGGTGGTAGTTGGATCAGGCGCATACCTTGCGCGTTGAAATGCGGTACAGGCCGCCCTCCGCTGAGTACGGTGACATGATCCCCTTTGGACTGAAAGGCCCGCCCAAGGGTCAGGGCGCGCGCCAGATGCCCGGTGCCTAGCAAGTGGGTAACGACGATCATGACCTTCATGAGGTGGCCTTGATCAGCCGTTCGGGGGTGGGCGCAGCGGTCCAGTTGGTGCCGTCGATGGTGATTACAAACAGCCGGTCCCGTTTGATCGCAAAAGGCGCGGGTCCGTCAAAGTTCCAGCCTGTGGCCATCGCCATCAGCACCCGCATCACCCCGATATGGCAGATGGCGACGGTATCGCGAGTGAGGCTCATCGCCCATGGTTCAAGCCGCGCGCGCAGATCGCCGGGCGCTTCACCACCCGGCGGGCAGTAGTCCCAGCCCCAGTCTTTGATATCGCGAAACCCGGATGTCGGGTCGGCTTTGAGCAGGGCCCCTTGGCCCCCTTCCCAGTCGCCCCAGTTCATCTCCATCAAGGCCGGTTCGGCGTGGGGAGTGTGCCCGGTGACCAGTTCGCCTGTGTCCATGGCGCGGGACAGGGGGCTGGCAACAATGTCTGCGTCTGCCCATCCCTGCGGCAAGCTAAACGCACGCAGGTGGTCGCGCGCTTCGTCGTCCAGTGGGATGTCGGTGCGCCCCTGAATGCGTCCGGCGCGGTTCCACGCTGTGTGTCCGTGGCGCAAAAGGGCAAGTCGGATCATGTTAGTCCCTCAATCGTATCCAGCAGGGTTTCTGTGGCGGCTCCCAGCAGATGATGCGTGCCGATGCGTATGCGTCCGCGGGTGCCGATGCTGCGGCGTGCATCAGGATCAGTGATGAAATTCTGCATTGCGTCGGCCAATGCGGCGGGTCCCGCGTCGACCCGGCACATCGGCGCAAATACGACGTCGCGCACGCCCGGGCGGTCCTGTGCAACGACAGGTATGCCCGCCGCCTGCGCCTCTAGATAGTTGATGCCGAACGCTTCGTTCACGCCGGGCCACACGAGCAGGCTGGCTTGCGTGTAAAGATCTGAGAGGGCGTCGGTATCCAGTAGCCCGTGCAGGCGCACGCGGTCCCCGAACGGGGCCATCATCTCTGCAACTTCGGCCCGTTCTGGTCCATCGCCTGCGATGTCCATGCGCCAATCCGTCGTTGTGGGTAGGTCGGCAAGGGCTTGCGCGATCAACGTGTAGGAGGCGAGTTTGTCGCCCGGTCGCATCATGCCGACGCTGAGCATGGGGCCGGTCAGGCTGCTGGCGGGCGGCAGATCCGGGCGGGCCAGAAATGGGGGCAGGTGGCGCAGGGCCTGCGCCTTTGGCGCGTCCCGGATCAGAGCTTCGGAATCGCGCATGGTCATATAGAAAATGGTGTGCGCTGCGTCGCTGGCCGCTTCGGCTTGCTCTGCAAAGCGCGCCCAAGGCCCAATGAGGCGTTTGCGCGCCCGACTGCTTTCGATGAGGATGTAGGGAATGTCCAAGGCGCGCGCAACGACGGGGCCGATCAGGTCGGGGGCCTTGTAGTAGTTGTGATAGGTCAGCCAGACGCGCCAATCCTTTGCAGTAGGGCTGGCCAATATCCGTGCGGTTTCCTGGCGGGCTAATTCGAAAAACCTGTCTTGTTGAGCGGTGTCGCCGCGCCCGTCAAACAGTCTCAGTTCAGAGGTCAGCGTCACGGTCTGCCCGCCCGCCTCAAGAGCGGCCATCAACGCCCGCGCCATCGCCCGATCACCTGAGGGGACTGGGTGGGTTGGCGGTTTGAGGGGGGCGAAGAAGGCGATATTCATGGGTGCATCAGCGTTCGCAACCGCTTGGCAAGGTGGTCGATGCCCGGTTGCATAGTGAACTCGGCATGCAGCCGTGCGTGGGCGGCCTCGGCCAGTTTGGGGCCGAGGTTGGGGGTTTCGGCCAGCCGTGTCATTTCGTTGGCGAGGGTTGCGGGATCGTCCGCGCAGAGGATCCCGTGTACGCCCGTGTCGATGAATTCAGGGATGGCAGAGACAGGGGTCGACAGAATGGGTAGCTTTTGGCTGGCCGCCTCCATCAGCACGTTGGGCAGGCCGTCGCGGTCCCCGTCCTTGGCGATACGGCTGGGCAGGACAAAGAGGTCGGCGGCGCGCATCGCGGCGATGACCTCGGGCTGGTCGCAAGCGCCGCACCATGTGATCCGGGCGCTGATCCCGTGGGCGTCAGCGCGCGCGCGCATATCTGCATCCAGCGTGCCGCCGCCGATATGGGTCCAGTGCCAGCTGATGTTTTCAGGCAGCAGGGCAAGGGCGTCTATCAGGCGGTCAAACCCCTTTTTCTCGACCAACCGTCCAACGGACAGCATGCCAAAGGGCGCGTCCGGTGTCCGCTGTGTCCGCGTCGGCGCGTCTGGAAAACGCACCAGATCGAGGCCGTGATACACCAGATCGACCGGGGTTGTGGCCGCCAACGCATTCAGGTGATCGGCGCCAAACGCTGTGCAGGTCGCCCCAAAGCCAGCGCCGTTTGTGTCCTTGGCCAGCTTTTCCCGCAACTCCCATTCGGGGGAGGTCCAGATATCCTTGGCATGCGCTGAGAACGCCCATGGCAGTCCGCGCAAACCGGCTGTGTAGCGGGCCACTGACGAGGGAGTGTGCAAAAAGTGGGCGTAAATCGCTTGCGTGTCGCGCGGCAATTCGCGCGCCATCACGCAGGCCTGTCCGAACCGGCGCACGCGGTTACGGGTGACGTCCCGCCGAAAATCGCGCAGGAACTGCGCACTGGTGCGCCAAAAGCCCGGGCGTAGCAGGGCCGCAAACAGGCCGCGCAGCACTCGCAAAGGTTCATCATGCAGGTATTCGGGCAAGTAGTGGACGGAAGCGCGCAACTGGTCATGCAAGGGATGCGTTTTGGTGTCTGTCGGGTGGCGCAGCGACCAGATTTCGAAATCAATCCCGGCGCGCTCCAGCGCCAACAGCTCTTGCGCGATGAACGTTTCTGAGAGGCGCGGCCAGCCCTTGACGGCGACGGCAAGACGCGGCTTGGCATCGCTCATTCGGCTGCGTCGACCATTGTCGAGCGCATCAATGCACTGGCGCGTTCGATCACCCTATCCAGACCATCCAGCAAACCGTCGGCCCCGGCCTTGGACGGGCGTTGTTGGTGGGGCAATCCGCGGATGGCCGAGATCATGGAGGCGGTGGTGAGGCCATCGCGGAATTCATCCAGGTTGCGGACAAGCCCAAGCTCCTCGGCCCGGTTGGCCCGGATCCACTGTTCAAGCCGGGGTTTGGTGCGCGGTACGATGACCGCGCGTTGGTCAAATGACAGAACCTCGCAGAAGGTATTGTACCCGCCCATGCAGATCACGCCTTCAGCATTGGCAAAGAGGGATTCAATGCGGCTGTCGAACCCGGTCGTTGTCACCCGCCCATCAAGGGCTGCGACGCGGGATTCGAATGCCTCGCGTCGATCACCGGACAGGAACGGCCCATAGACCAGCACCGCATGAGGGGCCAGATCGGGGTCCTGCTCGTAGGCTTGCAGAACCAGATCGACCATTGCCTCACCATCGCCGCCACCCCCGGGCGTGACGAGGATGTAGGGTGTTTCCGGCACTTCGGCGGGATCAATCACGGACCGGCGCAAATAGCCTGTCCAATGGGTCCGCGCACGCACTGAGTCTGACAGGGGCAGGCCCTTGGTCGGGTCATAGACGGACTTGGGTCCATAGACCCAGAATTCGTCGTAATACGCTTCGGCGGCATCCAACGCGCCCTTGCGCTCCCATTCAGAGGCGAGGACTTCGGGTTCGTCCAGAACGTCGCGCAGCCCCAGCACGATGCGGGTGCGCCCAGAGTTGGTCAGTGTTTCGAGCGTGGGCAACAACTCACCGCGAAAGCCGGTCGGCTCCTTATCCACGATCAGCAGGTCCGGGTCGTACTGTGCGATGGTGGAATTGATCAGCCCTTCGCGCAGTGAAGTTGTGGCTTCAAGGTCCATGCCCGAGTTCTGGCTGACATAGCTGCCATCGGCCAGCTTCTTGACCCCCGGCAGGCGCACGTGATCCACGGCGCGCGGAAAGGTAAATCGCCCTGCCACCGGGCTACCGGTGAGGATGATTGCGGAACCGGCAGTGCCGGACTGGGTCAGCGCCGAGGCCAGCGCCCGGCTGCGTCGCAGATGCCCAAGGCCAAAAGTGTCATGACTATAAAAAATCACACGTCGGGGGCGTGAACCGGGCTGGGTCAGCGTTTCAGGTTTCGAAGTGACCATCGTGCTCTTCTTTTTGCCGTACTGTTCTGCCAGCACGTACGCGCTGATCAGACCCCTTGTTCCCTCTGGTAGGCAAGCAGCCCAGCCGTTTCAAGCTGTTGCGTATTCTCACCCAACGCGCGAGCCACAATCCTGCCACCCGACAGAGATGTCCCGATGTAGTGCTATGGCATGGAAATATCCCTATTGCAAAACAAGCGGCGTCACAAAACGCCGATGGGGAATTGTTTTTGCCGGTGTGCAACACTAGCGTGCTGTCTGCTGTGGATAGGATAGGCTTGCGATGAAAACCAATGTGATCTCGATGGTGGTGGCGCTTGCCTTTGTTTGGGTTGCCAGCCTGTTTCCAATGCCCGCGGCCGCCCAAGGGCTGAGCAGTTTGCTGTCGGCGACCGAGACCGAAACTCCGTCTGATATTGACGCGGTGATGGCCGCAGCGGCTGAAAATGGCGTCAGCGTCATTGTGATCGACACCAACGGACGCATTCTGACGGATATAGAAGGCCCGGCTCAAACCGACGAAGGTCAGGACATGGGCGGCACGCTGATGTCGATGCAGGACAACGCGGCGGCTTTTCGCACAGCGCTGTCCGAAGGGTTGCTGAACCTGCCTGCCTCGTTCAACGAAGTGCTGTATATTCTTAGGGCAACAAGCCCCAATGGCACCATATTCGCTTATGTCGAAGTGCTGTTTTGGAGCCTTGTGTTTCTGGGCTTTGGTATCCTGTTCCAGAACGAGATCTACGGCAAACGGATCGTAAAGAACTTTGTCGTCGGGCGGATTCTGGAAAATCCGGTGGGCTACGGGCAAAAGATGCCGTTCCTTATGTTCCGCTTCTTTATGGGCCTGATCGGTATCGTGATTTCGATGCTTGTGGCGTGGATTCTGGGAGCGATAATTTTTGGCCAACTGGAAAACTCGGCCCTGCAGTTCACCGCAACCCTGATCAACGTTGGCTATTTTGTGATCCGCGTCGTGACCAGCATCTGGCGGATGATCCTGTCCCCGTTTCTGTCCCAATACCGTATCCCACTCTTGTCTGACCGGGACGCAAAGAAGCTTTACTACTGGCTGTGCGTGGGCACGATCATGGGCATTTCCACCATTCTGTTCGGCGTATGGATTCGCGAGTTAGGCCTGAACATGGATGTGTTCGTGTTCCTCTATTCGCTCCTGTCGCTGCTGGTGATGGTGCTGAGCATAATGGCTGTTGTGTTTAACTGGCGCGCGGTGACCAATGCCATTCTGAACGGAACGCCCCCCATCGCTGCGAGCTGGATCCTGCGCATGCTGTCGCGCGCGTGGGCCCCGATCAGCATCTTGTTCTTTATGTTCGCATGGGGCGAGCAGACCTTCCGCCTTGTTCTGGGCGATCCCAACAGTTTCCCGCTTCTGGTCGGAGGCTGGTTTATCCTGACCACCATCATCGTCGTCTATGGTGTGCTGAATTTCTATATTGAGCGTGGTTTTGCGCGCCGCCGCTATCTGCGCGAGCATGCTCAGGATGATCGCGATGATAACTCGGAGGACAAGGTCCTCTCCGGTCCGCCCCGCGGCGCGGCCCTGACATCTTTTGAAGGTCTTGCCCGCCGGATCGCCGGTATAATCGCCTTTGTCGCGGGCAGCTATGCATTTCTGGGCATGTGGAGCCCGGGCGCTGGGTTCGTCGGGGGCAGTGTCTCCGCCCGTCTGCTGGACGTCATCGTCATCATTTTTCTGGGCTATATTGGCTATTATGCCTTTCGCATCTGGATCGACCGCAAGATCGCGGACGAACAGGGCGACATGGGCGAGGGCGAGTTGGGCGATGAAGGCGGTGGCACCAGCGCGTCACGACTTGCGACCCTTTTGCCGTTGTTCCGCAATTTCATACTGATCCTGATTGTCCTGACCATCGGTCTGATCATTCTGATGGAGGTTGGGGTGAACGTTGGCCCGCTGTTTGCCGGTGCTGGTATTCTTGGCGTCGCTATCGGTTTTGGCAGCCAAAGCCTCGTGCGTGACATCTTTTCCGGGGCGTTCTTTCTGTTCGACGATGCGTTCCGGCGCGGTGAATATATCGATGTGGGAGGCGTCAAAGGAACGGTTGAGAAAATCTCAGTTCGTTCGTTCCAGTTGCGTCACCACCTGGGCGCGCTGCACACCATGCCCTTTGGCGAAATTCAGGTGCTGACCAACTATTCGCGTGACTGGGTGATCATGAAGCTGCCCTTGCGCGTGACCTACGACACGGATGTCGAAAAGGTCAGAAAACTGATCAAGAAGCTGGGTGTGGAATTGCTGGATGATCCTGTCATCGGCGACAACTTTATCCAGCCGCTGAAATCACAAGGTGTGATCGAAATGCAGGATTCAGCGATGATCATCCGGGTCAAATTCATGACAAAACCCGGCGATCAGTGGCTGGTGCGCAAGAAGGTCTACGAAGAAATCCGCGAGTTGTTCGCACGGGAGGGTATTCGGTTTGCCCATCGCGAGGTCACTGTTCGGCTCGCCGATGGCGAAAAGAAAGTCGAAGAATTGTCAGACGAGGATCGCAAGGCGATCACCGCTGCGGCGCAGGCTTCCATTGAAGAAGACATGCTTGAGGGTGGTGTCACGGATGGGGACGACCGATAATCCCTCTCGACATGGGGCCTGAAAGGGCATAGGCGCTCAACGCTTGGTGGCCGGGATCGCCCGGCCCCTTTGCTTTGATAGGACCGAACCCCGTGATTACGCCCCTCCAGACCGCATTAACCGCCCGTGGATATACAGACCTGAC
Organism: Tateyamaria sp. Alg231-49; assembly: GCF_900143535.1. GTDB lineage: Bacteria > Pseudomonadota > Alphaproteobacteria > Rhodobacterales > Rhodobacteraceae > Tateyamaria. The sequence goes on along the minus strand of NZ_FRFA01000003.1, from coordinate 183,773 downwards.
ACCTGTGCAAGAGGCAGTCACTGACCCGGAACTGGTCGGTGCTGACCTGCTGGTTTCCGCACAGACCGGATCGGGTAAGACAGTCGGCTTTGGTCTGGCGCTGGGTCCGACACTGTTGGGCGATGAACCGCTGTTTCAGATCGCGGATGCGCCATTGGCGTTGGTGATCGCGCCGACCCGCGAACTGGCGATGCAGGTCAAGCGCGAGTTGGGCTGGCTTTATGGCGAGACCGGCGTTGTTATGGCCTCTTGCGTCGGCGGCATGGACATGCGCGACGAACGGCGTGCTTTGAGCCGGGGTGCGCATATCGTTGTCGCCACGCCGGGCCGGTTGCGCGACCACATCATGCGCGGATCGATTGATCTGACGGCGATCCGCGGCGTTGTGCTGGATGAAGCGGACGAGATGCTGGACCTCGGGTTTCGAGAGGATCTCGAATTCATCCTCGGCAACTGTCCCGAGTCGCGCCGCACGCTCATGTTTTCGGCCACGGTTCCTGCGCAAATCGCGAAACTGGCCAAGACCTATCAAAAGGATGCGATCCGCATCGCGACAACCAGCGGTGAAAAACAGCACGCCGACATAACCTATCAGGCCATGACCGTGGCCAATCATGACGCCGAAAACGCGATCATCAATATCCTGCGGTTTCACGAGGCCCCCAATGCCATCGTGTTCTGTAACACACGTGCGATGGTGAACCGGGTCACCACGCGACTGTCCAACCGGGGCTTTCCCGTCGTGGCACTGTCGGGAGAATTGACCCAATCCGAACGTACCAATGCGTTGCAAGCGATGCGCGATGGGCGCGCGCGCGTCTGTGTGGCGACGGACGTGGCCGCACGCGGGATCGACTTGCCCAACCTTGATCTGGTGGTGCACGCCGAATTGCCGTCCAACCATGAAACGCTGCTGCACCGTTCGGGCCGGACGGGCCGCGCGGGTCGCAAAGGCACATCCGCGCTGATCGTCACAGCCAAAGTGCGCGGCAAGGCCAACCGCATACTGAAGGGCGCGCAGGTCGATGCCGAATGGATCGATGCGCCGTCCGCGGACGATGTCCGTATGCAGGACGAGGCCCGCCTGATGGATGACCCGATGTGGACCGATCCAATCACCGAAGGCGAAGGTGACATGGTCGCCAAGCTGGCCAAAGAGTTCAGCGCAGACCAACTTGCCGCCGCATTGCTGCGCATTCACGGGCTGCGCCACACCTCGCCCGAGCATCTGTCTGACGTGAAGAGCAGCGAAAAGGCTCCAAAGACCTTTGTACCCTTTGGGCCGAGCACATGGTTTTCCGTCACCGGAGGGCGCGATCAGGGCGTCGAAGTGCGCCGTCTGCTGCCCATTGTGTGCAACGCTGGCGACATCACCAAGGACGACATTGGTGCAATCCGTATTGTTGGCGACATGTCCTACGTGGAACTGAAAACCGAAGCGGTTGCAGGCTTTTTGCAGAACATCGGTGATGCGATGCAGATCGAGGGTGGTGCCAAGATGACGCAACTCGACGGTGTGCCGGATGCCGCCAACCAGCCCAAGCCTCGCTTTGAAGGTAAACCGGGCGGCAAGCCCAAACGCGACTATGGCGATAAGCCCAAGCGCGATTATGGTGACAAGCCCAAACGAGACTATGGTGACAAACCCAAGCGGGACTTTGGCGACAAACCCAAACGCGGGTTTGCCGATGCGCCGAAACCGGCGGGCAAACCTTCGGCCAAAAAAGTTTGGGACCCTGACACCGCGCCAGCACCCAAACCGCGTAACGATGCGGCCCCCATCGACTGGAACGACACATCGACCCCCAAACCGCGCAAGCCCAAACCGGGCGCCAAGCCCAAGGGCAAACCGGGCGGGAAAAAGCCGTTCGCAAAAGCCCCCAGCACGCTTGAAAAAGCCATGCAGGACGGCAGCGTCAGCGCGCCGAAAAAGCCGCGCCACAAACTAGATAGTGCGCCGGGCGCGCCAAAAAAGGCGAAATGGAACAGCAAGAAAAACCAGGCCCGCCGCGCGGCTGCCGGCCAAGGTGGTGCGCAGCCCCCCAAACGCAAAGGGTAGGGCGGGGTTTTCTAAGCTCTGCGCTTTAGCTGGTGTAAGGGTCCAGACTGTCGCGCAGACCGTCACCAAGGAAGTTGAATGCCAGCACCACGATGATGATGGGCAGCATCGGGATCGCCGTCCATGGATAGATTTCGATGCTTGCAAGGTTTTGCGCGTCGTTCAGCATCACACCCCATGATACGGCGGGTGCGCGCAGTCCAAGGCCCAAGAAGCTCAGTGCCGTCTCACCAAGGATCATAGCTGGGATCGATAGCGTGGCGGATGCGATCAGGTGTGACATGAAGTTCGGCAACAGGTGTCGCCGGATGACCCGCCCCGGCTTGGCTCCCATCATCTCTGCGGCACGCACATATTCCTCCTCTCTCAACGAGAGGAACTTACTTCGGACCGCCCGGGCAAGGCCGGGCCAGTCTAAGAGTCCAAGGATGATACTGATGATGAAGAAGACCGACACCGGCCCCCAATTCGACGGTACCGCCGCTGACAGGGCCAGCCAGAGCGGCAGTTCTGGCAGACTTCGCAGGATCTCGATGGCACGGTTCACCACCCAGTCGACCCAGCCGCCGAAATAGCCCGCAATTGCGCCAAACCCGATGCCGAGGATGAACGATACTGTAATCCCGATCAGACCCACGGTCAGCGACAGTTGCGCTCCGTAAGAGATGCGTGAGAACACGTCCCGGCCCAGCCGGTCCGAGCCAAAGATGAACACAGTCGCCCCTTCGGGCGCACAGAACAAGTGTGTTGTGCTGGGGATGAACCCAAACAGATTGTATTCCGACTTTTCACAGAAGAACTTGAGCGGCATGGGCCGTGTTTTGTCGGTGATGTAGGTCCAGCGGTAGTTTTCTAGGTCTGCCACCGCCTGTGTTGGATAGACAAAGGGGCCTACAAACTCGTCCTCATGCCAGAACCGGATCGCCTGCGGCGGGTGGTAAAGGTACTCGGCACTGCGTTCGTTCGGGGTGTAGGGCGAAAAGAAGCCCGCGAAAGGGATCGCCATATAGGCCAGAAACAGGAAGATGCCGGACAGCAGCCCCAGCCGGTGTTTTTTGAACTTGCGCCAGACCAGTACCCAGTTGGGGGCGTCCATGTCCGTCCGATCAAGGGCAGACAGATCCACATTGGGATCATATGGGGCGTCGTCGATAAAGCGGCCGTCGGGAAGGGTGCTCATTGTCTGTTATCCTTCTCGGGCGCCGTAGCGGATGCGTGGATCAAGCAGCACCAGCAAGAGGTCGGAAATCATGGTGCCGATCAGGGTCAGCAGGGCGACAAACATCAAAACGAACGCGGCAAGGAACTGATCCTGCGATTTGAGCGCGGTCAGCAGCGCAGGCCCGATGGTTTGCAGGCCCAACACCACCGACACCAGAACCGAACCAGACACCATGGCGGGCAGCAGGTTACCGATATCGGCCACGAAGGGGTTGAAGGCCATGCGCAGCGGGTACTTCGTCAACAACTTGGTGGGGCCAAGCCCCTTGGCTTGCGCGGTTTCAACGTAAGGTTTGCTCAGCTCGTCCAGCATATTTGCGCGCAGGCGTTGCATCATCCCAGCCGCGCCAGAGGTGCCGATCACAAAGGTCGGAACGATCAGGTGTACAAGGATGGACTGTACCTTGGCCAGCGACATCGGTTCGCCTTCGAACTCCGGGCTCATCAACCCGCCAATGGGCAGTCCAAGGTATTTGTGTCCGTAATAGAACAGCATCAGCGCCAGTAGAAAGTTCGGTGTCGCAAGGCCCAGATAACCGACAAAGGCAGTGGTGTAATCGACCCAAGTGGCCGAACGGGCCGCCGCCAGAACACCAAGGGGCAGGGCGACGAGGTAGACAAACAGAACCGCCGCAAGGTTCACCAAAACCGTCAGCCAAAGCGCGTCACCCACGATGTCCGCAACCGGCGCGTCAAATTCAAAGGACCAGCCGAAATCACCCTGCAACAGGCCAGAAAACCCATTGGGGCCGTCCCAGACGCCAACCCAGATCAGATATTGTTCCCACAATGGTCGGTCGAGCGCGTATTCGGTGCGCAGAAACTCGGCTTTTGCCACCCCTTCGGCCTGCCCCGTGGCGCGCAGTTCGGCGATCTGGTTGGACAGGTAGTCACCGGGGGGCAGGTTGATGATGATGAACACCAGCACCGACACAACGGCCAGCGTCAGCAACATCGTGACCAGTCGCCACGCCGCGTAGCGTACAAACATCATTTGCTGACCTGCGCGATTTGTTCATCATCCGAAAAGTAGAATTCGTCGACCCGGTGCACACCGAAATGGGCGCCGGGGTCCCATGCCCATTTGCCCTTCTCGGGCACATTGCGCAGCCGGTCAGATACGACGACCGGTTGCGGGGCCTCGGACAGGATGCCGATGCCAAACTGCTGGTCGGCGTGAATATCCAACATTTCGCGCCAGATTTTGGTGCGTTCCTCTTCGATGCTCGTGCCCTGCCATGCCTTGCTGAGATCCATCAGGCGTTGGGCCGCTGGCAAGTCGATTGGTTCGCCTGCCGCGCCGTGCGTTTGGTAATGCTGCCCCCATTTGGGCCATGCAAAGAACACCTGATCGGTGGGCGCCAAGTAGCTTGGTGGCGTGAAGGGTTGGGGGATACCATTGTCCCATCCGAACCAAACCGCGGCCATGGTCACCCCGGAAAAGACCCGGTTGCGCAGGATGTCACGATCCAGCGGGCGCATGATCAGCTTGATACCCAGATCGCGCCATGTGTCGGTGATGATGGCCAGCGCATTTTCGACTTCTTGGCGCTCGCCCGCAGTCTCGATCACGAACTCCATCGGCCGCCCATCTGGCAGCAGGCGGATACCGGACGCCGTGCGTTCGGTCAGCCCCATTTCATCGAGCATGTTGTTGGCAAGTTCGGGGTTATAGATGGCCCATTTGGTGAGGTTGTCAGGCTCAAAGAACGGGCTGGCGGCCAGTGCGGTCATGCCGCCCTCTTTCCCTAGCCCAAAGTAAAGCGCGCGGTTGATCATGCGTCGATCAATGCCCAAGGACAGGGCGCGACGGAAGCGTGCATCGCGGATCACCTCGCTCCAAACCGGATCGGTAAAGTTGAGATTGGGATAGATCGCGATCTGGCTGGCTGCACCGTTGGACCACAGGAACGTGCGGTAGGGCGCGCCATCCTGTTCGCCTTTTTTGAGGATCGATACGTCGCGGAAATCAAGGCCGCGTGCTTGCAGATCGGATTCGCCGGCGTTGGATTTTGCGGCCACGAGGCCTGAGCCGACGATGCCCATTTCTACCACGTCAATGTAGGGCAGTTGCGTGCCGCGCGCGTCTACGCGGTGAAAGTATGGATTGCGGATGAACAATTGGCGCGACGAAGTTCCGCTTGCTACCACCCACGGCTGCAACGTGGGCAGGGCGGCGTTGTCAAACTGGTACATGTTGTCCATTTTATTGTGCAGCGGCGCCCAGCTGCGCACGCGCTTGGCGTCGATCATCGCCTCCATCTCTTCGACGGTGTTGAAGTTCACATGGAACTGTTTGAGGTAATGGGACGGGCGAAAGATGAAAGGCGGTGCGGCCTGCGCCAGCATTTGCAGGAAGTTTGGATTGGGGCGCGGGAAACTGACGACAACCGTGTAAGGGTCGGGAAAGGACATGGTCCCAAATTCTTCGCCCACACGCATGACCTCGGGCGGGCCATTGGGGCTGAGTTCGGGGTTTTGGGCGACGTGTTCCCACCAGTATTCAAAGTCGGCAGAGGTGAAGAGCGCCCCATCTGACCAGCGGTGGCCGGGGCGCAGGTGAAGGGTAAAGATGCGCCGGTCTTCGACCTCGTAGTCGCGCAGAATATCAGGTTTGAGGCGGTACTTTTCGTCGTAGCCGACAAGACGAGCGTACCCGTAGACAACCATCTGGCGGACGTCCTTGGACCGCGTGACCATGGTGCGCAATGTGCCGCCCTGAGTCCCAAAAGTACGCCCCTTGGCCTCGAGATCGACGATCAGCGGGGTTTCAGGAATGCGCTGTGCAGCGGGGTCCATCTGGCCTTTGGCGACTTCGCTTTCCCAGAATGCGCTTTCCTTGATGAGGGTTTGCGCCGTGGCGGGCAGGGCGACGCAAGCGGCAAGGATGAGGGCGGCAAAACGGTTAAACATGGCAACGTACCTTGTGTCCGGGTTGGACTTGAATGAGGTCAGGGGCATCGATCCCCTCAAAACGAAATTCTTCAGACCACCCGTCAGGTGACCCCGCCCCACGCGCCACTTCTTCAAGGTCGATGGGACGGTTCAGGTCTGGTTCGGGCTGCGCCGCGATCAGTGCCTTGGTGTAGGGGTGGCGTGGGTTGTAAAACAGCGTGTCCGGCGGGGCCTGTTCGACCACAACGCCCTGACGCATCACTGCGACTTCGTCCGCGATGCGCGCGACAACGGCCAGATCGTGACTGATGAACAGATAACTCAGGCCCATACCATCCTGTATGCGTTCTAGCAGCGTAAGTATCTGTTCCTGAACGGACACATCGAGCGCCGAGGTCGGTTCGTCACAGACCAGCAGAACCGGATCAAGCGTGAGCGCGCGTGCAATGGACAGTCGCTGGCGTTGTCCGCCTGAAAAAGCATGCGGATAGCGTTTGAGCATATCGGGATTGAGACCCACCCAGCGCAGCATTTCGGCGGCCTTGTCACGCCGCTCCTGCTTGGACCCGATCTTGTGGATTTCCATCGGCTCGGTCAGCGCCTCTTGCACCCGCATACGGGGGGACAGAGACGAGTAGGGGTCCTGAAACACCATTTGCGCCTGGCGCTGGAAGGCGACCTTTTGTGCGCGGGTCAGTGCGCCGATGTTAATTGGCTCGGCACCTGCTTCGGGGCGAAACAGAACCTGCGACCCTTCATCCGGCACTTCGGCCCCGAGTGCGATCCGGGCGCAGGTGGTCTTGCCCGACCCGCTTTCGCCCACCACAGCCAGTGTTTTGCCGCGCGGCAGTTTGAGAGAGACGTCGCTGCACGCATGCACCAGCTTGCGTTCGCGCCATCCGCCTGCGCGGACGGAGTAGGTTTTGGAGACGGATTTAAGTTCGAGGATCAGATCATCCTCGACCACCGGCGGCGAAGGCTCGGCAACCTCCGGGATCATCGGCGCGGCGGCGAACAGTTTCTTGGTATAACCGTGACCCGGTGCGCCAAGGACAGCCGCAGCCGGGCCGCTTTCCATTATGTGGCCTTTGTTCATCACCACGACGCTGTCGGCCATATTGGCGACGACTCCCAGATCGTGGGTGACAAGGATCATTGCCATGCCAGTGTCGCGTTGCAGGTTTTTCATCAGGCCAAGAACCTGCGCCTGCGTGGTCACATCCAACGCAGTGGTCGGTTCGTCGGCGATCAGTAATTCCGGTTTGGCCACCATCGCCATAGCGATCATCGCGCGTTGGCGCATGCCACCGGACATCTCGAACGGATAGGCGCGGTAGGCGCGTTCGGCATCGGCAAACCCGACCCTCTCAAAGGTGGCCAGCACATCGCGCTTGGCCTCTGAAAGGCTCATGTCACGGTGCAGTGTCAGCACCTCGCTTACCTGATTGCCGATGCGGTGGAGCGGGGAAAGAGAGCGCATGGGCTCTTGAAAAATCATCGAAATGGCATCGCCACGAACGGCTCTGATCTCTGAATTGCTGAGGCCGAGCAGGTCAGCGCGCGACGCGCCGGTCCCAAATTCAATAGACCCGCTGCGCAGTTGCGCAGCGCCCGGCAGGATGCGCAGGACTGAACGGCAAGTGAGCGTTTTGCCTGAACCACTTTCCCCGACAAGGGCCAGCGTTTCACCCGCATGAACGGAAAAATTTACACCTGCCACGACAGGCGGTGCTTCGCCAAAGCCGATAGAGAGGTTTTTTACGTCCAGCAGGGGGGCCATAGGGCGTCCTTTGTTGCGCGTGCGTGCCAGAAGTCAGTCAACCCGATTCCGACACTCAGGTCCATACACTGGTTATGCCGGAATTGTTGCTACACATTTTTGTCGTTCTGGCGCATCTAGAGGAAAAGCCAAAGGAATGCGCGCATGAGCCAAAGCCGTCTTGATCTGTTTGTCGACCGTATGGTTTCCCAACGTGCCTGTCTGGATTATGCCGCCGCCGCAATTGCGGATGTGCCGGGCCCTGTGTTTGAGTTGGGCTTGGGCAATGGGCGCACCTATCACCACATGTGCCATATCATACCGACCCGCGATATTTTCGTCTTCGAACGCGCAATTGCGTCCCACCCTGACAGCACACCGCCCGAGGGTCAGGTCCTGCTTGGCGATGTATATGACACTTTGCCTCAGGCATTGGAGCGCTTTGGGCCGTCGGCTGCGCTGATCCACGCGGATCTTGGTGGCCATGATCGGGTCAAGAACGATATCTTTGCGCGCAACGTGTCGCCTTTGGTTGAACCGCTCTTGGCGGTCGGCGGGCTGATGGTGGCGTCGGATCTGATGTATTTTGAAGGGCTGGTGGAACAGCCATTGCCTGAAGGCGCTGTTTTGGGGCGGTGTTTTATCTACAAGCGCGTGGCGTGATCCGGTGGACGCGCTGATGCGCGACGACATGTTTTAGGGGCTCTGCCCCGTCGCTGGCGCGACTCCCCGGGATTTTTTGAAATCAGAGAAGGGCTGGACTTGCGCGCTGTATGATGACGCGGCGGCCTTTTGAGAAACGCTTGCCCTTTTGCGTGACGCGCCTAGGCTATGGGCCAAGGGAGAAATTCATGAGCGACAAGATTGCCTATGCACGGCACGGCGATATCGCTGTGCTTACCGTAAAGAACCCACCCGTAAATGCGCTGAGCCAGGCCGTACGTCAGGGTCTGTGGGATGGCATCAACAAGGCCGAAGCCGACACCGGCGTGCGCGCAGTCCTGATCGTGGGCGAGGGGCGCGCGTTTTTCGCAGGTGCCGACATTAAGGAGTTTGGCAAGCCTCCGCTGGACCCGCACCTGCCCGACCTGATCCGCCGGATAGAGGCATCGCCCCTGATTGTTGTGGCGTCTATGCATGGTGTGTCCCTTGGTGGCGGGCTTGAGGTCGCTTTGGGCTGTCACTACCGCATTGCGGTGCCGTCGGCCCGGGTGGGTCTGCCCGAAGTGCATTTGGGTTTGATTCCGGGTGCTGGAGGCACGCAACGTCTGCCCCGTCTTGCCGGGGTGGATGCGGCGCTGGATGTGATGACGACCGGCCGCCAGATCGGGGCAGCGCAGGCCCATGATCTGGGCATCATCGATGTCATCAAGGATGGCGATCCGGCGGAAAACGGGTTGGCCTACGCACGGGAATTGTTGGACGCCGGGGCAACGCGGCGCGCGGTGAGCGAACTGCCTTTGCCCGCGCCCATCGACTGGGATGCAACGTTTGGTGCCACACTTGCCCGCTCCAAGGGCCAGATTTCGCCCGCGTGGTGTGTCAGAGCGATTGAGGCCGCCTATGCCGGCGATTTCGATGCCGGGATGAAAGCCGAGCGCAAAATTTTCTTTGACCTCATGCAGACCGATCAGCGCAAAGGCATGATTCACGCTTTTTTCTCGGAACGTGCGGTGGGCAATTTGCCAGAACTGAAGGGGGTTGCGCCCCGTGAGGTGAGCCGGATCGGTGTGATCGGAGGCGGCACAATGGGGGCGGGCATTGCCACGGCTGCCCTTCTATCCGGGCTGAATGTGCATCTGCTCGAGATGTCGCCTGAGGCTGGAGAAGCTGCGCGTGGTCGTATTGAAAGCAACCTGTCGGGGGCGTTGAGGCGCGGCAAGATCAGCCCCGACCAGCATAGCAAGATCCTTGGCGACGCCTTGCAGGTGGTAACGGATTACGACGCTCTGGCCGAGGCTGATCTGGTGATCGAAGCTGTGTTCGAAGACATGGCCGTGAAAAAGGTGGTTTTTGCCGAACTGGACCGGGTCTGCAAACCGGGCGCGGTGCTGGCCTCCAACACCTCATACCTTGATATCAACGAGATTGCGGCGACGACGTCGCGGCCCGGCGATGTGCTGGGACTGCACTTCTTTTCTCCGGCGCATGTCATGAAGCTGCTCGAAGTGGTGGTGGCCGATGCGACGGCGCCAGACGTTGCGGCAACAGGCTTTGCCTTGGGCAAGGCGCTGGGCAAGACATCGGTGCGTGCGGGTGTGTGTGACGGGTTCATCGGGAACCGCATCCTGTCGACCTATCGCACCTGCGCCGACCACATGATTTTGGACGGCGCCTCACCCTATCAGATTGACGCAGCTCTTGAGGCGTTTGGATTTGCCATGGGGCCGTTTGCCGTGGCCGACCTTGCCGGGCTTGATATCGGCTGGGCTGTGCGCAAGCGCAAACGGGCCGAGGGGATCGATCCACGTGCACGCGACGCCGCTTATGCGGACAAGTTGTGTGAAGACGGGCATTTCGGACAAAAGACCGGCAAAGGCTATTACGACTATGCCGCCGGTCCCAAAGCCCGCGTGCCGAACCCGGATGTGATGCCTTTGATTGAGGCGGAGAGGGCCGCGCAAGGGATCACACCGCGCGACTTTGATGACGAAGAGATCGTGCGCCGTTACATGGCCTCGATGGTCAATGAGGCGGCCAAGGTTGTGGGCGAGGGGATCGCGCGGCGCCCGCTGGACGTGGATATGACACTGCTGTTTGGCTATGGTTTTCCGCGCTATCGCGGCGGGCCGTTGAAATGGGCAGACATCGTCGGGCTTGACGGTTTGCTGAGCGATATCAAAGGCTACGCAGAGGCTGATCCGTATTTTTGGGCGCCCGCGCCACTTTTAGAGAAGCTGGTGGCCGAGGGCCGGACATTTGACGACCTGAACAAGGAGGAGGGTTAAGAGATGGACCTGAGTTATTCCCCCGAAGAATTGGCTTTTCAGGATGAGTTGCGTCGCTTTTTGCGCGACGAACTGCCGGCGGAAATCGCAGAGAAAGTGCGTCAGGGGCGCGAGTTGGAAAAGGCGGACATGGAGCGCTGGCATGCGATTCTGAACGCCCGCGGGTGGCTGGCCCAGAATTGGCCACGCGCCTTTGGCGGCGCTGAATGGAGTGCTGTGCAGCGCCACATCTACGACGTGGAGGCTGCCGCGGCCGGGGCGCCACGCATTGTGCCCTTTGGTCTGTCGATGCTGGGACCTGTATTGCAAAAATTCGGCTCCAAGGCGCAGCAGGACCATTGGCTGCCGCGCATTCTGGATGGGTCGGACTGGTGGTGTCAGGGCTATTCCGAACCGGGTGCCGGGTCTGATTTGGCCTCTCTGAAAACCCGCGCTGTGCGGGACGGGGACCACTATATTGTCAACGGGCAAAAGACGTGGACGACGCTTGGCCAACACGCCAACATGATCTTCTGCCTCGTGCGGACGGACCCGGAGGTAAAGCAACAGGAAGGGATATCTTTTCTGTTGATCGACATGAACACGCCCGGCGTTGAAGTGCGCCCGATCATCCTGCTGGATGGTAGCCCCGAGGTGAACGAGGTCTGGTTCACGGATGTGCGCGTGCCGGCAGAAAACCTCGTCGGCGAAGAGAACAAGGGCTGGACCTACGCGAAGTATCTGCTGACCCACGAACGCACCGGCCTTGGCGGGATCGGTGCCAGTCAGGCCGCGCTTGCGGCAGTCAAACGGGTTGCACGGGCAGAAACTCACAACGGCAAGCCACTGATGCAGAACCCGCATTTTGCCGCGCGTGTCGCACAGGTGGAAATCGATATGCGGGCTATGGCAACATCGAACCTACGCATCGTATCGCAGGCCGCAGCCGGAGGCGCACCGGGGCTGGAAGCATCCATGCTAAAAGTCAAAGGATCGGTGATCCGTCAGGAAATCAATGACTTGGCGCGCCGCGCAGTGGGCCCATACGCCATGCCATTCGCCTCAGAAGCGGTGGAAGGTGCCAATGATCTGATCCCCGACCCATTGGGCGCTGGCCCGGTGGCGGCGCAGTATTTCAACAATCGCAAACTTTCGATCTTTGGCGGGTCCAACGAAATTCAGCGTGGTATTATCGCTAAGGTTACACTGGGAGGTGGCGCATGAATTTTGTCCTCACCGAAGAACGGAAAATGCTGCAGGATACTCTGCGCCGGTATCTCCGGGACAAATACACCACGTCAGTGCGCAACGACATTTTGAATTCCGAAATGGGTATGTCGGCTGACATCTGGGCGGAACTGGCCGAGCTTGGCGTGCTAGGCGCACTCTTTACCGAAGATCAGGGCGGATATGGCGGCGATGGTTTCGATATCGCGGTGGTGTTTAAGGAACTGGGGCGCGCGGGCGTAGTGGAACCTGTGCTCGACAGCGCATTGATGGGTGGGCGCCTGCTGGCCGCGGCTGGCAAGGCAGACATGGTCGAAGACGTTATTGCGGGCACCCTGCAACTGGCCGTGGCGCATGGCGAACCCGGCGGGCGCTATGATCTGGACTATGTGCTGACGCAGGCGGATGGCGATGCGCTTACAGGGCGCAAGGCCGTTGTGATGAACGCGGAAAGCGCGAACCACCTCATTGTCTCAGCGCGCAATGGGGATGGTATCGCGTTCTACCTCGTGGCCCGCGATGCGCCCGGTGTTGATATTCAGGGCTATCCCTTGTTGGCGGGCGGACGCGCGGCGGAGGTGACCCTGGACAAGGCGCCTGGAATTCCACTTGGCCTGGGTCTGGCAGAATACGAGCGGATCAATGCGCTTGCCCTTGTGGCCATCAGTGCAGAGGCGCTGGGGGCGATGGAAAGTGCCACGGCGCTGACCAAGGATTACCTGATGACACGCAAGCAGTTCGGGCGGCCCATTGGGACGTTCCAAGCGCTTGCGCATCGCATGTCCGATGTGCTGATCGAACTGGAACAGGTACGCAGTGCGGTGATCAATGCTGCCGGGAACCTCGACGCATCTGATCGAGACTTGCACCTGTCAGCGACAAAAAACCTGATTGGCCGTGCAGGTCGGCTCGTCGCCGAAGAAGCGATCCAAATGCATGGCGGTATCGCGATGACGCAAGAATATGAACTCGCGCATATCGCCAAGCGGATCATCATGGCTGACCACCGGTTTGGCGACACGGACTATCATCTGGAGCGGTTTATCGCCCTCTCTGCGGCCTGATCTCAGGCCCAGACGCCTTCGGCTGCGGCACGAATGGCGCGGATGTTGTCTCCGTAAGGTGCAGGGTCGCTGACAGACCCGCCGCGGAACACGGCCGAGCCTGCAACCAGAACATCTGCGCCCGCTTTTGCGACAATCGGGGCCGTGTTCGGATCAACGCCGCCATCAATTTCGATATGGACAGGCCGGTCGCCGATCATACGCCGCAAAGCGGTGATCTTGGTGCTCATGTCGATGAATTTCTGCCCGCCAAAACCGGGGTTGACCGTCATCACGCAGATCAGATCAACCATGTCCATCAGTTCCGAGACAGCCTCTGCCGGTGTGCCAGGGTTGAGCGCGACACCCGCCTTCATGCCTGCGGCTCGGATCGCCTGAAGCGTGCGATGGATGTGCGGACCAGCCTCGACGTGTGCCGTCAGAACGTCGGCTCCCGCCTGTGCAAAGGCGTCGATGTAGGGATCAACTGGTGCGATCATCAGATGCACGTCCATCACACCCTTGATGTGGGGGCGGATGGCGGCGCAGGTCGCGGGCCCAAAGGTAATGTTGGGCACGAAATGCCCGTCCATCACATCAACATGGATCCAGTCAGCGCCCTGTGCTTCAACGGCGGCGCATTCGGCCCCGAAGTTGGCGAAATCGGCGGCGAGGATTGAGGGGGCGATCTTGATGGTGCGATCAAAGGTCATGGGGCAGGCTCCGTGATAACTTGGGCGCGCTATATCTGCCCGATGCTTGTGTGGAAAGGGGCCCTTCGGGGAGGATTTTTTCAAATCAGAGAATTCGGACAGGTGCCATGGGCATCAAAGATGGGCGCTTTCCTGAGTTGCACATTTAATTTGACATTTGAATTAATGAGAACGACTGTGTGTGCTCAGGGAGGAATTTCATGTTTCTGGGGCTTGATCTGGGCACCTCGGGTGTCAAGGCGTTGCTGGTGGATGGCGAGGGCCGTGCGATTGGCAGTGCTGATGCGTCTTATGACGTCTCCAACCCCGCTCAAGGCTGGAGCGAGCAGGACCCCGCAGATTGGACGGCTGGCGTCAGCGCGGCGCTTTCAGAACTGAAATCCGCACATCCTGATGCCTTTGGCGCAGTGCAGGGTCTGGCCTTGTCCGGGCACATGCATGGTGCGGTTCTGGTGGATACTGCGGGCGATGTGTTGCGCCCCTGTATCCTGTGGAACGACACCCGCAGTTTTGAGCAGGCCGCAGATATCGATTCCAATCCGCAGGCGCGGACCATCAGTGGCAACATTGTCTTTCCCGGTTTTACTGCGCCCAAATTGGCGTGGGTTGCGGCGCACGAACCAGATGTTTTTGCCAAAGTCGCCCGCGTCATGCTGCCCAAGGATTACGTGGTGTGGTGGTTGACCGGGCGCTATGTCACCGAGATGTCTGACGCGGCAGGCACAGCATGGCTGGATGTTGGGGCGCGCGGTTGGTCGGAGGACATGATTGCCCTAGGCGGGATGCGCCGCGATCAGATGCCGGATCTGTTAGAAGGCAGCGACGTGGTCGGAGAGGTGCAATCTGCACGCGCGGACCTTGGCCTGCCCAAGACTTGTAAAGTGATCGCAGGCGGGGCCGACAATGCAGTTGCGGCCTGTGGCGTTGGCGCGTTGGGCGAAGGGCAGGGCTTTGTCTCTCTTGGAACATCGGGTGTCGTTCTGGCCGGGCGCGATACTTATGCCCCTTTGCCTGCCAGCGCCGTACACACGTTTTGCCATGCCGTTCCTGCGCGCTGGTACCAGATCGGCGTTGTGCTGGCAGCCACGGACAGCCTCAACTGGCTGTCTCGCGTCACAGGACAATCGGCGCAGGCCCTGTCAGAGGGTGCGGGCGACGTTCTGCTCGCCCCAGGCGCGGTCAAATTCTATCCCTACCTGTCCGGCGAACGCACGCCGCACAATGACGCCCATGTGCGTGGCGGGCTGACTGGACTGGACGTGGCCACTGGCCCTGCCGACCTTACCCAAGCGGTTATGGCAGGTGTGACCTTTGCCTTGCGCGACAGTTTTGAAGCGCTCAAAGCCACCGGGGCCAATCTTCCGTCTGCGCTCGCCATCGGGGGCGGCAGCCGGTCAGACTTGTGGTGCAGCATGCTGGCCACAACCCTGAACATCCCGCTTGAGCGGCCCCAAGAGGGCGCATTTGGCGCCGCCTTGGGCGCGGCGCGCCTCGCCATGTGCGGGATCACCGGCGCCGACCCGGACCAGATCATGACAAAACCGCCCATCGCGGATGTTGTTTCCCCAAACCTTGACCTCATTGCGGCCTATGATGACGCATACCGCGCCTTCGCTGCTGCCTATCCAACTTTGAAAGCCATGCCATGACCTCAGGATTTTTTGACGCCGTTGCCCCCGCCACATTTGAAGGGCCAGACAGCACCAACCCAATGGCGTTTCGCCACTACAACCCTGATGAGATGGTGATGGGCAAACGGATGGAAGATCATCTGCGTTTTGCCGTTGCCTATTGGCATTCCTTCGCGTGGGAAGGGGGCGACCCGTTTGGCGACCAGACGTTCATTCGCCCCTGGCACCCCCAAGACGACATGGGCCGCGCAAAGATGAAGGCGGACGTGGCCTTTGAGATGTTCGAACGCCTCGGGGCCCCTTATTTCTGCTGGCACGACGCGGATGTGCGTCCCGAAGGCGCGAACCTGTCAGAGTCCATCGATCGGTTGAACGAAATCACCGACTACTTTGCGGAAAAGATGGAAGGGGCCAAAGTGGGCTGCCTCTGGGGCACCGCCAACATGTTCAGCCACCGACGCTGGATGTCCGGCGCCTCGACCAACCCGGACCCGGATGTGTTTGCCTATGCCGCCGCGACGGTCAAATCCTGCATGGACGCCACGCAAAAGTTAGGCGGCGAAAACTACGTCCTCTGGGGTGGGCGCGAAGGGTACGAAACCCTGCTGAACACCGACATGGGCCGCGAGCTGGACCATATGGGCGCGTTCCTGAACATGGTGGTCGAGTACAAGCACAAGATTGGGTTCAAGGGACAGATCCTGGTCGAGCCCAAGCCGCAGGAACCGTCCAAGCACCAGTATGACTACGATGCGGCCACTTGCATCGGTTTCCTGCGCAAGTACGGGTTGGAAAACGAGGTGAAGCTGAACCTCGAACAGGGCCACGCGATCCT
Source organism: Tateyamaria sp. Alg231-49 (assembly GCF_900143535.1). GTDB lineage: Bacteria > Pseudomonadota > Alphaproteobacteria > Rhodobacterales > Rhodobacteraceae > Tateyamaria. The sequence goes on along the minus strand of NZ_FRFA01000003.1, from coordinate 167,463 downwards.
TGCTGGTCACAGCTTTGAACATGAAATCGCTGTCGCCACGTCCGAAGGTATGCTCGGCTCTATCGATATGAACCGCAACGACTACCAGTCTGGTTGGGATACAGATCAGTTCCCCAACAATGTGCCGGAGGTGGCCTTGTGCTACTACCATATCCTGAAAGCAGGCGGTCTGGGCCTTGGGGGCACAAACTTTGACGCCAAACTGCGCCGCCAGTCTTTGGATGCCGAGGATTTGATAGCAGCCCACGTGGGCGGCATGGACATCTGCGCGCGCGGCCTCAAAGCTGCGGCTGCAATGATCGAAGATGGTGGGCTAGAGGATGCACTTTCTGAACGTTACGCAGGCTGGGACGGAGCCGAGGCGCAAGCGATGCTGAAAAGCGATCTTGCCTCGATCTCCGAACGGGTGCTGGGCGGCGGGATTGAGCCGCAGCCACGCTCTGGACGGCAGGAGATATTGGAGAACTATGTCTCGCGTTTCGTTTAAGGCAGTCGCGTTCGGCCTGATCACCGGCCCGCTTTGGGCGGCTGATTTGCCTTATGAAGAGCCTGTCTTTCCTGACCATCCCAGTGCGCAGATCGAGTTGGGACAACTGCTGTTTTACGATCCCATTCTGTCGGGATCAAAAACGGTCAGCTGCGCCACCTGCCACCACCCCAAGCACGCCACAGGCGATGGGGTGTCCTTGGGCTTGGGCGATGGCGGCAGCGGGCTTGGCCCAGACCGCACTGTGGATGCGGACAACCTGCCCGAACAACGCATTCCACGGAACGCACCACCCTTGTTCAACCTTGGCGCTGCGGAATTCACCGTCTTTTTCCACGACGGACGGTTGGAAGAAGACGCCAACCGCCCTTCCGGCATCCGCACACCGCTTGGCTCAGAAATGGAGGCAGGCTTTGCCTCTGCTTTGTCTGCGCAATCCATGTTTCCGGTCCTGTCTCCGGACGAAATGGCCGGGCATTACGCGGAAAACGATGTCGCTCAGGCCGTGCGGCAGGGGTTGCTCACGGGTGAAGGCGGCGCATGGGATATCCTGTCCAAACGGGTCGAGGTGATCCCGGAGTACCGCACGCGCTTTGACGCGGTGATCGGGACAGAGGCAATTGCCTTCACCGACATCTCCGATGCGCTTGCGGCATTCCTCGATTTCGAATGGCGCGGCGTGGCCAGCCCTTTTGACCTCTACCTGCGCAATGGCACTGAAATGGAGCCCGCCGCGATGCGCGGGATGGACCTGTTTTATGGCAAGGCCGACTGCGCGGCCTGCCATTCCGGCAGGTTCCAGACGGATCACGATTTTCACGCTATCGCGATGCCGCAGATCGGGCCGGGCAAGGCCGCACGGTTTGAAAGCCATGCGCGGGACACCGGCCGGATGCGGGTGACAGGTGATCCGGCGGATGCCTATGCATTTCGCACGCCGCCATTGCGCAACGTGGAGCAAACGGCACCGTACGGACACACGGGGGCCTATGCCACGCTTGAAGGGGTGGTGCGCCATCATCTTGATCCGGTGGCGAGCCTCAGATCCTACGATATCAACGAGGCGATCCTGCCGGGATTAAAAGCCGATGATCTGCGTGTTTTGACCGATCCCGCAGAACTGGCCGCAATCGCCTCTGCCAATGTGCTGGCGCCTCAGTCGCTCAGCGACGGCGAAGTGATGGACATCATCGCTTTCCTCAATGCGCTTACCGATCCGCAAAGCGTGCGTGGTGCACTCGGCGTTCCAGACACGGTGCCTAGCGGGCTACCGATAGATCGTTAGACAATCGCGGCTTTCTTCTCTGATTGAAAAAAACCCTGGGGAGTCCGAAGGACGGGGCAAAGCCCCCAAAAGATGATATCGCCTCAAGGCGTCCGCAGGATCATGCAAAGGCGCCGTACGCCGCGTTCATATTTAGCAATCGGTGTATGAACGGTGCACAGGTTGTGCACAGTCTGTGTAGGCCCCGTGCATCCCCGTTTCACGCCGTTAACCTCTATAAAATAGGGGTTAACGCGGCGCCGGGATCCAGATCATCTATTCATTAACAACCACCACCTGATCGACGCCCACGTCGCGCCAGTCCGACCAGTCTGCGTGGGGCCAGCGCACGCGCAGGCGCACCGTCTCAACATCGCCCAGCCCAAAGTGCTGCGGCCCTGCCACGCCACCGGCATGCCCGCCACCAACCGTGATCTCCCGGGCCTGCACGGACGTGCCGTCATCGACCTCAACCCATGCACCGACGCCGTGCGTATTCGCCCCTGCGCGGCGCAAATCAACGCTCAACCAATGGCCCGTGCCAGTGCTCGCGTTCTGCCAAACCTCGAGCGGGGCGCGGCGATTGACCACCACAAGGTCCAGCAATCCATCCGCATTCAGATCCACCAGCGCTGCCCCGCGCCCGCGATGCACCGAGGCGATACCGGCCACATCACCCGCTTCGACAAAGCGTCCGTCGTCTTGCGACATCAACAGATTATTGGGGTCCTCCATCGCATTACCGGGCATCTGCTGCACATTGCCCTTGGCGATGAACACATCATCGCGCCTGTCATTGTTCACGTCGCCAAAGGCGATATGCCACCCGGTCGATGGGCGGCCATCATCGCCTATATACGGGCGTTGGGCAGCGGTTCCGGTTGCGAAAGGTACGTCAGAAAAGGCGGGCCCGTCCCCGGTTCTGCGCATCAGGCGTTGATCGCCCATTGAACTCAGAAACACCTCGTCCCGTCCATCCCGATCCAGATCGCGCGTGGCGATACCCATGCCCCAAAGCATGTGGCGCGCCCAACCTTCATCTTCGGTGTACAACCTAGGTATTGGTTCCATTGCCCAAAGCTGTTCCTCGCCGTCGCGCACATAGTAGTGGCGGTCGTTGGACACCCGAAGGTCGGCGCGTCCCGTGCGATCCCAATCTGTAAAAAGGATTGATAGCGCACAATGACCAGGGGCAAGGTCTTGGCGGACATAGTCGGAGGCTGTGGGCCGCCAGAGGTGGTTCACATCGCAAGCCTCAAACGGTCCATCCGGGTCCGAACGGTCTACGTAGTGACCAAAGGCAAGAGTGGGCAGAGATTGCCCCTCTTCCCAAGTGGCCGAAAAGGCGGTGGACCAATGATCGCCTGTCTCAAACGCCATGGGTTCAAAATCGCAATTCCCCAAACCCTTCAGAACGGCGTCAGGACCTACGCGCAAAACAACCAGATCAAGCAGGCCGTCATTGTCCATATCGATAGGATAAACCCCAACCGATCCAGTCAGATCGAAAGCTTGCGGCGTGGCCTCTTCAAACTGCACGGCACCTGAGGGCGTCGACGTATTGCGCAGCAAGATCGGTCGGTTGCTGCCCCCTGCCGCCACCAGTTCCGGGCGCGTATCGTCGTCACAGTCGAACACGGCAAGACCACCGCCGACAAAATGTTCCCATCCGCCATCATAAACGTGATGGGGGACTTTGACGGGTTGAAAAAGTGGAGTATCCGCCAAGGCAGATTGGCCCATCAGCACGATGGCACACAAAAGCGGCTTATGCATCCTGCAACGCCTCAACGGCCGTATCCTGCACAAATTCAAGGGCATATGCCGCACCACCCCGCGCCCACATGAAGGCATCCCATTGGTGCACCACAACCTCTGGCGGGAGTTTGTCCACATCGACGATACTCTTGCGCATTTCTTCAATGACGCTGTCGGCATAGAGATGGTCAAACTGCAATTGCTCACCTGCAAGGATCACAAGCTCTGGATCAAAGATATTGACGAGGTTTGCGAGCCCAAGGGCAAACATCTTGCGTGCGCGTTCCAGCACCGTGCGTGCCATCGGATCACCTTCTTTGGCAGCAGTAAGCACGGCGGTCACAGCCTTGGAGGTTTGTGCCATCTGCGCGACATTGCCGACACTATTGGCCTCGCGCACCAGCGCGTAATCCGCCACGTAGGCTTCAAGGCACCCACGTTGGCCACAGCGACACAGGGCGCCGTCCAGATGTACTTTGGTATGGCCAAATTCGGCCCCGCATCCGCGTGTCCCCCGGTAAAGCTGGCCGCCCAGAACCATGCCCATGCCAACACCGCTTTCAATGGTGATGACGATGAAATCCGAATGGTTTTTGCCGATGCCAAATGTCATCTCGGCCATGGCGACCAGGTTTGCATCGTTGTCCACATATGCTGCGATGCCCAGACGCTCACTCAGGACCGTTGCAAAGGGAACGTTGCGCCGATCCAGCGAGGGGGACCAATAGACCAACCCGTTGCCAGCATCGACGATACCGGCCAGACCAACGCCCACACCCGAGATGTCGCACAGGGTACGACCTGCCTTTTCGGCCAGTCGGGTCAGCCCGTCAAAGACCTCTAGTGCTAGCGCTTCGGGCGTATAGTGGCGCGGTGCAATTTCGTGCTCATGCAAAGCCACGTCTGCCCCTTCAAAGTCCATCAGCACCATCGAGATCGAGGTGTCCGATACCTTCAACCCTGCGATCAGATGGGCCTGTCCAGAGATTTTCAAATCAATCCGTGGCCGTCCGCGCGTGGCCTCATCCCCGCTCGAATCACGCGGGACTTCTTCGATCAATCCACCGCGCAAAAGTTCGGCCGTTATGGAGGTTACAGTGGCCCGACTGATTCCCGTTCGGTGTGCCAGATCGATGCGTGGCAGTGGGCCGCGCTGGGAAATCTCGCGCAGAAGCAGCCGCCTGCTCTCCACTTTTTGGTACCGGAAGACCATGAAAACACGCCCTTTTTTCCTCCCGCCCATGGAAAAACCACAGGCCCCTCGGATGGGATGATGGCCGGTTTTTACGAGACTGTCCAATTTAATTTGCTTTTCGAATTTAAACCGCTAACAATGCACCACCGGCCACGCAAACGCATGATGGGCGGTTAATGTCTTTGGGAGGACACTTAATGAAACGACGTAATCTACTTGGCGCCCTCGCGGCTGCCACGATGCTCACCACGCCTGCATTCGCCGACGGACACTCCGTAACGGTTGGTGTCAGCTGGTCCGACTTTCAGGAAGAGCGCTGGAAAACAGACGAAGCTGCAATGCTTGCCGCACTTGAAGCGGAAGGCGCGAAATATCTGTCTGCGGATGCACAGTCTTCGGCGACAAAGCAGCTTGCTGATGTTGAAAGCCTGATCACACAAGGCGTCGACGCCCTGATCATTCTCGCCCAAGACGGCAGCGCCATTGGCCCAGCCCTTGATGCAGCCGAAGCGGCGGGTATTCCGGTCATCGGTTATGACCGCCTCATCGCAGACCCTCGTGCTTTTTACCTCACATTCGACAACGTCGAAGTGGGTCGCATGCAGGCGCGCGAAGTGTTCAAAGCGAAGCCATCAGGCAACTATGTTATGATCAAGGGTTCGCCCACGGATCCTAACTCTGACTTCCTGCGTGGCGGCCAGCAAGAAATTATCGCGGGCGCGATCAAAGCCGGTGATATCACCATCGTGGGTGAAACATACACCGATGGTTGGCAGCCTGCGAACGCGCAGCGCAACATGGAACAGATCCTGACACAGACCAACAACGAAGTTGATGCTGTGATCGTGTCCAACGACGGCATGGCGGGCGGCGTTGTCGCAGCACTTGCCGCTCAAGGTATGGACGGTATTCCGGTGTCCGGCCAGGACGGTGACCATGCCGCTCTGAACCGCGTGGCACTTGGCACCCAAACTGTGTCTGTCTGGAAAGACAGCCGTGACCTGGGTATCAACGCCGGCCGGATTGCCGTCGCTCTGGCGAATGGAACTTCGATGGATGAAATCGAAGGCCAGCGTCCGTTCAAATCCGGTGACGTCACAGTCAACTCGTTGCTGCTGGCACCTCAGCCGATCACTCAGGAGAACCTGAATATCGTGGTTGATGCCAAGTGGATCCCCAAAGACGTTCTGTGCCAAGGCGTCTCGGGCCTTGCAGTCTGCGAATAAGCTGACCTGAACGACCAATAGTCCCATCCGCCATGCGCGGGTGGGGCTTTTTTCATCACCGCACCTGATGTCAGGTGTGACGGGGAGGGGGCACTCATGTCTGGCGGACTTGGGAATCTAATCAAAACACTACAGATCGATACGCGGCTTTTGGGCATGGTTGGTGCCTTTGTGCTGATCGCGTTGGTCTTTCACATTGCGACGGGTGGGACGTTCCTGACACCTCGCAACCTATTTACACTGACGTTGCAGACCGCATCGGTTGCCGTGATGGCGACGGGCATGGTGTTTGTCATCGTCACCCGCAACATCGATCTGTCGATCGGCTCGTTGCTGGGCATCATTGGTATGGTGATGGGCGTCATTCAGGTGCAAATCCTGCCTGACATCGTAGGCTTTGGTAGCCCTGCGATCTGGATAATTACCGTAACCATCGGTATTCTGATGGGGGCCGCGATTGGTGGCTTTCAAGGCTGGTTGATCGGCTATCTTGCGATCCCGTCCTTTATCGTCACATTGGGCGGTCTGCTGATCTGGCGCGGTGGCGCTTGGTGGGTGTCGCGCGGTACGACAATTTCTCCGCTTGATCCGAACTTTGTAATGCTCGGAGGCGCAACCGGTACTATTGGGGTCACAGCGAGTTGGATACTGGCGCTGGTCGGTTCCGCCCTCACTGTCTGGTTCCTGATCAACACGCGGCGCAAGCACATTGGCCATGGTTTTGCGGTTAAACCCGTCTGGGCGGAATATGCATTGGGCGCGATCCTTGTCGGTGCGATCTGCGGGATCACCGCAATCATGAACGCCTATCTGGTGCCTACGCGCATTCTGCAACGCCGCTTCGAGCGCGAAGGGCTGGAAATGCCCGAGGGTTACACAGAAGCCTACGGTTTCCCGATTTCGGTTCTGATCGTGCTGTTCGTTGCCATAACGATGACCATCGTAGCTAAGAAGACCCGCTTTGGTCGCTACATCTTTGCAATGGGTGGCAACCCGGATGCGGCAGAATTGTCTGGCATCAACACGCGCTTGCTGACCGTCAAAGTGTTTGCCCTGATGGGTGCGCTGACGGCTATTGCCGGTGTGATTGCCTCGGCCCGTTTGGGTTCGGCCGGCAGTTCGCTGGGTGAGTTGGACGAATTGCGGGTGATCGCGGCCGCTGTGATCGGTGGCACGGCCCTTGCGGGGGGTGTCGGTACGATTTACGGCGCAATCCTTGGCGCCTTTATCATGCAGGCCCTTGTCTCTGGCATGGGTATGGTGGGCGTGGACTCGCCGTTGCAGAACATGATCGTGGGGGGCGTTCTCATTCTCGCCGTCTGGATCGACATTCTTTATCGTCGCAGAACGGGAGACAGCTAATGAGCACCCCACTTCTTGAAATGCGCAATATCTCCATCCACTTTGGTGGGATCAAGGCCGTGGACGACGTGTCCATCGACGTGATGCCGGGCGAAGTTGTGGGCCTTCTGGGTCACAACGGTGCGGGAAAATCCACACTGATCAAAATTCTTGCCGGCGCCTACGCCAAAGACAGCGGCGAAATTTATGTGGATGGCAAAAAGGTTGAAATCAACAACCCCCGTGATGCACGCGATCTGAACATCGAGACGATCTATCAGACGCTCGCGTTGTCCGACAATCTGGATGCAGCTTCCAACCTGTTTTTGGGGCGCGAAATCACGACTGCGTTCGGGTTGGTGGATGACACCAAGATGGAGGCCGAAAGCCGCAAGATCATGGCGCGGCTCAACCCCAACTTTCAACGGTTCTCAGAACCGGTGCGGTCGCTGTCGGGTGGCCAACGCCAGTCGGTCGCCATCGCGCGGGCGGTCTATTTCAACGCCCGCATCCTGATCATGGACGAACCCACGGCGGCGCTCGGGGTGCATGAGACGGCCATGGTTGCGGACCTGATCAAAGAGCTGAAAGCCCAGGGCCTCGGCATCTTCCTGATCAGCCACGACACCCGTGAAATGATGGAGTTGTGCGACCGTGTGTCTGTGATGAAAAACGGACAACTCATTGGCACTGAACGGGTCGAAGATGTGACCGAAGACGATGTGCTGTCGATGATCATCATGGGCAAGAAACCCGGAGAGACCGTCGATGCGTGAAGACGCAAGCGCTCCAAGCCTCGTTGCTGACGTCGGGGGCACAAATTGCCGCTTGGCGTTGGCGGACGAAAGCGGAGTGCGCGCAGATACCGTCCGACGGTTTCGAAACGACAACTTTGCCAGCTTTGCGGACCTCGCACGTGGCTACATCGCGGACCAGCCGCCGCTGGCTTCGGCGGCGATTGCCATCGCTGGACCCGTGGGCAAGGGCGAAGGACGGCTGACGAACCGGGATTGGCACTTTGATGCGGTTGGCCTTGAGACAGAGTTGTCTCTGCCTCGTGTGCATCTGCTAAATGACCTCGAAGCCTTGGGACACGCGATCTGTGTTTTACCTGACGCATCGTTGACGCATTTAGGTGGCACGCCAACGCCGGACGAACCGCAAGCGCTCGTCGTGGGGCTTGGCACGGGCTTTAACGTTGCATTGACGCATCGCCCGTCTGGCATCGTCTTTTCGGCCGAGATGGGGCATGCGCGTCTGCCCCATTCGGTCGAAGCGATTGTCGCGGAGGCCGTTGGCGATGCTGACGTTTTCGACACGGTTGAGCATTTGCTGGCAGGCCGAGGCCTTGCCAAATTGCACATGGCGCGCACGGGGCACAGTTGTGACCCCGAACATGTGGAAGCGTCCGAAGGCGGGTGTGAAACGCTGGCGGTTGCGGCACGTGCTCTTGGCGCTTTGGTGCGTGAGATTGCCTATATCTACCTGCCAGAGGGCGGCATTTACTTCAACGGCAGTCTGGCGCGCACATTGCTTGGCAGTGAAACGCGGGCCTTGGCGTTAGAGCCTTTGCAGGGCGAAGACGCGTTTGACGGGCGGATGGCGCGCATTCCGACCTATTTGCTCAATGACGATGCGTCGGCCTTGCATGGGTGCGCACGGTTTTTGGCGGTGGGCACGACCTAGAACCGAAGGCCCCTCACATGGCGCGGGCAAGTTCTGTGATCGTGTCAAAGGCCGTGTTGAAATCCCGTTCCTCGCAATCAAACTGACCAGCGGTGAACCGGATCACCTTTTGCCCGTCCACAAGCGTTTGAGTGAGGTAGATGCGCCCATCATCGTTGATCGCGTCGACAAGCGCCTGCGTTTGATCATCTGAAGCGCCTGCTGCCTTGAATGTCCAAAGTGACAGGATCGGTTCGGTCACAATTACAAAGTCCGCCTCTGCTCTGAGCCGCTCGCATAGGGCTTGCGACCACTTTACATGATTTCGGATGCGGGTGCGCAGACCTTCCATGCCGTAGTGCCGCATCAGGAACCAGAGTTTCAGCGCACGAAAGCGGCGGCCCAAAGGGATCGACCATTCCGAATAGTCAGTGACGTCCTCTGTCCCATGGGTTTTCAGGTATTCGGGACGAATGGCAAGTGTTTGGCGCAGCACGTCCGGATCACGCAGGAAATGGGCAGCACAGTCAAACTGTGCACCCAACCACTTGTGCGGGTTAAAGACGATACTGTCGAACTGGTCCGCACCTGTCCACAGGGCCCGGAATTCAGGGCAGATCATGGCCGAACCCGCCCAAGCGGCATCCAGATGGGTATAGAGGTCATGCTCTTTGGCGATTGCGGCGACGGCCTCCAGATCATCGCAGGCGCCCATGCCGGTGGCCCCGGTCGCCGCGATGATACCTGCGGGAATCCGACCCGCCGCCTTGTCCTCGGCTATGGCTGTCTCAAGGTCCAGCGGATCCATGCTGCGCAAATCGCCCGTGGTGCGGATTTTGACCAGATTGTCCGAGCCGATGCCCGCGACCCAGATGGCGCGGTCGATTGAGGAATGTACCTGATCCGAACAATAGATGCGCAGCTGGGGGGCGCCGTGCAGCCCTTCGATGTTGCCACGGAAATTCAACGCCCGCTCGCGCATGGTCAGCACAGCGGCAAGTGTGGCCGAAGACGCGCTGTCCTGAATAACGCCCTGATAGATGTCCGGCAGGCCAAGTCCATGGCACAGCCACTCCATCATGCGCGTTTCCATCTCTGTCGCTGCCGGAGACGTCTGCCACAGCATGCATTGTGGCGCGATGATCGATGCGAGGAATTCGGCAAGCACCGAGGCGGGTGCTGCATTGGAGCTGAAATAGGCAAAGAAACGGGGGTGCTGCCAATGGGTGATGCCGGGCATCACGACCTTCTCAAAATCCGCCATGATCGCGCCAAGATCGCATCCGTCTTCTGGCGGGGTGTCGTCCAGTTGGCGCGCAGTGTCTCCCGGAGCAGTCTGGGCGCGCACGGGCCGGTCGCGCAAGGTTGTATGATAGGCGGCGCCCCAGTCTGCGGCGTCTTTGGCGTGTTTGGCGAAATCATTCCAGCTCATGGGCGTCCTTTCTGGCGGGCGGCGCACCACAGTGCGCCTTACGCAGATATTTGTCAGGCAGAGGTGTCCTCTGCCGCTGATAGAGTGCCACAGTTTCTGTGGCATTGGGAAATGGTCTGCAGATGATCGGGGAAGGCGTTTGGCCGAACTGGCATTGTCACACCCCCAGTCGTGGGATTTTTGGGTCCCCGGTTGCGATGCCTATATGTTTTTGTTCCATGTAGAACTCGAACGACCAATCCCCGCCATCTCGTCCAATCCCGCTGGCTTTCATGCCGCCAAAGGGGGTGGGTAAGTGCCGAACATTGGCCGAATTCACCCAGATCATCCCGGCCTCAAGCTCTTCGGTAAAACGCATGGCGCGCGCAATATCCGAAGTCCAGACATAGCCTGTCAGCCCGTAGGGCGTATCATTCGCGATTTTCAGCGCGTCGTCTTCGGTTGCAAAACGGATGGATGTCAGGACAGGGCCAAAAATCTCATCCTGGGCGATTGTCATCTCATTTGTGGCACCCGTGAATAGGGTAGGGGCCACAAACTGGCCGGTGTCGCCGATGCGCACACCACCCGCGGCAATCTTGGCCCCTTCGGCGCGTGCGGCATCAAAACTGGCCATAACCTTGGCGCGGTGCACCTCGTGGATCAGCGGGCCGACTTCAGTCGCCGGGTCCAGCGGGTGCCCGACCTTTATGGCATTGGCGCGGGTCGCCAATTTGCGTTCGAATTCATCCGCGATGGTGTTTTGAACCAATAGGCGTGAGGACGATGTGCATCGCTCACCATTGAGCGAGTAGATCATGAAAATCACGGCATCGAGCGCGGCTTCCAGGTCGGCGTCGTCAAACACGATGATGGGGTTCTTGCCGCCCAGTTCAAAATGCACCCGCTTCAGTGTTGGCGCACCCTGCGCCATGATGGCTGACCCCGTGGCGGACTCGCCGACAAAGGCGATTGCCCGGATCGCGGGATGTTGGGTAAGGGCCTTTCCCGCCTCTTCACCCAGCCCGTTTATCAGGTTCCAGACACCGGGGGGCAGTCCGGCCTCTTCGGCGATGTCCATCAGGATGCGGGCGGTCCACGGGCTGAACTCGGCTGGTTTGTGTACCACGGTGCAGCCCGCCGCCAGCGCTGGCGCGATTTTCCACGTAGACAACATAAAGGGCGTGTTCCACGGCGTAATGACGCCGACAGGTCCCAGCGGTACTCGGGTTGTGATGTTCATCAATGTGGGTGAGGGCAGCGATTGGCCGTCGCGTGCGCCGGGTGCCCTATCAGCGAAAAAGCGGAAGTTGTCGGCACCGCGCAAGGCGGCCTTGGACATGAACCGCAACGCTTGGCCCGTGTCCCAACATTCACAGAGTGCAATTTCCTCGGCTCTCGCCTCAATCCCATCCGCGATGGCGTGTAGGATCGCCTTGCGGTCAGTTGCGGCCATATCGCGCCACGCCGGAAAGGCTGCTTTGGCCGCTTGGGCTGCGGCATCCACATCCGCGGCGTTACTGCGGGCGACCTGTGCAATAACGCTGTCATCAACGGGCGACGTTGTATCGAACCACGCACCACTTGCTGCCGGCACGGCTTGGCCGCCAATGTGGTTAAGGATGCCATAGCGTCCAACGTCCGCCAGATACGGAGCAAGTGCAGCAAGGTTGTGGTCTAGTTCAGACATGTGCTTAAAACTCAAACAGAGTTCAAATAATGAACCGATGGACGCAAAAATATATTGCAAGCCGAAGCGAGGTGCGTCAAGCTTTGCAAATGTCGACGATTGCAAAAGCGCTTCAACTCTTGGACCTGTTCTCGGATTCGCAACCGCAAATGGGTCTGTCAGATGCGCAACGTCTGACGGGCCGAGACAAGGCCACCGTTCATCGTCACCTCAGCGCACTGGAAGAGGCCGGGTTCCTAGAACAGGACGCCTCGACACGCGCCTACCGTCTTGGACCTGCTTTGACGCGGCTGGCTGGGATGCGCGCGCGCACAGTGCCCGAGGTCGAAATGGTGCGTACGGTCGTGGATACGCTCAGCCGCACGGCGGGTGAGTTGGTACATGTCAGCCGCTTGCAAGGCTTTGATCTGGTTGATGTCTATCACGCCGAACAGCACGATCATCCGGTGCGCGTCAGCTTTGATGCCTATGGCCTGCCCCCTCTGTTTGCGACGTCATCGGGCAAAGCCTACCTCGCCTATTCCCCCGGTGGTGTGCTGGACCTTGCGCTGGCTGATCCGCGCACATGGCTGCCGGGCGCAGAGGCGCCAGACAAGGGTGCGTTGCTCACAGAACTCAAATCTATTGCGCGGCGGGGGTATGCCCGCAACCGCGATGCATTGCGTCTTGGCGTGTCGTCGGTTGCCATCCCGGTGTTTGATGCGGCGGCGCGGGCAACAGCCACCTGTTCCATCGCCTATCCCACAAGCCGGGGTGGCAATGCGGCGGAAACGCGCCTTGCCCGCCTGCTCATGTCCCATGGGTGCGACATTACCGAAGCGATGGGCGGTGCCGTGCCGCCCGATGTTCAATCCATCTGGACTCCGAGCCGTGAAAGGGCCGCGTCATGAAAGACAGCAATTTCCTGAAGGAAAACAATGCCCGCCAAGTCTGGCAACCTATGGCCCACCCCGCAGACAGCGCCGCCAATCCACCAACAATCCTCACGGAAGGTGAGGGCGTGTATATCACCGATGTGGACGGCCACCGTACCATCGACGCTGTCGGTGGGCTGTGGAACGTCAACCTTGGCTACTCCTGCGACCCGATCAAGGCCGCCATCTCAGAACAGCTTGAGGCGCTGCCTTACTATTCGCTCTTCCGGGGCACCACGAACGATAAGGCGATCGAGCTGGGATATCTGCTCGCCGACCTTTTCGCGCAAGACGGAATGACGCGGAGCTTTTTCACATCTGGTGGGTCTGACAGCATCGAAGTGGCGCTGAAATTCGCGCGCCAATATCACCGCATCCGGGGCGAGGGCACGCGGACCAAGTACATCAGCCTCGAAAAAGGGTATCATGGTACGCACTTTGGCGGCGCTTCGATCAACGGGAATTCCAAGTTCCGAAACAGTTATGAACCGCTTTTGCCGGGCTGCTACCACATTCCGGGCCCCTACCTTTATCGCAACCCGTTTGGGGCCGAGACCGACGAAGAACTGGCCAAGCTGTCTGCTGCGATGCTGGAGCGCGAGATTGCGTTTCAGGGGGCCAACACCGTGGCGGCTTTCATCATGGAGCCTGTTTTGGGCGCAGGTGGCGTGCTGCCGCCGCATCCGTCGTTCATGCCGATGGTGCGCGACATTTGCGACAAACACGGCGTCCTGCTGATCGCGGATGAGGTGATCACTGGGTTTGGGCGCGCCGGATCGGCCACGGGTTCACGTCATTGGGGGGTGCAGCCCGATCTGATGTGCACCGCCAAGGCCATCACCAATGGCTATTTCCCGTTTGGAGCCGTGATGATTTCTGAGCGGGTGGTCTCCGTATTTGAGGACGACGAGACCGGGATGGCGTCAGTCGATATGGGCTATACTTATTCCGGGCATCCCGTTGGTGCGGCTGCTGCTGTTGCGTGCATGACCGAGACGATGCGCATCCGACCTTGGGAAAACGCGGCGCTCTTGGGTCCAAAACTCAAGGCGGGATTAGAAGAGCTTGCCACCCGATATGACGTGATTGGCGATGTGCGCGGTGAGGGGCTGATGTGCGCCATCGAGCTTGTCAGTGACCGGGCCACCAAAGCGCCGGTGGGCAAATCGGTGCCCCTCGACTTTCAGAAAGCGGCCTATGAGGACGGCGTGATGATAAGGGTTTCGGCCAACAACGCGATCATGTCGCCGCCCTTGATACTGGAGGCAGATCACGTGGACAAAATCCTGTCCGCCGTTGAGACAGGCCTGAAAGCGGTCAGCGCCTGATGAAAAGCAGGGCGTCCGCCAAAGCACTTAAGAGTGCGGTGCGGGACGCCCCGATGCGGACAGGAGTCGCCACGCCTCCCTTTGTCAGCGCCTGCCCACCGGCGCGGCGGATCAATGTCGAGGATGTGAACGATTTTCGCCGCACGCGCGGAGACTTGGTGTTTTCGATCTTCATGGTCTGTGTCGTGCTGTTTTTCTTCGCTTTTTTCTTCACCCAGACAGGCTGGGAGGATCGCAAGCTGCCCGCCAATATGGCCCGCTACTGGATGGATCAGTTCGGGGTGACGGCCCCTGAAGGGCGGTTGTCGCGTCTGGGCCGTATCATCAAACAGGGGTGGTTTGCGCCACTGGTGTGTGTGTGCATCCTTGTGCCCGCCGCCCTTTGGAACCTGCAAGGGGCGTGGCGTGCCCACGCGTGGCGTGCGCGATTCAAACAACCCACTGCCGTTGGGCATGAATTGCTGCAATGGCTGCGCGCGTTGGAATTTGTCGCCTGGTTCGTGGCCTACACACTGCTGGTGCCGGTGCTGGGCTACTTGGTGGCCACACTGATCTTGGGGACGGCCCTGCCATGGCGGCTGGGGTATCGCGGTCTGCGATGGTTCGGCATTTGCTTTGCGGCCAGCTTTGCCATCGTGCTCGTGTTCCGCTCGGGCCTGCAAATCCGCACGCCGGTGAACATCTGGCTTTATGACCAACTGCCTCAAGGGTTGGAAACCTTTATGCAGGTCTGGTTCTGAGATGGAGGCACTTTGGGCAGGTATCGACAATCTTGCCAGCTGGCCCGTTTTGGCCGCGATCCTGATCGGGTCGGTGGGAGGGCTGGCCATCGGTGCCGTGCCCGGGATTGGCCCCGCCATCGCCATTGCGATCCTGCTGCCTGCGACCGTGTTCCTCGACGATCTGGTCAGTCTTGTGCTGTTGCTCGGCGTTTACGGCTCATCCATGTATGGCGGTGCAATCCCCGCGATCCTGATCAACACGCCCGGCACGCCGGTCAATGCGCTGACCACCTATGACGGATACGCCATGACCCGACGAGGAGAGGCCGCGCGCGCCTTGTCGCTCGCCTATGCGGCCTCGTTTTTTGGGGGCTGTTTTTCGATCATTCTGGGCCTGTCCGCGCTGATGCTGTTTGGCCCTTATCTGCGTGATCTTGGGGCGCTGTTTGGGCAACGCGATATCTTTATGGCCGCAGCCCTTGGCGCTGTTCTGTTGGTGGCTGCGCACCGCAAGACCATGGGCATCGCGGCGCTGCTCTTTGGCCTTGGCTTTCTCATTGCGATCATCGGGCGGCAGACCACGCGCCAGATCGACCGCTATACCTTTGACATCGAATACCTCTATCCGGGTTTCAACTTGATCGTCGTCATTGTGGGCATCTTTGCGATTTCCCAAGCGCTGTTCCTGCTAACGGGCAAGGACACAGACCCGCCCCACGCGCGCCTGAAGGGTGGGTTGCTGCGCGGGTTTGGTGAGTTGAACCGGTTCAAACCGGTGGCCCTGATCAGCGCCGGCTATGGCACCATAATGGGGATCATTCCCGGCGTGGGCGAGTTTGTCGCGCAGTTCTTCAGCTACTCAACCGCGCGGGCCATGTCGCGCGATCCGGGCAAGTTCGGGCGTGGTGCGCCGGATGGTCTGATCGCCTCGGAGGCCTCTAACAACGCTGTGCCTGCGGCGGCTATGGTGCCATTGCTCGCGCTTGGTGTTCCGGGCGAGGCGCTCACAGCCATGATGATGGTCGTCTTCTTTGATGCGGGTATCAAACCGGGTCCGGACATCTTTGACAACAATCCCGACTTCTTGTTCTCGCTGTTCTTTGCGCTGCTGATCATCAACGTGCTTGTCGTCATCACGCTGTTGATCTCGACCCGCCATATCGCGCGGATCATCTATATTCCCAACCGCCTGCTGGGTGCATTTATCCTGATCCTCGCCTTTGTCGGAGTCTTTTCGATCCGCAACTCGTTTACCGATTGCATGTTTGCCGCCGGGTTCGGTTTCCTTGGCTTCATTCTGCGCCGTCTGGACTGGCCGCTGGTGCCTATCGTTCTTGGGCTCGTTTTGGGATCAATCATGATCGAAAAACTGACAGCCGGGTCGGGGCAGATCAAAACCGTGGTCGATCTGGTCAACCGGCCTGTGTCGGGCACTCTTTTTGTCGTCATCCTGATCGTGATCGGTGTCACGATCTTCACCAGCCTTCGCACCCGAAGGTTCGAACATTAACCAAAAGCAAAACAAACTCAGGGAGAGTAAAAATGAAAAAGCTTTTGACTACGGCGGCCTTTGCGGTCGCAACCTTGGCCAGCCCCGCGCTGGCAGAGTACCCAACCGGCCCCGTGCAGTTCATCGTGCCGTGGCCTCCCGGTGATTTTGAGGACATCCTGACACGCATGATCGCCGCCGATATGGCCGAAGCGACAGGGCAACCTGCATCGGTTGTGAACCGCCCCGGTGGCGGCGATGGCCCGTTCCCCGGCGCGCTTGAAGTGCTTGAGGCGCCCAATGATGGATCGGTCATCGGGTCCTTTGTGATCGGTGTTCCGATTGTCGGCCCCAAGATCGACATCGGCATTGAAGAAGACAGCTTTGTCCCCGTCGGCATCTTTCTGACCTACCCGTTTGTGTTGGCCGCATCCGGCGATGCGCCCTATTCCAACATGGCGGAATTGGCGGAATACGCGAAAGGTAATGACGTCGTGCTGGGCCACTTTGGCGCTGGTCTGACGCCGACAGCGGTCTCCATGGCAGCGGCCATAAAGATGGACTTTGAGTTCGCCGACGACAGTGCCTTTGATCTCTTGGATTGCAACACGCTGTCTTCGGGCGATGCGGATGTGATCAACACCACGCTTGCGCTGATCGAACCCTGTCTGGGTGAAATCAACGTGCTGGCGAACATTGGCGAAAACCCAATCGCCAAACTGGACGGGGTCGAAACGATCGCTGCGCAATCCGGCGTCAATGACGTCGAGTTGTGGAACGGGTTGTTCGTCACCAAGGGCACGCCCCAAGAGGTGATCGACACCATCGCCGCAGTCGCCGCCAAGACGATGGCGTCCGAGGCCGCGCAGACGCTGATGGCTGAAACCGGGGCCGCCGTTTACTGGCAGGGTCAGGCCGAAGCCGAGGCGCGGATCACCGCAGACCGCGCCAAATCGGCAGAGATCAACGAGATCTTGGGCCGTTAAAACAAGGGGGCGGCGCGTAGCGTCGCCCCTTTTGACAAAAGGAATGACATGACCCGTCTGAAACTCGGCATCTTGCAGGTGAACCACGACCGCTCTGTCGAGGTCGGCGATGCGTTCCCGGATGATGCACATCGCTTTCGCGATCTGTTTGATGCGCAAGATCAAAGATTTAACTACCGCGTCTACATGACCATTGGCGGCGAAGTGCCCGCGAGTGTGGATGAACAGGATGCGTTTCTGATCACCGGTTCGCCGCTAAGCGTGCTGGACGATCTGGCGTTTTTGCCTGCCCTTTATGACTTTATCCGCGCCTGTGATACGGCGCAAAAGCCACTTCTGGGGGCCTGTTTTGGCCATCAGGCCATCGCTGTTGCCCTTGGCGGTCAAGTGACGCGTCAGGACTGGAACATCGGGATCGATCAGGTCGATATCACGCAATCGCTGCCATGGATGACCCCGGACGCGTCCATACTGAACCTCTATCAGTTTCATCATGATGCGGTGACCCAACTGCCTGACGGCACCGTTCCTTATGCGCATTCAGCCAAATGCGCGGTCGCTGGATTCACCAAGGGCAGTCACATCTTCACCACCCAAACGCACCCGGAATTCACTGACCCGTTCATGCGCTGTGTGCTGGACTACACCCGCCCGATCTTGTCACCGACCCAGATCGCCGAAACAGAGGCCACGCTGGACAAGCGCAACGATGGCCCGGTCTTTGGACAATGGGCCACCCGCTTTTTCGGAGGTACCCCATGAAAAATCTGGCCGATCACGACAGCTTTGTCGACGGGGTGCCCCATGAAACCTTTGCGCAGATGCGCAGTGAGGCCCCGGTGCATTGGACGCCGGAATTTGGGGCCGACAAGGGCTTTTGGTCGCTGACCCGTTACGCCGATATTATGGCCGCGCAAAAAGAACCAACCACCTTTTCCAGCGCCCAAGGCATCCGGATCGAAGATCAGAGCCACGCCGAATACATGGCCCGCCGTACGTTTCAGGAAACCGATCCGCCTGAGCATTCGACCACCAGACGCGTGGTCAATCCGGCATTTGCAAAGCCAGTGATGGCGGGGTTTGAACCTGTAATCCGAGAGCTTGCCCGCGACATTGTGGATCAGGCGCTGCAACACGACGAATTTGACGGGATCGACCTGATCGCCAAGCGCCTGCCGATGCTGATGCTGGGCCGCATCCTTGGGGTGCCGGACGCTGACCTTGATTGGCTGGTGGAACGGGGCGACGCGCTGATCGGCAATACGGATCCGGATTTCACCGAAACCGTGATCGACAAGGTGAACACGGATGCCTACGCCATGATGCCTTTCCGCTCTCCGGCGGGCGTAGAGCTATATGATTATGCTGAAGAGATCCTAAAAGGCGCACGCAGTGTTGACGATGAGGGTATTCTGGCCCGCGTTCTGCGTGCCGAAGGCGGAGCGGTTCAGGGGCAGGATTTCAAGAATTTCTTTTGTCTGCTTGTGGCGGCAGGCAATGACACGACACGCTATTCCATTGCGATGGCGCTGTGGCTGCTGACACAGCAAAAGGATCTTCTGGGTCAGCTTCAATCGGGCGCCGTATGGGACACTTGTGCGGATGAATTCATTCGCCTTGCCTCGCCCACCTTGCATTTTCGCCGCACCGCCACGCGCGACATCGAGATGCACGGAGAGACCATCAAGGAAGGTGACAAGGTGCTAATGTGGTTTGTGTCCGGCAATCGGGACGCGGCCATGTTCAAAGATCCTCACACGGCCCATCTGGACCGCAGCCCAAACCGCCATATGGCCTTTGGTCAGGGCGGTCCGCATGTCTGTCTGGGCATGTGGCTGGCCAAGCTGGAACTGAAAGTTGTCCTGCAAGAGTTGGCAGGCCGCATCACCGGGCTGGAGGCCACTGCCGCCCCCACTTGGACCCGTTCGAATTTCATCTGCGGGGTCAAATCGCTGACCTTGCGCCCAACATTAAAGTGACGCCCATGACCCATCGCACCCGTGTTCTGTTTTGTGATCTTTTGAACCTGCCGCGTGGCAAATACATCCCCACGGACATTGCGGCCGGAGGCAAGGTTGGCTTTGCCCGGGGCGTGTTTGGCACCACATTTGACCGCGATCTTATCCCAGTGCCGGGGGCAGGGGTTTTTGACGGCCTCCCAGATATGGAATTGGCGCTGGACGGCGCACGTCATTCGGGTTGGCAAGCCGATACCGAGATCGCGCTGGGCACGCTGCAAACCCATGACGCCCCCTTTGGCCTGTGTGGGCGGGGGCGCTTGCAGGCGGCTGTGGCGGCGTGGCAAGCGCGGGGGCTCTCTCCAAAAGTCGGTTTGGAGTTAGAGGCTTACGTCTTTCAGCAGGATGCTGACGGGGTTTGGGGGCCCTATGACACGCCGGGTGCATTTGTCTACGGTACGGGCCCACAGAACGATCCGGCGGGATTGATGGATGCGCTATGGAGCACTGCGGCCGCGGCGGGTCTGCGCATCGATTCATTGAACGGAGAATATGACAACGGGCAGTTCGAATTGACGTTGCAGTTCGATGATGCGGTGGCCGCCTGTGACGCGGCATTTCTGTTCAAGACCATGGCGCGCGAGGTGGCCGCTGGCTTGGGTCTATTGCTGACCTTCCTGCCCAAGCCGATCCCGGATCGGGGTGGGTCGGGGATGCACATCAACTTCAGCTTCTCGGACGAAAGTGGTGCCAATGTGATCGCCCCCGATGGAGAGCTGTCGGACGTGGCCAAGGGCTGCATCGCAGGCATGATCCACCACCACGAGGGGCTTGCCGGACTGCTTGCAACCACTGTGAACAGCTATGATCGGCTGGGGCCTGCATCTATGGCGGGGTATTGGGCGAACTGGGCGGATGACCACCGCCTTGTCACGGTACGATCCTGCGTGACGTCGCCCAAATCGGCCCGGTTGGAACATCGGATGGCCGACTGTGCGACCAATCCATATCTGGCTGTAGCTGCCGTTTTGCAGGCCTCACTGCTGGGGGTTGAGAACGGGTATGCCATCCCGGACGCCGAAGATCTGGATGGGTTGGAAAACGTCCGGGCGACGCGGCATGTGCCCTCGGCGCTGGATCGCGCGCTGGACGCGCTTGATGCAGACAAGCCTTTGCGGATGGCCGTGGGTGAGGAGATTTGTGATGCCCTCATCTTCCTGAAACAGGACGAATGGAAGCGGTTGCAGGACAAATCCGTGGACGAGGTGCGTGACTACTATTTGCCTTTTGTCTGAAACGTCAGGTTCGGCGAGATTTAGCCTGTATTCATAAAAGCTTACGATCTCATCGGGGTATCACATTGCGTGCACAGACTACGCACAATCTGTGCACCGGACGTGTACCAAAGGGGTTTGTTAGCGCATCGTTCGCCGGGCGGGTGCCTCTGGCAACGGGTACGCCTTAGTCGTCGCTCAGTTCCATCGTCCACGGTGGATTTGCGCCCGCACGTGACACGGTGATCGCAGCGGCGCGCGCGGCGACTGTCAGCATATGGTGCAAAGTGGATTCCGACAGATCGGGGATGGCGCTGGGGTGCAATGCACCTTCGCTGCGCAGGGCGGCGAGGCATCCGGCATTGAACGTGTCGCCTGCGCCGACTGTGTCCACGACAGTCGCCTTTTGCGCAGGCACATGCAAATGCCGACCACTTTGCAGATAGGCGGTGGCTCCGTCGCCCCCTTCGGTCAGCAGGAACATCTTGGGACCGCGGGTCAAAATCTCTTTGGCTTTGTCTTCTAGCGACGCCTCGCCCGGGATCACCCAGTTCAGATCGTCATCGGACAATTTGATGATGTCTGCCCTCGCGATCAGAGCGTTCAGACGCGTGCGGTACCCTTCATGATCCGAGACAAAGCTGGGGCGAATATTCGGGTCTGCCATCACCAGCCGCCGCTCGGGCTGGGCAAGCGCGAGGGTCAGCAGGCTGTCGGCCACAGGCGGGTTGCACAAGCTGATGCCGCCAAAGAACATTGCCTCGATGTCAGAAGGCACCGGGTCGATATCGTCAGGCTGAATCTCGCGGGTCGCGGTGTCTTCGTCATAGAATGTGTAAGTGGCCTGCCCCTCGTCCAGATGCACAAAGGCCAGCGTCGTGTTGCGCGCACTGCGCACTGCGTAGGCGGTCGAGACGTGGCTGGCCGACATATGTTCGGCGATCATTGCGCCGAACGGGTCCGACGACAGGCCAGTGATCAGCCCCGTTGTGACGCCCAAACGCCCCAGCGCCACGGCCGTGTTCAGAACGGCGCCACCCACGTGAGGCACATAGGCCCCGGCCTCGTTCGGGATCATGTCGATTAAGGCTTCGCCGCAGCAGAGGATCATGTGGATGTCTCCGTCCAGATAATGTCAGCCGGGGCCGACTTGGTCCTTACCGTCGTGATATTCGGTACGTCGTTGGTGTCAATCCATGCTTGCGCATCTGGTTTGCTATGTTCGACCCAGCGGGCTTTTAGCCGTTCGATCAACAGATCCATCGGAGGGTTCAACGCGATGGACAGGGTCCAAAGGTCGTGCAGTTGGGTCCATGGGTGCTGCTGCAACAGAAGGTAGTTGCCTTCCACGACAACGGTTCTGCACGTGGCCGGAACCCGACCCGCACCAGCGATCGCAATTTCGCGGCTGCGGTCAAAAATCGGGTAGATAACCGGGTCAGGGGATTGCAGCGCCTTGATCATCCGCACGAATCCGTCTGCGTCGAAAGTGTTGGGTGCCCCTTTGCGGTTTTGCGTTCCGTCCGCGTGCAACAGCCGGTCGTCGAGGTGAAAGCCGTCCATAGGCACGACCGCACTCTCTTCACCTTGTGCTGTCAGGCGCGCGGACAGTGCTTGGGCCACAGTGCTTTTGCCACTTGCAGGCGGACCGGCAACGGCAACGAGGCGCCGATATGGGGAGGGCGCGCGCGCAAGAACCTGTGCGCAAACCTCGTCGAGTGTCATCTTAGGCTGCAATCTCGGGTTCGGCGGCACCTGTCATGTAGGCCACAGCGTCTGACATCGAATGATCCTTGGGGTCGATGACACAAAGCCTGCGCCCCAGCCGGTGCACGTGAATGCGATCCGCGATCTCAAAGACGTGGGGCATGTTGTGGCTGATCAAAATGATTGGGATGCCGCGCGCGCGCACGTCCTGAATCAGTTCCAGCACCTTGCGGCTTTCCTTGACCCCCAGCGCAGCGGTGGGTTCATCGAGGATGACAACTTTGGACCCAAAGGCGGCCGCACGGGCCACGGCCACGCCTTGACGTTGCCCACCCGACAGAGATTCCACAGCCTGATTGATGTTCTGAATTGTGGCCAGCCCCAGTTCAGACAGCTTTTCACGGGCGAACTTTTCCATCGCTGGTTTGTCCAGTTGGCGAAAGAGTGACCCCATGATCCCCGGTTTGCGCAATTCGCGTCCCATGAACATGTTGTCGGCGATAGAAAGGGCCGGAGACATGGCCAGTTGCTGATAGACGGTCTCGATGCCCTCTTCGCGTGCCTCGATGGGCGTGCGGAAGTTGATCTCGCGCCCCTCCAGCCAGACCTGACCTTCGTCCGGAATGGTCGCCCCCGACACGGCCTTGATCATCGAAGATTTGCCAGCACCGTTGTCGCCGATGACTGCAAGGATTTCGCCGGGCATCAGGTCAAAGTCGGCGTGATCCAGTGCGGTGACTTTGCCATATCGTTTGACCAGCCCGCGTGCTTTGAGAATGGGTTCCATTATGCTGCGACCTCCCGGATCCATTGGTCAACTGCAACGGCTGCGATGATCAGCAATCCGATGAGCATGAACGTCCACTGCGGGTCAGCGCCTGCCATGCGCAGGCCCAGTTCGAATACACCCACGATGAGCGCTCCGAACAGTGCCCCGGCAATCGAGCCACGCCCGCCAAAGAGCGATATGCCCCCGATCACCACGGCGGTGATGGCCTGAATGTTCCCGATCACGCCGGTTGTCGCGGATGGGGAGATTGAGCCGAACCGCCCGATCATCACCCAGCCTGCCAGACCGCAAATGCATCCGGCTGCCATGTAGACGGACATGTAGGTCTTGTGCACATCGACACCTGACAGCTGCGCGGCTTCCGGGTCGTCCCCGACAGCATAGACGTGCCGCCCCCAGGCGGTGGAGCGCAACGCATAAGCCAGTCCGATAAACAGGACGATCATCAGCACAACGCCGAGCGTAAAGGTCGCCCCGCCGAGCTGCAGCTTGGTTCCAAGGAATTGCAGAAATGCGGCCTCGGCCTCGATGTCCTGAGACCGGATCGTTTCATTGGACGAGTAGAGGTAATTGGCCGCCAGCACGATCTGCCACATACCAAGAGTGACGATGAAGGGCGGCAGTTTCATGCGGCTGACCAACCAACCGCTGATGGCCCCGAGGGCCGTGCCCACGGTGATGCCGATGGCCACCGAGATGGCTGGCGGTATCCCATAGCTGAACGTGGCCTTGCCCATGACGACGGTGCACAGGACTGCGATGGCCCCGACGCTGAGGTCGATGCCTGCGGTCAGGATAATCAGAGTTTGCGCGGCGGCCAGAACGCCGACGATCTGCACCTGTTGCAGGATGAGCGTCAGGGCGAATGGCGAGAAAAAGCGTGATCCCAGCAGGATCCCGAACAGGATCACTGAAAAGAGAAGGACAATGAGCGGTACGAGCGATGGCGTCTGGTGCAGCCTGTTTTGCACACGACCGACAAAGCCGGTGCGGGTGTCTTCGAACTGGGCGATGGTGTCGTCGGCGCCGCTGATGGCGGACTCGTGATTGTCAGAAGGTGACATCGCTTTCCCTTTGCTCTGGGTGGTGCAGGAATGGGGGCAGGCGTGGGGCCTGCCCCGATCACGGTGTTTGGGGTATGTTTTGCGCCTCAGAGTATGACCTCAGCGGCTTTGTCCGTAAAACCCTCAAACGCTCCTGTGGAGCGTTTGCCCGGGGCCGTTAGCCCCGGGTGCAGGATTCTATCCCCAGCAGCGGTCGGTGCCTTCGGCAACCGAGATGCTGTCTACGCCATCAGCAGGTTTGTCAGTGACCAGTGAAACACCTGTGTCAAAGAACGCTTTACCTTCTGTCGCTGCAGGCTTGGTGCCGTCCTTAGCCCATTGAGCAATCGCCTCGATCCCGAGCGATGCCATCAGCAGTGGGTATTGCTGTGATGTCGCTCCGATCACGCCATCGGCCACGTTTTGCACGCCGGGGCAGCCGCCATCGACGGACACGATCAGCACGTCGTTTTCACGACCAATGGCCTTGAGTGCCTCATAGGCCCCCGCCGCGGCAGGTTCGTTGATGGTATAGACCACGTTGATGGACGGATCTTTGGCCAGCAGGTTCTCCATCGCGCGACGGCCACCTTCTTCGTTGCCCGAAGTCACGTCGTTGCCGACGATGCGCGCATCATCCTCATCACCCCATTTGTTGGGGTCTTTGACGTCGATACCAAAGCCGGTAAGGAAGCCCTGATCGCGCAGAACGCCCACAGTTGGCTGGCTGATGGCCAGGTCGAGCATGCCGATCTTGGCATCTGCAGCTGCATCGCCCAGTGTGGCCGCAGCCCATGCACCGATCAGCTCACCCGCAAGGAAGTTGTCCGTCGCGAAGGTCATGTCGGCTGCATCAATCGGCTCGAGCGGGGTGTCGAGTGCGATGACCAGAAGGCCCGCGTCGCGTGCTTGCTGTACAACCGGCGTGATCGAGGACGTGTCGGACGCGGTCAGCAGGATGCCCTTTGCGCCGTTCGCGATGCAGGTTTCAATCGCCTGCACTTGGGTCTCGTGGTCGCCGTCCACTTTACCGGCATAGGAATTCAGCGTGATGCCCAGCTCTTCGGCTTTGGCAGTCGCACCTTCGCGCATTTTGACAAAGAACGGGTTCGTGTCCGTTTTGGTGATGAGGCAAGCAGAGATGCCGTGGCCGTCAGCAAAGGCGGCACCCGCCATAGCGGTCATGGCACAGACTGTGCCCAGTAAAAGTTTCTTCATGATATCCTCCCAGATGATATGTCACGCCGGACTTCCGCCCAACATTGACTGACCTAAGGGAAACGCGATTCTCGCTGCGTGTCAATTAATAAATAAACTTGATTTAATAACTCGCATGAGTCTGAATATTGTGCAGGGAGAAGATGTGTCATGACTTTGGATCACGTGCGCAGTCTGTCTGGCGGGATCAACCAGACCGGCGTGCGCGCCTACAACGAGCGACTGTTGCTGTCGATTTTGCAGCGCAACGGGGCGTTGCCTGGCAGCGAGTTGGCGCGCCGTACCGGCCTGTCGCCGCAAACCGCGTCGGTGATCCTGCGCAAGCTGGAACAAGACGGTTTGTTGCGCAAAGGGACCTCGGTCAAAGGCAAGGTCGGCAAGCCCTCCGTCCCGTTTACGCTGAACCCGGATGGTGTGTTTTCCCTTGGGCTCAAGGTGGGGCGGCGCAGTGCCGATCTGTTGGTTCTGGATCTGGAAGGTGTCGTACGCCACCAGTTGCGCGAAACCTATGACTACCCGTTGCCGGATACTGTATTCGGGTTCCTGCGCGACGGATATTCCAGCCTTATCAAGGAGATGCCCGAAGAGATGAGCAACCGGCTATGCGGCATTGGTGTCGCGGCTCCGTTCGAGATGTGGAACTGGAACGAATTGGTCGGCGCACCAGAAGCCGACTTTGCCGCATGGCATGACGCAGATTTTACCGCCGAAGCAGCGCAGATCACCGGGCTGCCGGTCTACATGGTCAACGACGCAACCGCGGCCTGCCGGGCCGAACATGTTTTGGGAATCGGCCGCGAGTTTCGCGACTATGTCTATTTCTTTGTCGGTGCATTCATCGGTGGCGGTATCGTGCTGGATCATGCGGTGTTCGAGGGCAATCAGCGCAATGCAGGGGCCTTTGGCCCGTTGCCTGTTGCCGACATAAATGGGGTTGAGCGGCAGTTGATCGAACTTGCTTCGATCAGCACCCTCGAATCGCGCCTTGTCGACGCGGGTGAGGACCCCCGCCAGCTTTGGCAGCAACCGCACGATTGGACGCATCTGGATCATTACGTTGAACCATGGCTGGATCAGGCAGCGCTTGCACTGGCTACGGCCATGACGGCGGCCTGTGCGATCATCGACTTTGAGGCAATGGTCATTGATGGCGCGATGCCGGCCGCTGTGCGCAAACGGCTGACCTACCTCACGCGCATGCACCTTGCGACCAAGGACATGCGTGGGTTGATCGCACCCGTCACGGTCGAAGGACAAATCGGCGCAAACGCGCGTGGCATTGGTGCAGCGGCAGGGCCAATCATCAGTCAGTTGATGCTCGACCGGTCAGCGGCGATGCTTGGTCACGGATAGCAAAGCCGGGCGGGTCGCCCGCCCGGTTCTTAGCGGTAGTGCAGGGACTGGCCATTGGCGAACAATTGCACCTTGGATGGAACCGCCGACACTTTGACAGTTGTGCCGCGCAGGCCCTGATGGATGCCGGGCATCTTGGCCAAAACAGGATCAGCGCCGCCTTCGCTGTGGAAGTAGAGGATTGTGACCTCTCCCAATGCCTCGGTGAAATCCACGACACCTTCGTAAACTGCATCGTCGCCCGTGGTCACTGTCATGTCCTCTGGCCGTACGCCGATATTGACCTTGAGACCCTTGTCCGCGTCCGTGGTGGGCACGTCAGAAGTTACGACGTAGCCAGTCGCCATCTTGATCTTGGTTTGAACACCGGTCTCGATCACCTCGCCGGGCAGCAGGTTCATCGCAGGAGAGCCGATAAACTGGGCCACAAACTCGTTCTCGGGACGCTCATAGAGTTCCAGCGGCGTGCCAACTTGCGCGATACCTTTGTTGGCCAGCACCACGATGCGGGTGGCCAGTGTCATCGCTTCGACCTGATCGTGGGTGACGTAGATCATGGTGCTGTCGGGCATGGATTCTTTGAGCTGCGCAATCTCGATCCGTGTGGCGACACGCAGTGCGGCGTCCAGATTCGAAAGTGGCTCGTCAAACAGATACACCTTGGGGTCGCGCACGATGGACCGACCAATGGCGACCCGCTGGCGTTGCCCTCCGGACAGCGCCTTGGGCAGGCGATCGAGGTATTCGTCCAGTTGCAGAATGCGCGCGGCCTTTTCGACGGCGGCGTTGATCTCTTCGTTGCTCTTCTTGGCCAGTTTCAGGGCGAACGTCATGTTGTCGCGCACGGTCATGTGTGGATACAGCGCGTAGGACTGGAAAACCATCGCGATGCCGCGCTGGGCCGGGGGGACGTCGTTGACCACGGTACCGTCGATCTCAAGCGTGCCGCCTGAAATCTTCTCAAGTCCTGCAATCATCCGCAAAAGCGTGGACTTGCCACAGCCTGACGGGCCGACAAAAACGATCAGCTCGCCCTTTTCGATGTCGAGGTTGATGTCTTTGAGCACGTCGACCGTGCCGCCATATGTCTTGGCAATATCCGTGAGTTTCAAATCAGCCATGGTCGTCCCCTCCCTTGGATGCGCCCGCTGGGTCGGGCGCTTGTTGGTATACGTCTAGGTTTTGCAGGCCAAGGCCACTTGCCAGGGCCCAAGGTGCAGTTGATTGTCCGCGCCCGGGCCGATGCTGCCCAGCTCCGCGCCAATGGTGGCCCAGTTGCCGGGTGGCAGGTCATGAGCCGCGGTTGTGTCGCTCAGGTTGATCGCGCAAAAGATGGTTTCGCCGTCGAGGTGGCGCGTGAAATAGACCACGTCGCCTGCCGCCTTCACGCCGTCATGGTCGCCCTTTTGCAGCGCGTGGTGTGATTTGCGAAAGCCGATGGCCTTGCGATAATGATGCAGCAGCGATCCCGGATCAGCCTCTTGGGCCGCGACCGAATTGTGCGCGTGTTCGGGGCTGACGGGCAGCCATGGATCGCCTGTTGTGAACCCTGCGTTCCGGTTGCTTGCTTCCCACGCCATTGGCGTTCGGCAGCCGTCTCGGCCCTTGAACTCGGGCCAGAATTCGATGCCGTATGGGTCCTGCAAGTCTTCAAAGGCCACGTCGGCCTCGTGCAGCCCCAGCTCTTCGCCCTGATAAATGCAGGTCGATCCGCGCAGGCACATCATCATAGTGGTAAAGGCCCGTGCCGCTGCCGGTGACAGGTTCCAGCGCGTCATGTGTCGGATCACGTCGTGGTTGGAAAACGCCCAGCAGGCCCAGCCGTCGCTGGCCACCCGGTCCACATCGCCCATCACTTTTTCCACCCGTTCCGCTGTAGGCACGGTGGGGGACAACAATTCGAAGCTGTAGCACATGTGCACCCGGTCATCGCCCGTCGTGTATTCGCCCATGATCTCAAGCCCCATCTGGGCATCGCCAACTTCGCCCACGGCGGCTGCGGCGTCGTATTCTTCCAGAACCGCGCGGAACCGTTCAAGAAAGGCGAGGTTTTCGGGCTGGTTTTTGGAATAAAGGTGAAGCTGGTGGTTATAGGGGTTCACCGACGGCGCGATGGAAGCATCGCGTTGGTCCTTAGGCAGGGCCGGATTGCTGCGCAATTCCTTGTCGTGGAAGTAGAAGTTGATGGTGTCGAGCCGGAACCCGTCCACGCCGCGATCCAGCCAGAACCGCACCACGTCCAGAAGGGCATCTTGCACCTCTGGCTCGTGGAAGTTCAGATCAGGCTGCGAGGTCAGGAAGTTGTGCAGGTAGTATTGCTCGCGTCGTCCGTCCCATTGCCAGGCGGACCCGCCAAAGATCGACAGCCAGTTGTTGGGCGGCGTGCCGTCCTCTTTGGGTTCGGACCAGACGAACCAGTTGGCCTTGGGGTTGGTCCGGTCCGCGCGGCTTTCGATGAACCACGGGTGTTCGTCCGACGTGTGCGACAGCACGAGGTCGATCATCACGCGCAGGCCCAAGGCGTGCGCGGTCTCGGTCAGGACGTCAAAGTCGGACATGGTGCCAAACATCGGGTCGACCCCGCGATAGTCCGACACGTCATAGCCAAAGTCCTTCATCGGCGACGTAAAGAACGGCGAAATCCAGATCGCATCCACGCCCAGCGACGCAATGTAAGGCAGACGCTGGGTGATCCCGTTGAGGTCACCGATCCCATCGCCATTGCTGTCTTGAAAGCTGCGCGGATAGATCTGATAGATCACCGCCCCACGCCACCAGTCTTTGTCCACCACCAGTGCGCTGCTCATATCGATGTTAGCCCTGTCGTTCATATCACTCTCTTATTTCACCGACCCGGCCAGCAGGCCGCGGACGAGGTATTTTTGCATGGCAAAGAAGACGGCCAGTGGGACCGCAATCGACACAAAGGCCGCGGTCGCGAGGATTTCCCAATTGCCTCCGCGCGTGCCCAGCAGGTTCACGATCTGATCGGTCATCACCGTGGTTTGTCCGGTTGCGTCGATCAGGAACACTTTGGCCACAAGCAGGTCATTCCACGTCCACAGGAACTGGAAGATCGCAAAGGACGCCAAGGCTGGGAACGAAAGTGGGAGGATAATCTTGGTAAAGATCTGAAAATCCGTCGCCCCGTCCACCTTGGCGTTTTCGATGATGTCGCGCGGCAATCCGACCATGTAGTTGCGCAACAGATATATCGCGAGCGGTAACCCGAACCCGGTATGGGCAAGCCAGACCCCCAGATATCCCTTGCCGATGCCAATCCCCACATGGAGTTTCAGCAGCGGGATCAGCGCCAGTTGCAGCGGCACCACCAAAAGGCCAACGACACAGGCAATCAGGATCGCGCGCCCCGGAAAGTCCATCCAAGCCAGCGCATACGCCGCAAAGGCCGCCACCACGATGGGAATGATCGTCGCCGGGATCGTGACCGTCAGCGTGTTAAGGAACGCCTTGGCCATATTGTCGTTGGAATCCCCACTGGTCATGATGTTCACGTAATTGTCCGTGGTGAATTCGGGCGGCGATACGGCGGTGACAAAGGCCCGTTGCCCACGCCCCGAAATCTGTTCGTCATTGCCCGACCAGACGTAGTTGCCCGCGGCATCCAATGTGAACGTCTCGCCATCGCCCAGATCGGCAACATCGCCAGACTGATAGGCGTCAACGGCGCGCGACGAGGTGCCCCAGCTTTGGATTTCGCCAATTGCGCTGCCTTCTTCGAACAGGTTGCCCTCGACCACAAACAGATCACCCCGTTCGATCCGGTTTTCGTCTGGATCAGCGACACGGTAGCGTTCGGTCTGTTCCGAAGGGAACAGCGCCGCCCACCAGCCGGAACCGGAAATCTGGTCAGCGGTGCGGAAGGACGACACCAGCAGCCCGAAGGTCGGGAACACCCACAGCGCCACAAGCAAAACAACTGAAATATTGACGAGCCATCCAAGGGACGATTTGGAACCTGCGATATTGTCCATTACTTCATCTCCTTACGGGCGTTGTAGACGTTCCAGACGAGGATCGGTGACACCATGATCATGATCACGATGGCCGCAGCCGACCCCACGCCCCAGTCATTGGCGCGGAACAGCTTGTCGAACATGTAGTTGGCCAGAACCTGCGTTTCCCACTGCCCGTTGGTCATCGCAAACACGATGTCAAAGACCTTGAGAACGGTAATTGTGATCGTCGTCCAAACCACCACGATGGTGCCCATGATCTGCGGCACCTTGATCTTGAAGAAGACTTGAAACGGGTTGGCCCCATCTACGATAGCGGCCTCGATCGTTTCTTCGGGGATGCCACGCAGGGCAGCGGACAGGATCACCATGGCAAAGCCGGTCTGGATCCAGATCAACACCACCATCAGCAGGAAGCTGTTCCAGAAGGGGATCGTCAGCCATGTCTGCGGCTCACCATATGGATAATCGAATGTGAACACGCCGATCAGCGAGGAAATCGACAGATACACAAGGTACAGCGCAGCAGCCCCAACAAAAAGGCGCAGCGGCACAAAGCCTGCACCGCCGCCGTTCTGTCGGCTTTCGGCGATAGGACGCACAAATATCCAACCGACATAGGCGACAATGGCCCCAAAGGACAAAAGGATAAGGGTCGGCAGCGCCTGCAACATAAGGAATGACCCAAAGCCGCCGTCAAACTGCAGCCATACCGCGTTCAGGATGCCGATCTGGTTCTGATCTGCGGGGCGGGTTTCGTAAACCAGCTTAAAGATAACGCCAGCACCAACGAAGGAGATCGCCATCGGCATAAAGATCAGGGATTTCGCAATCGATCCCCACTTGATCCGGTCAGTAAGTTGCGCGGCCAAAAGGCCAAAGGCGGTGGAGGCGGCAGGTACGACGATCAACCACAGAAGGTTGTTGCGCAGCGCCTCCCAGAATTTTGGTTCGCCAAACATCTGGTTGTAATTGGCAAGGCCGACAAATGCGCCGCCCTGATCGTGGTCAGTCAGCGACAGCCGCAGTGTCTCGAACACCGGATAGGCGAGGTACAGGCCAAGCGCGAACATCGCTGGAAACAGGAACAACCATGGACGGACCATATTGGCCTTGTTGATGTTGTCGCCCGCTTTTGGCCCTTTGGCCGGAAAGACAACCTTATCGAGGAACTGGTTCGATCCCCAAAAGTACAACAAGCACCCGCCGACGCCGGCAACGATTGTAAAAAGTCCCAAAATTGCGGGGTTCATCTGGCATCCTCCCTATGGCGAGGCCCCGTTTTCGCGTGGGGTCTCTCGCAACCAGCACGTGTCCGGTTGTGTGATCAGCCCGCTTGCGCGGACTGATCGATCTCGTGAGTGGTCAAAGCGCTTACTTCAGCGCGTCCCAGCTGTCCTGAATGTCGGAGGCAACCGCGGCGGCGTCTTTGCCACCCGTGTAGTCAACCATGCCGGTCCAGAACGAGCCTGCACCAACGCCACCGGGCATCAGGTCAGAGCCGTCAAAGCGGAACGTGGTCGCGCCCAACAGAACGTCACCCAGCGCGCGCAGCGTGTCGTCCTTGTAGGCTTCGGTGTTCACGCCCTTGTGGGGTGTGAGGAAGCCGGTTTGCGCCATCATGATCTCGTGGCTGAGGGGCAGTTTGAAGTACTCCATCAACGCTGACGCGCCATCGGACGGATCGGTGATCGCCATCAGCGTACCGCCACCCAAAACCGGGTTGCCCAGATCCTTGTCCGCATAGGACGGGAAGTAGAAGAAGTTGGTGTCGACACCAAACTCTACATCTTCAGGGAAGAAGGCCGGAACAAACGACGCCTGACGGTGCATGTAGCACTGTGGAGGTGAGGTGAAGAGGCCTTTGGGGCTGTCGCGGAAGTCAGTGGAAGCCACCGCACCGGCACCGCCGGACACTTTGGCATCGTCACGTGCGAAATAGCCGAACTCTTCGATCGCAGCGATCACGCGTGGATCGTCAAACGGGATCTCGTTTGTGGTCCACTGGTCATAGACCGAAGGGTCAACTGTGCGCAGCATCATGTCTTCGACCCAGTCGGTCGCTGGCCAACCCGTGGCGGCACCACTTCCCAGACCAATACACCATGGCACTTCGCCATCGGCCACGATCTGTTCGGTCAAAGCCTTGAGGTCTTCCATGGTCGTGGGCACTTCGTAATCGGCGTCTTCGAAGTTTTCTGGGTTGTACCAGACCAGTGATTTGACGTTCACGTTGTAGAAAAAGCCATACATCTGATCGTTGCCATCGGCATCCGCGTATGTACCGAGATCAACCCAGGACGAGCCCGCTGCGTAGTTGTCGGCAACCCAGGATGCCATGTCGTCACCCAGTGGTGTCAACTGACCCTTGCCCGCCATCACGGCCGCCAGACCGGGTTGGGGGAAGACGGAAATGTTGGGAGCAGACCCCGCTTCGGCGTCAATTACGATCTGCTGTTCGAAGGAATCCGAACCCGTGTAGATCACGTCCGCACCTGTCGCCTCTTCGAAATAGGCCAGCGCGTTGTCCAGAAACCCGTCTTCGGGTGTCAACCAGGGGCCAAACACTGTGACGGTCTGTCCGCTCAGGTCGGGCGCGTTTTCGGCCCATGCATTGTAGCTGTCCCAGCTAAAGGGGCCTTCGCCAATCGGGAAAGCAATGTGGCCGTCCGCATGTACGCTCGCCGCCGTAATTGCCAATGCCGCAGCACTGGCCAGTAGAGTTCTGGTCATCGTGGTTATCCTCCCATTTCATACCCAAGCCGCACCGTCTGTTGAACGGCCCGTCCGCGCAATGACAGCTTGCCAAAGCGCTTTGGAATGGGCAGACCGTTGCTGAAAAATGCGTGGCTGTCAAACGTTCTGCGTCATGGGACTGAAGACATCGTAGCACGTGAAGGTGGAAACATGAGAGGTTTTGACGAAGGTGCTGTCATTCTATAGCGTCGCCTGAGTTTAAAGCGCTTTGGATCGGAAAACCGTGAATCTTAAGGAACTCTCGAAACATTTGGGGATCAGCCAGACGACAGTCAGTCGCGCGCTGAACGGATATCCCGAGGTTTCTGAGGCAACTCGCGCCCGAGTGATCGCTGCGGCCAATGAACACGGCTACAGTCCAAATACCCGCGCCCAAGGTCTCGCGACAGGTCACAGTCGCTGTATTGGGCACGTTATTTCCGAGGGTGATTCGGGCGAGATGGTGAACCCGATTTTTGGGGATTTCATGGCTGGTGCGGGCGAAACCTATGCAGCGCACGGTTATGACATGATGGTCACCCGCGTTGGCCAAGGCGACGAAGCAGACATCTATCGCCGTCTCAAGGCACGCGGTGCGGTGGATGGGCTGGTGATGCACGCGCCGCGCTTTGACGATTCGCGCCTGCCCGTGCTGACGG
Organism: Tateyamaria sp. Alg231-49; assembly: GCF_900143535.1. Classification (GTDB taxonomy): domain Bacteria; phylum Pseudomonadota; class Alphaproteobacteria; order Rhodobacterales; family Rhodobacteraceae; genus Tateyamaria. Next base: position 133,272 of record NZ_FRFA01000003.1, on the reverse strand, counting down.
AACTGGGCCTGCCATTCGTGGTCCACGGACGCTCGAGCGGTGCAAGCACGCCCTATTCATATCTGGACGTGAACAATCGCAGCGCCTTTCACGAAGCCACGCAACATCTGACGTCCCTCGGCCACCGGCGGATTGCCCTGCTCAACGGGCAGGAGCAGCTGGATTTCGCCATACGCCGCCGACAGGGCTACGAACAGGCAATGGAAGAAGCCGGCCTGCCGGTGGACCCGACAGTGATGACCCAAGGCGAGATGACCGAGGACTATGGCTACCAGAATGCCATGACAATGCTGGACATGCCCGAACCGCCCACAGCGTTTCTGGTATCTTCAATCATCTGTGCCGCAGGCGTGCGCCGTGCGCTTGATGATCGAAACCTGCGGCCCGGCGAAGATGTGTCGATTGCCACTTTTGACGACTGCCTCAGCTACTTCCGCAACAGTGCCGCGCAACCTGTCTTTACGGCGATGCAATCGTCGGTGCGTGCGGCCGGTGCAACCCTTGCACGGATGTTGGTCGACCGGATCAACGACCCCACAGCGCCCCACACCCATACCCTTTGGGAAGCCGAATTTGTCGCCGGTGCCTCCACCGGACCGATCAAGGACTAAACCATGATGATACATAAACGCTCTGATTTTCCCGACGGGTTCCTGTTCGGGGCTGCCACCTCTGCCTACCAGATCGAAGGGCACAAATTCGGCGGCGCCGGGCGCGCCATGTGGGACGATTTCGCCGCCACGCCGGGCAACGTGGTGAGAGCCGAAGACGGTGCCTTGGCCTGCGATCACTATCACCGTTACGGCGCTGACCTTGATCTGCTCAAGGACGCAGGGTTTGACGCCTATCGGTTTTCGACCAGTTGGGCGCGGGTGATGCCGGATGGCCGAAACGTGAACCCCGAAGGCCTCGACTTCTATGACCGGCTCACAGACGGAATGTTGGAACGGGGGCTAAAACCTTGCGCCACGCTTTATCATTGGGAACTGCCCTCGGCTCTTGCTGACCAAGGCGGGTGGCGCAACCGCGACATCGCAGGCTGGTTCGGGGATTTCACCGGGGCAGTGATGGAGCGCCTCGGGGATCGGATGTATTCTGTCGCCACAATCAACGAATTCTGGTGCGTGTCTTGGCTGTCCCACTTTCTGGGCCATCACGCGCCGGGCCTGCGCGACATCCGGGCCACGGCGCGTGCGATGCACCATGTGCTGCTGGCCCATGGCACGTCCATCGAACGGATGCGCGGCCTTGGGGTGCAAAACCTCGGGGCTGTGTTCAACATGGAATGGGCCGCACCTGCGGACGACAGCCCGGAGGCGGCTGAGGCGGCGGCGCTCTATGACGATATCTACAACCATTTCTTTGTGTCTGGCGCATTCAAGGGCACGTATCCCGACCGGCTAGTGACTGCGCTGGGCGATCACTTTCCCGAAGGGTGGCAGGACGACATGGCGACGATTTCTGCGCCTTTGGACTGGGCTGGGATCAACTATTACACGCGATCCCTGCTGGCCGCCGATGACGGCCCGTGGCCGCACCTTCGCGCGGTCGAAGGACCACTGGAAAAGACCCAGATGGGGTGGGAAATCTATCCCAAGGGGCTGCACGATTTCCTTGTGCGCACAGCGCGCGAGTACACGGGCGATCTGCCGATCTATGTGACTGAAAATGGCATGTCCAATGCGGATACGGTGGTGAATGGCGCGGTCGATGATGCCGCCCGCATCGCCTATTTCAACAGCCACTTGTCAGCCGTGCGCAATGCCATCGGCAAAGGGGTTCCTGTCAAAGGCTATATGGCGTGGTCGCTGCTCGACAATTACGAATGGGCGCTGGGCTATGAAAAACGGTTCGGTATGGTGCACGTGGATTTCGAAACGCTGGAACGGATCCCAAAGGCAAGCTGGCATGCGTTCAAACAGATGTTGGCGGGGTAGGGCGCTCACGGCAAGCCCTGCGGTCGAACGCTCCGAACTTGTATCGGGCTACCCTAGGTCCAAACGTGTTTGTGTGCCAATGTGCAAAACGCGTTTGCAGGACAAAGAGAAAACAAATGATCTACCATGCACAGTGTTCGTGCGGAGCGGTAAAGCTAGAGGCAGAGGGCGAGCCTCTGGTTCAGTGTTATTGTCATTGTAACTCGTGCCGGAGCCGCACCGGCAGCCCGGTAAGTGCGCCGGTTCTTTGGCCCAGAACCCAAGTTCGCTTTACGTCCGGCAAGGACAAACTCAGGCGCTACTCAAAGAACAATCTGCCCGAAGGGGGCGTCTATTCATGCGAGGTGTGCAACGGCCTGGTTGGGGTGGATTTGGCTGGCGCCGGGTTGTTCGACATATTCGCGGGTCTCTTGTCTGATCTCGATTTCAAACCATCCGTGCATCTCAACTATGAAAATGCGGTGCTCCCCATTCGAGACGGCTTGCCCAAACTGAAAGACATGCCCGAAGACTGGGGCGGCAGCGGCGAATTCCTCGCCGAGTGATAGCCTGAACCGGGACAGGTTGGTTGCCCAAATCAACCCATTCGCTAGGGTTGTCGCACAACCCGACCTAACGTTTGCCAAAGGATAAGCCGATGCTTCGATCTCTCACTCTAAGCGTGATTATATTGGCCAGCCCTGCCATGAGCGAAAATGCTCCCTCGTTTGATTGCGCCAAAGCCGAAAGTTCGGCAGAGACGCTGATTTGCGAAAATACGGAACTGGCACAATTGGATCGCCGTATCGCCGCGCGCTATGCAGCGGCCGTCAAAGCGATCAGGGAACTCGATACGGGCAGCAGTCAGGCAGAAAAGGATTTGCGCGCCACACAACGGGGCTGGATCAAGGGCAGAGACGAATGTTGGAAATCCGACGACCCAACCGACTGCATCCGCGCGTCCTATCTGCGCCGCGAGGGGGAATTGGTGGGCCAGTGGTTGCTTGAAGAACCGTCAGCCATCGTTATTTGGACCTGTGACGGAAATCCAGCCAACGAGGTCGTGACATACTTTTTCGATACCGAAGCCCCCAGTGTCCGCTTTGAACGAGGGGACACCATCGATACGGGCCAGTTGGTCCCAACAGCTTCGGGTTCTGCGTACGAAGGCAGCTTTGGCCGGTCTATTTGGACCAAAGGGGACGAGGCCACATACAAAGACCCCGATCCAAACGGTCAAAGCTACAGCTGCGTGCGCGCGACACAGTAACAGTTTCCGCGCTCAACAAACGGGTTTCAGCGGCATCAATATGGAACTGGGCCGCTTGAAAACCCCTCGGATAAAACAAAACAGGCCGCCTCTTTTACAAAGCGACCGCCTGTTAAAAATCAGTTTAGTTGACCGTCACCATCCTTGTCGGCGGTAGAGAAGTCTTCTTGCATCTGTTTAGAAAATTCCGCCTCCGACACAGAACCGTCTCCGTCGTCGTCCAGAATTTTAAATGCATCGCCGACCACATGGTCGTCGACTTCATCCGGCGACAACGCGCCATCGCCATCGGTATCCATCTTTTTGAAAGCGAATACGGTAAAATCTGAAAACTCACTTTGAGAGATCGCGCCGTCGCCATCTTTGTCCAGAGCATTCAGATGGCTTTCATTCAGGCCAGACTGTTGCGCGAATGAAGCCGTGGCAAACGATGCAACCAGACACGCCGCTATTGTTCTAGAAATCATGATCATCCCCTTCTTAGCAGGCATATGCTTGACCAGCGAGAGCACCTGCACCTGCACCACTTGCTGTAAAGATGTCTCGCCCGGTGCCGCCACCGAACTGGTTGCCAATTGCCCCACCAATCAAGGCACCACCAATCGTTCCCGTGGCGCACGCAATATTGTGCTGGCGTTGCGCTTGTTGTTGTGGTGTCGCCGCTGGCGCGCAGGCTTGCAGAACAACTGCGCAGCACAGCGCACTTGCTGTGTATATCTTCTTCATGCTCTTTCCTTTCTGCATTGGTTCGATCTTGCCCTGATCAAACACTGTCCTAGCCATGCTGCATAGAGCGAATGGATTGATCAAGCTAAGATATCGCGCCCCTTAGCTTGCGAGGAGCGACGCGGGACATCGCCCAAGCGCGTTTTGGGTCGCATCCGTTCCCTACATCCAACGCCTTGGGTCCACCGCTGCACCCGTTCGCGCGCTTTCCTGAGCGGCAAGCCCAAGAGCGACCGCGGCCCAACCATCACTGAGCGACACCTCGGGTTTGTCCGCCTCGCCTCTCACCAACGCCACAAACCGCTGATGCTGATAAAACGTCGATCCATTGTGATCCCCCGCATCCAGAAGTGCGGGATCAACAGGAATGTCATGCGTAACCGGCCCCTGCGGTGACCGAGGAGATGTCACCAGTTTGGCCACCGGAGCCGGACCCAGATGGGCAGGCCAGAACCGACCTGGACCGGGCACAAAGGCTTCGATCTTGCCCGCTGGGCCGACGGCAGACAGTTCCTCCTGATAGGCGGCGCCTTCGGCGAACATGCACAACTCCAACATCGCGCGCGTGCCGCCCTCGAAATCCACGATGACATAGCCACTGTCGATGATGTCGGGCGTCTCGCCGTCATAAGTCTCGTCCAGATGGTTCACCGCTTGGGCGGCTGAGGCCATGACGCGTACCGGATCTGCCCCCAGCGTGTGGCGCATCAGATCAAAGAAATGGCAGCATTTTTCGACAAACGTGCCGCCCGTGTAGCGGTTGAACCGGTTCCAGTCGCCGACCTTTTCAAGAAAGGGAAAGCGGTGCTCGCGGATCGACAGTTGCTTAATCCCGCCCGTGGCCTCGGCTGCGTGGGACAGAAAGCTGCTGATCACAGGCATGTAACGGTATTCCATCGCGACCCAGACAGGGGCAGGGTAGGCGTCGCGGAATGCAGCCAGCTTGGCCACGTCGTTTGGATCTGTGAACAGCGGTTTCTCGACCAGCAAGGGCAAGGGGCGCGTCGCCGCAATCTCTTCCAGTTGTTCCACATGGCGAAAGTTCGGGCTGACGATGAGAACGCAATCCAACGCCTCAACGGCCAGCAACGCGGCGACGCTGTCGACCAGTATGGCATCCGGCGCAATCGCGTGGGCCTTGGCGGCCATGTCGGCATCAGGCTCAAAGATCGCGGCCACAGCCGTGTCGGGCAGCAGCGCGATATTGCGCAGGTGTTCCTGACCCATCATGCCGCATCCAATGATGCCGTAATTCACAAGTTGTGCCATAGGGCCGTTCCTTACTTCAGTCGTTGCACATAGACCGCCCGCGCGGGGTCAAACCATGTGCGTGAAAATTCGATGGCATCGGGGCGGTCCGACCAGCTAAGCCGTTCGATATACCCAACCGTATCGCCCGGGCGTGGGGCGTAGGTGTCCGGAGCCCAGTCAGGAACGGCACTCAGGCTCACCCGGTCCTCGGCCCGCAAAATCCACAGACCCAGCGCCTTGCGATAAGTGGCATAGAGCGATTCGGAAATCATTGTTTCTTCGATCACACCAGCATCCGCATCCAGCCAAATCTCTTCCACGGCGATGATTGTGTCATTCAACGTGCGCAAACGGCGGATGCGCGTGCCGCGTTGCGAAGTGCCAAAACCGGGCAAATCGCGAGGCTTCTCCATATGATCCAGCGACAGAACCTCGGCGCGGGGCAACCCGCCACCTTCCAGCAACTCAAGGCGAAACATCGCATAGACGGTGCCCGTATCCCCACTGCTGCGCACATAGTTGCCAGACCCCTGAACCGCCTCGATCAACCCCTTTTCGCCCATGTCCCGCAGGGCCTTGCGCAACGTACCGACGCTGACACCCAACTCGGCCGCCATTTCGCGCTCGGGTTTCAGACGCTCGCCGTCAATCAGCCGCCCGGCGACGATATCGCGCGTCAACAGCTCGGCGATCTGCACATAGATCGGCAGCGCATGAGGGGAGGTTTTGGTCTGGGCCACAGGGACCTTTCTCATTGCAGACGTGAAAATTGATACACCATTGATCTACATCAATGACACGTGTTAGCAAGAGGGAAGTCAGACCACAAGCAAGGCCACGCGAGATATGACCATCGTCCCCATCACATCCCCCGATCTCGACGCGGCAGAAGTGTCATGGTTCTCAGCCCTCTGCTCGGACGATTACCAGTTTCTTGGGGTGCCGGATGGCGATCTTCGGTCCAGCTGGGCGCATTGCTCCGACATCGTGAAAGAGGCCGAGGCGCAAGGGTTTCGCAACATCCTGTGCCCCTCGTCCTATCAGGTCGGGCAGGACACGCTGTCCTTCGTGGCCGGATGCGCGCCGATCACATCCAAGATCAACCTGCTTGCGGCGGTGCGCTGCGGCGAGGTGCAACCCATCATGCTGGCGCGCACCATTGCGACGCTCGATCATATGCTCGAAGGGCGGCTGACGGTGAACATCATCTCGTCCGACTTCCCCGGCGAAAAGGAAGAAAGCGACTACCGCTACCAGCGCTCGCGAGAAGTCGTTGAGATCCTCAAGCAAGCGTGGACGCGGGACGAGATCAATTACGAAGGCGAAGTCTATAACTTCAAAGGGCTCACCACCGATCCGGTGCGCCCCTACCAAACGGGTGGGCCGCTGTTGTACTTTGGGGGGTATTCGCCCTCCGCTCTCGAACTGTGCGGCCAACATTGCGACGTCTACCTGATGTGGCCCGAACCCAAGGAAAACCTTGCCGGGCGGATGCGCGACGTGAACGCGGTGGCCGCAAGATACAACCGGACGCTGGATTACGGCCTGCGCGTGCACATGATCGTGCGCGACACCGAAGCCGAAGCGCGCGAATACGCAGATTACATCGTGTCCAAACTCGATGATGAATACGGGCAACTGATCCGTGAACGCGGGCTCGACTCTGGCTCTCTCGGCGTGGCGCATCAGGCCAAGGCGCGGGAGTTGGCGGACAAATTTGGCTATGTCGAACCGGGGCTTTGGACCGGAGTAGGACGGGCACGCTCGGGCTGCGGTGCGGCCCTTGTCGGATCCACCGATCAGGTCATGTCCAAGATCGAAGACTACCAGAAAATGGGCATCCGGGCTTTCATCTTCTCGGGCTACCCACACCTCGAAGAAGCAAAACATTTCGGCGCACGCGTCATGCCGCACTTGAAAACCTGCTCGCTGCCCCATGCTTATGGCAGGGTGCCCGCAAGTGCACCCAAAACACCCCTCGCCGCAGGAGAGCGCCGCTAATGGACCGCGTCCAACTGACCAACAACCTGACCCTATCGCGCATCGTCTACGGCATGTGGCGTTTGGGCGATGACACTGACACCTCGACGGCCCACGTGCAGGCCAAAATCCACGCCTGCCTTGATCAAGGGATCACGACCTTTGATCAGGCCGACATCTATGGCGGCTATATCGCCGAGGCCATTCTGGGCCAAGCGCTCAAGGCCGACAGCGGTCTGCGGGCGAAGATGGAGATCGTGACGAAGTGCGATATCGTGGCCCCCGTTGGTCGCTATGCGGACGCACCAGTCAAATACTACGACACCAGCCGGGCGCATATCATGTCCAGCATCGATCACTCGCTGCGGGACATGAGCATAGACCATATCGACGTGCTGCTGATCCACCGACCAGACCCGTTCATGGACCACCATGAAACCGGCGCAGCACTGGATGAGGCGGTGAAATCGGGCAAGGTCGGCGCAGTCGGCGTGTCGAACTTCCGCCCCTATGATTGGAAATTGCTGCAATCGGCGATGAAAACGCCGCTGGTCACAAACCAGATCGAAATGAGCCTGGGAGAAATCAACCCGTTCACCAACGGCGACCTCGCCTTTCACCAGCGCCACGGGCATCACCTGATGGCATGGTCGCCCTTGGGCGGCGGTGGTCTGATGTCGGGCACTGACAAACTGCACAGCGTCATGGATGAACTGGCCGCAGCGCACGGTGTTGATCGGGCCGCAATCGCAGTTGCATTCCTGCTGGCGCACCCTGCCAAAATCCTGCCCGTTATGGGCACCAACAATCTGGACCGGATCAAGCGGATCAGTGACGCGACCAAAGTCACGCTAGATCGGCCCACATGGTTCCGCCTTTATGAGGCAGCTCTTGGACACGAGGTGGCATGATGACGATGCAAGACCCCAACCAACCCACGAATTTCACGCCCGACGAAAGCTCCGGGCGTCAGCTGCGCGACGCTTTCGGTAAATTCGCAACCGGGATCACTGTGATCACTGCGGCCAGCACAGACGGGCCTGTGGCAATCGTCGCCAACAGCTTTTCCTCAGTCTCGCTCGACCCGGCCCTTGTGCTTTGGTCCGTGGACCGCGCCGCACGCCGTTTTCCATATTTTGACGCCGCTGATCACTACGCCATCCACGTGCTGGCGGCAGAACAGCAGGATCTGTGCACACAAGTCGCGCGCAACGCACACGCTTTGCAGGACATCGCACATGCCGTGAACGCAGACGGCGTTCCGCTGATGGACCATTGCCTTGCGCGCTTTGAATGCCGCAGGGTGGCGGCACATGATGCGGGTGATCACGTGATTGTCGTGGGGCAAGTTCAGCGGACACAGATGCGCGACGGCGCACCGCTCACCTTCTTTGGTGGAGGCTTTGGAACACTGGCAGACTAACGCCAGAACTAAAAAACGCACCGCCAAAAAACGCGGGCACATGAAAGAATTGCGCGGGAAAACCGCGCACACTCGGCACTGACGGATCAAAACCGGCGGGCCACGACAAAAGGGAGGGCCCTCATGGGCTTACTGCTGGCGGTGCTTGCACCGATGGGGGCTGTGATTGGCTTCGTGCTCAAGATTGGGCGCGCAATCGGTATTGTCGCGATTGCGGTGATGGTGGTGGCCATCCTCATTCAAGTCGTCGCGCGTTACGTTTTCAACAACGCGCTCCCTTGGCCTGACGAGGCTGCGCGCTTTTGCATGCTTTGGATGACCGGCCTGATGGCCCCGACAGCGTTCCGTCGCGGTGGGTTCGTTGCCCTCGACATGATCTCAGGATTCATGTCGGACCGGGTTGCTGCCGTTTTGTCCCTGATCCTGCTCCTGGTTTCGGTTCTGATCCTCTTTGTCGCTGTGCAAATCGGATGGAGCGAAGTCACAGGCTTTGGCGGGCGTTTCGCCACCGCCTCACTTTACCTTCCCACCTTTGATGGCTGGTTCCGCGTGCCGCGCAGCTGGATGATGCTGTCGCTGCTGGTCGGGGTGGTTCTTCTGTTCGTCGTGAACATCGAACTGATCCTGCGCAGCCTTGTGGCGATGATGGGGGGCGGGGATCGCCTGCCGCAACTTGATATGGGCGACATGGCCGCGGGGAGCGAATGACATGCTGATTTGGTTCTTGCCGCTTTTCCTTCTGTTCCTTCTGATCGGCTTGCCGGTGTTCTTTGGCCTTTTGGCGGCACCCGGTTTGCTGCTTTGGCTTAATGGGCAGGAAAAGGACATCACCCTCCTTTACCGCAATGTTTACAACGGCATGGACAGCTTTCCGCTGATGGCCATTCCGTTCTTCATGCTTGCGGGCGAGATGATGAACAAGGGCGGTATTACGATCCGGCTCGTCCAGTTTTCACAGGCGCTCATGGGGCATCTGCGTGGCGGTCTGGCGCAAGTGAACGTGCTCAGTTCTATCCTCTTTGCGGGTCTTTCCGGTTCGGCTGTGGCCGACACATCTGCTTTGGGTTCCATGCTGGTTCCCGCGATGGAGAAAGAGGGCTACACCCGTCGCTACGCCGCTGCGATCACCGCAGCCAGTTCCGTCATTGGGCCGATCATTCCGCCCTCAGGCATCATGATCATCTACGCCTATGTGATGGGCGAAAGCGTCGCTGCGTTGTTCCTCGCGGGCATTGTGCCTGGCATCCTCGTCGGTGTTGGCCTGATGGTGATGATCCGCATGACAGCCGATCGCTACGACCTGCCCGCCGCCAAGCGGGTGGAGTTCGACGGGGTGGAACTCAAACCACTGGAAAAGTGGACCTCCTTCGTGCTCGTTCGCCTGAACATCGGCCTCTTGATCTGGGCCGTGGCACCTTTGCCCGCTGGTTCGGCGGCGATGCAATGGGCCACGCTCGCCGGGTCCATCGCGGTTGCGCACGCGCTGATGCTGGCCCTGCGCACGATGGTCAGTTCCGAATTCCGCACGATCTGCAAACGGGCCATCGTGCCACTCCAAACGCCGGTGCTGATCCTCGGCGGCATCCTCGGGGGTGTGTTCACACCAACAGAGGCGGCAGCCGTGGCCGTCGCCTACGCCGTGTTCGTCGCCTTCTTCGTGCTGCGGACCATGCGGCTCAGCGACCTGCCCGACATCCTCAGCCGCGCGGGGCTGACATCGGCCATCGTCCTGCTGCTGGTGGGCGCGGCCATGGCGTTCAAAACGGTGGTGTCGCTGTCCTACGCGCCGCAAATCCTCGCGGACTACATCCTCACCCTTTCGGAAAACCCGCTGATCCTGCTGTTCCTGATCAACCTGCTGCTGTTTATCGTCGGCATGTTCCTCGACGCAGGGCCCGCGATCATCATCCTGGGGCCCATCCTCGCACCCATCTTCACCGATCTGGGCGTCGATCCAATCCACTTCGCGATTATCATGAGCGTCAACCTCACCGTTGGCCTCGCCACACCGCCCATGGGGCTGGTGCTCTTCGTGGCCGCTGCTGTCAGTCAGGAAAAAGTTGAAACGATCGCAAAGGCCATTCTGCCTTTCCTTGCGGTCGAAATTGCTGTCATCTTCCTGATTACATACGTGCCGGCCATTTCCATGACCATTCCCCGCCTGACGGGGTTCGTAAACTAAATGATTGAGACATAACGGGAGGAACCAAACACATGCTCAACACAACCCTCAAAACCCTCACGGCGGCCGCACTTGTTGCGGGCTCTGCCATGATGGCGACAGCGCAGGAATACACGATCCGCGCCACCGCCAACTCGAACGAAAATGACGAAGACTATGACGGGCTCGTCGTCTTCAAAAACTACGTCGAAGCGGCCTCCAACGGCGCCATCGCCGTGGAACTGTTCATCGGGACACAGCTGTGCAGCAACGGTGCGGAATGCCTGCAAGGCGTGGCAGACGGGTCGATTGACGTCTACATCTCCACCTCGGGCGGTGCGTCGGGCATCTTCCCATATGTGCAGGTCCTCGATCTGCCCTACCTGATGGCGGATGACAGGATCGCCGAACACGTGCTGCAAGGTGACTTTGTGCGCACCATGCGCAACATGGCGCTCGAAGATTCCGGCGACGCGATCCGCCTGATGACCATCGGCAACACCGGCGGCTGGCGTAACTTTGCCAACACGCAACGCCGTGTGGCTGAACCTGCGGACATGGACGGGCTGAAAATCCGCACCGTGGTCGCCGACCTGCCACAGGAACTGGTCAAGGCACTGGGCGCGTCCCCAACGCCGATCCCATGGCCTGAGCTGTTCACATCGTTCCAGACGGGCGTTGTGGAAGGGTCCAAGAACGGGATCACCGACATCATGGGCATGAAGTTCCCAGATGCGGGCCTGCAATACGTGACACTGGACGGGCACGCCTACATGGGTGCGCTGTGGTGGATGAGCAACCAGAACTTCATGGCGATGCCCGAAGACATGCGCCGCGTCGTGGTTGATGGCTTCTACGCTCTGCAACAGGCCACTTTCGCCTCGCCCAAGCGCAAGTCGATCGCAGCCTACGAAGAGTTCGTAGCCGGTGGCGGTGACCTTTATGTGCCGACACCAGAGCAAAAAGCGGCCTTCGCGGCAGCAGCGGCACCGGTCAATGACTGGTTCAAAGGCAACGTGGCCCGCGGTGAAGAAATCCTCAGCGCGCTACAAACAGCCGTGGCCGAGGCCGAAGCGGACGTGAACGCAGCCCGCGACGCTGACCTGAACTAAGGCAGGGCGGGCACCACGCCCGCTTTTCCACAAGACAACAAAGGCCGCTCCATCTGGGGCGGCCTTTTTTGTGGGGCAAGATCGTTTGCACACAAAGGAGCCATCGTCAGAACGGGGCGCCTCTCTAACCGTCCCGGTGGGCTGCCAATGGCCCGTCTACCGGGTGGATGGGATCAATCACCGCGCGCCGCATCAAAGTTGAGACCCAATGGGAAGTATTCCAAGGAAACCAGCCCAGATATGCTGCAACAGCGTGCCACTAGGTTCCCGCCGGTAAAGAGACGTCTTTTTGTCATCTCTCTCTGTCAGCCAGATCATCTGCTGATCCTCTGTCAATTCCACTTTAAATGTATTTCTTGGCAAAGCCGCTTCTAACTGACCAACCGTCCGTTGGGCCAAGCTGGGGGAGTCGATCATTATTCCCATCTCGGTGTTGATCCTCACCGACCGTGGATCCAGATTGAACGATCCGATAAACAGATATCGGTCGTCGACAGTGAATGCTTTGGTGTGCAGGCCCGAGCGGCTGGTATCCCAATTGACCCCCAGTTTATCGCGCTCCAGTGAGTCTGGTCGAAGTTCGTAGAGTTCGACACCCGCCCGCAGCAACGCTCTGCGCTTTTTGGCATAGTGCGCATACACCGGCGCGACATCGTTGGATGCAATAGAGTTGGTGACGACCTCGACATCGACGCCACGTTCTTCCAGTCCAGCAAGCCAGGTCACACCACTGTTAAGCGGGACGAAATAGGCAGAGATGATGTGCACTTCGTCCCCGGCATTCTCAAAATATGGCAGAAGTTGCCGCGCAAGAATCTCGTCCTCATCATGCTCGCGTGCAGCTTTTGAAACCGGATCGGCATAAGCCTTTGCAGACACCCACTCCAACTTGAAATTTTCCCGCGCGAAATCAGTGCTGGCGGATCGGATGAGGGCTTCTACAAATTCAGTCTGACGGGCGTCATTTTCCAGTTTCAGAAGGCGTGCTTTCGCCTCTTTCAATGTCAGGTCTTCCGGCTCGCCGACAACGACACGGGCTGGCACTGCAAAACGACTGTTCCAGTATTCATCGAAGCTATCAGAAACTTCGCGGACAACTGGACCTGTCGCAAGAACGTCCAGATCTCTGTAGTTTGTCGTCTGTTTGGCCAGAAAATACTCTGCACCGATGTTTCGACCTCCAACAATGGTAAAGGTATTGTCAAAGGTCATCGACTTGTTGTGCATCCGTCGATTGATCCGCCCAAAGTCGGTCAAGGCGTTCAGGGCTTTCCCTTTTTCCCGCCAGAACGGATTAAAAAGCCTGATTTCTATGTTTGGATGAAGATCAAGCGCGGCGGTCATTGCGTCATAACCGGCCGTGTCCATGTCATCTAAAAGAAGCCGAACACGTACGCCACGATCTGCGGCCCGAACCAGGCTGGATGCAAACATGTGTCCCGTGGGATCATCGTGCAGAAGGTAATACTGCGCATCTATTGTGCGCTCGGCTCGTGCAGCCAAAAGAAGCCGTGCGGCAAGAGCCTCCTCGCCGTCGGACAACATGCGAACGCCAGATCGACCGTCTTCTGGGTTCCCAAGTGATTGTGAGCGACGAGAAAGATAGCTTTGCGGCGGTTCCGGAAGAGTGCGGGTCACAGTCTTTTCATACTGCCGCACCGAAGGTCCGCATGCCGATAACACGACGCCGATCAGGCCGAACAGCAATGCCAATAAAAGATGTTTGAAGTGTCGCGTCGCGAGGCAAGAAGGTGGCTGTCTACGCATCTTTACTGCGGGTCCTTCAGTGTAAGTTCCGCGAGCATCGCATTTACGGCGGCACTTATAAAGGCACTGCTTTTCCGCATGTGATCGAACTGCCTGGGTCAGACTGGCATCCGCGAATAAAAAGCCCAAGTTCAAGCTTTGAACCAGGGTACCATTCGAATTCAAACACTGGCTGAAACCAAGGGCGCGACTGGGGTGGTGCCACGGTAGCTGCCTCATCATGATGGCTGCTGTTCTTTCAACGGCCTAACTGAGGCTCTGGTCAATGGCATCGCTTTATCAGCACGCACCTGGGTCAGAGCCTATCTGTTTTGGATTTAAAGCCTACCCTCGCAGCGCCCCTTCCATGCCCCTCAGTTTCCTGATCGTTCAAACGCCCAGCAACGGACCCATGTGCCGTGTAGTGCCGTTTATCTGCAAAGATGTTTGTCGAGCATATGGCGGAACGGCTCTCTTGAATTTCACGCGGGCTCCAAGTCTCAAATGTTAAGCAATGGTAAATACGCCTCTGTAACCCATTGAAATATATAGGACGGAGCCCTGTCCCAGCGTGGGACACACCTGCGGCACGGGTGGTCTTTTCAATTTCCCGAACCCCTGCCAAACTCTACCGGAACGGATACATCCAGACCTTATAATCAGCGACCAGAATATGCGCGCGATCAATCTCATCCTTGGTCATTTTCTTGACCACCTCTTCAAGGCTGATCGCCGCGTCCGGGTCGCCGCCGATGGCCGACAGGGTGTACCACATGTAAGCCCGCACAAGGTCCGGGGCGGGCATGCCGCGCCCCACTTCATAATACCACCCCACGCCAGATTGCGCGCCGGGGTGCCCCTTCATCGAGGCGCGCAAGTACCATTCAAACGCCCGCTCATCGTCCCGCTCGACCCCCAGCCCGAGAGCGTAAAGGACGCCGATCAATTCCTCAGCCTCCGCATTGCCCGACCGCGCCGCAGGCCACAGCGCGTCATAGGCCGCCTCGTAGGCGCCAGCCTCCATCAGATCGCGCGCCTCTTCCAATTCCGCCCATGCCGGGGCGGTCAAAAACGCAAGGGCTATGGCAAGTTTGCGCATGTCGTCCTCCTCAGCGCGACACCTGTCTGGGCGATGGAGTTGCCGCGCCCTCTGACGCAGGATGATTTCATCCCCGTAGAGGCAGCACAAGCCAAACTGGGCCAGCTGCTGTTTTATGATCGCATCCTGTCAGGCAACCAGAACATCGCCTGTTCGACCTGCCATCACCCGGATTTGGGCACCGGTGATGGTCTCAGCCTCGGCATCGGCGAGGGTGGAGTAGGCCTTGGCCCGCAACGCAAGCCCGGCACCGGAGAGGATCGCATCCGCAAGCGCATCCCACGCAACGCGCCGGGGCTGTGGAACCTCGGGGCGCGGGACCTGAGCGTGATGTTCCATGACGGACGCCTGAGCGTCGCGGATACCTACGAGAACGGGTTCAATTCTCCGGCCGAGGAACGGTTGCCTGACGGCCTTGATAACCTGTTGGCGGCGCAGGCGGTCTTTCCCCTCGTTGCGCAGTTCGAGATGGCAGGGAACCCGAAGGAAAATGAAGTCGCCGGGGCGGTACATGATCGTATCGATTACGCGTGGCCGATCCTGACTGACCGGGTGCGTCACAATGCGGATTACGCCGCGATGTTTACAAACGCCTACCCGCATATCGAAGCGTCCGCTGACATCACCATCGCGGACATTGCTAATGCGCTGAGTGCTTTCATGATCGCTGAATGGACCAGTTTTGACAGCCCGTTTGATGCTTACCTTGCCGGCGATGCCTCCGCGATGACCCCGGATCAGGTTGATGGGATGGACCTGTTTTATGGAGTTGCCGGGTGCAGTGACTGCCACAGCGGATCGCTGATGACGGATCAGGCATTTCATGCCCTTGGGCTGCCCCCCTTTGGTCCGGGACGCACCCGCCAATGGGATCCGATGGTGCGCGACGTGGGGCACATGGGAGAAAGCAACCGGCTTGAGGATGCCTATGCCTTCCGCACGCCCATGCTGCGCAACGTGGCATTGACGGCACCCTATGGGCACAACGGGGCCTATCCGACCCTTGAAGGGATCGTGCGCCATCACATGAATCCTGCTGAGGCCCTTGAGGCATGGACACCCAAGCAGGCAGCCTTACCCGAAGTCCCGTGGCTTGCGGTTATTGATTTTGCCGTTTGGCAGGACAGCCGTGAGATGGCGCGTCAACGCGCAGCGGCGATCCAAGTGACGCCGATTTTGCAAGACACGGAAGTGGCTGCGATTGTGGCGTTCCTCGAAGCGTTGACAGGTGAGACGGCAAAGACCGGCCATTTGGGTATCCCGTCAGGCGTGCCCAGCGGTCTACCAGTGGATGGCCGGATCAGCGACTAAGCAGAGTGCTACCGCCCCTTCCAGACCGGATCGCGCTTTTCGGCAAAGGCCTTGGCCCCTTCAAGCTGATCCTCTGAGCGGTAGAGCTTCTCAACTGACGCAAGCTGGCTTTTGGTGATCCGGTTCATCGCGTCCTGAAATTTGGCGTCCTCGGCATCGCGCACGATTTCCTTGATTGCGGCGTAGACCAGAGGCGGACCAGAGGCGAGCAGGCGCGCAAGATCCCATGCGCGCTCCATCAGTGCATCACCGGGAACAATTTCGTTCACGAGGCCCCAGCGGTGTGCCTCCTCGACGTCAAACCAGCGCCCAGTTAGCAGCAACTCCATGGCGATATGGTAAGGAATGCGCTTGGGCAACTTGACCGAGGCTGCGTCCGCCACCGTACCAGACCGGATTTCAGGGAGCGCAAAACTGGCATGATCAGCGGCAAGGATGATGTCTGCACTCAGCGCCAGTTCCAGACCGCCACCGCAGGCAATCCCGTTCACAGCTGCGATCACGGGTTTGTTCATCTCTCGCATTTCCTGGAGGCCACCAAAACCGCCGACGCCGTAATCTCCGTCCACGGCGTCTCCGTCAGCTGCCGCCTTGAGGTCCCAACCGGGGCAGAAGAACTTCGCACCCGCACCCGTAATGATCGCGACCCGTAATTCCGGGTCATCGCGAAAGGCCAGAAAGGTGTCGCCCATTACGACGCTTGTGGCCAGATCGATGGCGTTTGCTTTGGGCCGGTCAAGGGTCACTTCGAGGATGGCGCCGTCGCGCCGTGTTTTCACCGGGCTGTCAGTCATGTCTTGTCTCCGGGGGCTGCAAAGGGATCGTTATCGGGATCGGCGTTGCGGATGTATTCAGCTTTGCGTGCGGCATCCGCAGCAGCTTTGGGGCCAAGGCAGTCTTCGATAACGGCAAGCGCCATATCCAAGCCTGCCGAGACGCCTGAGGACGTAAATATGGAACCGTCCTGAACCCAGCGGGCGCGGCGTTGCCAGTCCACTCTGCCGGTTTGATCTGCCACCCAATCATAGGCCATCTTGTTGGTGGTGGCCCGTCGACCATCAAGGATCCCGGCCTTGGCCAGCAGCAACGAACCGGTGCATACAGATGTGGTGTACTCGGCCGCTTCCGACTGGGATTTCAGCCAGTTCTGGTAAGTTGTATTGTTGCAGACAGTTCGTGTTCCATGCCCACCCGGAACCAGCAGAATGTCGTATTGCCGCCCCTCACCCATCGCATCGTCGGCCACGGTGCATGGTCCGCCAGAGGACTTTACCGGCCCTGTTTCCAGGGCAACCGTACGGATCTCGAAGTCGTCCCGGAAAATGGAGAACATCTCAAGCGGCCCGTAAAGGTCCAGCATCTCAAAGTCGGGGAATAGGACGGCTGCGAGCGTGCGCATCATGTCACCTCTTCGGCAAGTTGAATCAGAGCGTCCACAGCCACCGCGCGGTCCGGCGTGCAGATTAGCGGGTTGATCTCAACTTCGCTGAGCGTGGTTGGATGCGCAAGGACATAGGCCTGTATGGCCAGCACGGCGGAGACAATTGCATCAATGTTTGCAGCAGGTTTGCCGCGGTATCCATGCAAGACGCGCCCGATGGCGAGTGTATCAAGGGCTGCGTGGATGTCATTGTCATTCACTGGCAGCAGCAAATGCGCGGTGTCGCGCAGCAGTTCGGTCAATACTCCGCCGGCGCCGAGTGTCAGGACAAACCCATGTGCTGGGTCGCGTGTGACGCCGATCAGCAGTTCGGCAACGCCATCGGCAACCATTTCTTCCACAAGGATCTCGGAGGTGCCGATCAGGGCGGCGGCGGCGGCAACGCCCTCATGATCGAGACCAAGCAGCACTCCGCCCGTGTCGCTCTTGTGAGCCAGTCCCACGCCCTTGACGGCGAAGGGTGTCCGCAATGACTGCGCCAGACTAGCAATCTCACCTCTTGGGCCGCTCACACCTTTGGGGCAATCCAGACCGTAAGAAGATAGCGCGGCCTTGGCCTGATCTTCTGCCAGAGTTTGCGCTGGCGAGCCGGTGCCGGGCCTGCACAAAGGCAAGCTGTGTGGTGCTGTACGGGAGCCTGCGGCGGCGATGGCAGATAAGGCTTCGGCCATGCCATGAAACGGGATCACGCCACCTTCCATCAGTTGATCCGCAACATCAGGCGGCATCAGTTCGGGCAGGCTTGCCACGACCCCAAAGGGTCTGCCTGTTTCGGCGCGTACTTTGAGGGCTGCTTCGGTTGCGCATATCCAGTCCGACGCGTCCGTTACGGGGTAGTCGACCACGGACACGGTCATATCGAACGTGTCCCCCGTCATTCCCGCCCATGCCTGCGCCATCGCGTCTGCGTCGCGCCAGATGTAGGTGTTGTAATCCAGTGGGTTGCTGAGCGCGACCATTGGGCCAAGGGCTTCGCGCAGTTTGGTGCGGGCCTGATCGTCAAGCGCGGGAAAGGTCAGCCCGGTGTCCAAGGCCATGTCGGCAATCAGGCTCGCTTCCCCCCCCGAGCAACTGATGGAGGCGAGGCGCGTCCCGTCCAGCCGCCCGTAGACATGCAACAGCTTTAGCGTTTCCAGAAACGCGGGCAAATCATGCAGGCGGGCAATGCCTAGGCGATCCAGAACCGCCTGCGCCCCGGTATCGCTGCCTGCAAGGGATGCGGTGTGGGACACGGTGGCATGTTTTGCCTGATCGGATGCGCCAACTTTCAGGGCGATCAAGGGAATGTCTTTCTCGTGCGCCTTTGCCGCCAACGCCTCCCAATGGCGCAGATCTCCAAACCCTTCGATATGCAGTCCGATGGCAGTGACGCGGGCGTCATCCAACAACGCCATCGCGATCTGCGCTTGCGAGGTCTGTGCCATGTTCCCACAGGTGAACATGTAGGCAATCGGCAGCCCGCGCTGTTGCATGGTCAGGTTGATGGCGATGTTAGAGCTTTGGGTCAGGATCGCGACGCCGCCCGAAACGGGGGTGCACCCGTGTTGATCTGGCCACAACAACGCACCATCCAGCGCGTTGATAAACCCATAGCAGTTCGGCCCCAGGATCGGCATGTCACCAGCCGCTGCAACCAACTGTGCCTGCAAATCGGCAGCCGTTTCATCCTCGGCCAAAGCCTCGGCAAAGCCGGAGGCAAAGCACACGGCGCCCCCAGCGCCCATTTCGGACAACTCTTCGACAATACCCACAGTGGTCTTGCGGTTCACGCCGACAAAGACGGCGTCCGGCACTTCTGGCAGATCTGCAAGCGACGGAAAGGCACCGTGACCCGCGACCGTGGCCGCGCGCGGATGTACGGGCCAGATTGCACCGTCAAACCCCATCTTTTCAGACTGTTCGACAACCTGCGCGCACCACGCGCCACCGCCAACCACGGCAATAGACTTTGGGCGTAACAAGCGGGTCAGATCACGCACGCCACGCCCTCATGTTGGTCCGGCTTCATCTCGCTGGGCGGGTCCAGCCCAGACGGAATTCATCTCAGGCCCCGAGGGGGCGCAACAGATCGCGCGCGATAATGTGACGCTGGATCTCGCTTGTGCCGTCCCAGATCCGTTCGACGCGCGCATCGCGCCAGAACCTCTCGATCGGGAAGTCATCCATCAAGCCCATCCCGCCATAAATCTGCAATGTCGCATCCGTGACCCTCGCGAGTGTTTCGGAGGCGTAGACTTTCGCGCTCGCGATCTCACGGTTGGCAGGCAAGCCCTGATCCAACCGCCATGCGGCTGCCAGCGTCAGCCAGTCGGCCGCGTCGATTTCGGTGATCATGTCGGCAATCTGAAATCCGACACCCTGAAACTTGCCGATTTGCTGGCCAAACTGTTTGCGCTCGGCGGCGTAGTTCAGGGCATAGTCAAAACATCGACGCGCACGGCCCACAGAAAAGGCGGCGACCGTGATCCGCGTGGCGTAAAGCCATTCGTTCATCACTGCGAAACCGCCGTCTACCTCGCCCAACACTTGGGCATCGGGCAGGCGGCAATCGTCGAAATCGAGAATGCAGTTTTTGTATCCCCGATGGCTGACAGAATTGTAGCCGTCGCGCACCTCAAACCCCGGTGTGCCGCGATCCACCAGAAACGTCGTAATCCGTTTCTTGGGGCCTTTGGGGGTGTCATTCTCGCCTGTGGCGATGAATACGATGAAGAAATCCGCGTGATCTGCGCCAGAGATGAAGTGCTTGGACCCGTTGATGACCCAATCGCCACCATCCCGTACCGCGCTGCATTTCATGCTGCGCACATCCGAGCCTGCGCCGGGTTCGGTCATGGCCAGCGCGTCCATCCGTTCGCCGCGCACTGCTGGCAGCAAATAGCGCTCGCGTTGTTCGCCCTCGCAGGCCATCAGGATATTTTGCGGGCGGCCAAAGAAGTGGGTAAGCGCCATAGAGCCACGGCCCAACTCGCGTTCAACCAATGTGAAATCCACGTGACTGAGGCCCGCGCCGCCAACGGATTCAGGAAAGTTGCAGGCATAAAAGCCGAGATCAATGACCTTTTGTTTGATCGCCTCGCCCAGCCCGTTCGGCACTTCGCCTGTCCGCTCGACTTCTGCCTCATGCGGGTAGATTTCGTTCTCGACAAAACTGCGCACGGTCGAGACGATCATCTCTTGTTCGTCACTGAGGCCAAAGTGCATCTCGCGGGCTCCTGTTCGCGTATGTTCAATCTGCACCTAAGCCCAGCTTTGATGCGCGCGCCATGGCAAATCCGACACCGCGCAATCCAGTTGCGAATGTTTTTTTCAGCCAAGCCGGACGTCATAGGGTTGGCAGGCCAATGCTACTCTATGTCGATGGGTTCAAAACTGTCGGCCCGCGCCCGGTTCCACCGCATCAAATAGCCGTACTCGTCTTCTTCATCCCGTAGCAAAAACCCTTCGGCGAGATAAGGATAGACTTCTTGTCCGGTGACCATGTTGCGATCCCCTTCGCGCATGAGCAGGTGGTGCGGGCGAAAATCATTGGGATGGGACAGACCGGCGGCACCTGTCATTTCTGCAAGAGCCTTGAGGGTGTTTGTGTGGAACCTGTAGACCCGCTCGGCCTTGTCGGGCACGACCAGTGCGCGTTGGCGCATTGGGTCCTGTGTTGCGACCCCGACGGGGCAGTGATTGGTGTGGCACGCCTGTGCCTGAATGCAGCCGATCGCAAACATGTAGCCGCGCGCCGAATTCGCCCAATCCGCCCCAAGGGCGAGCATTTTCGAGATATCGAACGAAGACACGATCTTGCCCGATGCCCCGATTTTGATCTGATCGCGCAGACCTGCACCGCGCAATGTGTTGTGGGCAAAGGTCAGCCCCTCGACCAATGGCATTCCGACGTGGTTGGCAAATTCCAACGGTGCCGCGCCTGTGCCACCTTCCTTGCCGTCAATCACGATGAAGTCAGGGACGATCTTGGTCTCTAGCATCGCCTTTACCATGCACATGAATTCGCGGCGGTGCCCGATGCACAGTTTGAACCCAACAGGCTTGCCGTGGGAATTTTCTCGTAACTTTCCGATGAACTGCATCATCTCGATAGGGGTTGAAAACTCCGGATGTGCAGCGGGCGATACGCAATCCTGACCCATGGGAATATCGCGGGCCTCGGCAATCTCGGGCGTGATCTTTGAGGCAGGCAGCACGCCACCATGGCCAGGTTTGGCACCTTGGCTCAGTTTGACCTCGATCATTTTGACCTGCGGGTTGCTTGCTTGTTGGGTGAACTTATCAACGTCAAACGCGCCCTCATGGGTGCGACAACCGAAATACCCTGATCCCAATTGCCAGATCAGATCGCCTCCGCCTTCGCGATGATAGCGGCTTATGCCTCCTTCACCCGTATCATGGGCGAACCCGCCTTTTTGTGCCCCGGTGTTGAGCGCAAGGATTGCGTTGGCCGACATGGAGCCAAAACTCATGGCTGAGATGTTGTAGATCGACGCCTCATAGGGCGCTTTGCAGTCCGGGCCACCAACACGCACCCTGAAATCATGATCTGTCAGGTGCTTGGGGACAATAGAGTGGGTGATCCATTCGTAGCCGGAATCGTACACACGCTGCTGGGTGCCGAAGGGACGTTTGTCTTCGACCCCTTTGGCGCGCTGATAGATTAGAGAACGTTGGTCGCGCGAAAACGGCTCTTCGTCCTGATCGCTTTCCATTAGGTATTGGCGGATTTCGGGGCGGATGCCTTCGAAGAGGAAGCGCAGATGACCCATGATTGGATAGTTGCGCAGGATCGAATGGCTGGGTTGCGTCAAATCGTAAATACCAAGGGCTGTGAGCGCCGCAAACAGTGCCACGAACAGGATCATCCATCCGGACCAGAACAGGGCAATCAGACTGAGCAGCGTCAGAGCGACGGATGCATAGAGAAGGCTATAGCGGCTCATGGCGGCGTCCTTTGGGTGGCTGCGATGTACTTGGCACAAGGTGTCAGCGTTGCTGGCCTTTTCGTCAAGCGGGATCAGTGCGCCAATTGGAGCCGCATACGAGCTCTGCACTCTTTTACCTTAGGCCGTGGCGAGACCTGCAGGCAGTCCGCTCCTGCCTTCTGTCTTGGAATTTGGGCTAGAGCCCGATGGAATTATTGGCTGCGGCGCCCGAGGCTACCGCTAGCCAGAAGAACGCGTTGGAAAGAGTCAGCTGATTGTCGGTCATCACCGACGGGTGCATCGCGCCTGCAGGAGAAAGGACTTTTGCGTCCCGTCCGACACAGTGATGATCGTCCCCAGCCTAAACCGGGTTCCATCAGCCTGAGCGATCCAAAATGAGCGCCATGAGTCAGTCCTTGCGCGAAAGGATCACGTCAAATTCGACGTACAGGAACGGTTCATTTACCTTGTCTGAGATCACCATACCGTCGGGAAACTCTTCGGCGGGGCGTTCCTTGTAAGTCATCACCAGATCTGATCGCACGCCAAAGACAGTGTCTTCGTCAAGGTAGGGGTCATCGTCTGGGAAAATCTCGGTGACGAGTGGACTGAAGCCTTCGGCCTCAACGATGTAGTGCAGGTGCGAGGGGCGCCAAGGATGGCGACCGCAGGCATTCAGGATGTCTCCGACGGGCCCGTCTGTAGGCACGGTGTATTCCACTGGTTTGACGGTTGTGAACGCGTAACGCCCGTCCGCGCCGACTGTTTGCAGACCGTGGAAGGAATAGGTGTCCTGTGCGTCATCCTGGCTGGCGTAGAGGCCATTGGGGGCTGTTTGCCAGATGTCGATGGTCGCGCCGGGGATCGGGTTGCCATCGATGTCTTTGACCACCCCTTCGGCCAGCAGAATCGGGCCACCGAAGTCGCGCTTCATATCGCCGCCAACGGGCAGAGGTGGAGCGCCTGACACGTGAAAAGGCCCTAGCACCGAAGATGAGGTCGCGGCTGGGTTGGAATGCAGCATGTCCACCAGAGAAGACAGGCCCAGTACATCCGAGGTCAGAATGAATTCGTGGCGGTCCTCGGTTTCAATCGCGGCGCAGCCTTCCAGAAACGCGATGCCTGCGCGCCATTCGTCGTGGGTCAGGTTGGTTTCCCGGGCAAAGTCATGCAGGTGCGTGACGAGTGAGCCCATGACTTCCCGCATGCGCGGATCCATTTTGTCAGACATGTAGCCTTTGAAGACGTCGGTGATGTTGTCCTTGGTGACGGTGCGCATGTCAGAACTCCTTAGATGAGGGCGAGGCTGAGGATCGGAAACTCGATCAGGATAAACAACACGATCAGCATCACGAAAGCAAAAGGCAGGGCGCCCATGAATACGTCTTTGAGGCTGATACGGTCATCATTGAGCGTCGATTTGATCACGAAACACGAGATGCCCAGAGGCGGCGTGAGCAGGCCAATTTCGGCGCCAACAACGGTGATGATCCCAAACCAGATCAGGGACATATCCAGCGCCTCGGCCAGCGGCAGAAACAGCGGCACAACGATCAGAATGATCGAGGCGGTGTCGAGCAGCGTGCCAAGGAACAGCATCAACAAGACGTAGAGCAACATGATCGCCCAGAACGACGCCTCGCTGCCTGCAAGCAGGTCCTGGAGTTGATTGGGCAACCCGGCCAGCCCCAACATCCGGCTGTAGATTGAGGCGGCAGTGATCAGGAACAGAATGGCGGCAGTGATGTGGCCAGTTTCAAGCAGCGCATCCCAGAACGTGCGTGCGTCCATGGACCGGCGTACCAGCGCGATAATCAAGGCGACCATGGCGCCGGCGGCCCCGGCCTCAACCGCAGTGAGCCAGCCTGTGTAGATGCCGCCCAATACGATGATGATCAGGCCAACTGTCGGCAATGTCTTTGAAGCGATCTCGCCCGGGCTCATCCACTCGGTGTCTTCCACGACGCGGCCGCCGACAAAATTGGGGGTGTAGCGCCCCATGGCCCAGATCGCGCCGACATAGGCGACGGCCAGCATGATGCCGGGGATGACACCTGCAAGGAACATGTCGCCCACAGATTGTTCGGCCACAAAGGAATAAATGATCAGCATGGCTGAGGGCGGAATGATCATCCCCAGAACCGACGACCCGGCAACCACGCCAACAGCAAAGCGCGGGTTGTAATCCTGCGCGATCATCTGCGGCACGGATACCTTGGTGAACACCGAAGCCGACGCGATGGAGGACCCGGTTACAGCAGCAAAGACTGCGTTTGCGCCCACTGTCGCCATCCCGATCCCACCTTTTACTTTGCGGAACCGCATCGTCATGACTTCGTAAATGTCACGCCCCAGCCCCGCCTTGGAGACTATGAGTCCCATAAAGGTAAACAGTGGAATGGTGGCGAAACTGTACTCCATCGCTGAATCGCCGACCGCGATTTTCAGCAGGTTTAGGGCCAGCGTGAAATTGTCCCGCATCAGCCAGATGGATACAAAGGACACCACGCCCAAGGCGATGGGAATGTAGACGCCCGCATAAATCAAGAAAACGATGGCGATGACCGAGATCAGGCCAATCTCAATGGGGGTCATGAGCGGGCCTCTTCAAGGTCGGGGCGGTCCTGGGCTGAGACCACTTTGATCAGAAAGATCAGGCACGACAGGGCGGTGCCGACGGTGATGACCAGCTTGACCGGCCACCAGGGCAAGGTGAACAGGCCGGGCACGCCAAAATAGTCGTTGGTTTCCCACATGTGCAGGAATTCGGGGAATGTGATGTAGGCGATCAGGCCCATCAAAATGGCTGATACCGCGTTGATGATCCGACGCATGTTTGCTGCAACACCCGGTCGCTTTGATCCAATCAGGCTCAGAAACCCGTCCGAGCGGGTCAGCCGATCTACTCGGACCACATCAGGCAGTTGAAGGAACACGATCAGGACCACCGAAAATTGCACCATTTCGTAGGTGCCTTTGAGCGGTGCATCAAACAGCCCGCGCGCAATGACGTCGACGTTGAGGACCACCACCAGGGCCAGCACGACAAGCGTGCCAAGCGTGTTGGTGGTGATCGCAAGGGCGTTGGCGACCCGTGAGAGGCCCGCAAAAGCAGACTTGAGCATAAGTAGGCCCCTTTTCAGGTCGCAGTTGGCTTAATTCGCCGTCCAGTCGCGCACGGGAGTAAAGCCCGCGTCAGCCAGCTTGCCCATATAGGCGGCCAGCATCTCTGTGCCTGCTTCACCCCGTTCGTTGAGGTTGGTAGCCCATTCTTGAGCGACGTTGGGCATGGCGTTGGCCCATGCAGCACGGTCCTCGGCGGACACTTCAACGATCGTGCCACCTTGTTCCTCATAGGCTGCACGGGACGCTTCTGCGCGATCCATTGCGATGCCTGCAACGTGGTCGCGGTAATCGATAGCGACCGCTTGCAGCGCTTCTTTGACCGCGTCAGGCAACTTGGCCCAATAGTCAGCATTCACTGTGATCGTTTTGGAGTTCACAGCGCCCAGATCGACGCGCAGCATATAGGGGGCCACTTCGGCGATTTTGAAAGTCTTGGCAGCTTCGGGCCACAGCATCGCGCAGTCCACAAGACCGGTTTGCACCATGTTGTAGAAGTCGGTCAAACCGCCGCGGACACCGGCGGCGTCCTTGATCCCTTCAAGGTAACGTAGGTTCAGACCGGCGCCTGCAATCTTTTTACCTTCGAGATCAGAGACCGAAGATACCTCGGAAGAGCAGAACACCTGATAGGTATCCAGAACCACGCCTGTCGCGAGATAGACTTGGTTTTGCGCTGCGAATTCGTTGTTCATCGCGGGGAATTCGCGGGCAATTTCGTCAACCGCTTTGGCAACCGCGCGGGCGTCTGTGGCTACAAACGGGGTCGACCCGGAGATACCTTGGCTAGGCAGCTTGGAAGAGTGGAAAATCGTGGTCACGATGCCAATATCGCCCAGACCCAGTTGCACACCTTCCAGCACGCCCTTGGGTTTAACGATGGAACCGCCGTAGTTTTCCTGCCAGTTCATCTTGTAAGCGCCGGTCTCTGCCAGCCGCTTGTCTACTTCAGGGATAAAGAAGTTGGTGAACTCTTTGACCCAAAGCGCGCGATCCGGATAACCGTCGATCACTACCGCCGAAACGGTTTCTTGCGCAGCGACGGGCAGTGCCGTCATCGCCGCGAGTGTGGCCCCCATCAGGGTGTTTTTTGTCCAGTTGATCATGTTTTCTCCTCCCAAAGAATGAGGCGGGTGCCTCGCTGATTTTTTAGGGTGTTTTCACCCAGTTTACGGTCAGATCTGTACCGGCCGCCTCGAACAGTTTCGAGATGGCGCAATACTTGGCTGTTTCCTGGCCTACGCTGTCCAGATTGGATTGACTTGCTGTCGTCGTGCAATTGACGGTCAGGGTGATGGCCGGGAACGGTACGTCGATCTCTTCTTCCATCAGCACACCGCGACGGTCGAATTTCGCGTCTGCATCGATTGTGACCTTGCCCAGATCCACACCAAGACGTTTGGCGTTCTTGTGGCCGATCACGTTTGTGCAAGCGATCAGCGCCGTCATGGCTGTCTCGGTCGGAGAAGGGCCCAAATTGGTGCCGCCCCGCTCAACCGGTTCGTCAATCACGACGTTCAGGTCGCGTACCGGGATCTCAGTCCGCGCGTGGGTTGGACAGGCGGCGGTCGCACGATAGGTGACGACAGTTTTCATTTTTACAGCCATGGTTATCCCCCCTCAGGCGTATGAGCAGACTTGGTCAAATTCAAAACGCGGCAACTTTTGGAACAGCGCTGTTTCATCGGCATACCCAATGTTGCACAAAAAATTCGATTTGAGGGTAGTGCCCGAGAAAAACTCTTCGTCCACGATAGCGTTGGAAAAACCGGACATGGCCCCAACGTCCAGCCCGACGGCGCGCGCGGCGATCATGAAGTAGGCGCCTTGCAAGGTTCCGTTTCTGTAGGCCGTATCGGCCACATAGTCGTCCTTACCATCAAACAAGTGGCGGCGATCTTCGTGCGGAAACAGGTCGGGCAGATGGTGCCAAAAGTCCATATCGTAGGCGATGATGGCCGTGACCGGCGCGCCCGCCATCTTGGCGACATTCGCCGGTTTCAACGATTTGGCCAACCGTTCTTTACCCTCGGGCGATTTCACAAACACGAACCGCGCAGGCAGCGTGTTCATCGATGTCGCGCCGTTGATCGTGATCTCAAAGATCTCTTCAAGCAACCCGTCAGGGATCGGTTTATCGGTCCACTTATAGTGAGAACGGGCGTCGCGAAGGATTAGATCAATTGAATCGTCAGAGAGGCGACCAATCCGGGCCCGAAGGTCGCGATGGTTTTCCTGAGCCTTGGCGCGCAATGCGGCCAATTCGGTGCCTGTAGGCGCGTTCATTCTGCCGCTACCCCGCGGGCAAAGTCAGCCTCGTCCATGATAGGGTTCGAACAGATTCCGATCCCTTCGATTTCGATGTCGACGACTTCTCCCGGAACCAGCCAGCGCGGGTTTGGTTTTTTGGCGTGACCCACACCGGGAGGAGTGCCAAGGGCGATGTGATCGCCGGGTTCGAGGGTGGTGTATTCAGAAATCGTGGCAATGGTCTTGGCCGCGGACCAGATCATGTTGCCTGTATTGGAGGATTGCAAAATCTCAGTCCCCACGCGGCTTTCGATTTTAAGGCCGCTTGCACCGGCAGGCAGGTCATCCGGAGTGACAACAAACGGGCCGATTGCGCCCGTCTGGTCAAAGTTCTTGCCCGGGGTCCATTGATGCGTTTTGCGTTGATAGTCGCGCACCGACCCATCGTTGAAAACGGTGTAGCCAAAGACGTGATCAAGCGCGTCTTCTTCCGCGATATGGCGTCCGCCTTTGCCGATGATCAGCATCAACTCAGCCTCATAGTCCAGCTGTATTGAGCAGGCGGGGCGCACCAAAGGACTGCCTGCGGCCATGATCGAGTTCTTTCCACGCATGAACAGAGCAGGGTAGTCTGGAATTTCGTACCCGCCTTCTTTGATGTGGTCGGTATAGTTGAGGCCAAGGCAAATGATCGTACCGGGCGGTGCGACGGGCAGGGCAGGGGTGATCGACGACACCGGCACCGATGGGGCGTCAGCCATTTTGGCGGCCACGGATTCCGCTAACGCCGGATCGTTGATGAGGCCAATCAAATCGGTGCCGACAGATGCGTCCAACGCCGTTAAATTAATGGCTTTTTCGCCCTCAACACCGTAGACAGCTGGCCCGTGTGCCGTTGTCCCAACCATATATTTCATTGCAGCACATCCTTGTCAGTTTGGATTTTTTTGCCTACAATCACATCAATTGTCAATGAATATCGATATTTTTGACGCAGCGGAGAATCAGCGATGAAATGGTCCGACTATAAACAACAGGCCAAAGCGCGCGGTGCGCTGGCGCTGGAGCTCTATGTGGCGCAAAGCGTTCCAGCCAAAGGCCCGGAGGACGTGAAGGCCGCATTGCCTGCGCATCTGGAGTATCAAGCCGGGCTTGAGGCCAAGGGCGCGCTGGCATTTGCCGGACCCATGTCAGACGAGACGGGCGAAGAGATGCAAGGCATGGGCCTGATCATTTATAGGGCCGACAGCCTTGAGGCCGCCCGCGCGCTGGCTGCGGCAGACCCCATGCATCAAAGTGGCGCACGCACGTTCACACTGCGTCGCTGGATGATTAATGAAGGGTCGGTTTCGCTGAACGTGGGGCTTTCGACCAAAAGCGTCGTCTTGTCGTAGACAACAAAGGGAGCCGGCCACATGAACGTGATGCAAAACGCTGAAGGCAAAGAAAGCTCGGCCACACGATCAGCCTACGTCTCTTTGCGCGAGATGATCCTTACGGGCAAATTGGCGGCGGGCGAAAAGCTCAAGATTGAACAACTGCGCACGATGCTGGACACTGGTGCGTCGCCAGTGCGCGAGGCACTTAGCTTGCTGACGTCGGACATGTTGGTTGAACGTCTGGATCAGCGCGGGTTTCGCGCGGCACCTGCCAACCTCGCCAACTTTCAGGAAATCCTCGGTCTGCGCTGCGCGCTTGAGGATATGGCGTTGCGCAAGTCCATCGCACGGGCAGATTCCGAATGGGAAGAGCAGCTTGTTCTGGTGCATCACCGGATGAAACGGGCGAGTGACCAGAACGATATCCCGACCTTCGAGGCGGCGCACAAGGCTTTTCATATGGCGTTGCTGAGCAATGCAGATTCGCCGATCCTCATCCGCTATTGTGGGCAGCTTTACGATCTCAACATCCGGTACCGTTATCTTGCCGCGGCTGGTACGGATTACCGCAAGAGAGACGTGGGCGCCGAGCATGATGAGATCCTGGATGCTGCGGTGCGCGGGGACGCGGACAAGGCGTCAGGTGCATTAATCAACCATTATCGGCTGACCGGCGAGTACCTGACGGTGCCGCTGAGTGAGCTATGATTTCCGTGAGATAGGCGAATGCGCCGACACTTGAAGATTTTGGGACAAAGGCGGGAGACAGCCTGTGCAGCGTAATAGGTTCTTGGGCGATATTCTGTCGACATTGTTTGAGCGACGTGCCGCGTCTCTCAAGGCGGATGACACGCGCGACATCTATGCGCTGTGTCGCGCTTTGCTTTCTGAGGAAGGCGAAGTGTCGGGGCAAAAACTGGCTGGTGGTATTCTGGATCGCTACCGTGCGCTGACGGACGAGGGTAAGGCCGCCTTTTTCCATATGCTGAATGATGCGCTGGACATTGACGCACAGGCCTTGGCGAACCTTGCTCTTCACTACGCCGACGCGCCCACCACCGAAGTTTTCAAACACCTGTCACGCGCGGCTGAACCCAAACGGCAAGAGTTGCTGCGCCGTCTAAACCAAACACCGGGAGCGACGGCCGACCTTGTGGGGATGCGGGCCGATCTGCTGCGGGTGATCAAGAACGCACCCGATCTGGAGCGAACGAACCTGGACTTTGTTCATCTGCTGCGCAGTTGGTTCAATCGAGGGTTTTTGGTTCTTAAGCAAATCAACTGGGACACCCCGGCCCGCATTCTCGACAAAATCGTCGCCTACGAAGCCGTGCATCAAATCAGCGACTTGGACGACTTGCGCCGTAGGTTGTACCCGCCTGATCGCCGTTGCTTTGCCTTCTTTCACCCGGCCATGCCGGATGAGCCGCTCATCTTTGTCGAAGTTGCGCTGAGCGCGGACATTCCCACTTCAATCGATGCTGTTCTGTCTGAAACCCGCGAACCACTAGAGGCGCACGAGGCCAAAGTCGCGGTGTTTTACTCCATTTCAAACTGCCAGAAAGGGTTGGCTGGCATCAGTTTCGGCAACCTGCTGATCAAACAGGTCGTCGCCGAACTGGCGCTCGAGTTTCCTCAACTCACCCATTTTGTGACTTTGTCGCCCATTCCGGGTCTGACCCGCTGGCTGAAAAACCAATTGGATGACCCGGATTGCGCCGATGTGGCCAAGGCTATGCTGGAAGGCGACACGCCGCCTGAAGACGTACGGATTCTTGCCGCCCGCTATCTTACCCATGCCAAGCGAGAAGACGGCCTGCCCGTCGACCCTGTCGCTCGGTTTCATTTGGGCAACGGGGCCGAAATCCACGATATACATGCTGGCGCAGACAGTTCAGACGCGGGCTTGGCACAGTCGGGAGGGGCAATGGTGAACTATCTTTATGACCTCTCTCAAACCGAGCGTAATCACGAGAACTTTGCCCTCAATGCCGGGGTTGCAGCGTCCAAGACCGTGACCACAATGGCTGCCGCACCGTTTACAACAAGACCCAAGGAACTTTCGTCGTGACCAACACCCTTTACGATGCATTGATTGCACCACATTCCAACAACCCGGCCCCATTCCTTGATCTTGATGACGGGTCGCGCTGGTCTTACGCCGACTTTGTTGGACGGGTTGCACAATTGGCCCACGTGCTGAGCGGCGCTGGGGTCGCAGCAGGTGACCGAGTGGTGGTGCAGGCCCCAAAATGCGCAGACGCGATTGCGCTCTATGGCGCTGCCGTACAGGTGGGCGCGATCTATTTGCCGCTCAATACGGCCTACACTCAAAGCGAAGTACGCTATTTTGTTGATGATGCCGCACCGTCTTTGGTGGTGTGTGATCCATCCAGCCTGACCGAAATGACCGATGTTTGCGCAAGTTCGGACATCCGAGTCATGACGTTGGCGGCAGATGGAACAGGCACACTGAGCCGTGCTGCGGATGATCATCCAAAGGCATTTGAGACGGCGGCGCGCGGTCCTGATGATCTGGCCGCGCTGCTTTATACGTCGGGCACTACGGGGCGTTCGAAAGGCGCGATGCTCAGCCACAAGAACCTGCTGTCCAACGCGGTGTCTCTGACCGATCTGTGGCAGATCACTGATCAAGACCGTTTGATCCATGCACTGCCCATCTTTCACACCCATGGCTTGTTTGTCGCCATGAACACCGCCCTATTGGCTGGCGCTCAGGTGCGGTTCATGCAGGCGTTCAACGTGGATGCAGTGATTGAAGAACTGCCCAAGTCAACGCTGCTCATGGGGGTGCCGACGTTCTACACCCGCTTGTTGGATGATGACCGCCTCACCCGCGATCAGGTGGCAAACATGCGACTGTTCATTTCCGGCTCTGCTCCATTGCTTGCAGAAACGCACACGGCCTTTGAGCAGCGTACAGGCCATCGTATCCTTGAGCGTTATGGGATGACCGAAACGAACATGATCACTTCGAACCCTTATGAGGGTGAACGTGTGGCAGGCACGGTAGGCTACCCATTACCGGGTACCGAAGTGGTGCTGACCAATGATGGCGCGCCTGTTCAGGCTGGCGACGTCGGGATGATCGAAGTGCGCGGTGACAACGTTTTTCAAGGCTATTGGAACATGCCTGAAAAGACGGCCGAAGAGTTACGTGACAACAGTTTCTTTATCACCGGCGACCTGGGTGTCGCTTCTGAAGATGGGCGGATCAGCATTGTCGGTCGCCAAAAGGATCTTATCATCTCAGGTGGTTACAACATCTACCCCAAAGAGATTGAGGACGTGATCAACGATGTCGATGGCGTGGTCGAAAGCGCCGTCTTTGGCATCGCTCACCCGGACTTTGGTGAAAGCGTTCTTGCGGCTGTGGTGCTGGAAGACGCAAGTTCTGACGATTTGGATGTCGCAACCCAGGTTGAGCCTCACTTGGCCCGGTTCAAACATCCAAGACGTTACATTGTGATGGATGCCTTGCCGCGCAATACAATGGGCAAAGTGCAAAAGAACGTGCTGCGGGAAACCTACAGCTAATTGGAAAAAAGGGGCGCTGGACTGATTGACCGCGCCCCTTTTGCATTTACCCGATGATGGCGTTCAGCGTTGGTGACGGACGCATGATCGTTGCCGTCTTTGCCGGATCGGTGCGGTAGTATCCGCCCAAATCTGCCGCCGGGCCCTGGGCCGCGGCCAATTCGGACAAGATCGCCTCTTCACCTGATTGCAGGGCTTCGGCGATAGGCGCGAAATGTGCGGCCAGTTCAGCGTCGTCACCTTGAGCAGCCAAGGCTTCTGCCCAGTAGCGCGCGAACCAATAGTGGCTGTCGCGATTGTCCGGCTCACCCACTTTGCGCGAGGGTGAACGGCCGTGATCGAGAATGCCTTGAGTGGCCGCATCGACCGCAGCACCCAATACGCGCGCTTTTTCATTGCCCTTGGTGTCTGCCAAGAAGGTGAGGCTTTCACCCAGCGCGCAGAATTCGCCCAGACTGTCCCAGCGCAGGTGGTTTTGTTCGACCAACTGTTGAACGTGCTTTGGAGCCGACCCGCCTGCACCAGTTTCAAACAGGCCGCCGCCATTCATCAACTTGACGATAGACAGCATCTTGGCCGACGTCGCGAGTTCCAGAATGGGGAACAGATCAGTCAGGTAGTCGCGCAGCACGTTGCCAGTGATCGCGATGGCATTTTCACCCTTTGTGATTGTCTCGAACGATGCGCGTGTCGCTTCGCGTGGCGCCATGATTTCAAACTTGTCCGCGACGCCCTTGGCCTCAAGGATGGGTTTCACATAGGCGATCAGTTGCGAGTCGTGTGCACGGTTCGCATCAAGCCAGAAGATCGCGCGGCACCCTTCGGCGCGCTGGCGGTCGATGGCGAGGTTCACCCAATCCTCAATCGGCGCCTTGCGGGTTGAGGCCGAGCGCCAGATGTCACCTGCTTCGACGTCGTGCTGATGCAAGACAGTGCCGTCGGCGAGGATCATCTTGACCGTGCCTGCTTCTGGCATCTCGAAAGTGGTCGGATGCGAGCCGTACTCTTCGGCTTTTTGTGCCATCAGACCGATGTTCTGTACGGTTCCAGCCGTGGCCGGGTTCATCTTGCCGTTCTCTTTGAAGAACTTGATCGTTTCGTCATAAACGGATGCATAGGAGTTGTCGGGGATGACGCAGTTGGCATCCGCCTCTTTCCCGTCCGGGCCCCAGCCCTTGCCGCCTGCGCGTATCAACGCAGGCATCGACGCGTCGATGATAACGTCAGACGAGACATGCAGGTTGGTGAGCCCTTTGTCGGAATCCACCATGTACATCGGCGGGCGGGCGGCCATGCAGGCATCGATATCCGCCATGATGTCGGCATTGCCTTCAACACGCGCCAGCAGATCGCCAAGACCGGAGTTCGGGTTCACGCCAAGGTCGTCCATTGCGGCCCCGTGCTGTTCGAACACCGGAGCAAGGAAGGCTTTGACAGCGTGCCCAAACAGGATCGGGTCGGACACTTTCATCATTGTCGCCTTGAGGTGCAGGGAGAACAGGGTTCCGTCTGCCTTAGTCTCTTCGATTTGCTCAGCGAGGAAGGTCTTGAGCGCGGCAGCGCTCATGAATGTCGCGTCAACGACGGTGCCTGCTGGATAGTCGATGCCGTCCTTTAACACCGTCTCGCCGGACGCTGTTTGCAGCACGATCTTGGCTGTCGTCGCCGCAGGCAGCGTTGCGGAAACTTCGTTGGAGAAGAAATCGCCGCCGTCCATTGAGGACACTTTGGTTTTGCTGTCCGCCGACCAGTCGCCCATGCGGTGTGGGTTTTTCTGGGCAAAGCTTTTCACGGCCTTGGCCGCGCGGCGGTCGGAGTTGCCTTCGCGCAGGACAGGGTTCACAGCCGACCCTTTGATGGAGTCGTACTTGGCCCGAATGGCCTTTTCTTCGGCCGTTTCCGGGGCATCAGGGTAGTCGGGCAGGGCGAAGCCTTGCGACTGCAATTCGGTGATTGCGCCAACCAGTTGCGGGACAGAGGCCGAGATGTTCGGTAGTTTGATGACGTTTGCCTCAGGCGTCTTCACCAGTTGCCCCAATTCGGCAAGGTCGTCGGACTGACGCTGTGCCTCTGTCAGGCTTTCCGGGAACGTGGCGAGGATGCGGCCTGCAAGGCTGATGTCCTTGGTACCGACGGACACGCCCGCCGCGGCTGCAAATTTTTGGATGATGGGAAGAAAGGATCCAGATGCGAGTTCCGGTGCTTCGTCCACTTTGGTGTAAATGATATCGGACATGGCAGCCTCCTGAGGGTCTAAGCTGCGGCCTCGTTACCCGATGCGAACATGTTCGTCTACAGTATACCGCTGCATACCGAGGTGCGCCAATGTCGCACCTCACCTGCCGATGATGACCGCCTCCTTAATCCAGATGGTACCGTCAGAAGAAACCAGCTTGAGCAGCAGGGCGGTTTCGTAGCCTCACCGGATGTAGGCGGCGCCCGCCTCAGGACGATCCCCGGCGTCGGACCGATCACCGTCGCCTCGATCGGAGACGGGCATCAGTTCTCCAACGGGCGCAGCTTCGCGGCCCCGCTTGGCCTCACGCCGCTCAATCAATCGAGCGGGAGCAGGGAACGGCTTGGGCGCACTTGAAGATGAGAGACCGCTACATCGGCCGATTGATGGTGCTCGGCGCGACGTCCCGGATCAAGCAGTTCCAACAACGACCCAATCAATTCGTTCCCTGGTTCTCCGACATTCTTGAGCGAAAGTTTCCAAAGCTCGCGACCGTCGCCATGGCTAACAAGATCGCCTGCATCATTTGGGCAGTGCTCACGCGAGCATCGGAATACAGGATCAGAGCAACCTAACGACAGGAGGAAATAAACCAAAAAGCAAGACGCAGGAAGTGATGGCAAAGGTCAGCCCAACAATCCAGACACCCTGTGCTTTGTCCCGGACCTCCCGCGTCCGCTCTGCAGATTGGGACTCGATCCGCGGAACGCATCAGGGCCAGCGGTCAGATGCACCACGCAAACAGAACGGACACAAGACCGATTCTGACCAAACTCCCACAACAAAAAACGTCTTGCTTTGCAGGAGCCATCCACACAGAACAAAGATGCCAATTCCATGTCTTGGATCGGTCGGGAGCCGGAGAAGTTTGTCGTCTATCTTTTGAACGCCTTTGGAACAACTCTCAGCTTTGTCATCCGGTCGTAAAGAGTATTTCGCGGTATACCTAGCTGTTCCGCAGCTTTGGCGACCTTGCCATTTGTCGAAACCAGCGCCTGTTCGATGATTTTTTTCTCATGTGCTTCCAGGCGCTCGGTCAGCGAGCCACCTTCTGCAACAAAATGATCTTCATCAAACTCTTCAAGCATCGCGCGGTTCTCCAACACCAGCGTACGATGCTCTAGTGCCCGTCGCATCACGTCCGCCAAACGCTGAGGATCGCACGGTTTCTCGAGGTATTCATAAGCGCCGAAACGCACGGCTCGCATGGCAGTGGAGACGTCGGAATGGCCAGTCAACAGTACAACAGGCAGATTGGGATCACGAGCTTGCGTAAAATTCAGCACATCGAAGCCGTTGTGGTCGGGCATTTTAATGTCTGACAGGATCACCCCGCGGAAGTTTGACCGGATCGAGCGCCGCGCTTGTGTGAAGCCGTTGGTTGGAATGGGTTCGAGGTCTGCTAGCTCCAACGCCTGCTCAATGGAAGCTCGCAACACAGGGTCATCCTCGATAATCAGCACCTTCTTAAGCATTGTCTTCCTTCAGGATCGGCAAGGCGAGTTCAAACTCTGCACCGTCGTCCAGATTGTAACAGTTAAGGGTACCTCCGAACCGCATGACGATCCCGTGTGACAAGGCCAGCCCCATGCCAAGGCCTTTGGATGCGCCTAGGTCTTTTGTTGTATAAAACGGTTCGAACACCGATGACGGGTCGTCGATGCCATGGCCAGTGTCAGTCACTGTCAGAACGCTGTTTTTCTCGTTGGTGTAGAGTATCAACGACAATACCTTCCGCTCAGATGATGCCATCGCGTCGAGCGCGTTTGTCAGGAGGTTC
The DNA here is from genome assembly GCF_900143535.1 of Tateyamaria sp. Alg231-49. Lineage (GTDB taxonomy): Bacteria > Pseudomonadota > Alphaproteobacteria > Rhodobacterales > Rhodobacteraceae > Tateyamaria. Next base: position 96,582 of record NZ_FRFA01000003.1, on the reverse strand, counting down.
AACACGACTTGCTGCAAACGGATATTTCCGGCCAGAACAGGCGTGGGAGCATCCGGCAGGTCGTTGCGTAATGTCACTCCGGCTGCTTTGATATCTTCGCACATCAGATCAAGGGCCGAAGCAACAACTTCTCCAAAATCGACGCGTTCTGTTGGTGCGATTTCCTGACGCGCAAACGTGCGCAGATTGCTGATGATCCGGATCATGCGTCGAACCTGATCCGAGATGAGCGTAAAATTCTGAGCCGCCGGGTCCGGTTTGCTCCGCGCGAGAAACTTTTGCCCGTTTTCAGCAAAGTTCAGGATCGCCGCGAGCGGCTGATTCAATTCGTGACTGACGCCCGCCGATAATCGACCCAAAGCCGCCAGCTTGGATGCTTCAACCAACGCGTCCTGCGCGCCGCGTAGTTCAAGACTGCGGTCCTCAACGCGGTCCTCAAGTTGAGAGGAATACGTCTCTTCCAGCATACGACGTCGGCGCTGCTGCAACGCTACCGTACCGATCAAACCCAACACGACCGCACCGGCAAGCACGAGGATTGCGGCCAAGCTTGCTGTGGCACGTGCACCGCGGGTTTCGAGAAAGATAACCCCAGTCAGTTCAAGGTGGGGTATGAACTTTTCCGTCTTAATGACCTCCAACGGACTGCCGTCAGGAGGTCGAAACCGCCAGAGCTGCAGCGCCCGACTGCGTGACATTGCAACAAGGTCGAAGGCGGCCAGCTCGGGATCTTCGCTGCGCGACAAGTACAGCAGGTCAGGGCGGTTGGACGAGAATACAATCTCTGCAACGTCAAAAAAAACGATTGCTTCGGGCGACACAGGCCATTCGAACTCCAGTGCCGCAAGCGAGACATTGACAACGATCATTCCCTTCGGCCGCTGACCCTTCACTAAGACGCCCCGGCTGAGCCTTATGATCCGCTCTCCATCCTCGAGCGCCTGGCCAAAACCCAAGCGGTTGTTTTCTGCTGCCCGCAGCAAAGCACGCGGGTACTTCGGGTCAGAGTTATATCCTGCCGAGTTGATCAAAAACTGCCCGTCAGTATCCGTTAAGTCGATCCGCCACGCACCATATGTGGCCTCAAAGGTCTCTAGGACCCTTTTTGCTTCGGTGAATTGTCGGTTTTCAAGCGCCTCAACCACCTGCACATCTTTTGCGATGACGTTAGCAAGAGCACGATAGCCGTCTACTTGCAGCCGTAATCGGCTGGACGCTTCACTCAGACGAACAGAACCTTCTTCACGTAGCGAGAGAAGCTCACGATGAAGCGTGTTATGGTAAACGACCGAGGCTAAACCCGCCACTGACAAACCAAAGATTATGTAAGCAGCTAGTAATTGGATTCGTGTTTGAGCGAGGAGCTTCATCAATTGCAAGTTTGTCCGAGATTTCGGAAAAATTCACAAGCATCGTTTTTCCAATCCGCTAAACGACTGAAAATTAGATGGAAAAAAATCCACAGATTCGCACTTGCTCTAAACCGCTGCCTTTACGTTCTTACTACTACCGGCGCGGAGGAGCGCCTGCATTGGAGGAAAACCATGAAAATGATACTGAAGGCTGCTTGTATCGCAGCCGTCACCGCAGGTCCGTCAGTGGCCTTTGCCGCCTGTGATGACGGCGAAATCGTCGTCAAGTTCAGCCACGTCACCAACACCGATAAGCATCCCAAGGGGATTGCGGCTACGCTACTTGAGGAGCGTGTGAACGCTGAGATGGACGGTAAGATGTGCATGGAAGTCTTCCCGAACTCTACTCTTTACAACGACAACAAAGTGCTCGAGGCAATGCTTCAAGGCGACGTGCAACTGGCCGCGCCTTCTTTGTCGAAGTTCGAAAAATTCACCAAGCAGTTCCGGATCTTCGACCTTCCCTTCATGTTTAACGACATCAATTCGGTTGAAGCGTTCCAGGCGTCCGACGCCGGTCAGGCGATGCTTGACAGCATGCAGCGTCGCGGACTCCAGGGTCTTGCCTACTGGCACAACGGCATGAAGCAGATGTCAGCCAATGTGCCGCTTGTTGCACCTACCGACGCCAACGGCTTGAAATTCCGCGTGCAGTCCTCTGACGTGCTCGTGGCCCAAATGGAAGCCATCGGTGGCTCGCCACAGAAAATGGCGTTCTCCGAAGTTTATGGCGCGCTGCAGCAGGGCGTTGTGGATGGACAAGAAAACACCTGGTCAAACATCTATGGCAAGAAGTTCTTCGAAGTGCAGGACGGTGTAACCCAAACCGATCACGGCATCATCGATTATCTGCTGGTCACTAATATCGACTGGCTGGAAGGCCTGCCTGATGACGTCCGCACGCAGTTCGTGACCATTGTGGCCGAAGTCACTGATACACGGAACAAAGAATCTACGGACGTAAACGCAGAGGCCAAGCAGGCAATAATCGATGCCGGCGGCGTTGTGCGTACACTGACGCCTGAGCAACGCCAGGCTTGGGTTGATGTTATGAAACCTGTCTGGGACAAATTCGCAGGCGATGTGGGCCAGGAAAACATTGATGCGGCCCAGGCGATCAACGCTTCGATGACAAACTGAGACAAGGTGCCCGGATAGAACAATCCGGGCACTCGTTTCTACCAAGCGGGCGTTACTGAACGCAGTCGTCGTAAGCCCATGGGAATGCACATATCGGGGGAAAGTTCATGGCCGCGCCATCAAGCCCATCCAGTTGGTTTGACCGCCTCGAGGAGACGCTGATCGGGCTTATCCTCGGCATCATGACCGTCTTAACCTTCGCTAACGTCGTTGCGCGGTACGCTTTCAATGCCAACATCTTCTTTGCGCTGGAGCTGACAGTTTTCCTGTTTGCTTGGCTTGTTCTTTTGGGCGCAAGCTATGCAGTCAAAAAGAATCTGCACTTAGGTGTTGATGCCATCGTCAATCTGGCGTCACCCGCCACAAGGCGACATTTGGCTCTGTTGGTGGTCCTTATTTGTCTGACCTATTCGATGTTGCTGTTGAAGGGCTCTTGGGATTACTGGGCGCCCTACGCCAACCTTTACCCGACTTCGGGTCGTTGGTTCCCGACTGGCTTTGAACAAGTGCGCGGGCAAGGCTGGTACGAGACACAAGACATTCCTGTGCCGGCTTTTCTGCGTTGGCTCGAAATGGTCTTCAATGAGGGATACGAGTACGAAAAGCTGCCTAAAGTCGTCCCCTACTCTGTGATGCCACTTTCGGCGCTTCTGCTAGTGATCCGCTTTACCCAAGCTGCACGTCGCGTGTGGCGCGACGAACAAGAGATGCTCATAGTTTCCCACGAGGCCGAAGAAGAGGTGGCCGAAGCAGCCGCCAAACTAAAGGACTGAAGCCGTGGAAATCCTACTTCTCTTCGTGATGGTGATCGGCTTGATGTTGATCGGTGTGCCCATCGCCATCTCGCTTGGTTTTTCATCGATACTGTTTCTGTTGATTTTTTCGGACACGTCGATGGCTTCCGTCGCGCAGACGCTGTTTGAGGCCTTCGAAGGACACTCAACTCTCCTGGCGATTCCGTTCTTTATCCTTGCGTCCAGTTTCATGTCGACGGGCGGGGTTGCGAAAAGAATTATCCGGTTCTCGATCGCGCTGGTTGGACATCTGAGGGGTGGCCTGGCGATTGCTGGCGTCCTGGCCTGTATGATTTTTGCCGCGCTTTCAGGTTCATCGCCCGCAACGGTGGTCGCCATCGGAACCATCGTGATCGGGGCGATGAGACAAGTGGGTTACACCAAAGAGTTCGCGGCCGGTGTGATCGCCAACGCAGGCACGCTGGGCATTTTGATCCCGCCGTCCATCGTAATGGTCGTCTACGCTGCCGCCGTTGAGGTCTCGGTCGGGCGCATGTTTCTGGCTGGAGTGATTCCGGGCCTGATGGCTGGTTTAATGTTGATGATCGGCATTTATGTCATGGCACGGATCAAGAACATGCCCAAGGGAGAATTCGCCGGTTTCAGCGAGATTTTTGCGAGTTTCCGCGCCGCGATATGGGGTCTTTTGTTGATTGTAATCATCATGGTCGGGATCTACGGCATCCCGGGCTTTACCGGTGCAATTTTTACGCCAACTGAAGCTGCAGCTGTTGCTTCGGTCTATGCGTTTATCGCCTCCGCCTTCATTTATCGCGATGTAGGACCCTTGGCTGGACAACAGAGTCTTCTGCGCAAGCCGTACGCGCTTGTGACGGCCTTGTGGCACCCCGACACGGTTTCCACGCTGCGCGATGCGGGCAAGCTTATAATCACGCTGATGTTCGTGATTGCTAACGCGCTCTTGCTGAAGCACGTGATCACCGACGAACAAATCCCCCAGCAGATCACCGAAGCGATGCTATCGTACGGGCTTGGCCCTGTGGCATTCCTGATCGTGGTCAACGTGATCTTGCTGATTGGCGGACAATTCATGGAGCCCTCGGGCCTTTTGGTAATTGTCGCTCCCCTGGTATTCCCCATCGCCATCGAGCTTGGAATTGATCCGATTCATCTGGGCATTATCATGGTGGTCAATATGGAAATTGGGATGATCACTCCTCCTGTGGGGCTGAACCTTTTCGTAACAGCAGGTGTCGCGAACATGTCGATGATGGGTGTGGTGCGCGCGGCTCTGCCTTTCCTTGCAATCATGTTTGTGTTCCTGATCCTCGTGACATACGTGCCTGCGATCTCGACAACATTGCCCAATGCCGTGATGGGGCCTGAGATTATAACTAAGTAAAACCGCTGTTAGCCGCAACACGGCGATGGGTCGTCAGAAAAAGTTCGCGTTGCGCGACGAACCGGTTGTAGCCCTTCAACTGCCCAAACGGGCTTCTCGGCCAATTGGTTGCCAAGCCGCTTCAAGCTACCCTTGTGGTAAGCTGCGAAGTAGGTAAATGCGTGATGCAGTTTCACTGGGGTCTGCCGATGCAGTTTATGGACGAACTTCTCGATCTGGCGGCCATGCCAGTCGAAGCGTTTTCCGCAAAGGCTTCCACTCTCGTGCGGTTCTCCCTTCTTGACTGGATGGTCTGCGGGCTCGCAGGCAGGCGGGAACCGCTGGCCGAAAAAATGCGCGCACTGGCCAGCGCCGAAGGTGGCAGGCCGGTTGCGTCGATAATTGGAGGGACAGCTGCACCGGCGCGGATGGCAGCGCTTGTCAACGGTGCGACCAGCCACGCGCTTGACTACGACGACACACATTTCGCCCATGTTGGCCACTTGTCTGTTGCGATTTACCCGGCTGCTTTGGCGGTTGCGGAAGAATTGAACGCCGGCGCTGGCGATGCCATGGCGGCTTTCCTAGTCGGCGCGGAGGGGGCGATCCGCGTGGGAACTGTGCTGGGCCGGTCACATTACAATCGCGGCTTTCACCAAACCGCAACGAGCGGCGCCTTTGGGGCAACCTTAGCGGCGGGGCGTCTCCTTAGTTTGGATCGTGACCAGATGCGGGCGGCTCTGGGGCTGTGTGCGACCCGTGCCTCGGGCTTGAAATCGCAGTTTGGGACGATGGGAAAACCCTACAACGCGGGCATTGCCGCAGCGAACGGAGTTGAATGCACCGCGCTGGCACGTCTCGGCTTTACATCGGCCGATGATGGGATTTTTGGCATGCAGGGCTTTGTTGAAACCCATACGCGACAGGCAGAAGAGGCAGTGCCGACGGGTGAATTCCTTTTCGAGGACAACAAGTACAAGCTTCATGCCTGTTGCCACGGCACGCATTCCATGATCGAGGCGCTTTTGGTGGCCGCCGCGGAAAGGCCTTTGGCATTGGGTGCGGTGGTAGGCATGAGACTGACGGTCAATCCACGCTGGCTTAGAGTCTGTGACATCAAAGCGCCGCGCAGTGGTTTGGAGGTCAAGTTCAGCTACGCTTGGCTTGCTGGCATGGTCTTGCGGGGGGATCTGACCGGAGATGACCGTGTCTATACAGACGCGTTAGCCAAAGATGCAACACTTTCGAATTTCGCGCGCCGGGTAGATGTGATCGGGGACGAGAGTGTGACCGATCTGGAGGCAGTTGGAGTGCTGCATCTCAGTGACGGAAGTGAGATACCGCTGCATTACGATTTGGCCGAGTCGATGCCCGAAGAGATCCTCGCGTTCCGACTTCGCCATAAGGCACAAGCCATACTGGGCGAAGAAGGCGCCGCTCTTTGGGATATGCTGGATGCGCTTGAGACCCATTCAGCGCGTGCAATCGGCGCACGGCTGAGTCAAAGCAATGAACAGTTGTGAACAGCTGATCGCTTGGACCTCAGCCGAAAATTCCAATCAAGATTGTCATCCGACCACTTCGAGACGAATACGGTAGAGCGCATAGAGTTTGGCAGGTCCGGCATACTGCTTGAACTTGTCGTCGACTTCGGCTGCAGCGAGGTTGACGGCACCCGTTGTTTTCATATTACGAAACCCAACGTGTGGCGTTTTCTGACGAAGAACGCATCGGTTTTTATGGACGTTCCGCTTAGCCTGCTTTCGTTGCTTCTATGCGTTATGCGAGGAAGCTGAGTGGATGGCTCTTATTGAGTTTCTTCCACGTCCGCGTCAGCGCTTAGGCGTCCTAGCAGATCGAGGAGTGTTTCATAATCTTCATCTCCCATCTTGTCGCGAAAGCCTTTCGCGATATCGGATGCAGCTTCGGCACGGGACTCGATGATGGTCAAACCTGCTGGCGCGATTGCGATCAATTGCCGGCGTCGATCGTTGGGGTCCCGGGTCTGCGTGATCAGGCTTTTGGCATTCATCGTTGCGGCCATGCGTGTCAAACTGGGAAACAAAAGGCAGGCCCGCTGCGCCAGTGAATGCGAATCCATCTCGCCCTGTTCTGCAAGTACGCGCAAAACACGCCATTGCTGCTCACTGAGCCCTGTCTCGGACAACATGTCACGAATTGGAGCCATGATGCTTTCCCGCGCGCGCATCAACGCAATCGGCAGCGAGCGGGTGGTGGGCGGCAGGCTGATGGTCATGGGCTGGTTGCTCCTATGCCTCTATGTCCGAAGGATTTCGGTTGACACATTCAAGTCCAATTCATTACTTAACTCAACAACAATTAACATGTTAATATAATGTATGAGACTGATGTTCGACTATCTCACCTAAATATGGTGAGCGATCATCAAGGGGGAGAGACCATGGGTTTGCTGGAAGACAACATCGCAAAGTTGAGCGGCCACATGGCGCGCTTTGCCCAAACTGGCATTCTCAACCGGATTGGGGGCCAAGACACCCCGGGGCGTGGGGGCGTTTTCGAAACGATTTCTCCCGTAGACAAAACCATTATCTGCGAGGTCGCACATGGCACCGAAGCCGATATTGATGCGGCTGCACAGGCGGCACATGACGCGTTTGCGGATTGGCGCGATATGCCTGCAACGGAGCGGCGCAAGATCCTGCATCGTGTTGCGGATGGGATTGAAGCGCGGGCCGAGGAAATCGCTTTGTGTGAATGCTGGGACACCGGGCAAGTCTACAAGTTCATGTCCAAGGCCGCTTTGCGGGGCGCCGAAAACTTTCGGTATTTCGCTGATCAGGTGATTCAGGCGCGCGATGGACAGCACCTCAAGTCTCCAACTCTGATGAACGTCACAAGCCGGGTCTCCATCGGGCCGGTGGGGGTCATAACGCCCTGGAACACCCCTTTCATGCTGTCCACATGGAAGATTGCGCCCGCGCTGGCTGCGGGATGCACGGTCGTGCACAAACCAGCCGAGGCGTCTCCGGTCACGGCGCGGTTGCTGGTCGAAATCGCAGAAGAGGCGGGGCTGCCACCTGGTGTTCTGAACACCGTAAATGGGTTTGGAGAAGGCGCCGGAAAAGCGCTGTGTGAACATCCCAAGATTAAGGCGATCGCCTTTGTTGGAGAAAGCAAGACTGGGAGCCTGATCACAAAACAGGGCGCGGATACACTCAAACGCAATCACCTCGAATTGGGCGGCAAAAACCCGGTGATTGTCTTTGATGATGCTGATTTGGACCGCGCGCTGGATGCGGTGATCTTTATGATTTACTCGATCAATGGCGAGCGCTGCACATCCTCGTCCCGGCTGCTGGTGCAGGATACCATCCGTGAAGATTTTGAAGCCAAGCTCGTAGAGCGGGTTAACAAGATCAAGGTCGGCCACCCGCTCGATCCGTCCAGTGAAATTGGCCCTCTGGTGACAGAAGAACATTTCAACAAGGTCACCAGTTATTTTGAGATTGCGCGACAGGATGGAGCCACGATTGCAGCAGGTGGCGAGCCCATCGGCGATACAGGTTACTTCGTTCGCCCGACCCTGTTCACAGACGCCACCAACCAGATGCGGATTGCGCAGGAAGAGATATTTGGACCGGTTCTGACCTCGATCCCGTTTTCGACCGAGGAAGAGGCGTTGCAGATCGCAAATGGCACGGCCTACGGGCTGACCGGATATGTCTGGACCAATGACCTTACGCGCGCTTTGCGATTCACCGACAAGCTCGAAGCAGGCATGATCTGGGTCAATTCCGAGAACGTGCGGCACCTGCCGACGCCTTTCGGGGGCGTCAAAGCATCTGGCATTGGTCGCGACGGGGGCGACTGGTCATTCGAGTTTTACATGGAGCAAAAGCATATTGGCTTTGCCACCGGCCAGCACAAGATCACCAAACTGGGAGTTGGGTGATGAAAACCCACACCCGTTTCGCCCACAGTGAAAACTCCCCGAGTACGCACCGGGCAAGCGCCGCTTTGTCTGGTCAATAGGAGGCCCGCATGCCTGTCCCAGCCCCGAACCTTTTTCCCGACTTCAACACCATTCGGTTGAGCCACGCCAGTTTGAACGTCAAAGATCTCGCCGCATCCAAGGCGTTTTATTGTGACATCCTGGGTCTTCAGGTGACGGATGAAAACGACACACACGTCTACCTTCGGGCTATGGAAGAGCGGGGCCACCACTGCATCATTCTGCAAAAGTCTGAAGCGCCCGGCACGGTGGAAGTCATGGGGTTCAAGACTTTTGCCGAAGACGACCTTGACCGCGCAAAGATGTTTTTTGAAAGTAAAGGGCGGCCAACCGAATGGGTGGAACGCCCGTATCAGGGCCGCACACTGCTGACATCAGACAACATGGGCATCCCGCTCGAATTTTATCACAAGATGGACAGGCTGGCGCCCATTCACCAGAAATATGCGCTCTATCGTGGGGTGAAGCCGCTGCGGATCGACCACTTCAATGTGTTCAGCCATGATGTCGACGCGTCGGTCGCATTTTACTCTGAGTTTGGATTTCGCGTAACCGAATACACGGAAGATGAAGAGAGCAAGAAGCTTTGGGCGGCATGGATGCACCGCAAGGGCGGCGTGCATGATATGGCCTTTACCAACGGCACAGGTCCACGCATGCACCACGTGGCGTTTTGGGTGCCGACACCGCTGAACATTATCGATCTGCTCGATCTGATGGCCACAACGGGATATGTCGACAGCATCGAACGCGGCCCGGGGCGTCACGGTATTTCGAACGCGTTCTTCCTGTATATCTTGGATCCCGACGGGCATCGCATCGAAATCTACTGCTCGGACTACCAGACGGTCGATCCGGACCTTGAGCCGATCAAATGGGATCTGAAGGACCCGCAAAGGCAGACACTTTGGGGGGCCGCCGCTCCACGCAGCTGGTTTGAGCATGGCACGACCTTTGTCGGCGTCGAGCCGATTGAGAGCGGTATGAAAGCCAGCCCGATCATTGCGCCATAATAGGTTTTAAAATGAACGAGATCAAAAGCTGCGGCGCCGTTTGGAAGGACATCGGATGAGATTTGGAACGTGGTCTGACAACGGTCAGAGCGTCTACGGTGCGATCACCGACGGGGGTGGCATCGCGCTGAATGGTAAATCGCCGCAGTGGCCCACGCTGCTGGATGCAGTGCGGGCAGGGGGGCTGGAAACGCTTGAGGCTTTGGCTTCTGCCAAACCGGTCACACACACCGATCTGACCTATGAAATGGTGCTGCCAAACGCACCTCGTATCCTGTGCGTCGGCGTCAATTTCCCTGACCGTAATGCCGAGTACAAAGATGGCAGCGATCAGCCAAAGTACATGTCTCTGTTTCCGCGTTTCGCCTCCGGATTTACAGGGCATGAACAGCCCCTGATCCGGCCGCCTGAAAGCCCACAACTGGACTATGAGGGCGAAGTTTCCGTCGTCATCGGCAAAGGCGGGCGGCGGATTGCGCAAAGCGATGCATATGACCACATCGCCGCCCTGACCATCTGCAACGAAGGCACGATCCGTGACTGGGTGCGCCATGCCAAATTCAACGTGACCCAAGGCAAAAATTGGGACAAGTCGGCCGCGATTGGCCCTTGGCTGGTCCCGTTCACGGACGCAGCACAACTGGATGACTGCCGCATCATCACGCGGGTCAACGGCGAAGTGCGCCAGGACGATGTGGTCTCTCGGATGATGCACCCGATCCGTCGTCAGATCGAATACATCTCGACATTTATGACGCTGCAACCGGGGGATATAATTATCACGGGCACGCCCACAGGATCGGGCGCTCGCCTCGATCCGCCTAAATATCTGGTTCCGGGTGATGTGGTTGAGATTGAGGCCAGCACAATAGGAACACTTCGCAACACAATCGCGGACGAAGTTCTGTGACACCGCAAGACCACGCCCGCGCCGCCTCCGATTTGCTCAATGCGGAAAAGACTGGGCAACAGATCGGCCTGTTGACGCTGCGGCACCCCGAAATGGGCATGCAGGACGCCTATGAAGTTCAAAATGCGATTTACAGCGCCAAATTGGCCGAAGGGCGCAAAGTAGTCGGCTGGAAGATCGGGTTGACCTCCAAGGCGATGCAATACGCCCTGAACATCGACATTCCAGACAGCGGTATCCTGTTTGACGACATGGTATTTGAGCACGACAGCACTGTGCCCAAAGGGCGTTTCATCCAGCCGCGCATCGAGGCAGAGATCGCCTTTGTCATGAAAGACGCCATCGGAGGCGTCGATGTGAAACGAGAGGACGTGATCGCGGCAACTGCATATGTCGCGCCTTCGATCGAGATCCTCGATACAAGAATTTTGCGCGCCGACCCGGAGTCAGGAAAGACGCGTTCGGTTTTTGATACGATCAGCGACAATGCGGCGAATGCCGGGATCGTTCTTGGACCGCAAAGGCATGCAGTGGATGCGTTTGATCTGCGTTGGGTCGGGGCGATTACGACGCGGAATGGTGAGGTTGAAGAAACGGGATTTGGCGCCGGCGTGTTGAACGACCCGGTCCAAAGCGTGGTCTGGCTGGCGCAACGCATGGCGCAATACGGGCAGAAGATTGAGCCCGGCAATGTCATTTTGTCCGGCAGTTTTATCCGGCCCATAGAGTGCCCAAGCGAGACCCAAATTCACGCTGACTTCGGGCCGTTTGGTGGCGTCTCGATCGCATTTGCCTGACAAGCCATCGGGCATATACGTTCTGCAGACAGTAGAAACTCTCTGATTCCAATTGCACGGTCGGTCATACTATTGACTGCCCAAGCCTGTGCCGTGTCACCCGCCGACCAGCGATCTTACTGAAGGGCGATTGGCGGAAGCCATTGGCTAGGAAGCGCAAGCATTTACCGATTCCAGCACTCGTGGCACTCTTTTGAACATTACCTCGGGAAAAGGCGGGTGGCCCGCTTGCTCCGTAACCCCCTCGAATATCTTTGCAAATCATTCCGGATTTACGGGAAAAGTTTGGGTGTTCGAACATTTTTGCAACCGATTGCAAAAATCTGTTGACGTGGGCCGTGCGTTGAACGCAGTCTGACAGCGCAAGAAGACTCGCAGGACAAACCAGCGGACAGACAGGGAGAGAGATGCTCGGCTTTGGGTTGAACCAAGTCACGATGGCCAACGCTTCAATCGATGAATTCATCGAGAGTGCAGCGCGTTTGGGAATGGTTGGCGTCGAGCTTCGCAATGATCTCGGACGCCCGATCTTTGATGGACGTTCTGTCGAATGCGTCAGGCAGAAGCTTCAGGATCACGGGCTACGATTGTTGGGGCTGTCACAGGTCTATCCCTTCAACCGCTGGACAAGCGACATCGCAGATGGCGTGCGAGCGCTCATCGATTTGGCGGTCGAGGCCGGGGCTGAAACGATCAGCCTGATCCCATGCAACGACGGCACCGGTATTGATGCCGCATCACGGCAGAATGATCTGGCAAATGCGCTTGAGGGATGCCTGCCGCTGCTAGAGACCGCCAACATGGTGGCACTAGTCGAACCGCTTGGATTTACGCGCTCGTCCCTGCGAAGCAAAGTAGAGCTGGTTGCTGCAATCGAAACGCTGGGCGCAGATTCCTATTTTCGATTGGTGCATGACACGTTTCATCACACCTTGTCCGGCGGAGGTCCGTTCTATCTGGGGCAAACCGGAATAGTGCATATATCTGGCGTGAACGACGCCGATGTGCCTGTGGAGCAGATGGAGGACGATCATCGCGTTTTGATTGACGCCAATGATCGCCTCGGAAATGTCGATCAGATCATGGCGCTGCGGGATGCTGGTTATAAGGGAGCGTTTTCGTTCGAGTGCTTTTCACCTGACATACATCGTCACCCTTCGCTGGAAGACGCCATCAGGACATCAATGAATTTCATTTCCTCGCAATTGCAGAAGGAGATTGCTGCATAGCTGGGATGAAGTGCCCCGTAAGGGGCGATCCGGTGAGTTAATAGGTGTGCCGGACACCAACTTTGGGAGGAAACCAAATGAAAAATACTCTAGTGGCCGCCAGTTTGGTGGCGATGACTGCAACTGGTGCATTGGCACAGGAAATCGGCGCAACCTTTTCACGGTTCGACGACAACTGGCTGACCGTTTTGCGGACTGGCATGGTAGAATATGCAGGCACCATTGACGGCCTGTCCTACCAGCAAGTTGATGCAAGCGACGACCTTGCTAAGCAAATCGACCAGGTGAAAGACTTTGTTGCCAACGGTGTGGACGCGATCATCGTGAACATCGTTGATACATCTGCCGGTGCGGCTGTTTCTGCGGCTGCTGGGAATGTGCCGCTGGTTTATGTGAACCGTGAGCCAGACAACGTGAACGAACTGCCGCCAACTCAGGCCTTCGTGGCGTCGAACGAAATTGAATCCGGCACTCTGTCGGCCTTCGAAGTGTGCAAAAACCTGCGCGCAGCGGGCAAAGGCAACAGCGCACGTGGCTACCTGATGAACGGTCAGCTGTCGAACCAGGCTGCGGTTCAGCGTTCCAAGGACGTCTACGATGTCATCGGCATGGACATGTGTAACTTTATGGAAATCATCGATGAGCAGCCTGCGAACTGGTCGCGCGATGAAGCCCAGGACCTTATGACCAACTGGATGTCTTCCGGTGAGCCGTTTGACTTCGTGCTGGCCAACAACGACGAAATGGCGATCGGTGCGATCCAGGCGATGAAAGCCGCCGGGATGGACATGGCAAGCGTTCAGGTCGGCGGTGTTGATGCCTCTCAGGACGCGTTGGTTGTGATGGCCGCAGGTGACTATGACGTCACCGTGTTCCAGGACTCCGTGGGTCAGGGCACCGGTTCGATCGATGCTGCGCTCAAGTTGGTCGCGGGCGAAGATGTGGACAGCAAAGTCTACATTCCGTTCGTTCTGGTTACGCCTGAGAACATGGGCGATTTCCTGGAAAAAAACTAAGTGCCTGAACGGCACTGATTTTGAGCGGTGCGGCGACGCACCGCTCTAACTTCTTCACATTAGCGGGAGGCTAGCATGGCAGATACCAGCCACGGAACCGGCGGTCTGACCTTCGACAAATCCAAACGATCATGGCCCAATGAACTGAACATCCTTCTGGCGCTGGTCATCATCATTGTCGTCTTCGAGATTATCGGCCAGACAGCCCCCTACATGCGCGGTCAGAGCTTCCTGTTTGATACGAAGGACCGCTTTGACAGCATATTCAATGAAGCCCGGTTGCAGATCATCATTCTGCAGGTGGCGATCATCGGTATCATCGCCCTTGGTGTGACGCAGGTCATCATTACAGCTGGTATTGACCTGTCATCCGGTCCGCTGGTGGCGGCAACGGCGATGGTTGCGATGAGTTTTGGGCAAACCGAATTGGTTAACGGGCAACCCAATCCCAAGGCCCTCTTTGGGCCATGGGCTATGGACCTTCCGGTCATGATACCTGTGGTGGTCGGTTTAGCGTTTGGCGCCTGTATCGGGGCCATTAATGGCACCTTTATTGCCTATCTGCGCATCCCGCCCTTTATCGCCACGCTCGGCATGTTTCTCATTTGTCGGGGAATCGCCCTGTGGTGGTCAGGCGGTAACCCGATTTCATTCCCTACTGAACAGTTCGCATTTATCGGATCGGGTATGATGCCTGTGGTCTGGTTCATCGTGCTGGCCATCATCTTCCAAATAATCATGAGCTTCACGGTCTACGGCAAGCACACATACGCCATCGGGTCGAACGAAGAAGCGGCCCGTATGTCGGGGATCAACGTGAAGCGTCACAAGGTGATGGTTTACATGATCGCATCGATGCTGGCGGCTTTTGCTGGTATCGTGCTCAGCTCCAAAGCCTCCACTGCGCAGGCGGGGATGGGTGAGTTTTACGAGCTGTTTGCGATTGCTATGGCCGTGATTGGCGGTATTAGCCTGCAAGGCGGACGCGGGTCCATCATCGGCACGGTGCTCGGCGCGATGGTGCTCGGGGTCATCCGGTCTGGTTTTACGTATATCAAACTTGATGGCTCTTATCAGCTAATGGCGATGGGCAGCATCATCATAGCGGCGGTTGTACTCGACCAGTACCGACAGAGAAACCGAGCTTGAGGAGGGCCTGACATGAGTGACATCGTTCTGAAAACAGAAGACCTGACCAAACACTACGGCGGCGTTCACGCACTAGAAGGTGCGAATTTCGAGCTCAAGCGTGGCGAGCACGTGGCGATCATGGGCGACAACGGCGCAGGGAAATCCACGTTCGTGCGCCAAATCACCGGGGTTGAGCAACGCACGCGCGGCAAGGTCTGGCTCTATGGCGAAGAAGTGGACTTTGCAGGCCCGCTGGACGCGCGAGAAGCTGGTATTGAAACCGTGTTCCAGACGCTGGCCTTGGCCGATCACCTCGACGTGCCAGACAACTTGTTCCTTGGCCGCGAAAAGACCAAGTGGGACTGGCTCGGCCCGTTCCGAGTTCTGGACTATAAGGCGATGCGGCAAGACACGATGGATGCGCTGGAACGGACCGGAGTCAAGATCCCCAACATCCGCAACACCATTGAACGCATGTCGGGTGGGCAGCGCCAGTGTGTGGCGATTGCCCGGACCGCGTCTTTCAGTTCCAAACTCACGATAATGGACGAACCGACAGCTGCGCTCGGGGTTCAGGAAACGGCGCAGGTGGAAAACATCGTTCGCACGCTGAAGGAAGCGGGCGAACCATTGATATTGGTTTCGCACAACATGCGTCAGGTCTTTGACCTTGTGGACCGGATCATCGTGTTCCGCCGTGGCCGTATCTGCGCCAATCTCGATATCAAGACCGGCGATTATTCGGGTGAAGACGTGGTGTCCTACATCACCGGCGCAAAAACAGGCGAAGAATATATGGAAACTGCAACCTGATGGCCCTGAGGCTGGCCATACTCGGTGCAGGCCGGATCGGACAGGTCCATGCCAAAGCCGTTGCTTCTGTCCCGGGGGCGGAACTCGTCGCCGTGGCGGAACCATTTGCCGAGATGGCCGAGCAGATGCGTGCCCAATATGGCTGCGACATCCGCGAGATCGACCAGATTGCAGGTTCGGACGATGTGGACGCGGTGGTGATATGTACGCCCACTGACACCCACGCGGATCTGATCGAGCAGTTTACCGCCGCGGGCAAAGCCGTCTTTTGCGAAAAGCCCATCGATCTGAACGTGGAACGGGTGCGCGCCTGTCTGGCCAAAGTCGATGCCGTTGGCGGTCGCCTGATGCTTGGGTTCAATCGCCGTTTTGATCCTGACTTCATGGCGGTGAAAGCTGCGATTGATGATGGCAAGATAGGTGAAGTTGAGATGATCAACCTCACTTCGCGCGATCCCGTACCGCCCCCTTACGACTACATCACCCGGTCCGGTGGAATTTTTCGCGACATGATGATCCATGATTTTGATGTGGCGCGATGGCTGCTGGGCGAAGAGGTCACATCGGTTTATGCCGCGGCATCTGTTCTGACGGATGCAGAAATCGGCAAGCTGGGCGATTTTGACAGTGCCAATGTGATACTGACCACGGCATCGGGCAAGCAGTGCACGATCACCAACTCGCGCCGTGCCACCTACGGCTATGATCAGAGGATCGAGGTCCATGGATCAGGTGGATCTGTTTCGGCGCGCAACCAACATGAGGCGAACATAGAGATTGCGGATGCAACGGGCTATCACCGCCCGCCGTTGCTGAACTTCTTCATGACCCGCTATGTCGCGGCTTACGCCAACGAAATTGCAGCATTTGTACAGGCATTGGGCGATGAAAGCCCGATGCCGACTACGGGTCTTGATGGATTGAAAGCATTGGAGCTTGCCGAGGCTGCAGTGACGTCGGTCGAGACGAAACAAGCTGTGCTGCCCGGATAGAGACGAGGAATGATGGGATACTACACCGAAGCCGATTGCCAGATTGACGAATTCAAAGCGCTGATTGCCGAACCATTGGATGCGTCCAAACTCCGTTTTGCCTCTGAAATTGTGAGCAACTTGCCCGTCTACTCCGCCGCGGACACGAACGCCGCACTGGACAATCCAACTGATAGGGCTGCGCTGCTGGCGGAATGGGCACAGGTCATAGGCGATCTGTCCGGAGCCGTCATACTTAAGGGGGCTGTTCCGGATCTGGACGCCGTCGATCAGGCGACCGCTGTTTTCGAACAGATCATTGCAGACGAAAGAGCCTCCACAAGCGGCGGGGACCATTTCGGCGAACGCGGAGCGAATGACCGGATCTGGAATTCGCTTCAGAAATTGTGCCTGCGTGCGCCCGACGTCTTTGCCCGCTACTTTGCTGCTCCATCCGTCGCGGCCGTCAGCGAGGCGTGGCTTGGCCCGTGGTATCAGATGACTACGCAAGTAAACCTCGTCCGGCCCGGTGGGAAGGCGCAGACCTGTCACCGAGACTATCACCTTGGCTTCATGACCGCAGATCAGGCAAAATCTTTCCCAGTTCACTCCCATCACTTGTCACCGGCGCTGACCCTTCAAGGGGCAATTGCCCATTGTGACATGCCCGTTGAAAGCGGTCCTACCAAACTGTTGCCCAATTCGCAGCGCTATGGGCCGGGTTACATTGCGATGCAATTGCCCGAGTTCCGGGACGCCTTCGAAAAAAACCACGTGCAGTTTCCGCTCGAAAAGGGCGACGGACTGTTCTTTAACCCAGCGCTTTTTCACGCGGCAGGCGACAATCGGTCTGCGGATATCGAGCGCATGGCCAACCTGATGCAGATCGGCTCTCCTATGGGGCGCACGTTGGAACGGATTGATCGTACCGCTATGGCCCGCGCCCTGTTCCCTGCCCTGCGAGATCTGGGGTTCACAGGCTTGGCACGCACGGCTGCGATCGGTGCTGCGGCCGAGGGATACCCATTCCCAACCAACCTTGATACCGACCCACCCATTGGCGGGCTGGCCTCAGAAAGTCAGGCAGAGCTTCTGGCCCGCGCAGTGGATGAAGGCATGAGCGAAGCCGAATTCGAAACTGCCCTTGTTGAGAACCACGCCCGACGACTGCCATAACCAAGAGAGCCCATGACCGACCTTTTGAAAAAACCCTTTGGCGCCCACGGCAAGGTGCATGACATCACACCGGCGTCCGCCGGGTGGCGCTATGTCGGATTTGGCCTCTATCGCCTGCGGGCGGGGGACACAGCCAGCGAAGTGACTGGCGAGCGCGAGGTGATCCTTGTCATGGTGGAGGGCAAGGCTCAGATCACAGGTGCTGGGCAGGATTGGGGTGTGCTGGGCGACCGGATGGATGTGTTCGAAAAAACCCCACCCCATTGCCTATATTTGCCGAACGGCACCGACTGGCAGGCCGTGGCAGAGACCGATTGCGTGATCGCCGTGTGCTCAGCCCCCGGCAAAGGCGGGCACAAGGCACGCCGCATTGGTCCCGACGGCATCACCCTGACTGAACGCGGCAAGGGCGCGAACACCCGCCATATCAACAATATCGCCATGGAGGCCGAAGACTACGCTGACAGCCTTCTGGTCACTGAGGTCTTTACGCCCAACGGCCACTGGTCCAGCTTTCCAAGCCACCGGCATGATGAAGACGACTTTCCCCGCATCACCTATCTTGAGGAAACCTATTATCACCGGCTGAATCCCTCCAGCGGGTTTGGCATCCAGCGTGTCTATACGGATGATGGAAGTCTGGATGAAACGATGGCCGTGCACGATGGTGACGTGGTCTGCGTTCCGCGTGGGCACCACCCTTGTGGTGCGCCATATGGCTTTGACATGTATTACCTCAACGTGATGGCAGGCCCTTTGCGTAAATGGCGTTTCGTCCCCGCGCCTGAGGTCGAATGGATCATGGAACGTGACGGGTGACGTGCGTTCGACTGTTAAGAAGGCAGCAGGGGAAGGATTAAGGCCCACCATGCCGTTGTGGGCTGAAAGACTGTTTGCTGTACCGCTGGCATGCTGACAATATTGGCCGGCATGGAAGGGGCAGAATGGCAATAACGTTGAAGGAAGTGGCCGAGCGCGCTGGGGTGTCCCGTTCAGCGGTATCGCGAGCGTTCACACCCGGGGCGTCGGTGTCGCGTAAGATGCGCGAGCGGGTCGAAAAAGCGGCAACTGATCTGGGCTATCACCCCAATGCGCTCGCCTCATCCCTGACCACAGGCCGGACCAAAATGATTGGTCTCATCTCCAACAACTTTCACAACCCGTTTTTCCTTGAGGTCTTCGATCTCTTCACAAGGGGCTTGCAAGAACGCGGCTTGCGCCCTCTACTGGTCAACCTTTCTGACGAAACAGATCCACAAAATTCCGTGCGCATGCTGCGCGCCTATTCGGTGGATGGTGTCATCGTGGCCTCCTCAACATTGCCGTCAGGCTTTTCGCGGGCTTTTCGTGACGCAGGTATGCCGGTTGTGCACAGCTTTGGGCGTTACTTGGCAACGCCCCACGTGGACATCATTGGGATCGATAATATTGAATGTGGGCGCATCGCCGCACGCGAATTGATTGCGCGGGGGTATCAGTCAGTTGCATTCATGGGCGGGCCGGAAAGTGCCACGTCGACCCAAGACCGCATGAGCGGATTTCTTGAGGCACTGGCCGAGCATTCCGAGGTCACGGTCAGCTATTCTTTTGCCAAGGACTACACCTTTGATGCAGGACGTAATCAGATGCAGGAGCTTCTCAATGGCACCCCCGCCGAAGCCTATTTCTGCGGTGACGACGTTCTATCCATCGGAGCCTTGTCCGCCATTGCAGAAGCGGGCCTTTCAGTACCTGACGACATCGGGATCGTCGGTCTGAATGACATGGAAATGGCGCGTTGGGAAAACATCAATCTGACGACGATCCACCAGCCCATCGCCGACATCATTGATGCGTCCATAGAAAAGGTGACAAGCGTACTGGGTGATACGGAACAAGAGCCCGAAGCGCGCCTGTTTCCGTGCCGCGTCATTGAACGCGGCACGTTACGCCCAAAGCGCTGACCTAAGTAGTTTAGCGGAACATCGGTGGCCGTGCGTCCATCCATTCACCGCCCGCGCGGGCCGAGGCCACGGCTGTGTGAACAGCCGCCATCGACCGGACGCCCGCGTTTGCGCCGGGCAGCCCGTCACGGGTCTCTCCTCGGATTGCGTCGGCAAGGTCGCAATAGATGTTGGCGACAGCGAGTGGGAACCCTTCGGGATGGGCAATGGCGACGCGGGACAGGCGTGTGGCGTCTTCGAATAGCCCGCCTTCGCCCTTTTCCATGATCTGCGTGCGCCCGCCCAGCGGAGTGTAAATCAGCTGGTTTGGCTGTTCGGCATGCCACTTCAACCCGCCGGTCTCGCCAAAGACCTGAATTTCGAACCCATGCTGGCGACCAATGGCAACTGATGACGTCCACAACCGCCCAACCGTTCCGCCTGCCATGCGGAAATTGACCATCGCGTCATCTTCCAGCTCGCGACTTGAAATTGTTGAGGCGAAATCAGCAGACAGCTTTTCCACCTCGTCATCGCAGATAAAGCTGGCCATGTGCATTGCGTGGATACCGCAATCTGCGAATTGGCCTGACACACCCGCCATGGCCGGATCATAACGCCAACGCACACGCGGGTTATCCGCATCGCCTGCGTCGCCATGGTGCCCATGGCTGAAATTGGTGACCACAAGACGAACCTTGCCAATTTCACCGGCACGGACCATCGCACGCGCCTGACGCACCATCGGATAGGCAGAGTAAGCGTAGTTGACGGCCATGACCTTGCCGGTCTTTTCGGCCACGCGCACAATTTCTTCACCCTCTTCGACCGTCATGGTCATGGGCTTTTCGCACAGCACGTTGAACCCGGCTTCAAGGAAGCCCTTGGTGATTTCGAAATGTGTCGCATTCGGGGTGGCAATGGTCACCAGATCGATCCGGTCATCGCGCCCTTTTTCGCCTTCCAGCATCTCTTGCCAGTCGCCATAGGCGCGATCGTCTGCGATGCCCAACTGGCGGGCATAGGCGCGCCCAGCCTCTGGGCGGTGATCTAATGCGCCAGCGGTGAATTCGAACAGTCCGTCAGCTTGTGCGCCCAAACGGTGTGCTGGTCCGATCTGGCTGCCTTCGCCGCCGCCGATCATGCCCCATTTCAGTTTTGCCATAGTCTTTCGTCCTTATTCGAAGCCGATGCTTTCGAGGTATTCGCGGTTCTTGCGGGCATCGCCCAGCGGGTCAGGGTCCAGTGTCGGGTCGCAATCCTGCTCAATGGTGCACCAGCCCTCAAACCCGCTGTCCAACAGCAGTTGGCGCACAGTCGGCAGGTCGACTTCGCCTTCGGACAGGTTGCAGAAAATGCCCTGCCCACAGGCGTCATAGAAACCCGTGCGGTTGGCGATTGCGTCGGCCTTTACCTGCGCGCTCGTGGATTTGAAATGCACATAGGTGATCCGGTCCATGTGTCGCTTCATGAAGGCGACGGGATCAAAGCCTGCATAGGTGCAGTGGCCGGTGTCGATGCAGAGTTTTAGGGTCTCGGGACCGACTTCGGCAAGGATACGCTCGACCTCGGGTTCGAAATCCATAAAGCCGCCCGCATGCGGATGCAGTTCGGGGATCAATCCGTACTCTTCGGCACCCAGTTTGGCGACCGTCACGATCCGATCACGGTAGGCGGCCCACTCAGCATCGTCCATCTGCTCGGCTTCGCTTGCGCGGCCAGCGGTCGGGGCGCGGCGGGGCGAAATGCTGTCGATCAGAACGAAGTGTTCAGCGCCGTGCGCTTTTAATGCCTCGCAGGTCCGTTTGGCCCCATCCAGAACGTCATCCCATTGTGCCGGGTCATGAAAGGCGCGGAATACCACGCCCCCGATCAGCTCCAGACCATATTCGTCCAGCGCTTCGCTCAACACAGCAGGGTCCTCGGGCATGAAACCAACAGGCCCCAGTTCGATGCCCTTATATCCAGCCTCAGCACACTCTTTCAGCACAGTGCGCCATGTGGGGTTGCGGTCATCCTGAGCAAACTCGACACCCCAGGAACAGGGGGCATTTCCGATGCGAATGGTCATTTGGATATGTCTCCTTACACCTGAGAAACTGGGGTCCAAACCCCGTTTTGAGCCGAAATCAATGCGGCCTCGACGACTTCGGCCACGGCCAGCCCGTCGCGGAAAGTTGGCCAGTTGGATTGCCCCGCTTCGATAGCCGTCAGAAAATCCTTGGCCTCAATAATGATCTGGTCCTGATAACCAGTGCCGTGACCCGGGCCAAGACAGAAAGGTTTATAATCTGGGTGCGCCGGGCCAGTCAGGATCTTGGCAAACCCACGTGTCGCCTCTGGCCCCTCAGCACGATAGAGCCAGACTGCGTTCTGGTCTTCCTGATCAAAGCGGATCGCGCCCTTGGTGCCATGTATTTCGTAGGCATAGCCCATCTTGCGACCTGTCGCGACACGGCTGGAATAGATGTGCCCTTTCACCTCACTGGCAAAGCGGCACATGATCTGGGCGTGATCGTCATTGGTGACCGCGCCGCCGGGGCGGGTGCGATGTACAGTCTCGACCTCGGCCATGACTTCGGCAATGGGACCCATCAGCGCCAGGGCTGCATTGATTGGATGCGGGGCCAAGTCGCCCATGTTGCCATTGGCCATGCCATCGCACCGCCAATTGTGAGGAGCTTGGGGGTCGGACAGGAAATCTTCTGTATGTTCGCCGCGAAACCATGTGACATCGCCAATGGCGCCGTCTGCCAACAGCTTGCGGACGAACTGGCTGGCGGGTGTGCGAATGTAGTTAAAGCCGACCATGTTGACCACGCCGGATGCCTCTGCCGTCGCGACCATGGCGCGTGCATCCTCAAGCGTATCTGCCAATGGCTTTTCACACAGAACAGGCTTGCCAAGCGCCATCGCAGCCTCGGCAATTGCGCGGTGCGTTTCCTGAGGAGAGGCGATGACTATTGCCTCAACTGCGGGGTCTTCGACCAATGCCTGCCAATTTGGTGCTGCGCGCGCAAACCCGAACTGCTGGCGATACCGCTCGGCGCTTTCGGGTGAGGACGCTGCAATCATCTCGAGTTCAGGGCGCAATTTGGTATTAAAGATCGCGGCAACAGAGGACATGGCAACAGAGTGCGCTTTGCCCATATAGCCGCCGCCAACAACGCCAATTCCGATCTTGACCATATTGCCTCCCTGGCGCCGGCGCCGATTGTATTTGCAACCGATTGCAAAATCTGTAACTTGGGAGACGAACGCGCGCAAGCGACAATTCGCGTTGCGCAAAATCAGCGCATTCTGGGGGGAGCGACCAAGTGGCTGACAAGACCGTAAAACTGACCACGGCCCAGGCGATCATTCGTTGGCTGGCCAACCAGTATATCGAAATAGACGGGACCGAATGGCGCCTGTGCGGCGGGGGTTTCGGGATCTTTGGCCACGGCAATGTCACCTGTCTGGGCGAGGCGCTTTATGATCATCGCGACGAGTTGCCTTTGTATCGCGGGCAGAATGAACAAAGCATGGGGTTCGCAGCGGCCGCTTATTCCAAGCAGTGGTTGCGTCAAAGGTTCATGTTCTGCACGGCAAGCGCTGGACCGGGCACGCTGAACCTTGTGACGGCATCTGCATTGGCGCACGCGAACCGCCTGCCGATGCTGATGCTGTGCGGTGATACGTTCCTGACACGGTTACCTGACCCTGTCTTGCAGCAGATGGAAAATTTCAACGATCCGACCTTTGGTGCCAATGATGCATTCAAGCCCATCACCCGCTATTGGGATCGGATCACCCACCCGGCACAGATCATTCAGTCTTTGCCTGCCGCCATTGCCACGATGATCGACCCCGCAGATTGTGGGCCTGCTTTCCTTGGCCTGCCCCAAGACGTGCAAGGCTGGACGTACGACTACCCCGAAGTTTTCTTTGAAAAGAAAGTCCATCGCATTCGCCGCCAGCCACCGGATGCGAACGAGATCGCGGACGCAACGGCCCTGTTGAAATCGGCCAAACGCCCGATGATCATCGCCGGTGGCGGGGTGCAGTATTCGCGCGCTGTGGCCGAACTGACCCGTTTTGCAGAAGACCACCAGATCCCGGTCGTGGAGACGATCGCGGGCCGGGCCAATATGCTGAATGACCACCCGCTTAATATAGGCCCCATTGGCGTGACCGGGTCTGACAGCGCAAATGCCATCGCCGAACAGGCCGATGTGATCCTTGCCGTTGGTACGCGGTTGCAGGACTTTACCACCGGGTCATGGACTGCCTTCGCCAAGGATGCGCGGTTCATCTCGATCAACGCTGCGCGCCATGATGCGGGCAAGCACATGTCGTTGCCGGTAGTTGGCGATGCCAAGCTGTCTCTTGCAGCGTTGGATACTGCGTTGAGCGACCACAAAGGTTCTTCTGACTGGGTTGCCACGGCGCAGGACGAGCGCAAGAAATGGGATGCCTACGTGGCCGACAATGTGTCCTACGGTGACAACCGGCCCAACTCCTACGCGCAAGCCATCGGTGTGGTGAACGCGATGTGTGACACCCGCGACCGCGTTGTAGCTGCCGCGGGCGGCCTGCCCGCCGAAGTCACCGCAAACTGGCGTACGCTGGATATCGGAACCGTGGACGTTGAGTTTGGGTTTTCCTGCATGGGCTACGAAATTGCGGGGGCATGGGGTGCGCGGATTGCGCAATCCGAACGCGAACCACAGCAAGATACGATCAGCTTTTGTGGCGATGGGTCTTATCTGATGCTCAATTCGGACATCTATTCCTCTGTTCTGACACAGAAAAAGATGATCCTGCTTGTGCTGGACAACGGCGGATTTGCGGTTATCAACAAGCTGCAAAACAACACCGGCAACGAAAGCTTTAACAATCTGATCGCAGATGCCCCGACAGTTCCCGAGGCGTTTGGAGTAGATTTTGAAGCCCATGCCGCATCGCAAGGGGCTGCCGCTGAAACTGTGGCCAACCCTGCAGAACTGGCCGAGGCATTCAAACGCGCCAAGGCGTCGGATAAGACCTACGTCATCGTCATGAAAGTCGACCCTTACGAAGGTTGGACCACCGAGGGCCATACCTGGTGGGAAGTTGGAACGCCGCATGTCACAGACAACGACAAGGTGAGGGCGGCTCATGTCGACTGGGAATCCAGCCGCGACAAACAGCGAAAGGGCGTCTGATGTCTGCGCTGCTGGATGGGATCAAGGGCAACCGTTTCGCCGTTTTTGGCCGTGCCGGGATGGATATGTTTGCAGACCCCGTGGGCACCAAGAGCGAGCATGCAGAAACGTTTCGCGCTGATCTGGGCGGATCATCCGCCAATATCTGCGCCGGTCTGGTCAAGCTGGGCAGTGCCGCATCCTTGATCACCTCGGTCTCGGACGACGCCGTCGGGCGGTTTGCGCTCAACCGGTTGGCCCATTACGGCGTGGACACTTCGTTTATCCGGGTGCTTGGTGGAGAATACCGCCTGTCGCTCGCGGTTTATGAAAGCTGCATCGAAGACTTTCAGAACGTGATCTATCGCAATGGCGCGGTAGATTTTCAGGTGACCGAAGACGATATGGACGCCGTCGACTACACCGGGTTCAGCGCTCTAATCACTGCAGGCACCGTCTTTGCATCCGAGCCATCGCGCAGCGCAACCTTTCGCGCTTTTGAAAACGCGCGCAAAGCCGGTTTGCCAGTGATTTTCGACATCGACTATCGCCCCTACAGCTGGCCATCCGCCGATGTGGCGTCTGATGTGCTGTCTCGGGCCGGTGACGAAAGCGATCTGATTGTCGGAAATGACGAAGAGTTCGGCTTTATGGCTGGCGGGATCGAGCATGGGTTGGACAAGGCGCGAGAACTGGCGGCCAAAGGCAAAATGGTGATCTACAAAATGGGCGAAGGCGGTGCCGTGACGTTTGCAGATGGTCAGGAAATCCGAACCGGGATTTACCCGGTGACCGCCGTGAAACCAAACGGTGCAGGCGACAGCTTTATGGCGGGGCTCCTGTCCTCTATCGCGGACGGTCACTCATTGCGTGACGCGGTTCTGCGCGGCTCTGCCTGTGCCTCAATTGTTGTCAGCCAACCCGGTTGCGCCCCCGCAATGCCAACAACCGCCCAGCTGGACGACTTTCTCTCTAATCACCCTGGCCCGACCGAGGCCTGAAAGGACCGAACATGCATATCGCTCCGTTTGACAACCAAAACAAACCCATCGTCGATATCGACAACCCGACGGTGCCGTTGAACTATTTCAACATCGTCAAACTGAAAAAGGGCGAAGCGTTCGAATACCAGGTACCCGGATACGAGACTTGCATTGTCCCCGCCACCGGCAGTCTGGATGTTGAGATTGAGGGTGTGAGGTTCGACGCTGTTGGCAACCGGGGTGAAGATGTTTGGGACGGTGAGCCAGAAGGTGTTTACGTCCCTGTCGGGGCCAAAGTGACGCTCGTTTGTGTATCGGAAAACAGCGAGACATTCATCGCCGGGGCGCGCTATGACGAAGTGCTCGAACCTTTTGATGTGCGTTCGCATGACCTCGTGCAATACGGTTCAGACGACACCAAAACCCACCGCAAGATCAAGCATATCTTGGGCCAGAAACAGCATGACAAAGTGGGACGGCTTTTGGTGAGTGAGTTATTCACCGTCGGCCAAGGCGGCTGGTCCGGGTTCCCATCCCACAAGCACGACACCAACCGTCTGCCGGACGAAACCCGGCACGACGAAACCTACAACTTTCGCTTCAAACCCAACCATGGATCTGGCCTGCAAATGTTGCAGCGCGAAGATGGCAAAGCCGGAGACGCCTACCACATCGTCGATGGCTCCACGATCTGCATCGACAATGGCTATCACCCCTGCGCTGTGCTGCCGGGCTACGAGATGTACTACTTCACGATCCTCGGCGGCCTGACCCAACGCAGTTTGGTGCAGTACTTTCAGCCGACGCATGCCTATCAGATCGAAACGATCCCGGGCATCAAGGACATGATCGCAAAGTTCAAATAACCCGATCCCGATCGGCACTCTGATCAGCCCGCAAGGCACAGGATCGGGTGCGAGACGCGCAGGAGAATATCAATGACGCTCGTGACCCTCAGGGACGTTTTGCAGCCCGCTTATACAAATGGTTATGCCGTGGCCGGGCTGGTGACGCTGGGCTGGGAAGACATGCGGGCCTACGTGGCCGCTGCCGAGGCCGAGAACGCGCCTGTAATCCTTCAGGCTGGACCATCCTGCCGCGAACACACCCCACTGCCGATCCTAGGCAAGATGTTCCGGCATCTGGCGGAACACGCCTCGGTCCCGGTCGTGGCGCATCTGGACCACGGGTACACGTTTGATGAATGCAAGGAAGCGTTGGACAGCGGGTTTACGTCCCTCATGTTCGACGGCTCCCGCAAGCCTTTGACACAGAACATCGATGAGACTGCCGCGATCGCTGAAATGGCCCATGCCACCGGTATTTCCTGCGAAGGTGAAATCGGATTCGTCGGCTATTCGGGCGGCGAAGGATCAAATGGAACCGACCCGGAAGAAGCCGCCATTTTTGCCCGCGAGAGCGGGGTGGATGCAATGGCGATCTCTGTCGGCAACGTACATTTGCAGCAAGATAAAGAGGGCGGGCTCGATGAGGCTCGCATCGCGGCGATCGAGGCCGTCACGGATGTGCCGCTGGTGATCCACGGCGGATCAGGCGTGCCCATCGCGCAGCGCCAGAAGCTGGCGCGCAACACTGCCATTTGCAAGTTCAACATCGGAACTGAATTACGTTTGGCGTTTGGCGCAGCCATGCGCGAGGCTGTCAATTGCGACCCAGATCGTTTCGACCGCGTTACAATTCTAAAGGAAACGATTGATCCTGTTGAAACAGCGGCGCGAGAAGTGATCAGGGCATTGGGGAACTAAGGCGGTAATCCAGCCTGAGACGAGTTCAAACCATCGACCGCCAGACCCTCACCGCTATTGG
Source organism: Tateyamaria sp. Alg231-49 (assembly GCF_900143535.1). Taxonomy (GTDB): domain Bacteria; phylum Pseudomonadota; class Alphaproteobacteria; order Rhodobacterales; family Rhodobacteraceae; genus Tateyamaria. Next base: position 68,947 of record NZ_FRFA01000003.1, on the reverse strand, counting down.
ACAGAGGGACCTATCCCAACGCGAAACACTGCGCCGGTTGCCTGACATCGAGCAACAGACTTGGGCTTTTTACAGTTCAGAAAACAAGAAATTGTTTGGCTGTGTTGGTAGAAACTCAGTAGCATGATCTCACCTGCACCAAAGAGTGCGGGATGGAGATTTTATGTCGGTTTGATCCGGGCACATGCCCGTGCGTCCCTCGCGGGGCTTGCATCTGAAAGGCTTTTGCGTCGCTCCTTGGGCGACCTTCAATGGTGTGCCCAATACCCTTAGTCCAGAAAAAACTGAAATAAGATCAAAAGGATGGCCAATGCCAGACCAATATGAAACGCGCGATCTGCGCGAAAGCGATATCCCTGCTTTATCTACCATAGCAGACGACACACTGTTTCCCGGTGAGACGTTGGGCGAGATGGTTGCCCCGGCGCTTGCCGGTGAAAGTGAGGACGTGTGGCGCGTTGTGTCGCGAGGCGGCGCGCTTGTGGGGTTCGCCATGGCGCAGCCCGAACCCATGACGGATTGCACGTGGAACTTGCGCGCAATTGCTGTGTCGCCTGAGTTGCACGGCGGCGGTGCAGGATCAGTGTTGTTGTCCGCGATGGAGGCCGCAATGTCTGCGCGCCTAATCGTCATCGACACCACGCAATTGCCGGAGCAGGACCGTGCCCGCCAGTTTTACACAGCGCGCGGTTACACTCATGTGTCCACCATTCCCGAATTTTTCGGAGCGGGGGAAGATAAGGTGACGTTTGTGAAATTCGTGGACGAGGCGAGACGCTGAACACAAAAAAGCCCGCCCTGAAACACGTCAGGGCGGGCGTTTGTCGTCCAGAAGGAGCGCAGCTTACTCGGCTGCGGCTTCTTCGGCAGGTGCCTCGGCGGGCGCTTCTTCTGCAGGTGCTGCGGCGGCTTCTGCGGCTGCGGCAACCTTGGCGGCTTTCTCTTCCGCGCGCTCTTGAGCTTTCTTGCCGGGCTCACCCTTTTTGAGGTTCGCGCGCTCTTTCTTCTCCATTACGCCTGCGGCTTCGAGCATGCGGGCGATCCGGTCTGTGGGCTGTGCGCCTTCACCAAGCCAGTACTGAACGCGCTCGATGTTCATCTTCACGCGCTCTTCGTTGTCTTTGGCGAGCAGAGGGTTATACGTGCCCAGTTTTTCGATGTAGCGGCCGTCGCGTGGCATGCGGCTGTCAGCGGCAACGATACGGTAGAAGGGGCGCTTTTTGGAGCCGCCGCGGGCGAGACGAATTTTCATAGCCATGGTTTTATTTCCTTTTGGTTTGGTAGGGTTGGTGCGTGTGAACACGCACCTTACGTTTGGTGTTTCTGGTGATGCTGAATGACTTCAGCGATGATGAAGTTCAGGAACTTCTTGGCAAATTCGGGGTCGAGATCGGCCTCTTTTGCCAAAGCTTCGAGCCGTGCGATCTGGTCTGCCTCGCGGGCAGGATCGCTAGGTGGAAGGTCGTGTGTGGCCTTGAGTTTCCCCACGGCCTGCGTGTGTTTGAACCGCTCGCCCAGCGTATAAACCAGGATCGCATCGAGGCGGTCGATGCTGTTGCGGTGTTCGGCCAGCACTTCGGCGGCTTTGGAGACGACGTCAGTCAAGAGCCCATCCTTTCGGCTTGAATTGAGGATCGGCATAGTGCCCGATTTCCATTTCGATCCCGTGGGCCAGTTGCGTGTCATCAAGCTGGGCCGGGGACGGGTGGCGATAAACGGCGTCGGAACCGTCAATGCTGGGGGCGCCGGCGTCTTTTTTTGCGCCAAGCCGTTCGGCCAGCCGGACGCTGTCGAGGTTCTTGGGGTCCAAATAGCTGACAGCGGTGTCCCAGCCATTTGCGTAGTAGTATTTGCGCACGGCATGTGTCGCTTCGAGCGCAAAGCCTTTGCCCGCCTTGTCCGGCCAGATGATCCACGCGATTTCACGTTCGGGCCAACCAGCGGGCTGCCAGCCACCGGCCATGCCATAAGTTTCGTCTGTGTCTTTGTCGTGGATCATCCACATTCCAAAGCCCCGGATGTCCCAGTGCCCCATTTCGGCGGCATAAAGCATCCAAGCTTCATACGTGTTCAGCGGCCCGCCCATGAAGCGGGAGCGGTAGGACGCAAAGGTCGCCTTGAAGTTCGGGTAGTCTTCGGCCACGGGTCCGCGCAGGGAAAGCCGCCCGGTTTCGATGGTTGGGATCAGTTGAGAGCTCATGCGAATGTCCCCCGGTGGTGGCGGTAAACGTAGCAAGGGTCTTCGGGTTTGGTTGGGAGCGCATCTTTGTCCAATGTCGCTCCAAGCCGTTTGGCCAAGGCAACAGACGCGTCGTTACCATGGTCGATATAGCTGACGATCGTGTCCCATTTCAGAGTGTCCCACGCATGGGCAATGCAGGCCTTTGCCGCCTCAAATGCGATGCCCTGACCTTCGCTTGCCGGATCAAACAGGACCCAGCCGACTTCCCGCTCGGGCCACGTGCGGGGATACCAGTGCCCGACAATGCCCAGTGGCGTGTCATCTCCGTGGCGGGTGACTGTGAACATCCCGAAACCGCGCATCATCCAATGCCCGAATTCCGTGCCAAAGAAGTTCCAGGCCTGCCGCTCCGTCATCGGGCCGCCTACGAACTGGGAACGCTTGCTAGCAAAGAACGCGATGAAGGCATCCGCGTCCTGCGGCTGTGGCGCACGCAGGGTCAGACGCTCGGTCTGCAATGTTGGGGTGCCGGTCAAACTGATCATGCCAGCGCCTCAGGACCAGGATGGCGGTAGACGCCCATCGCGCCGTAAACGGGGTGTTGGTAGTCTTCCTCGCGTTGGGCACCCATCGATGTCGCGACACCCACCGAGGCGTCATTGCCATGGGCGATCATGCTGACCACAGTAGTCCAACCCAGTGTGTCATAGGCATGCGCCCGCGCCGCTTTGCCCGCCTCCACGGCATAGCCTTTGCCGATGCCAGACCAGATGTACCAGCCCACTTCGGCTTCGGGCCAGTCCAGCGGGTTGTGCAGGCCGACGAGCCCAATAGGCGCGTCATCGTCGCGCAGTGTCACAATCCAGCGTCCGTAGCCGCGCATACCCCAATGGCCGATCACCTGACACAAATAGCGCCATGTCTCGGCCTCGGTCATAGGCCCGCCGACAAAACGCGCCGCGTCGCTTGCATAAAACGCGGCAAATGCGGGCACGTCCTCTGCGCGTGGTGCACGCAGGGTGAGTCTGTCGGTGTTTATGTTGGGGATGTCGATCACAAGCCGAGCTCTTGAACTGTCGCGCCATCAAGAACTGGGCGGGTGAAGGTGCGATCAAAGCTGAGGATGCAGCCGGTGTCTTTTGCATGCACATAGGCGCGCTGGCACTCAGCGTCCTGTGCCATTTCTTTGCGATAGGTCTCGTAAGCGGCGAGCGACGGGAAAGAGAACATGGCCCACGCCTTGTTGTTGGCCCCTTCCGAAGGCAGGAAATAGCCGTGATGCGTTCCTCCCATCGCATTGACGAGGTGAATCCAAGCCTTTGCGTAGACTTCGAACGCATCGACCTTGGCCGGGTCGATCACATATGTGATGAGCGCGGTGATCACTTCTTCTTCCCAAAGCCCGACAGACCGGGGGGCAGGCCCATGCCGCCGCCCAGACCGGGGAGGCCGCCGCCGCCTTTGCCCAGCTGCTTGGCGGCTGCTTCCAGCTGTTTGGGGTCCATGCCCTGGGCCATCGCAGCAGGGTCCATCCCGCCTTTGCCACCCATCATGGCCTTCATCGCCTGTTTCATCATGCCGCCTTTGCCCTTGCCGAGCTTTTTCATCATGTCCGACATCTGGCGGTGCATCTTGAGTAGTTTGTTGAGGTCCGACACCTCCATGCCCGATCCGCGCGCGATCCGCTTCTTGCGGGAGGCTTGCAGAATTTGCGGCGCGGCGCGCTCTTTCTTGGTCATGGAGCCGATCATGGCGATCTGCTGTTTCAGGATTTTGTCATCGAAGCCTGCGTTTTTGACCTGAGCGGCCATTTTGCCCATGCCGGGCATCATGCCCATCATGCCTTCCATGCCGCCCATCTTGATCATCTGTTCCAGCTGCATGCGCAGGTCGTTCATGTTAAACTGACCTTTGGCCATGCGCTTCATCATGCGCTCGGCTTGTTCGGCCTCGATGGTTTCCTGGGCCTTTTCGACGAGGGCCACGATGTCGCCCATGCCGAGGATGCGGCCAGCGATCCGTTCGGGTTCGAAAGTTTCGAGCGCGTCCATCTTTTCGCCAAGGCCGACGAATTTGATCGGTTTGCCGGTGACCGCGCGCATGGACAGAGCCGCACCGCCGCGCCCGTCGCCGTCCATCCGTGTCAGGACCACGCCCGAGATGCCGATGCGCTCGTCAAAGTTCTGCGCGGTGTGCACGGCGTCCTGACCGGTCAGGCCATCGACGACCAGCAGGGTTTCGCGTGGGTTGGCCACGTCGCGGACCTGTTCGACCTGCGTCATCAACTCTTCGTCGATGGAGAGCCGCCCGGCTGTGTCGAGCATGTAAACGTCATAACCGCCCATGCTCGCTTGGGTCTTGGCCCGTTTGGCGATCTGGACGGGGTTTTCGCCTTTGACGATGGGCAGGGTGTCGACGCCGATTTGCGTGCCGAGGATGGCGAGTTGTTCCATCGCCGCCGGACGGTTCACGTCGAGAGAGGCCATGAGCACGCGCTTGCCATCACGGTCGGTGAGGCGCTTGGCGAGTTTGGCGGTGGTTGTCGTTTTACCGCCACCTTGCAGGCCGACCATCAGGATCGGGGCGGGCGGGCTGTCGATGCGCAGCGCACCCGGTTCACCTTCACCCGTCAGGGTATCGATCAGCGCGTCGTGCACGATCTTGACGACCTGCTGACCCGGTGTGACCGATTTGGTCACGGCCTGACCAGTTGCCTTGTCTTGTACCGCTTTGACAAAGTCGCGGGCGACAGGCAGCGATACGTCTGCCTCCAGCAATGCCACGCGCACTTCGCGCAGCGCGGTTTTGACGTCATCCTCGGACAACGCACCCTGTTTTGTCAGGCGGTCGAAGACACCGGAGAGGCGTTCGGATAGATTTTCAAACATATGCGTGCCTTTCGACCGTGAACGTTGTGCCTGACAGATAAGATCAGGCGGTGAGGTTCCCAAGATAACGGACCAAACGAAAATCACCCCCGTGGGCGCAACGCGCTGACGGAGGTCGATCCCAGGTTAATCCCAAGGGACCGGAAACGAAACGGTTTCCGGGTGTTGGTCGCGGATTAGGGGAGACCGCAATCTGAGTCAAGGGCAGGGGGTGTTGAATGCCGTCAGGCAGTGGCGAAGGGCGACGTGGTGTTGGCGCGGCCACGGGCTGGATCGCCGCGCATGATGGCATTGGCACGAGCTTGGTGGGAAGCGCAGACATTAAGGAAAGGGATCGAATTGGGACGCAGGCAGGATGTGTCAAGTGACGCTCTCCGCCTGCGAACCTGATCTTACTATTTGATTTTAAATGTCTTCTTGATCTTTTTGATCACCTCTTTGGGGGCCATCTTGATCTTGTTCTTTTTCACAAAGGCCTTGGCGCTTCTGGGCCCATCCGATTTCTTGCCGGCCTTCAGCATTGCCGCGGCTGTGGCGATGCCCTTTTTGTCGACGACATCCAGTTCCTTCATGAGGGCAGGGTACTTGGTTCTGAGCATCAACTTTTCGACGTTCTTGACGTGTACAGCTCTGAAGTCATCGTCCTTCTTGTAAAAGGGCTCGATAAATTCGCCACTCACAAAGCGGTTGGTATCGGCGACTGCCCCTTCATAGATGACTTTCCACTCTTTAGACTTCCAATCCTGTGCCTTGCCCAGTCGTTTGGCCGCGAGCAGAGAATCTGAGCCAGCATTGACCTGATGTTTGGCATTGTCGGCAAAGAAGAGTTTGAACTGAGACTTTGGATCGATCTTTTTCTCGGCGGCATCGAGGAAAATATACTTTTCAGGACAACCCCTTTTCTTCAGATAAGCCCGAAACAAGGGGCCTAGCCTCGTGTCCTTCAGAAGGTCTATGGCATCGTCCGGGTAGCCTACTCCATCAATCTTTTCCATGTTGTCCTCGTTTATCCAGTATTCAAAATTGCGTTGTGAAAAGGAAACACGGAGGTGCCGGGTATTATTCATAACCCTGCGCAAGATTTTCAAAAACAGGTTGGTATCGCGCCCGGGCTGTGCGCGTTGATCGTCAGGGCAAAGGACGAGGTTTAGTGTCCGGCCTTAGGCCGACAAGCGTTTGTAGCTGCGCAGCCAATCGTTGATCACATCCGCCGCCTGCCGCGGACCGTTGCCAGACACGTAAGCTTCGACCAGTGGATAAGGCGGCGTGGTGTCGTGGAATGTCAGCGTGGGGCGGGCAGTGTCCGAAAATTCCTCGACCTCTGCGCGGCGCACAGTGGCGAGCGGATAAGTGGCACTGCGATACCGCAGCAGCGTGCGCCGTTGGACGGTGGCTGTGCCCGCGCTGGCATCAAAAATCACCTGATCCCGCTTGATGGCCAGAGCAAAGATGCCAAGCGGTACGCCCGCACCCGCAAGCACCGTGACAAGTCCAACGATTTCACCTTGTGCGATCAGGGCGAGACCCGCAGCCGCGCAGGCCACGATGCAAACAATCAGCCCTCCGCCCAGCACCCATGGCGCGTGCGCAAGGATCAATTGTGAGGGCAGGTTGCGCAGCACGGTCATGACCCAATTCTAGGCGCGGACCTCATGGGGCGTCCAGATGACAGCGATGCATCTTCGTACTTCACAACGAGAAACCCCCTCTGACTTGGGCCAAAGGGGGCTGAGTGGTGGGCTTTGGTAGAGAAAGCGGGTGACTTAGGCCGCCAGTTTCTGGATATCGGCCTTGGCGCCAGCGATGGCCTCTTCGCCTTGCGCCATGACCCGGTCGGCGGCGATGATTTGCACATTCGTAATGCCGATAAAGCCAAGCACGTGTTTCATGTAGCCAGTGGCAAAGTCGATATCGCTGCCCACGGGCGTGCCTCCGGTGGCAACCGCCAGAATGACGCGTTTGCCGCTCAACAGACCAACTGGGCCGGATTCGCTGTACTTGAAGGTCACACCAGCGCGCGCGACCAGATCGACCCATGCTTTGAGGGCGGCAGGAATGCCGAAGTTGTAGACCGGCACGCCGATCACAATCGTTTCGGCCTCTTTCAGCTCGTCGACCAACTGGTCAGACAGCGCCAGCGTGTTGGTCTTTGTCGCATCGCGTTGATCTGCCGGCGTGAAGTTGGCGTTGACCCAGTTTTCGGTGATCTGAGGCAGTGCTTCGCTCAGATCCCGGCGGATCACGGGGCCTGCGAATTTGCCTACGATCTGGGCAGAAAGGTCGCGGGTCACAGAGCCTTGGAAACGGGCAGAGCTGTCGATGTGCAGAGTGGTCATGTTCAGGTCCTTTCATAGGAGCGGGTTTTGGTGTCTGCCCTTACAATTGAACCTTGCAAATTCGAACGCAATTGGTGAAAATCAACATCACGTGTTTACAAATGCACAATGAGGACGGCATGGATAACTGGGATGAAATCAAGACAGCCTACCAAGTGGCCCGCATGGGCACGGTCAGTGGCGCGGCAGAGGTTTTGGGCGTTCACCATGCAACCGTGATCCGTCATATCGACGCGCTAGAGGGCCGGTTGGGGGTCAAACTCTTTCAACGCCACGCTCGTGGGTACACCCCGACTGAGGCGGGGGATGACCTGTTTCGGGTAGCGCAGGCCACAGATGATCAGTTTGGTCAGTTGGTGGGTCGTATCAAGGGGCGCGGAACCGAAGTGTCGGGCGAGTTGGTTGTCACCTCTCTTGTGACGATGGCCCCGCGATTGGCTCCTGTTCTGACCGCATTTCAGCAAGAACATCCGGATGTCATTGTGCGTTATCTGACCGGGGATCGTCTGTTCCGCCTTGAATACGGAGAGGCCCATGTGGCGATCCGGGCGGGGAATGCGCCGGATCAGCCGGACAATGTAGTGCAGCCGTTTGTGCGTTTGACCGTGGGGCTTTTTGCCACGAAAGGCTATGTGGAGCGCCATGGCCTCCCGGATTTGTCTGGCGATACCAGTGGTCACCGCTTTGTCGGCCATGACGCTGCCGACAGCCGCGCGCCTTTTCACAAATGGCTGCGTTCTCAGGTGTCCGAGGACACGATCACCTTCCGCTCAACGGACGTGCGCGCGCTGGAACAGGCGGTGTTAGCCGGGGCGGGGGTTGGATTTCTGCCAGTGCTTGAGGCCCGCGCAAACCCCGACCTGGTAGAGATCATGGAACCGAGCGAGGACTGGACCGCGCCTTTGTGGCTCGTCACCCATGTCGACCTGCATCGCACCAATAAAGTGCAGGCGTTCCTGTCCTTTCTCAAAGAGAGGTCCAAAGACTGGAAGGTGCTGTGAGGGCCGCGTTTTGAGCCCTGCTTTGCGCGGACATGCGGCCATGCTTACATTCTCGGCCCTTGTGGCGGGGTCGTTTTCCCTTGGCGCTCTGGTCGCCAACGAGATTGATCCCGCAGCCCTGAACGCGCTTCGCTTTGGTTTGGCAGCCTGCATCATTGGGGTTGCGGTTTTGGCCACGGGCGGGATGACGCGTGCTGCACTTGCTGCCCCCTGGCGTTACCTCGTTTTGGGCGGGCTGTTTTCTGTCTACTTTGTTCTGATGTTTGAGGGGCTAAAGACCGCTCCGCCGGTAAGTGCGGCGGCGGTGTTCACCCTGACCCCTCTGATGTCTGGGTTTTTTGGCTGGTGGTTGCTTCGCCAGATCACCACACCCCGCATGGCACTTGCGCTGGCCATTGGGGGCGCGGGTGCGCTCTGGGTCATATTCCGCGCGGATGTGGCGGCGCTGCTCGCTTTTGAGGTCGGGAAGGGTGAGGTCATCTATTTCTTTGGTTGCCTCAGCCACGCGATTTACACCCCAATGGTGCGCAAACTGAACCGGGGGGAACCTGCGGTGGTGTTCACGTTTGGCATGCTGGTGGCAGGCGCGCTGCTGCTGACCATTTACGGCTGGTCCGACATCCGGGCGACTGATTGGGCTGGGTTGCCAGCGATCGTTTGGGTGACGTTGGTTTATATTGCGGTCTTTGCCTCGGCGGCGACCTTCGTCTTGTTGCAATTTGCCACGATGCGCCTGCCCAGTGCCAAGGTCATGGCCTATACCTATCTCACTCCCAGTTGGGTGATCCTTTGGGAAGTCGCCCTTGGAAATGGTGTGCCCGGTCCTCTCGTATTTGGAGGCGTGGTGCTGACCATCATTGCACTGGTGATGCTGCTGCGAGACGATGATGTGACGGCATGACAAAGTTACATCAACGTCGATCGCAAGGGGCAGCTTGTGGCGCCGGTTGGTCTGTACTGACAAGGCGCTTTTCAGGGTTGATCTGCCTCGGGTAGTTCGCTGGCAAGAAACCGTTCGAATGCATCCAGATTGACCGGTTCAAACTGGCCAAATCCTTGCATCCAGACGCTGGCCGCACGCATCGCGTCCGGTTGCAGCTTGCACCACTTGACCCTGCCTCGTTTCTCCTGCGCGATCAGCCCGGCACGGGTGAGGATTGTCAGGTGTTTGGAAATGGCAGCCAGCGACATCTCGAACGGTTCGGCGACGTCCGTGACAGCCATGTCATCCTCAAGCAGCATCGACAGGATCGCGCGGCGCGTAGGGTCCGCAAGGGCGGAAAAGGTGGTGTCGAGCGTGTCTGCCATGCCCTGTCATACGAGGGCATGGCGTCGGTGAAAAGTGTTCAAAGGTAGGGATGGTGCGTCGATTGGGAAGGCCAGCGATGACGCATCTGCTCCAGTTCGCTGGGGTTCAGCCCGATATCGCGGGCGATATGGGCGGTAAGCGGGGGCAGTGCGGTACCTTCGATCGCCTCCTTCGACGACGCATAGCGGAAGATTTTTGCACAAGTGTTCAGTGCGCGCAAAAGCGCGTTGGTGTGGATCAGTTGCATGGGTAACCTCAACGAATATGAGTTGTGGGAACATATTTGCCAGAAAAAATGAACTGCCACAAACTCAGCTCTTTGACATTACTTGTGCAAAAAATGCACAATTCTTCCATGTCGCGTACATTGCCCAACCTGAATGCCTTGCGCGCCTTTGAGGCCGCCGCCCGTCACGAAAGCTTTAGCCGTGCCGCTGAGGAGTTGGGTGTCAGTCATTCCGCGATCAGCCGCCATGTGCGGGGTCTTGAGGCGCGACTGGGCGTTCAATTGTTTCGCGATGCCTCGCGGGGCGTGGCGCTAACTGCGGAAGGGGGGCACTATCTGGGCCGGATCACACCTGCTTTTGACGTTATCGGTGAGGCCACTGAAGGGCTGGCTGACACGCCGTCGGGCCGGGTGGTTGTGAACAGCGAACCTGTCTTTGCCGCCAAGATTGTCGTTCCGCTGTTGTCGAAGTTTCAGGCGAACTTGCCTGAGATCGAGTTGCGCCTGATTGGATCAAACGAGCTCGCCGATCTGGACCGGTACGAGGCTGATCTTGCGATACGTTATGCCAAGACGGGGCATTTGCAGGAGCCATCGGATTTGCTGAGTGATGCCGCGATATATCCCTTTGCGGCGCCGGGTTACCTCAAGGACGACATCCTGCGGCCTCAGGATCTGGCCCGTGTGCCGCTGCTGAGGGATCGTGGGCCGAACATCTGGATCGATTGGGCCGCGCGCGCGGGTTGGGATGTCGAGGTGCCTGATCCGCCGTGGCGGATGCGTGCCGCACTGGCATTGGAGGCGGCTGTGCATGGGGCAGGCGTGTATCTTGGCGCATCGGACGGTACCCATCTGGACGAAGCGGCGGGGCGTCTGGTGCGGGTGTCTGATGTGAGCTTTCGGCAGGGTTCGTTTCACTTGCTCACCAGCGGTCAAGCGGGGCGACGCAAAGCCGTGCGCTCAGTGCGTCGCTGGCTTTTGGACCATACTCAGGCGTTGCGCAGCACTTAAGATCAACCAAATGGTTGAATAAGCGATATGCTTGAGATTAGGGGCTTGGCGCCCTGCGGCGGTTTGTCCGCCATATTTGGGCACTAGTAATTTTCAATTAATTTCATGAGTTTAAGCCTGTTTTGGTCGGCGCTCTGCCGCCGTTGACTCATTCATCCCCGCATCATATCCCAATCGCATCCAAAGGACGGGACAAAGGCACGTGACCGACCCTGACGACAAGGCCAAGATGGAGGCGCTAAATGCGCGTTTGCAGGCCGTCAAAGAGGACCACGCGCCAAAACCCCGCACGCCGGATCACCACTCTCAGGCACAGCTTGCCTGGCGCATGGTGATCGAGTTGGTGGCCGGTCTCGGGATCGGGTTTGGTATGGGGTACGGGTTGGATGCGCTGTTTGGCACCTCTCCGTGGTTCATGATCGTGTTTATATTCTTGGGCTTTGCAGCCGGCGTCAAAACGATGATGCGCAGTGCAGAAGAAGTCCAAAGCAAGCAGGCCGCCGAGCTGGCCGAAGAAGATGACCGCCCCACGGGGTGAGATAAGACGGAGAGAGCCAGATGGCAGATGAAGCAAAAGGTGGCGGTGGTCTTTCGTTCCACCCAATGGACCAGTTTCAGGTAAAGCCGCTTTTCGGCACCTATGGCGATCCAATCCACTGGTACACCATCACCAACGTGACCTTCTGGCTGGCGCTGGCGGTTCTGGCGGTTCTGGGCCTGATGGTTCTGACAACGTCCAAGCGCGCGGTTGTTCCGGGCCGGGGCCAGTCGGTCGCCGAGCTCATGTACGGCTTTGTCTACAAAATGGTTGAGGACGTAACCGGCAAGGACGGGATCAAGTATTTCCCCTACATCATGACGTTGTTCATGTTCATCCTGTGCGCCAACTTCCTCGGACTGCTGCCCACATCTTTCACGACCACATCGCACATTGCCGTTACGGCGGTTCTGGGCTTTGGCGTGTTCTTTGCAGTGACCATTCTGGGCTTTGTCAAAAACGGCGCGGGTTTTCTAAGCCTGTTCTGGGTGGCAAGCGCACCCTTGCCGCTGCGTCCGATCCTTGCCCTGATCGAAATTATTTCCTACTTCGTGCGCCCTGTTAGCCACTCCATTCGTTTGGCGGGCAACATGATGGCCGGTCACGCCGTTCTGAAAGTGTTCGCGGGGTTCGCTCAAGTCGCAGCGATTGCCCCCGTGGCGATCATCGGGGTGATGGCGATCTACGGGCTCGAAGTGCTGGTGTCAGCCATTCAGGCCTACGTCTTTACCATTCTCACATGCGTGTATCTCAAGGATGCATTGCACCCGCATCACTAACGAATGGTGCGTGAGATCACGCACCCTACCAACTAACTTCCAATCGTAAGGAGAATTCTCATGGAAGGTGAACTCGCACACATCGGCGCAGGCCTCGCAGCAATCGGTTCCGGCGCAGCCGCTATCGGTGTTGGTCACGTGGCTGGCAACTTCCTCGCTGGCGCCCTGCGCAACCCATCGGCAGCCGCCGGTCAGACAGCGACACTGTTCATCGGCATCGCCTTTGCAGAAGCCTTGGGGATCTTTTCGTTCCTCGTCGCTCTGCTGCTGATGTTTGCTGTTTAAGTCACTCTGATCCGCATTCCTTACGGTTGGGCGGCGTGACATGGTCACGCTGCCCAAAGTAACGGCTCGCTATTCGGCCCCGGCTTAGGGGTCACCTCAGAGGAACGACCGATATGGCAGATAACAACAACGCAGCAGGTGAGGTCGCCCTAGGCGCCCCTCCCGGCATGCCACAGCTGGATGTAGGCACGTTTGGCAACCAGATTTTCTGGTTGGTGCTGGCGCTTGTCGCCATCTACTTTGTGCTGTCGCGCGTCGCACTGCCCCGCATTGCGGCCATTCTGGCCGAGCGTCAGGGTACGATCACAAATGACATTGCCGCCGCCGAAGACCTGAAGGTCAAGGCGGAGGAGGCGGAAGCCGCGTATGAAAAGGCGTTGGCCGATGCCCGTGCCGAAGCACAGCGGATTGCCGGCGAGACCAAGGCCAAGATTCAGGCTGATCTGGATGTCGCCATCGAAAAAGCCGACGCCAGCATTGCTGCGAAAGCCGCCGAAAGCGAAGCTGCTATTGCCGAAATCCGCGCCGGTGCGCTGGTGGCTGTGGCAGAAGTCGCCAAGGACACCGCTGCTGAAATCGTCTCGACAATGGGCGGCGCTGCAGATGCGTCCACCATCGACGCGGCAGTTTCGACCCGGATGAAAGGATAGTCTGATGCGCATTCATACTCTGACATTCGCGACAGTGCTGTCCGCCATCGCCGCCCCGGCGCTGGCTGCGTCCAAGAACCCGTTTTCCGCGGAGTTCTGGAAGCTGAGCAATACAGACTTTATCGTCTCGATTGCTTTCATCCTGTTCATCGGTGTCCTGTTCTACTTCAAAGTACCGAGCATGCTGTCCAAAATGCTGGATGACCGCGCAGGCGGCATTCAGTCTGAACTGGACGAAGCACGTGCATTGCGTGACGAAGCACAGGCGCTGCTGGCCTCGTACGAGCGGAAGCACAAGGAAGTGCAGGAACAGGCAGACAAGATCGTGGCTCAGGCCAAGGTTGATGCTGAAGCGGCTGCTGATCAGGCACGCGCCGATCTGGAACGCTCGATAGAGCGTCGCATGGCCTCTGCCGAAGATCAGATTGCCTCTGCTCAGGCCGGTGCGATCAAGGAAGTGCGCGATCAGGCGGTTTCGGTCGCCATCGCTGCGGCACGCGATGTGATCGCCAAGCAGATGACGGCAGCCAATGCTAACAAGCTGGTCGACGACGCCATTGCGCAAGTGGATTCCAAGCTGCACTGAGTGCTGCTCCACGCTATGCTTTTTAAACCCGGTCCGTCCTAGACGTGGCTGGGTTTTTTTATGCGGGATTGATGAAATCTGGAGGCGTTTGCCTCAGGACAGCGAACCGTTTGGGTGGGCCGATAGAGCTGCGGTCAACCGTTGGTTTCGTGATCCAGCCGCTGGAGGGCGATGGTTTCGTTGCTTTCGCCCCGTTTCTGGTCTCGCAGGGCCCGTTCAACGTAGTCGAGATGCGCATGGACCGCCGCCCGCGCAGCCTCCGGGTCGCGCCCTTGCAGCGCGTCGTTGATGGCGCGGTGCTGGTCCAGAAGAGCCTGACGGGTGGTGCGTTGTTTGAACATCACTTGCCGGTTGTAGAAGACCCCATCGCGCAGCAATTGGTACATTGAGCGCATCATGTGCAGCATGACGACGTTATGGCTCGCTTCGGTGATGGCCATGTGGAACTGCGCGTCCAGCCGGGCCTCTTCATCGCTGTTGCGTTTGGGGTGAGCGGCCACCATCTTTTCAAAGACGGCGTTGACCACAGCCAGATCGGTGTCCGAGGCAAGGCGCGCGGCCCGCTCGGCGGCGAGCCCTTCAAGGTCGCGACGAAAGCTGAGGTAGTCAAACACGGCCTCGTCATGGCGGGCAAAGAGTTCGGTCAGGGCTGGTGCAAAGGCCGAGCCAAGAACGTCTGCCACAAAGATTCCAGCACCGGGGCGCGCTGTCAGCAGACCGCTGTCCTGTAGCGTACCAATCGCATCCCGCAAGGACGGGCGTGATACGTTCATCCGTTCTGCCAGTTCCCGTTCGGGGGGAAGGCGTTCGCCGGGGCGCAGGATTCCGCGCAGGATCAGTTGCTCGATCTGCCGGATCACGGCAGAGGACAGCTTTTCGGGTTGCACGGGGCGAAAGGGCATCGGGTCACCTGTTCAGAATTGGTAAATTCATATGACCAATCCCAAAAGGGCGCAATTGCTAGTGTAAGGTGGACGTGTCATCCGCGCCGATTAAGGCGATATTAACCATGCTGGGACAAGGGTACGTCATGCGACGCTGTCTTTTGTTCCTTGCGATGTCTTGCGGAGTGGCCTGCAATACAGCAGGGCCACACTTTCGCGGATTGCCTGCGACGACAGTCACAGTCGATGGATCGACCTTTGACATCCGCGTCAACGGACGTTTGGCCGAAGCGATCCGCACCAATGCCGAATACGCGCCTCGCTTTGGTCCCGTACAAACGCGGGCGCAAAAGGCGATGGAGTTGGTCAGCGGGTGCCGCGTCAAGGAAGTTCGCGGGGATCAGGCACAAGCGACCGGCCTGCTAGACTGCGGCAAAGGCGGGCCAGCGCCGGATCGCCTGAAACGGCAGGGTGAGTATGACTGCCTGCCCCTTGATTCCTACATCAGTCCAGCCACGAATGAGGTCGTGCTGGATCTGGATTGCACCCTGATTTAGCGCTAATCAGCGCAATATCTTGTGGATAAGCCGCCACGAGGCCCTGTTTGTGGGGCAATCTCGTTGACATGCGGCGGTCTCAGTGGTCACCATAAGGGTCACGAGTGAACTAGTAGAACAGGCCGCCCTTGCGCTTTTCCAAACTCAGACTGACAGGGTTTAAATCCTTTGTCGATCCAACCGATCTGATCATCGCAGACGGTTTGACTGGTGTTGTGGGCCCCAATGGTTGTGGCAAATCCAACCTGCTTGAGGCGCTGCGGTGGGTGATGGGTGAAAACCGCCCCACGTCGATGCGCGGCGGCGGGATGGAGGACGTGATCTTTGCCGGTGCAGCGACGCGCCCTGCACGCAACTTTGCCGAAGTTTCCTTGCAAATCGACAACACGGATCGGCTCGCTCCGGCGGGCTTCAATGATGCGGATGCGCTCGACATTGTGCGCCGCATCACGCGCGATGTGGGAAGTGCCTACAAGGCTGCGGGAAAAGATGTGCGTGCGCGCGATGTGCAGATGCTGTTTGCCGATGCCTCAACAGGCGCACACTCTCCGGCACTGGTCGGTCAGGGTCGCATTGCCGAGTTGATCAATGCCAAGCCCAAGAACCGACGCCGTATTCTGGAAGAAGCGGCTGGTATCTCGGGGCTTTATCAACGCCGTCACGAGGCGGAGTTGAAGCTGAAAGGGGCCGAGCAAAATCTGGGCCGTGTCGATGACGTGATCGAACAGCTCGCTGCACAACTATCCCAACTGGCCCGCCAGGCGCGACAGGCGGCACGCTATCGCGAAATCGGCACCGAGTTGCGTCAAGCGGAGGGGCAGCTTTTGTACCGCCGTTGGCGCGAGGCAGATATTGCCCGCAGTGCAGCGGATGACGAATTGCGCGCGCGTACCACAGCTGCGGCCCAAGCTGAGGCTTCTGTTCGCGATGCGGCCAAGGCGCGTCAGTCGGCAGAAGACGCGTTGCCGCCGTTGCGTGAAGAAGAGGCGATTGCGGCAGCGATCCTGCAGCGCCTCGCCGTGCAGCGTGATACGCTCAGCGATCAGGAAGCCCAAGCCGCCCAGGCCATCGAAACATTGACCCAGCGCATCACGCAAATGGCTCGCGATATTGAGCGTGAAGGTGGGCTGAATCGCGACGCCGGCGAAACGATTGAGCGCCTTGAATGGGAAGCGAACGAGATCGCAAAGGCCAGCGAGGGGCACGAGGCCTTGTTGGAAGAGGCCGCGACCCTTGCGCGCGATGCCGGTCAGATCTTGCAGTTGCGCGAGTCCGATCAGGGAGAAAAGACCGAGGATGTGGCCCGGCTTGCCGCACGCCACGGTTCGGCCCAGCGTCTGCTCGAAGACAGCCGTAAGGTTGAACAAAGGTCCGAGTCCGAAGCGATTAAAGCCCGTGATGCTGTGGCGACCAGTCAGGCAGCGTTGGACAAGGCCGGGACAGATTTCAGTGCTGCCCAAGCGGCCGTCCAGCAAGCCGAAGCAACCGCTTTGCGCGCTGATGAGACGCTGATCGCTGCCGAAGAGGCCCGCGCCGAAACTCAGGCGATGGAGGCCGATGGACGCGCTCAGCGTTCGGAAGCAGAAGGGGAGATGAACGCCCTGCGGGCCGAAGCTGGCGCGTTGGCCAAGCTGGTCGAACGTGATACGGCAGAGGGTGGGCAGATACTTGATCGCTTGCAGGTCCAGCAGGGGTTTGAAAAGGCGCTTGGCGCCGCAATGGCCGACGATCTGCGCAGTCCCGAGGTGGAAGCGGATGGCCCGTCTGGGTGGGCCGTATTGCCGGCTTATGCGACAGAGCAACCCTTGCCCAACGGCGTCACGCCTCTGACACAGCACGTGTCAGTGCCGGATGTTCTGGGCCGCCGGATGAGCCAGATTGGTCTGTGCGACGCAGACGACGCGGCGCGATTGCAACCTTTGCTAAAACCGGGTCAGCGGCTGGTATCGACCGAGGGCGACCTTTGGCGTTGGGATGGGTTTCGCGCATGGGCGGAAGACGCTCCGAGCGCGGCTGCGTTGCGCCTGCAGCAGCTCAACCGGCTTGAAGAGTTGAAGCAATCTCTGGAACGGGCGACCGCCCATGCGGAAGGCGCGCGGCAGGCCCATGAGGCATTGACGCAGCGCCTCACTGATTTGACCGAAGCTGACAAACAAGCCCGCCATGCGCGGCGCGAGGCCGACCGGATGGTGGCCGAAGCAGCCCGCGCCCTGAGCCGGGCGGAAGCGGATCGCAATCTGGCAGCAGGTCGGCTTGAGTCTCTGGGTCTGGCTGTCACCCGCCATGAAGAAGATGCAATGGCGGCGCGCGCGCGGGTGTCCGAGGCTGAAAGTGCTATGGCTGACCTGCCGGACCTTGAGACAGCCCGGGCCGAGGTCGAAGACCTGCGCATGACTGTCGAGGCGGCACGGATCACCATGATGTCCCGCCGCTCTGCCCATGATGATCTGCGTCGCACGGGCGAAGCGCGCACCAAACGTTCTCAGGAAATTACAAAAGAGATCAGCGGCTGGCGTCACCGTCTTGAGACGGCAGAAAAGCGCAGCGCAGAGTTGATGGAGCGCAAGACAGCCTCCGAGGCCGAGCTGAAAACGGCGCAAGCCGCCCCAGAGGAACTTGCAGCCAAGCGCGATGCTTTGGGGCAGGAGATTTCGGTGGCCGAGGCGCGCAAAGCCGAAGCAACAAATGCGCTGTCAGAGGCCGAAGGCCAGTTGCGCAATACCTCTACAGGTGAACGCGAAGCCGAACGTATTGCATCCGAAGCGCGCGAAGCCCGTGCGCGGTCTGAGGCGCGGTCGGAGGCCGCTCGCGACACAGTTGCCCTTGCCGCCGAACGCATCGCAGATGATCAGCAAATGACGCCAAACCAGCTGTTGACCGCCTTGGACGTGAACCCGGATCAGATGCCCGCCGCCGGTGCGCTTGAAGCGGATGTGAACCGTCTAAAACGTCAACGCGACGCGCTGGGTGCCGTGAACCTGCGGGCCGAAGAAGACGCCAAAGAGGTGCAGACGGAACATGACACGCTGGTCAATGAAAAGAACGATCTGGAAGAGGCGATCAAAACCCTGCGCAGTGGCATCGCAAGCCTGAACCGCGAAGGGCGGGAGCGTCTGTTGACTGCGTTTGAGCAGGTCAATTCCAACTTTTCGATGCTCTTCACGCACCTGTTTGGCGGCGGGGAAGCAAACCTTGTCATGGTAGAAAGCGACGACCCGCTGGAAGCCGGACTTGAGATCATGTGTCAACCACCCGGCAAGAAGCTGAGTACTCTCAGCCTGCTCAGCGGCGGCGAGCAAACGCTGACCGCGATGGCGCTGATCTTTGCCGTGTTCCTCGCCAACCCGGCGCCGATTTGTGTGCTGGACGAAGTTGACGCGCCATTGGACGATGCAAACGTCACGCGCTTCTGCGACTTGCTGGACGAGATGTGCCGCCGCACTGACACCCGCTTCCTCATCATCACGCACCATGCGGTGACTATGTCGAGGATGGACCGTCTATTCGGCGTGACGATGGCGGAACAAGGTGTCAGCCAGTTGGTGTCGGTCGATCTGAAAAAGGCCGAGACGCTGGTGGCATAAGTCGGTCACCATGACGTGACCCCGTCGTGTGTGTGCGCCATGATAGCGTCGCCTTATGCGACTGATCCCATTGCTCCTTTGCCTCGCCACGCCTCTTTCCGCACAGGATTGGGCTATGCGATCTTCCGACACTATTCTGGACCGTGGCGCAGTGTCCGCTCTGATCGACGGAAATACCCTCACCTTCTTTGACGACGGTCAGTCGAAGTTTTCTGCGGGGGGAGCGTATTCCTACACATATGCCAATGGGGGCGGGACGGCCTTTGGTAGCTATGACATCGCCGAGGATGGGACAGTGTGTATCGCCTATCGCAACGGGTTTGGCCGCTGCGACAGATACGTGGAAAATGCGGGGCGCTTTGTACTGCTGACTGAAAAGGGCGAGCGGTTTCCGATCCGCCCTTAAAGCTTGTTGAGCAGGGTGGGCGTGGGCCATGCATCTGCGGGCAAGCCCAGCCGCTTTTGCTCCGCTTGTACGGCTGCACGCGTCCCGGCCCCCAAAATGCCGTCGATCTTGCCCACGTTATGCCCGCGCGCTTGTAACTTGGATTGCAGCCGTTTCATGGCTGCGCCATCCAACCCCGTATCTGGTTTCCCAGCGTCATAGATCTGGGCGCCGTCCAGACGCGTCGCGAAATAGGCCGCTGTCAGGACATAGGTAAACGATTGATTCCATTCGAAATAGACGTTGAAATTCGGGTAGGCGAGGAAGGCAGGGCCTTTGTGTCCCTGCGGAAGAATAAGAGAGGCGGGCAGATTGCTGAGCGACCCGCTGCGCGCACGTACGCCGCGTTCTTGCCAGTCCTGTGCCGTCATGACGGTACCCAGACCGCTGAGCGACCAGTCCATTTGTGCGGGCACTGTAACCTCTTGCAGCCACGGCTCACCCGCGCGCCAGCCAAGATGTTGCAGCATCTTGCCGCCTGACATCAGCGCGTCGGGGGCGGACGTTTTGAGCCGGACTGCCCCGTCTCCATCGCCGTCCACACCGTTGATCAGGATGTCTTGGGGCAGCATCTGAACCATGCCGATTTCACCGGCCCACGCGCCGGTGGTGCGGCGTGGATCAAAGCCGCCTTGGGCAAAAAGCTCCATCGCGGCAAAGACTTGGGGGCGGAACAGCTCGGGGCGGCGGCAATCATGCGCGAGCGTGACGAGGGCGTTGGCGGTGTTGAAGTCGCCTTGGAACGCGCCGTAATCGGTCTCGAACGCCCAAAACGCGAGAAGCACGTGGCGATCCACGCCGTAACGCTGTTCGATCTGGTCGAAGATACTTTTGTACTTGCGTGCGTTGGCGCGGCCCGCGTCGATGCGGTTTTGCGAGATCAAGCGGCGAGAGAAGTCGATGAAAGGACGTTGAAAGACGCCTTGGGCCCGATCCGCGCGCAGCACTTTTGGATCTTGCTGCACACCTGATAGGAACGCATCCGCGGTGTCCTTGGCGATGCCGCGAGTTGTGGCCTCGGCCGCCAATCCGGATTTAAACGCGTTGAACCCACCGCCGCACTGAGCCCAAGCGCCAAGCGGCAGCGCACAAAGGGCAAGCCCCGCAATGACCCGCGTTAAAACACCCATATCAGTCCTCCGATACATACGCACAAGGCCATTGCCAGCCCCCAAGCTTTCCACACGATTGCGATGGCGGCGTCAATGTCATGCGGGGCGAGGGTGCGACGGCCCGCGCCGTTGACCCATGCAAGCTCTTGAACCTTGCCGTGATAGCTGCGCGGGCCTGCAAGGGCGATCTTGAGCGTGTGCGCCATGGCGGCTTCGGGCCAGCCTGCGTTGGGAGAACGGTGGAGGCGGGCATCTTGCTGTACGTTGTGCCACGCACTTGTGCTACGTCCTGCAACTGCGATCAGGGCAGCAGTTACCCGCGCCGGTATCCAGTTCAGAACATCGTCGAGCCGGGCTGCCGCCCAGCCGAATGCGGCGTATTTGGGTGTGAGATAGCCGATCATGCTGTCAGCAGTGTTGACCGCCTTGTAGATGGCGATGCCCGGCAGGCCACCGACTGCGAACCAGAAGGCTGGGGCGATAACTCCGTCGCTGAAATTCTCCGACAGGCTTTCTATGGCGGAGCGGGACGTGGCAGAGGTGTCGGACGTAGAGACATCACGGCTCACGATCAGAGCCACGGCTTGGCGCCCGGCCTGTTCGGATTCTCTTAGCCCTGCGGCAACGGCACCCACGTGATCAACCAGTGACTTTTGCGCCAACAGGATTGCAGCGATGACAATGGTGACGGCTGTACCAAGGTGTTGAAGCAGCCAACCGGTCACTCCAGCCACCGTCACCAGAACGAGGACCGCGATGACTCCTTTGAGCCTCTGCATCTCTCCGTGGTTCAGTGTGCGATCCAGTGCCGAAACGACCCGCCCCATGATCACTGCAGGGTGCGGCACACGGGACCATAGCCAATGTGGCTCGCCCATTACCGCGTCGAGAATGAAAGCCAGTGCAAGCAGAAGCAGGCCGTTCAAAACGCAGCCTCAAGCCGGTCCCAGGCGTCAGGCGCAGGCAGGCCCAATCTGATCCAGTTGTCGGCATAGGGAAAGATGCGCGTCCAGATGTGATGGCGCGCCAGTCGTTCCTGCCATCTGGCAGCATCCTCTATCTGGTAAAGGCGGAATAGGGTCGTTCCGCCCAGGAGCGTGGCGCCCTGATTGCAGATCAGTGCATCTAGCCGATCTGAGTCTTTGGTAAGCCGTTGGCGTGTATTATCGGCCCATGCAGTATCACGCAGAGCGCGCGTACCGACCTCGAGTGCCACACCTGAAACGGGCCACGGCCCAAGCATCTCGCGCAATTGCCCGATCAGAGCCGCGTCCCCTATGGCAAAGCCAAGTCGCAACCCGGCCAGACCCCAGAATTTTCCAAAGCTCTTGAGCACAATAGTGCCGGGTTCTGCGGCGAGTCTGACAAGGCTATTTTCGGGCGTTACGTCGCAAAAGCTTTCGTCGATGATGCTGAACGGGGTCTTAACATCCGATGCGGTCCACAACCGCCCATCCGGGTTGTTGGGATGCACGAGAACCCGTGCCTGAGCTTCCCCGTCACGCTGGATTTGCCAGTCACAGTTCGAAAAGCTGGCGGCGTGTTCGTTATAAGTTGGATGTGGAATGTGCACAGATGCTGCGGACTTCAACCGAGGTATCTGGGCAATGAGGGCGGATGCACCCGGTGCGGCAATAATATCTGCGCCATGTGGAATGTCCCAATAGGCTCTGGCGGCGGCGTGAAGGCGATCGACCAACCCAGTATCTGGCAGCGCGGTCCATGCCTGTTCTGAAAGTGCTGGAACAGGGTAGGCGACCGGATTAATGCCGGTCGAAAGGTCGACCCAATCCGCGCGTTGCCCGCCAAACTGACGAATAGCGGCATCCAGGCCACCTCCATGATCACGCTTGGTCGTCACGTTTGGCCTTCCCTATTCCTGTGCCGAAGATCGGCGGTTTTACGCTCGCAGAAAGCGGATTGGCGCGAATATGGCAAGTCGAAGCGCTGGCGTTAAGCAATTAAGCGCGTCGTTAACTAATTGTTAATGGATTGGGCCACACTTACTGTCGATGAGCTGTGTGTCTGCAAGCTCTGGAGACAAGATGAAAGTTCTGATCGTAGAGAGCCGCCCCGAGCTGCGAAAGCTGTGGGTGCGGCACCTTGACCGGCAAGGGTATGCGGTGACGCAAGCCTACAACCAAGATGATGCGGTGTCGCATCTGTCCAAAGATACAGCCGATATTATCGTTTTGGATCGGGTACTTGAACAAGGCAGCGTACTGGCCGTGGCGGATTTTGCCAGCTACCGTCAGCCTGATGCGCGCGTGATTTTCGTGACGGATACGACGTTTTTCTCGGATGGTTCGATCTTTAATCACTTCAGCAATGCGTGCGCCTTCCTGCCCGCAGGAACTCCACCCGAAGACCTCGCAGCTATGGTCGCGCATTATGGCCATCACTAACCCCGCCCGTGAGGTTCCATGAAATCAATCTGCGGATTGATCGGGATTATGCGGTGCGGATTGATGGATTCGTGGCTGTAGTGATAGTGGCGCACGATATGGTCCATGTTGACCGTTTCGGCGATGCCAGGCCACTGGTAAAGTTCGCGCGTGTAGGCCCAAAGGTTAGGATAATCGATCACGCGTTTACGATTGCATTTGAAATGCAGGTGATAAACGGAATCGAACCGCACGAGGGTGGTGAACAGACGCCAATCGGCCTCGGTGATCTGATCCCCCATGAGGTACCTGTTCTCTGACAGCCGGGCGTCGAGCCAGTCCATTGTCTCGAACAGTGGGTGCACTGCGGCGTCATAGGCTGCTTGCGTGGTGGCAAAGCCGGATTTGTAGACGCCGTTGTTCAACGTGTCATAGATGCGGTCATTCACGGGTGCGATGTCGTCGCGCATTGCGACGGGCCAATAGTCATCCGTGTTGCCGGTGATCCCGTCGAATGCACTGTTGAACATCCGGATGATCTCGGAGCTTTCATTGCTGACGATGGTATTCTGGTCCTTGTCCCACAGAATCGGAACGGTCACGCGGCCAGTGAATTTGGGTTCGGCGCGTGTGTAAATATCGCGGGCGAAGGGCAGGCCGAACAGGTCGTCCCCAGTGGCTCCGTGCTCGTCTGTTTCAAAGGTCCAGCCGTCAGACAGCATGTCGGGATGCACGACCGAGACAGTTATGTGATCTGTTAACCCTTTGAGGGCGCGAAAGATCAGTGCGCGGTGCGCCCAAGGGCAGGCATAAGAAACGTAGAGGTGATAGCGTCCGCTTTCGGCCTTGAAGCCAGCCTCGCCAGATGGGCCTGCGGTGCCATCCGCTGTCACCCAGTTGCGAAACACGGCGTCTTTGCGTTTGAACGCCCCGCCGGTGGACTTTGTATCGTACCATTGGTCCGCCCAAACGCCGTCGATCAACAATCCCATCGTGCTTCCCTACTTTGTTTCTGAAAATGCCTTAACCCACGCAAAGTTACACATATATAGAGCTATACGCGCAGGTCACCTGCGCGGCTGCACACGCAATGAGTCACGCGAAAGCCACAGGGTAAATGAGTCCTGCCTAAGTGCCAGAATTTACTGGACCGAAACCATGTTTGGCGCATGTTTTGCGTAAATGAATTCGAAGGAGCCGCTGCCATGACAACCTTTGTCCCAAAAGAAGTACAAGCCGGACTGGATAGCGCAAGGGTGCAGTCGCTGAAGTCTGGATCTCGGTTGCGTATCTTGGCAGATGGCAAGCATCATCCTGTTCTACGGATGTGGGAAACTGGGTTTTCCGTGGATGCAGAAACCGCACCGAACCTGCGCGGTTATGTGGATCTATATGATGGCGCGATCCATCTCTTTCAGTGTCTGATCATCGCCTCAGAAGAGGAAATGGGCGAGATGCGGTTTGAGTTCAAGCAGCTGACGGCGGTGTCAAACACCGCCCCGCTGGATTTTGAACGCTCCGAGGATGCGCCCGTCGCCTTGATCGAAGCGCAGAAATAGCCGCCGTTACTGTAAGTCGCCAAACGCGGCGGCCAGACGATCCACCGCTTCCTGTACCCGCGACCTGGGCGTGGCGATGTTGAACCGCAGCCAACTGTCGCCGCCCTTGCCGAAGGTAGGCCCGTGATTAACGGCGATGCATGCGTCCTTCTCGACCCTGCGCGTAAACTCTTCTCGCGCCATGCCTGTATCCTCGAAGCTGACCCATGACAGGTATGTCGCCTCCAGATCCATGGATTTAAGACCGGGAATGGCCTTTATTCCCGCGTCAAATAGACGACGGTTGCCGTCAAGATAAGCGATTAGATCATCAACCCATGCCGCACCCTCAGGTGAATAAGCCGCTGTTACCATGAATAGCCCGAAGGCATTGGGCGACATCCCGAGAGCCATCATGCGCGCAGCGAATTTGGCACGTAAGTCTGGGTCGGCGATGATCACATTCCCGATGTGCGAGCCAGAAAGGTTGAACGTCTTGTTGGTCGAAGTCATCATGATCAGCCGATCCTCGATCCCTTCGATGGCTGTCATTGGAATGTGAACATGACCCGGCATGACAAGGTCATGGTGAATCTCGTCTGAAACTATGATCAGTTCGTGACGTTTGGCGAACGCAGCGACTCCGGCCAATTCTGCACGGCTCCAGACCCGGCCACCAGGATTGTGAGGCGAGCATAGAATCACCATCCGCTCGGACCCGTCCAT
Organism: Tateyamaria sp. Alg231-49; assembly: GCF_900143535.1. Lineage (GTDB taxonomy): Bacteria > Pseudomonadota > Alphaproteobacteria > Rhodobacterales > Rhodobacteraceae > Tateyamaria. The sequence continues at coordinate 43,926 of NZ_FRFA01000003.1, read as the reverse complement.
CTGGGCGTCGTAGGCGTCAAAATCCATTTCATAGCGGCCGTTGGTTTGCTGCATTTCGCACTCCACAACCCGCCGCCCGTTGGCTCTGATCACCTTTGCAAAGGCGTGATAAACTGGGGTGAACAAAACAACGCCGTCATTTGGTTTGGTAAATGTGTCCACGCACATTGCGGTGCCATTCACGAGCCCGTGGGTCGAAAAGATATGCTCGGGCTCGATGGACCAACCATGTCGGTTTTCCATCCACCACTGGATCGCTGCGCGGTACTTACTGTCATCCCCGAAATACCCGAAGACGCCATGATCAACCTGAGCCTGGACGGCGTCCCGAATACACTGAGGGGGGCGGAAGTCCATGTCGGCCACCCACATGGCCAGCCCCTTGTCCTGTGGAACGCCATAAATCTTCTCCATCATGTCCCATTTGACACAATGGCTGCCTTTGCGGTCGATAATTTCGTCAAAATTCATGGGAAGCCTTCCACACGTGAGTCGGCGCACGCTACCAACGCCGCTCCCGAGCGCAAGGGGACATTGCGACCCGCATCGTCTTGTCCTACATCGGGGGCATGAAACGTCCTATTATCCTGCACCCCGACCCGCGTTTGAAAAAGGCGTCAGAGCCTGTGGCTGATCTGTCAGATGAGTTACGTGTGTTGGCCAAAGATATGCTGGAAACGATGTATGACGCGCCGGGCATTGGTCTGGCAGCGCCGCAAGTGGGATTGCTGACGCGCCTGATTGTACTGGATTGCGTCAAGGCAGAAGGGGAAAAGCCCCGCCCGCTGATTATGTTTAATCCAGAGGTCATCGCCGCATCTGACGAAACGAACGTCTACGAAGAAGGTTGCCTGTCGATACCTGAACAGTTCGCCGATGTGACCCGCCCCGCGGAGGTCGAGGTGCGATGGATGGATGAGAACGGTGTGGAACATACCGAAGGTATGGATGGGCTTTGGGCCACATGCGTGCAGCACGAGATTGACCACCTTGAGGGCAAGTTGTTCATCGACTACCTCAAGCCGCTCAAGCGCCAGATGATCACCCGCAAGATGGTAAAGTTCAAACGCGAAAAGGCCCGTGACAAGGCATGACTGTGCGCACGATCCTGACATGGCCTGATGGCGGGTTGAGTGCGATGTGTACGCCCGTTGAAGCCATCACGGATGAGATTCGGATACTCGCGGCTGACATGCTTGAAACGATGTATGCTGCGCCGGGGCGGGGCCTCGCGGCTCCTCAGATTGGTGTTCTGCAACGCTTGTTTGTGATGGATGCTACTTGGAAAGAGGGTACAGCTACCCCTGTCATCTGCATCAACCCCGAAGTGATTTCACGTGGCTCCGAAGAGACAACCAACGCGGAAGGGTGCCTGTCGATCCCTGGCGTAACCGCCAACGTGACGCGTCCCACAGAAGTGCGCATGGTATGGACCGATCTTTCGGGTCGCGTGCATGAAGAAGACCTAACCGGTTTTTCTGCACTCTGCGCTCAACATGAACTGGACCATCTGGATGGGATCGTAACGCTGGACCGCGTGGATGCCGAACAGCGCGCAGAAATTCTAGCTGCTTACGAGGCCGCCTGATGGCCATTCGCCCAATCCTGCGCTGGCCTGACAAGCGTCTTCGCCTGCCAACCTCGGATGTAGAATCGATTACCGATGACATTCACACAATCTGGGCCGATATGGTCGACACGATGGATGCTATGCCCGGGCAGGGTATCGGCCTTGGTGCACCGCAGATCGGCTTTATGCAGCGCCTCGCTGTTGTGGACGTCACTCCGGACCGGTCGCGCCGTATTCTGCTTGCCAACCCTGAAGTGTTGTCGGCAAGCGAAGAACTGGAAGCTGGTATTGAGGCAAGCCCTTGTTTGCCGGGAGTGCATGCAGAAGTTATGCGACCCAAAGCCATTGCCGTTCGGTTTCTAAACGAGTCTGGTATGGTTGACCGACGCGATTTTGCCGGGCTTGAAGCGCGCTCGGTCTTGCACCAGATCGACCATCTGGCGGGCCGAATGTATTTCGACAACCTAGGCCGGGTGAAGCGTGATATGCTGCTGCGCCGTGCGCGCAAGGTGAGCTGACATGCGTTTGATCTTTATGGGGACCCCGGATTTTTCTGTTCCGGCACTCGAAGCCCTGCACGCGGCGGGTCACGAAATTGTCTGCGTCTATTCCCAACCGCCCCGGCCTGCCGGACGTGGGAAAAAGGATCGGCCCAGCCCGGTCCAGGCGCGGGCGGAGGCATTGGGATTGCCTGTCCGAGATCCGGTTTCATTGCGTGATGCCGACGCGCAGGCGGAATTTGCGGCTCTTGAGGCCGAGATCGCAGTGGTTGTGGCCTATGGGTTGATCCTGCCGCAACCGATTTTGGATGCTCCGACGCATGGATGCCTGAACATTCACGCCAGCCTGTTGCCGCGTTGGCGGGGGGCCGCCCCGATCCATCGCGCCATCATGGCTGGGGATGCAGAAACGGGCGTGTGCATCATGCAAATGGAAGCCGGACTGGATACTGGCCCGGTGCTGCTGCGCGATGCCACTCCGATTGAAGCTGGTGAAACGACAGCGGTGTTGCATGATCGCCTGTCTGTGATTGGCGCGACGTTAATCGTGTCTGCGTTGGCGCGACTTCCTGACCTCACCCCAGAGGCACAGCCCGACGCAGGCGTGACCTACGCCCACAAGATCGACAAGACAGAGGCGGCCATTGACTGGAGCCTGTCTGCGACTGAGGTCGATCGGCAAATTCGTGGGCTTTCGGCCTTTCCGGGGGCGTGGTTTGAACGGGATGGTGTGCGGATCAAGGTGCTTGGATCGACGCTGGTCAGCGGCGAGGGCGCGCCGGGCATTGTGCTGGACGATGCGCTGAGTGTTGCTTGTGGAACGGGGGCGGTGCGCCTAACGCGCTTGCAACGGGCTGGCAAAGGCGCGCAGGATGCGGACGTGTTTCTGCGCGGCACACCGTTGCCGCCGGGCGCGCAGTTGTAACAAAGGATCGCCCATGTTTCCCACCATGATCGGCACCGTCGTCATTGCAGGTATCGTTGGCTATCTGGCGGAAAAGTCGGGTTTTACTCGCAACGGAATTCTGCAATCGATCATCATCTGTGTCGGCGGCGCGTTTCTGTTTTACTTTGTCCGCTTGATGTTCGGCTTTGGCTTTAGCAGTCCGGGCGTGAATGCCATCGTGTCGTCTGTGGGCGCATTGATCATTGTCCCAACACACTGGCGCAAACGCTAGAGCCTTCCAGTTGTCTGGTCGAAGTCTTCGATGAGTAATGTGGGGGCGGCGGTATCCGCCTGTATGGGAAGTAGCGCGACCAGCATGATGAGACTGGCGACTGCCACGATCAGCAGTGGTGTTGTGTTGGCTTTGATGTTCATTTTGGTGACACTCCCTTGTTGATCCGAAATCTAAGAGCCGGGGCAGGAAGCGTTAGGGGAACATTTTTGGCCAATTGTCACTTTTGGCCGCGCACAACTGTTGCACAACCGCATTTTGTGCAAAACCAATTTAAATCAAATAGTTGTGTGGTTTTCGTCCGTGAGTGATGGCCTGGGTGCGTGGGAAACTGTCCACAACTTTCCCCATCATTACCCCGGTTTGTTTCGCCCTATTTCGGCTTGAACGGTGCCATGCCTGCGCGCGCTAATTCGTCCGCCCGCTCGTTTTCAGCGTGGCCAGCGTGCCCCTTGACCCACTTCCATGTCACGCTGTGGCGCGCTTGCGCTTCATCCAGGCGCTGCCACAGATCGGCATTGGCCACAGGTTTTTTCGCAGCATTTTTCCACCCGTTGCGTTTCCATCCGTGGATCCAGCTGGTGATCCCGTTTTTGACGTAGTTGCTGTCAGTGACCACAGTGATGGTGCTGGCCCGCTCAAGCGCCTCAAGCGCTGTGATCGCAGCCATCAACTCCATCTTGTTGTTGGTGGTTTGCGCTTCGCCGCCTTTCAACTCGCGTTCCTTGACGATCTGGCCTCCGTCCATCGCGCGCAGCAAGGCACCCCAGCCACCGGGGCCGGGATTGCCGGAACAGGCGCCGTCGGTGTAGGCAAACAGCTCAGGCACGGTTGCGCGCCTGCAAGACGATGAAAGGTGCCAGTTTGCCATCCAGCCCCTTTTCCTCGCCAGTGCGTGAATACTCGACTGTGAAACCTGTTTGCCCAAGCAGTGCCAACAGCGCGCTTTCGGTCATGTAGGAATAAAGCCGCCCGATCCCGTCGCGTTTTTCACCCACGCCCAGTTTGGTGCCGAAATGCAAAAGGCCACCGGGCTTGAGAGCGCGGGCGATAGAAGTGAATTGGTCAGGCCATGCGGTGAGGGGGGTGTGCAACATCGAAAAGTTGCACCAGATGCCGTCATAAGCGTCCGCTTCACGCAAATCGGAATAGGTTGCTTCGCGTGCTCTGACGCCTGTCCGCTCGGCAGCCATCGCAACCATCTCGGGCACTGGGTCCCAGGCTTCGGCTTCCATTCCTGCGGCCGCCATCGCGCCTGCGGCAAAGCCGGGTCCGCACCCGATATCCAGCGTGCGCGCCCCTTGGGGCAGGGCAGAGATAAAGCGGAGCAGGCTTGGGCTTGCTTCCTCTCCACTGGTCAATTTGGCGTATTCGGCGGCTTTAGCCGCGTAGACGGATAGGGTTTTAGCGTCACTCATATCAAATCACCGTCAGGGTCAGGCAGGCCACAACGATGGCCGTCAAAAGGGTGCGCAGGGCCATCCACCACGGCGGCGTGAGGCCCCAGCGGGAAAAGGCGAAATCCAGCATCAGGACACCAAGAAAGCCAAAGATCAGGTTGGTGGCTGCACCAGTGGGCCCACCGCCCGTCATGAAGAACGCCCAGAGCGCGGGTAAGACCGAAAGGGTGTAACCGGTTGCCGCCTGAGCGCCGCTCGCTTTGGTGGCAAAGCCCCAGAGCACGCCGGACATGAATGACAGGATGACCGAGCCATAAAACAACTGCACGTATGGGCCAATAAAACGCGGGCCGAGGTATTGGAGGCCTAGGGCAGCAAGGTCGTCGACCATCACGGTTGCCGCGCCCCAGACAAAAGGAATTAGGCCCAGCAGGCCAAGGATCAGAGGAGCGCGTGGGATGTGTGTCATAACTTGGATATCGGGGTCGCGATGTTGCTTGCGCGGTAGGCAGTATTAAAGCTGTGCTGCCATCCGTTTTGGTTGGTCATTGCGTTCATGCTCCATTCCACTGGTTTGATCACGTCATCTGATCCGTGCCAGCCCACGCTCATGCTCTTTCCAACGCAAGCCGAGCAGCGAGAGCTGCAAAGATCGCAGCAAAACTGCGCGACAGCCACCGCATCACGGTGTCCGAACCAAGGACCCAGTCGCGCGCTAAGGCGGCAAAAGCTCCATAGAGGACGAATACTGCGAATGTCATTCCCATAAAGACGAAGCCTAACAGGCTCATTTCCGCCGTGGCGGTCGCTGGGTTGCCGGACAGGAACGGAGGCAACAGGGCGAGAAAGAAGATCGACAGTTTGGGGTTCAAGATGTTGATCAAGGCCCCACGCCGGGCGATGCGCCACCCGGCCTCGGCCTTTGTCTCGGATGAAATGGCCAACGCCCCGCCTTCGCGCAAGCTGCCCCATGCGAGGTAGAGAAGGTAAGCGACGCCTGCGAATTTCACGATGTTGAACAGCAACGCCGAGGTATGCAGGATCGCAGCCAGTCCCAGTGTTGCGGCGGCCAAGTGTGGCACGATCCCGAACGTGCACCCCAAAGCGGCCCAAAATGCAGCGCGGCGACCCTGACCCAGACCAAGCGCGAGGGTGTAAATCACCCCGGTGCCCGGCGCGATGACGACAACCATTGCTGTCAGCAGGAATTGCAGTGAAATCATGGCGGCGCCTTTGTGTTTATCGATGCCAGACACTAGGCCCTTGAGGAGGGCTGTAAAGGTTGTGTTTGTCAGGCCGGTTCGCGCAACACGCGTGGCACTTTGAATTCGACGTTCTCGACGGCTGTTTCGACCACCTCGACGCGCATGTCATAACGTGCCCCAAAGGCGTCAATCACCTCATTGATCAGCACTTCGGGGGCGGACGCGCCTGCGGTGATGCCAACAGATGTGATCCCGTCAAGGCTGCGCCAGTCGATGTCGCTGGCCCGTTGTACCAGTTGGGAATACTGGCACCCGGCGCGCGCGCCGACTTCGACTAACCGTTTGGAGTTTGAGGAGTTGGGCGCGCCCACCACCAGCATGGCATCGCATTTCGGTGCCATGGCCTTGACCGCTTCCTGCCGGTTGGTGGTGGCGTAGCAGATGTCTTCCTTGTGGGGGCCAACGATGCCGGGAAACCGGTTTTGCAGGGCAGCGACGATATCTGCAGTGTCATCCACTGACAGAGTGGTCTGTGTGACAAAGGCAAGGCTGGATGGATCGCGGACCGCGACTGTCGCTACATCCTCGACCGTTTCGACAAGCAGCACATCACCATCTGGCAATTGCCCCATGGTGCCCACGGTCTCAGGGTGGCCTGCGTGGCCGATCATGATCATTTGAAGGCCCGCGTCCGCATGGCGCTGTGCCTCGATGTGCACTTTGGAGACAAGCGGGCAGGTGGCATCGACATATACCATCTCGCGGGCTTGCGCGGCGGCGGGCACCGACTTTGGTACGCCATGGGCAGAAAAGATCACCGGCCGATCATCGGGACAGTCTGACAACTCTTCGACAAACACGGCCCCTTTGTCGCGCAGGCTATCAACAACGAATTTGTTGTGGACGATTTCGTGGCGTACGTAGACGGGTGCCCCCCATTTTTCGATCGCCATCTCGACGATCTTGATTGCGCGGTCAACGCCCGCGCAAAACCCGCGAGGGGCAGCAAGGTACAGTGTCAGCGGGGGATTGGGCATTAACGGTCTCCGGGGGCGTGTCGCCACTCAGAGGTAAGGTGTTCAGCGGGCCGGGTCCAGCCCGCTGAAATTCTTGTATGCTGCAAAAATCAGCCTTCGGCTGCTAGCCGTTCAGCGGCTTCCACCGGGACTTCGCGCGGCGGGCGACCGATCACACCTTTCAACTCATCAAGTTCGATGAAGTTGTCAGCTTGACGGCGCAAATCGTCCGAAATCATTGGCGGTTGGCTACGGATGGTCGAAACCACCGAAACGCGTACGCCTTGACGTTGCAGGCTCTCCACCAAAGGACGGAAGTCACCGTCACCAGAGAACAGCACAATGTGATCAACGCGCGGTGCCAATTCCATCGCATCAACCGCCAGCTCGATGTCCATGTTGCCTTTGACCTTACGGCGGCCCATGGAATCTGTGTACTCTTTGGCTGGCTTCGTCACCATGGTGAAACCGTTGTAGTTCAGCCAGTCCACCAAGGGGCGGATCGGTGAGTACTCATCGTTTTCCAGTAACGCAGTGTAGTAAAATGCCCGCAGCAATTTGCCGCGACGCATGAATTCCTGTCGTAGTAATTTGTAGTCTATATCGAACCCAAGCGCTTTGGCTGCGGCATACAAATTCGATCCGTCGATGAACAGCGCAAGCCGTTCGTCCTTATAAAACATATAACGTCCTTCCGAAAATTCGGGTGACCGCCTACGATTTCCGTGAGTGTTGTGAGTGAGAGAGTAAATTCTCGTGCAAGCGGTTAACTAAAAATAGGTGATTTTGATTATGTGGCAAGTCGGAAGTCATGAAAAAACGGGCGAAAAGTTGCTACAAAGTCGGTCACTTTCGCTTGTTGCCCTAGGGTCAAACGTCGAGTCTGACGCGAGGTCACCTGCAGAGACGCTCAAATTGGCTGTTTCTGAGCTGGAAACAATGGGCGCAGTGATTCGCGCGCAAAGTCGTATTTTTGTGACACCGGCGGTGCCAATCGGCAACGGACCTGATTTTGCAAATGCCGCTGTCGCCATTGAAACGCGGTGGTCTGCGGGCGAGACAATTGCCAATTTGCATGACATCGAGGCGCGCTTGGGTCGGCGCCGTACGGAGCGGTGGGGCGCGCGGATCATTGATTTGGATTTGCTGGCCATGGATGAGATGATATCGCCGGACGTCGCAACACTGCGCCACTGGATGGAGCTCCCCTTTGATCAGCAGCAACAAACTGCGCCGGGTCAGTTGATCCTCCCGCATCCACGCATGCATCAACGCGGCTTTGTTTTGGTACCTTTGGCAGAGATCGCACCAAAGTGGCGGCACCCAATCTTGCGCCAGACCGTTGCGCAGATGCTTAAGGCCCTGCCAGAGGCTGAACGCGCATCGATCAAACCCGTGCAATAGCGGCTTGTCATTTCGCTGAATCGCCCCTAGATACACGTCTTCTGTCGTTTATTGCTGATCTGGAGCACCTGCATGGCCCGCGTGACCGTTGAAGACTGCGTTGATAAAGTTCCCAACCGTTTCGAGCTGGTAATGCTGGCCGCCCATCGTGCGCGCGAGGTTTCTGCTGGTGCACCCATCACCGTGGACCGCGACAACGATAAGAATCCAGTCGTCTCCTTGCGTGAAATCGCAGACGAAACCCAAAGCGCTGACGAACTGCGTGAGCGCCTGATCGAGTCCAACCAGACTCAGATCGAGGTTGACGAGGCTGAGGAAGATGCAATGGCACTTCTTATGGGCACCGAGGCCGACAAGCCTGACGAAGACAGCATGTCCGAAGAGATGTTGTTGCGTCAGTTGATGGCGGCGCAAGGCCAGGGTTAACCCTTTGACACAGGTCGGACCGGATGATCTCTGCTGACGATCTGATCGCACTGGTCCGAAACTACAATCCAAAGACGAACGAGGCACTCATCCGTGCCGCCTACAAGTTTGGCGGCGAGATGCATGAGGGTCAGATGCGCCATTCGGGTGAGCCATATTTCACCCATCCTGTCGCTGTGGCCGCTATTCTGACGGAACAGCAACTGGATGACGCCACGATCATTACGGCGCTCTTGCACGACACGATCGAGGATACCAAGGCCAACTATTCCATCGTGTCAGACATGTTCGGCGAAGAAATCGCAAAATTGGTCGACGGGGTCACCAAGCTGACCAATCTGCAACTCAGCAGCGTCGAGACCAAACAGGCCGAGAACTTTCGCAAGTTGTTCATGGCAATGTCCAAGGACATGCGCGTCATCCTCGTCAAATTGGCAGACCGTTTGCACAACATGCGCACCATCCGTTCGATGCGCGCCGAAAAGCAGATGCAAAAGGCACGCGAGACCATGGACATCTTTGCCCCGCTTGCAGGGCGCATGGGGATGCAGTGGATGCGTGAGGAGCTGGAGGATCTTGCGTTTAAGGTGCTCAACCCCGAGGCGCGGTCTTCGATCATCCGCCGGTTCATCACCATGCAGCGTGAAACTGGCGATGTGATCCAACGCATCACCGGTGACATGCGCCACGAATTGGTAAAGGCCAAGATTGGCGCCGAGGTGTTTGGCCGCGCCAAGAAACCCTATTCGATCTGGCGCAAGATGCAGGAAAAAGACCAATCCTTCTCTCGCCTGTCGGATATCTATGGATTCCGCGTAATCACGGGTACGGAAGAAGACTGTTATCGGACGCTCGGCGCCATTCACCAACGCTGGCGGGCTGTACCGGGCCGGTTCAAGGACTATATCAGCCAGCCAAAAACAAACGGATACCGATCCATTCACACGACGGTGTCGGGACGCGATGGCAAGCGTGTCGAGGTGCAGATCAGAACCCACCAGATGCACGACGTCGCCGAAACCGGGGTTGCGGCGCATTGGTCCTATCGTGACGGAGTGCGCGGCCAGAACCCGTTTGCCGTCGATCCGGCCAAGTGGATTGCACAGCTGACAGAACAGTTTGACGGTGAGGATGACCACGAGGATTTCCTCGAGGCGGTCAAACTGGAAATGTATTCAGATCAGGTGTTCTGCTTTACCCCTAAGGGCGAGGTGGTGAAGCTGCCACGTGGTGCGACCCCCATAGACTTTGCCTATGCAATCCACACGCGCATCGGAAATGCATGCGTCGGGGCAAAGATCGACAATATGCGCGTGCCCCTGTGGACCCGGGTCAAGAACGGGCAATCCGTCGACATCATCACCGCCGAAGGGCAGACCCCGCAGACGACCTGGTTGGACATCGCAACCACGGGCAAGGCCAAAACGGCCATCAGGCGGTCCCTGCGCGAAGCGGACCGCGATCGGTTTATCACTCTGGGGCGGGAGCTGGCCCGTTCTGCTTTTGCCCATGTCCGCAAAAAGGCGACCGACAAGGCGTTGGAAGCGGCGGCCAAACAGTTGCGTCTTGGCAGCGCGGACGAGGTGTTGGCACGACTCGGTTCTGCTGAGCTGACTGGCCGCGAGGTTGTTCAGGCGATCTATCCTGATTTGCAGCCAAAACCGGGCAACGTCGTGGATGCGCGCCGCGCGGTCATCGGTCTATTGCCAGGCCAGAAATTCCAGCGCGCCGCGTGTTGCCAACCCCTGCCGGGCGAGAGAATTGTGGGCATCACTTTTCGTGGCGAAGGGGTGGTTGTCCACGCCATCGACTGCGTGCGGCTGGTCGAATATGACAACCAGCCTGACCGCTGGCTGGACCTGCATTGGCATGAAGGCAGCCATGCCGCCGTCTACGGTGCTACGTTGGATGTCACTATCGGCAACGACGCGGGGGTACTGGGACGAATTTGCACATTGATTGGCGAAAGCCGTGCCAATATCTCGGACCTTGAATTTATGGATCGCAAACCTGACTTTTACCGTTTGCTGATCTATGTGGAACTTCGAGACGTCGAGCATCTGCACACATTGGTGGGAGCGCTTGCGGCAGAAAGTGATGTTGCGGCCATTGAGCGGTATCGTCAGTCTGCGCCGAATGCGGCGCAGGCGGCGACAGCGCCTCGGACCGCTTGAGGAAGGCGAGACATTGGTGTTCAAGCGCCGCGACCCCAAGACGTTCTTTCGCTCGCTCCAGGAATTTATCTGGCCGCGCGGTGGTTGGTCGCGTGCGTTTCAATATGTAAACCACCGGGTGCGCCGGTTGCCGGACACTCCGGAAAAGATCGCGCGCGGGATCTGGGCCGGCGTGTTTACCACTTTTACCCCGTTTTATGGCCTGCATTTCTTTGTCGCGATGTTCTTCGCAACGATCATGCGCGGCAACATTATCGCCAGTCTGATGGCGACGTTCTTTGGCAACCCGTTGACGTATGTGCCCATTGGCATCGTGTCTCTGCAGACCGGGCACTGGCTGCTTGGGTCTGAAATGAAGGAAGGCACCGAACGTTCGTTCGGAGGCAAGTTTGTCGATGCAGGCGGTGATCTGTGGCAAAACTTCAAACACGTTATTTTGGGTGAACCGCGCGACTGGACGGCATTGGCCCGCTTTTATGACGAGATATTCTTTCCCTACCTTGTTGGTGGAATAATCCCGGGGGTCATAGTTGCGACCATTTGTTATTACCTGTCTGTTCCGGTGATCCGCGCCTATCAAAAGCGGCGCAAAGGGGCGATCAAAGCCAAGTTTGAAGCTCTCAAAGCCAAGGCAGCAGCAAAATCGATCGATCGCAAGAAGAAGGCCGACTAGAGGCACGCCAGTTTGGGCGAAATTATTCGCCGTCTCTGCATTTCCAGTTTCACACGAACGTTCTAAGTTGCCAGTGAGTGATCAGAGAGGAACCTGCGATGACCGATTATTCTGGTAAGTTGCGCCTTGGCGTGAACATCGACCACGTGGCCACTGTGCGCAATGCACGTGGTGGCGACACCCCTGATCCACTGCGCGCCGCGCGCATTGCTGAAACCGCTGGGGCCGACGGAATTACAGCACATTTACGAGAAGATCGCCGCCATATCTCGGATGCGGATATCGAGGGACTTATGGACGTGTTGAGCGTGCCCCTGAATTTTGAAATGGCCGCCACAGAAGAGATGCAGGCCATCGCCTTGCGTCACAAACCCCACGCCGTTTGCATCGTCCCGGAAAAGCGGGAAGAGCGTACGACCGAAGGTGGCCTGGAGGTCGCCCGTGATGAAAACCGCCTTGCCCACTATATCGCACCTTTGCGCGATGCCGGGTGCCGCGTGTCGATCTTTATTGCTGCGGACAAACGCCAGATCGAAGCAGCACACAGGATTGGCGCGCAAGTAATCGAATTGCACTCAGGCGCCTATTGCGATGCCCATCACGAGGGCCGCTTTGACGAACGTGACCGCGAGTTGGAGGCAATGCGCGAGATGAGCACTTTTGCTCATGACCTTGGTCTTGAGGTCCATGTTGGCCACGGCCTGACTTATGAGACGGTCAAGCCGGTTGCGGCTTTCCCCGAGGCTATGGAGTTGAACATTGGCCATTTTCTGATCGGCGAGGCCATTTTTCGCGGGCTGGACCCGGCCATTCGCGAGATGCGCCGTCTGATGGACGAGGCGCGCAGCGCAACCGCCGCATGAGGGCGCTGCTCGCTCTTTGCTTTGTTCCGGCACGCGCGCAAGATGGGTAATCAAAGTGGGTCCTGAATTCATCGCTATCTGGATTGCCTGGCTTTTGGCTGGGGGTTCACCGGGGCCCGCAACAATGGGTATCGCAGGAACAGCGATGGCGTCCGGGCGCCGGTCGGGCTTGGCCTTCGCGCTCGGTATCCTTGCAGGCTCGGCCAGTTGGGGAATCGCGGCAGCCCTAGGACTGTCCGCGATCATGCTAACGCACGTTTGGGTGTTCGAAATCATCCGATACGCCGGGGCGGCCTATCTTGCGTGGCTCGCGCTCAAAGCGCTCAAAAGTGCATGGGCTGGTGGGAACGCCGCGGCAGGAACGCCCTTCAAGGGCAGTGCGCGCTCCCTGTTCCTGAAAGGCGCGGCGATCCACATTACCAATCCAAAGGCGATCCTCAGCTGGGGGTCAATCTATGCGATTGCACTGCCAGCTGATGCAGCACCCGTGATGGTGTTTCAGTGCTTTGGACTGCTTTACGCGGGTTCGATCCTGATCTTTATCGGTTATGCCTTTCTGTTTTCCAACGCGCGCATCGTGGCCGCCTATGCAGCTATGCGCCGCTGGTTTGATCTGGCCTTTGCCGGGTTCTTTGGTTTTGCCAGCATCAAAATACTGACGGCGCGCCTGCAATGATCCTTGGTATTGGAACTGACTTGGCCAACATCGAGCGTATCGAGAAAACACTTGAGCGATTTGGTGACCGGTTTCGCAACCGTGTGTTCACAGACATTGAGCAGGCCAAGGCCGAGCGGCGCGCCGATACCCCCGGAACTTATGCCAAACGCTGGGCCGCGAAAGAGGCATGCTCGAAGGCGCTGGGCACCGGCCTTCGCATGGGGATCGCGTGGAAAGACATGGCCGTTAGCAACCTGGGCACTGGCCAGCCCGTTATGCAAGTCACCGGTTGGGCGGCAAAGCGATTGGCGGAAATGACGCCGCCGGGACATGAGGCGATCATTCACGTCACACTTACGGATGACCACCCGTGGGCGCAGGCCTTTGTGCTGATCGAGGCGCGGCCGATTGTTGAAGATCGGACCTAGACAAGCGTCACGGGGCGTGTCCGCCTTGACAGTACAGGCAGGCACCCGCATGTACCCTTGAAATCAGACCCGAGCAGGAGCGCCAGATGGCAGCCAAGGAAAAAAAAGAAGGCGGTGTCGTCGATACGATCAAGACTATCGTCTATGCGCTGCTGATCGCAGGTGTGTTCCGCACCCTGTTCTTCCAGCCCTTCTGGATTCCGTCAGGGTCGATGAAAGAGACTTTGTTGATCGGGGACTTCTTGTTCGTGAACAAGATGGCTTACGGGTATTCTTATGCTTCCTGCCCCTCGATCCCGCTGATTGGGCTCGACGCTAAATCCATCTGCGGATTTTTGGATCGTGACAACACGCGGGTTCTGGCCGGTGAACCAGAGCGCGGCGATGTGGTGGTGTTCCGCCACCCGATTTCCGGATCGGACTTTATCAAGCGTGTCATCGGTCTGCCCGGCGACACCGTTCAGGTTCAAGACGGCGTCGTGATCCTCAACGGGGAACCGTTGCCGCAAGAACCGGCGGGCACTTTCTCTGAGGTGTTCGAACCCCAAGGCCCTCAAGGTTTGACGCCACGCTGCGAAAGCGGTGCGGTTGGGCAGGGGGCGGACTGTACCAAGTCGCGCTTTGTCGAGACACTCCCAGACGGGTCGTCTCATGTCGTTCTGAACGTCACCGTGCAAGGTTCTGACAACACCTCTGTGTTCCGGGTGCCTGAGGGCGAATACTTCTTTATGGGTGACAACCGCGACAACTCATCTGACAGCCGTCTGGCCCAATTGGCCGGGGGCGTTGGGTTTGTGCCTTATGAAAACCTGATCGGCCGCGCGGATCGCATTGTGTTTTCGTCCGCCGGCCGCTCGATGCTGTTCTTCTGGACATGGCGCGGGGATCGGTTCTTTAAGGGGATCGAGTGAAGCTGGGCGCGGACCTTCAAGCCTTTGAGGGGCGCATAGGGCACAGCTTTGCCAAGCCTGATCTGCTGATCGAGGCGGTCACCCATGCTTCCATCTCTTCACCGACGCGTGGTGACAATCAGCGGTTGGAGTTTCTTGGGGATCGTGTGCTGGGTCTGGTGATGGCCGAGGCGCTGCTTGAGGCTGATAAGGGCGCGCCGGAAGGCACGTTGGCGCCGCGTTTCAACGCACTTGTGCGCAAAGAAACATGTGCCGACGTCGCCCGCGACATTGCCTTGGGGGATGTACTGAGGTTGGGCCGATCCGAGATGATGTCCGGTGGGCGGCGCAAGCAGGCGTTGCTGGGCGACGCGGTTGAGGCAGTGATCGCGGCGGTCTATCTTGACGCCGGATTTGATGCGGCTCGGGGTTTGATCCTGCGGCTTTGGGGGGCGCGGATTACGCGCGTCGAAGAAGATGCCCGCGATGCAAAGACCGCCTTGCAGGAATGGGCGCAGGCCCGGGGCCTTGCCCCGCCAACCTATGTTGAAACCGCGCGTACTGGTCCGGATCACGCGCCGGTGTTCACCATTGCTGCGCAACTTGACGGCGGACAAACGGCCACGGCCACGGCAGGGTCGAAACGCGATGCACAACAGGCCGCCGCCAAGGCCCTGTTGGCCCAATTGGAGCAAGACACATGAGCACCCGCGCCGGTTTCGTCGCCCTGATCGGAGAGCCCAATGCGGGCAAGTCCACTTTGCTTAACCGTATGGTTGGGGCCAAGGTCAGCATCGTCACCCACAAAGTTCAAACGACCCGCGCCCGTATTCGCGGTGTCGCGATGGAGGGCGAAAGCCAGATCGTATTCGTGGACACGCCCGGACTGTTTCAACCCCGCCGCCGTTTAGACCGCGCGATGGTTGCTGCGGCGTGGGGCGGCGCTGCGGACGCAGATGTCGTGGTGTTGATGATCGAGGCCCATCGGGGATTAAGCGAAGGCGTCGGCCGCATCCTTGAAGGCTTGGCAGATGTCGGCAAAGGGCGCACGATCGCACTGGCGATCAACAAGATCGACCGGGTCGAAGCCCCTGTTTTGCTGGGGCTGGCTGAGAAGCTGAATGCTGAATTTGATTTTGCGGAGACATTTATGATCTCCGCCGAAAAGGGACATGGGGTCGACACATTGCGCCAGTGGTTGGCAGGGCAGGTGCCTGAAGGCCCGTGGCTTTACCCCGAAGATCAGATTGCAGATTTGCCCATGCGCATGATCGCGGCTGAAATGACCCGCGAAAAGCTGACTCTGCGTTTGCATCAGGAACTGCCCTATCAATTGACCGTCGAGACGGAAAATTGGGAAGAACGCAAGGACGGTTCGGCCCGTGTGGATCAGATCATCTATGTCAGTCGGGACGGCCACAAAGGTATCGTGCTGGGCAACAAAGGCGAGACAATCAAGAGCGTCAGCCAATCCGCACGCGCAGAGTTGACCGAGTTTCTGGGCCGCAAGGTGCATTTGTTTTTGCAGGTAAAAGTGCGCGAGAAATGGCAGGAAGAGGCGGAGCGCTATTCCGAAATGGGGCTAAACTTCAAAGATGGAAATGCCTGAGATAGCTGCCAATCGACCCTCCGGGGGGGATTTTTTTAAATCAGAGAAGTGGGGGACTGTGTGGCACGGTTGACCTCAAGGTTTTGGGTGGATGCGTATCTTGCCCGACTGCGTTTTGCCGACATTCCGGGTTTTGTTGTGGCGCATGGCGATGACACGGGCGGCGCTGTCTTGGTCAAGTTGAACACGCTGGATGGGCAGGCCGTGCTGTATCAACGCTCGTTTGATCTGATGACGGATACGCGCGTCTGGGCGGAATTGGCCAGTGGTCTTGAGGGGGACGTTGATGCAGCTGTAACGCGTCAGCGTGGCTTTGATCCTGACCTGTGGGTGATTGAGGTCGAGGACCGCGAGGGTCGCCATCTGCTCGATCAGGACGGGCTGGCCTGAGATGGAATGGCGTGGCACGGCGATATTGCTGAGCGTGCGCCGCCACGGAGAAACCAGTGCCATCATTGACGTATTCACCGAGGAAAAGGGCCGCCACGCGGGGGTTGTGCGCGGAGGCACCAGCCGCAAGGTTGCCCCGATCCTTCAACCCGGCGCTCAGTTGGATGTCGCTTGGCGTGCCCGGCTTGAAGATCATATCGGGTCCTTTACGGTCGAGCCTGTGCGCAGTCGCGCTGCTATTGTGATGGGGGATCGATTGGCGCTGGCGGGGTTGAATGCGGTCACCAGCATTCTGTGTTTTTGTTTGCCCGAACGCGAGGCGCATGGACCGCTCTATCGCCGAACCGAGCAACTTTTGGACCTGCTGGGGCAGAACGACGTGTGGCCACTGGCCTATCTGCGATGGGAGGTAGCCTTGCTGGAAGAAATGGGTTTTGGTCTTGATCTGAGCGCGTGTGCTGTGACCGGTGGAACTGAGGATTTGGCTTATGTATCACCCAAGACGGGACGGGCTGTGTCGCGCACAGGTGCCGGGACGTGGGCAAACCGTTTGCTGCCTTTGCCTGATGTGCTGCGGGGTTTAGGCGATGCGCCAGATACCGAGGTCGCGCAGGCGTTAGAAACGACAGGATACTTCCTCAACAACCACCTCGCGGCTGATTTGGGCAACAAGCCTTTGCCGGATGCCCGGGCCCGGTTTGTGGATACGTTTACTCGGACCTTGTGAACACCATCTCACCGCCCTCATCATTGGCCATGACCATCCGACCTTCGGCGATGACAACCCGTGTCATAGCGCTCAGAGTGGTGAAAAATGTGGTTTCCGCCTCAAGGTTCGGACAGGCCATCTTGGTTGCCGCGATCGGACCTGTTTCAAACCAAGGGTAGGGCACGCCGTTGGTAAAGGTAAATCCGTTGCACGGTGCCTGCCCCGATACTTGTCCGTCTTCTCCGAACACAAGCGTGGCACGTTGTGCAAACTGAGCACCGTCCAACTCCACCAGTGTCCATGTCGAACCCGCTCCACCATAAGCGGCCACGGTTTCATCCGATTGACAGGCTGGGATCAGCCCAAGCAGGGCAGCCGCAAGCAAGCGCATCACTTGAGTGCCATCACCAGATCAACAAGAGCAGCAAAGGCGACAAGTGCGTCGCCATCGTCGCTTTTCATCTGTTTCAGACCCACGAGCGCCCCATAAGCGGCCTTGGCAAAGTCTTCATTGGTCACACCGATGGTTTTCATCAGGCCAATCAGTTGTTTGAGGCGTGCGTCATCGACTGCCGCAATGGTCTTGGCAATGGATTTGTCGGATTGGGCCCAAGCGCGCAGCGCCGGTCCTGCTTTGTCACCCTGTACGCTTTGGCCAAACCGAATCATCTTGTCAGTGTCTGATCCGTCCATGCTCGCATCTTCGGCCAGTTGGGCCATGGCGCGGTTCTTCCATTCGGCCAGCAATGCGGCCTGAAAGGCAGGAACGTCTTTGAAGTGCCAGTAAAACGATCCCTTGGATGTTTTGAGGTGGCGCGACAGCGGCTCGGCTCGAAGCGCCATCGGCCCTGTGGCTGTCAGTTGCGTCAGACCGGCTTCGATCCATGCGGCGGGGGAGAGAGGAGTTTTGCCCATACCACCGCGATACGTCCAAGTATGCTGCAGTGCAACACAAAGCCGCGCAGGGCGCCCATTTGGGCGCTTGTTCGCACATCTGAAACGCGGATTCGCCTATGTTACAGGCGACTTCCAATCCAGATGAGAGCGGTGTTCATGATTTTGAGTAGCGTTAATTTGGGGTACGCTTGTTGGATTCGGACCCAAGAGAACGCTGTCGGCCTGTCCGGTTTTTGTGGTCCGTCAGCTGGTCAGTTCCGACCAGACGGCCAGCCCGACGACCAAAAGCATCGACGCGGCCATCGCAAAGTTAATTAGTTTTTGGCGCGCGGGTGCGAGGTCAAGCGCCTTCAGCCGAACCCCAAACCAGACCCAGATCACGTGGATTGGCACCCATATTGCGTTCACGATCAGCAGTTTCCAGACCGCTTCGGCAACCAATGCGTCCGGCATAATAGCAAACCCTGAAAACAACGCGGTGTTCACTGCGTAAGCTTTGGGATTGATCGGCTGCAATAGGATGCCCGCAAGTACGCCGGGTTCCTTTTGCGCGGGTGCAAAGGCAAGCTTTGATCCAGCAAGGGCGATCCGCATGGCCAGATACAGCAGGTAGGCGGTGGACAGTACGAACAACACAGTGCGGACAAGTGGGTTGGCCAGCACCAGCGCGGCAAGGCCTGATACGACAGCCAGAATGACCAGATTGTTGCCGATGAACAGGCCAAGCACATATCGCAGGCCAGAACGCATCCCATAGGCTGCGCCAACACCAGCGGCGGATAGAACGCCTGGGCCAGGTGTGATGATCAGAAAAAAGACGGCAGCGGCAAAGGTCAGCATGACCGCACTGTGGAGGTTTTCTCGACTGCGTCAATCAAAGGGCGGGTCGGAAACTCGATTGAGTTTCCGTGACATGTTCCGTTGTCGGGAAATGACTGCGCCTAACCAAGCAACCTGCGCGCGATGACCTGCGCTTGAATCTCGGCCGCCCCTTCAAAGATATTCAGGATCCGTGCGTCACACAGCACGCGGGAAATCTTGTACTCCAGCGCAAAGCCGTTGCCGCCATGGATTTGCAGCCCGTTGTCCGCCGCAGCCCACGCGACCCGAGCGCCAAGCAATTTGGCCATGCCCGCTTCGACATCACAGCGTCGCCCCTCATCCTTTTCAAAGGCCGAGAAATAGGTCAGTTGCCGCGCAACCATGATCTCAACTGCCATCATCGCCAGCTTGTTGGCCACACGAGGGAAGTTGATCAAGGACTTCCCAAATTGCTTGCGGTCCTGAGCGTATTGCATCGAGATATCGAGCGCGGATTGTGCAACGCCGATTGCACGGGCCGCTGTCTGGATGCGGGCGGATTCGAACGTCTCCATCAACTGTTTGAAGCCCTTGCCAGTTTCACCACCCAACAGGTTTTCGCCTTTGACTTTGAACCCATCGAAGGCAAGCTCGTATTCCTTCATTCCGCGATAGCCCAGAACTTCGATCTCGCCACCTGTCATGCCATCAGTGGGAAAGGGGTTTGCATCATCGCCGGGTGTCTTTTCGGCCAAGAACATGGACAGGCCCTTGTAATCGGTCGTGTCAGGATCGGTGCGCGCCAGCAACGTCATCACTTGGGTGCGGGCCGCGTGGGTGATCCAGGTTTTGTTGCCAGTGATGGTGTAGTCGCCGTTGTCATCCTTGACCGCGCGCGTGCGCAACGCGCCGAGATCAGAACCTGTGTTCGGCTCAGTAAACACAGCCGTTGGCAACGTTTCGGCACTGGCCAAACGCGGCAACCACTTGGCTTTTTGTTCTTCAGTGCCACCTGCGATGATCAATTCGGCCGCGATTTCGGATCGGGTTCCGAGCGATCCGACGCCGATGTAACCGCGCGACAACTCTTCGCTGACTACACACATTGATGCCTTTGACAGACCAAAGCCACCGTACTCTTCGGGAATGGTCAGTCCAAAGACGCCCATTTCGGCAAGTTCTTCGATCACTTCCATCGGGATCAGTTCGTCTTTGAGGTGCCAGTCATGGGCGAAGGGTTCGACCTTTTCGACCGCATAGCGGCGAAATTGGTCCCGGATCATCTCGAGTTCTTCGTCCAGACCGCTCGCGCCGACGGTGATTTCGGCGCTGCGTTCTTGCATGAGTTCGACAAGGCGCAAACGGGCCGCTTGCGTGTTGCCACCTTCGGTCAGGGTCATGACCGCGGGTTCCATCATGGCACGCATGTCGTCCTGGGTGAGGCCCATGTCCTGTGGGCGCAGCATCTCGCCCTGGTTCATTTGCAGGCCGCCATAGATCTGCCACAGGTATTCGCCGAACGTGATTTGGAGAATCAGCGCCTCGACCTCGCCAAATTTTGACTGTGATTCGAGCTCGGATGCCCAGTTGTGCATTTGCCGCAGCGCCTGCGCGTAGGTGGCAAGCCAAGCCAAACCATGAGCGGCTGTCTGGTTTTCTTCGACAAGCCGAGAAGACACACGACCATCGGCGCTGAGCTGTTCACGTAATTTGGTGCGCGCGAGTTCAGTAATTGCCTCGACCGGAGCAATGGCCGCGCCTGTCAGGGCGAGCAGATCGTCCAGCAAAACCGGGGTTGCGGCGCCCATTTCCTGTCCATCATGTGCCATGGTTCGGTTCCTCGTCTTAGGTTTGCGTCGTCCTAACTAGTTTGCAGGTGCAGCGCAACTTAAATTCATGTGAGTGCGTCTAATTGTACTATTATTGCGTGCATGATGTCCGCCGCGGGTGGCGACCCCTTTAAAAGCGCTGCCCGTTTTGCCTTGGCGATGATGGTGATTTAGGGGGTGCTCTCTTCTATTGAACCAAAATTTACACTTCCCGTCTGATTCCCCCGTCGCTGGTGGAGAATCGAGCACGGGTTTCGGGACAAGGAATCTGGCTTGAAATGGCGGCGGCGCCACGATTCTGAGATCAACAACTGTAGTAGCGGTGATTCTAATCGGGCTGCGCAACGGGTGGCAGTGTTGCTCATCCACGAATTGTAGGCCCTGATTCCTGCATTCGCTGTGGTGCCGGCAGTGTTCCAACTGGCCAGATGGCGTTTGGATTTGCGGCGGCAATGCAAGGATTTCGGGGAAAGGATCGCTGCTTTGGAGCGATTGCTCATGTCGAGCCATTAAGTTTTTTTGGGGGACACTCCCGCCCAGCGGTGCGCTGGGCGCGCTTGCCCTCGTGGGGCAATTGCTGAGCGGGTAAGTGTCGGACCAAATCGATCAGGCGGTGTTCAAAAAGCAACACTTTGGGTACTGCTTTTTGTGGGGATGAACCCGATCAGAAGGTCCCTGACGCCTTAGGAAGCGCGGCGCGCGACAGTCAAACCAGACACATCTTCGATAAATGTAACGATGCGCGACTTAATCTTTTCGTCTTCGATTGCAGCCAGTGCATTGACGATATCAAGGCTGTTGTCGCGGTTGGTCGCCGCGTCTGGTTCTACGATACCTTCGAAGAAGTATGATGTTGGTACGTCCAAAATACGAGATAATTCAAACAACCGGCTGGCTGCGACTCGGTTGGAACCGATTTCGTATTTCTGGATTTGCTGAAAAGACAGGTCGAGCCGTTTGGCGACATCAGTCTGCGACATGCGGCGCAGCGTTCTGATTTGTTTCAGGCGTTTTCCAACGTGAACATCTACGGGATGGGACATGAACTGGTTACCTCTGGTTGTTTGCCTACCCGTGATCGGCGAAACTGCAATTCGGATCAATTGACTAGATTTGTACATATAGTACACGTCAATGTTGCATCGCTGTATTATTTGTGTAACTTAGATGTATTGCTGATCATCCATGATATTTGATATGAACAAACCGAGCGGAAATCTAGCGACATATAACCAGCCCCTGCTGTTTGAGATGATCCGGTCATTTACCACGTTGGCTCGGACTCTGAATCTGTCTCATGCGGTTACAGAATTGAACAGCACTCGGCAGACTGTGCGACGTCATATTGCACAACTTGAGGAGTTGCGCGGCGAAAAACTCTTTTGGATCAAAGATCGCCGCTATGAGTTAACCAGTGCCGGTGAAGCTGCGTTGCCTGAAGCTAAAGATCTGATCGCTCGCGCCAAGGTCTGGTCACGCGGGCAGTCCGGGTCACATGGTGCACTTCAGTACCTGAAGGCAGAGGAGGGGGAATGGGTGTTTTTCCAGCAGCAACAAGCATTGGGCGATATTTGGAACGACGATTCATTGTTGCTGCGCGAGACATATCGTGCGTGGATGATGTCATCTTGCGAAATCGAAAACCCTCGCCTAGCACATGTTCGCCCCTACCTGATGGTGTATCGGCACAGTGATGCCGGTTGGATTTGCGTCGAATTCGGTGAGAAATCTGCTTACGTAAACTGGTTTGGACGTGACTATGCCCGATCTAGTATCGGGCGCCCAATTGCGCAGCTTCCCGCGGGCGAGGAATTTGGTCGCCTACTGTACCAATCATTTCATGACATCCAGACAACGCAGTCGGCCCGTTTGGACCATGTGTTTACCAGAATGCCCAAGCGAGACGATGAAAAACAGGTAACACTGGTCTATCAGCGCTTGATGATGGCTGGCTTCTTTCCCGACAAAACTTTGGCGGTAATCACGTTGGTGGTACCGACCTCTGATGTGAATATATCTGACCTAAACGAAGAGCAGCGCGGCGCCATCACCCCGATTGATCCGCCCGATTTTGACCCTGATAAAGCCATATTTGAGGTGATTGCCACGGACGCCCGGTAACAATAATTTTGAATACACCACCAATACGCGAGTTATTTTCGGGTATTTTTTAAAATTTTGTCTTAACTTTGCCAGTAACGTGGCCAAGGAGAAGACCTATGACGATTCAGTTTCCGGGAAATGCGGCACCATTTATTGCGACTAGCCGCGACATATTGGTGGCGCAAGGGATCAAACTCACTATTGGTAGTGATTTTGAAGAATATGCTGAACTTGTGGCCGAGGAACGATCGGCGCAAAAACTAGGTGCTCCCTTTGATCCGAAGATTCACAAACTGGGAAAATCCAATGCATTTTGGATGATTGGACGCAGCAAAGACGGCGAACTGATCCACACACAGGCCGCAAAACGTGTCCAGTTGTCCGGTCGACCCCTCAGTAGCTATTTGTTGCGCAATTTCCGGTCATTCCCGCCGCCGTTAAAAGGTGTAGACCTCAAACACTCACGTTTTCGTGCCACGCCTGGTACGCACCGAATCGCAGGGACGGTAGCGTATCATGGCGAATTTTGGGTAGCGCCAGAGCGCGGCAAATATCGTGGCGTGGGTCTTGCTCCTGTCCTTGGGCGTTCTGGTATGTTGGAGATGATGCGCCAGTGGGATCCCGACTGGATCTACGGGTTTATCCTTAACATCGTCGCATTCAAAGGGTTCGCAGCAAGGATTGGGTATCTGCATCTTGAACCGAGTGCATTGAAGTGGGTTGTCGAAGGTCGCGACGGCCCAATCGATACGTTCCTCGCCTACAATAGCCGTGAAGATTTGGAGTATCTTCTGGACATTCCATTGAAGGAGGCTCAACCGGAGGCAGCGTAGTTGCTTGGGCGTTGCTTCACTTAACCGATGGCGGCCGCTCTAACGTCGTCATCGATATGGGGGAGGTACTGTTCGAAGTTGTTTGAAAACATATCGACCAGCTTTGTTGCCTGGCGGTCATAGGCCGCGCCATCATCCCACGTACGGCGTGGGTCCAACAAGATGTCAGCCACTCCGGGCACGGACACCGGCACGTCAAATCCGAAATTCGCATCCTTACGAAACTCTCCGGCAGCAAGGGTCCCGTCCAACGCTGCGGTAAGCAGCGCACGTGTGGCACGGATCGGCATGCGGCTGCCCGTCCCGTATGCACCACCCGTCCAGCCGGTGTTGACCAGCCAGCAGGACGCCCCGTGCTTGGCGATCTTATCTTGCAACAGCTTGCCATACTCTTCTGGCCGGCGCGGCATGAACGGCGCGCCAAAGCAGGTCGAGAATGTTGGCTGTGGTTCAGTCACGCCGCGCTCTGTGCCAGCAACCTTGGCGGTGAACCCGGACAGAAAGTGATACATAGCCTGCGCCGGGGACAACCGCGCGATTGGGGGCAGCACGCCAAAGGCATCACATGTCAGCATGATGATGTTCTTTGGATGCCCTCCTAGGGCGGACGCGGATGCGTTAGAGATATAGTGGAGCGGATACGCACAACGCATGTTCGCCGTGAGGCTGTCATCGTCGAAATCCAGTTCTTTGGTGTCCTTATCAAACACCATGTTTTCAATCACTGTGCCGAACTTCTCGGTTGTGGCGTAGATTTCCGGTTCGGCCTCGGCGCTCAGGTTGATTGTCTTGGCGTAACATCCGCCTTCGAAATTGAATGTGCCACGATCCGACCAGCCATGTTCGTCGTCCCCAATCAGAGTGCGACCCGGATCGGCGGACAGCGTCGTCTTACCTGTACCGGACAGGCCAAAGAACACAGCCGTGTCCACGGGATTGCCGTGCGCATGGTTGGCTGAACAGTGCATGGGCATCACGCCACGTTCAGGCAGCAGGTAGTTCAGAAGGGTGAACACCGATTTCTTGTTTTCGCCGGCGTATTCTGTGCCGCCAATCAAGATCAGCTTGCGATCAAAGTTCATCGCGATCACCGTTTCAGATTGGCAATCATGTTTGCCCGGGTCCGCCTGAAAGGACGGGCAGTTGATCACGGTGAAGTCAGCAACAAATTCGGCGATGTCTTCGGCGTCGGGGCGGCGCAATAGGTGACGAATGAACAGACCATGCCATGCCAACTCTGTGACCATGCGCACATTGATCGCATAACTTGGGTCAGCGCCGCCTACGAGATCCTGAACAAAATAGTCACGCCCCTGCATGTGGGCCTGCATGTCTTCATAGAGAGCGTCAAACCCCTCGGGCGACATGGACGCGTTGTTTTCCCACCAGATGTGATCAGCAACGCTGGGCGTGTTGACCACGTGTTTATCCTTTGGGGATCGGCCCGTGAATTTGCCCGTTGTGACCAGAAATGTACCGCCTTTGCCCAGCGTGCCTTCGCCACGTGACAGTGCGCTTTCGATCAGCGCAGGTTCGATCAGGTTGTAATAGACATTGCCCAGCCCCGTTATTCCTTGGTCGTCGAGGCGGAAGTTCGGGTTAACCCGTCCAAATGTCATGTGAGTGCTCCTGATGTCGCGCTGAGGCGTTGCGTTTCAGAGGGTGGCCTAGGGTCCGGCAAGGCCGGTAGGCCGCTGTCTCAGGGTCTTAACATGCAGATTCCAAAGGTGAACAGTCACCTTGGAGGAGTTAGCGCCATCATGGCCCAAGGTTGCGCAAACAGTGTGGGTCAGGCGGGTCGCATAAGTGGAATGTGCGGCAATTTAGCCATTCCTAACCATTTTCTGGCGACAGTACGGGTACTTTTGGACACTGATTCGTAGTTATTGATTGATTCGAAAGGCCAAAACCGGAAGAATGGCAAAAAAACATAATAAAGAGCAGCACAAGGATAACGGGCAATGTCAAAAATTGCATTGGTGGACGACGACAGGAATATCCTGACGTCGGTATCGATGACTCTTGAAGCCGAAGGTTTTGAGGTCGAGACGTATAATGACGGGCAGGCCGCACTGGATGCCTTTAACAAGCGTCTGCCAGATATGGCGGTTCTGGATATTAAGATGCCACGCATGGATGGCATGGATTTGTTGCAGCGTCTGCGTCAGAAGACGACGATGCCGGTGATTTTCCTCACCTCCAAGGACGATGAGATTGATGAAGTTCTCGGCCTTCGGATGGGCGCGGACGATTACGTCAAGAAACCGTTTTCTCAGCGTCTTCTGGTTGAACGTATTCGCGCGCTGCTGCGTCGCCAAGATGCTGTTGCTGGTGATATTGTCGGTGACACCGAAGAAACCAAGGTGATGGAACGTGGTGATTTGCGGATGGACCCGCTGCGCCACGCAGTCGCCTGGAAGGGCAAAGACGTGTCGCTGACGGTCACGGAGTTCCTGCTGTTGCAAGCACTTGCTCAGCGTCCGGGGTTTGTAAAGTCGCGCGATCAGTTGATGGACGTCGCTTATGACGACCAAGTCTACGTGGATGATCGCACCATCGACAGCCACATCAAGCGTCTGCGCAAGAAGATGCGCAGTGCTGATGACGAGTTTTCCGCGATTGAGACGCTTTACGGCATCGGCTATCGTTACAACGAAGAGTAAAGCCGCCAGAATTGGCATAGGCTGAGGGGACGTTCTTGCGAGACATGAGAACCCCACCATCGCACGACGGGGACGTCGTGCTTGGGGAAGACTGGGTTGCACCGGAAACGGCAGCCTCTTCCGAATTGCGTGATGACCGCGCGCGGCGCAGCATTATTTCGCTGCGCGGCTCGCCGTTGGCACGCAAGATCATCACCTTCAACCTGATCGCCCTTAACGTTCTCGTTGCGGGCATCCTTTACCTCAACTCGACCCGCGACAGCCTTGCGGTGCAGCGCATTGCAGCGCTTGTGGCGCAGGCTCAACTGGTTGCTGACGTTGTTGAAGCGCAGTTGCCTGCTGGCGCGCCTGTCAACCTTGCCACTGGCGATGGGGTTGATGTGAAGGCGACCCTTGCCGAACTGGATTTACGTCGCGGCCACGAGGTCTTCGTTTTTGACACTGCCAACACGCTGATTGCTCAAAACCAGGGCACGCTTTATTCGGGTCGACTTGAGCCCGAAGCCGGTGACGAAATGGCTCTTTTGACCGATGGGCTAAGTTGGCTGTGGAACACGATCTCGGGGCCCTTTGCATCTGAGCCGACGGCACCGCCGGCGATTGAAGAACAGTTGCGCCCGCTCGTTGCCCGGTCTTTGAGCGGTGAAACGCAAGTCAGCGAGGCGCTTGATGGCGCAGGCGGCGCTTTGTTCAGTGTTGTGACACCGATCGAGCAGGGTGGCACGGCCGTTGGTGTGGTCGCGTTGACCAGTGCCTCGGGTGAGATTGACGCAATGGTGCGCAGCGAACGTGAACGCGTTTTGCAGATGTTCGTTATAGCTACGCTGGTTTCGATTGGCCTCAGCCTCGTGCTCGCCTCCACAATCGCAAACCCCCTGTCCGACCTTGCGACTGCGGCTGAACTTGGTCGCGACAAGAATGCGCGCAAAGTTAACCCTGGCCGCATTCGTATCCCCGACCTGACGGCCCGTCCTGACGAAATCGGACGCCTATCCGGCGCACTGCGTGGCATGATTGCGGCGCTCTACAACCGCATCGACGGCAACGAACAGTTTGCGGCCGACGTGGCCCACGAGATCAAGAACCCGCTGGCGTCTCTCCGCTCGGCCGTTGGAACTTTGCGCATGGTAAAGCGAGAAGATCAGCGCGAGAAATTGCTTGATGTGATTGATCATGACGTGCGTCGCCTTGATCGCCTGGTCAGCGATATTTCCAATGCGTCGCGTTTGGACAGCGAGCTGGTTAAAGAAGAAGAAGAACCATTTAACCTGCTCAATATGCTTGGAAACTTGAGCGAGTACCTGGGTGAAGACGCACGCGGCAAGGGGATTGAATTTATCTCTGATCTGCCGGCGACGCCGATCGAAGTACAGGGGCTCGAAGCGCGTCTGGCTCAGGTGTTTGTTAACCTGATCACCAATGCGATTTCGTTTTGCGAAGATGGCGACGCCATTCGCATTTGGGCCCGCAAACGCGAAAACCGCGTGTTGGTTGTTGTCGAAGATACGGGGCCAGGTATTCCGGATCAGGCCCTCACCAAGATCTTCAAACGCTTTTATTCGCAGCGTCCCGACGAGCACTTTGGAAACAACTCCGGTCTAGGACTGGCGATCTCCAAACAAATTGTCGAGGCGCATGGCGGTGTGATCTGGGCCGAAAACATTCGCCCGACAGATGCCGACATTACCTCTGAGCCGCTTGGTGCGCGCTTTGTCGTGGGTTTGCCGGTCTGATCGGCGATGGCCGAACACATGCTCATACATGCCACGTCTGTCGCACTGAATGGGCGCGGCCTGTTGATCATGGGTGGGTCGGGCAGCGGAAAATCCTCGCTCGGATTGCAGCTTATGGCGTTTGGCTGCACGCTCATCTCGGACGATCAGACCGAACTTGCGCGTCGTGACGAGGGGCTTTGGGCGTCCGCTCCGGCGTCGATTAAAGGTTTGATAGAAGCGCGTGGGGTCGGACTGTTGCAAGCAGATACGACGGAGGTCGAAATCACGCTTGCCGTTGATCTCGATCAGCATGAACGTGACCGTCTGCCGCACCGTCATTCCGTCACTCTACTTGGTTTGGAGCGGCCTTGCCTGCACAGTGTGGCCAGCGCCGCGTGGCCCGCGGCGATCTTTCAGTGCCTCAAAGAAGGGCGAGCAGAACCGTCATGACCACAGCCAATCCAGATGCACGCCGCCTTGTATTGGTGACCGGCCCTGCCGGATCTGGCCGGTCCAGCGCAATTCGCGCTCTTGAAGATCTGGGCTATGAGGCCATAGACAACATGCCCTTGCGCCTGATCCCAGCCCTGCTCGAAAACCCGATCCCGGATAAACCAGTCGCATTGGGGATAGATCCTCGCAACCGCGACTTCTCGGTGAGTTCGGTAATGGACGCCCTTGGTCTGATTTCTGCTGTCCCGGGGCTTGTGCCAGAGCTTGTTTACCTTGACTGCAACACAGACGTATTGCTGAAACGGTTTTCTGAGACACGACGACGCCATCCCTTGGCAGAAGCGGATCAGGTGGAGGCAGGCATTCAGCGCGAAATGGCGCTGCTTGAGCCGTTGAAGTCTGGCGCAGATATCCTGATCGACACGTCTGATCTGAATGTCCATCAATTGCGTGCCGAAGTTGAGCACTGGTTTTCTAAAGGGGATCACAGCCAATTGGCCGTTTCAGTGCAGAGTTTCAGCTACAAACGCGGCCTCCCACGATCGGTCGATATGGTCTTTGATTGTCGATTTCTCAAAAACCCGTTTTGGGAACCATCCCTGCGTTCCAACACCGGGCAGGATGCTGCAGTACGCGATCACATCTGGACTGATCCGCGCGCAGCCGAATTTGAGTCAAAGCTGTGTGAGATGATGTTTTGGCTGCTGCCGGCCTATCTGGCTGAGGGAAAATCGCACCTATCGGTTGCCTTGGGTTGCACGGGCGGGCAACACCGTTCCGTCGCAATGGCCGAAACCTTGGGTGCAACCCTTGCAGAGGCGGGCTGGCAGGTGTCTATTCGCCACCGCGAACTGGATCGCCATAAACGCAAAGAGGTTTGAAGCTTGATCGGCATCGTGATCGTGGCCCATGGGGGCCTTGCGGGCGAATATCTACGTGCCATCGAACATGTCGTTGGGCGCCAACCCGGCATGCGCGCGATCACCATAGAATCCGATCACAACAGAGACGATAAAGAACTGGAGATCTGCAAGGCCGCCGATTCCGTTGATACTGGTGATGGTGTCGTGGTCGTGACAGACCTTTTTGGCGGATCGCCGTCAAACCTGAGCCTGCTGGCCTGTCGTCCACAGAACCGCCGCATCCTTTATGGTGCAAACTTGCCAATGCTTATCAAACTCGCCAAAAGCCGCCAACTGGAGGTCGCGGATGCTGTGCGGTTGGCCTTGGATGCTGGAAAAAAGTACATCGACAGCCAAAACATAAGTGCAGACACATAAATTATGACCCAAGCCAAGCTGGAAATAGTGAATATCAAGGGCTTGCATGCCCGGGCCTCTGCGAAACTGGTTGAGGTGGTCGAGGCGTTTGATGCGCGCGCGACGGTCAGCAAAGATGGCATGTCTGCATCAGGGGACAGTATTATGGGCCTTTTGATGTTGGCAGCGCCGATTGGAAGTTTTATTGACGTTGAAACCTCAGGTCCGGATGCTGATGCTCTGGCCGAGGCGCTCGCTGCCCTCGTGGCGGACAAGTTTGGGGAAGAGGCCTAAGGCCGGTCCGCCATGGATTGGCAGGTCAAAAGAGGTGGCAAACCCTTGGTCGACAGCACGCAAAATATGATCGGAGGTTCAGAACCTGAAAAGGTCAGCTTTGCTAAGTATGACCGAAGGAGCCTGTCCTACGCCTCAACCTTTGAAGACCCCTGGAAAGCCAGCTTTATTCGCGTGATGGAGGCTTTTACCGGCAAGCTGACCATCCTGCGCCTCATCCGGAAATTCGAGAAGAAGGGCGCTCCTACTGGTCAGGCGTTCTGGCGCGCCGCGTTAGACGTGATGGGGATTGAGTTGACGACCCCGCGCGAGCAGTTGGACCGTATTCCCAAAACGGGCCCCGTGATCGTTGTGGCAAATCATCCCCACGGGATGGTCGACGGTATGATTTTTGCTGACCTGATCGGCCGGGTACGTCCAGACTACCGAATCCTGACACGCTCTTTGCTGACAGCGATTGATGAGGTTGCGGGTAGTTACATGATCCCGGTGCCATTTCCCCATGACGAAGACGCACAGCGCAAGGGTGTGGAAATGCGCGCCAAGGCAATGGCGCATCTGAAGGAGGGCGGCGTTGTGGCGCTGTTCCCGTCTGGCGGTGTGGCTGCGTCAGAGACTTGGTGGGGCGATGCGGTTGAAGGCGAATGGGCCGTGTTCACGGCGCAGTTGATCCGTCGGTCGGGTGCCACTGTGGTGCCGATGAAATTCGTTGGGCAGAACAGCCGGGCTTATCAGATTGCCAATCAGGTCTCGCCGATGTTGCGCCAGGGCTTGCTGTTGCATGAAATTGTCCATGCCTGCAACAAGCCGCAGGGCCCAGTTGTCGGACATCCCTTGCCGCAAGAAGACGTGGAAAAGTGGAAAGACGACCCGCGCGGTTTCATGGCTTGGTTGCGCGCCCATACACTTGCATTGAAAGACTAAGGTTGACCGCGCGGCCGGGAAATGTCGAATTTCCCAGCCGTTTTCCGGCACAGTAAACGCGCCTAGCGGGTCGGGACGGGAACTTCACCCCTATAATCGTAGAACCCGCGCTGCGTTTTGCGTCCCAACCACCCGGCCTCAACATATTTCGTCAAAAGGGGGCAGGGGCGGTATTTCGTATCTGCCAGCCCGTCGTGCAGGACGTTCATAATCGCAAGGCACGTGTCCAACCCGATGAAATCGGCCAGTTCCAGAGGACCCATCGGGTGGTTCGCACCCAGTTTCAAGGACGAGTCGATGGACGACACGGACCCGACCCCTTCATAGAGGGTATAAACCGCTTCGTTTATCATGGGCATAAGGATGCGGTTCACGATAAACGCTGGAAAATCTTCGGCCGTGGCCGCTGTCTTGCCAAGCTTGTCGACAACGGCTTTGCAGGCCTCAAAAGTTTCGGCGTCAGTGGCGATACCCCGGATCAACTCGACCAGTTTCATTACAGGCACAGGGTTCATGAAGTGAAATCCCATGAACTTCTCGGGCCGGTCTGTTCGGCTTGCCAGTCGTGTGATCGATATGGACGATGTGTTTGAAGTGAGAATGGTGTTTGGTTTCAGATGTGGAACGAGATCTTCAAAGATAGCCTGTTTGACTGTTTCCCGTTCAGTTGCCGCCTCGATCACCAAATCGCACTGACCCAAATCAGGCAGCGCCAGCACAGGTGATATTCTTGCCATCGCCATCGCTTTTTCGTCGGCGGTGATCTTTTCCCGGCTCACTTGCCGTTCGAGATTTCGGTCAATCACGGCCAATCCCGCCTGAACAGCGTCTTTGGACACGTCATTCAGCATCACGTCATACCCAGAAAGCGACATGACGTGCGCAATTCCATTGCCCATCTGACCAGCGCCTACGATTCCAACGGTTTTTATGTCCATGACTGCCTCTCTGTTCAACGCGGTACCATAGTGGCAGGCGGTGGCTCGGGGCAAGGCCGGGGCAGTTGGCAAGGAAATCTTAGCATACTTAAATTTCGTCATATTCCATTAGGGAATTGGCAAGCCCGGTGTGCGAACCTGCAAACGGGTAAATTTTTGAGAGTGGGTTTCATGAGTTATCAAGCGTTGAGTCCGGGAGGGCTCGATTATCTGCCGTGTCGTTACGGTCATTCAAAGATTCTGTTCCGAGGGCCGCGCCGGTCATTGAGCGATCCGTTTGTCGCGTTCTTTGGCGGGACAACAACCTATGGCAAGTTCATACAGACGCCGTTTCCAGATGTGCTGGAGGCAGAGTTGGGAACTACCTGCGTAAACTTTGGCAGTTTGAACGGTGGGGTCGATGTCTTTGCCACCGACCCGTTTCTGCGAGACGTCACAACCAAGGCGGCGGCCACTGTCATTCAGATTACCAGCCCGCGCAACATGTCCAATCGGTTTTACCGCGTCCATCCCCGTCGCAATGACCGTTTCGTGGATGCCTCGGCCTTGTTGCGCGCGATTTACCGCGACGTGGATTTCGCAGAGTTCAACTTTACCAATCATATGTTGCAGCGGTTGATTACGATCTCGCCAGAGCGGTTCGAAACCGTGCTGGACGAACTCCGCTCTGCATGGGTTGCCCGCATGCGACTGGTTCTCAGTCAGATACAGGGTAAGTCCATTCTTCTCTGGGCGAGCGATATGTCGCCGGAAGACGCCGATTGTAACCTTGACGCGGAACCTGCCTTTGTGAACCGCGCAATGCTGGAAGAGGTGGCGTCGCTCGCGACGCATTACGTCGAAGTCGTCGCCTCGCAAGAGGCCATGGCGATGAGCATCAATGAAATGGTATTGTCAGAGATGGATGTGCCCGCGGCCTCCAAAATGCTTGGCCCCTCGGTGCACAGCGAAATTGCAATGGCGCTCAAGCCGACTCTGCAATCAGTTCTGTAGAATGCAAAAGGCCCGCAGCAGTTTTGCTGCGAGCCTTTTTCTGGTGATTTGGCTGTGATTACAGCTTTTCGATCATCTCTGGGACTGCCGAAAACAAGTCCGCAACCAGACCATAGTCCGCCACCTGGAAAATCGGGGCTTCTTCGTCCTTGTTGATTGCGACGATGATCTTGCTGTCTTTCATGCCGGCAAGGTGCTGGATCGCACCGGAAATGCCAACGGCAACATATAGATCAGGTGCCACAACCTTGCCGGTTTGACCCACTTGCCAATCGTTTGGCGCATAACCAGAGTCGACCGCCGCACGGGATGCACCGACAGCAGCGCCAAGCTTGTCTGCCAGTTTCTCGATCAGAGCAAAGTCGTCTTCGGAGCCAACGCCGCGCCCACCGGACACAACCACACCGGCTGACGTCAGTTCGGGACGATCGCTTGCTGCGACTTTGTCTCCAACCCAAGACGACAGTGCCGGATCAGCGGCAGCAGCGATGTTTTCGACAGAAGCCGATCCACCGGTTTCTGCGGCATCAAATGTGGATGTGCGGAAGGTGATGACCTTCTTTCCATCTCCGGATTGTACTGTTTGGATCGCATTGCCCGCATAGATTGGTCGTTCGAACGTGTTGGCGTCGATCACGGCCGTTGCATCTGAGATGACCATAGCGTCGAGCAGGGCTGCAACGCGAGGCATAACATTCTTGGCGTCAGTCGTGGCCGGGGCGACGACATGGTCATAGTCGCCTGCCAGCGACACGATCAGATCAGCCACTGGCTCAGCAAGGCGCTTGCCGTAGACTGCATCCTCTGCGCACAGCACTTTGGACACGCCCGCAATGGTCGCTGCTTCGGCAGCGGCAGCGGCACAGGTCGCACCCGCCGCCAGCACCACAACGTCACCAAGCGACGTTGCAGCCGTGACCGCTTTGGCCGTGGCGTCCATCGCCAGTTCGCCGTCATTGATCTCTGCAAGTAGTAGGACTGCCATTACACTGCTCCCGCTTCTTTGAGTTTCTCGACGAGCTCGTCGACCGAACCCACCTTGATCCCTGCGGCGCGCGCCTCGGGCTCAGTGGTTTTCACGATTGTAAGGCGGGGGGCTGCATCAACGCCGTAATCGGCAGCTGTCTTTTCATCCAGCGGCTTTTTCTTGGCTTTCATGATATTGGGCAGCGACGCATAACGCGGCTCGTTCAGGCGCAGGTCAACGGTGATGACCGTGGGCATGCTCACCTCGATGGTTTGCAAACCGCCATCCACTTCGCGTGTCACTTTCGCCTTGTCGGCGGCAATCTCTACTTCGGAGGCAAAAGTCGCCTGACTCCAACCCATGAGTGCTGCCAGCATCTGGCCGGTCGCGTTCATGTCGTTGTCGATCGCTTGCTTGCCGCAGAGCACGAGGCCCGGCTGCTCTTCGTCGATCACACCCTTAAGGACCTTGGCAACGGTCAAAGGCTCGATGTCGGTGTGAACGTCATCCGCTGCGATGACGAGGATCGCACGGTCCGCGCCCATGGCAAGTGCAGTACGCAGTGTTTCCTGCGCTTGCTTGACACCAACAGAGACCGCAATGATCTCTTCGGCCTGGCCGGCTTCTTTCAACCGGATGGCCTGTTCAACGGCAATCTCGTCGAAGGGGTTCATCGACATTTTCACATTGGCGAGATCAACACCCGATCCGTCCGCTTTGACGCGCACTTTCACGTTGTAGTCGATCACGCGTTTGACGGGCACAAGCACCTTCATGAGCGTTCCTCTCTTAAATACGACTCGTCTTTCACAGAGCGAGTTAGCTGGTCTTGGTCCGTTTACCTAAAGCGTCGTTACGGAAACAGGTCAAAATCGTCGCGTCATAGCAAATAGACGCCGCGTTTTGTCATCACTGCGCGCGAATAGGAAACATGGTATGGTGTGTCAAAGGAGTGGAGACATGGAACAGGTGACAGGTTTTGGCGGCTTTTTCTTTCGGTCCAAGCAGCCGGAGGTGTTGGCACAATGGTATCGTGACACGCTGGGCATTGATCTTGTGCCCACTGCCGCTGACCAGACACCTTGGATGGCTGAGGGTGGGGCGACAGTGTTTGCCCCGTTTGCTGCCGACACCACCTATTTCAGCGCCAACAAGGCATTCATGCTGAATTTCCGAGTCCGCGATCTGGCGGCGATGATGGCGCAACTCGAAGCGGCCGGGATCGATGTCCGGTTGGTGGAAGAGATGCCGGGGGTCGGTAAGTTCGCACATCTGGAGGATCCAGAAGGCACACCAATTGAGTTGTGGGAACCTGCAAACGGTTGAAGGGCAGTAGTAGCCCGTAGCACCCCGGCGCTTAGCCCTTCTGAGAGGCTAGCCCGCACTATGTGCGGTTCGCCCCCGGAACCCACAATACATCATCCTTGCCGCCGTTGTTGGCGATGCGCGCGGCCACAAAGAACCAGTCGCTGAGGCGGTTGAGGTATTTGACGGCCGCCGGGTTCACCGCTTCCATTGTGGCCAGTTCCACGCTCAGCCGCTCGGCGCGCCGTGCGACGGTACGACACACGTGCAGATGCGCTGACAGGGCCGACCCACCCGGCAGGATAAAGCTGCGCAAGGGTTCAAGGGCGTCGTTCATGGCATCAATCTCGGACTCGAGCCGGTCAACCTGAGAATCGGCCATCCGCAATGGCGGGTATTCTGCCTCTGCATCTTTTTCCATGTCAGGGCGGCACAGATCGGCGCCAAGGTCGAACAAATCGTTCTGGATGCGGCTCAGGGCTGTATCCACATCCCCCGATGCTTCAAGCCGGGCCACACCAACAAAGCAGTTCAACTCGTCTGACGTGCCGTAGGCTGTGACCCGCATGGCGTGTTTCGCCACACGGGCACCGTTTCCAAGCGCCGTTTCGCCTGCGTCTCCGGTTTTTGTGTAGATTTTGTTCAGTACAACCATGCCCTATTGCCCTCCGGATTGACGAAAATACACATAGGCCACGATCAGCAGAACCGCGACGAACTGTGCTGCGATGCGATACTGCATCAGCTTGTTTGAGTTCTTTTGTGCCCATCCGGACCCTTTGGCAAAACCACCAAGGCCCAGCATCAGCACGACCACAACAGCCAAACAGGCCAGTACGATCAAAATGAGAAAAGGATCCTGTGACATGTCCGGTCCGTTCTTTGTGTTTTCCAGTTACCGCATCACTTAGCGGCCCATTTGCAAAAAGCGAAGACGTCCTGTCTTCAAACCCGAGAGAGGACCCAATCTAGAGCCCTTGTCGGGAGAATTCGGCGTAGAAACGACATGAAGTACGTAGGGGTGGTCACAAAGTAACGTGGCCGTGGGCGCGGAGATTCAATGGCGTGACGCAGCTTTTTGACAACCGCTTCGGGTGGCAGTTCGAACGTGTCTGGGCCATTGTCTTCGTACAAACGTTTGCGCAGTCCGCGCCGGTATTGCTCGGCGCGGGGCGACGCCTCCCAATTGATCCAGCGTTCAAAGTGCGGAATGGAGTTGGCGCGAATTTTGCTCGTGACCGGACCTGGTTCGATCAGAATGACATGGATTGGTGTGTCCCGCATTTCGAGACGAAGCGTATCTGTCAGCGCCTCGAGGGCGAATTTGGTGCTGTTATATGACCCTCGCCAGCGCAAGGTCACAAGACCCAGAACAGAGGAGTTTTGCACGATCCGGCCATAGCCTTGGGCGCGCATCACCGGAATCACAGCACGTGTGAGCTCGTGCCAACCAAAAAAGTTGGCCTCGAAATTCGCGCGTAGGGCTTCTGTCGGCAAATCTTCGACAGCGCCGGGAATTCCATAAGCGCCGTTGTTGAACAGAGCATCCAATGTGCCACTGGTTGCCTCAAGGACTTCGGCAAGGCCTGCTTTGATGCTGGCTGGGTCGGCATAGTCGATCAGTGGGCTGTCAAACCCCTCAGATTGTAACCGCACACAGTCTTCCGGCTTGCGGCAAGAGGCGAACACCCGCCAGCCCGCGTCCCGAAGCCCGATGGCTGATGCATAGCCAATGCCTGACGAGCATCCGGTGATGAGAATTGATTTTTGCGCCATGCGCGCCTCCGCCAAAGCTGAGGCGCAGTCAGTGTCAGGTCATCTACGAAAAATCAACGGGGCGGGGGGTGTCTTAGCCGTCGCTCAGCAAAAAGTCCGCCATCCAGCCCACGGGTCCACCGCCAACGAGGCGCAGTTGTACCCACCCTTGTCCGGGGTCTTGCAGAATTTCGACTTTGTCGCCGCGTACCATCCGCGTGACCACCGAAAAGTCAGTGCCGGGTCCACCGCGTACATTCACGCTGTCTCCGGTGACAGACCGGACGTCAAATGCGCTTGCCTCTTGTGCGGCAGGGGCAGCGGATGCGGCAGGCGCAGAAACTGCTACTATCTGCTGATCATTCGCATCTTGGCCAAAGGTGACGGTTGTAACGGCCGATTGGTCCATGATCAGGCTGGGCAGGATCACGGCGGGTGCAGCTTCGCTCAGGACTTGGTCAGTCTGTTCGACCTCGTTGGCATTGGCGATCACTTTGGCTCGTTGCGTGCGCAGATTTGTTGGACGCAGCACATCGTTTACTGACGTCAGGCTCAGCGACACGCGGGTCACGTCTTCGGGGTCCTGAAGGGGCGCTTGCGCGGTCTGGCTTGTCTCGGGATTTGAGGTTTCTACAACAGGTGGGGTTTCCACGCGGGACCGTCGCAGTTCTTCTGAATCGAACTCACCGCCCCCGCTCATCTCGTAAAAGACAAAGCCAAGAAACGCGAAACTGATCAAAATGAAACGCCACATTCTGTGCGTCCCCCCAAATTGTACTTATTCATCGTAGCGCCTCATGCCAGCAGAATTCGCATGACGCGATGTGTTTGTAACAGGCGCAGCGATTCCTATCACGGGTTAAATGACAAAGAGTTTCCCCCCAAGGACGGCTGTTGTGACAAAGCAACGTGTGCGCCGCGCAAAGGTCTTTGATTTTTCCGAAAAGGGCGGGCTGACAGCTTGTCGGATTATCAACCGCCCGCTACACAGCATATATGTCAGATCAGGCCGACGCCCCCAATATGGACCTATCCGAACCGCTTCGCCGTGCCTTGGGCGAGCGATATCTGACCTATGCGCTGTCCACGATCATGCACCGTGCGCTGCCCGATGCGCGCGACGGGCTGAAACCCGTTCACCGGCGCATTTTGTACGCTATGCGGGAACTGCGCCTGTCCTCGAACGGCGGGTTTCGCAAATCGGCGAAGATTTCCGGCGATGTGATGGGCAACTATCACCCCCATGGGGACGCGGCGATCTATGATGCGATGGCCCGGTTGGCACAGGATTTCAACGTCCGTTACCCGCTGGTTGATGGGCAAGGAAACTTCGGTAACATCGATGGCGATAACCCGGCTGCATCGCGCTATACAGAAGCGCGTATGACGGCTGTGGCTGAGGCGCTGCTGGATGGGTTGACCGAGAATGCTGTTGATTTCCGGGACAATTACGACGGCACGCTGACGGAACCTGTCGTGTTGCCCGCGCAGTTCCCAAATTTGCTTGCCAACGGTTCCAGCGGGATTGCCGTGGGCATGGCGACCAACATTCCTCCTCATAACATTGCTGAGTTGTGTGACGCCTGCCTGCATTTGATCAAAACGCCGGACGCGCGCGATGACACGTTGCTGAACTACGTGCCCGGCCCGGATTTCCCGACTGGGGGCATCATTGTCGAACCTGCCGATCAGATCGCGCAGGCCTATCGTACGGGCAAGGGCGGGTTCCGCCTGCGTTGCCGCTATGAGGTTGAGGACTTGGGCCGTGGACAGTGGCAAATTGTCGTCACTGAAATTCCCTATCAGGTCCAAAAGTCCAAGCTGATCGAAAAGCTGGCCGAGCTGATCCAGACAAAGAAAATCCCGATCCTCGGCGATGTGCGCGACGAATCTGCGGATGACATTCGCCTGATCCTCGAACCGCGTTCCAAGAACGTGGATCCAGAGGTGTTGATGGGTATGCTCTACCGCAATTCAGACCTTGAGGTGCGGTTTTCGCTGAACCTCAACGTCTTGATCGACGGTGTGACGCCCAAAGTCTGTTCGATGAAGGAGGTGCTGCGCGCCTTCCTTGATTTCCGCCGCGAAGTGCTGATCCGGCGCAGCCAGCACCGGATGGAAAAGATCGACCACCGCCTTGAGGTGCTCGAAGGGTTGATCGTCGCCTTCCTGAACCTCGACCGTGTGATTGACATCATCCGCTTTGATGATGATCCCAAGGCCGCACTGATGCGCGAAGACTGGGGCAAAGATCACCCGCGCGCGATGAACGAGGCCGCCTACGTCCCACCCGTGCCCGGTGACGGCGAACTGAGCGACGTGCAGGCCGAGGCCATTCTGAACATGCGCTTGCGGTCTTTGCGCCGGCTGGAAGAGGTCGAGTTGCTGCGCGAGCAGTCCGCATTGATGGAAGAGCGTGCGGGATTGGAAGACCTGCTAGAAAGCGAAAGCCTGCAGTGGGACGCCATTTCTGACCAGCTCAAGGCCACCAAAAAGCAGTTCGGCAAGGACTGGGATGGCGGTGCACGCCGCACCACCTTTGCCGAGGCGGGTACAGTCGAGGACGTGCCCCTTGAGGCGATGATTGATCGCGAACCCATCACCGTTGTCTGCAGCCAGATGGGTTGGATTCGTGCGATGACGGGGCACATCGATCTGACCCGTGAATTGAAGTTCAAGGACGGTGATGGCCCCCGGTTTATTTTCCATGCTGAAACCACGGATCGCTTGGTTGTCGTCGGTTCAAACGGACGGTTCTACACGTTGTCGGCGTCAAACCTGCCGGGTGGGCGCGGCATGGGTGAACCGCTGCGGCTGATGGTCGATCTTCCGAATGAAGCGCAAATTCATTCGATCATGATCCATGTGCCCGAGCGCAAGTTGTTGATCGCCTCGACGGCTGGGGATGGATTTGTCGTGCCCGAGGATGAGGTGATCGCCCAAACTCGCAGCGGGAAACAAGTGCTGAACGTGCGCGGTGACGTGGCTGTTGCCGTGTGCACGCCCATAAGCGGAGACAGCGTTGCCGTTGTGGGCCAAAACCGCAAAGTTCTGGTCTTTGGTCTTGATGAACTGCCTGAAATGGCCCGGGGTAAGGGCGTTCGGTTGCAAAAGTACAAAGATGGCGGGCTAAGCGATGCCACGACCTTCAACCGTGAAGAGGGCCTGAGTTGGAGTGATCCTGCAGGCAGAACGCGCACGGAAACCGAATTGAGTGAATGGCATGGAAAACGTGCAGGTGCGGGCCGAATGGCCCCACGAGGATTTCCACGAGACAATAAGTTTAACTGATTTCGCCGCGAAACGGCCACATGGTCGTGATTACTGAAAAGAGTCACTGCTAAAGAGATCAAAACTAATGAGTTCACAAATTCAAGGTCGCTACTTTGGCGCGCGTGGAGCCCTGTTTCGCCTCTATATTCTGACATCCTTTTTGACGCTCGTGACCGTTGGTATTTACCGCTTCTGGGCCAAAACACGCATTCGCAAATACATCTGGTCGGCGGCTTCGGGCGATGGGGACAGCTTTGAATACACGGGTACAGGGCTTGAAAAGTTTCTGGGCTTTCTGGTCGCGATTGTCATTTTGGCGGTCTATCTGGGAGTCGTGCAGATGGCGCTGTTCTACTTTGGTCTGAACCTGTTTGTGGACCCGCAAAGCCAAGGTCAGGAACTGGCTCAGATCGGAGCGATCTACATTACCTTGCTGGCCGTCTTGCCGTTAATGCTGTTCGCCCAATACCGAGCACGGCGCTACAAGATGGCGCGCTCGCGCTGGCGCGGTATCCGATTTGGCATGGAAAACGGCGCTTGGGGTTATGCGTTGCGTGCACTGGGGTATTACGTGCTGAACGTAATGACCCTTGGCCTGTTGAACCCGCTGGCGACCTTCAAACTGGAAAAGTACATGGCGGACCGCAGTTGGTACGGCGATGGTCAGTTTGTTCAGACCGGGCGCTGGCAGGACCTGTATGCGGGTATGAAGCATGTGTTTATCGGTCTGGGAATTATCGTCGTCAGCTTTTTCCTGTTGGCGATTATGGCTGCGGCCTCGGGAGTAGGCGGAGCGATCATTGGCGGAATTGCGATCTTTGTTGGCATCATCTGGCTGCTCATCGGCCTTGCCTACTATCGGGTCTACGCCTTCAATTATCTGACACGCCACAAGGTGCTGGACGGCGAGGTGACCTTTGACGCGCGCATGGAAACCGGTCAGGTCCTGCGCATATTCATCATTGGGTCAATCATCATTTCTGTTTTGATGGGTGTCGTCTTTGGCGTGATTGGCGGGGTTTCTGTCACCATGAACCAAGCGCTGCTGGCCGGGAACATACCCCTGCTGGTCTTCATCGCGGCGCTTTACATGGCGGCCTTTCTTATCGCGGGAGGGCTGAGCCTCGTGATGATCACACAGCCGATCATCGAACATGCGGTCAACCACCTTCATGTCTACAACGCCGACCACCTCAACACCATTCAACAACGCGCGGCGGACGCAGGTGCGGATGCTGAAGGGTTCGCGGATGCGCTTGATGTCGGTGGTGCCATCTGATGCAGGCGGTGGGGAGGTTCTTTGATGGCGAAAGCGGACAGCGGTTGGATGTTGATCTGGCCGTCGATACGGCCGCAGAAACCCTGCGCCTCACACATCCCGAATTGCCCTTAGGTTCGCAATACTGGCCGCTGGATGCGATCCGGGCGTTGGCTGATCACGCGCGCACCGATCAGGTGGTTTTGAAACTGCGTGCGGATGCGGCACTGGACAGTGGGCTGATCCGCACCGCGCGTCTGACGGTGGAAGATGCGGATATGATCAGCATCCTGACCCGCCTTTGCCCGGATTTGAAACGGCGCGACGTGGCGCAAGGGACGGGGCGCAAAGTGGCCACGCGCGTCGGTGTGGCGGCAGCTGCCATTGGTCTGATGATCTTCGTTATTCTCCCGGCTATGGCCAATACGCTGGCAACTCTGATCCCGATTGAACGCGAAGTTGCGTACGGCAAAACCGTCGTGAACCAGATGGAACGG
This sequence comes from Tateyamaria sp. Alg231-49, assembly GCF_900143535.1. Classification (GTDB taxonomy): domain Bacteria; phylum Pseudomonadota; class Alphaproteobacteria; order Rhodobacterales; family Rhodobacteraceae; genus Tateyamaria. Next base: position 2,076 of record NZ_FRFA01000003.1, on the reverse strand, counting down.
TTCTTGGGCGGTAAAGAGGTGGGCGGACTTGCATGCACCAATCCGGATGGGCGCGCGGCACTGGACAAGATGACGGCGCGACTGACTGAGGCGGGCGATCTGCGCTATGACCTCAACATCGGTGTGTTCAATCACAAGATGGTCAACGCCTTTGCGGCCCCCGGTGGGCAGATTGTAATCATGCGCGGGCTGCTTGATCGCGCTGAAACCCCAGATGAGATCGCAGCCGTGCTTGCCCACGAAATCGGCCACGTAGAAGCGCGCGATACCACACGCAATGCACTGCGCGCAGCAGGTTCGGCAGGGCTACTTGCGCTCGTGCTTGGTGACTTTGCTGGCGGTTCTGCTGTCGTTGTGGCTGCCGAATATACGCTCAACGCGTCCTACACCCGCGAGGCAGAGGCAGCGGCGGATGTTTTCGCCCTCAATATGATGGAGGCAGCGGGTGCGGATGCAGAAGCGCTGGCCACCTTCTTTGACAGTCTCGATGGGCTTGAACGCACCCTGCCTGACCTGCCCGAGTATTTGTCGAGCCACCCCGAAACGACCGACCGGGCGGAGGCGGCCCGTACGTTCGCCAAGACCCAAGGACGCACCACGCCCATCTTGGATGACAAAGAGTGGGCTGCGCTGCAAAACATCTGCAAACCTGCGGGAAACTAGACAGCTTCGGTCATCAGCCACAGGCCGCCCGCGGGGCGCAATGTCAGGATCATTGTAGGCCCCGGATCGCGCCCGGGCACAGGGCGAACCTTGAACCGGCTGAGCATTGTGGCGGGGAAGATTCCCAGCACGTTGCAGCGCGCCATCGGCAGGCTTACCAGATGCCCCAGACTTCTTTCACAAGCGGCACCCTGACGGGCAGGCGGGCAAGCTGGGCAGAGTCTGGCATCACGTTCTTCTTGGCAGCCAGGTCACATATATGAGGGTAACGGGGTTGGGCAATTGCGCCCACGTCGCACCTGCGCTATCGACATGCGAGCAGTGAAACTGGGAGAAAACTGGCATGGTGCGAGCAGTTCTGGGCGTTTTGATGATGGTGATTCTGGCGGCATGTAGCGCCAGTGGTGATCTGGATGAAGCGCCTGTGCCATTGGGCGACTTCCGACTTGTGCACAACATCGTCATCGCATCCAAGGCACAAAAGAGCCCTGTCAGCCGCGATGCAACCGAGGCGCAACTGACGGAAACCGTGCGCACGGCAATCGCCGAACGCTTTGGGCGCTACAATGGCCCAAGCCGCTACCACTTTGGGATTTCTGTCGAAGGTTACGCGCTGGCACCACCCGGTGTCCCACTGGTGCTGGCACCAAAATCCGCTCTGATCATTAACGTGACAGTGTATGACGATGCCGCAGGCAAGAAATTGAATGACAAGCCCGAGCAGATTACCGTGCTCGAGACCTTCGGCACAGGTGCGATCGTTGGAACTGGATATACCATGAGCGCCGAAGAACAGTTGGTCGAGCTGAGCCAAAATGCTGCTAAGGCGGTCGAACGCTATCTTGTGCGTCAGCATCAAGAACAGGGATGGTTCGAGCCTGATCCTGTCGCGATTTCTGGCGAGACGGTTTTGGTAGAACCCAGCTAGTCTCTTCGTCGCGCGCGCCCATTTGGACCGCCCGCCGCAAGTCCCCATGCTTGATCAACAGTTCTTTGCGCATTGTGCCCCGCAAGTCATTGGCGGATTGGGTGCAGCATCCGCTTGATTTTCTGTTGCGTGCACAATACATCGCCCGCGATACCAAATTGGGCACTCTGTCCCACACTGATCAAAGAAGGGCGTCTTGAAAGATGGCAAAGGCAAAGTTTGAACGTACCAAACCGCACGTTAACATTGGCACGATTGGTCACGTTGACCACGGCAAGACGACGCTGACGGCGGCGATCACGAAGTATTTTGGCGATTTTCAGGCCTATGACCAGATCGACGGCGCGCCCGAAGAGAAGGCCCGTGGCATCACGATCTCGACCGCGCACGTGGAATACGAGACCGAAGCCCGTCACTACGCCCACGTTGACTGCCCCGGCCACGCCGACTACGTCAAAAACATGATCACCGGTGCTGCCCAAATG
>NZ_FRFA01000028.1 GCF_900143535.1 Tateyamaria sp. Alg231-49 | reverse complement strand
GGTTTGATCCATGGTTTGCAGACATTCTGTCCCGCAAACCAAGCAGAGTGGCGGCTGTTGCCATGGCCAACAAAACCGCACGCATGATCTGGGCCGTACTGAACCGGAATGAGCCATACAAAGTGAGGTCCGTTTAAACACACCGGCGTAAACACAGGAGTTTGCAAGACCAATGAAGTGATGGAACTTTGTCAGCCCTAAAACCAAGACGCCCCGTGCTTTGTCCTGAACGCTTGCTGTTCGAGTTGCGGAATGGGACTTGGTTGGTGGAAACCATCAGGGCCAGCGGCCATGTGCGTCGCGCGAATAGGCCGAACACAAGACTGCTTCTGACAAATCCAAATCATCAAATAGGACTTGCAAAAAGGGAGCCATCCACACAGGACAAAGCACCCTGATACACACGCGGCGAAAATCACCAAGATTGCTCAACCAAGACGCTAACTCTGCAACTCACTTTGGAAATGCGGTCGGAACTATCAAATTCTGCTTCCGGCCATGAATGAGACTTTTGAGCGACCGCTGATACCAGTTGGGCAAATAAAAAGGGCACCTGAAAAAGTGCCCTTTCGTTACCCTGTTAATACGTCAGTCGCTCAGGACTTGCGGCGTCCAAAGCGGCGCATCGCGCCCAAACCGCCGAGGCCTGCAAGAAGCATTAGACCTGCCGCAGGAAGAGGTACAGGTTGAACACCAACGGCATCTACGTCAAAGGCTCCACCGCCTGAGCTCGTATCGACGAGTGCCAAGTACGAGAACGGGCCACCGATATTGACTGTTGCGCCGCCTAACACATTTGCGGGGCCATTCGGCAGAGAGGCTACGAGACCAAAACCCAAAACTTGAAGGTCGGCCAGAGTGAAGCCGTCATCGTCGGCTGTGTATGCACCATTCAACGCGTAGACATCAATGGACTCTGCGAATGAACAGGTAGGTCCACCACATCCGAATGTAACTTCGAAGATATTAGCATCACCGCCGAAAACCGTTCCGAATCCAAGAACAACCGCGGTTAATTGGGGGATGGAGAAGAAACCACCCTCTGTATCAGTAAAAACATCGGGGGCACCAAGAGCGTCGCCCGGATTGTCCCGCTCGGTTGTGTTAGTTTGCGCTTCCGCATCCCAGCCCGCACCAGCAAGACCGGCATCGCCTACGTCAATCTGTGTTGCCCAGACTGTCGCTGCATGTGCTGCCGTGAATGAGGTGCCAAGCACAAAGGCAGATGCTATAAATAAATTCTTAAAGTCCATGTTGTGTCACCGTTTGGCTTAGCCAGTTGCTAGTTACATTTACGGCGCTGCGTTGCATAGGTCGCCGGGTTTTATTGTAGGTTCAGTTACAAATTTTAGCCACACTTTGGCAAGAAAAGGCCCCATTTTTGCTGTAATTTGCCATTTCGATGCAAAAATGGCCTTTCGAATCGATAGCTGATAGTGGAAAAACCCGCCTAGGTGGAATTTGCTTCTTGTGCCAGCTTAGTTATCACGGCCGACGGCCCGGATTGATTCGTTCGTGATACCGGCGCTGAGTGTCTGAATTGCTTTTTCCATTGTTCTGGATCGCATAAGGCTCCCAATAAATCATTTTTCAATTCACTTCCAGCATGAGGTGGTGGTTGGGAAAAGCCTACCCAATCGAACCTCGCGAGTGCATCGCCTAATCCCTGGCCTTGGAAGCAGACCTTTAAGAAATCCTCTCGATTGGCAGCAAAGTACGGCAACTCGGTCATAGCGCCATCGAACCTCCCTGCGGGCGGACCAAACGTCCGCTTTTCTGGCGGCGGCGCAACTGATGATGTGGACAACTAGATTGCTGGATCTGCAAATCTAGGCGCCAGACCATGACTGCTCTGGGCTCAAGGCGGTCATCTGAGTGTTTTAGTCGGATGTCCAGTGTTCCTTGCTAAGCAGACATTGCTGTGGCCGAGTCCAATAATTGCGGCTTCGTGCTTCAACTGCGACAGGAGGATTGTCCGTGTCGCATCTCTACTGGCTTCACGAAGCACATTTGAAACGCATTAAACATCTGTTCCCGAAGTCACTTGGGGTTGCGCGGGTCTATGTGAGTCCAGACCGTAGGGAAGAAGGCTGGTATAATTATTTAGGAAAGCTCATAAATTCAGACCCTCAGAAGCGGGCGAAGAACAAAATGAACCTCTGGAGTCCCACTGTGCATTTCCCCTTCCTTTACAAAACATGGCCATTTTTACCGAGCGCATAGCGGTACCTAAATACGCACAAAAGCGTTCAAAAAACGCTGCATAGCCGAGTAGCCTCCGCCCCTGACCTCTATCCAAACACGCGCGGCCAGGAACAGTTTTGTCGAGTTCACAATTACCTCGGGCGGGAGAACATCAAGAACTTCCCGCTTTAGCCGATACGGCAACTGATCCCAATGTTCTTGGTCCGACATTTCGCTGGCCCCCGAAGTATTCGAAGCAGCAGTATGTCCTTCAAAGAAACGTCGTATGTTATGGGGATGATCCGGGACTTCCACTCGACCGCCGTGCTTTAGACACCTCGTAGAGCCGCGCATAGCGGGCGCCTGGCATGGGTTGCCGCTTCTGTTGATTCCACGGCACCGTTTTGCCCCGCGCATCGCTGACAGGCCCTTGGAACGCCCCTGAGACGTCAGGTTATCAGGTGTTGGGCGTCCGCGTCGAATTGCGGGCTTCGCACTACTCGCCGCTTCCGCGACTGCTTGAAGGAAACGGGTTTGACGGTTTGTCGGCATTTGGAGCTCTCTTGATTGCCATCAAAAGTACTACGGGGAGCAAGTTCTGTAAAACATCGAACATATACCCATTCCATAAAGCGGACGTTCGTTCAATGTGCAGCGAACGACCGCTCTGAGCCCGAAGCCGTCAAATTTAATTCGCGCTCTTCGTTCGTGCGACCAGATCGCCTGAGAGCCAACGGCATGGGGTTAGAAAACAAATAAGCCCTTAGCGCGACAACAATCAGATAAGTCTGGAGGATAACGGTTGGCTGATCAAAAGTTCACCTTGCCTACAGCTTTGCCGGAGTTATTCTGCATTTCAAATGAGGAGAGTAGAATGGGCCAGATGCAAGATAGCAGCAGCAATACCAAGGTTTATCTCAACGGTCTGGGCCTAGGATCTATATCGGCCGCAGTTTATCTGGTCCAGAAAGCCGGTTTTGATCCGGCGAACATCCATATTTTCGAACAAAACCCGGAGAGAGATCTGGTAGGCGGCTCTATGGATGCCTCAATGAAAATGGTCGACGGCAAGCCTGTCTATTTCATGCGCGGTAGCCGGATGTACGAAGACAAGGTCTACTGCTGCACCAAAGAGCTTTGGTCGCTTATCCCCTATGACGAACATGGTTCTTGCCTCGACGATCATGAGCGCAACCATGAAGAATGCCAGGTCGATACCGTCGTCCGCCTGCTGCATGCAGATGGAGAAAAGGACAGCGGCCACGACCTCGGCCTCGGCCCAATTGAGACAGTTCAGATGGCGCGCTTGATGGCAACACCGGAGTCGTCGATTCCCGATGATGCCAAAATCACCGACTATTTCAGTGACGCCTTTTTCCGCAGCAACTACTGGTACATGTGGCGCGCCCTTTTCGCATTTCAGCCATGGCACTCGGCGGTAGAGATGCGACGTTATATGCGTCTCTTTTTCCACCGGATGTCCGACATGGAAAAGATGACCTCGCTCGAACGTACCCGCTACACGAATTACCATTCCTTCGTCTTGCCGGCGTTGCGCCTCCTGACTGAGAAAGGCGTGAACATCCACTACAATTGCCGCATCACGGACGCAGACTTCAAAGTCGACGGCAGACAGCGCTGGATTGAGCGCTTGCATTTGGAGAGCTCGGACGGTGAGGTCATGGACCCGATCGAGGTTCAGCCGCACGATAGGGCATTCTTGACGATTGGTTCAATCGTATCCAACCACGCCTATGGGTCCCACGACCAACCCGTCTCGATGTCGCCCCCGGAGAAGCCAAGCGGAGCGTACTTGCTCTGGCAGAAATTGGTGGCCAAGCAATCTGACTTGGGCCGCCCTGAGCGCTTCCTGCGGGATGTATCGCTCTCCAGGATGATGCATTGCACTGTGACCTTCCGCGGCAGCCTTTTTGAGCGAAAGTTCCAGTGGCTCGTAGAGCGGTTGATGGGACGGCAAAGCCCATTACCCCTTACGCACTCACCTTGGATCTTGCATCTGCACACCTATCGGCAACCCTTTTATCCTGGACAGGCCGCAGACACCTGCGTGATCTGGGTTTCAGCCCTCGGCGAGGACAACGAAGGGCAATTCGTGAAAAAGCCAATGTATGAGTGTACAGGGCGCGAGATTCTGGAGGAGATCCTTGGTCATCTCTGGGGCGACCTGGACGGGGACGAAAAAGCAGAACTCCTTGACACCTCGTACTGCGTTCCCTGTCGCTTGCCCTATGGCATTTCTCAGTTTTTGCCTCGTGCAGAAGGGGACCGACCACCTGTCATTCCCGAAGGGTCTCAGAACTTCGCATTGCTGGGGCAGTTTGTGGAGATCCCCGACGGGATCGTGTTCACCACCGAGTACAGCGTCCTCGGGGCGATCTTGGCGATAAAGGGGCTGGTGAACGCCTCGATCGAACCTCCTGCGATGTATTTCGGCCAGCACGACCCATGGACAAACTTGGCGACGGCCAAGGCTATCCTCAGATGAGGGTTGTACTACCCCCCAATGAAAATTGCCACTAGGCTGGCCGCAATAGGGGGTTCTGCACTTTCAGCGAAAGACTGCTTGGTCCCGCAAGGCGGTCGTTCAGGCAGAGCGCAGCGAACGACAGGTCTGAACCCATTTTACCAGATGCTTTAGGTTTCTCGATTGATTTCAGTGGAGGTCTTTGCAACCTTGGTTTTGTTTCGAAAACTTAGGTGAGTGTAATCTTGGCTGAACAGCGACAAGTTGCGAAAATGCGATCTTTGGGGTGACACACACGGCTCACACACGCATGGTTAGAATAATCAGATCAACAATGGGGAATCAGGATCATGTCTTTAACACTCAGCCGTCGCAGCTTTATTGCAAGCACTGCGGGTTTTATTGCCCTGCACCCGTTTTCCGCCCACGCAGCCAGCAATCAGGCGCATTTGCGGATCATGGAAACAACCGACCTGCACGTCCACGTGTTCCCCTACGACTATTACGCTGACAAACCCCGGGACACTGTCGGGCTGGCCCGCACGGCTTCGTTAATCCAGAGCATTCGCGACGAAGCGTCAAATTCGCTTCTCATCGACAATGGCGATTTTTTGCAAGGGAACCCGATGGGCGACTACATCGCCTATGAGCGCGGCATGAAAGACGGGGACATGCACCCCATCATTGAGGCGATGAACACGCTTGGCTTTGATGCCTCGACCTTGGGCAATCACGAGTTCAACTATGGTCTCGATTTCCTGATGAAGTCCCTTGCAGGGGCCAATTTCCCGGTGGTGAATGCCAACGTGACGCTGGAACTGGGCAGCGACCCGACACAGGATAAGACGCTTATCCCGCCTTATGTCATCCTTGATCACACGGTCACCGATGGCGCTGGTAAAGAACAGGCGATCAAGGTTGGCCTCATCGGCTTTACCCCGCCACAGGTCATGAATTGGGACCGTCGCCATCTTGAGGGCAAAGTTCAGGCGCGCGATATCCTTGAGACCGCCAAAGCCTATATCCCGCAGATGAAAGAACAGGGCGCAGACATCATTGTGGTACTGTCCCATTCCGGTATCGGTGCTGCGGATGCCAGCGACGGCATGGAAAACGCCGCTGTTCCGCTGGCCGGGTTGGACGGTGTGGATGCTATTCTGACCGGCCACAGTCACCTTGTTTTCCCCTCGCCCGGTTATGCTGAATTTGCGGGCGCGGACGTGGATGCGGGCACCCTGATGGGAACACCCGCCACGATGGGCGGATTCTGGGGCAGTCACATGGGTCTGATTGATCTGCTGATCGAAAAAGACGGCAATGAATGGCGTGTGGTGTCTGCCGTTTCCGAAGCGCGGCCCATTTCCAAACGCAACGAAGACCGGTCCACCAYTGSYCTTGTTSWMAKCGWTSCAGAGSTYCTCGCSTSGKTACAGAYGRRMCATGAGACACACTCTACKTMGCMRTKTGSSCWAKWYSGACCCMTAAGCRCTKRCKTYRGWYRCCGACGATCCGTCGGTTCAGATCGTGTCCATKGCGCAGCTTTGGTACATTGAACAGATGATGCAGGGCACAAAGCATGAAGGCCTGCCAATCCTATCGGCTGCGGCCCCGTTCAAAGCGGGTGGCCGCGGCGGACCAGAGTATTACACGGATGTTCCGAAAGGGGATGTGGCGATCAAGAACGTCTCTGACCTCTACCTCTACCCCAACACTGCGCGCGCCGTGCGGGTCACCGGGCAACAGGTCAAGGATTGGCTGGAACGCTCGGCTGGTATTTTCAATCAGGTCGCGCCCGGGGCGCAGKACGTTGTGCTGCTGAATCCCGCCTTTCCAAGCTACAACTTCGATGTGATTGACGGTGTCGAGTATCAGATCGATCTGTCACAGCCCTCGAAATATGACCCCAAAGGCGTGTTGCTGGACGAGAATGCGAACCGCATCGTCAACCTGACCTATAACGGCGCACCACTGGACATGGCGGCAGAGTTCATCATCGCCACAAACAACTACCGCGCGGGCGGCGGCGGCAGCTTTCCCGGTGCCAGTGCCGAGACCACAGTCTTTGAAGGGCCCGACACCAACCGCGATGTGATCGTGCGCTACATTGTCGAAAAAGGCACGATCAGTCCGCGTGCCGACAGCAACTGGTCCTTTGCGCCGATGGAAGGCACAACGGTCCTCTTCGACACGGGACCTGCAGCCAGCGCTTACATCGACCAGGTCGACGTCGATATTGAAGARGCGGGCGAAGGCCCAGACGGCTTTGCCCGTTTCCGCATTTCGCTGTAGGCTGGGTCCCTTGAAAGTGTAAATGCCGCGCTGCGTTTCCGAACGTGCCTACGTCAGAGACGGAATTGCTTGGATTGGTACGAAGTGACCGCTTCGTCCCGCAGCTGAGACATCCGATGCTGACGCAGCGAACGACTGGTTTGGATTTGGTGCAATTTGGCCGCGTTTAATGACCGCTTTCGGGAAATCGCGCTGCAGTGCCGCGAATTGTTCCACAATCTAGTGGAAGCCTGGTGACGAAGTTCGCTGCACCAGCATCAGGCAGCTTCGTCCGCACAGCGGTCTTCGGCACCTCGGGGCGTGAACGACCGCTTTGAGGCACCCCACTGGTTTTGTTGCTCCAATGTACTCTGACCCAAAACCAAGGTCTGAAATCAAAAATCTACAGATTGTCTTTTGACGTCTGAGAATGAAAAACGAGGTGCCGGCCGGGGTGGTCCAGGGGGTGGGGGCATGTTTACTTTGGTGTCAGAATAACTTCGGGCAGCGAGACGGCCCACAAACCTATCCATCCAAAATGGGATGGCGGATAAAATGGGGGACGAGATCTATCACGCGCGCCACAAGTCTCTGATATTAAACGTAATATTTGATTGAAGTGGCGGTGCTGGCAGACTAATTCGAACCAGTCTCTACAAGGACAGCGACACTGTCCATTAATTCGCGCACAGGCCACGCCACTCGGCAAGAGCGGCGGCGCGGTTGAGCTTGAAATTGGTTCGACTTGAGAGGCAGCGTTCCTGATTAAAGTGATTGTAGACTGCAGCGTGGACGGAGGAGAATTTCTGCAAACTTCGCATGCGCCTGAAACGGAACATCGCCCTCTCTCGTCGTCGGAACGGCAGGTGCGAGTTCTCCGCCCTGTTGTTCAGCCAACGGCCTGTTTCTTGCCTGTCGGCGGCACCGATCTCTTTCAGTGCGGCGCCGTATGAGCGTAACAGGTCCGTGACGATCACCTCGGGTCGACCATGTTTGCGCATTGCTTTCCTTAGGAATTTTAGCGCGGCCTTCTTGTCGCGCGTCTTCGTCACGAAGCTTTCCAGAACTTCGCCTTCATGATCAACGGCCCGCCAAAGATAGTGTCTCTCGCCGTTGATCTTCACGAACATCTCGTCCAGATGCCAGCGCCATCGGCTGGATTTCATGCCGTCGATCCGGCGCTTGCGGATCTCCGCAGCAAACATCGGCCCAAACCGATGCCACCAATATCGCACAGCCTCGTGGCTGACATCGATGCCCCGTTCATGGAGCAAATCTTCCACATTTCGAAGAGACAGAGGAAATCGCACGTAGAGCATCACCGCCAGGCGGATAATCTCACGGCTCGTTTTGAAGTAGCGAAATGGGTCAGGTTTGGTCATATTCGGAAGGTACGGAACTGCCCTACCCGTCTCAAGCTAGTTTGCTCTGACAGTGCCCGATTTCTTAATAAATGCGCTTCCATTAAGTTTCGTTTATTTTCTTCCTGAGTTACAGTGTGATTTGGAAGCAAAGAACTCGAATGAATAAACTCTGCTGACATCGCTTGGTAGGGCTACGGAATGGCTGCACATTATTACGTCAATACATTTGATTTGCCGCCAGATCAGGCGCGAGCAATTTGGTGTGAGATAACCGACGAAACATATGATCTTACTTCAGCAATCTGTGCGGGGAGCGATTATAGATTTGCCTCGCATATGTGGTTTGCAAAGGACATCTTATTTTTCCGATTCCGAGCGAAAGCAAACACCATAACCAGACCAAGTATGCTGGTCGAGGAGCACCCCAATCACTTCATAAAGGTTAAGTTGTATAAGTATGGCGGAGAAACCATTGAGTTAGATGGTGAAAAACTCCACTTGGATAGCAGCTCACTTCACTTTATCGATCAAAATCGACCCAAGAGCGAGGTTCACACAGATCACGAACTGATGTCGATCTTTTTGCCCTATCACGTACTTGGGTATGACCCGTCGAGGCATCCGCCAGTCTTAAGTTTCAGCCTTGATTCTGCCTTCGGACGTTTTCTTTTGGCGACCATTGACGCCGCATTTCAGGAGCTTGAAAATTTGAGCCAGAATGAGACTGCGGCTCTTGCAGAAAGCATCTCCGGGGTGCTTAGAAGCGTTCTAACCAATGGAAGATATGAAGAAAAAACTTCAGATACGCAGTATGACCAAGTGAATACCGTCAAAGGATTCATCGAAAAGAATCTCAAACACACTTGGCTTGGCGTGGACGTGATATGCCAAGAATTGAATCTGTCCAGAGCGACACTATACCGCCACCTAAACGAGTTTGGAGGTTTGAACCGCTACATTCTTTTACGCCGGTTGAACAATGCATATAGGGATTTGTCGGAAGCACAGCCCGTGCGAGGCGTTGTTAAGGCAGCTTCTGAACGTTGGGGGTTTGCTTCACAAGCTCACTTCAGTCGGGCGTTTAAGGAAGAATTTGATGTAACCCCGGTGTCTTTGGTCGGTCGGTGGGCTCGAAATCCTCATGACACGACAACAACGGACATCGCTCAAGAACACGGGAAAATCTCTCAATATTCGCCGGGCATCGCTGCGCTAAAGTGGGCGTTCGAACGTTACAGATAGTCGATAAGACTTTTGGTATCCACTTGAGACTCTCAAACAAGAGGATTGAGACTGGTAACTAACGACAACCAAAGAACAAGTGGTTAATGAATGGTTTAAATGTCTTCGGAAAATGAGAACCATGAGTATACAAAGACATATTGTGATGTTGGCGCTAAGCAAAACGCCAAAGATATTGTTGACGGCCTTGCTACCACTTGCCCTTGCCGCCTGCGTCGAGACGTCTGGCTCCTCGAGTGGAGCTGTGATGAAAGCGTCCTGCCCTTCTGATCTCGGCGGTAACGAGTGCGAATATTACATGGACGGTTTCAGAGCTGGCGCAAATGATGGCAGCATGGGCATCAGCATGGCTTATCAACGCCACGAAGGCTACGACTCACGCTTCGAGCCGTATTTTGCCCGAGGGTATCAAGCCGGCTGGATGCAGACACAGTAACCCGAAGACAGCGCGAAGTTGCGCGCGAAAATTCAGTCATGCGCAATCTGTGACGACAAGCGACGCGCACAAAAAGGGAAACGGAAAATGGGCAAGGCCGTTATAGGGATCATTGGTTTGGTCATAGGTGCGGTGCTGGGGACAGTGTTTGGCGGTGCAGCAATGACGGGGACCGCAGCAGGGCTCGGGGTCGCCTCAGGCCTTAACGCAGGTATATGTGCAACGGTTCAAGCCGCTGAGAACGAACGACTGCTTTCGCCAGAACAGGTCGATCAGGTACTGACGCGGGCCGCATCAGACTTAATGGCTCTTCAGGGACGGGAGCCAGAAGGCGACATCCTCGGAACTTCGGCGCATTGCGAGAAGGTCATGGCGGACCTCGCTGAAGCAGCCAAGAATTAAGCCAAAGTCCCTGGCGCCCAGAGCGTTTTCTTTCTGGCGTGCTGACGCTCAGGTCTTTCGGGTGCGCCACCTGAGCTGGCTAGAAAGGAGTAAGACCATGACGAAACTCACACTGCTTTCTCTGGCTCTGCTAGCCATTGGATTGGTGTTCTGGGCTGTGTATGATGCCCAGGGGGCATCTGTCGGTGAAAACGGCGTCTTGCAGGAGCCCTTCCATTTTCTGGCTCTCGGCTGGCTTTTCGTTCTGGCCGGAGTCGCCACGCTGGCCGGCGCAGTCTGCGTCAGAACCGTCAAGCGTCTTGTGGGCGCAAAATGAGTCTTCCTTTGGCGACAACAAGGCTACTTACAAACCGGCTGGTCAAGTCGACTGCCGGCCCGATGATTGAGTGGTAACAAGTAATATGAAAATCATACTCTTTCCGGCGATCATATCGCTCGCCTTTAGTACGGCATCCTACGCGGACACGCTTGAACTCAACTACGGAGGCTTTGTTAACGTTCTCGGCGGTATCGGTACCAGTGATCCAAAGTATGACTCACTGCTCTTCAAGGATACCACCGAAGTGAAACTCTACTTCGAAGAAGATCTCACCTACCAGCAACCTGACTTCTATAATGTATGGGAAAACGTCACCTTTAATGACCCGCTGGCAGCAAGCCGAATGTCAGTTGACCTACTCGGCACAAATCTCAGCGGTGGTGACCGCGATCTCAGCAGAGGTTACGTGCGCCTTTTACGTATCTCCGACATGACACTCAACAATGTCGATTTCAATAGCGACGCGGTAAAGCTCATCTTTATTGGCAACGATAATAGCCTGACACTCAATAACTCCACCATGGACCTGAGGGACATTGAGATTTTGCCCCAAGCCGGCGCTCCCATGCTTCTGCAGGTGCAATCTGGCGTCAACAAATTCACCGGATGGAAAGGCAACATCAGCCCCTCTGAATTCACGCTCAACATCGCAAGTGGCGCAAGCTTCGAGCTGTTCTACTCCGGCGATCTAGGGGTCACCAGCATCCCCGGCCGAAGAGTCAACTTCAGAGGCCCAATCCAAGGCACGATCGATGGCGAACTCTTTCTACATTACTCCAATGTCTACATGAACTCGACAGACAATCTAGAGTTTACCAATGGCTCCAAGCTACGCCTCAAAGGCAGTGGAACCTTACTCGAAGTCGAAGAAATTGCCTTCGACAGCAGCGCGATCGACCTCGGTATCAATACCACCTTACAAGTCAACCAAGAGATCAAACTCACCAATACCGCATTGAGCTTCGGCAATCAGGGCGTACTCGTACTCAACACCGACGGTGTCATCAGCACCCTTGGCAACGTCAGTCTGGATGGCAGCGACACAAACTCTGGCATTCGCGGCAAAGGGTTGCTCCACCTAAACAACCTTGGTGGCTCGACACAATTTTCCCAGCACAACATTGCCGAGAGCAGCGTCGATGTCCTCATAATACAAGATGCGTCCTCGATGGATTTGCAAAACACGATATTTACGGTCAACTCACAGATGCAAGCCAGTCACAACGCCTCGATCAATCTCGCAGATTCCACCTTCGCACTCAACGGCTACACTGGTCGCAACACCTCACTCTTCGACTTAAATGTAGATAATCTCAGCTACTTCCGCGTCAACAGTCGTGGCGAATGGTATCAAAGCCCTAATAGCGTTATTAACAATGAGGGCTCTATTTACATTGAGGGTAATTACTTTGCCAATGGCACTATTGACGGCAACGGCTTGATCTCGATCCTTGAAGAAGGTGTCATGGACTTCGGCTTCAACGACCACAATGTCTATACGCTCGTCACCGACAACCGAATACTCTTCGAGCCCGACTTCTTAAACCAGCCAACCAGTGCTGATGGCGGCGCCCTCAAAGTCCGTCTTGACGTCACCGGTGGCAGCGCCAGTAACGATCGCATACTCTACGGCGATGGCGATGTCACCCTGACACAAATGCGTGCACTGAACGTCGGCCTCACTCAGGCATTAACCGCCGACGAACTTGATGGCCAGACCTTCACCCTCATACAGGCACAAAACAGCGGTGTCGCCGGCACCCTCATCGATGGAGCCAGCGCGCCCCTGGTCGAAGGGGCCGACATCCCTGCACTGATCGACTTTACCATCACCGATACCAACACAAACGGGAAGCCTGACCTCACCTTAAACGCCCAAAAACAAAACAATAATTCCTTACTCACGCACCCCTCCGCAACGACTGCCAACCAGCAGGGTGCGGCTCAACTCGCTGCCAGCGCAGGCAATAGTGGCAACACCACGATCAACAATACACTCAATCAACTCACCAACGGCCAAGTTGGCAGCTACTTAAATTCCCTCCATCCCGAGGCCTATGCATCCAACATGACGGTTGCTTTGGAACATAGAGATCACTTGCGCAATATGGTTCTTGGAAGCGCGCGGGGCAGCGCCGCAGGAGGGAACCGGGTCGAGGGTTTGACCGATGAGGGTCGCAGAGTTTGGATAGATTCGGGGTTGATGGAAGGAACTATAGATAAAAACGGTGATTTGGCGGGATTTAATTATAATCTCGGTAACGTCGTGTTGGGCGCGGATCTCTGGTCAAATGGAAATGCAGTCGTTGGAGCCTTTTTGGGCTACGGACGTTATTCAATGGATGAGCATTCGTCATCAACCACATCTTTGGATCTTTCGTCGGATGCTTACCACGTTGGTGCTTATGGGAAGTACGATGTTCCCAACTGGTCATTTACGGGCATGGCTGGGTTTTCTTGGGCCAATACAAAAGCCACGCGCGAAGCCTTCTTAGGCACAGTATCAAACATTCATAATGCCGATTACGACAGCCGAACATTTCAAGCAGAAGTTCGCGCCGAGTACACCAATTTTCTGACCAGCGGATCTTGGAGCGTGTCGCCGGAGATTGGCTTGGGCTATGCACGCTACGACCAAGACGCCTTTTCTGAAAGTGGCCCGAGCGACACTGCATTGGCGATCCAGAATGCGACAGCAGAGAGTCTTGTCGGAAGCATCGGGTTGAATGCGACAGGCCCAATTTTTGCTGGCGGCCTCGAGCCGATTGCTTCCCTTCGGTATGAACACGACTTCCTTGCTGCGCGGGACAGTGCGCACGAGATAATCGCTGCGTTTGCATCCTCTCCAGGTGTCTCGCAGTCCTTTTTTGGAACGCATCGTGGTCCTGATGCTGTTTCGATCAGTCTTGGCCTCAGAAGTGCGCCTGGTCGTTCTGTCGATGTGTCTGCTGGAGTTGTCTACACCAAAAACACCTATGGCGATGAATTTGGGGGCGGCCTGAGGGTTTCATGGAGATTTTAACACGCGAGCCAAGACGGATTTGATCATTTCTAGTGAGGTTTCGGCGGGCAGGTCAGAATTCACCAGGTGCAACTTCTTGATTGTCACTTTGAAAATGGTACCGTTTTTATTCAGTTAAGCGAATTTAGTGAACTGCAAGGAGGAACAGATGGGATTTAGCGACACGATCAAGACATGTTTTAGAAAGTACCTTGTGTTTTCAGGGCGCGCAACACGACCGGAGTACTGGTGGTTTGTGCTTTTCGTCGTTGTAACGAGTGCGCTCTTGGCTGTTGTTGACAGCCTTCTTTTTGGTTCCAATCCTGAAACCGGTGAAGGCACACACGTGTTGTCCAGCGTGTTCCAGCTTGGTGTTGTGATCCCTATGCTGGCTGCTGGGTGGAGACGCTTGCATGATACCGGTAAGCCTGGATGGTATTTGCTGCTTCCCATGGCTCTTAGCATTGCAACCATGGTTATGCTAATGACAGGAGTTGTCGCATTTTCGGCTCTGGAACAAAGCGTTGAAGATCCTGAGGCACTCAGAGGTCCAGCAGCATTTCTGGGGGGAACCGGGATTATGGTGGTATCCATCCTACAACTAATTCTGTCGGTGTTGATGATCTGGTGGTTGACCCGGCCATCCGACGAAGGGGCAAACGAATACGGCCCTCCGGCGTGATGACAACTGAACAGCATAAGCCGCTTAGTATTCTGGGCTGAAACTTAACTCTGAAAAGGAAAGAAAATGAAAAAGTATGGCGTTCTATTGGCAGGTGCTTCCCTTGTTTTGCTGACTGCATGTGATGAACAGACGGCTCAATCAATGGGAAGCACAGCGGCGGCTGAGCTAAACTGTATCGCCAAAACCAATGAGGTAGTGGGCGTTTCGGGGACCAGCGTATCTGATGTGACCAAATTAGAAGACGGATACAGTTTTCTGATGAAAGTTCCTGACGCCGAACAGCCTTGGGTTTGTGAAACTGACGTGGCAGGAAATGCTAACAACGTATTCTATCTCGGTGAAGGCTAACCACTTTGCCCAAAGGAGAGCCGGTGAACCGGCTCTCCATAATCGCCTACCGATTTCCCGGCTTTCGGAAATCCCAATATCCGCTCTCTAAGGAGGCAAGATGAAGCACCATATCATGATCGCCGTGGGCACGCTGGCGCTAACATTAACGACGGCAACGACGGCCGCTGCCGAATGGGTTTACAGCTCCACCCCTGCACCCAACGCTTACGTTCAGGCCAATAACTCGACATTGGAACTGCAATGTGACCGTATTCGCTTTGCGCCCCCTGGCTACGAAGACAGTCAGGATATCATAGCGAAACAGGGGATTTCCATTCGCTTTATGAAAAATGGGACGACTGAAGTTGGTTCTTTCCAGGTAGGCCGCGAGAACGCTGACCTGCAAATCGTGGATAATTATCCGGTCGAAGTGGCCTTTAGGAGCATGGAAGATTACGGTTTCGTGCTTGACCAGATCGCAGCAAATGTCTCGGTCAACCTGTCCATGATCGATCAGGAAGTCACATATGGAATTTTTGACCTGAAGGGCTCCGGTTCGGCGATCAAAAAGCTTCGTGCCGCGTGTGGAGGAAGCGCATCCACTTCAACCTCAACGCAGTATGAAGCACCCGAGGGCGTTGTTTATTGTGGTGGCGGTGGGATCAAACGCCAGATCGAATACGCAATTCTCGAAAACCCGGATGGGGACTGGGATGCTATTGTCTCCATCAATGGAGATACAGTAAGGGCGATGACTGCGTATAGCTATTTCGGAAACTCGGAGCCGCCGAAGGGGTTTGTAGTAGCGCTCCTTGGAGAGGACAGATCTGAGTTTCTGGTTTTCAAGGAAGGTTCTGAGAACTGGTTGGAGTACGGTGACTATCGGTACGATCAATGCAACTGACGACTGTCACCAGTTCACTGCGCCATTCTCCAGTTCTGAGACTTGCCAGGCTTTTTTCTGCTTTTGCTGCTTTGTGTATTGCCTCGTTCGGACCTGCAAACGCGGCTGATGTGAAAGAGTTGCCCAAAGGATTGCAGGCCAAAGTCGAGATTGCCAAGAAAGCTTGTGAAGAATTCGACAATGGTGAGTTCGGTCTGGGATGGGGGGCCGTCGAGAGAGTTGATCTAGATGGGGACCTGTACAGCGACTGGGTTCTAAACGAGTTTGGTTTTGCGTGCTCTACCGCGGCTTCGCTTTACTGCGGAACAGGTGGATGTATGTCTCATTTTCTGGTGAGCGATGAAGTCCATTCCATGCTGAACAAGGGATGGAATATCGTGACTTTTGGGGCTGAAAAAGTTCTTCTATCGCAGGTGCATGGCTCACAATGTGGTGGGATCAACCCAACGTCGTGTGTGACAGCCAGCGTTTGGGACAGTGAAGAAAAAGCGTGGCGCTCGACCGGTGCAGAGTGGGAATGATAACGGTGCGCGCGACAATATTCAGACCCGCTGATCTTCTGCTTTTTCTGCTCTAGATGCTCGAATTTTTGCATATTGCGCTTGGAGATAGTGCGGCTGGGAGCCTTCGAGTTGCATGCAGAAATCACGGTATGCCGGGGTCCGTGTTCTGCATACCTGATGACTTCAGCCACGGACCACTAGATGATGGTCGATCAAGGGTCGACTACATGCGGCGCTGCTTCGAGGGATATGATGACTGGTGTATAAAAGTTGATGATGCCTTTACCCCGTGGAATGCCCTAGTTTCCAAAATTGGCAAAGCGAATGTAGATACGGTTGTCGTTTGGGCAGGAGACAACGTATCTGAGGAAACGTTCCTTTGCATGGCCTGTTGGTGGTTACGCGAACAGCCCGTTCGGCTGCTTCGTCCAGTCGTTCGATCCAAGCCTAACCGCAACTATGTTGCCGTCCAGGCACCGGCCGATCTGGCTGAGATGTTTCCTACGGCGGGCGAACTAAACGATGCGGTTCGTGGCGAAAAAGTATACTCTTTCAGAAGGCTATGCGACGGGTGCTGCCAGACTAATTCGAACTAGTCTCCGCAAGTACAGTGAAGCTGCCCCGTTAACTCGCGCCAAGACCACG
Source organism: Tateyamaria sp. Alg231-49 (assembly GCF_900143535.1). Taxonomy (GTDB): domain Bacteria; phylum Pseudomonadota; class Alphaproteobacteria; order Rhodobacterales; family Rhodobacteraceae; genus Tateyamaria. The sequence continues at coordinate 5,218 of NZ_FRFA01000028.1, read as the reverse complement.
CCACTCAGCCAGAGCGGTGGCGCGGTTGAGCTTGAAATTTGGTCTCGTTGAAAGGCTGCGTTCCTGATTAAAGTGATTGTAGACTGAAGCCTGGACGGAGGCGAATTTCTGCAAACTTCGCATCCGTCTGAACCGAAGCATCGCCCGCTCTCGTCGTCGAAACGGCAGATGCGAGTTCTCGGCCCTGTTGTTCAACCAGCGACCAGTTTCCTGTCTGTCTGCAGCGCCCATCTCCTTCAGAGCCGCGCCATACGATGCCAGCCCGTCCGTCACGATCATGTCGGGGCTGCCGTGCTTACGCATTGCTTTCTTTAAGAATTTCAACGCAGCCTTCTTATCACGTGCCTTTGTGACGAAGCTTTCTAGGATTTCGCCTTCATGATCGACGGCCCGCCAGAGATAGTGCTGTTCGCCGTTGATTTTCACGAACACCTCATCCAGATGCCAGCGCCACTTGCTGGATTTCATGCCCGCAATCCGCCGTTTTCTGATCTCGGACGCGAACATCGGACCGAACCGATGCCACCAATATCTGACGGCTTCATGGCTGACATCGATGCCGCGTTCATGAAGCAGGTCTTCCACATTGCGGAGCGACAGCGGAAACCGGACGTACAACATCACTGCCAGGCGGATAATCTCACGGCTCGTTTTGAAATAGCGAAATGGATCAGATTTTGTCATCTTTAGACGCTACGAAACCGCCCTGCCCGGCTCAAGTCAGTTTCTTCTGACAGTGCCCCAATCAGTTTCCTCTGACACTGCGGACTGATTAATTGGCGGCTTTATGGAGCTGATCAATGCTTGCAAGTTTACCTTTGCAATTGGTGGTCAAATCGCTGATTTCTTGCGCTGCTACAGGGTCATCGGCATCGTAGCGCGCATAAATGCTACGAAGTTGATCACGATACACATCAAAACTTTCGTGGTATTGCCGCTCCATGTCGGCGCGGTTGGCAAGGTCAAATCGTTGCAACGCGTCAGCAAACACGGTGTAATCTATTTTCAGTAGATCGCGTTGATCCGCAAATCTCTCAGAATCATTTCCAAGCATTGAGATATTGGAAAAGTACTCTCGTTGGACGATGCAAAACATTGACAGCTCTATTTGTTGTTGCAAAAGGCCTCGCTCGGCGGGGCTCAATCCATCACTCAGCATCGATTCTAGCTTGCGTTCATACAATCTTTGGGCACCCGCTAAGATATCATATGAAAGACCAAGTCGGTCCAAGTCGGATTTATGATACATCTCCAATTGAGCACAAACCATTGATGGGATCAGCCCGATGAGAACGACAAATGGGCCAAAGCACTTGAGTTTTGTCATGGCATGTTCCCTCCTATTGAATGCCCGAAATCCTACAATGGGCTTCCCCACAGTTTAAGTCGGCCTTAAGTTTTAGAAGAGCCACTCGCAACGAAATAAGTGAGTTCTGAAGTCTTCTTCACCGATTTGAACGTCTTTGACTGGCCATTAACAAGCACAGTATTTCTCCGCGTTACGAACCTTCCGCGATCATCTGGCGTAAGCCTCATTCTAACAGGTCTGTGCGGTTTACTGCGACTGCCAGTTCAACAAAAGACTTCCACAAGTCTTTGCCTGGCAATCGGTAGGTCTTCCAATCTTCGCCAATGAAATAACCGGCACCGATGTCCTTGCCATCGTATAGGCGCAGGGCCCGTATGTCTTCTGGCGACAGTCTTGTGACGACAAATTGGGGTTGCCTTGGATTGCTGTCAGGTTGTGCCACTGTGTGGCCCTTGAACACATAATCGCTCTCGTAGCGTCCACCTCCGGACACATCACTGGTGCGAATGAATATCTCCGCTCTTTCGGCGTGTTTCTGACTGAAACTCTGATCTCCATTGTAGGTGAACCAGAGGAAGAAAGCATCATCAATAGGAAAGTAGACCAGGCTCATTGTCTCATCATCTACACTGGCTGATGACTCAAAACTTTCCGCCAAAGTTCCAGCGTTTTTCTGCCCTCTGTAGGTCCAGGGCCGGATTCCGCCCAACGGAACGGCCCTTGCCTGACGGGCTTTGAGCTGAGCCGCATCTGACTCGGCTTGTGCGATGGCGTGTTGCTCGTCATCCGCAACCGCAACATCATGGGCCACGCGCTCCAGGGCTGTCGAAATCGCTGCGCGAGACCCTTTCAGCGGGCTTCTGTACGCGACCTCTCCGAGTTTCAGAGTGATCGAGGAATGTGACTGCAATAGCTCAAGGATGCTATGGTTGATTGGGAACCTCAGGATACCAATCCCGGCTTCGGGCCGCGGGGACACCTCTGTGAATTCAGTGTTCACTTCAAAAAACATGAGCTTTCCATCAGGTGCGGTCAATGTCACCTTAGGGCTGCTTACATTGGAATTTGGTTCAATGCCAAAGGCAAGGTACCATTGACCGGTTCCGGGTTCATTTTCGACAATCACTACATCTTTGTAGATGGCAGCATGATTGTTGCCTTGGCTGACAGCTCTCCAGCTTTCGGCGAAAACTGAACTACTGAAGGTCATCGCAGGCAAAAGCAGTATGGTGAAAAAAAGCGCGCGTAGATTCATTGGGTCCCCTAGTCCTCATAAATACGTTACATGGAAGGCCCGCAGGTTCAAGTTTAACGACAAGTTGGGTGCTGCCAGACTAATTCGAACCAGTCTCCGCAAGGACAGTGACACTGTCCATTAATTCGCGCAGAGACCGCGCCACTCAGCAAGAGCAGCGGCGCGGTTGAGTTTGAAATTCGTTCGAGTTGAGAGGCTGCGTTCCTGATTAAAATGATTGTAGATAGATGCGTGAACTGCGGCGAATTTCTGCAAACTTCGCATGCGCCTGAAGCGGAGCATGGCCCGTTCTCGTCGTCGAAAAGGCAGATGGGAATTCTCGGCCCGATTGTTAAGCCAGCAACCAGTTTCCTGCCTGTTTGCGGCGCCGATCTCTTTCAGCGCAGCGCCATATGAGCGCAGCAGGTCCGTGACGATCACCTCGGGCCGGCCATGCTTACGCATTGCTTTCTTTAGGAATTTCAAGGCGGCCTTCTTATCACGAGTCTTTGTGACGAAGCTTTCCAGAACTTCACCCTCGTGATCCACGGCACGCCAAAGGTAATGTCGCTCACAGGTGCTGTCAGACCAATTCGAACCAGTCTCAGTTTACCGCAGAACGCGTGAACTTATCCGGAACAAAGCTGACGCCACTCGGAGAGAGCAGCGGTGCGATTGAGTTTGAAATTGTCTCGTGAGTAGAGGTGGCGTTCCTGGTTGAAGTGGTTGTGGACTGATGAATGAACTGCGGCAAATTTCTGCAAACATCGCATTTGCCTGAAGCGGAGCATCGCCCGTTCTCGTCGTCGAAACGGCAGGTGAGAATTCTCAGCACGATTGTTCAACCAGCGACCCGTTTCCTGTTTCGTTACGTTTCCAATGTCCTTCATCGCAGCACCGTAGGATCGGAGTTTGTCCGTAACGATAACTTCTGGGCTGCCGTATCGTTTCATTGATTTCCTGAGGAATTTCAACGCAGCTTTGCGGTCCCGACGCTTAGTAACATAGCTTTCCAGCACTTCGCCTTCGTGGTCCACAGCACGCCACAGGTAATGCGTATCGCCGTTGATCTTCACGAATACCTCGTCCATGTGCCACTGCCAGTTCGAATAGGATCGCATACGGCTGACCCTGTTTCTGCGGATTTCGGCGGCGAACATCGGGCCAAATCTATTCCACCAGAACCGAACCGTTGGTGCTGGCAGACTAATTCGAACTGGTCTCTACAAGGGCAGAGACACTGTCCATTAACTCGCGCCAAGACCACGCCACTCAGCCAGAGCGGCGGCGCGGTTGAGCTTGAAATTTGGTCTCGTTGAAAGGCTGCGTTCCTGATTAAAGGGATTGTAGACGGAAGCGTGGACGGCGGCGAATTTCTGCAAACTTCGCATGCGCCGGAAGCGGAGCATCGCCCGTTCTCGTCGTCGAAAAGGCAGGTGAGAATTCTCGGCACGATTGTTCAACCAGCGACCGGTTTCCTGTCTGCCTGCAGCGCCAATCTCCTTCAAAGCCGCGCCATACGATGCCAGCCCGTCCGTCACGACCACGTCAGGACTGCCGTGCTTACGCATTGCTTTCTTTAAGAATTTCAATGCGGCTTTCTTGTCGCGTGTCTTTGTTACGAAGCTTTCCAGGACTTCGCCCTCATGATCGACAGCCCGCCATAGATAATGCCGCTCGCCGTTGATTTTCACGAACACCTCATCCAGATGCCAGCGCCACTTGCTGGATTTCATGCCCGCAATCCGCCGCTTTCTGATCTCTGCGGCAAACATCGGACCGAACCGATGCCACCAAAACCTCACAGCTTCATGGCTCACATCAATGCCGCGCTCATGCAGCAGATCTTCCACATTGCGGAGCGACAATGGAAACCGCACGTACAGCATCACTGCCAGGCGGATTATCTCACGGCTCGTTTTGAAATAGCGAAATGGATCAGGTTTGGTCATGCCTGAACGCTACAAAACCGCCCTGCCCGTCTCAAGCTAATTTGCTCTGACAGTGCCTTACTGTTTTCCAGCCGTGGACCGTCTTGCTCCGCCGCGCTTGGCATACTGGATTGATCCGCGTCCCAACCTTCGCGACAAATGCTGCGAAGATCAAGCATGAGCACTATGGGCTCTGAGCGGTCGTTCACCAAGTTTTGGCGACCGTCGGCTATATGGCGTTGAGCAGTCGTTCACGAACGGAAATTCAATGTTTTGGTCCTGAACGACTGGTTTCATCAAATGCGGACACCGACGAAAAATCGGTCTACTTCTGCTATGCGGACAAAGCTGCCTGATGCTGGTGCAGCGAACTTCGTGATCGGGCGTCCGACAAATTGTGGAACAATTCGCGGCACCGCAGCGCGATTTCCTGAAAGCAGTCATTCAACGCGACCGAATTGCCTCAAATCCAATCCGGTCATTCGCTGCGTCAGCATCGGACGTCTGAGTTGCGGATGGGGTGGATGGCTCCTGCATCACCCGGCGTCGTAATGCGCCATATTGCAGCTGCTATGAACCGCTTTTGAGAGGAGCCACCCAATGCAAGTTACAACAATCGGTTTAGATTTAGCCAAGAACATTTTTCAGATCCACGGTATCGACGACCATGGTGAGGTTGTATTCAACCGCGCGCTGAGACGGGCGCAAGTCCTGGCATTTTTTGAACGCCTCGAGCCATGTTTG
>NZ_FRFA01000004.1 GCF_900143535.1 Tateyamaria sp. Alg231-49 | reverse complement strand
GGCAAGATCGAAAGGTGGCATCAGACCCTGAAGAACCGCATCCTGCTAGAAAACTACTTCTTACCGGGTGATCTCGAAGCCCAGATCGAAACCTTCGTCGATCATTACAATCACCAACGCTACCATGAAAGCTTGAACAACGTCACGCCCGCCAACGTCTACTTCGGCAGGGACAAAGCCATTCTACAGGAAAGAGAAAGGATCAAACGAAAGACACTCGAAGCGCGGCGCTTGCATCACGGACAACGCGCCGCATAATGCAACCAACCAGATGAGCCAAACTCTCTCTTAGTTCAAGCCGCCATTGGTTCCAAAAACCCTGACGACGGACACTCCGGCCCGAAACGTCGCTGGATACTGCTGAGGGTGGCGCCCTGGGTTCGGTGCCGTCGGATGACAACAGCATTGTGCGCACTTCAATGGCGTCCGGTTCACCCGACGACCTTGTGGTCAAACCCGGTGGACCGGATGGAACCGGTCAAGTTCCTGACACTTCCAACGTCGGTGGAAACGGTCTGGCAAGAGTGGAGGACAATGCATCGGGGCCTCCACTCACGATTGGCATGCCTGAGACGCCAACGAAAACCCCTGCTGGCCCGGCGCCGCACGGCATCGATTTGCCGGACCCCAAAGCGCCTCAAATCGCGAGTAAAACTGCCGCCGAAGGCCAACTTATTGCACCAGCCGAAACTGCACAGCCCCCCGCCGCGGCAGGTGATCCGAATACATTCAATAGTCAGTCACCAAAACCACACACTGTGGCAACCATGTCCCTGTTGGAAAGGCACCTTGGTGGACATGCTGTCCGCTTTCTTCCTGAAAATAGTCAATCAACGGCGGCTTCGCATGAGATGGAAGCACATGGTGTTCAACAAGCCGGCAACCTTATCCACGCAAAGAATGGAAGCACAGCGGCACTGCCGCAAAACGGATTGACTGATCTGGCAAAAGCACAAGCCACGCAAAGATTGATGGCGAGCCAGTCCAACGCAGATTTGCTACCAAACGCGGCACAGGGTGACATGCCACAGGAAGCGGTCTGGGATCTCCGCCCGGGCACTGCGTCCACCGGTGTCGCTGCCGGTACACCAATCGCCGTGCGACCCGAACTGGCGGCGAACATATCACATCAGATGGCCGAGGCGATACGAGTTGCCTTGGACAGATCGGTTGAGATTGCACTCAATCCAAAAGAATTGGGCCGAGTGCGCATGGTTCTCAGCCCGTCGGACGCCGGGGTTACATTGAGTATTCTAGCTGAACGCCCAGAGACGCTGGAATTGATGCGCCGCAATATCGATGATCTGGCCAAGTCTTTTGCGGATCTTGGGTATGAAGACATCTCTTTTTCGTTTGATCAGAATGATCAGATGACTGACGACTCCGCGAAACAGTCAGGCGACGCACACGACGGTATGTCAGGCGAACCAGACGTTTCGGGTGAACCTACAATTCCCATAATCCCAACACCCCAACTGGTGATTGCGCCAGATGGCGTAGACATGAGGCTTTGACAGACATGGATATTCTTCCTGCTCCAACGACGACAGCGACGGCAACGACCGCCACAACAAACAGCACCACAGACAGTGCCGTGCTGACTTCTGATTTCGACGTGTTCCTTCAGATGCTGACTGCGCAGGTTGAACACCAGGACCCGCTGGAGCCGATTGATAACTCCGAATACGCGGCGCAACTCGCCCAGTTCTCAATGGTTGAACAGCAGGTCACTACGAACGACCTCATTCAGCAGATGCTGTCTGCCCTCGGCGCAAATGACATGGTAAGTGCCGCCAATTGGATCGGGAAGGAGGCGTTGGTAGAGGGCCCTGCACTGTTTGACGGTTCCCCAGTCACCATTGCTCCCAATCCACCAATCACCGCCGATGAAGTCACACTAATCGTGACGAACGCTCAAGGCACCGAAGTGCAACGACATACGATGCCGCTTGGGGCGGAACCATTCACATGGGACGGACTCGCGGCGGATGGATCATTGTTGGAGTTCGGGGAATACAGCTTTGAAATTGAAAGCAAATCAAATGGCGAAGTCTTGATCGTCGATCCGGCTTTGGTCTACACGCGCGTGACCGAAGCGCGCGTTGAAGGTGGGGAAACCCTTTTGGTTCTGGACAGCGGTTACTTGATTGCTGCAACCAATGTACTTGGTCTGCGCGAGCCTGTCTGAAGTCATCCATGCTGGGGTCAGGGCAAGTTCTTCGCCTTTTGGGCAGGTCAGACTTGTTCACCGGCGGCTCTATTGGCTTTACCGGTCGTGCCAATCAGAGCATGCCTTCACAGGCATACCCCTTGAAGCGAAGTTAACCGGACGCCCAAAAGGGTGTGGCATTTCAGGTGTCTGAAGCCCGAAATACTTGGGACCGATTAAAGCGCATCCGTTTGCAGCCAAAGGTCAGGTTGGCCAGATTCTTGACAATCCATCTATCTAGTGATAGATAGTCTGACGAATTTGCTGTGAGAATCCCCGGCATGAATGGGCGATCGCCCCAACACGGTGCGCCACCATTATCAGTCACACGTTTGAAAAGGACCTTTTGATATGGAACTTAATGCGGACTTTTCCAAACGGGTAATTGTCCATTCAGATGCGCTTGAGTGGCAAGCCTCGCCCATGAAGGGCGTTGACCGGCGCATGCTCGACCGGATTGGGGGCGAAGTGGCCCGCGCGACAACGATTGTCCGCTATGCACAGGACAGTCATTTTTCAGCACATACGCACACCGGTGGTGAAGAGTTTATCGTGCTGGACGGAGTGTTTCAGGATGAACATGGCGACTATCCGGCAGGCACCTACGTGCGCAATCCACCCACCACCAAACATACACCGGGTTCAAAACCGGGCTGCACAATCTTCGTCAAGCTGTGGCAATTCGACATGGATGACCGCAACCAGTTCCGCAAGAACATGGCAGAGGAATTGGGCGCAAAAGTCGACGGAGTTGGCAGCGCGATCTTGCACAAAGATGAACGTGAAACGGTATCGTTTCATCACATGGATGCGGGTTCCATATTGGACATAACAGCCGCGGGCGGGATTGAGGTGCTGATGATTTCAGGCAGCATGACCACCAAAGGTGATATGCTCCGCAAAGGGTCTTGGTTGCGCATACCAGAGAACCAAAGTCTGACCGCAGTTGCGGGCGAAGATGGCGCACAGGTCTGGATCAAAACGGGCCACCTGCCCTTTGCACAGCCGCCGGCGGTATAAGCAATGACATCTAAAAAACCGCTTATTGTTGTGGCTGGCGCTGGCGCAGGACTTGGTCAGTCCCTGCTTTCGCGCTTTGAAGCGGGTGGTTACCGGGTTGTGGGTCTTGGTCGAACCCGACCAGAGAAAACGGATGGGGACTTTCACACTCTCGATCTGTCCGATCCGGATCAGGTGCCAGATTGTATCACCAATATTTTGCGCGACGCAGGGCCGCCCCAAGTTGTGATCCACAATGTCGCTGAACTTGTGATCTCTTCCTTTTCCGACACGTCCCTCACAGACTACCAACGCACGTGGGCCTCCATGGTTCAAAGTGCGGTGTTATTGGCTCAATCCACGTTGCACCCCATGGTGCAAAACGGAGGAGGCACCTTCATAGTTTCAGGCGCAACCGCGTCTTTGCGCGGCGGTGCCCGGTTTTCGGCATTCGCAAGCGCCAAATTTGCCTTGCGGGGTCTGACGCAATCGCTGGCACGTGAATTCCAGCCACAAGGCGTCCACGTCGCCCATGCCATCCTCGATGGGATCATCGACACGCCCCGCTCGCGCGATCTGCACAGTCTGGATCCCGCGAAAATGATGCAGCCGCTCGATATCGCCGAGGCCTATTGGACTCTTGCGCACCAAGCAAAGTCCACATGGACGCATGAACTGGACCTGCGACCGGCGACAGAAGGGTTCTGAGGTGAAAACAGACGTGCTGATCATAGGCGGTGGGCTGGCCGGACTGGCCCTCGCAGACGCGCTTCAACGGGCGGGAACAGATTTCCTGTTGCTGGAAGCACGCGATCGTTTTGGGGGACGGATCAAGACCGAGGTGGTCGGTGAAGGGTACTACGATATGGGACCCGCATGGTTCTGGCCCGGCCAACCCCGCATCGCACATTTGATCAACCGCCTCGGCCTACGCCGGTTTGACCAGCACTATGAAGGCATCCTGAGTTTTGAGGACGAGTCAGGTCGCGTTGAACGTGGCCGGGGATACGCATCAATGCAGGGGTCATGGCGGCTGGACGGTGGCCTGCAACAGTTGATCACAGGCTTGGCGGCAATGCTGCCTGAACACCGCAAACGGTTGAACACAAAGGTGATGCGGCTTGAACATTCTGCCAACGGCGTCACCGCAATGCTGAACGATGGAACGGAAGTCTATGCGCACCGCATAGCGCTCGCGATCCCGCCACGCTTGGCCGCACAGTCCATTGAATTTGCACCTGCGCTAAAGACAGAGGCGATGCAGGCAATGTCCGCGACTCCAACCTGGATGGCTGGCCAGGCCAAGGCACTTGCCGTTTATGAAAAACCTTTTTGGCGCGCAGAGGGTCTTTCCGGAGATGCTATGAGCCGTCATGGGCCTATAGTCGAAATCCATGATGCGTCACCTGCGTCCAGCCCGGGCGGCGCTCTTTTCGGGTTCATCGGTGTGCCGCCCGATCAACGCCAGAACAAAGAAGCCTTACGCGCACATATACTGGCGCAACTTGTACGGTTGTTTGGCCCAGCCGCCGCTGAGCCCATCGAACTCCTGGTCAAAGACTGGGCATTCGACCCGCATACGGCCACCCAACAAGACCGCCAACCTTTGTTCAGCCACCCAAGCTACGGGCTCCCGTCTTCACTCCAAAATCTGTGGGACGGGCAGATCGTTTTTGCAGGCACCGAAGTCGCAAGCCAATTTGGTGGATATCTGGAGGGCGCTTTGGAAGCCGCTGAGGCTGCAGCATCCACTCTGAACTCTAACCATTTTCAGCTGGTTGATAGCGCAAGGAGATAGGACGTGCCGAAGGACCGAAACGAGCAGATACTCGATTTTGCTGAGCGCGAAATTAGAAAGAACGGTTTTGACGGCGTCAGCTTCCGCGACATCGCCGATGCCATTGGCGTCAAAAGCGCATCAGTCCATTACCATTTTCCGACCAAGGCACATCTTGGCGCAGAAGTGACACGCCGGTATGCAAACCGCTTTATCGAGGCACTTGGATCAGCAAGTGACCCATCTGAAACGTCTTCTGACCGCATGCGGCGTCTCGCAGATGGGTACATTGAGGCATACAAACAGGACACATCCACATGCCTTTGCGCCGTTCTTGGGTCGGTGGTGAACCATCTCCCAGACGAAACATCAAAGGAAGTTCGGGCCTACTTCGCACAGCTTCAGGATTGGGTCCGTACCGCTCTTTCCCTGTCCGAAACCAACCTGACGCCCAGCGTCGTTGTCGGGACTTTACAAGGGGCGATGGTCCTCGCCCTGTCCACCACACATGCGTCTCCCCTAACTGAAGCCAAAAACCATATTGTTTCGCTGGCCTAAAGCATGTCGTCCACATGATAAGCCGCATAGAGCGGCGGCATGATAGAGCGCCGCAAAGACCCAAACGGGAATTTTCGTGCCGGATTGCGCATTGCAGCTGGATATAGGGCTGGGGCCTGACCAAGAGCCAGTTGGGCGAGGGTTTTACCCGTGAATGTCCCCATCGCGACACCATTGCCATGATAGGCAAACCCGGCAAGCACATTGGGCGCACCCGCCACCCCACCGGCAAACGGGACCAAATCACGGGCAAGGCACACCATGCCAGACCAAGCGTGCGGAATTTCAACGCCCGCCCAGGCTGGAAACATTTTGCGAAAATCCTGGATCACGCGAGCCTGTGCAACCCCCTCGGCAGTCTTGGACGAAAAGATCCCACCGCGCATCCCGAACAGGAAACGATTGTCTGGCATCAGCCGAAAGTAGTGCAGCAGATGCCGGCTGTCATAGGCCATTTGGGTGCTCGTCCATCCTTGAGCAGACAATTCATCTGGCATCAGTGGTCGCGTGACGATCACCGTGGATTGCGTCGGCATGTATCGCCCTGCCATCCAATGCGGAATATCCTCACTGGAATATCCGTTCGTGGCTACGATAACGCGATCCGAAAAGACGCGCCCGGAGGCGGTTGAAACGTCCGCTTCGTTGATGTCCGTTACGGCGCTCTGATCGAAAAACTGCACCCCAAGTTCGGTCGCGGCAGCATAAAGCCCGGCCACAAATTTGCGCGGGTTCAGCGCAAAGCCAATCGGCACCGTCATCGCCCCATGAAACGGCCCTGCCATTCCTGCGGCACCCAACTGAGCGTCGGTCAGAACCTCCGGCGAAACGCCATAGTTCTCTTCTACCGTCGCGGCGGCGCGCTCAAAACCGCGTGCATCCTTTGGACGGTGCGCCAGACAGGTTTCGCCGGTCGAATGCCGATCAACATCAAGGTTCAATTCTGTGAGCAGTTGGTCAACAAGCTCCACGGCTGCCTTCTCGGCAAGCCTCCATTCCAGACGACCTGTACGCCCGACCCTCTTGTCCAGCGTCGCATCAGACGCCTTTCCGCCGCCCAGACAGCAAAATCCGCCATTGCGCCCCGAAGCGCCCCAACCAACGGCATTTGCCTCTAGTACCACAACAGAAGCACCAGATCGCGCAAGGTGATAAGCTGCAGAAAGACCCGTGAATCCCGCCCCGACGATCACCACATCACAGGTGACGTCACCCTGAAGACGGGGGTTTTGTCCAATCTCGACAGTTGAATCCCACCAGCAACCCTGACGTGGGTCATCACTGTAAGCGAACTGGGAAAAGATACGCTTCATTGCGCGCGCGCGGCGGCCTGTTCGTCACGCTTTGCCCGAAGCGCCGATTGTTTGCTGGCGATAGAGGCGGCAATGACGCCCACGGTCACCAACCCGATCAGGATTGTGCTCAGCGCGTTAATCTCCGGACTGACCCCAAGGCGCACAGACGACCAGATCTTCATTGGCAATGTGGTGGCGGAGGGCCCAGAGGTGAAAGATGCAATGACCAGATCATCCAAACTGAGGGTGAAGGCCAGCAGCCAACCCGAGATCACCGCAGGCGCGATGATGGGCAGGGTGACCAACCGGAATGCCTCAAACGCCGATGCCCCCAGATCAAGGGCGGCCTCTTCCAGTGACTGATCGAACGTCATCAGCCTTGAAGACACGACAACAGACACAAAACACATCGAAAACGTGGTGTGCGCCAGAACGATGGTCAGCACGCCACGATCCATTCCGATGCCAATGAACAGCAACAAAAGCGACAGACCGGTGATGACTTCGGGCATCACCAGCGGCGCATAGATCATCCCTGAAAACAGCGTCCGTCCAAAAAACCGCCCGCCCCGCACCAGAACATAGGCCGCCATCGTCCCCAGAACGGTAGCGAGCGTTGATGAGAGAACGGCCACCTGCAACGTCACCCACGCCGCATCAAGAAAGGCGTCGTTGGACAGCAATTCGCCATACCATTTCGTTGAGAACCCGGCCCAGACTGTCACCAGTTTGGACGCGTTGAAACTGTAGATCACGAGGATCAGCATCGGCAGGTACAGGAACACAAATCCAAGGGTCAGCGAAACGACATTGAAGGGGCTAAGGCGCATTATTTCTCAGCCTCCGCCTGCCGCTGTTCATTCCGTTGGAACAATACGATCGGGATTATCAGAATCAGCAGCAGGATCACGGCCACTGCCGATGCCACCGGCCAATCCCGGTTAGAGAAGAACTCTTCAAACAGAACCTTCCCAATCATCAGCGTTCCGGACCCACCGAGCAAAGATGGGATTACGAATTCGCCCAGCGCCGGGATAAAGACCAGAAAACACCCTGCAATAATGCCGTTCTTGGACAGCGGTATCGTGACCAGCCAGAACGCCTTGATTCGTGAACATCCAAGATCTTCGGCCGCCTCGATCAGCGATCCATCCAGACGGTCCAACGCCGAATAGATCGGCAAGATCATGAACGGCAGATAGGTGTAAACGATCCCGATATAGACGGCCGTGTTGGTATTCAGGATCGTCAGAGGCGTTGAAATCACGCCGATCCACAGCAGGAACTGGTTCAGAAAGCCCTCACCAGACAGAATACCCACCCACGCATACACGCGGATCAGAAACGACGTCCAAAACGGTAGGATCACCAACATCAGCAGCGTCGGACGCCACTGCTCGGGTGCGCGGGCCATGGCATAGGCCATCGGGTATCCGACGCACAGCGTCAGCAACGTCGAAATAAACGCGATCTGCAGAGAGCTCAGATACGCCTTCCAGTAAAGGTCATCCTCGCTCAGGAACACGAAGTTCTCGAAATCGAGCCCTGTCAGCATGTTCCAGATTCCGTCCTTCGCCGTCGGCGTGTAGGGCGGAATGGCCAGCGCGATGTCTGAAAGCGAAATCTTGAAGACTACGGCAAACGGGATCAGGAATAGCGCAAGCAGCCAGACGTAAGGCACAGCTATGAGGAGCCTGCGTCTCACGTGCTAAGCACCACGCCTGCCGTGCCTGACCAGCTGACCCAGACCTCGTCTTCCCAGGTAATCTCGCGTCGCGACACCCGCCGCGTATTTGCAGTCTGTGCCTTGATCATCACCCCGCCTGCCAATTCCACATGGTAAGTGGACAGATTGCCGAGATACGCAATGTCGATCACCGTCCCTTTCAGGGCATTCACGGCCCCGTCTGGCCGGGTTTTGGAAATGCTCACCTTTTCGGGACGCAGTGCGAGAGTCACTTGCGCGCCATCAAGGGCGGCGTCCGCATCCAAGGCGATCAGCGGCGGTTGGCTGTCGCTCCAGGCAATGTCGATTCCGCCTTCAGGTATGTCCCTGGACAAAACGGAAAGGGTGGTGTCGCTTTTGTCTGGCGGCGGCAACTGGAGTTGGGTGTCTGTGCGTGTTCCGATCACAGGGGCAAGCACCTTGTCATGCAACCAAACCCCAAGAGCGTTTGGGCTTGGTCCACGCGGGGCGCTTGATTGCGGGACGGCAGTATTTGGCGCCTCAGGCGCTTGTGCTCGTGCGCGCGCCGTCCCTTCAATCAGTGTCACATCCCCAATGAAATCCGCCACGTAGCTCGAATTGGGTGCTTCGTAAATGCGTTGGGGCGTCGCCACCTGCATCACACGGCCTTCGTCCATCACGGCCACGCGGCTGGCGACAGTCATCGCCTCTTCCTGATCGTGCGTGACGATGACAAAGGTGGTTCCGGTCTTTTCCTGAATGTCCATCAACTCGAACTGCGTGGCCTCGCGCAGTTTGGCGTCCAACGCTCCAAGTGGTTCGTCGAGTAACAACAGTTTGGGCGCCTTGGCCAGCGAACGGGCAAGGGCGACGCGTTGCCGCTGGCCGCCCGAAATCTGATGCGGTTTGCGGCGTGCAAACTTTTCCAGCCGGGTCAGCTTCAGCATCTCTTCGACGCGGCTTGCAATCGCCGCCTTGTCGCTGCTTTCGCGGCGCAGTCCAAAGGCAATGTTGTCCCAAATCGAAAGATGCGGAAAAAGCGCATAGGACTGGAACATCATGTTCACAGCCCGCTTGTTCGGTGGGATCCCGGCGATGTCCTGCCCCGCCAGTTCGATGGCCCCGCTGGTTGGATTTTCAAAGCCCGCAAGCATCCGCATCATCGTCGTTTTGCCGCAGCCCGACGGGCCCAGCAGGGCAAAGAACTCTTGCTCAAAAATATCGAGGGTCAGATCGTCAATGGCGGTGAAATCACCGAACCGTTTGGTCACATTGCGAAAGCGGATCAGAGGTTTCTGTTCCGGGTCGTCCCAGGGGGCGAATACAGTCTCTGCCAAGGGAAAGTCCGATCAAAAATTGAGATGGGCGCGAGGGAACCCCGCGCCCATTTAGTCAGGCTTTAGGTGCCCGATTTCACCTTGGTCCACATACGGGTCACTGTCCGCTGAACCTTGGCCGGATAGGGCGTTGTGGTATAGAGGTTTTCCAGCGTCGCTTCATCCGGGTAAATCGCCGGATCGCCGATCACATCCTCAACCAAAAACTCTTTGGAAGCTTCATTGCCGTTGGCGTAATAGACATAGTTCGACGCCTGCGCCATGTTTTGCGCGTCCATGATAAAGTTCAGGAACACGTGCGCCGCTTCGGGGTTCGGAGCGTCAACAGGGATGGCCATCTGGTCAAACCACATCAGCGCACCCTCACTTGGCGCATTATAGGCAATCTCCACGCCGTTTTCAGCCTCGGCGGCGCGGTCGCGTGCCTGTAGAATGTCGCCGGACCATCCAAAGGCCACGCAGATATCACCATTGGCCAGCGCGTTGATGTATTCCGAGCTGTGGAATTTGGTCACGTATGGACGAACACCCAACAGGATCGGTTCTGCCTTGGCGATCACATCTGGATCATGGCTGTCCGGGTCCTCGCCGATGAATTTGAGCGCAGCTGGGATCATCTCGGTCGGCGCATCAAGGAAGTGGACACCGCAAGCTTGCAGCTTTTCCATGTTCTCGGGGTTAAAGACGAGTTCAAGCGAACCCATCGGCGCATCCTCACCAAGGATTTCCTGCACCTTACCGACGTTTACGCCGATGCCCGTGGTCCCCCACATGTAGTTGATGGAATATGCGTTGTCGGGGTCGTATTGCGCCGTGCGCGCCTCGACAACATCCCACAGGTTTTCAGCATTAGGCAGCTTGCTTACGTCGAGCTTCTGAAACGCACCCGCGCTAATCTGGCGTTGCAGGAACGTGCCTGAGGGCACCACGACGTCATAGCCCGAAGATCCGGCCAACATCTTGGTTTCCAGCACTTCGTTGCTGTCAAATACGTCATAGATCAGGTCGATGCCGGTCTCTTCCTCGAACTTGGTCAACAAGTCTTCGTCGATGTAGTCGGACCAGTTGTAAACGCGCACTTCGTCAGCCAGTGCGGCACCCGCAAGGGCGACGACAGCCGTCGTGCTCAGCATTAGATTTTTCATTGTGTACTCCCGTAAATCGCCCGTTTGCCGGGTCAGCGGTTATGAAAACAACTTTTAACAGACTCGTCCAGCGCGATTGCACATGCCGCATTGACGGCGCGGGCAATGCCCATATTCTCGGCACATCTTCAAACCCAGAGGTTTTCATGCCCGCTATCACCAATCACCTACCCACCGCTGAGCTTCAGGCGCTGGATGCCGCGCATCATATGCACCCATTCACTGCCAACACAGAATTGGCTGAAACAGGCACCAAGGTGATCACCCGGGCGGATGGCGTTTACCTGCACGACAGCGACGGAAACAAGATTCTGGACGGGATGGCCGGCCTGTGGTGCGTCAACATCGGCTATGGGCGCAACGAACTGGCCGATGCAGCCGCGCGTCAGATGCGCGAACTGCCGTATTACAACACGTTCTTCAAAACCACACACGTACCCGCCATCGCACTGGCCAAAAAGATCGCGGAGCTCGCCCCCGGCGACCTGAACCACGTGTTCTTTGCCGGGTCAGGGTCCGAGGCGAACGACACGAATATCCGCATGGTGCGCCACTACTGGGCGCTCAAGGGCAAACCGACCAAGTCGATCATAATCAGCCGCAAGAATGCTTACCACGGCTCATCCGTCGGGTCGGGCAGTCTGGGCGGGATGGCCCCAATGCACGCGCAAGGCGGATTGCCGATCCCTGACATTCTTCACATCAACCAACCCAACTGGTGGGCCGAAGGTGGCGGTATGGACCGCGACGCCTTTGGGCTGGCCCGCGCGCAAGAGTTGGAAGAGGCGATTCTTGAACATGGCGAGGACCGCATCGCGGCCTTTATCGCTGAACCGATCCAAGGCGCAGGTGGCGTCATCGTTCCGCCCGACACCTATTGGCCCGAAATCCAGCGTATCTGTGACAAGTACGAGATTCTGTTGATCGCCGATGAAGTCATCTGTGGCTTTGGTCGCACAGGGAACTGGTTTGGGACGCAAACGGTCGGGATCAAACCCCACATCATGACAATCGCCAAGGGCCTAAGCTCGGGCTACCAGCCCATTGGCGGATCAGTCGTTTGCGACGAGGTGGCCAATGTGATCGGCTCGGACGAGTTCAATCACGGATATACTTATTCTGGTCACCCCGTGGCGAGCGCCGTTGCATTGGAAAACCTACGTATCCTTGAAGAAGAAGATGTTGTGGGCCACGTGCAAAATGTGGCCGGCCCTGCACTTGCCGAGACGTGGCACGGCTTGTCCGATCACCCTTTGGTCGGGGAAACGACACTTGTCGGCATGATGGCCTCGCTTGCGCTGACGCCGCACAAGGAAAGCCGTGCCAAGTTCGCGATGGACGCCGGGACCGCCGGTTTCATGTGCCGCGAACGGTCTTTTGCCAACAATCTAATCATGCGCCACGTCTATGACCGCATGGTCGTGTCACCGCCTCTGGTCATGACCCCAGAAGACATTACTGAACTTGGCAAACGCGCGCGGACCGCACTGGACGAGTGCTATGCCCAGTTGAAAGAGCATGACATGCTCAAACCAGCCGACTGACCTGTGTAATGCAGAGCGAGGGGCCAAGCCCCTCGCACACGCCAGAGTGTTTCCGGCTAAATGAGACAGTTTAGGGTGCCGGTCTCATGCCTTGACGATCATTTCTCTGGGTCGATCACAAAAACACTCTGCGGCACCATTTTCGGTAATTCGGATGCTCTCGGTAATGGACAAGCCCCAGCCGTCCATCCATAGGCCGGGCATAAAGTGAAACGTCATATTGGGCTGAAGAACCGTGTCGTCCTCCGCCCGAAATGACATTGTGCGCTCTCCCCAATCAGGCGGATAGCTAAGGCCAATCGGATAGCCGCACCTCGCTGTCCGTTCGATTCCAACTTTCTTTAGCGAACGGTTCAATGCGGCGGCGACGTCGCGGGTCTGATTGCCAGCCCGCGCGGCGTCTAGTCCGGCATCCAACCCTTCAATCAAGGCTTCTTCGGCACGTTTCATCTCATCTGGCGGATCACCCAAAAACACGGAACGACACAAAGGGACATGGTAGCGGCGATAGCAGCCCGCGATTTCGATAGTCGTCGCTTCGCCACTCTCAAAAGGACGACCATCCCACGTAAGATGAGGAGCCGAAGCATCCGCCCCTGAAGGAACAAGCGGCACGATGGCCGGGTAATCTCCCCATGCCTCATCGACACCTTGAATGGCATCACGGAAAGCCTCTGCCACTACCTCATTCTTGGGAACACCCGGTTCAATCCGGGCTGCCATGCCATCCACGACCGCTTCGGAAATCCGCGCCGCCTTGCGCATCAATCCGATCTCAGACTCAGATTTTACTGCGCGGCACCAGTTCACCAAACCTGTCGCATCGGTCAAATCCAAACCCGTCTGCCCCAGCACGGCGTGTGCCTTGGCCGAGTAGTAGTAATTGTCCATTTCCACGCCGACACGGCCTGAAAGGTAGGTCGCCAAATCTTCCATCGGGTGGCGATCCGGGGTTTGGATATAGTGTTCAGGATATCCCACCGCCCGATCCTGGGCCATCCACGCTGTGCGCAAAGCACCCGCAACGTCTTGCGCACGCCCCCACCACAGGGGATCAGCGTCATGGGTGACAACGACACCCTGATGCACGTAAAACGACCAGCCATCATAACCCGTCAACCAGCACATGTTCGACGGATCGGTGATCAGCAAACAGGTCAGATCAGCGCGCGCCATCGCTGCCCTGACCTGCGCTAAACGCTGTTTGTATTCCGACAATTCGAATGCCGCTTCCCTGATTCCCATTGCATTTCCCACTCTAGCTGACAGCACACTTGCCCAAAAAACCGAAATTTTGCAGTGAAATCGACCAGAATGGCCCAACTTGGTTCATTTTCTGGGCTTGCTGGTTGCAAGATGGGACCGGTCCGGATTTACATGTGGCAACAAGTGGGTAACCACGAAAGCAATAACGGGGAGCCAATTATTGGCCGATACTGCAACCGACCAGGCGTTCGTTGAATTCGAACGCGTGCAGAAGAGTTACGATGGCGAGAACCTCGTCGTCAAAGACCTCAACCTTTCCATGCCCAAGGGCGAGTTCCTGACAATGCTTGGCCCTTCGGGGTCCGGCAAGACGACTTGCCTGATGATGCTAGCCGGTTTCGAAACGGCAACGCATGGCGATATTCGATTGGACGGCGTGTCGATCAACAACATCCCGCCGCACAAGCGCGGCATTGGCATGGTGTTTCAGAACTACGCTCTGTTTCCACATATGACAGTCGCCGAAAACCTCAGCTTCCCGCTTGAAGTGCGCAAGATCGGCAAGGACGAGCGCGAGAAAAAAGTTATGCGTGCTCTGGGTATGGTGCAGATGCAGGACTTTGCCGGGCGTCGCCCTGCGCAACTGTCCGGCGGCCAACAGCAGCGTATCGCGCTGGCGCGTGCGCTCGTGTTTGAGCCTGAGTTGGTTTTGATGGACGAACCTCTGGGCGCGCTCGACAAACAACTGCGCGAGACCTTGCAGTTCGAAATCACCCGCCTTGCTCATGATCTCGGGATCACAACAGTTTACGTCACGCATGACCAGACCGAAGCACTGACCATGTCCGATCGTGTTGCGGTGTTTGATGACGGCCGAATCCAACAGCTCGCGCCGCCTGACACGCTATACGAAGAGCCACAGAACAGTTTTGTCGCGCAGTTCATCGGTGAGAATAACACCTTGATGGGTGTGATCGACGAGATAGCCGGAGAAACATGCGTTGTGCGCCTTGATGATGGCAGCCTGATTGATGCCAAACCCATCAATGTCACTGAAAAAGGCCAGCGCACGCGCGTGTCCATCCGCCCGGAACGGGTCGAGATGGACAAGACCAGACTGAATCCGGATGCGCACACGCTCAAAGCCGAGGTGCTCGAATTCATCTACATGGGCGATATTTTCCGGACGCGCCTGCGTGTCGCGGGCAGCGATGATTTCGTCATTAAAACACGCAACGCACCCGATCAGATCCGCCTGCAACCAGGCGCACAGATCGACATCGGCTGGATGCCAAACGATTGCCGGGCGCTCGACGCCTAAGCAAGGTAACAAGACCGGGGCGAAGCCCGACGTCTGGTCTTTCACACTCAACTACGGGCTTAAACAATGGGAGTAACATAATGAAACTCGCAAAGACCCTTATGGCAACGACGGCACTCACCGTCGCCTCGGGAACTGCATTTGCCGACGGCCACATGGCCAGCGAAATGACACTTGTCAGCTGGGGCGGTGCATACCAGTCCAGCCAGCAAAACGCATACGTGGCACCTTACGTTGAAATGAACGCAGGCGTGACAGCTGTATGGGACGAAAGCTCGGCCGAAGCTGTGGCGAAACTGCGCGCTATGAACGAAGCGGGCAACGTCACATGGGACGTCGTTGACGTTGTGGCTGCCGACGCGATCCGCCTGTGCGACGAAGGCCTTGCGCTGGAAATCGACGCGGACGAACAACTGGCTGCCGCACCCGATGGCACATCTGCGTCTGACGACTTTGGCGACCTCTTGGTCTCCGACTGCTTCATCCCGCAGATCGTTTATTCGACCACTTTCGGCTATCGCACCGACCTTGTTGGCGACACGCCTCCAACCGAAGTCTGCGCCGTGTTCGACACAGACGCCTATCCTGGCAAGCGTTCGCTGGAAAAACGTCCGATTAACAACATGGAATGGGCCCTGCTCTGTGACGGTGTTGCCAAGGAAGACGTCTATGACGTTCTGGCGACATCCGAAGGTCAGGATCAGGCGCTGGCCAAACTCGACACCATCAAAGACGATGTGATCTGGTGGTCTGCTGGTGCGGATACGCCCCAACTGCTCGCCGATGGCGAAGTTATCATGGGTTCGACCTATAACGGTCGTCTGTTCGCAGCAATCGAAGAGCAAGACCAGCCCATCGGCATGCTTTGGGACGCACAGGTGTTTGACCTTGATGGTTGGATCATCCCAACAGGTCTGAGCCCTGAGCGTGAAGCGCGTGCACTGGACTTCGTCAAGTTCGCGACAGACACACAGCGTCTTGCAGATCAGGCCAAGTACATCAGCTACGGCCCTGCGCGCCTGTCCTCGGCCCCACTGGTTGGTCAGCACGCGGAACTGGGTATCGATATGGCACCACACATGCCAACCGACCCTGAAAACGCAAAGAACACGTTCCTCTACAACTACGAGTTCTGGGCTGACTACCGTGACGACATCGACGCCAAATTCCAGGCGTGGCTGGCTCAATAAGTCTGTAGGGCAGAGGTAACCTCGCCCTACCGCAACAACCTATTGGCAAGGCGGTACGTTTATCGCCTTGCCACCCCAAAATACCGGAGACGACGATGCCCAAAGGTTACATCATCGGCCACATCACCGTGAACGATCCCGAGGCGTACAAAGAGTACATCGAAAGGGACACACCGATCTTGCTGGCTATGGGCGCTGTACCCATCGTGCGCGGTGGACAGGCACAAGTGATGGAAGGTGAGACGCAAAACCGGCACGTCGTATTTGAATTCCCGTCTTATGAGGCGGCACTGACCGCCTTTAATGACCCCGAATATCAGGAAGTGGCCAAAATTCGTCACCGCTCTGCGACCAGTACAATAATTGTGGTCGAGGGGGTTTAAGCCATGGCTGAAGTGATGCTTGCCGCTGATGGCACGCCCCTCAAGCGCAGCCTTGCCCGCGCGCTGAGGCGTCAAAAGATACGCGCATTGGGCCTGATCGCCCCTCTGTTACTTTTTGTGCTCATTACTTTCATTATCCCCATCGGCTCCATGCTGTTCCGTTCCGTCGAGAACGAGATCGTCAGCAACACACTTCCATACACTGTCCAAGCCCTTTCCAGTTGGGATGCAGAGCAAGACGCTTTGCCGTCTGAAGACACCTTTCAGGCCATGTTCTTTGACATGTTTATCGCCGCCGAGGCCAAGCGGCACACCCGCCTTGGCACCCGTCTGAACTACGAAACCACGGGCCTGTCTTCGCTCTTTCGCCAATCCGGTCGGAAGCTAGATGATATCGCGGACGTCTCTTACGAACCGCTCGAAGATCTCGATAAGGCCTGGGACGATGGAGAGACCTGGTACGCGCTGATGAACGCGCGTGATGGCACCGATGAAAGCCTTTTGGCCGAACAACGTGGACGCGTAGCACGTCTGACCGACTCAGAAACGCTCGGCGACATAAATTTCGCTCCAGACGCCGAAGTGGCGGCGCTCTTACCGCTGGCAGCCCGTGAATACACGGCTTGGGCCATTTACGTCGCCACCCAAGACGGGCGCGACCCCGCTGCCCGCGATCCGTGGGAAGCTATTGCACCAGCTCTTGCTCTTGACCTGCAAACGGCGGACCTGAGCGGATATGACGGCCCTGCCGCAGATATGCTGCGTGCTGCACAAGACGCCAATTTGCCTGCACCTGACTTCACTGCCGCTTTCGCAGAAATCGATGAAGACTGGGGTAAACGAGTTCCATGGGAAACCATAAAAACCCACTCGGGCAAGTTTACGAGCGGCTATTTCCTCAACGCTGTGGACGCTCAGAAAACCGCTGATGGCATGGCATGGCAGCCTGAAAACAAGCAAATTCTGATCACTTTGTTCGGGCGCACAATCTGGATGTCCATGCTTATCATGTGTTCATGCATCCTGCTCGGCTATCCAATCGCGTGGTTGCTCGCCAATCTGCCAATGCGACAAGCAAACCTGTTGCTGATCCTCGTCCTGCTGCCGTTCTGGACGTCCCTTCTGGTGCGTACCTCCGCGTGGAAGGTGATGCTGCAGCAACAAGGGGTGATCAATGACGTGCTGGTCTGGATCGGACTTGTGGCAGACGACAATCGATTGATCATTATCAACAACCAGTTTGGCACGATTGTATCGATGACGCATATCCTGCTGCCGTTCATGATCTTGCCGATGTATTCGGTGATGCAGACCATCCAACCGACCTATCTGCGCGCGGCAAAATCGCTTGGGGCGACCAACTGGACAGCCTTCTGGCGGGTCTATTTCCCGCAATCCATTCCCGGGATCGGGGCGGGGTCGATCCTCGTCTTCATTCTCGCCATTGGGTACTACATCACGCCTGAAATCGTGGGCGGGACCAAGGGCGTCTTTATCTCGAACCGGATCGCCTACCACATCTCATCATCGCTGAACTGGGGGCTGGCAGCCGCCTTGGGCACCATCCTTCTGGTGGCGGTGCTGATCCTCTACTGGGCCTATGACAAGATCGTGGGCATCGACAACGTGAAGCTGGGGTAAGAAACATGGGCCTTCCACCATATGCCACGACAGGTCAGCGGATCTGGTACTACAGCTTTCGAGTGATCTGCGGGCTGATCTTCTTCTTCCTGATCGCGCCCATCGTCGTTGTCATGCCGCTGTCGTTCAACGCGCAGGACTTCTTTACCTTCACACCGGAAATGCTCCGGCTGGACCCCGAAGGCTACTCGCTCAAACACTACGAAGACTTCTTCACCAACCCGCAATGGCAGTTGGCAATGAAGAATTCGCTGATCATCGCGCCTATCGCGACGATCATTTCGGTTAGCCTCGGCACACTCGCCGCCATCGGGCTTTCGCAGTCCCATGTGCCCTTCAAAGGGACGATCATGGCGATCCTGATCTCACCGATGATTGTTCCTCTGATCATTTCGGCCACGGGCATGTTCTTTTTCTATTCATCCCTCGGGAACTGGATGGAAAATACGCTGGGCCTCGACAAAGGATTCGTGGGCTATGTCAAAGTCATCCTTGCGCACGCCGTTCTAGGCATCCCATTCGTGATCATCACCGTGACGGCCACGCTTGTGGGCTTTGACCGCTCCCTTACACGGGCTGCAGCCAACATGGGCGCAGGTCCCGTCACCACGTTCTTCCGCGTGCAAATGCCCCTTATCCTGCCCGGCGTCATCTCGGGCGGTCTCTTTGCATTCATCACATCCTTTGACGAGGTGGTCGTTGTGCTGTTCGTGGGGTCCGCCAGCCAGAAGACACTGCCATGGCAAATGTTCATCGGCCTGCGCGAGCAGATCAGCCCGACGATTCTGGCCGTGGCGACAATCCTCGTGGTAATTTCCATCGGCTTGCTCACAACGGTCGAGCTGTTGCGCCGCCGCTCGGAGCGGCTGCGCGGGATGAGCCCGGGGTAAACCAGCCTAAATCCCTTCATTGCGCTGGTCATTGTCTTGATGATGGCCGCAGCGCCAAACTGTTATCCCGAACTGGGTTTGTGCAACTTTGCTATCTGTGGAGACGTATGCTTGGCGGCGGACCTGTCTCCGGTGCCAATAGCGGCAGGCATTCACTAGGCTCAATCTGGCCATAAACCTTCGCCAATGCGGCACCCGGCCGAGGGTGACGTTCAATGTATGAGCGTCAAACGCTAGCGCAGCCGTTGCAGCAGTTCGAGTGAAGCATAGCCGTCCGGTGTCATGCCTTGCGCGCGCTGAAACCCTCGTACCGCTTCAAGCGTCTTGGGCCCAATCCTGCCATCGACACCTTGGGTATCAAAGCCGGCGGCGCTCAAACGCTGCTGCATCTCTTGGCGTTCGGCAAAGGTGAGCGCGCGATCACTTCGAGGCCAACTGGCCTTGAACTCTGATCCGCCTGCGATGCGATCACTCAGATGCCCGACACCGATCACATAAGCATCCGCCGCGTTGTACCGCTCAATCACACCAAAGTTGTCAAATATCATCAGCGCAACGCCCTGACTGCCCGCTGGCAATAGGATCGACGCTTGCCCATGGTTCGAAACTGCCTTTCCGTCCATACCCACGACCCCCATCCGCGCCCAGCGGGCAGGTGTCCGGGTGACCGTGCGAATAGCCAGCGCGTAGTCGAAGTTACGCGGCAGTTTGACTTCAACACCCCAAGGTTGACCTTTTTCCCAACCGAATTTCGCCAGATACGCAGCGGTTGAGGCGAGCGCGTCGGTCGGATCATCCGACCAGATGTCGCGCCTGCCGTCGCCAGTGAAATCCACCGCATAGTCGAGATATGAGGTCGGAATAAACTGCGTATGCCCCATGGCCCCAGCCCATGATCCCGTCATCTCACGCGGGCTCGTGTCGCCGCTTTGCAGAATCCTGAGGGCAGCAATCAATTGCTGCTCAAAGAACTCTCCACGGCGACCATCATAGGCCAGTGTGGCAAGGCTTTGGATCACGTCACTTTGGCCGCGAAACGTCCCGTAATTGCTTTCCAGTCCCCAAACGGCAACAACGACTTCCTTATCGACGCCATAACGGGCCTCAATAGCCTCGAGCACGCGGCGATGCTTACGCAGCGCGGCGCGGCCGTTTTCGACCCGCGTGTTCGAAGCAGCACTGTCCAGATATTCCCATATCGTCTTGCTAAATTCAGATTGGTTGCGGTCGCGTTTGATCACGTCCGGGTCATAGTGCACACCCCGGAATGCACCATCAAACACGTCGCCGCGAATGCCCTGGGCTTGTGCGCGGGCGCGCAAGCCGACACGCCAATCCTGAAACCCAGCGTCCTTGGCCGAGGGCGCAACTTGGGGCGGCGCCTTTTCTGAAACTGCCGATGGGCGCAACTTGGGGCGCGAAACGGACGGACCCGGAACCACAAGAATGGGAATCGAAGCGGCCCTGCTCACCTCGTCGCCTCTTGGTCGCACCTCAGGTCTCAGCGACCCGCTGAGGTTTTGTGCCAACGCCGATTGCGTAATCAAAAGGGCACCAACAATGGCCCCAAAGGTGACTGCCCACCGCATTTTTGCCTCATGTTCGCTTTTTCGCGTTGCCGTTATTGTATCGAAAATAGCGCTGTCGCGAAAGGCTTCAATCTGTGCCTGTGCGGTCCCTTGCCCGCCGATCGTCCTCGGCACGCAGATGCGCAAGGTGATCACGTAGCAGAGATACGCGATGCGGGCGAAAGCTGTCTTGGGTCACAGACAGGTCGTCCATCCGATCGAGGCGGAAAATCCTGAAATCCTGCCGTAGGTGGCACCAAGCAAGCAGCACATTCGTTTCGTCGAAATAGACGATGCCCAGCGGTTTGACCGCCCGTTCCGTCGCAACTCCGTTGGCATCGTGATATGCAAAGCGCACGCTAACCTCATCCCACGCCGCCTGCCTAAGGGCCGCGACATCTATGCGCGGCTCTAGACGCTGCCTGTACCGGCGCGCGTCCAGCACAGCATGCTGCAATCTATGGGCCTGTTTCGGGGGCACACGTGCTTGGATCTTGGCCAGTGCCGAGCTTGCTGCTTTTGCCAAAGTAGGGTCAGCAATCGCAGCAACATCCCGCAACCCGAGCACAAGCGCCTCAAGCTCGTCATCCTCAAAGCCCAGCGGCGGCAGGGTCGCATCCTCGATCAGGGTGAAGCCAAACCCAGCCTCGCCATCGATCACCGCACCAAGGCCGCGCAATTCGTCGATGTCGCGATAGATCGTGCGCAGCGACACATCCATTTCATAAGCCAGTGACTGCGCCGTAATGGGTGGCGCCAGTCGGCGAAGGGTTTGCATCAATTGGAACAGGCGATGGGTACGGGTCATGACATGACCTTACCATACATCCTGTCAGAAAATGGCAGTAAGAATGCGCTAACGCTTACGGCTGATCTTGCGTTTGACCTTATCGCCGCGACGCTTGGACTTGACGGCCTTGCGGCGCGGACTGCGGCCCGCCGGGCTGGTCCGGCCTTTGGGCAGCGATTGCCCATCTAGCGCCAAAAGTTCGAGAGCAATGCCACCCGTGACCGGCACCGCTTCGGCCAGACGGACGGTGGCGCGTTGGCCCACACTGATCGTCAACCCGGTGTCTGCACCCATTAGCGTGCCCGCCTCACGATCAAAGTGGAAATACTCTGCACCGATGGCGCGCATGGGCACCAACCCGTCTGCGCCGCTGTCATCCAGCTTCACAAACACGCCGAACTTGGCGATGCCAGCCACGCGCCCTTCCATTTCGTCCCCAACCCGTTCGCTAAGGTATGCGGCCAGATACCGGTCTGTCGTGTCCCGTTCAGCGGCCATAGACCGCCGTTCGGTATCAGAGATATGCGTGCCCGTTTTTTCCAGCGTGTCCGCATCCTCGGCGCGCAACCCGTCATTGCCCCAGCCATGGGCCGAAATCAGCGCGCGGTGCACGATCAGGTCAGCGTAACGCCGGATGGGCGAAGTGAAATGCGCATAGTTCTTTAATGCCAGCCCGAAGTGACCAAAGTTCGCAGGTCCGTAGTAGGCCTGTGTCATCGAACGCAAAGTGGACAGGTTGATCAACTCCGCATCATCCGTATCGCGCGCCTGTCCCAGCAGACGGTTCAGGTGTGCCGTCTTCAGGACCTGCCCTTTGGCAAGGTTGAGGCCAGCCGCCTGCGCAGTTTCACGCAAGGCTTCCAGCTTTTCTGGCGCAGGTTCTTCGTGGTTGCGAAACAGGAGGGGTGATTTCTTCGCGTTCAGCGTCTCGGCCGCGGCGACATTGGCCAACACCATGAACTCTTCGATCAGGCGGTGCGCATCCAGACGATCCTTGAACGCAACAGATGAAACCGTGCCGTCTTCCTCCAGCACGATCTGACGTTCCGGCAGGTCCAACTCAAGCGGTTGTCGCCGGTGACGCGCATCAAGCAACGCGGCGTAGGCGGCGTAGAGTGGTTTCAAAACAGGCTCTAACAAAGGCAAAGTGCGTGCGTTCGGAGTACCGTCTATGGCCGCCTGAACCTCTTCATAGTTTAGCGATGCAGGCGAACGCATGAGGCCACGGTGGAATTCATGCCCAATCTTTTCCCCATGTGCATCGATCTGCATATGCACGGCTATACATGCCCGCGGAACGCCTTCGTGCAGCGAGCACAGATCACCCGACAATCGATCTGGCAGCATCGGCACAACACGATCCGGGAAGTAGGTCGAATTTCCTCGCTTTTTGGCTTCGCGATCCAGCGCAGAACCGGGCGTGACGTAGGCCGCGACATCCGCAATCGCGACCCAGATGACATGCCCGCCCTCATTCTTGGGATCGTCATCGGCATGGGCGTAACAGGCATCGTCATGATCGCGTGCATCCCACGGATCAATGGTGATCAGGGGCATGTCGCGCAGATCGGTGCGCCCTTTCAACCCTTTCGGTTTTTGCGCATCTGCTTCGGCAACCACATCATCAGGAAAGGCATCCGGGATGCCGTGTTCATGGATCGCAATCAGCGACACGGCCTTGGGTGCGCCCGGATTACCGAGGCGTTCGACCACGCGGGCGCGTTGCAGCCCGATGCGCGCCTTTGGACCGGCCTGCTCGGCTTCGACCAATTCGCCGTCTTTTGCCCCACCTGTCGCGTCACTGGGCACAGACCATTCGTTCTGGTTGCCCTTATTCACCGGAACGATCCGACCGCCTTCGGCACCTTGGCGAAAAACACCAAGAATACGGGCTGGGTTGGAACCGATGCGCCGGATCAGGCGGGCTTCGTAGTGGTGGTCATCTGCTTGCACCAAAGTCAGACGCGCCAGAATACGGTCGCCTTCGCCAAGAGCCGGGTCGGAGGCACGAGGGATCACCAACACTTTGGGTTCAACCCCGGTGCCGTGCCATTCCATGGGCCGAGCGAACAAATCGCCATCATCGTCCGGGGCGGCCACAAGCAGCACGCTGACTGGCGGCAGGCGGTCCGGGTCAGAATAGGTTTTCTTGCGCTTTTCAAGATGGCCTTCTTCAGCCAGTTCCTTGAGCAGGCGCTTGAGGTCAATCCGCGCAGCCCCTTTTATGCCAAAGGCTTTGGCAATATCGCGCTTGGCTGTCAGGGTCGGATTTGCGGCGATCCAGTCAAGGATCTCGGGCTTGGATGGGATGCGGCTCATGCCAGATCAGGTAGCACGCATGCCATATGACGTCATGGCAAATCGTCGCCTGTATCAACATCAGCGAGCGTTGAGATCAGAGCGATCCGTTTCCCGGCAAGGGCCGCACGGCTATCTGCCAGCGCGTGTTCGCTGGACCAACGCACTCCATCCAACGCACGAGGATGTAAAAGAGAGCCT
Organism: Tateyamaria sp. Alg231-49; assembly: GCF_900143535.1. Taxonomy (GTDB): domain Bacteria; phylum Pseudomonadota; class Alphaproteobacteria; order Rhodobacterales; family Rhodobacteraceae; genus Tateyamaria. The sequence continues at coordinate 199,860 of NZ_FRFA01000004.1, read as the reverse complement.
AACTTGGCCCCAATAAGCCAGTATCCCCCATCCAGGGCCGGACCGAACACTGCGTCATGGCGCCCAAGTGCTGCAAACCCGTCGGCGATATGTGCACGTGTAATGCCCGGAACATCGGCCCCGATCACACAGACCGGGCCACCCGCACAGCGCATCATGCGCACCATCCGGTCTCCCAAATTGCCCCGACCCTGCGGCCAGCGTGGGAAATGTGCAGGCCAGCAGCGTGACGAAACGCCTTCGATGTCTGGCGCAACCGCCAGAACCACATCCCAGCGAGGATCCTCAATCTGACGCAACAAACGCCTAACCTGATGACGAAACCACCACGTGGCAGGAACCATTCCAATGTCGCGCCCCAGTCGAGTCTTGACCCGACCCGGACGCGGTACCTTGACCATGATCACCAAAGTGGGTCTCAAAGAGCGCGGTCCATATCGCGGTGCGGGATTCCTGCATCGTCATAAACAGGGCCGAATGCTGCGAACCCTAGTTTCTCATAAAATGCCATTGCGTGTGTCTGCGCACCCAGCTTTGCCCGTGTTAGTCCCGGTTGCTGCCGCGCTATTTCAAGACACGCCATTATGATCGCTGCACCAAGGCCCGTGCCCCGCGCGTCCTTCAAAACGCAAACGCGCCCAATCGCCGCGACATTTTCAGCGATCAGTATCCGTGCGCAGCCAAGAGGCTTTCCGTCCACAGTAGCCAAAACATGCAACGCTTCTTCGTCGCGGCCGTCTATTTCATCCGCAAGACTTACGCCCTGTTCCTCCATGAACACGGTGCGGCGCAATGAAAGACAGGTCGCCACGTCTTCAGTCTGCGTAATCGTCCAATTCATGCAAAGTAGTCTCGCAAAATGCGCCCATAGATCACCTTGAGCTGGTGGATATGGTCGACACGAACATGTTCATCAACCTTGTGCATCGACTGGCCAACAAGACCAAATTCAACGACCGGGCAATGGTTTTTGACAAAACGAGCGTCTGACGTCCCGCCGCTGGTGCTGAGGACTGGAACGACGCCTGTCTCGTCCTCAACCGCACGCGCCACAAGATCGGACAATGGGCCGGGTGGTGTCAAAAAGCTCTCGCCCGACACTTTGATGCGCACGTCAACTTGGACGCCATATTGGGTCGCGATCGCATCGGCCTGTGCATTGAGCCAAGCCGAAAGACTGTTCCCACTATGGAGATCATTGAAACGGATGTTCACGGCAGCGCGAGCCTCGGCTGGGATCACGTTGGTCGCCGGATTGCCCGTGTCCACGGTGACGATCGCCAAGGTCGACGCATCAAAATGATCGGTGCCTTGATCCAACTCGTGGCTGGCAAGTTGATCCATCAGCCGGATCAGAGGGGGCAAAGGATTGTTAGCTCGATGCGGATAGGCCGAATGGCCCTGCACGCCGGTCACCGTAAACCACGCCGTCATCGAGCCACGCCGCCCGATCTTCATCATCTCGCCCATAGTTTCGGGGCATGTGGGCTCTCCCACCAGACAGTCGCTCATCGCCTCGTCCGCATCACGCATGTGATCTAACAACGCGGTTGTACCGTCGATTGCATCGCCTTCCTCATCCCCCGTGATGGCAAGGATAACGGCCCCGTCTGGGGGCGTGTTCGTGACAAAATCCACCGCGGCAGCAGCAAATGCAGCCACGCCGGATTTCATATCCGTCGTGCCCCGCCCATACATGATGCCGTCCTGTACCACTGCCCCAAACGGATCCATGGACCAAGCGGCCGCGTCACCCACCGGCACGACATCTGTATGACCGTTAAATCCGAGACTGCGGGCGTGTCTCTTGGGGCCCCATCGGGCAAACAAGTTGCGGATACCGCCCTTGTCGGCCCAAGCGCACTCGAAACCTGCGGCCTTCAGCAGTTCGTGCAAAACATCCAACGCCCCACCATCTGCAGGGGTTACGGACGGACAGCGCACAAGATCGGCTGTCAGCGCGACCGGATCAATATCTGACATTGGCACTTCCTACCTTAGGTTGTGGCGAAAAGGTCGCGTTTCCGGGGCCTTGGCATGACAAGACAGTTAACAACAGGTTAACTCCTGTGCTAGGCTCCAAGGATAATAATACAGCCCGAGGCAGGGTAACAGCAGTTCGGTCGCCAACGTGTGACCACACCAAAGTGCAAAATCTGCACGATATGACACGCGAAAAAACCGCGTGCGCTGCGTCTGTTCTGCGTTCGGTCTTGAAGCAGGCAGAACATGGTTTCAGCAATAGAAATCCCCGTAACAACCGTGCGCGAAGGCACCAGCGCTGAAGATATGGCAAACGCCATTTTCGGGAATGGCGTATCGGTCGAGTCTGCGTCCTACACTGGTGATGTCGACAGCGCTGGTATCTTCGACGTGGACAATGATGACGCCTTGGGCGCAACACCGGGAAGAACCGGCGTTATTCTGTCTACTGGCGATGCTGAGGACTACACCAACTCCTCCGGCGAGGCGAACCAGTCAAATTTCACCTCTACAAACACCCGCGGCCAAAACAACAACAGTGATTTCAACGCGGCAGCTGGCGTGCGCACCTACGATGCGTCCTATCTCGACGTCGACTTCATACCCGATCACGACGTGATGACCATGCAATTCACGTTCAGTTCGGATGAATTCCCCGAGTTCCAGAATTCGATCTTTCAGGACCTTGTCGGGGTTTGGGTCAACGGGCAATTGGTCGAGATGGAAGTCGGCAATGGCGACATCGACCCGGGCAACGTCAACAACACCACAAACGAAAACCTCTATGTCGACAACACCAACGACGGTTTCAACACAGAGATGGACGGGTTTACCGTAACGCTCAGCCTGACGATGGTCGTGAAACCCGGAGAGTTGAATACGATCCGGTTGGGCATTGCCGATGTTGGTGACAGCTCTTTCGACTCGAACTTGCTGATCGCAGCCAATTCCGTTCAAACAGAACTGGTTGCCATAACGGACACTGTGAGCGTGAACCCGGACGGGTCCAACACCATCAACGTCCTTGATAACGATCTCAGCCCGTCAAATTCGACACTGACTATTACCCATGTCAACGGCCAACCAGTAAGCCTCAACAGCGAAGTCATATTGCCCACCGGACAGAAGGTCATTGTCGGCGAGAACGGTGAACTGACCATCGAGGGCGATGGCGACGATGAGGATTTCAACTTCACCTATGCCATTTCGGATGGGGTGAACACCGACACAGGGTTCGTCAACGCCACGTCCATTCCCTGTTTCGTGGCCGGAACTCGCATTGCCACGCCGTGCGGTGATGTCCTCGTCGAGGATCTGCGGCCCGACGATCTGGTGCTGACGCAGGACGATGGCCCACAAGCCTTGCGGTGGGTCGGCACACGTACGGTTGCCGCTGTAGGTGACTTTGCGCCCATCCTGATCCGAGCTGGTACATTTGGGGGCCATAGCGATGTCATGGTGTCACCGCTGCACCGTGTACTGATCCGCGACAGCCTGTCCGAATTGCTGTTTGGCGAGGCAGAGGTGCTTATCGCCGCCAAAGACCTGGTGAACGATCATTCAGTCATCCGCCGTAACGGCGGAGAAGTCACTTACGTCCATCTGATGTTCGATAAGCATCAGGTGGTGTACTCAGATGGGCTTGCGACCGAAAGCTTTCTGCCAGGGCCGCAGACTGTCAAAAGTATGGAAGCTGAGGCGGTTGATGAAATCTGCGCCATTTTCCCTGAATTAGACCCACATACAGGCGACGGTTATAGCCCCGCGGCACGCCGCATGCTCAAAGGGTATGAGGCGACGTTGTGGCGCTCAGCACAGGCCGCCGCATGAGCTGGATCGGGCTGACAGACCATCAAGACGGCCGTTTTTCCCGGTCGGGGTTGGACCTTGATCATACCGAAGCGAACCTGCCCAAACGCCTTGAACGCGGGACGTTTATGTTTGAAACACATGTCCCCGGACAGACACGGCCGCACGACCTTTTCGGGATCACACACCATTCTCCATGGCCACGCGCCCTGATGTTCAGCGCGCTTCCGGGTGGCGGAGTCGCTATGGTGCACCGCCACAAGGATGACTTGATCCATTCGGCACTAAAATGGTCGGGCGATGGTCGGGCATATACTTTGCGTGTGACCTATTCATGGGACACGCGCATAAATTGGGGTCGTCTGGCACTTGAGAAACCCCAGGGTGGGCAGACGGTTACCAACACGGTGCATGCGGCGCACCCTCAGCTTACCGAAGACGCGCGTGATTTGATGCTGGGCATGGCAGAACGGACTCTGTCCCGAGATGTGGTCTTTGCCGGGGTGTCCACCAAAATCACCCCAATTGGACCCATGCCGACATTGCATCCTGCAACGCCTATCGCGACGCCCGGCGGATACAAGGACGCGGGACGTCTACAACGTGGGGACACAGTGATCACAGACACTGGTGCCATCGTCCCAGTATTGAACGCGGTGCGCACTCGGGTGCCCGCACGGGGCAGTTTTGCGCCTGTGCACCTGCGCGCGCCCTACTTTGGCTTGACCCAAGACATCATCGTTGCACCGGAGCAACAGCTGGTTTTGCGCGGATCCGAAGTGGAATACATGTTCGGGCAAGAGGCGGTGCTTGTCCCCGCACGTCACGTGGTCAACGGCTATGCCGCGACTTGGGCCGCCAGCGGAGCACTCGTGGATTACGTCCAAGTTGTCCTGCCGGGGCATGAAGTCCTGATAGCAGCCGGATGCGCGGTAGAAAGTCTCTATATCGGGCGGATCAGACGGGATGAACCGCGGTTGGCCGCAAGTGTTTTACACGATGCGCCAAGCCGTCTGCTGCCAGAACACGCCAAACCATACCATCAGGTGCTGCGCCCGTTCGAAGCGATCACTTTGCTGGATCAGCGCGCCGCCTAGTCCGTATCAGGTTCATCCCCAAAGAACGGGGTCATTTGAGCCACGATGACCGAATTTTCGTCCAGAGCGCGCTGCATCAGTTCGCGCTCATCCGCTCCAATCTCGTGGCCCTCGGCCTCTCGATCAGCCAAAGTGCCGTACCCCGTCACATCCAAAGGGGCGGTGTCTGCCTGTTTGAGCAGGGCCACGGTTTCGCGCACCGCCTCGGCCTCGTCCACGCCGCTGGCAAAACACATCAATGCCGCGCTGGTCGCGCCTTCGGGCAGACCGTCGCCTGTCTTGCGGCCGATCTGAACCACAAGGGTATAGACCTGCTGGCGCGACGGTTTCTTGGGCTTTTTACCCGTGTCAGTCACGCAGCAACTCGTTGATGGATGTTTTGGAGCGGGTCTGCGCGTCGACCTTTTTGACGATCACCGCGCAGTACAGATTCACACCGTTCTTGGACGGCATGGACCCTGCGACAACAACCGATCCCGCGGGCACTTCGCCATAAGTGAATTCGCCGGTCTCGCGATCTACGATCTTGGTCGACTGCCCAATGAAAACGCCCATGCCCAGAACGGACCCTTCGCGCACGATGCAGCCTTCAACCACTTCGGAGCGCGCACCGATAAAGCAGTTGTCTTCAATAATGGTTGGTCCCGCCTGCATTGGCTCTAGCACGCCGCCAATGCCAACGCCGCCTGACAGGTGAACATTCTTTCCGATCTGCGCGCAGGAACCGACCGTGGCCCATGTATCGACCATGGTGCCGCTGTCGACATAAGCGCCGAGGTTCACGAATGATGGCATCAGCACCACGCCGGGCGCGATAAAGGCGGATTTGCGCACAACGCAGTTGGGAACAGCCCGGAAACCAGCGGTCCGCCACTGGTTATCGCCCCAGCCTTTGAATTTGGAATCGACCTTGTCCCACCAGCCGCCGCCCTGCGGGCCGCCATCCTGCTGTTCCATGTCCTTGATGCGGAATCCCAGCAGCACGGCCTTCTTGGCCCACTGGTTCACGTGCCAATCGCCGTTGTCTTGGCGCTCCGCCACACGCAGCTGACCGCTGTCCAGCGCGTTCAACGTATCTTCGATCGCCTCGCGCGTTTCTCCGGTGGTGGCAGGCGTGATGGTATCACGCGCCTCCCAGGCGGCTTCGATTGCGGTTTCAAGCTGTGCGTTGGACATCGCGTTGTCTCCCCAAATGGTCGCGGCGCTTAGACAACAATCCGAGGCACCTTGCAATCACATCTGGGCAAGCCCGTGTTCGCCAGTTACGCTGCATACTGGCCACAGGAGCACGCCTTGATGAAAGACGACCGACACAGCCCGTTTCGGGACGCCCATACAGATCGTACGGCCGCCGAAGGGGTTCCAGACACGCCCCAAACCCGTTCGCCCGCCTATGCGCTCGCCTTCGCGGACGAGGAATTCATGTGTCGCGAAGAATTGCGCCCCGTCCGGTTACAGCTTGAGTTGCTCAAACCTGAACTGATGATGAACGAAGCAGGCGTGGAATCGACCATCGTCATGTTTGGCGGTGCGCGCATCCCGGACCCCGTTGATAAGGATTCAGCACGGACAAAAACGCTCGCAGATCTGTCGCACTTTTATGACGAGGCGCGTACATTTGCGCGCCTGATGACAGAAAAATCCGTGGCCACTGGTGGAACCGAAAACATCATCGTGACAGGGGGCGGCCCCGGCGTGATGGAGGCGGGCAATCGCGGTGCGTACGACGCTGGTGGACGTTCCATAGGACTGAATATCGTTCTGCCATTCGAACAGGCGCCGAATTCATTCGTCACACCCGATCTTGCGTTCAACTTTCACTACTTTGCCATTCGCAAGATGCACTTTTTGATGCGTGCCCGTGCAATCTGTGTGTTTCCTGGCGGGTTTGGGACGCTGGACGAACTCTTTGAATCCCTGACCCTGATCCAGACCGGGCGCATGGAACGTGTGCCTTTCCTGCTGTTTGGCCGCGCGTTCTGGGAGGGGATTATCAATTGGGACGCCCTGTCCGATGCTGGCACCATATCGGCGGACGATCTGGACTTGTTCCGCTTTGTTGAAACGGCCGAACAGGCAATCGATATCATCGACACTTGGGGTCCAACCGAGAAACGCGGCGAAGTGCCGGGGCGCTAATATCTCACCCGATTAAAATCGGTGGGCGCAATACATACGGAGAAACGTACAATGAAAACGACCATGCTTGGCGGCATCATATTTCTTATTCCAGTCGCTGTGATATCGATCCTTCTTGCCAAGATTTTTCAGCTCAGCATGGTTGTGGCGGAACCAATCGACCAGATCATTCCGATCAGCAGAGTTGCGGGCGTCGCGTTCGTCAACTTCCTTGCAATCATTGTAATCTTGGCCGTCTGCTATGTTGCAGGCTTGCTGGCAAAAACCGCATTCCTTTCTGGAAAAGTTGGAGTGGTTGATGGTTTGCTGACCGATACAATTCCCGGCTATGCCGTTGCCAAAGGCGTACTCGGCAGTGTCTCCAAAAAGGAAGACTTGGCAGCCATGCTGCTCCCGGTTGTTGTGCGGTTCGACGACTATGAGCAAATCGCATTCGAGATCGAGCGCGAAGGCACCAAGGTCGTTATTTTCCTGCCCGGCGCGCCGTCAGCATGGTCCGGTTCGACTGTTATCGTGGACGCGGCGCGGGTACAGAAACTCGATCTACCAACTCACAGAACGATCAAGCTGATGCGTGTTCTGGGACGTGGGTCACTTCAGGTTCCAAACGAGATGCCTAGCAAAAGCGCCGAGGCTTGATGCTTTAGGCCAATGCCTCGGTCGGGAGAACGCACACTTTGACGCGGTTCAGCATGGTCTCGACAATATCACCGGCTTCCGTTTCGCGGATGCTATAGCCAAAACCGGCCAGACGGTGTTTCCATTCGCGACGCGACAATGCCTTGTTCCGTTCGCCTATGACAAAATCAAGTATTTGCGCTTCTGCAAATTGGTCTTGGTCAACAATGATCGACATGGGTTTTCTCCAGATTCTTAAATTCTATGTGATGATCATCGCGACGTAGAATGGCGACAATCGTTCACGATCTGGAAATTGTTAGGACCAATTGTGGCCGCTATCTGAACGGATTCAACCCAGGCCTGCATCTGCCGCAATTTGCGCACGGCTTTTGCGCGCGCGTTCAGTCGCAGACTTCAACTGACCACAAGCTGCCATGATGTCTTCGCCCCGAGGTTTGCGGATCGGGCTGGCATAACCGGCCTTGTAGATGATGTCGGCAAAGGCGCGGATGCGGTTGTTCGAACTGCGGGTATAAGGCGCGCCCGGCCATTCATTGAACGGGATCAGGTTGATCTTGGCCGGGATGCCCTCAATCAGCTTGATCAGACGGTGGGCGTCTTCGTCGCTGTCATTCACCCCATGCAGCATCACATATTCGAACGTGATGCGTTCCGAGTTGCGGCCACGCGGATAGGCCCGCAAGGCCTCAAGCAATGTCTCGATGTTCCAACGCTTGTTGATGGGCACCAGTTTGTCGCGCACTTCGTCCGTGGTCGCGTGGAAGGACACGGCCAACTGACAGCCGATTTCATTTGCGGTGCGTTCGATCTCGGGCACGACTCCGCTGGTCGACAAAGTGATGCGGCGACGGCTGAGCTGAATGCCTTCTTCGTCCATCGCGATCTTCATCGCATCGCGTACGTTTTCAAAGTTATAGAGCGGCTCACCCATGCCCATCAGCACGATGTTGGACAAAAGGCGGGTCTCATCTTTGGGCGCGCCCGGAACGGGCCACTCCTCCAGATCGTCGCGCGCCATCATGACCTGCCCGATAATCTCTCCGGCCGTCAGGTTGCGCACCAGTTTTTGGGTACCAGTGTGGCAGAATGAACAGGTCAGCGTGCAGCCCACCTGAGAAGAAATACACAAGGTCCCGCGCCCTTCTTCAGGGATATAGACGACCTCGACCTCGTGACCGCCCGCAATGCGAACCAACCACTTGCGCGTGCCATCCTCGCTGACCTGTTTGGAAACAACTTCAGGAATCTCGATCACAAACTTTTCGGCCAGTTCGGCGCGATAGGCTTTGGACAAGTTCGTCATCACATCAAAATCGCGAACACCCCACTGGTAAATCCACTGCCAGATCTGGCCCACTCGCATCTTGGCCTGCTTTTCTGGGGTTCCGTGGGCGATCAACGCCTCACGCATGGCCGCACGGGTCAAACCAACAAGGTTCACAGGTCCCTCCGGCAACTTCCGGGGGATCGTCAATACGTCTTGCGTAATCGGCGCGTCAGCCATGGCAAAGGTCCAAACAGATAAGGTGATGTGCCCCTATATAGGAAAAGCGCGGGCGATCAAAAGGATTCGCCCGCGCCTTCTGTTGGCGAGAAGTACTGCGCAGGAGCCGTAGGGCGGCGGCAGTGCCCCTTTGACCTCTTATTCAGCCGCGACGGCTTTGGGCTCCCATGCAAACGGGACAAAGGCCGCGTCTGTGGGCGCGTCAAACAAAGCGTTGGTAAAGTTGGATAGCACCTTCTGACCATAGATCAGAACCGTGTCGAGGATCGCCCGCTCGCCGTAACCAGCCGCCTCAAAGGCAGCAATTGCATCCGCTCCGGGGCGGCCATGGGTGTCGCGAAGGGCCAAAGTGAACGTGCGCAACGCTTCTAGCTTTTCAGGCAGCGGCGTCTCATCACGCAATGCATTCACGATGCTTTCATCAATCTTTTCCATCTTCGCGATACCAGTGTGGGCAGGCACACAGTAGTGACAACGGTTGACCACGTTGACAGTCATCCAAACGACGGTGCGCTCTTCTGGGGTAAAGGCGGTGCCGTGGATCGCGAGGCGGTGCAGATGCTGATAGCCTTCCAGCAAACCAGGGCTTGTCGCCATCACGCCATGCAGGCTGGGCAGGCGTCCAAAGGCTTTGATCGAGTTTTCCAGAAGTGGCTTTGACGCTTCAGGGGCAGTGTCGAGTGTATGAACTGTGGTGGTAACCATGTCAGATTCCTTTTGGGGTTGTATGGCAGACCACCTAATATGGGACTGATCAGTTCCCAACTCTCCAAAAGAGGAAAGGGGTCGTGCAAATCCGCACAACCCCTCACCTGTTTTTGATTTGCCAGATAAGACTTAGCCGCCGCAGCGGCCTTCGGCATCCTCAACGGCTGCGGTAAAGCCAAGCAAGGAAAACGTGTCCTTCGTCGTTGTTCCCCGGCTCGAAACACCCGTCACAACGGCGTCTGAGCCACGCTTCATAGCAGTCACAATCTTGCTGTCATCTGCCGGAGTTGCCGGCCAGGCCCATTCGCCGTCGGTGAACAATTCGAACTCGTTGCCCGAAATGTTGATGTTGACCGTGGATCCTGACCGAAACGGATAGCCGCCGGTAAAGGCAACCTGCCCCTTGGCCTCAGCACTGGGGCGGTAAAACACCATCAGCAAAATCTGCCCACGCGTCGCGGCGACAACCCGGCCTTCACGTGTGTTCACCGTCTCTTTCGGAGTGGCCACGCCCCAGCATTCTGTTGGGTCGTCTTCGACAAAGACGCTCCAATCCGTTTTGGCGGCCACACGGTTCGTGCTTTGCTCTTGGGCCATTGCACCACTGGCCAAAAGCGACAGCGCGCCCAGTCCAACTGCGATCTTAAACTTTAATCCCATTGTTACAGCCTCCAAGCTGTCCAAACCTCAATCACTGCACCGCTCCTCATGGCGCGCCATTTTCGGCGCATTCTCTTGCAAGGGCGGCAATTCTTCTCGACAAGTGGCACATTAGCGCGAAACGCGCGACGCGGGAATGGGCAATTGGCAGGTTTTCGCGCAGATGTGAGGGAAATTATGACGCATCCAGCCCATGGCGCTGTCACACTGGCCGAAGTGTGGCGAGGACCCTTTCTTGAAAGCGCCCATCAGGGCCACGCCGTCGTCTGTGACGAGACAGGTCAGATCGTACATGCTTGGGGTGTGCCCGAGGCGATCGTGCTGCCGCGCTCATCTTCCAAAATGCTACAGGCGCTGCCTCTGATCGAAAGCGGCGCGGCAAAGGCTTTTGACCTGAACACGGAACATCTGGCACTGGCCTGCGCCTCCCATAAGGGTGCGCCAATCCACGTCGAAAAAGTTGGCGCCTGGCTGGATCATATCGGGCGCAACGATGATGATTTCTGTTGCGGACCTCAAACTTCACGCGACCCCGATCTGCGGGTTGCGATGATCCGGGCCCATGAACAACCCTGCCGCATTCACAACAACTGCTCAGGCAAACATGCGGGGTTTCTCACCTTGGCCAAGCATGTGGGGGCAGGCCCAAACTACGTCGCACTGGATCATCCAGTGCAAACCGCCTGCCTCGAAGCGTTCGAGCGAATGACGCAGGAGTCGTCCGCCGGCCACGGTATCGACGGCTGCTCTGCCCCGAACTTTGCCTGCACGATGCACGGCATGGCCCGTGCGATGGCAACATATGCTGCCGCCAGCGACGACAGCCCCCAAGGCCAATTGCGCAACGCCATGGCGCTGCATCCGGATTTGGTGGCAGGAGAAGGGCGCGCTTGTACCCGCCTGATGCGCGCGGCGGGCGGAAAGGTTGCGATAAAAACTGGGGCCGAAGGGTACTTTATCGCCATCCTCCCCGAACAAAAACTGGGCGTCGCGCTCAAGATCACCGATGGTGCGACACGGGCCAGCGAATGCGCTATGGCGCAAATCCTCGTGAAACTCGGCGCGCTAGATCCCAACCACCCAGAGGCACTGGCCTACACAAACGGCGTGATCAAAAACTGGGACGGGCTTGAAACCGGATACCTGCGAGCGGCCCCGGCATTGCTGTAGTGGTGGGCGACGTGTTCGCCTTACATTTCGATCACAGGGGCCACTTCGACCGTGCCGGACCCATCGGCAATCATCGGACATCCGTTGGCCATCTCACAGGCGGCGTCGATCGTATCGGCTTGGACGACTGTATATCCGGACAGTGGGTTGGCGCCCCCATCCCCTGTCACGCCGCCCTGCGACACTGTCATGGACTGACCAACCGGTGCACCCCCGTCCACGACGGCGTCCCCCATCGCAGCATACCAGTCATTCCACGCGGCCATCATCCGCGCACCCTCTTCCGGCGTCTCGGGCATCCCGCCCCCGTGATAGGCAAAAACGAATTTCGGCATAACAAGGCTCCCTCTCCGTGTTGAATATGTGCAGTATATCACATTACCCGGCGGCCCCACAGCGCGTAGGTCCACCACTTCTCTGATTTAAAAAATCCCGGGGGAGTCCGAAGGACGGGGGCAGAGCCCCCTCAAACGCTCACAAATTCAGACCGGGCATAGCCTTGCAAGTACAACAGGGCCGTCAGATCGCCAAAGTTGATGCGCACATCACATTGGGCCGCCACGCTTGGCTTGGCGTGCAAGGCCACACCCATTCCGGCGCGCTGCAACATGCCAAGGTCGTTGGCGCCGTCACCGACGGCAAGCACATCCGACGCTTCCAGCCCAAGGCGACCCGTAATCTCATTCAGCGCATCCACCTTGGCCTGTTGCCCAAGGATTGGCGTCCCGACCTCTCCGGTCAAAACGCCACCATCCGCCAACAATGTATTTGCCCGGTTCTCATCAAAACCCAACGCGTCCGCAACAGAGGCGGTAAAGGCCGTGAATCCACCCGAAACAAGGGCGGCATAGGCCCCATGCGCCTTCATCGTGGCAAGCAAGGTTGCACCCCCCGGCATGTAACTGATGCGCGTGGCCAACACTTCTCCAATCACAGTCTCGGGCAGGTCTTTCAGCAACCCGACGCGCTCGCGAATGGCAGCCTCAAAGTCCAGCTCGCCGTTCATCGCACGCGCGGTGATGTCCTTGACCCGTGCGCCCACGCCAGCAACATCCGCCAATTCGTCAATGCACTCCTGCTGGATCATCGTGCTGTCCATATCCGCCAGCAGCATGGCCTTGCGCCGCCCTGCCAGCGGCAAGATCACCAGATCAACACCCAGACCCTGAACATCCGCCCAGACATCCCACCGATTGTCCGGAATAGACGTCAGAGAAAACGCTGCCGCCTCATCCGGTGCCAACCACTGAGCGTCACCGCCACCCCAGGCATTGCGCAAACTGTCGACCAATGCAGGGTCCAAAGACGGAGCGGCAGGATCAGTCAAAAGGGTGCAAACGAACATGAGCCGAGTTTCCGAAAGGCGACGGGCCTGTCGCAAATAAACGCCCGGGGCGGGCTATAGCCCCCAATCCCCGCTTGCACCACCCCGGCGACGCCAGTAGATGCGTCCGTGGGACACCCTTCCCCAACGAAGGGTCCGAGTCATTGTTATTTTTTCCTTTATTTACAGTTACTTGATTGCTTGACAACTTGAACTTGTGTCTATTTTGTGCCAAAAAGCACATCCGTTACGGTCGGATCGTCCATTGCGTGGGAATAGAATTTCATAACTGTTCCAACGTCTTTCCAGCCGCCGCGTACCGCAACAGTCTTCGGATCTATGCCTGCCTGCAGCATCGACGTAGCAAATCCGTGGCGGCAACAGTGGGGCGAGAGCTTTTCGATGCCCGCTCGCTCAATGACGTTGTTCCAGACCTGCCCCATGGCGCGTGACAAGCCCGCATTCCTCCAACGTCGTCATGTGCCGAAACAGCGTTGCGCGGCCCATCTCGCATTCACTCGCCAACCGTTTTGCGCTTGGATTGCACTGGCCAGATTCTTTGTTGTGGAAATCCGCCAGTTGGATCAGAACAATCTTGGCGGCAGGCTTCAGTCCTTTGACATTCGCGGCCCAGATCAACGCCATGCCGCTCATGACGTCATCTGACTTGCTAGAATTGGGCCGATTGCATGAGGCTTGCCGCCCAAATCTACGGCTCGGCGTAGCGGAACGAAACCAGATTTCCTTGTGTCAGATTTGTGCCAATAGGAAAGATGCGTTCCCGCATCGTTCTGCAAAAGGCTGCATTTACCTACAAAGCAAACACCTTTGCCTATTGCTGTTTTTACTGGGGATGCGTATGTCCGGCGGTGGGACACCCTTCCCCAACGAAGGGCGATTATCTGTAAGGATAGCAGAAATGACTATGACACAACCGGGCGCGCGCCCGGCAAATCCGCGCTTTTCTTCTGGCCCATGTGCCAAACCCCCCACACATGACCTGACCGCTTTGGCCGACGCCCCCCTTGGTCGCTCGCACCGTGCCGCCGTTGGTAAGGCCAAGCTGAAAAAGGCGATCGAAGACACCCGTGAGATTCTTGGGGTGCCGGACGATTACCGTATCGGGATCGTGCCTGCCTCCGACACCGGCGCTTACGAAATGGCGATGTGGTCACTGCTGGGCGAACGGCCCGCAGAAATGGTCGCATGGGAAAGCTTTGGTGCAGGTTGGGTCACCGACGTGGCCAAACAGCTCAAGATCGATCACACCGTTCACACCGCCGAATATGGCGAGATCGTAGATATGGCCGCGCTGAACTACGACAACGATGTTTGTTTTACGTGGAACGGTACGACATCGGGCGTGCGCATGCCAAACGGCGACGCCATCCCGGCGGATCGCGCTGGGCTGACCCTTTGCGATGCAACTTCTGCTGCATTCGCGATGGACCTGCCTTGGGACAAACTGGATGTGACGACGTTCAGCTGGCAAAAAGTGCTGGGTGGCGAGGCCGCGCATGGGATGCTGATTTTGTCACCTCGCGCCGTTGAGCGGTTGGAAAATTACACGCCGCCATGGCCCATGCCAAAAATCTTCCGCCTCACCAAAGGTCGCAAGCTGATCGAAGGCATCTTTGTCGGAGAGACGATCAATACGCCCTCCATGCTGGCGGTTGAAGATTACCTGTTCTCGCTGGAATGGGCGCGTTCGGTTGGTGGTCTGCAGGGTCTGATCACACGAGCGAGTGCCAATGCTGCTGCCATTTCCGCCTTTGTAGAGACACATGATTGGATCGCAAACCTTGCCGCTGACCCGGCAACGCAATCGACAACGTCCGTGTGCCTCAAATTCACTGACGACCGGATCAAGGACGGTGCTGCATTTGCCAAGGCTGTGGCCAAACGGCTTGCAGACGAAGACGTGGCCCTCGACATCAGCGCCTATCGTGACGCCCCTCCGGGCCTGCGCATCTGGTGTGGTGGCACCGTCGAAACCTCGGACATCGAGGCCATGCTGCCCTGGCTCGACTGGGCCTTCCAGGCTGAAATCGCAGCGCAGTAAACCTGAACCTTACCCCTTCCCGACACCTGTAAGGCGGACGTGTCGTCCGCCCACCCCGACATCAAAGGACCAACAACATGGCTCCCAAAGTACTCATCTCTGACAAACTCTCCTCTGCCGCCATCCAAATCTTTAAGGACCGCGGGATCGAGGTGGATTTCCAACCCGACCTTGGCAAAGACAAGGACAAACTGGCCGAAATCATCGGTCAATATGACGGCCTCGCCATCCGCTCAGCGACACGCGTGACGCCGACGATCCTCAAAAACGCGACCAACCTGAAAGTCATCGGACGCGCAGGTATCGGCACCGACAACATCGACAAGGAAGCCGCCTCTAAAAAAGGGGTGATCGTCATGAACACACCCTTTGGCAACATGATCACGACCGCGGAACACGCCATCGCGATGATGTTCGCCGTGGCGCGTCAAATCCCCGAAGCCTCTGCATCGACCCACGCGGGCAAATGGGAAAAGTCGAAGTTCATGGGCACCGAACTGACCGGAAAAACGCTGGGTGTGATCGGTGCAGGCAATATCGGCGGAATCGTGTGCGATCGCGCCCGTGGCCTCAAGATGAAAGTGCTGGCCTTTGATCCGTTCCTGAGCACCGACAAGGCGAACAAGATGGGCGTTGAAAAGGTCGAACTGGACGACCTGATTGCCCGCGCCGATTTTATCACCTTGCACGTGCCCAAGACCGAGCAGACCGCCAACATGATCACCGCGGAACGCATCGCGATGATGAAGCCCGGCGTGCGGATCATCAACTGCGCACGCGGTGGTCTGGTGGATGAAGCCGCGTTAGCCGAAGCCCTTAAATCCGGCCACGTCGCGGGTGCCGCCTTCGACGTGTTCGCCGAAGAACCCGCCAAGGAAAACGCGCTGTTCAACTTGCCCAACGTCGTCGTGACACCGCACTTGGGCGCAGCGACGACCGAGGCACAGGAAAACGTTGCCCTTCAGGTGGCCGATCAAATGGCGAACTATTTGCTGACGGGCGCCGTTGAAAATGCATTGAACATGCCATCCGTAACAGCCGAAGAGGCCAAAGTGATGGGTCCGTGGGTCAAACTTGCAGGCCACTTGGGCAGCTTTGTCGGCCAGATGACAGACGAGCCGATCAAGGCGATCAACATCCTTTATGACGGTGTCGTATCCGAGATGAACCTCGAGGCCCTTAATTGTGGCGTGATCGCAGGCATCATGAAACGGGCCAACCCGGACGTGAACATGGTCAGCGCGCCGGTTGTCGCCAAAGAACGCGGGATCAAGATCTCGACCACCAATCAGGACAAATCCGGCACGTTTGATGGCTACATCAAAGTGACCGTGGTGACCTCCAAACGCGAACGCTCCGTTGCGGGCACCGTGTTCTCGGATGGTAAGCCGCGCTTTATCCAGATCAAAGGCATCAACATCGACGCCGAGATCGGGCAAAACATGCTTTACACAACAAACGAGGACGTGCCCGGTATCATCGGTCTGCTTGGCAACACGATGGGCAAGAACGGCGTCAATATCGCGAACTTTACCCTTGGGCGGAACTCCGTCGGAGGCGAGGCGATTGCCTTGCTGTATGTGGACAATCCAATCCCGAACGATGTACTTCAAACACTCGAAAACACTGGCATGTTCACCCAAGTCAAACCGCTGGCCTTCGACGTCGCGGGATAACGGCAAGCGCGTGAGGCGGGGGACACCTCTGCCTCACGTTTCAACGCAGCTTGCGTTAGGCCAATATTTTCAGGTCCTTTTGCGGCGCAAGGACTGCCTAATTTCGCGGCAACGCCCACGACAACTCAATTGTGACCATGCCTTCGCCTTACATCTGCCACCGAATCCCGGTAGGCGGTGAGCAATCCAATTTTGCTGCCGGAATATTATGTCAGACCCCATTTACGCCATTGGCGATATCCACGGACAAACCGAAGAACTGCACCGCGTCCTTGATCTGATCGAAGATGATGGGGGTATCGACGCACAAGTGGTATTCTTGGGTGATTATGCGGATCGCGGGCCAGACAGTAAGGGCGTTCTGGAAACTCTAGTGGCGGGGCAACAGGCCAAGCGGAACTGGACTTTCCTCAAAGGCAATCATGACCGCATGTTTGAATGGTTTATGCAGCGCCCGCCTCTTCATGATCCCTATATGCTGGTTGATCTTTACTGGCTGCACCCGCGCCTTGGAGGAGATACAACGCTTGGCTCCTACGGTGTCGATGCGGGGCCCCAGAGGCGGGAAAAGGACGTACAGGCCGATGCGCACGCAGCGGTACCCAAAGAGCATGTGGCCTTTCTAGAAGGACTAAAACTGTCCCACACTGTGGGCGATCTTCTGTTCGTCCATGCGGGCATCCGCCCGGGCGTCCCTCTCAAGAAACAGACCGAAGAAGACATGCTGTGGATACGCAACGAGTTTCATGATTTTACCGGCGCGCATCCCAAGCTTGTCGTGCACGGCCACACGCCGGTGCGAAAGGCAACTCACTATGGCAATCGGGTCAATCTAGATACCGCAGCCGGATATGGTGAACCGCTGACAGCGGCCGTGTTCGAGGGCAAAGACGCGTGGATACTGACCGAACAGGGCCGCCAACCCATAAACAGTGTCGCTGCCGTCGCTTAGGTCCAGTCCAACACGACCTTGCCTGACGATCCTGACTTCATCGCCGCAAACCCTTTTGCAAAATCGCGCGCGGCGAAACGGTGCGTGATCACGCCCGACACATCCAGACCGTTTTGCAGCATTGCAATCATCTTGTACCACGTCTCGAAAATCTCGCGCCCGTAGACCCCCTTGATCGTAAGGGCTTTGAACACGATGCGGCTCCAATCCACCGGGCTTTTGCCCGGCGGGATGCCCAGCATCGCGATGCGCCCACCCATTGTCATCGCTTCGACCATCTGATCCAGCGCAACCTGATTGCCCGACATCTCAAGCCCGACGTCAAAGCCCTGTTTCATCTTCAAGCCCGGCATGATGCTGGCAAGATCTGTATCAGTGACGTTCACTGGGACCACATCTGCCACTCGTGCGGCCAGTGCAAGGCGATCAGGGTTCACATCGGTGATCACCACGTTGCGCGCGCCCACATGTCTGGCGACGGCAGCGGCCATAATCCCGATGGGTCCCGCACCGGTGACCACGACGTCTTCGCCCACCAAGTCAAAGCTAAGAGCGGTATGTACAGCGTTTCCAAGCGGGTCGAGGATCGCCCCAACATCGTCACTGATCTCGTCCGGCAAAGGCACCACGTTAAAGGCAGGCAGGCGCAAGTATTCTGCAAACGCGCCCTGTTCGTTCACCCCAATCCCCCGTGTTGCAGGATCAAGGTGGAATTTGCCCGCACGTGACTGGCGCGACGTCTTGCCAATCAAATGTCCTTCGCCGGAACAGCGTTGGCCAAGGACCAAATCCTGAACGTCAGAGCCGATTTCTACGATCTCTCCGGCAAATTCGTGCCCGGTGATCAACGGAGTCGGTACGGTGCCTGCCGCCCACTCATCCCAGTTCCAGATGTGAATATCAGTGCCACATATCCCGGTCTTGTTTACCCGGATCAGCACGTCATCCCTACCAATCTCAGGTACGGGAGCAGTCACTTGCCACAACCCTTCGCGCGGATGGCTTTTTTCGAGAGCGATCATTTCGTTGGTCATGACAGGACACCAACCGCTTGGCCTGCCACTTCAAAGGCAGCAAGCCCCCGATCCAAGTCGTCTTGCGTGAGCGCGGCGTTCATCTGCGTGCGAATGCGGGCCTGCCCACGCGGCACCACAGGAAAGAAAAAGCCGGACACGTAAACGCCTTCCTCAAACAACCGCGCCGCCATGTCCTGCGCCACCTGAGCCTCACCCAGCATCACGGGAATAATGGGATGTTCACCGGGCAACAGGTCAAACCCAAGGTCGGTCAGGCCAGTCCGCCAGTAGGTCGCATTATCAAACAATTGCGCGCGCAGCGCGTCGCCCTCTTCGACCAGCCGGATTGCTTCGATCCCGGCAGCAACGATGGACGGAGGCAATGAATTGGAGAACAGATAGGGTCGCGCACGCTGGCGCAGCAAGTCGATCACAGGTTGTGGCCCTGCAATGTAGCCACCGATAGAGCCACCCAACGCCTTGCCCAGCGTTCCCGTCAGAATATCGACATCGACATTGGCATGGGCTGGGGTGCCTGCTCCTTTTGGTCCCATGAACCCGGTCGCGTGGCAGTCATCCACCATGACCAGAGCGTCATAGCGCGCCGCGAGTTCGGTAATCTCAGGCAACTTCGCCAGATACCCATCCATTGAAAACACCCCGTCCGTAGCGATCATGATGTGACGCGCACCAGCGGCGCGGGCGGCTTTCAATTGTGTCTCTAAGTCGTCCATGTCGCTGTTGGCGTACCGATACCGCTGCGCCTTGCACAAACGGATGCCGTCAATGATCGACGCGTGATTCAATGCATCCGATATGATCGCATCTTCGGGACCCAGCAGAGGTTCAAACAGCCCTCCGTTCGCGTCAAAACAGGCCGCAAACAAGATGGCATCGTCCTTGCCCAGAAAACCAGCGAGCCTTTGTTCCAGTTGCCGGTGCAGGTCCTGTGTGCCGCAAATGAACCGGACAGAGGCCATGCCAAACCCATGGCTTCGCATCGCGCCACCCGCTGCTGCCACAAGGTCTGGGTGATCGGCCAGACCCAGATAGTTATTGGCGCAGAGGTTCAGAACATCGCGATCCCCAACCGAAATTGTTCCCCCTTGGGGCGAGGTGATCATGCGCTCGCGCTTGGTCATCCCGTCTGCTTCGATCTGGGCAAGCGTGTCAGTGATCTGAGAGAGAAAGGCAGAGGTCATGGTGCGGCTCCTTTACCGCATCTCTAACATATCGGATATGATTCCTAAATAGAGGAATTCTACCTTACCGCACAAAAATCCGTGATTACGGATCGGCGGCTATGGCGGGCGGCGCAGACGCCCAGGCACGCGCCTCTTCTGCATCGGCAACCGGAAACCAGCGAACGTCGAAACGGGTGATCGGATCGACAATCTTTTCGTAGTATTCAAGCCAGGCCTGATCCCCGACGATCGCCATGCGTTCAATGTGTGTCCAGATCGTTCCCAGTCGCTTCAGCTTGTCGCCGATCACGCTTAGGTTCGGTTTGGGCATAGCGTGTAATTCACAATAAATGCGCAGTTTGGTGCCATTTTCCCGAGCTGCGTCGATGCAATCCCATATGGGTTGAACCGACTCCGGTTCGAGATCGCCGCCGTAAATCGCATAAGCGAGCAAGCCAGCATCCGGGTCGTTGAAGTCAAGAAAAACCAGTCCGTTTGGGTCGTCAGCCATGGGTAAACTCCTTTGCAATCAAAGCCGCCTACATCTTCTATACTTAGGCATTCTTCACGATCAAAAAAGCCCTGGCCGCACCCACAGCACTGATCCGATGCGCGACATCCGCTGCATATCGCGCCGTATCACCTGCTGAAATTCGTTCAGAAGACTCTCCTGACATGACATCAACCACACCTTCGATCACCGTCAAATGTTCGCGGGCCCCACGTCTGTGGGCCTGACTGTCCAGCACACCGCCATCCGCAAAGCGTAGCTCGTAGACTTCGTGCATGCCTGCGTCTTCCGGGGCGCTGAGAATGCGAATGGCGCACCCGGTGCCGCGGGCTTCGATCTGCGGCACGTCAGCCGCGCGCAACACTTCGATAAACGCGCTGCCCTGCTCTTCGAGCAATCCGGCAAAATCCACCTGCAATGCCTTTGTCAGGTTCCAGAGTGTCGCGATGGTAGGCGAAGACTCGCCTCGTTCAATCTGACTGACCATAGACCGGCTGACGCCAGACAATTTAGCGACCGCGTCCAAAGACAGACCTTGAACACGCCGCGCCTCTTTCAGGCGGGCAGGCAACAGGGATAAGATAGCGTCGGTTTCATCCGTCATAACAGAGAGATGCCCGTGCCGTTGCGTCGGTGTCAAGGTGTGGGGGTTCCTTTGCCCTGTGCGCATCGTCATCATGGCCCCAACTCAGGAGGATCACCATGACCCAAGACATCGTCATTCTGGACGGCGCACGCACGGCCATCGGCACATTCGGTGGCGCCCTTGCCGGGACCACGCCAATTGACCTTGGCACCGTGGCCGCGAAAGCTGCGCTTGAACGCTCAGGCGTAGACGGCGGCCAGATCGGTCATGTTGCCTTTGGCCATGTCATCAACACCGAACCGCGCGACATGTATCTCAGCCGCGTCGCTGCAATGCAGGCCGGGGTGCCCGACAGCGTACCCGCGATGAATGTGAACCGTCTATGTGGGTCAGGCGTGCAGGCAATTGTGTCTGTCATTCAGTCACTGATACTGGGCGATGCGGAATTTGGCCTTGCCGGTGGGGCCGAAAATATGTCCCGCTCGCCGTTTATCATTCCGGACCAGCGCTGGGGCGCCAAGATGGGGGATGTGCGCACGCTTGATATGATGCTGGGCGCGCTCAACTGTCCCTTTGGAACGGGGCATATGGGGGTCACGGCGGAAAACGTGGCCGCAGAACACCAGATAACCCGCGCAGATCAGGACGCCTTTGCTATGCAAAGCCAGGAACGCGCAGCAGCGGCCATTGCTGACGGGCGTTTCGATAGCCAGATCACGCCTGTGCAGGTGCGCGTGAAACGCGACACAGTTGCCTTTGAAGTCGATGAACATCCAAAGGCCACGAGCCTTGAGGCGCTGGGCGGATTGCGACCCGTCTTTCAGAAAGATGGTTCCGTCACCGCAGGCAATGCTTCAGGCATAAATGATGGTGCAGGCGCTGTTGTGCTTGCCACGGCTGAGGCGGCGCAAAAGGCCGGACTCAAGCCCCGCGCCCGGGTGCTTGGCTATGCCCATGCCGGGGTACGACCCGAGGTGATGGGGATTGGCCCTATCCCAGCGGTGCGCAACCTGCTTGAGCGTACGGGCCTGTCGGCAGAAGACTTCGACGTTGTGGAGTCAAACGAAGCCTTTGCAGCGCAAGCTCTCGCTGTGTCCAAAGACCTTGGCCTCGATCCCGCCCGCGTGAACCCGAATGGTGGCGCCATAGCGCTGGGCCATCCGGTCGGGGCAACAGGCGCAATCATCACGATCAAAGCGCTTTATGAGTTGGAGCGCATCGGCGGTTCGAAGGCTCTGATCACTATGTGTATCGGCGGCGGTCAGGGCATCGCACTTGCTATTGAGCGCATGAGCTGAGGATCGAACGCCCTAAGGTTCGACCTCAGACCCCACAGATTTTCTGACAATATGAAGTCTAGGCCAGCGCTTCGATCAACAGTGCCACACCACCGCCTGCCAACAAGCCAACCAAGCCTGCAAGCGCAATCCATCGCCAGAAGCCACGCCGTTTTTCCGGTTGGGGGTTGGATTGTGCGATCAGCGCAGCCTCGACCAATCCGGGCAGGCGTGGGCCAAAGCGGGTCAGGACACGCGCGGTTTTATAAAGGTCGGTGACAATCGCCTTGGGCCCAATCGATTTCTGGATGTAGTCGGTCACAATCGGGGATGCGACTTGCCAGATGTTGATGTTAGGGTTGAGCGAACGTGCGACCCCTTCGACCACAACCATGGTGCGTTGCAGAAGGATCAGTTCAGTTCGTGTCTCCATACCGAACCGTTCAGTGACTTCGAACAAGTAGCTCAGCAAACGGCCCATGGAGATTTTGGAGGCGTCCATGCCAAAGATTGGCTCGCCGACAGCACGAAGTGCGCGGGCGAATTCGTCGACATCCTTGTCAGCAGGCACGTACCCAGCCTCAAAGTGCACCTCGGCGACGCGTTTGTAGTCTTTGCGTATAAACCCAAACAGGATTTCAGCATAGACCCGGCGCGTGTATTCATCGATGTGCCCCATGATCCCGAAATCATAGGCAATGATGTCACCGTTGGGTGCGACCTTGAGGTTGCCCTGATGCATATCAGCGTGGAAATACCCGTCGCGCAGGGCGTGCAGCAAGAACAGCTTCAGCACTCGTTCAGACAGATCGACACGGTCGTGGCCGGCGGCATCAATGGCTTCGTTTTCGCCCATTGGCACGCCGTCTGCCCATTCCAAGGTCATGACGCGGCGGGCCGAATATTCCCATCTGATTTTGGGCAGAGCGAATCCAGTATCATCCTTGGTGTTGGCGGCAAATTCCCCGGCAGCCGAGGATTCCAGACGCAAATCCAGTTCGCCCTGCACCACACCGTCAAAATGCTCGATCACCTCAATCGGGCGCAGTCTGCGCCCGCCCGGGGCAAAGATTTCTACGATTCGCGCCGCGAAGTAGAACGCGTCTACATCCTTTTTGAACGCTTTTTCGATGCCGGGCCGCAGCACTTTGACCGCGACGCTGTCCCCGCCATCGGCCAGTTCAGCCTTGTGCACCTGCGCGATGGAAGCGGCGGCAACCGGTTCGCTGAAAACGGAAAAGATCGTGTCAATCGGTTGACCCAACTCCTTTTCCACTTCGGCCTTGGCCTGCCCCACAGGAAAGGGCGGCAGCTTGTCTTGCAAGACGCGCAATTGCACGGCGAGTTCATCCCCAACCACGTCCGGCCGCGTCGACAATACCTGACCGAATTTGATGTAGGCTGGTCCAAGCGCGGTAAGCGCGCGGGTCGCGGGCGGCATGCTTGGGTCACCCTGATAACCCAGCCACTGAAACGGCTTGCCCAGCGCCTTGGCGACAAACCGCAGCGCTGGCGGCGCCTCAAACGCGTCCAACACGACATTCATCGCACCCGTACGTTCCAACGTCGCGCCAGTGCGGATCAGCCGTATGATGTTGTGAGGGCCGCGCATCGTTTAGATTTTCCACCCCGAATGAAGGCAGGCCACGCCCATGGTCATGTTGCGGTACTTGGCCTGTTCGAATCCGGCTGCGCGGACCATTCCCAGAAACGTTTCTTGATCGGGGAAATTCCGGATGGACTCCACAAGGTACTGATAGCTGTCGCGGTCGTTCGCAATCATCTGTCCCATGCGTGGAATGACATTGAAGCTGTAAAGATCATATAGTTTTTGCATGCCCTCGTTGGGCAGTTGGCTGAACTCAAGCACCATGAGGCGGCCACCCGGTTTCAGCACGCGATAGGCCTCAGTCAACGCTTCCTGAGGACGAGTGACGTTCCGGATGCCAAAGCTGATTGTGTAAACATCAAAGCTGTTGTCTTCGAACGGCAGTGCCATCGCATCACCCACAACCCAGTCGAGGCTGTCGGCCATCTGGTCCGCTTCGGCGCGCTTGCGTCCTTCCACCAGCATCGGTTCGGTCAGGTCCAGAACCGTTGCATGTCCGTGGCCCGCACGTTTGAGGAACTTGAACGAGATATCCCCGGTCCCGCCAGCCACATCCAGCAGCTTTTGCCCAGCGCGCGGCGCCAGCCAATCCATCATCGCCTCTTTCCAGATGCGGTGGATGCCGACGCTCATCACATCGTTCATGATGTCATATTTGGAGGCAACAGAGTTGAAGACGCCCTGCACGCGGCCTGCCTTTTCACCCTCGGGCACTTCAGAGAAACCAAAATGGGTTTTCTTTTCAGAGGCTTCAGTCATGCGAATGATCCGGGTCCGTCTCAGTTGTGTCGCATTTGTGCTTAAAGACTCGGGGGACAAGAGACAAACAGACAAATCAGCGCAAAGGTCGCAGGCATGAATCTCGTTACGTTGTTGGTACTCGCCACATCTTTGGGAGTGTTCCTGTTGAGCAGGCGCCTGGCAAGAAAACTGACCGGACCGCACGACATTCGCGAAGACCGAACGATGCTGATGCGGCTTTTGAACGCGCTCGTTGGTTTCTGGTCGCCCATTGGCAATCCCGAAGAGGCGATTGGCAACGTCTTTTCAGTTGGGCGCAAAACACCTCAGCAGGTGGACGACACTCTGGTTTTTCGTGCGACTGTTGGGTGGCGATACGGATATCTGGCGCTGATTCCGTTTGTCATCGGCTTCATAGTCTATCTGGAAACAGGAACGCATCTGGCCGGACAGACCCCGGCAATTTACTACCTGATCATGGTGGGGTTTTTGATCTGGGCCGGCGCGTATATGTGGATTTTCCGGCTTGAGATCGATGTTGACGACATGTCCTGCACATCCGCGCTGCTCACCCAACGACAGTTTGACCTTTGGGATCTAACGGCTGCCAAAACGACCCGAGACGGGTACACATTGTACTTCACAAAGAACCGCAAGATTTCTGTACCTCGATTCATCGAAGGACATGACGCGTTCAAAGCGCTGATCATCGCACGACTGGATACCAACGGGCAGTGATTGCACCCCCAGTTCGGGCGCACTATCTGTGGGCGCCTGACAATGGATTAAATCTAGCATGCCCGAACTGCCCGAAGTCGAAACGGTCCGCCGTGGCCTCGCACCCGCCATGACCGGAGCTGTCATCGCCCAAGCTGACGTGAACCGGCCCGATCTGCGCTGGCCGTTCCCCGATGGTATGGCAGAGCGGCTGACAGGGCAGACTGTTCTGGGCCTGCGGCGGCGCTCGAAATACATCCTTGCGGACCTCAGCGGGGGTGAAACGCTGCTGATCCATTTGGGCATGTCTGGGCGGATGCTGGTATCGGGCGACCCATTGGGTCAATTCGCACACGAACACCCACAGGCCGAAAAACACGACCATGTGGTTTTGCACATGGACAATGGCGCACGCATCACCTTCAACGACCCGCGCCGGTTCGGGGCGATGGACCTCATGGATACGGCGACTGCAGATCAACACAAACTGCTGAGCATTCTTGGGCCAGAACCACTGGGTAACGCATTCAACGAGGCCCACCTGATCGACGCCTTCGATGGCAAGAACTCACCCATCAAATCCGCGCTCCTCGATCAGAGAATCGTCGCGGGATTAGGCAATATCTATGTCTGCGAGGCTTTGTTCCGTGGCGGCATCTCTCCGACGCGCAAGGCGGGCCGGATCGCGAAACCGCGTGTCGCCGCCCTTGTTCCGATCATCCGGGACGTGCTGAGCGAGGCGATTGAGGCAGGCGGTTCTTCCCTGCGTGATTTCCGCCAAGCCGATGGAGAGCTTGGATATTTTCAGCATCGTTTCGATGTGTATGGACGCGAAAACGAGCCCTGCCGCACCCAGGATTGCAACAGTGCGATCCAGCGGATCGTGCAGTCAGGTCGGTCCTCTTTCTACTGCAAGTCTTGCCAAACTTAGCTTGAAACACGAGCCACCCATGGTATTGCTCCCCTCTCAACGGCAACAACTGGATAGATCCTTATGGCCTACGAGACG
Source organism: Tateyamaria sp. Alg231-49 (assembly GCF_900143535.1). GTDB lineage: Bacteria > Pseudomonadota > Alphaproteobacteria > Rhodobacterales > Rhodobacteraceae > Tateyamaria. The sequence goes on along the minus strand of NZ_FRFA01000004.1, from coordinate 173,484 downwards.
ATCATCGTCGAAGTCGAAGACCACATCGCGAAAGTCACCCTGAACAGGCCTGACGCGCTGAATGCCATCAACGATCAATTGATGACAGAACTGGCAGATGCGATGGCCGCGGCCCAGACCGACAGTAAAGTACGGTGCATCGTTCTAACGGGTTCAGAAAAAGCGTTCGCTGCTGGCGCCGACATCGCGATGATGAAGGACAAGACCTACGTCGAAGTCTTTACCGAAGATCTGTTTGGCCCCGAGATTGACGCCATCAACCGCGTACGCAAACCGATCATCGCTGCGGTGTCAGGCTATGCGCTGGGCGGCGGGTGCGAATTGGCAATGATGTGCGATTTCATCATCGCGTCTGAAACTGCCAAGTTCGGTCAGCCCGAAGTAAACCTTGGTGTTATGGCGGGGATTGGCGGAACGCAGAGGCTGACCAAGGCCGTGGGCAAAGCCAAGGCGATGGATATGAACCTGACAGGCCGCTTTATGGATGCGGCCGAAGCCGAAAGATCCGGTTTGGTCAGCCGTGTGGTTCCACCCAAAAAGCTCATGGAAGAAGCAATGGGCGCAGCCCACAAGATCGCGGAAAAGTCGATGATCTCGACCATGGCAATCAAAGAGGCTGTGAACAAATCCTTCGAAGTGCCGTTGCGCGAAGGTCTGGTGTTCGAACGGCGTGTGTTCCACTCGCTCTTTGCGACAGAAGACCAAAAAGAAGGCATGGAAGCCTTCCTTGAAAAACGCACCGCACAGTTCCGCGACAAGTAATACCGCCAAAGCGACCCTGTTGCTTTTTTGTGAAAAATGCCGCGGGTGAATGTTGACGGAGGCAGAGCGTCCTCTGCCCTGCTTGACAGGCATCCGAGTCGCGCCTAAAGACGCCTCTTCTGAAACTACCGCACCTATATAGGGACGAGATAAAATGGCAAATTCGCCTCAGGCCAAAAAGCGGGCCCGTCAAAACGAAAAACGCTTTGCAGTAAACAAGGCGCGCCGGTCGCGCATCCGCACCTACCTGCGCAATGTCGAAGAGGCGATCGCCTCGGGTGACAAAGATGCAGCCGGTGCTGCGCTCAAGGCTGCCCAGCCTGAATTGATGCGCGGTGTGACAAAGGGTGTTTATCACAAAAACACTGTGTCCCGCAAAATGTCTCGGCTGTCGGCTCGGGTCAAAGCACTGGGCTAACGCAACCCACACATGCAAACACGGGGCGTCGCGATTTGCGGCGCCTTTTTCGTTTTCCCTATGAAAACAAGGCACGGACAGATTCTTTTTCGATAAAGCCCGAGTCAAGTATCAAGTTAAGTAGACGGGCCGCGAGCGAACTTGATACCACCGAAGATGCGATCAGGAATCGCCTTGGGGGAACAGGCCGGAAACGGGTGTACACTGCAGTGCACTTGTGACTGGATCGGGGATAGACTTTTGTGAGGATACCTCGTGTTTTGGTGCACACTGTGGTGCTGCTGCTGAACCTGTCGAAAATGGATTGGTGTGCAGGAGGCACGTGAAAGACACTCGAAAAATCGAGGTCTGTTGCGGGCAAAGACTGTAAATTCCAACCGGACCGATGTGCTGTAGCAATACAGCGCAATCAAATCGGTTTGCCTCGAGTGACAACATGGGATGGGCATTCCCGGCGAGCCGATGATCGCCGGACAGAGGTGGCGGAAAGGTTATAGTGCGCATATGACACAACAAGAATGGGGACAGCTGAGAAAACGGCTGCTTAAGACTGTAGGTCAAAACAATTATACTACGTGGATCGAACCGCTTGAATTTCGGGGATTGAGCGACGGGATCGTCACCTTTGATGTGCCGACCAATTTCATGGGTAACTATGTCAGCCAGAACTTTTCAGATCTAATTTTGCACGAATTGAAATCCGAATATGACACTGTGCGCCGCCTCAGCTTTTCTGTGGCCGCCAACTCCCAATCCCGCCCAACTGCACTGGACAAACCTATGCCTGCGCCCACAGCCCCTGCCGCCCAATCCTCTTCATCCGGATTGGCCGCCGCGGCGCTGGACAAGCGATTTACCTTTGACAGCTTTGTTGTCGGCAAACCCAATGAACTCGCTCACGCCGCTGCCCGCCGTGTAGCTGAAGGTGGGCCCGTCACGTTCAATCCCCTGTTTCTATACGGAGGCGTAGGTCTGGGTAAAACCCACTTGATGCACGCCATCGCATGGGAGCTGCGCGCCCGCAAACCCGGCATGAACGTCCTTTATCTGTCTGCCGAACAATTTATGTACCGCTTTGTGCAGGCCTTGCGTGATCGCAAGATGATGGACTTCAAGGAAATGTTCCGCTCTGTCGATGTGCTGATGGTGGACGACGTACAGTTCATCGCCGGCAAGGACAGCACCCAGGAAGAATTCTTTCATACCTTCAATGCGCTCGTGGACCAGAACAAACAGATTATCATTTCCGCAGATCGCGCCCCGGGCGAGATCAAGGACCTCGAAGAGCGCGTGAAGTCGCGCCTGCAATGTGGCCTGATCGTTGATCTGCACCCGACTGATTACGAACTGCGTCTAGGCATCCTTCAGTCCAAGGTAGAGCAGCAACAGCTGGTCTATCCTGATCTCAAGATCGAAGACGGCGTACTCGAATTCCTTGCCTTGCGCATTTCCAACAACGTCCGCGTACTCGAAGGCGCTTTGACGCGCCTCTTTGCGTTTGCCAGCCTTGTGGGTCGCAAGATCGATCTTGATCTCACTCAGGATTGCCTGGCCGACGTGCTGCGCGCTTCCGAGCGCAAGATCACTGTGGAAGAAATCCAGCGCAAGGTGTCCGAACACTACAACATTCGCCTCAGCGACATGATCGGCCCCAAACGGCTGCGTAGCTATGCCCGCCCACGTCAGGTGGCGATGTATTTGTGCAAACATCTGACATCGCGCAGCCTGCCCGAGATTGGCCGCCGTTTTGGCGGACGCGATCACACAACGGTCATGCACGGGGTCAAACGGATTGATGAGCTGCGCCAGCAGGATGGTCAGATCGCCGAGGATCTGGAACTGCTGCGCCGCGCGCTTGAAGCGTAAAACAAAGCAATATCTCTGAAAAAATGCGGCGCCCTAGGGCGCCGTTTGTTTGTTTGACCTGAGCTTACAGCTCGTAGGAAATCGGCTTGTTCAACAACGCTTCAAGCTGTGCATTGAATGCTTCCAAATCCTGCGCCGGATCAAGATCGTTCAAAGGGCGCAGGTCCATGGCGACATGCCGCCGCCCCTTCTTGATCCCAATAAAGCTCCAAAAGCCATCATACCGGGCCTGCTGAAACCGCCCCAAACCGTCAAGCCGCAGCAACATGACAGGCGTGTCGGGTTCAGAGCGCAGGATTTCGTGTACGCCGCTCAGATAAGCGGGCACAAGTTCGCGTTCTTCGCGCCGGACCCTTCCCGCTGGAAACAGAAGAACCGAATTTCCCTTGGCCAAAACCTTGTGCACAATCTCGAGGACCGTCACCTTGCGTTCTTTGCGCTTTTCATCAGGCCACGATTTTGGCGAACTCATCGGAATGGCAGACGCGATGTACATGGGCAGGAACTGGCCCCAATTGTAGTACTCGTCATAATGCACAGTGGGTCGAATTCGTTTGGTCGAATACAACATCGCCGCAATCATCGGCCCGTCATGACGACTGACATGGGTGGCAAGGATCAGTGTGCCGGGCTGATCCTGTAACAGATGCTTTCCGGAACAACTGACGTTGTAAAAAAGCGCGTAATAGCTGCGCACAAGGATGAACAAAAAGTGGCGTAGCCAACGCCCCAGGGTCGCATCCAGAAAACGGATCATGCGAAGATCCCACTGCGGAACGTGGCATTCATTAAATTGCTCCCGTAAAATGAAACTCTAAAACGATACTTGATGATGTATGAACCCTGCATGGATCGTACAATAAGCCAGACAATGGGAATTACTGCAGATTTTCCCCCTGCTAAGTGTGAAAAGGTTTTCACTTTCTCCACTGTTGCGCAAAATTGCCACGCTCTTGGGCGGCGTTGACTTGACGCCCCCTTCGATCCGGCGGACAAACCAACAAAATGCTTGTGATGCCGCGTGTTTGGGCTAGGGTGCTCGTCCCTGCACTGCGGTCGGGGATATCTGGGAGACGGACCATGAAAATCAGTGTCGAACGCGGCGTCCTGCTCAAGGCAGTTGCCCAAGCTCAATCCGTGGTCGAACGGCGTAACACCATCCCAATCCTCGCCAATGTGTTGATCGAGGCTGAAGGGTCTGATGTGACCTTTCGCGCGACGGACCTTGATATTGAGGTGGTCGACAAGGCCCCTGCCCAAGTCGAACGCGCCGGGGCAACAACCGTTTCGGCCACGACGCTCCATGAAATTGTACGGAAATTGCCGGATGGCGCGTTGGTGTCTTTGACAGCCGACAGCGCAGCTGGCCGTCTGACGGTCGAAGCCGGGCGCTCGAATTTCTCGCTGGCGACACTGCCAAAAGAAGACTTTCCGGTCATGGCCTCGTCCGAATATGCCTCGAACTTTTCGGTTCCCGCACCCAAGCTGCGCCGCCTGTTCGACAAGTCCAAGTTTGCGATTTCGACCGAAGAGACGCGGTATTATCTGAACGGCGTCTACATGCACATTGCAGATGGGGATGAGGGCCGCGCGCTGCGTTGTGTGGCCACCGACGGCCACCGTCTGGCACGTATCGACAGCGAATTGCCCGAGGGTGCTGCCGACATGGCGGGCGTGATCGTACCCCGTAAGACAGTTGGTGAATTGCGCAAGCTGCTGGATGACGATGAAATGCAGATCGCTGTGTCTGTATCCGAAACCAAGGTGCGCTTTGCCACGCCTGACATTACGCTGACGTCCAAGGTGATCGACGGAACATTCCCCGACTACACACGGGTAATCCCAGCTGGCAACACCCGCAAAATGGAAGTCGACGCATCGGATTTTGCCAAGGCTGTTGACCGTGTGGCCACCGTCAGCTCCGAACGCTCTCGTGCGGTTAAGCTACAACTGGACGAAGACCGTCTGATCCTATCCGTCAACGCACCAGACTCCGGCGCCGCCGAAGAAGAACTGGCCGTCGCTTATGCCGACGAAAAGCTCGAGATCGGGTTCAACGCCAAGTACCTGCTTGAGATCGCATCGCAAGTCGATCGCGAAAACGCGGTGTTCCTGTTCAACTCATCGGGTGATCCCACCCTGATGCGCGAAGGCAATGACCTGTCGGCAGTCTACGTCGTCATGCCGATGCGGGTATAACGATTTCTCCAGAAATCGTGCCTCCGGCGGTGGTATTTTTGGTCAGAAGAAACGCGGGGACTTAAAACATGTTGTCCCTATCTTCTCTGACATTGTCGCATTTCCGTTCACACAAGGTAGCGCGCCTTTCGCTAGATGCGCGACCTGTTGCGATTTACGGACCCAACGGTGCGGGCAAGACCAACATTCTGGAAGCAGTGTCTTTGTTTTCGCCCGGGCGCGGGCTGCGCCGATCCTCTGCCGAGGATATGGCACGTCGACCTGAGGCCTTGGGGTGGAAACTGTCCTGCGTGTTGCACTCATTGCACCAAGTGCATGAAGTTGAAACGTGGTCCGAGAATGGTAACGCCCGCCAGGTCCGCATTGATGAAAAGTCCGCCGCCCAGACTGCATTGGGCCGCATTGCACGCGTGCTATGGCTGATCCCGTCCATGGACCGGCTGTGGATCGAAGGGGCAGAGGGACGTCGCCGGTTTCTCGATCGCATGACGCTCAGTTTCATTCCCGATCATGCGCAACTGTCGCTTGAGTATGAAAAGGCCATGCGCGAGCGGAACCGGTTGCTCAAAGACATGGTGCGCGATGCACATTGGTACGCAGCGCTTGAGACGCGCATGGCGGAGACCGGGACCGCCATACATGCCAACCGCCTGAACGCTTTGGCTGCCCTGGCCGAGGCCCAAGGGGATGCGCAGACCGCATTTCCAGCCGCCACATTGACCCTACAACCCGGTGAGTTGGGCCTGCCAGACACGGCCGAGGACTTTCGCGAAGCACTTGCCGATGGGCGCCCCCGTGATCTCGCGGCAGGTCGGACCTTGATTGGGCCGCACCGCGCAGACTTGTACGGAGTGTATGCGGCCAAGGACGTACCCGCCAAAGACTGTTCGACGGGCGAGCAGAAAGCGCTGCTGGTCTCACTCATTCTTGCCAATGCGCGGGCGCTGGCCCGGGATTTCGGGGCGCCGCCGCTCTTGTTGCTGGATGAGGTCGCCGCACATTTGGATGCGGACCGGCGTGCGGCCCTTTATGATGAGATTTGTGCACTGGGCGCACAGGCTTGGATGACAGGAACCGAAACGCAATTGTTCGAACACCTGGGCGAGCGTGCGCAATACCTTGAAGTGACAGAAGAGGACGGTGCCAGCACCGTATCGGGGCTATGACGCTGGATGCATGGGACATCGCACTTTATGCAGGCGCGCTGGCGATCCTATTCCTGACCCCCGGCCCTGTCTGGGTCGGTTTGATCGCGCGCAGCCTGTCGGGTGGGTTTCATGCCGCGTGGCCGCTGGCCCTTGGCGTGGTTGTGGGCGACGTGATGTGGTCGTTACTGGCGATCTTTGGCATCACATGGGTTCTGTCGGTCTATGGCGGTTTCCTTGAGGCGCTGAAATGGGTCGCAGCGATCATGTTCGTCGTTATGGGTGCACTGGTCATCCGCGGCGCTGACAAACAAATCGACACGGACAGCCGGTTGACCCGCCCCGGTATGTGGGCGGGGTTTGTGGCCGGACTGGTCGTGATCCTTGGCAACCCCAAGGCCATCCTGTTTTACGCGGGTATGCTCCCCGGCTTCTTTGATCTGACGCAGCTGACGGCACTGGACATCGTCATTATCGCCACCTTGTCGATGATCATCCCGTTGATCGGCAACCTTGCCATGGCGCTCTTCATCGACCGCGCGCGACGCCTGATGCAGCGCCCCGAAGCGCTCAGACGGATGAACATTACAGCAGGTGTTCTGCTGATCTGCGTCGGTCTTGTCATCCCTCTGACCTGAAACGCAAAATCTTGTGTCAGTGGCGTGACATTCCCCCCAAAAAACGGTACATTTAGGGGAACAGAACAAGAGGCCGGAAAATGGCAGAGAACGGGCAAGCCCCAGAAGAATACGGCGCAGATTCCATCAAGGTTCTCAAGGGCTTGGAAGCCGTGCGCAAACGTCCGGGGATGTACATTGGCGACACGGACGATGGCAGCGGTCTGCACCATATGGTGTACGAGGTCGTCGACAACGGCATTGACGAGGCTTTGGCCGGTCATGCGGACGCCGTCACAGTCACAATTCACGCGGATTCCAGCGTATCGGTCAGCGACAACGGTCGCGGGATTCCGGTCGGAATTCACGAAGAAGAAGGCGTGTCTGCTGCCGAGGTCATCATGACCCAACTGCACGCAGGAGGGAAGTTTGACAGCAACTCCTACAAAGTGTCGGGCGGTTTGCACGGCGTGGGTGTGTCGGTTGTTAATGCCCTGTCCGATTGGCTGGAACTGCGCATCTGGCGTGATGGCAAGAAACATGTGGCACGGTTTGAAGGTGGCTTTACCGCCAAACACCTTGAGGTCGTCGGCGACACGGACCGGACCGGCACCGAGGTGCGGTTCATGGCGTCCACCGACACGTTCTCCAACCTCGAATACTCGTTCGAGACGCTGGAAAAGCGGCTGCGCGAACTGGCGTTCCTCAACTCGGGTGTGCGCATCATTCTGACGGACGAACGCCCGGTGGAAACGCTGCGCTCAGAGCTGTACTATGAGGGAGGCGTCAAAGAGTTCGTCAAATACCTCGACCGCTCGAAAGCGTCCGTGATGCCCGAACCGATCTTTATCACCGGAGAGAAAGACGACATCGGCGTCGAAGTCGCCATGTGGTGGAACGACAGCTATCACGAGAACGTCCTGCCCTTTACCAACAACATCCCGCAGCGCGATGGCGGCACCCACATGGCAGGCTTTCGTGGCGCGCTGACGCGCACGATCAACAACTACGCCCAGACCAGCGGGATCGCCAAAAAGGAAAAAGTGAGCTTTACCGGCGACGACGCGCGCGAGGGGCTGACCTGCGTGCTGTCCGTCAAGGTCCCGGATCCCAAGTTCAGCAGCCAGACCAAAGACAAACTGGTCAGCTCCGAAGTCCGCCCTGCGGTCGAAGGCTTGGTGAACGAAAAGCTATCCGAATGGTTCGAGGAAAACCCGAACGAGGCCCGGATCATTGTAGGAAAGATTGTCGAGGCAGCGCTCGCCCGCGAAGCGGCGCGCAAGGCCCGCGATCTGACCCGGCGCAAAAACCCGATGGACATGAATTTCTTGTCCTCGAAGCTCAAAGACTGTTCTGACAAGAACCCCGCCAACACTGAAATCTTCCTTGTGGAGGGTGACAGCGCCGGGGGCTCTGCCCAGACAGGTCGGGACCGCAAAACCCAAGCCATCCTGCCGCTCAAAGGTAAGATCCTGAACGTGGAACGGGCGCGGTTCGACCGGATGCTCGGGTCTCAGGAAATCGGCAACATGGTCATGGCCTTGGGCACGGGCATTGGTCGTGACGAGTTCAACATCGAAAAGCTGCGCTACCACAAGATCGTCATCATGACGGACGCTGACGTGGACGGCGCGCATATCCGCACGCTGTTGCTGACGTTCTTCTATCGACAGATGCCTGAGTTGATCGAAGGCGGCTACCTCTACATCGCACAACCGCCGCTTTACAAAGTCGCGCGGGGCAAGTCCGAGGTTTACCTCAAGGACGAAGCCGAGATGCAGGACTACCTGATCCAGCAAGGGATCGAGGGCGCCATGCTGCGCCAAGGCAACGGCGAAGAGATCGCGGGGCAAGACCTTATCCGCGTCGTCGACGAGGCGCGCCAGTTGCGCCGCGTGTTGAATGCCTTCCCAACGCATTATCCGCGCCACATCCTTGAACAGGCGGCTATTGCCGGGGCCTTTGTGCCCGGCGCGGTGGACGGTGATCTGCAAGGCGTTGCCGATAAAGTGGCCGAACGGCTCAATCTGATTGCGCTCGAATGGGAACGCGGTTGGGCTGGGCGGATTACCCAGGACCAAGGCGTGCGGTTGGCCCGTATCCTACGCGGTGTCGAAGAGGTGCGCACGCTTGACGGGCGCATGATGCGCTCGGGTGAGGCGCGCAAGACCGGCACATTCACGCAGAGCTTGCAGGATGTTTACGGAACACCAGCCAAACTGCATCGCAAAGACAAAAGCGTCGAGATCATGGGGCCAATGGACCTGCTCGATGCCATCCTCTCCGAAGGGGAAAAGGGCCTGTCGCTGCAACGTTACAAGGGTCTGGGCGAAATGAACCCTGACCAGCTTTGGGAAACCACGCTGGACCCGGATGCGCGCACGCTGCTGCAAGTGCGGGTCGAAGACATGGCCGAGGCGGACGACCTGTTCACCAAGCTGATGGGCGACGTTGTGGAACCACGTCGTGAATTCATCCAACAGAATGCGCTGAGCGTCGAGAATCTGGATTTCTGATCTAAGCATCAGGCCGCGGTCGGGTGCGCTCAGTCGTTCCCGCCGCGCATGACATCTGCTATAGCAATGCTGAAACCAAAGGTGCCCCATGTTCTCCAAAGACAACCTTGAATACAGCCAACTCGCCCTGCCAGACCGCGCGTCACTAACGGACGACGAAATGCTGGCGCGGGTTCAGGAATTCCGTGACTTCCTCGCCACCCGGCACTCGGTCCGCGATTATTCAACCCGCCCCGTTGACCAAAGTGTCATCGAAACCTGCATCGCCGCCGCCGGTACTGCGCCATCCGGAGCAAACCACCAGCCCTGGCACTTTGTTGCTGTACGCGATGCCGCCACCAAGCAGAAAATCCGCGAAGCAGCCGAAGAAGAAGAGCGTAAATTCTACGGCGGCGGCGCCAGTGACGAATGGATCAAGGCGCTGGAACCTATCGGCACCAACGATCACAAACCGCATCTGACGGATGCGCCATGGCTGATCGTTGTCTTTGCCCAGCGCTATGGCACCTTTGACGACGGCACCCGGTACAAGAATTACTACGTGCCCGAAAGCGTCGGGATCGCCACCGGCATGTTGCTCACAGCTTTGCACAGCGCAGGTCTTGTCACGCTGACACATACCCCCAATCCGATGAAGTTCCTTGGCGAGCTGCTTGAACGGCCCGACAGCGAAAAAGCGACGATGATCATCGCCGTTGGACACGCTGCAGAGGATGCAACCGTGCCTGCTGTTGCCAAGATGAAAAAGCCACTGGACGAAATCCTTACGATCCGCTGAGAACGCACTCCGTCGTTTTGCAATCTTAACCGGGAAACCTGGCCATACTTTCCCCCTGAAAACTTCTTTGTGCACGGAAACTTTACCGCTAACGTGCGCAAACATAATTGTAACGATACGCGCCACCAAAAGTTTGGGGCGTCAATACCGCTGGGAGAATGAAGACATGGGCAAACGCGACGACCTGATTGCGCAATACGCGGACGACCTCAAAAACAAGTGTGGCATGACGCCGGATATGGACCTGCTGACCAAAGTGACGATTGCCTGTGGTCCGGCAATCTACAATGCGGACGCATCGACCGTCGCAGGCAGCCAGAAATCCGAACTGGAAACTGTCAAAGAAAACTTCCTGATGAAAAAGCTGGGCCTGTCCGACAGCCCGGACCTGATGGCCGCAATCGACAGCGTCCTCGAAACCTACGGCAAGTCCGAGCGCAACAAATACCGCGCCGTTGTCTACTACATGCTGACCAAGCATTTCGGCAAAGAATCCGTTTACGGCTAAGCCCGGCAAACAAGTGACTAAAGCGCACCCGCCCATAGAGGCGGGTGTTTCTGTTTTGCCTCTAATCATAACGACTTAGGATTTGCGTTATATGCGCCATACCGCGTAAGTCTGTGTGGTCAGACCAGAAAGGTCAGACCCTTATTTTGAACACTTGTGGTGGCTCATGGGAGTGCGCGCTGAGGGTGTAAGGGGTTTGATCACTTTGGGTCAGACCCCTTTCCTGTTCTAAAACAGCGTCAGAATCGTGCCGATGACCGTGCACCCGAACGTGGCATAGCCCCCGTCGATCAGCGTCAGTCGAAAGGGCCGCGCGCTGAACCCGTAAAAGGTGGCAATCCAAGGGCTGACCAGAAACAACCCCGTACCAAATCCAGACACCAGACCGGCACCCACAGTGTCGATCCCGCTAAGAACAAAAACGTGGCGCATCATGCCTGCCACTAAAATCGCACCAATTATACTGGTGATGTAGGGAACGGGATTGGACCGGTTGGCAGGAGCATCCCCGGCCTCATTCAACGGCACACCCGATGCTGCCATCCACTGTTTGGCAAAGAGTGTGTACCAGACAGCGCCAAACATGAATCCGCCGATTCCAGCAATTATGACTGCAAGAAATCCCATATCACCCTCCCAATTGGCAGTTTAATGCCAATTTGACAGAGATCGGGCGTCAGGCCAAACATTTATGCAGGCACGCCCGCCATCTCGCACACGGCGCGCCATTCTGCATCTGTCACAGGCTGCACAGACAGACGGGAATTGCGGATCAACGCCATTTCGGAAAGGCGCACATCCGCCTTAACCATCTCCAGCGTGACCGGCGTTTTGACAGGGCCTATGGCTTTGATGTCCACACACTCCCAACGGTCATCGTCAGTCGTGCTGTCAGCGTGTGCCTCGGCAATCACCTCGACAATGCCAACCACAGCCTTTTCCTTTTGCGAGTGGTAAAAGAAGCCGCGATCCCCAACGACCATCTCGCGCATGAAATTGCGCGCCTGATAGTTGCGCACGCCGTCCCATTCCTCGCCCTCGTCGCCCTTGGCAACCTGATCGTCCCAACTCCATGTGCTGGGTTCGGACTTGAACAGCCAGTACTTCATGCGCCCATGACCTGTTTCCACGCGGTGATCTGCACGTCTGCGAACAGCCCAGCCTTGGCGTATGGATCGTTGTCCGCCCAAGCCTGAGCAGCAGTCATGTCGGCGACATCCAGCACAATCAGCGACCCACAGGGCTGTCCATCCGCGTCCAGAAACGGACCTGCCTTTTGGACCACGCCAGTGCTTTCCAGATAGGCCAGATGATCGGGCCGGTTCTCCATCCGGATTGGCAATGCGCCCTCTTTATCCCACGCCATCAATGCAAAAATCATGTCATTCCTCCTTGAGCGGGCGGCCCAGCAACTGCTGCATCGCACCCTTCATATCCACGTCACCTGCGACCAGATCGGAAACGCAGGCACAAATGGGCAAATCCAATCCCCGTTCACGCGCCACACGGCGCAGGGCCTGCGCAGTGGCGGCCCCTTCCACAGTGACGCCGCTATCAAAGTCGCGTCCCGCCCCAAGCGCAAGGCCAAGCCCGTAGTTGCGGGACTGGTCACTCGTACAAGTCAGGGTCAGATCACCCAACCCACTCAGCCCCATCAAAGTCTCGGCCTGCGCCCCAAAAGCTGCCGCCACCCGCTGCATTTCGGCAAATCCGCGGGTCATCAAAGCAGCGCGGGCACTGTCTCCAAGCCCAGCGCCCATGACAGCGCCGCACCCAATGGCAATCACATTCTTGAGTGCCCCGCCCAGTTCCGCGCCCACCACATCCGTACTGCGATAGAGGCGCAGTGTTGATGTGGACAACTGCGCCTGCAGACCCTGCCCAACGGCCTCATCCGCACAGGCCAGCGTCAATGCGGTTGGCAATCCATTTGCAATGTCAGCGGCAAAGCTTGGGCCCGTCAGCACAGCGACATGTTTGGCCGTTGCCAGAAGCGATGAGGGGCCAGACCCGGACGCCAAATCAATCCCTTTGCAGCAGGCCACAACGGTTTTGCCGCTTAGATCGTTGGTAGATGCAAAGGTGGAAAGGGACTGTGCTGGTAATGCAATCAGTAAGATATCAGACTCTAAAGCAGTCTCTAATTGCGTCAAAATGACCATGTCTGCCGGAAAAGCAACACCGGGCAATCGACGGCGGTTTTCCCGTTCGGCGGCCAAAGGCCCCACATCACGACCCCACAAGGCCACAGGTCCTTCCCGTCCCAGCGTCACTGCAAGGGCAGTCCCAAATGCGCCTGCACCGATGACGGCAATACTCATGCTTTGGCCCCCTTCTTGCCCGACCCCAGCATCCCAGCCCGTTCCGTATCAAGCGGCATACGAGGACGGGCCGAAAGCGCCATCCCGTCGGGACCACGCACAGCCATTTGTTCGATCCCGGCTGCTGCAATCATCGCGGCATTGTCAGTGCACAGCGAAAGAGGTGGAGCCAGAAAACGGACACTCAGATCGGAAGAAACAGCTTCCAATCCGGCGCGAATAGCCATGTTTGCAGCAACACCACCCGCAACACAAAACATGGGTTGGTGCGGGTTAAGAGCCAAGTAAGCCTCCAAAGCCCGCGCACTCTTGCCAACCAGACTATCACGCACAGCAGCTTGAAAAGAGGCGGCAAGATCGGCCTGATCTGACGCGTGCAGCCCCTCTTGCGCGGCAACCAGATCGTCTCGGGCGCGCAAGACTGCTGTCTTCAGGCCAGAAAAGCTCAGATCGCATCCCGGCTTGTTGGCGAGCGGACGCGGAAAGGCAAAGCGTACCGCATTCCCATGGGCCGAGATCGCTTCTATCGCCGGGCCGCCGGGCTGACCCAACCCCAATAGCCGCGCAACTTTGTCAAAGGCTTCGCCAGGCGCGTCGTCGATGGTGCCACCAAGCCGCTCAAACTTGTCCGGGCCATGCGCGATCAGGAACTGACAATGCCCGCCCGACACCAGCAGCATAAGATAGGGAAAGGCGACCCCATCCGTCAGGCGCGGGGTCAGCGCATGTCCTGCCAGATGGTTCACACCGTAAAGGGGCAGGCCAGTGGCTGCCGACAACCCCTTGGCCATCATCACACCTGACACAACACCGCCGATCAGACCCGGTCCACAGGTCACGGCGATGGCATCAATCTGATCCAAACCGAGGTCTGCCTGCTCCAACGCCGCAGCGATACTGACATCCAGACGTTCCGCGTGGGCGCGGGCTGCAATCTCAGGCACGACGCCGCCAAAATCGGCATGTAATTCCGCCTGACCAAAGACGACGGACGACAGAACGTGCATATCCCCCGGCGCACCGCGTACCACCGCAGCGGCAGTATCGTCACAGCTGCTTTCAATGCCCAGCAGGGTTTGGGTGGGGGTCATCATATGGATCCGTTGCACGAGGCTTGCGCGCGAGGTAACACTTCGAGTTGTGCCAAACAATGCATCCCCCGCACTGGTTCCCCTGATCATGACGCGCCCGCGTGCTGCGTCAGAAGGTTTTGTGACCACACTGCCAGAAAACGTGCGCGCACAGTTGAACCCTGTGTTCAGCCCCCTGATCGACATCATTCCAATGCAGAATGACGCCAAAATAGGCCCTCAAGACAGTGCGGTTTTCTCATCGCGAAATGGGGTTGAGGCCGCGCCAGAGGGCCATGGGCGCGCGGCCTATTGCATCGGTCCGGCCACGACCGAGGCCGCTTTGGCAAAAGGGTGGAACGCACAGCAGGTTGGCAGCGATGCCGATGGTCTGGTGAACGCGCTTCGGTCCATGCAGCCCAAGGACCGCCTTGTGCATTTGTCTGGCAGGCATACGCGCGGGGACATTTCAGGCAAGCTGTCCCAAGCGGGACTGAACATCAGTAATGTTCCAATCTATGATCAAATCCTGCGTCCTTTGTCTGACGAGGCACAGCAGGCGATCCTGAATGCCCGCCGCGCAATTGTTCCCCTGTTTTCCCCGCGCACAGCGGCCCAATTTGTAAAGACAGCGCCAACCCTGCATTCCGTGCAGGTCATTGCCCTCAGCGCCGCAGTAGGGCACGAAATTCCAGTGAAAGCAGTATATTCCCTCAACGTTGCAGCCCACCCAGATGCACAGGCAATGGGCGCGGCACTGGCTGAGGCGCTAACACGGTCCTGATTGCAATCCGGCGGGTTGAGAGGCAGCGGCGCGCGGAGTAGTGTTTTATCCGATGCAACATGCATCAAAAGAATCGGAAGGGGGAGACGACCTTGGCTAAACGTAAACGCCCAACTAAGGCCACCAAGGACGACTCGACCGGCGATACGCCTGAGATAAACGAAACTGCGGTCGAAAGCGTAGAAGCTGCCAAGCCAGACACTTGGACGGCAGATGATTACGATGCACTGCCCGAAACACCTAGTCTCGAAGCGAACGAAGAGGTCGTCGAAACAGACCTCCCCGAAGCAGAAACCGTAGAGACGGCTGCGCCAGAGGCTGAGACCGCCGAAGACGTTGCGCCCGAAGGAACGGCAGAGACAAGCGACGAGCCTGAGCCTGAGCCTGAGCCTGAGCCTGAGCCTGAGCCTGAGAACAATATCGTAGCACCCGCTGTACAAACTCAAGAATCTCGCAGCGCCTTGCCCTTGGTTTTTGGCGGCGTAGTTGCAGCGGCCCTTGGGTTTATCGCGGCGCAAGCAGACATGTTTTCCCGAGGATCTGACGGCATGGCCGAAGCCGAAGCGTTGCGGAGTGAGTTGAGCGCAGCGTTGGATAGGGTCGACACGTTAGAAGAAACACTGGCAAACCTGCCAGAACCTCAACCGATCCCCGAGCCTGAGCCCGTAGATTTTTCGCCGCTGGAAGAACAGATCGCATCGCTGCAAGACCGGGTTGATATCCTCGCCACAACGCCGGCTGAGGACGGCACCCTGCCCGCCTCAGCCTTTGCCGCCGCGCTGGCCGACATGCGTGCAGAGACTGAAAATACGCTCGCGGATGTGCGCGCCGCCACCGAAACCCAACAAGCCGAGATCGATAGCCTACTGGCCGAAGCCACAAACGCCAAAGCAGATGCACAGGCCGCAGCCAACGCAGCTCTTGCCCGCGCTGCCGTCAGCCAGATCAAAGCGGCATTGGACAGCGGCGCACCCTTTGACGATGCCATCCAAAACCTGCAGACCACAGATCAATCGGACATCCCTGATACGCTGACCAGCGTCGCCAGCACCGGCGTCGCCCCGCTTGCTGAGTTGCAGGGCAGCATTGCAGACGCAGCCCGCGATGCACTGGACGCAGCCCGTGCAGCCGATGACACAGGCACCGTGGGTGCCTTTTTCGAACGTCGTTTTGGAGGCCGTTCGATTGTGCCGCGCGAAGGGTCAGACCCTGACGCCGTTCTGTCGCGGGTCGAAGCAGCGGTGCGCGCAGGCGACCTTGAAACCGCGCTGAGCGAAAGCACCGCCCTACCTGAAGAAGCCCAATCCGCCCTCGGGTCGTGGTTGGAACAAGCACAACAGCGCCACGAGGCGGTCAAGGCCGCAGACGCACTGGCACAACGCCTCTCGGCACTCTGAAAGGGCCCATTATGATCTGGTCTTTGTTCAAGATTATCTTTTTTGTTTGTGCGGTTGCCGCGCTGGCCCTCGGGGCAGGCTATCTTCTGGAAGCCGAAGGCGGTCTGACAGTTGTCGTTGGCGGGCGCGAATATCCGTTTGGTCCGCTGGAGTCCGTTATTGCACTGTTTGCGTTGGTCATCGTGATCTGGCTTGGGCTCAAGCTGCTGGGCCTGCTTATCGCTCTCTGGAAATTCCTCAACGGTGATGAAACGGCCTTGTCTCGGTATTTTGCGCGCAACAAGGCGGCCAAAGGATTTGACGCGATTGCCGAAGGCATGATGGCCCTCGCCTCTGGCGAAGGGCGCGTGGCGCTGGCCAAGGCGGAAAAAGCAGATCGCTATCTGAATCGCCCCGAACTGACCAACTTGCTGACCGCACAGGCAGCGGAAATGGCTGGGGACCGCAAGAAAGCAGAAGAAACCTATCGCAAACTGGTGCAAAGCGAATCCACACGCTTTGTCGGTGTGCGCGGAATCATGAAACAAAAGCTTGCGGATGGAGACACAGACACGGCACTGAAGCTGGCCGAAAAGGCCTTTGCGCTAAAGCCCAAGCATGAGGACACCCAGGACGTGTTGCTCAAGCTTCAAGCCGCGGATGAGGATTGGACAGGTGCGCGCAAGACCCTGTCCGCCAAACTGCGCTATGGCAGCATGCCCCGCGATCTGCACAAACGGCGCGATGCCGTTCTGGCATTGAGCGAAGCCAAGAAGATATTCGACGAAGATCAAACCATCGAGGCGCGCGAGGCGGCGATAGCTGCCAATAAACAGTCCCCTGATTTGATCCCAGCGGCGGTGATGGCCGCCCAAGGCTATATCGAAAAAGGGCAAAAGAAATACGCGGCCCGCGTGCTGAAAAAGGCATGGGAGGCACAACCCCACCCCGATCTCGCCGCCGCCTTTGCAGCAATCGAGCCGGACGAGACTCCGACAGCACGTCTCAAACGATTTGGCCAGCTGGGGCGCGTGCACCCGGACAGCTCTGAAACCAAGATGTTGATGTCCGAACTCAACATCGCCGCCGAAGACTTCCCAGCAGCGCGTCGCGCGCTTGGTGATCTGTTCGAAACTGATCCTACAATTCGCTCAGCAACCCTGATGGCTGCAATTGAACGGGGTCAGGGTGCCAGTGACGCAGTGGTTCAGGGCTGGCTCACCCGCGCGCTATCTGCCCCACGTGGACCGCAATGGGTGTGCGACAATTGCCAGAATATCGAGCCTGAATGGACACCAACCTGCAACAATTGCGCGGCCTTCGACACACTGACATGGAAACGGCCGCCCAGCGCGATGGTAGCTATGCCCGGAGGCACAGAGATGCTGCCGCTGTTGGCGCCAAAAGGGTCTGATGTGGCAGACACAACCAGCGCCGTCGTGGAAACCACTGCCGCAGACAGCGACGTGATCGAGGCCGAAGACCTCGGAAACCCGCAGAAGAAGGGCGCTTAGACGGACCAATCCGAACGGCGATCTGATCCAGAGCGGAAAAGTAAAAAAGGCCCCGACGCTGCTGCGCGGGGCCTTTTTGTCAAACAGTAAGGCGGAGTTTCGCCCCACCCAGCTTATCAATAACGGTAATGCTCAGGCTTGAACGGCCCTTCGGGTGTGACGCCGATATACGCTGCTTGTTCACCGTCCAGCTTGGTCAGTTTCACACCGATACGATCAAGGTGCAGACGCGCAACCTTTTCATCCAGAGCTTTCGGCAGGATGTAGACCTCGTTTTTGTACTGATCCGTGTTCTGCCACAGTTCGATCTGTGCCAGCACCTGATTGGTGAAGGACGCAGACATCACGAACGACGGGTGGCCCGTCGCGTTACCAAGGTTCAGCAAGCGCCCCTCGGACAGCAGGATCAGACGATTGCCATTCGGCATCTCGATCATGTCCACCTGTTCCTTGATAGACGTCCACTTGTGGTTCTTGAGGGCCGCAACCTGAATTTCGTTGTCGAAGTGGCCGATGTTGCCAACGATGGCCATGTCCTTCATCTCGCGCATGTGCTCGATGCGGATCACGTCCTTGTTGCCGGTGGTGGTGATGAAGATGTCTGCCGATCCGACAACGTCTTCCAGCAACACAACCTCAAAACCATCCATGGCCGCTTGCAGGGCACAGATCGGATCTACTTCGGTCACCTTAACGCGTGCACCTGCACCAGCGAGCGACGCAGCAGAACCTTTACCAACATCGCCGTAGCCCATGACAACAGCAACTTTGCCCGCCATCATGGTGTCCGTGGCGCGACGAATGCCGTCGACCAGCGATTCCTTACAGCCGTATTTGTTGTCGAACTTCGACTTGGTCACCGAATCGTTCACGTTGATCGCAGGGAACGGCAGCTGCCCATCGCGGACCAGTTCATAAAGACGGTGCACGCCAGTTGTCGTTTCTTCGGATACGCCCTTGATCTGATCGCGCATCTTGGTGAACCAACCGGGGGTTTCCGCCATCCGCTTGGCAATCTGCGCCTTGATCACTGTCTCTTCTTCAGACGTCGGAACGGCAATGATCTCTTCGCCAGCTTCGGCACGGGCGCCCAACAAGATGTACAAAGTAGCGTCGCCACCATCGTCCAAAATCATGTTCGGTCCGTCGGCAAATTGGAACGATTTGTCCAGATAATCCCAGTGCTCTTCAAGGCTTTGGCCCTTGATGGCAAAGACAGGCACGCCCGCTTCGGCAATCACAGCCGCCGCATGGTCCTGCGTGGAAAAGATGTTGCACGAGGCCCAGCGTACGTCTGCACCCAGCACAACCAGCGTTTCAATCAGAACCGCCGTTTGAATGGTCATATGGAGCGAACCCACGATGCGCGCACCCGCAAGCGGTTTGCTCTCACCATACTCGGCACGGCACGCCATCAGGCCTGGCATCTCTGTCTCGGCGATGTCCAGTTCCTTGC
The DNA here is from genome assembly GCF_900143535.1 of Tateyamaria sp. Alg231-49. GTDB lineage: Bacteria > Pseudomonadota > Alphaproteobacteria > Rhodobacterales > Rhodobacteraceae > Tateyamaria. Next base: position 154,154 of record NZ_FRFA01000004.1, on the reverse strand, counting down.
GGCCATAAGCGGCCAGCGCGATATCTTTAACAATGTAGTCGGTTGCCATCTGCACAATCCTTTTTAACGTTGGGCTCCCGCTACCAGTTTCTGTGTGCTGGCTCAATGCGGCTTTGCTTCACGCTAAACAGTGTGTGCAGAAAATCACGATATGGGTGGGCGAAGAAAGCAGATTGCGACTTTCACAACGCGGTCCATAATGAAAAAACACACGCGTGCTGAATGCAGAGTTCAAGGCGGAAGGGGAGATACAAAAATGGCAAAACAACCCCGTGCTTGGCAGCGGATGCTGTCGGGACGACGCCTTGATCTACTCGACCCTACGCCGATGGATATCGAAATCGAAGATATTGCTCACGGGCTTGCCTTTGTGGCGCGTTGGAATGGGCAGACGATCGGGGATTACGCTTATTCCGTGGCCGAACATTCGCTGCTGGTCGAAACACTGTTTTGCCGCATCGCGCCAAACGCGCCGCCAAAATGGCGTCTCGCCGCCTTGCTGCATGACGCACCAGAATACGTGATCGGCGACATGATTTCGCCCGTGAAGGCAGCTGTTGGCCCCGGTTATGGCGCGCTCGATGAACGGCTTGAGGCGGCAGTGCACATCCGATTTGGTCTGCCCGCCAAGGTACCCGCGACCATCAAAAAACAGATCAAAAAGGCTGACAAAATAAGTGCTTGGATGGAGGCGACGCAAATCGCTGGATTCACAGAACAAGAAGCCACGCGTTTTTTCGGCAAGCCCCCGCTGGACATGATCGCAGATCTAAAAATCATCCTGCGCGCCCCACTAGAAACCCGCGCCGACTTCACCGCGCGCCACGCCGCCCTGTTGAAGCTATGCACATGATCAATGTCCGCCCCGCTATCGCACTGGATGCGCCGTCCATGGCTCGGCTGCTCAACCCGATCATCGAAGACGGCAGCACCACCGCCATCGCCACCAAGGTCACAGGCGATGTCCTGGTCACATGGATGGCCGACAAATATGACCGCGACGCCTGGCATGTGGCTGTAAACGACGCTGAGGAAGTTGTCGGCTTCCAGTGGATCGCGCAAGGCGGAGACTACCTTCCGCCCGAAGCCGCGGAAATCGCCACCTTTGTCCAGATTGGCCAAACCGGGCTTGGGATTGGCTCTAAACTCTTTGATGCCACCAAACGGGCGGCCAAGGACTTTGGTTACTCATGGATCAACGCGAACATCCGCGCCGATAACGAGGGTGGGTTGATCTACTACCAATCCCGCGGTTTTCAGGATTATGGACGGATCGAAGGCTATGAGATGGCCAACGGCCAAAAGGTCGACAAGATTCTCAAACGATACGATCTCTGAAAACGGCGTATCACCGCATTCAGAGTGCATTTATCCGTATATGCCGAAACGGTGCGCACCTCGACAGGGCCCAAAAAAGCCCAATGACCTTTATCTTCTCTGATTTAAAAAATCCTCGGGGGAGTCGCGTATGCGACGGGGGCAGACAGCCCCCTTGATAGGTTCAGCGGGGCGAACGCTTTGCCAGAATGCGCTGCAGGGTTCGGCGATGCATGTTCAGCCGACGTGCCGTCTCTGACACGTTGCGATCACACAGCTCATAGACCCGCTGAATATGTTCCCAGCGCACGCGATCTGCACTCATTGGGTTCTCTGGCGGTGGGGGCAAATCATCACCTTTGGCCAGCAAAGCGTTGGTGATGTCTGCCGCATCGGCAGGTTTGGACAAATAGTCCGTCGCACCGATTTTCACAGCCGCAACTGCGGTCGCGATAGCACCGTATCCCGTCAAGACAACAACCCGAGCGTCCGGGCGGCGATCGCGCAATATTTCAACGACATCCAACCCGTTGCCATCCTCAAGGCGCAGATCGACAACGGCATAGGCAGGGGGACGGGCTGTCGCGATGGCCTTGCCGCCCGCGACACTGTCAGCTGTTTCAATCTCAAACCCACGTTTTTCCATGGCTTTGGCAAGCCGACGCAGAAACGGCTCGTCATCATCGACGAGCAAAAGACTCTTGTCAGCGCCCAGTTCAGGCAATGCCGAAGTGACCATGTTGTGCTCCAGTTCCCGTGTATCGTCGTATTGTGGCTGGAAGAGAATATGTAGCGCGCAGCAGGCGGGGTCAATTTTTTCCGCGTTTTCAGGCGTTTTCTATAAAACACGCCACGCGGTCTGCCATCACCTCAGCACTCGTATCCCGGCGAAAAAACTCGACAAACCCGATTTCAGGGAAGACGAGGTAAGTAAAGGTGGAATGATCAACAAGGTAGAATTCGTCCGACTTGTCATGCGCTTTGTAATAGGTGCGATAAGCCTTTGACGCTGCATCAATTTGCTCGGGCGACCCTGTAAGGCCAATCATCTTCTCGTGCAGGTTAAAGGCGAAATCACCAACCAGTTCGGGCGTATCCCGCTCTGGATCAATGGTAATGAAGATAGGCGTCACGGACATCCCACGCTCTGCCAGCAGATCAACCGCTTCGGCATTGCGCGACGTGTCGAGCGGACAAACATCGGGGCAGAACGTGTATCCAAAGTAAATTAGGCTGGGTTCGGTGATCACATCCCCATCGGTGACGGTTTGCCCCTCGGCATTGACCAACTCAAACGGGCCACCAATCTGATTGCCATCCCCTGCAATCGTCGTGGCCGAACATTGGGCAAAGGCGCTTTCGTCGCTGGGTTGGGATATCCACCAGACGCCACCCAGAAATACGGCAGCGACAAGGGCGGCAATGGGTGCAATGATACGCGTCATGATCGTCCTTTCGGCGAGGATATTGATGTCCTAGCTATCAACCTTACACTCCAGTGCAACCAACGAAGTAGTGACATCATGGCGCAATCAGATTTTGGCTTAATCGCCGGTCAACAACGTTCCAGCTGGATCAGGCTGCGCACGATGATCCTATTGCGATGGGTTGCCATCGTTGGTCAGCTTGTCGCCCTGACGGTTGCGCAGCGCATGTATGGCCTGCAACTGGAGCTTGGGCTGTGCTATCTGGCCGTCGGCGTGTCGGTGATCGGCAATCTGATCGCCATCTTCATCTTCCCCGAAAACAAACGTCTTGCCGAGTCCGAGAACCTGCTGATGGTCCTGTTTGATCTGCTTCAGCTCGGGTTTCTGCTGGCGTTGACGGGGGGCCTCAACAATCCATTCGCCCTTCTGATGCTTGGGCCGGTTACGATTTCTGCCGCCATTCTGACAACGCGGTCGACGATATTGGTCGGGGCAACAGCCATCATCATCGTGACGTTGCTGTCCGAATTCCACCTGCCCTTACTCACCCAAGACGGAGCCCTCTTGCGGATTCCGGATCTGTTTGTATTCGGCAACTGGATCGCACTTGTCATCGCCGTATGCTTCATCGGGCTTTATTCCCGTAGGGTGACTGTCGAAATACACTCTATGTCCGACGCTCTGTCCGCCACCCAAATGGCCCTGTCGCGTGAGCAAAAGCTGACAGACCTCGGTGGAGTTATTGCTGCTACAGCCCACGAACTTGGCACCCCCCTTGCCACAATCAAGCTCGCCAGCGGTGAGTTGATGGAAGAGCTAGAAGGCCAGCCCGAGTTGCGTGAAGATGCCGCCCTGATCCGCGAACAAGCGGACCGGTGCCGGGACATTCTGCGCGACATGGGCCGGGCCGGAAAAGACGACTTGCACCTGCGCCAAGCTCCTTTGATGGCTGTCGTACAAGAGGCAGCAGAGCCCCACGTTCATCGCGGCAAGCATGTGAAATACACCCACGATCCCGATGCAGGGATCGAGATGGACCAGCCATCCATTCTGCGTCAACCAGAGATCATACACGGACTGCGCAACCTTGTTCAGAATGCTGTCGACTTTGCCCGTTCGACCGTCTGGATCGAAGCCCATTGGACAGACGATCGGATCACTCTGCGGATTATGGATGACGGGCGCGGTTTTCCCCCACAAGTTTTGGGTCGGATCGGCGATCCATTTGTCCGCGCGCGGAAGGCGGGCAACGCCCGTGTAGAACGCCCCGAATACGAAGGCATGGGCCTGGGTCTGTTCATCGCCAAAACACTTCTAGAGCGCTCGGGTGCCGGACTGACATTCGCCAACGGATCTGACCCCTACGCCAGCACTCCGGTCGACGGCGAATACCGCGGCGCAATTGTTGCCGTAGAATGGCCACGTCACAAGATCGACGCCCGCATTGGCGAAAATGCCATACCACAGGGCCAAAACGAAAAAATTAAGGCATAGACCTGCGTTCGATCCCTCCGAATTAACCCGCCGTTAACTTTAGTGAAGCATGTGTGAAGCCTCGCTAATGAAAGGTAACGGGACGTGCCTGTAGTCGAGATTATCGTGGTACTTGTCGGTGCAGGAGCCGCAGTCATTGCTGGCCTTGTGTTTTTGGGTACGCAATCGGCACCGCAAAAGGCACAGGTGGCGCCAAACCCATGCGGTATGCATTTCCTATTTTGCGATCTCGATCTGGAGCACGCAACAGATCAGGCGCGGTCGGTTCTGTTAAAGGAGTCTGGTGAAACGGATTGGCACGCGTTGCGCGCCGCACTGACTGCTCGGTTTCCCGGATTGCCGGACGGCAATGCCCTGCGCAGCCTCGATACACTGACGCTTCGTGCCGCAGCGCTGGACGATCCTGCCGTCCTGCATCTGGATCGCGAACAGGAAATGACGCGCGTTGTAATCGAAGGTGACTTTCTTATCGATGCCAGCGCCGTTCACGAGATCAAATCAACTGAGGCAGAACTTGGCACGCTTAGGCTTGCCGCTGCATCCTCGCCCTACCCCATCTGGCTCGTCGGTGCTGACGGCAAAATCCACTGGCGCAATATCGCCTACCAGACACTGGCAGATGCCGCACGTCCTTCAGACGAGGGAACAGATGATCCGTTGTTCCATCTCGATCAGGAAGAGTTGGATGAAAAGCGCACTGTCCGTGCGTCGATCAAGGTCGAAGAAACCAACCTGACCGAATGGTACAACGTCACAGCCACTCAAGTGGACGACAGCACCATTTATCATGCCGTGGACATCAATGCTGTGATCGAAGCCGAAGTGGCCCAGCGCAATTTTGTCCATCTATCCATCGGGCTGGCCATCTTTGACCGCAACGGACAGTTGGCTTTGTTCAACCCGGCGATGGTCGATCTGACCTCGCTGCCGGTTGAGTTTTTGAGCGGGCGGCCGGGCCTGCTCGCTTTTTTTGACCGTCTGCGCGACAATCGTGTGATGCCAGAGCCCAAGAATTACAGTTCGTGGCGGCAGGAAATTTCGGACATGATCGCGGCGGCTACTCATGCCAGTTACCAAGAGACGTGGACCCTCGATACCGGGCATACTTACCGTATCAGCGGGCGCCCACACCCAGACGGTGCCGTTGCCTTTTTGGTCGAGGATATCACCGCCGAAATCTCCCTCACCCGTAACTTCCGGGCAGAGCTGGAACTGGGTCAGTCGCTGATGGACACCTTTGAGGATGCTCTTGCCGTGTTCTCCGCTGCCGGTGTTCTGACGTTTTGCAACGCAGCCTTTCGTGAAATGTGGGGCATGGATCCCGAAGGAAGTTTCGCAGATGTCACGATTGTCGACTCTCTGAAGGAATGGCAGGCGCAGGCGGAACCAGACCCTGCTTGGGCTGATATGCGGGATTTTGTAATGAAAGTGGGCGAACGCGCCACGTGGGAAGCAGAAGTGATCCACAAAAGTGATGGGTTGTTTACGGCGCGTCTGTCGCCCATCGCATCCGGTGCAACGGTCATCCGCTTTTCGGTTAAAGACCCAGCTCAAAAGGCCTCATCCCAACTGCCTGCCTGAGGTCATTGTGCTTGCAGCGCCCGGTGATGCAGATAGTTTGGCGCAATGAGCCAAAGCCCACTCACTTTTGACTGGCCAGATGCGGATGCGACTGCACACAGCGCAATCGCGCTTGGTGCTCAATTGCGTCCGGGCGACACGGTCCTGCTGAGCGGGCCTGTAGGCGCTGGCAAGACGCATTTCGCCCGCGCGTTGATCCAATCTCTTTTGGAAACGCATGAGGATGTCCCCTCCCCGACTTTCACTTTGATCCAGACTTATGACACGCGGCACGGCGCGCTTTGGCACGCCGACTTGTACCGTATTTCCACGGACACAGAGATTGATGAATTGGGGCTTGTGGACGCGTTTGAGGACGCCATTTGCCTGGTTGAGTGGCCAGATCGCCTTGGCCCGCTGGCCCCGGCGGATGCACTGTTGATCGACATCTCTTACCGGGACGATGGGCGCGTTGCTCAATGGGAATGGACTGCCCCCAAATGGAACACCCGCTTGGCAGGAGTCCTCCAGCATGCCTGATCGCGCTACCCTCATTTCTAGCTTTCTGGATCAGGCGGGTTGGGGCGATATGCCCCGAACACTGGTAGCCGGCGACGCATCGAACCGTCGATATGAGCGATTGGAACGCGACGCGCAGACCACCGCCATTCTGATGGATGCGCCCCCCGACAAAGGCGAAGATGTACGCCCCTTTGTGCACATCACAAACCATCTGCGCGAGGTTGGCTTGTCTGCGCCTGAGATTTACGCGCAAGACGATACACATGGCCTGTTGCTCATCGAAGACCTTGGCGATGACCTCTTTGCGCGTGTCATGGCGGCAGATTCAAAGTTGGAAGAGCCGCTATATGCGGCCTCCGTCGACGTTCTGGTGCATCTGCATCAGGCGCACTCCCCCGACTTGCCGCGCTACGATGCAGACATCATGACAGACCGCGCGGCGCTAGCCTACGATTGGTATCAGCGCGGAGTGAAAGGCAGCGTCAATGCAACAGAAAAGGATGCGTTTGTTACCGCCTTCCGCTCCTGCCTTGAGCCACTTGATTCCGCGCCTGCCGTCTTGATCCAACGCGATTATCACGCCGAAAACCTGATCTGGCTGCCCAACCGCACGGGCGTCCGGAAGGTTGGCTTGCTGGATTATCAGGACGCCATGCTGGGCCACCCCGCTTATGATCTGGTGTCCATTGTGCAGGACGCCCGACGTGAAGTGCCGGGGCATGTAGGTGAAGCGATGATCGCGCGATACATTGGCGCGACGCATTTGGACGAAGACCCGTTTCGAGACGCCTATGCCCTGCTTGGTGCGCAGCGGAACTTACGCATTCTGGGCGTATTTGCCAGACTTTCCATGCACTATGGAAAGCCGCATTACGTCGATCTGATCCCGCGCGTCTGGGGAAATATCCAAACCAACCTGTCTCACCCTGCGCTGGCATCCATCAAACCCTTGATCGACAACACACTGCCTGTTCCCAACCCGGACCTTTTGCAAAAGCTCAAAGACCAATGCGCCACGATCCCATTGCCTTAATGCTATTTGCCGCCGGGTTCGGAACCCGGATGAAGCATCTGACAGCGCACCAACCCAAACCGCTGGTCAAAGTGGCTGGCGGCGCGCTGATCGACCACGCGCTTGCGCTTGCTCATGAAGTGAACGCCGCGCCAATCGTGGCGAACCTGCACTACCTGCCCGAAATGCTGGAACAGCATCTCGCTGGCACAGACGTGCACACAATTCGAGAAGATCCACAAATCCTCGATACAGGCGGTGGGTTGCGCAACGCCCTGTCACTTCTTGGCACCGATCCGGTTCTTACTCTGAACTCCGATGCGGTTTGGGCGGGGCCTAATCCGTTGGACCTGCTGATGCAGGCGTGGGATCCGTCAAAAATGGACGCCTTGCTGATGTGCGTCCCAAAGGCACGGGTGCATGGGCGCAACGGCAAAGCTGACTTTGAAATTGACCCGCTGGGGCGACTGCATCGAGGCGATGAAACGGTGTACGGCGGCGCCCAAATAATGAAGACCGATCTACTCGAAACAGTCTCTGAGCAGGCTTTTTCGCTGAACGTCATATGGAACAAGATGGCTGACAAAGGTCGGCTGTTCGGCCTGTCATACCCGGGACACTGGTGTGACGTCGGTCACCCCGGTGGGATCGTCGAGGCCGAAGCGATGTTGGAGAGGTTTTGATGTTTGATCCATCCACATCCCCTCGGGTCTTTGGCTGTGCGATGGGCGTCGATTTCCCCGCCGCTGTGATTAGGGGCCTTGAAGAAAGGCTGGAAAACGCAACACCAGATGCATGGGCGCGCGTGACCCTTTTGGTGAACACACGCAGGATGTCACGCCGTCTGCGAGATCTGTTCGACGCAGGACCTGCACGTTTGTTGCCTCGCATTCGTATGATCACCGATCTCGATGATCTGTTGCCCGGCGACGCATTGCCCCGGCCCACCTCGCCATTGAGGCGTCGGCTGGAACTCGTGGCTTTGACCAACAAGTTGATCGAACAGCAAACCGGCTTTGCCCCTGAAACCGCCGGTTTCGATATGGCCGATAGCCTCGCCACCTTGATGGACGAGATGCAGGGCGAAGGCGTCACTGCTGCAGATATCGCAAATCTTGATGTGTCAGACCAATCCGGACACTGGGCGCGCGCGCAGGCGTTTATCGCCATTGCGCAATCCTATATTGATGGATCAAAGACAGCGCCTGACGCAGAAGGACGACAGCGCGAAACCGTCCTGAATTTGGCGGCACATTGGGCAAAAAACCCCATAACAGACCCTGTTCTTGTCGTTGGTTCCACCGGGTCACGCGGCACCACACAACTGCTGATGCAAGCGATTGCTGCCCTTCCGCAAGGTGCCGTCATCCTCCCCGGTTTTGACTTTGACATGCCGAATGTCTGGGATGACATAGCCAAGGATAAGGCCGGAGAAGATCATCCACAGTTTCGGTTTCTCAAGCTGGCACAGGCGATGGGCATTCACCCAAATGATATCACCGCCTGGTCCGGCAATGCCGTCCCGACACTGGTGCGCAATCGGTTGATCTCTCTCGCTTTGCGGCCTGCACCTGTTACGAATGCATGGCGAACCGAAGGACCCAAACTGGGTGACCTGGACGTCGCCACCGCACAGATCACCCTGGTCGAGGCCGGCACGCCACGCGCCGAGGCCATCACGATTGCAATGCGCCTGCGCGAGGCCGCCGAAACCGGACAGCGCGCCGCCTTGATTACGCCTGACCGTATGTTGACCCGGCAAGTTACTGCTGCGCTGGACAGATGGAACATCTTGCCAGACGACAGCGCGGGTACACCGTTGCACCTGACCCCACCGGGTCGCTTCCTGCGTCATGTGGCCGGCCTTTTTGATCGCCAACTAGATGCCGAGGCCCTACTCACCCTTCTCAAACATCCGCTGACGCATTCGAGCCATGGGCGCAACGATCACATCCTGAAAACCCAAAAACTGGAATTGCGGATGCGCAAGACGGGTCTTCCCTACCCCGATCGCGACAAACTCATCCGCCTTGCGCCGCTTGCTGACAAAAACCATGCTGAGGCCATGGAGCTTTGGGCCCAGTGGGTCGCGGATGTGACCTGCTCGAAATCGATTTCCGGCAAGTTGAGCCTGACCGAATGGGTAAATCGCCACATCGCATTGGCAACGGATATCGCCAATGGACCAGACGGGTCAGACGCTGGCGAATTGTGGCTAAAAAAGACGGGCCAAGAGGCTCGAAAGACCATGGCGGACGTTTTGGCCGAGTCCAACGACACAGTGGAACTAACCGCGTCGGATTACGCCAACCTGATCGGTGGCATCCTAAGCCAGGGCGAAGTGCGCGACCGGGACTCACCACATGCTTCGAACATGATCTGGGGCACGCTTGAGGCACGCGTTCAAGGCGCTGATCTGGTTATACTTGCAGGATTGAACGATGGCACTTGGCCGGAAGCCCCCAAACCTGACCCTTGGCTGAACCGCAAGATGCGGCAGGATGCCGGGCTTTTATTGCCCGAACGACGCATTGGCTTGTCAGCCCACGATTTCCAACAGGCCATCGCAGCGCCAGAGGTGTGGCTCACGCGGTCGATCCGGTCGGATGATGCTGAAACGATCCCATCGCGCTGGATCAACCGGCTCAAGAACTTGTCGGTGGGACTGGCCGCGCAAGGCGCCCCCGATGTCTGGAGCCAAATGCAGGAACGCGGCGCTGTCTGGTTGGCGCGCGCCCGCCAACTAGAGGCGGCCAGTGATGTCGACAAGGCAAAACGCCCCGCACCATGCCCACCGGTATCTGCCCGCCCGCGCAGTATGACTGTTACAGAAATACAGACCCTAATAAGAGATCCTTACGCGATTTATGCCAAACACTGCCTGCGTCTTCGCGCCCTCAAACCCCTGGTGCAAAGCCCCGATGCATTACTGCGCGGAATACTGTCCCACGATGTGATGGAGCATTTCGTCAAGGCGACGCTAGACGATGCCAGCACATTGAGTACTGACGCCCTTTTGGAACACGCACGACAGGTTTTGGACGCTGATGTGCCATGGCCAGCCGCCCGCGCCCTGTGGTTTGCCAGATTTGAGCGAGCCGCCTCGTGGATTGTTGAAACCGAGCAAACACGGCAGTCGATTGCCACGCCAACCTTGTTCGAAGCGGACGCTGTCGGCCGGCTCACCCTGCCCTCCATCGCCACAACGCTTGAGGGGCGCGCCGACCGTATTGACGTTGATCCAAATGGTGACGTGATCATCTACGATTACAAAACCGGCAAGCCGCCCGCGAAAAAACAGCAGACTCATTTTGACAAACAACTGCTGATCGAAGCCGCAATGGTAGAAGAAGGCGCTTTCGGGAAACTGGGGCCTCGCAGCGTTCGCGCCGCCCAGTTCATCGGGTTGGGATCCACACCAAGCACCGAGGACGCTCCGATTGCGGATGAACCGGGACACAAAATCCTCGCAGAGCTGGTCAGCCTGCTGTCTGTTTATCTTGAGGGAGACAAGGGCTATGCCTCGCGGCGCGCCGTCGAAAAAGACACGCATGAGCGCGACTATGACCAGTTGGCGCGCTTTGGCGAGTGGGACGTGTCTGCAAACCCGGAACCCGAGGTTCTGACGTGACTGGGTTCAACGAAGCAACGCGCCGCCAGCACAGCGCCGCAGAGCCGATGGCCTCAACATGGCTATCGGCGAACGCGGGATCTGGGAAAACGCGTGTTTTGACTGACCGCGTAGCGCGCCTGCTTTTGGAAGAGGTCGAACCACAACATATCTTGTGCCTGACATATACCAAAGCTGCCGCGTCAGAGATGCAGAACCGACTGTTTCAGCGCCTAGGCGAATGGGCCATGCTGGATGACGATGATTTGCGTGATGCTTTGGCTCAACTTGGCCTTGATCGCACCCCATCTTCTGACGATCTTTTGCGTGCCCGTACATTATTTGCCCGCGCTATTGAGACTCCGGGTGGGTTGAAAATACAAACCATCCACTCGTTTTGTGCGTCTCTATTACGGCGTTTTCCGCTTGAAGCTGGGGTAAGCCCGCAGTTCACCGAGATCGAAGATCGTGCCTCTGATCTGTTGCGGGCGGAATTGGTGGATCAGATGGCGGATGGACCTGACGCCGCCCTTTTGTCGGCGTTGGCGCGCCAATACACTGGCGAAGAATTCGTGAAGCTGACCAAAAGTATGGTCGGCATGGCGGGCGCCTTCACAGACCTGAATTTAGATGCCGCACTTGGGTTGTTTGACCAACCAGCAGGGCTGTCCCGTCAGAGCATTGAAGCAGAAACCGTGGAAGCTGGCGATCTTGACGTCATCCGCGCATTTACTTTGATCCTTGCCGAAAATGGGAAACAAGACAGTGGCGTTGCGGATAAACTCAGGCTGATCGATGCAAAGGATCCGCTGCCAGCCTTGATGGCCGCATTTCTGACTCAGGCCGGGACACTCAAGGCCAGATTCCCCACAAAAAAAACCAAAGATGATGCCGCGCACCTAATGCCACAGATTGAGGCATTGATGGATCGCGTGTTTCTGGCGCGTCAAAAGTTGCTGTCGCTTGATGCCTCTGAACGCACCGTTGTCCTGCACCAGTTCGCTCAAAGGTTCACTCAGGCTTACATTCGCGCCAAACAACGACGCGGATGGTTAGACTTTGATGACCTGATCCAGAAAGCGCGTCAGTTGCTCAGTGATGATCGCGTGGCAGCATGGGTGCTCTATCGGTTGGACGGGGGTATTGACCATATCCTTGTGGACGAAGCGCAAGACACCAGCCCAACGCAGTGGGACGTGATCCGTCGATTGGCCGAGGAGTTTTCCAGCGGTGAAGGCGCGCGCGCAGATGTGACCCGCACAATTTTCGTGGTCGGAGACAAGAAGCAGTCGATTTATTCCTTTCAAGGAGCTGACCCGCGCGAATTTGACCGGATGCAACGGGAATTCGGCACGAAACTAAGCGAGGCAGGTCAAAGCCTGCGCGACGAAACGCTCGACTATTCGTTCCGGTCTTCGCCTGCCATTCTGCGTCTGGTCGATGAGGTATTCAAAGAGGCCGGGCACGCCGGTTTTGATGGCGGGCAGCATCTGGCGTTTAATACAGATTTGCCTGGACGCGTGGATCTATGGCCACTTGTTCCTAAACCAGAGAAAGAGGACGAGCAGGAATGGTTCGACCCGCTGGATCGGCGCAGCCCAGAGCATCAGTTTCGTGTTCTGGCCAAACAAGTCGCCACCCAGATCAAGCAGATGATCGACGACCGGGTTCTGATCCCGGACAAAGCCGGCTCTCGCCCAGTTCAGCCGCGCGATTTTCTGATCCTCGTGCAGCGACGCGGCGGTATTTTCCCGGACATCATTCGCGCCTGTAAAGAGATGGAGTTGCCAATCGCCGGGGCTGATCGTCTGAAAGTCGGCGCCGAGATTGCAGTGCGCGACCTTGGTGCGTTGCTCGCCTTTCTGGCAACGCCAGACGACAGTCTTTCCCTGGCTACAGCGCTCCGCTCGCCCTTGTTTGGTTGGTCAGAACAGGATTTGTTCACCCTAGCCCATCATCGCGAGACAGATTTCCTGTGGGCGACATTGCGCCTCAAGGAAACCGAGTATCCAGAGACAGTTCAGATCCTTTATGACCTGCGCGACAATATTGATTTCCTCCGCCCGTATGACCTGATCGAGCGGATTTTGACGCGCCATGGCGGGCGCAAGCGTCTGCTTGCCCGGCTTGGGGCAGAAGCCGAAGATGGGATTAACGCGCTTTTGTCTCAGGCGCTGGCCTATGAGCGCGCGTCTGTGCCCAGCCTCACAGGTTTCTTGGCGTGGATGGAGACCGATGACCTTGAGGTAAAACGCCAAGTCGACAGCGCATCGAACCAGATCAGGGTGATGACAGTGCATGGATCTAAAGGGCTGGAAGCGCCCATCGTGATCCTGCCTGAATGCGGCAAGCGTGACATCCAGATCCGAGATGAGATCATCAAAATGGACGGTGTCCCGGTCTGGAAAATGCCCTCTCCTTTGCAGCCGGAACCGATGGTGAACCGCATTGACCAGATGAAAGTGGCCCAGCGCGAGGAATCGTTGCGTCTGCTTTATGTGGCTCTGACACGGGCAGAAAAGTGGCTGATCGTTGCAGCGTCTGGCGAATTGGACAAGAACGGAGAGGATTGGCATCAGCGGGTTGAGGCAGCAATGCACACATCCGGTGCATTCCACCTGCAGACACCAGCGGGCGATGGTTTGCGGATGGAACATGGGGCGTGGGACATGACAGCACCTGCGTCTGATCCGCCGAAAGACGCAGCAGCACCCCAACTATCAGACTACTTTTCTACCGCCGCCCCCGAGGCGACGCCTGCACCGCAAGCCATTTCACCATCAGACATGGGCGGAGCCAAAGCATTGCCCGGCGATGGATTGGATGAGGAAACGGCGATGGCTTATGGCACGTGGGTCCACCACCTGCTGGAGACGCGGGGAAACCCCTACGTCGCTCCACCACCAGAATTATCAACTGACTTACAGCAGGAAGGCATAGACGAGGCCCAAGCAGTATTGAGCGACCCCAAGTTGGCAGCGGTTTTCGACCCTACCACTTTGGCAGAGGTATCAATGACCGCCCGTTTGGGCAGGCAAACGCTGCATGGCACCATCGACCGCCTGATTATCACCCCGGATGAGGTGCATATCATCGATTTCAAAACCAATCGCGTCGTTCCAAGCACATCACAGGACTGCCCCGAGGGCGTGTTGCGTCAGATGGGCGCCTATGCACATGCCATTGCGCAAATCTATCCTGCACACAGTCAGCGACTGAGCATTTTGTGGACGCGGAGTGGAGAATTGATGCCCCTCCAGCACGATATGGTGATGACGGCCCTTCATCGTACGCCATATCTTGACGATGACGGACCGGGTACATAGGTTGCCGTCTCACGCGTGGTGCATCCAGGAGAGATAGAATGGCAACTGTGGCCGTAACAGATTCGACATTTGACGCCGAAGTCCGAAATTCCGACGTCCCCGTTGTGGTGGATTTCTGGGCAGAATGGTGTGGCCCTTGTAAACAGATCGGCCCCGCACTCGAAGAGTTGTCGAGCGAGATGGAAGGCAAAGTGAAGATCGTCAAAGTAGACGTGGATTCGAACCCCAACTCGCCTGCTCAGATGGGTGTGCGCGGTATCCCTGCACTGTTCATCTTCAAAAACGGTGAGGTTGTTTCCAACATGGCAGGTGCCAAGCCAAAAGCAGCACTGCAAAGCTGGATCGAAGAGTCGATCTAAGCCCCTGTAGAATTTGTTAGGATCGCGCGTCAGGCAAAAGCCCGGCGCGCGATTTTTTTTATGCGTTCAAACCGCATGACACTGGCAAGCGTTTTCTTATCCGACATGCGGTTCCAATCGGTCAGGATTTGTATCCTCATAAGAAAGTGCACCACCGGGTCGTTTGACGAGACATTCCCATAGCCTTCAAAAAAAGCCTGCATCGCATCCGGCGGCAGCACGTGACCTTTTGGCAGGCTGTCCAGATCCCCAACCATTTGCACGTAACTGAGCAAGAAGCGCGCGATATCGTAGCCAACAGGCGCCGTCGATGGCGCCAGAAAATCAAGTGCAACGGCACGCGTTCCATCGATCAGGATATTGTGCGCGTTCAAATCGCCATGTTTCGAAGAAACCTTGCCCAAATGCCCTGTCGCATCCTGCGCATAAGAGCCCATGTCTCGCGCCAATGAAACAAAGCGTTTCTGACCAAGTATTTTGCGCTCGCCCCGTTCCATTTGATCCGACAGGCGGTGCATATGATCTAGCATGAACTTGGGTTGAAACGGACGCTCTTGCTCAAACGTGGCCGCATGAAACGCGCCAAGCCAAACACCAGCGGCATGCAAGAACGGTTCATGATTTTCGTTTCGGCGACATAGGTTCAGGAACGTCTCGCCAGAAAAAAACGACATGAGATAACTCTGGCGGTCCACATCCTGCGCCAAAATCTCTGGAACGCCCGCTGCCTCGTGCCCAGACAAAGCGGTATGCGCGTTTCGATGTGCGTCCAGTATTGCGCCAAACCCGGCTTGATCGACTGGGCGCAACGCATGTTTGAGCACAACAGCTGCGCCATCTGGCCCATCATACCTTTGAACAATATGTAAACGGTTGGCATCATCCTTGATCCATTCAGCACCCACTGAATAGCCCGTCGGATCAATGCCAGCTTCACTTGCCAAAGGGAGAAATGTCTCGCGCGCTGATTGGCGCAGATAATCGCGGTTGAGCACAGAGGTCACTTCAGGCTTTGGCCTTGCGAAAGAGGGATGGCGGTTTCATATGGTATCGTAACTGGAAGGCAAACTTATGACCAAAGAGAATTTCCCCGGCTGGCACGGCACCACGATCATCGGCGTGAAAAAAGGCGGTGAGGTTGTGATCGCAGGCGACGGCCAAGTTTCCCTTGGGCAGACAGTGATCAAAGGAACCGCGCGCAAGGTGCGTCGCCTATCCCCCGGCGGCTTTGACGTTGTGGCAGGGTTTGCCGGATCGACTGCCGATGCATTCACTTTGCTCGAACGGCTTGAAACCAAGCTGGAGGCGACGCCAGGCCAACTGGCCCGCGCCAGCGTGGAACTGGCCAAAGACTGGCGCACCGACAAATACCTGCAAAAGCTGGAAGCCATGCTGATCGTCACGGACGGAACCGATTTGTTCGTGATCACCGGGGCGGGCGACGTGTTGGAACCCGAACATAGTGTCGCGGCCATCGGGTCTGGCGGGAACTATGCCTTGGCCGCTGCCCGCGGCATGATGGACAGCGATCGCAATGCCGAGACCGTCGCCCGTGATGCGATGGCCATCGCCTCAGATATCTGTGTCTACACCAACGGAAACCTGACCGTTGAGACGATCAAAGGAACGACGAATGACTGACCTCACCCCGCGCGAAATCGTCTCAGAACTTGACCGGTTCATCATCGGCCAAGCCGACGCCAAACGCGCTGTGGCCGTGGCCTTGCGCAACCGGTGGCGCCGCAAACAACTGGGCGATGATCTGCGCGATGAAGTCTATCCCAAGAACATATTGATGATCGGCCCCACTGGCGTGGGCAAGACCGAGATTAGCCGCCGCCTCGCCAAACTGGCGCGCGCGCCCTTTCTCAAGGTTGAAGCTACGAAATTCACAGAGGTTGGTTATGTCGGCCGTGATGTCGAGCAGATCATTCGGGATCTTGTCGATGCGTCGATTGCGCAAACCCGTGATCTGATGCGGGAAGATGTAAGAACCAAAGCCAAGGATGCCGCAGAAGATCGCGTAATCACTGCAATCGCTGGAACTGATGCGCGGGACAACACGCGGGAAATGTTTCGCAAGAAACTGCGCAGCGGCGAGTTGGACGATACCGTGATTGAACTGGATGTCGCCGACACCTCAAACCCATTTCCGGTGATG
Organism: Tateyamaria sp. Alg231-49; assembly: GCF_900143535.1. Lineage (GTDB taxonomy): Bacteria > Pseudomonadota > Alphaproteobacteria > Rhodobacterales > Rhodobacteraceae > Tateyamaria. Next base: position 137,366 of record NZ_FRFA01000004.1, on the reverse strand, counting down.
GATATTCCCGGGCAGCCTGGTGCTGGGGCGGGCATGATGAACCTTGGCGATCTGTTCGGCAAAGCGATGGGCGGTCGCACGACCCGCAAAAAGCTGACTGTCGCCTCCAGCTATGACGTGCTGATCGGGGAAGAGGCGGACAAACTGCTCGATGATGAAACCGTCACAAAAACCGCACTTGAGTCAGTGCAGGAAAACGGAATCGTTTTTTTGGACGAGATCGACAAAGTGTGCGCGCGTTCCGATGCGCGTGGCGGAGATGTAAGCCGTGAAGGGGTGCAGCGCGACCTGCTGCCCCTGATCGAAGGGACAACCGTCAGCACGAAACATGGTCCCGTCAAAACTGACCATATCCTGTTCATTGCGTCCGGCGCGTTCCACATCGCCAAACCGTCCGATCTGCTTCCCGAATTACAAGGTCGCTTGCCCATTCGGGTAGAGCTGCGGGCGCTTACTGAAGACGACTTTGTTCGTATTCTTGAGGAAACGGACAACGCACTGACCTTGCAGTACTCTGCTCTTATGGCCACCGAACAAGTGACTGTCACGTTTGAGCCCGAAGGCATCCGCGCACTGGCGCGCATCGCCGCAGAGGTCAATCAGGCCATTGAAAATATTGGCGCGCGTCGTCTCTACACCGTCATGGAACGCGTGTTTGAGGAGCTTTCTTTCAACGCGCCGGATCGGGGCGGGGACGAAATTGTCGTGAATTCCGCCTTTGTAGAGAAACATCTGGGCGAGCTTTCGCGGTCGACTGACCTCAGCCGTTATGTGTTGTAGTCCTACAGATTGATCTGCACTAAGGCTTGTGCAGGCAGTATCGGGAACAAGCGTATGCGGTGGGTCATATTAACTTTTCTTATTGCCCTCGGTGCATGTGATGACCGCGCGACTGCACCGGTCGTGCCCGACGCCCTTAACTTTGGTTTGAACTTGCCTGTCTACATGGGCACCACACGCGCAATCAACGACGCAGGCAAATTCGGGATCGAACGATCTTCTTCTCTGCGTCTGCTCAAGGCGACAGTTTCCATTCCACCCAATCGTGAGGTGGGCACTATTTCATATGGGCAAGACTCTCCCAAGCTGGACCGCGACTTTGCCATCGCAGGTCTTGAAGAGTTCGAAGACAAAAACCGCTTTACCTCTAGTCTGGAAGCCGAAATCTCAAAACGCAAAGTTGATCAGCGCGAAGTCGTTGTTTTTGTACATGGGTACAACAACAATTTTTCCGATGCTGCGTTTCGAATGGCGCAGCTGGGTCATGATTTGGAAATTCCGGGGGCCCACGTCAGCTATGCGTGGCCAAGCCGCGCAAATCCGCTGGGTTACGGGTATGATCAGGACAGCTCTTTGTTCGCGAGAGACGGTTTGGCCGACCTTCTAAAAACGGTCCGAGCAGCAGGGCAACCAGACGTGGTTATCATTGCGCACTCAATGGGTGGTTCTCTTTTGATGGAAACTTTCCGTCAGCTTGAGATTGCCCAGCCCGGTTGGGTCGGAAAAAATATCCGCGGCGTGGTTTTGATCTCACCTGATCTGAACGTTGATGTCTTTCGGGCCCAGTTCAATCAAATCCAGGACATACCCAACCCATTTGTTGTTTTCGTCTCCCGCAAAGACGCCGTTCTTCGTGTGTCATCCCGGTTGCGTGGCCAGGAAAGCCAGCTTGGCAATATATCCAATGTTGGGGAAGTCGCCGATCTTCCAATCACGATTGTGGATGTAACAGAGTTTTCAGATCCCAAATCGGGCAATCATTTCGTCGCTGGCAATTCTCCTGCATTGATCCAGTTGTTGCGTCGATCATCTAACATCGATCGCCGTTTCCTGAACGGTGACCCGGGTGGTGTTGTCTTGGTCCCGGCCCAGTGACATGAAAACAAATTCAGCGTCCCTTAATCTACTGACTTTTCTAAAGGAAAATCGAAACTGGCTGTCGGCTGGGGCGGTACTTACGCTCTTATCATCCTTTGGGCAGACCTATTTCATCTCGCTCTTTGCTGCTGAAATCCGCATGGATTTTGGCCTAAGCCACGGGGGATGGGGCGCGATCTATTCTCTTGGAACTACCGCATCTGCCGCCGTGATGATCTGGGCAGGAGGGCTTACAGATGTGCTGCGCGCGCGCACCTTGGGCGCATTGGTTCTGGCAGGATTGGCGGCGGCATGCCTTGCGATGGCGTGGAACCCATATGTGGCACTTTTGCCGGTCGTGATCTTTGCGCTTCGGCTGACAGGGCAGGGGTTGTGCAGTCATATCGCTATCGTATCGATGGCGCGGTGGTTTGTGGCCACCCGCGGGCGGGCACTGTCCATTGCCTCGCTTGGGTTTGCCGCCGGGGAAGCCCTGTTGCCTCTCATCTTCGTGGCCCTTCTGGGCATCTTTCACTGGCGGTCACTTTGGGTGGTGGCGGCCTGCGTCGCGATCTTGGGCATACCATTGCTTTTGCGACTTCTAAAAACAGAACGCACACCGCAATCTATGGCTGATGAAAACCAAAGCCTTGGCATGGGAGAAGCCCATTGGTCCCGAAACGCGGCACTGCGTCATCCGCTGTTCTGGTTCATGGTGCCTGCCATCCTTGGGCCTTCTGCATTCAACACTGCATTCTTCTTTCATCAGGTCTACTTCGCTGAGCTCAAAGGGTGGACTCACCTGTCATTGGTGTCCCTCTTCCCGCTCTACACAGGGGTCGCCATCGCGGCGATGGTTATATCCGGAGTGGCCCTTGATCGGTTTGGGACGGCCAGATTGATCACACTTTACCAACTGCCGATGGTCATCGCCTTTTTGGTTTTTTCTGTCGCGACATCATTGGGCCATGCAGCCATTGGTTTTGTATTTCTGGCATTGACGACTGGGGCAAATTCGACCCTACCCAACGCATTTTGGGCCGAATTTTATGGCACCCGGCACATCGGTTCGATCAAAGCGATGGCGACAGCCGTCATGGTCCTTGGCTCGGCGATCGGGCCGGGAGTCACTGGAATTTTGATCGATTTACAAGTGGATTTGCCAACGCAATTCATCGGGGTCGCGTTCTATTTTGTGCTGGCCAGCGTTTGCATGTGGATCGGTATCAAGCGGTATCAGACTGCCTTACCGCAATTTGCGTAAATAGACGTAATACGCCCCGCCGCCACCATGACGCACATGGGCTTGCGTGACTTGCAAAACTGCCGGGGCAAGAGGTGGCATAGACAACCATTGCGGCACCTGATGACGGAGGACCCCAAAGCGGACGGGGATCGGTCCTCCATCGTCACGCTGTTTGCCTTTACCGGTCACGATCAGAACCAGCCGTTTACCCCCGGACTGCGCATTCAAAATGAACCGCGTCAGGGCAAGGTGTGCGCGTTCCAACGTCATGCCGTGCAAATCCAGCTTGCCTTCGGGGCGCAGCTTGCCCCGTTTCAGCTGATCAAAAGCCTTCCTGTCCATCTGTACAGGTTGCCCACCCACCTGTTCGGCGATTGTCGGACTAAGGTAGGCAGACGTTGAGGGAGCTTGCGGCTTAATTGTCAGCGATTTTGGTATCGCTTCGAACGTTGCTTTCTTGCGCGGCTTCATCTGTGGTGTTGTGACAAAGTCCTGCGGTTTCAGAGGTTTTTCCGGATGCAATCGCTCCGTGTTCGACACAACTTTGCGCCACAACTCTTCCTCGTCCGGGCGCAGCCGGCGCCGTTTCATATCGCGCTTTCGGGCAGCAAGGCATAGGCACGCTGGATTGGCATCAATACCATAAGCCGCCCCGGGTCTCGTAACCGCCCCGCTTCACGCCCAGCGCGATCGCCAGTGCCAAAGAAAACATCCGCCCTTTGCGCTCCCTTGATGGCGGATCCTGTATCCTGCGCCACCATCAAACGTCGCAATGGGCCTTTGCCATCTTTTTCAATCCAAACCGGCGCGCCAAGTGGAACAAAGGCCGGATCGACCGCAACAGTGCGCATCGTGGTGATGGACCTATTCATCGCGCCAAGAGGCCCAAGATCGGAAGGCACCTCGCTTACTTCACGGAAAAACACGTAAGACGGGCTGTGCAGCAAAAGGTTCTGACCAGCAACGGGATTGCGCCGCACCCAATTCTTGATCACATCTGCGCTAACCTGATGAGGTGAAAACGTTCCACGCCTGACCAGTTCTTGCCCAATAGAGCGATATTCATGTCCATTAGAGCCCGAATACCCGAGGCGTATCGTTTGTCCGCCCGGCAGCTTAACTCGTCCAGATCCTTGAATTTGAAGGAAAAACAGCTCTACAGGGTCGTCGACCCAGGCAATTTCCAAGCCGCGCCCGTTCATTACGCCACCCTGCACGATGTCGCGTCGCGGATACCAAGGGCGCGATACGCGCGCCTCTGGCGGCATAGCATAAACAGGATAGCGGTAGCGGGAACTGCGACGCTTTGAGCCGTCCAATTCAGGCTCAAAATACCCAGTGAACAAGCCGGGAGCCCCGTCTTCGATCAGAACTGGGCGAAAGAAGAGCTCGAAGAAGCTTTTGGCATCGGGAATGTCGCTCGCCACAGCACAAAGCGAGCGCCAATCGGGATCATTCATGTCCTGACATGTGCTGCGAAAAACGCTTAGCGCCTGTGCATGGTCATCCGCATCCCATCCATCAAGGTCACCATATTCCATGACGGAATACCGTACCTCAGCGTTAGCCCCACCAATCATGATGGCCGCTGCGCTAAGAAACCCGACATAGGTTCGGATTAACCGTCTGTAGAAACCAGCAGCCAATTCGGGTCGTCAGCCCCCATGGTTCGCGCAAAAGACCAAGTGTCTTTCTGCCGTTTCACCTCGGTCGGGCTGCCTTCTACGACATCGCCGCCTTGATCACGGACAACAGATGTCAGTTCAGCCACAAATCGAATGCTCAACTCCGCCTCGTTTGTGTCTTCGTTGAATGTCGCATCCAACAGCTTCAACTCGCGCACGCCGATAAATTCAGCCTCGATGCTCAGCCCCTGATCTTCGCGGGCGGCCACGCCATCAACGAAAGACTCATAAATTTCTTCAGACAGAAACGGTTGAATGTCTGAAAGTTCGCCCGCCTCGTAACCCATAACGATCATTTCATAAGCGCCGCGCGCGCCCTGAAGAAAATCTGCTACGTTGAACGACGGTTCCACCCGCTTCATTCCAGCCAGAGCCTTGGCAGCGTCGCTATCTTCTTCAACGTGATCGGTGATGTCCAGATCGGGACCACCTTCGATGACTTCCAAGTTTGGGCCACCAACACGGTCACTGGTTTTTTGTGGGGCAGGGGGCTTTTCAAAACCCTCTCGAGTGCCCAGCACGTTTTTCAGACGCAGGATCAAAAAGACGGCTATGCCCGCAAGGACAAGCAACTGGATCAGCGGAGAATTCATTCATACCTCGTTAAGCGGGTCGGGTGGCAACCGCCACGTTTGATCCCTATGTAGGTGCCCAGTGGACCCAAGTCCACTACGTGGCCCGCATGGGCTAGGGAAAGGATGTCGCAGATGTGGTTATTTTTGGCATTTCTTGCTGTTCCGTTGATCGAAATCGGTCTGTTCATCCAGATTGGTGGTGCGATTGGACTGTGGCCGACGCTTTTGATTGTTGTTGTAACAGCAATTATGGGCACGGTTTTGGTGCGCGCGCAGGGCGCGCAAGCGCTGGGGCAGGTCAGATCGTCTTTCAATGAAATGCGCGACCCAAGCGAAGCACTGGCCCACGGCGCCATGATCCTGTTTTCTGGCGCATTGTTGCTAACACCCGGATTTTTCACGGATGGCGTTGGATTTGCTCTGTTGATTCCGGGCGTGCGCCTGGCTGTTTTCAAATGGGCCCGGGCGCGCATTAATGTACAGACTTTTGCCAGCCATCCCCAGCACAGACCGCAATCGGACATAATCGAGGGCGAGTATGCAGAGGTCGACCCAAATTCGAATGATCAGCAGGGTCCTTCTGGCTGGACCAAGCATTGAGGCCCTGCGCCCAAACTGATACCAGACATCAAATCAAATCGCCCTCGGGAGAATACCAATGGCCGAAGAAAAAGCAGCCCAACCAGTTCAGCCGCAAATGCGGGTCCTTGGGCAATTTGTCCGCGACATGTCGTTTGAAAACATCGTCGCCCAAAAAGGCGCGTCGCCAGACGTACAGCCAGACGTTCAAGTTCAGGTGAATCTAGATGCGAAAAAACGCTCGCAAGACAACCAGTACGAAGTGGCGATCAAGCTGAACATCACGTCGAAGGCCAAAGAGGGCGATACTGTCCTGTTTGTTCTGGAGATCGATTATGTCGGCATGTTCCATATCGAAAACGTGCCCGAAGACCAGTTGCACCCGTTCCTTTTGATCGAATGCCCGCGCATGATCTTCCCGTTCCTGCGTCGCGTCGTCAGCGACATCACGCGTGATGGTGGGTTCCCACCGCTGAACCTTGAAAACATCGATTTCATCTCGCTCTACCGGAACGAGATTGCGCGTCGTCAAAATCAGGCCGCGCCTGCCGACGCCTAAGGCTTTGAAAACCAATCTATCTCGCCCGGCACACTTCGTGTCGGGCGTTTTAGTTTGACCACATGGCATTGTCGCCAAGTTTGGCCACAAACTCCGAATGCGCTTGTTTTTCGCTGTCGGTAATCCGAGACGGAAGTGTCTTCGGCCGAGGCGAAGGGGTCCATGCGACCGTTTCGCCTGGCTGACTGCGCTGCCCAGCGCTCGCAGACAGAGCGAAATCAGGCTGCCGCCCGCCAATCAGTTCAAGATAGACTTCGGCCAGAATTTCACTGTCCAACAGGGCGCCGTGCAGCGTGCGGGCAGAGTTATCGATGCTGAATCGACGACATAAAGCATCCAGGGACGCGGGCGATCCCGGAAATCTGCGCCGCGCAATCTCAAGTGTATCAATGGCTTGATCACATGGCAGTTGTGGAAGGCCCAACCACTTGAGCTCCGCGTTCAGGAACTTCATGTCAAAGGCCGCGTTGTGAATCACCAGCTTGGCGTCACCGACAAAATCGAGAAACTTTTGACCAATCTGCGCGAACTTTGGTTTTCCACGCAGAAAATCATCGCCCAACCCGTGCACTTCGAACGCTTCTTGGGGCATACCGCGTTCCGGATCGATGTATTCATGAAACACGTTTTTTGTGGGGATGTGGCCGACCAGTTCAATGGCCCCGATCTCGACAATACGATCGCCACTTTCTGGGTCGAAACCCGTTGTTTCAGTATCCAGTACGATTTCACGCATGTGAGACCCGCTTTTTTATCTGCTCAACGATATGATGGACTTGGGTGCGGGCATGTTCAAGCGTGTCCGTCTCTATGACGAAATCTGCACGGGCACGTTTTTCCGATGCGGGCATTTGCTTGGATTTGATGGCTAAAAACTGGTCCAGTGTCATTGTGCCCCTCGCCATGACACGAGCTTGCTGAACATCATCTGAAACATACACAACTGCCACTGCATCCATCGCCTTCTCTCCACCTGTTTCGAACAACAGGGGAATGTCGAAAACCAAGATATCGGAGCTTGCCTGCTCAATAAACTTCGCTCGATCAGCGGCAACAAGCGGATGAACAATGCTTTCGATCCGTTTTAGGGCGCCAGGATCTGTGGAAATGATATTCTTGAGCGTTACGCGGCTGACAGCTCCATTTTCAATTGCGTCTGGAAAGACTTCTGCCATCGGCTTAACCGCGGCACCCCCTTGAGAATACAGACGGTGCACCGCTGCATCCGCATCCCAGACGGTACAATCTGCATCGGCAAACATTTGCGCAGTCGTGGATTTTCCCATTCCAATGGACCCGGTCAGCCCCAAACGAAAACTCATCTGAGAGCAGCCGCGCGCGCATGGCTGTCTACTTCGGGCCTTTTGCCAAACCAGCGTTCAAAGGCGGGCACGGCCTGATGCAGCAACATGCCCAAGCCATCAACAGTCACACAACCGGCGTCTTCCGCAACGGCGAGCAAATCGGTTTTCAAAGGCGTGTACACAAGGTCCGTCACAACAGAACCTCGGCGCAATCCATCAAGCGGCACGCGCATGGACGGTTTGCCAATCATTCCTAGGGATGTCGTGTTCACGATCAGTGCCGAGTCCTCAAGGATATTACCCGCCTGCACCCAGTCCACGATTGTAAGCCGCTTCCCAAAATCGTCCGCCAGCTTCTCGGCGCGCACACGGGTGCGGTTGGTCACAAAAATTTCTGGAACACCGGCATCAAGTAAGGATGCAATCACCGCGCGTGCGGCACCACCAGCGCCCAATACGGTTGCAGGGCCAGCTCCGGCTCGCCATTCTGGAGCGCCGGATCTTAGGTTTTCGACAAACCCGTACCCATCCGTGTTGTCAGCATGGATTTTACCATCTTTGCGGAAAATCAGTGTGTTCGCGGCACCAATCAACGTCGCCCGGTCTGTCACAAGATCGGCAATTTCCAGAATGGTTTCCTTGTGCGGGATGGTGACGTTGACCCCGACAAATCCAGCCTTTGGCAGGGCACGCAACACCTCGGCCAAATCATGGGCTGCCACATCCATTGGGATATAGTCTCCTGCAATGCCGTAGGTTTTCAACCAATGACGATGCAGTTGTGGCGACTTTGAATGAGAAATGGGGGAGCCTATGACCCCGGCCAATGGGATTTTATCGACCATGTGTTTCGCTCTCTATCCTTCGATCACACCGCGTAGAGTCAGATAGGCCAGCAACTCCAACAACGGTAGTCCCAACACGTGGAAGTAGTCGCCTTGTATGCTGTGAAACAGTCGCACTCCCTCACCCTCAAGCTGATATGCGCCAACTGAGTGGCGAATGTCATCCCAATTTCTGGAAATATAGGCATCCAGATACGTGTCCGACACATCCCGCATGCGCAGGCGAACCTGTCCTACATGACGCCAAACCGGCTTTCCCTGATGATATACAACTGCCGCTGAGAGGAGGATGTGCTGCTCACCGCGCATCATGCGCAACTGCTGTGCCGCGTCTTCTGGGCTGGTCGGTTTGGACAGAATGGACTGTTTGAACGCAAGTACCTGATCACATCCAATAACCATGGCATCTGGATTCTTATCTGCGATCTTGCGCGCTTTCATTTCGGCCAGCGTATCGGCGATGTCACGCGGCGGCGCATCTTCAGCCAGCAGCGCAGCCTTTATCATGTCTTCATCTATCCGGGCGACGCTCACATCAAAGTCGAGGCCCGCATTGCGCAGCAGCTGCGCTCTGATTTGAGAGCCTGACGCCAGAATAATGGATGTATCCATGTGCGTAACCTTGTGAAAAAGTACGGGGTTAAAACTGTGGCATGTTGTGCGCAGATCCGCGAAATTGTGAAGCACCAGTTACTCAGGCTCCGCTTCGCCCTGTTTACCCGTTCTTAACCCATAGGGAACAAGGAAAACTACATCTGTGTGGGCAACGTGGTTTGTACCGAACTATCCACAGATTCGTCCCAGAAAAAATACTCTGTGCTTCAATTTAACTATATGTTTTTAAATGAGTAATATTAGATATCAAAGATCTATGGCCAGCGTTTGAAATCCTATGAACTCTGGGCATAACTACACCAATAACCATTTGATCCACAGAAAACGGCATCCCTACTTCATCACCATCTTCTTTTATATTCTTTATTTATTTATAGGTGGGCCCGGAACGAAGGGACCACGACATGACTGATCTGCTTGCCAGTTTTTATCCGTGGATCAAGGCATTTCATATCATGTCCGTTATCGCATGGATGGCCGCTTTGTTCTACTTGCCTCGGTTGTATGTCTATCACTCAGAACAGGTCGGATTGTCTGGTGAAACACATGAACTGTTTCAGACCATGGAATACAAACTACTCAAAGTGATCATGACACCTGCAATGATCGCAACATGGGTGTTTGGCATTTGCCTTGCCCTCATTCCAGGTGTGATTGATTGGGGCGCTGTATGGCCCTGGACAAAACTGATTGGCATTTTGGCGATGTCAGGCTTTCACGGATGGCTGAGTGCACAGCGTCGTGCATTTGCCAACGGGGGCCCGGTCAAGACTGGCAGGCAGTACCGGATGATGAACGAGGTACCAACGCTTCTGATGGTGCTGATTGTCCTCTCTGTCGTGGTCAAATTCTGAAACCGTTGACTCGCCGTCCATAGGTCCTTATCTGCGCTCATGCACCCCGTCCGGGGATCGCACACAGCTTTACATCCTAATGGACGTGCTATGCTCGATTACGGGCAAGCCAAGAATATTCCCATGACATCTTCTGAACCAATCGAAGTCCTCGCGCTCGCTGATCTTAAGGCGCAAAGTCCCAAAGACCTTTTGGCGATGGCCGAAGAGTTGGAAATTGAAAACGCCTCGACCATGCGTAAGGGCGAGATGATGTTCCAGATTTTGCGCGAACGTGCAGATGAGGGATGGGAAGTCTACGGTGATGGCGTTCTCGAAGTCCTGCAAGATGGCTTTGGTTTCCTGCGTTCGCCCGAAGCGAATTATCTTCCGGGTCCGGACGACATCTACGTCTCGCCTGACATGATCCGCCAGTATTCTCTGCGCACCGGGGATACGATTGATGGAATGATCAAGGCGCCGGACGACACAGAACGTTACTTTGCTCTGACAAACGCGACCCGGATTAACTTTGAAGATCCTGAAAAGGCGCGTCACAAGATTGCGTTTGATAACCTCACACCGCTTTATCCTGATGAACGTTTGAAGATGGAGACAAGCGACCCAGCAACCAAGGATCGCTCGGCCCGTATCATCGATTTGGTGGCGCCCATCGGTAAAGGTCAGCGTGCACTGATCACCGCTCCGCCCCGGACTGGTAAAACGGTCCTGATGCAAAACATCGCGTCGAGCATCGAAAAGAACCACCCTGAATGCTACCTCATCGTTCTTTTGATTGATGAGCGGCCTGAAGAAGTTACGGACATGCAGCGCTCGGTTAAAGGTGAGGTCGTCAGCTCAACCTTTGACGAACCTGCAACGCGCCACGTCGCTGTGTCTGAAATGGTAATCGAAAAGGCCAAGCGTTTGGTCGAACATAAACGAGATGTTGTTATTCTTCTCGACTCGATCACAAGACTTGGTAGAGCTTTCAACACTGTGGTGCCGTCTTCGGGTAAGGTTTTGACCGGTGGTGTGGACGCGAACGCCTTGCAACGCCCGAAACGGTTCTTTGGTGCAGCGCGGAACATCGAAGAAGGTGGTTCACTGACCATCATCGCAACAGCGCTGATCGACACAGGTAGCCGTATGGACGAGGTGATCTTTGAAGAATTCAAAGGCACGGGTAACTCTGAAATCGTGCTGGACCGGAAAATCGCAGACAAACGCGTATTCCCCGCAATCGACATCCTCAAGTCCGGTACAAGGAAAGAAGAACTGCTGGTCGACAAGATCGACCTCGCTAAAACCTTTGTATTGCGTCGGATCCTGAATCCGATGGGGACGACGGATGCGATCGAGTTCCTTATTTCCAAGCTCAAGCAGACAAAGACCAACGAAGAATTCTTCGATTCCATGAACACCTGACGCAACCTGCGGGGTCTTAGCTATGGATACGATCTTTGCTCTGGCTACGGCTCAGGGTCGTGCTGGCGTTTCTGTGGTCAGAATTTCAGGACCCGAAGCATTTGACTGCGCCAGGGTGCTCTGTGGTTCTTTGCCACCACTTCGGCAGTCAGGATTACGTTCTTTGCAGGACGAACAGGGCGAACTTCTGGATCAAGCCCTGGTGCTCGCGTTTGCTGGCCCGAACAGCTTCACGGGCGAAGATGTCGTTGAGCTGCATATGCATGGCAGTATCGCAGTTGTATCGGCAGTCTTGCGCTGTTTGGGTGCGGGCAGTGCCCGTATGGCAGATCCGGGAGAATTTACACGCCGTGCGTTGGATAACGACAAGATGGACTTGGCGCAGGTCGAAGGACTCGGCGATCTCATCGCGTCGGAAACGGAAGGGCAACGTCGACAGGCGCTTCGGGTATTCGATGGTGCCTTGGGTAAGAAGATCGAAGGATGGCGTGCGAACCTGATCCGCGCCGCGTCGCTTATCGAGGTAACCATCGATTTTGCGGATGAAGATGTACCAGTTGATGTCAGCCCAGAAGTTCAGTCCTTGCTGGGTTTGGTGCTTGATGAGGTGCAGGTGGAGCTGAGCGGTTTTGCTGCTGCGGAACGTATTCGCACCGGTTTTGAAGTTGCCATTGTTGGCCCGCCAAATGCGGGAAAATCTACTCTTTTGAACGCTTTGGCCAAACGAGAAGCGGCAATAACCTCAGAGCGGGCGGGGACAACAAGGGATGTCATAGAAGTTCGTATGGACCTTAATGGTTACGCGGTGACACTTTTGGACACGGCCGGATTGCGTGACGGCGTGGATGAAATCGAAGTTATTGGCATTCAGCGTGCGGTTCAGCGTGCTGAATCAGCTGACCTGAGAGTTTTTCTGATTGAACCTGGAGAGGATGTGCCTGTCCAGATGGGCGTGAATGATATCCAGGTGGCTCCAAAAGGCGATACCCGCAACGATGGTGTTTTTTCTGTTTCAGGAAGAACCGGGGAGGGGATCGCTGAACTCACTGATCGTATCACAGATGCATTGTCTTCAATGACCTCTTCTGCTGGGCTGGCGACACATGCCCGGCATCGGGATGCAATGGCCGCGTCGTTGGATGCGTTGCGTATGGCGCAGAACTGCGTTGGCAACGGACCGGATCAATATGATATCGTTGCAGAGGAAATCCGCAGCGCGATTCGATCTCTTGAGGCTTTGGTCGGGCATATAGGCGTTGAAAATCTGCTGGACGAGATTTTTTCAAGCTTTTGCTTGGGTAAATGATGGAGTGTTTCACGTGAAACAATTTGATGTCGTTGTCGTTGGAGGCGGGCATGCAGGCTGCGAAGCCGCACATGCTGCTGCACGTACTGGCGCAAACACAGCTCTCATCACTATGAAAACCTCTGACATCGGCATTTTGTCCTGTAACCCTGCCATAGGCGGTCTTGGAAAAGGACACCTCGTGCGCGAGATTGACGCGATGGACGGCGTAATGGGTCGTGTTGCTGACGCCTCTGGTATCCAGTTCCGCTTGTTAAACCGACGCAAAGGCCCGGCAGTTCAAGGGCCTCGTGCCCAGTCGGATCGAAAAGTATACCAGAGTGAGATGCTGTCGCTGACACGCTCACAGGCAAACCTTACTACCATCGAAGGCGAGGTTGTTGACTTCGTTATGGCCGAGAATGCGGTGTCTGGCGTCATGTTGGCTGACGATACCGTTGTGCATGGGCGCGCGGTTGTTTTGACCTCGGGTACATTCTTGCGCGGACGTATACATATCGGGGACGTGTCGTATTCTGGCGGGCGTATGGGTGACAAGGAGTCTTCGCTCCTCGCGCAGAGGATTGATGCGTTCAATTTGCCTCTTGGGCGGTTGAAGACGGGAACGCCGCCCCGGCTAGATGGAAAAACAATCGACTGGGATCGGTTGGAGCGCCAGGATGGCGATGAAACCCCAACTCTGTTCTCATTTCTGTCCAACGGGGCACCTTTACGACAAGTGGCATGCGGCATTACGCACACGAATGCACAAACTCATGATATAATTCGGAAAAACCTTGATCGTTCAGCAATGTACGGGGGCCACATCGATGGTACGGGGCCACGTTATTGCCCATCTATCGAGGATAAAATCGTGCGCTTTGCTGACAAGGATTCGCATCAGATTTTCCTTGAGCCAGAAGGGCTGGATGACGACACGGTTTATCCAAATGGGGTATCTACATCGCTGCCCGAAGACGTCCAAATCGATTACATCAGGTCGATTGTGGGTTTGGAGGACGTTAAAATTCTGCAACCGGGATATGCGATTGAATATGATTATGTTGATCCATGCGTGTTGGATGCGGATCTGTCATTACGATCTGTTCCTGGGCTTTTCCTTGCTGGGCAGATCAATGGAACCACAGGATATGAAGAGGCAGCGGCCCAAGGATTGGTTGCTGGCCTGAATGCAGCGCGTACCGCATCGGGCAAGGCCCCGATCTATTTCAAACGCGATCAGAGCTATATCGGTGTGATGATCGATGATTTGACGACACGGGGGGTGACGGAGCCCTATCGGATGTTCACGTCGCGTGCTGAATTCAGGCTGTCTTTGCGGGCAGACAACGCAGACCAACGTCTGACGCCGCTTGGGTTGGAAGTCGGATGTGTCGGAGCAGAGCGCGAAAAGGCGTTTGACGATAAGATGGAGCGCTTAGAAACTGGCCGCTCTTTGATGACTTCTCACAGCTATACGCCCAAAGAAGTTGCTGCCGTCGGAATCAAGATCAACCAAGACGGAACGAAACGCACTCCTTTTCAACTCTTGGCCTTTCCGGACGTGTCATTGGAAGATGTTGTTGGGCTACATGAGGACCTAGGCGCGCTGCCTAAAGATGTCGGTGAGCAATTGGCGCGGGAAGCGCTGTATGCGAATTATATTGAGCGTCAGAGGAAGGATGTCGAGCGGTTGCGAAAGGATGAATCCTATGCGATTCCGGCAGACTTCACATATGATGAGGTGTCAGGCCTGTCTGCGGAGCTGACAGCCAAACTGGAACGTGTGCGGCCGAGCGACTTGGCTCAGGCGGGCCGTATCGATGGCATGACGCCTGCGGCATTGGCCCTTTTGCTTGGGCGGATCCGTTATTTGGAAAAGAAAACGGCGTGATGCAGGCGCCGGATTGGTATCGTCGAGATGTTTCACGTGAAACATTGGAGAAGCTAGACGCTTACGCTGCGTTGCTGCGGAAGTGGACGGTAAAGATCAATCTCGTGTCCAAAGCGTCCGAAAATGACCTTGAGCACCGACACATCTGGGATTCTGCACAGATTTATGAGGCTCGGCAGGGGGATTGGCTGGATTTGGGCAGCGGTGGTGGCCTGCCAGGTGTGGTTGTTGGTGTTCTCGCGTCTGGGGAGGGACACGACCTTTCGCTGAAACTAGTGGAAAGTGATCAGAGGAAGGCAACTTTTCTCCGCACCTGCGCACGCGAGTTAGAAGTGCCGCTTGAAGTGTTGACCCAAAGGGTCGAAAGCCTGCCCATCCACGCCGCCAGCACTATTTCTGCGCGGGCATTGGCCAGCCTGGATGCTTTACTGGGTTTGGTGGCACCTCATCTGGCGGACGGGGGCACCTGCGTTTTCATGAAGGGGGAGGCGTGGGCGCAAGAACTTGAGGCCGCACAGCAAAACTGGCGGTTTTCTTGTGACGCAACACCGAGTAAAACGAATGAAAAAGCAGCGATCTTGCGGATAAAGGATATCGTGCGTGCCTGACCCCCTCACACCGACGCGACCAAAGATAATCTCTGTCGCGAACCAAAAAGGGGGCGTTGGGAAGACAACCACGACGATAAACCTTGCTGCGGCTCTTGTTGAGTTGGGATACCGCGTCTTGGTTGTTGATCTGGACCCCCAAGGTAACGCATCCACGGGACTTGGCATTGCGCTGGATGACCGGGAATTCACAACTTACGAACTGCTGCTCGAAGACATAGACCTGCAGGACGTCATTCAAGAAACAGCCTTTAAAAACCTGATGGTTATCCCGGCGACTGTTGACCTGAGCTCTGCGGATATCGAGCTGATTTCAAACGAGAAACGAAGCTTCTTGCTGCATGACGCCTTGCGCCAACCGCAGATGGCCAAATTCAACTTGGATTACATTCTGATTGATTGTCCGCCGTCGCTGAATCTTCTGACGGTCAATGCAATGATCGCATCACATTCGGTTCTTGTGCCGCTACAAAGCGAATTCTTCGCGTTGGAAGGCTTGTCTCAGTTGATGCTTACGGTGCGTGAGGTGCGACAGACCGGCAATCCAAAATTGCGAATCGAAGGCGTTGTTATGACCATGCACGACGCACGGAACAACCTGTCTCAGCAAGTGGAGCAGGATGCGCGCGACAATTTGGGCGAGCTGGTGTTCAAAACCCGAATTCCCCGAAATGTCAGGGTGAGCGAAGCACCGTCCTATTCAATGCCAGTACTGTCCTATGACAGCGCGTCCAAAGGGGCACTTGCCTATCGCGATCTGGCGAAGGAACTGGTTGGTAACGACATGACTGTGGGAGCATAAAAATGGCCGGTGATAAAAAACGTGGGTTGGGGCGCGGTTTGTCCGCATTGATGGCGGATGTTTCAGAGATCAACAAAACAGCCGCGTCTCAGACCCCCGGCGATCAGCAGATCCCAATCGAACAAATCCACCCAAACCCAAACCAACCGCGCAAAAGATTTGAATCAGCCCCGTTGGATGACCTGGTCGCGTCCATCAAGGAAAAGGGTGTGTTGCAGCCGCTTATCGTCCGGCCATCCGGTGATGGGTATGAAATTGTTGCAGGAGAGCGCCGCTGGCGCGCCGCGCAACAAGCGCAACTGCACAGCCTGCCAGTGGTTGTCCGTGAGTTTTCGGATATCGAGGTTTTGGAAGTCGCGATTATCGAGAACATTCAGCGTGCTGACCTGAACCCGGTGGAAGAAGCAGCCGGTTATCGCCAGTTGATGGACAAGTTTGGCCATACACAGGAAAAAATGGCTGAGGCGCTTGGGAAAAGCCGAAGCCATATTGCCAACTTGCTTCGCTTGCTGTCGTTGCCTGACTCTGTTCAGCGGTTTGTATCTGAAGGTGCGTTGAGCGCGGGTCACGCGCGCGCGTTGATTACATCTGCAGATCCAGAAACGTTGGCCAAAAAGGTCATCGCCGGTGATCTGTCTGTGCGTGCCACCGAAGCGTTAGTAAAAAAGGCAAATCTGCCCCCCCAAACCTCAGAGCCGAAACCAAAGGCTGCCACCAAGGATGCCGATACCCGCGCATTAGAGGATGAT
Organism: Tateyamaria sp. Alg231-49; assembly: GCF_900143535.1. Taxonomy (GTDB): domain Bacteria; phylum Pseudomonadota; class Alphaproteobacteria; order Rhodobacterales; family Rhodobacteraceae; genus Tateyamaria. The sequence goes on along the minus strand of NZ_FRFA01000004.1, from coordinate 120,502 downwards.
TTGTCTGCGGCGACCGGGGTAAAGGTGACGCTGGCGCACAAGCCTGATGGTGAGTCTGGGTTGATGACACTGAAGTACGACACATTGGAACAGTTGGATGATCTGTGCCGTAAATTGAGCGTTTCTTAGTCCTCAAGAAGAGTTCTTAGGACACCGTTTAGAAGTGTAAATCCTTGATTTGTAACACTAATTTTATCTTTTGTTGCAGTTAATAGACCCATGTTCTGCAAATCTGCGATGCGGGACCCAGAAAGGGCCTGACCCGCCAGCCTTTCATAACGAGCGGGATCGACGCCGTCGGTCAGCCTCAAACCCATCATGAGAAATTCGACCGCTTGATCCATGCCGGACAAAGACTCCTGCCTTTCGCGATCAACGCCTGATAGCCATGCTGTAGGCATACGGACTTGGTCCGTAGCTGTTCTGATTCCATCCAGGGTCAGACGCCCATGTGCGCCCGGTCCAATTCCTACATAGTCGCCATAGCGCCAATAGATCTTGTTGTGTCGGGATTCGGCACCGTATGCCGCGTGGTTGGACACCTCATACCGGGGCATGTTGTGATCTGCGCAAATGTCTTGGGTAAGCGCATACATGTCCGCAGACAGATCATCGTCTGGCAAACCGCGCAGTTTGCCAACTTTGTAGCGGTCACCAAACACCGTGCCCGGTTCGATCGTCAGTTGGTAGAGAGACACGTGATCAAGCCCTAGGTCCAACGCTTGCTTCAGTTCCATTTCCCATTGAGACAGTGACTGGTTTTGCCGTCCGTACATCAGATCAAAACTAACGCGTTCGAAAGTCTTGCGAGCGACATCAAACGCGGCGAGCGCCTCAGCGGCGTTATGCATCCGACCCAGTTTACGCAAATCGCCGTCATTCAGTGCCTGAATGCCCATTGAGACCCGATTAATCCCGGCGGAACGAAAATCAGAAAACTTCCCTGCCTCGACAGACGTTGGGTTTGCTTCAAGCGTCACTTCCAGATCGTTGGCGGTTGGCCAAGTCCTTTGAATGGCGTCCATGATCGCGCCCACAGTTGATGGCGCCATCAGGCTGGGCGTTCCGCCGCCGAAAAAGACGGAGTGTAAAACACGGCCCTTGGTGAGCGCGCCAACCCGTTCGATCTCGGAGACAAAGGCCTTGGACCAAGCATCATGATCGACAGATGCCGTGACATGACTGTTGAAATCGCAGTAGGGGCATTTCGCAGCACAAAACGGCCAATGCAGGTAAAGGCCAAAGCCGCCTGCTTCCCAATCCTCAGTCAAAGCAACCTGCGATCAGTTTGGCAAAACTGTCTGCGCGGTGACTGATGGCGTTTTTTTCGTCTGCCGACATTTCAGCGAACGTGCGCGTATGGCCGATGGGCTGGAACATCGGATCGTATCCATGACCCAAAGCGCCGCGCACTGGCCAGCACAACGTACCGTCAACAGTGCCTGCAAAAACTTCGTCATGTCCATCGGGCCAGGCGAGGACGAGGGTCGAACAAAAACGAGCTGTCCATGGTTGAGGAGCGTTACGTTCCACCAATTCGCTATGAGTGCGCGTCATTGCCATCATAAAATCACGCCCATTCGGAGTCTCAGCCCAATCAGCCGTGTAAACACCTGGCGCGCCGTTGAGCCCGTCGACTTCAATGCCAGAATCGTCCGCGAGCGCGGGCATCCCTGTTGCCGCCACAGCAGCATGGGCTTTGATCCGGGCGTTGCCGACAAAGGTCGTTTCAGTTTCTTCAGGCTCGGGCAGGTTCATGGCCTTTGCCCCAACGACCTCTACACCGAATGGAGCAAACAACTGCTCCATCTCTTCCAGCTTGCCCGCGTTGTGCGTGGCGATCAGGATGCGCGTGTCGTCAAAGCGACGCGTCATGCGCAGGCAGCCAATTGAGCGGCAGCCAGTTCTCCCACGCCTTTTTCAGCCAGATCCATTAGGCTGTTCATCTGATCGCGAGAGAACGTCGAGCCTTCGGCGCTCATCTGGATTTCAATCAACTGGCCATCGCCCATCAAGATGAAATTGCCATCCACACCGGCTTCGCTGTCTTCGGGGTAATCGAGGTCAAGCACGGGCTGTCCTGCATAAATACCGCAGCTTACAGCCGCGACCGGAGAGATCAGCGGATTGCTGGTCACGTCGCCCGCTTTCATCAGTTTGTCCACTGCAAGGCGCAGTGCGACCCAACCACCGGTGATCGAGGCGCAGCGGGTTCCGCCGTCGGCTTGCAAAACATCGCAATCGACTGTGATCTGGCGTTCGCCCAATGCCACACGATCCACGCCGGCGCGCAGCGCGCGTCCGATCAAACGTTGGATTTCGACGGTGCGCCCGCCTTGCTTTCCACTCGCGGCCTCACGGCGCATGCGGGTGTTGGTGGCGCGGGGCAGCATACCGTATTCGGCGGTGACCCAACCCAAGCCAGATCCTTTTATGAACGGCGGCACGCGTTCTTCGATTGTTGCGGTGCACAATACATGGGTGTCGCCCATCTTGATCAGGGCGGACCCTTCTGCGTGTTTCGTAAATCCCGTTTCAATTGAAACGGCACGCATTTCGCTTAACTCTCGTCCAGACGGGCGCATGGGATATCCTTTTCGGCTGCTCATCGGGGATAACGCCAGCGTGCGTGCAGGTGCAACCCCGATTGACCTTTGATTTTCGAGCACTTTAATAGCAGTGCATGACCGAGACCCAGAAAATGTTGAATGATATGAACGACCGCTCGCGCGAAGTGTTTCGCCGCGTGGTCGAAGGCTATCTGGAATCCGGTGATCCTGTCGGGTCTCGAACTCTCACGCGTGAGTTCAGTGAAAAAGTAAGTGCGGCCACTATTCGCAACGTCATGCAGGATTTGGAGTTCATGGGGTTACTGGGCAGCCCACACATCAGCGCGGGACGTGTGCCAACGCAGTTGGGGCTGCGTATGTTTGTGGACGGGCTGCTAGAAGTTGGCCTGCCAGACGAGTCCGACCGTGAAAAAATCGACGCGACACTTGGCAGTAACGAAACCGACGTTTCAGGCATATTGGACCGTGTAGGCTCTGCTTTGTCCGGTGTGACTCACGGGGCGTCGCTGGTTTTGACGCCAAAACGCGAAGCGCCGATCAAGCATCTGGATTTTGTGCCACTTGGTCCCGAACAGGCGCTGGTCGTTATCGTTTTTGCTGACGGGCATGTGGAGAACCGATTGTTCCAACCGCCCCCCGGGCAAACACAATCGTCCATGCGTGAAGCCGCGAATTTCCTAAACGCAATGATCGAAGGCCACACGTTGAGCGAGGTGAAAACCGTCGTTCAGCATGAGATTGAAAACCGCAGGCAGGAAATCGACACGTTGTCGCAGGCGCTGGTCCAAAGCGGTCTTGCTTCATGGGAGGGGGCAGGGGATTCGCCAGAGCGGCTTATCGTGCGTGGCCGCGCGAATCTGTTAGATGAAACGGCCGAAGCGGGTGATCTGGACCTAATCCGCAGCCTGTTTGATGACCTCGAACGCAAGCGTGACATTGCTGAGTTTTTGAACCTGACCCAAGCGGGGGACGGTGTGCGCATTTTTATCGGCTCAGAGAACAAACTTTTCTCACTTTCGGGTTCCTCTTTGGTGGTTTCCCCATATATGAACGCTGATCGAAAGATTGTGGGTGCGGTTGGGGTGATTGGTCCTACCAGGCTTAACTATGCCCGGATCGTTCCGATCGTGGATTACACAGCCCAGCTGGTCGGGCGGATGCTGTCAGACCGCAGTGAAAGGTGAAAAATGGCTGAGCCAAAAAACGAAGAGTTTCTGGACGACATCGAGTTGGCGGAAGATGAAGAGTACGCCGACGATATGATGGAGATTGATGACGAGGCGCTGGAGCTTGACGAGTTGCGCGCCGAGCGTGATGAGCTGAAAGACCGGTTCATGCGTGCACTTGCGGATGCAGAGAACGCGCGGAAACGGTCGGAAAAGGATCGTCGCGAAGCTGAGAACTACGGCGGATCCAAGCTCGCTCGTGATATGTTGCCTGTCTATGACAACATGAAGCGCGCGCTTGAGTCGATCACGGAAGAACAGCGCGCGGTGTCTGGCGCGGTTCTTGAAGGTGTTGAGCTGACGATGCGCGAACTTTTGAACGTGTTCAAAAAACACGGCATCGAGGTGATTGCACCAGAAGTCGGTGATACGTTTGATCCGCAGCACCACCAGGCGATGTTTGAGGCACCAGTGCCAGGAACTAAGGCAGGGGAAATCATTCAGGTCGCAGCCGAAGGGTTTATGTTGCACGACCGCCTATTGCGCCCTGCGCAAGTCGGCGTGTCATCAATGCCAGCCAGCTGATCTAACTGACCACTGGTTCAAAAGGGCGCGGTGTTTCATCACTGCGCCTTTTTTGTGAGTGGGAGCAAGGATGAACGGCCAAAATGGCCAGACTCAGGTACATAACCCCCAAAGGCTCTGATCATTAAGTGTTATGTATCGCTTTCGTCCTGCGCTGCCTTCAGCTTGTAGATCAGATCAAGGGCATCTCTTGGGCTCAGGTCGTCGGGATGGATCGCGGTCAGCATGTCCAAAGCTGGGGAGGCTTTGGATTTTGTGACTGGCGGTTGCGGCGTTGCGGCGAATAGGGGCAAGTCGTCGATCAGCGTCTTTTGGGTCGCGCCGCCCTGACGTTCGCCGCTTTCCAAAGCATCAAGGACCACGCGTGCACGGGCGATTACCGCGCTGGGCAATCCGGCGAGTTGCGCCACCTGCACCCCATATGACCGATCCGCCGCGCCGCGCCGAACTTCGTGCAAAAACACGACTTCGCCTTCCCACTCCTTGACCGTGACGGTTGCGTTTTCGACGCCGTCCAATTTCCCTGCCAGCGCGGTCATCTCGTGGTAATGGGTGGCAAAGAGGGCCCGTGATTTGTTCACATCGTGCAGATGTTCGAGAGCGGCCCACGCGATAGACAATCCGTCATAAGTGGCCGTGCCCCGCCCGATTTCGTCAAGGATCACCAATGCCCGGTCGTCTGCCTGATTGAGGATGGCCGCCGTTTCCACCATCTCGACCATAAATGTGGATCGCCCACGCGCCAAATCATCCGAAGCGCCGACGCGGCTGAAAATCTGGCTAACCAGTCCGATATGCGCAGACGCGGCCGGAACAAAACTGCCGGTTTGAGCCAGAATTGCGATCAGCGCATTCTGACGCAGAAATGTCGACTTACCCGCCATGTTCGGACCAGTAAGCAACCAAATGGCTGCGGTATCCTGGGCGCTGATGTCGCAATCATTTGCGATGAAAGGGGCGCCGCCTTGCTGGCGCAGCGCTTTTTCTACAACTGGATGCCGCCCGCCTTCGATCTCAAACGCGCGCGATGTGTCGAGGGTTGGTTTGCACCAACTTTCAGTCACCGCCAAATGCGCCAAACCGGTTGCAAGGTCGATTTCTGCTAATGCGCGTGCTGTCTGGCTGATCTGTGCCGCTGCGTCCAAAATAAGGGTCTTTAACGCTTCATAGTGACGCTTTTCGATTTCGATGGCCTGTGCACCAGCATTCAGAATCCGAGTTTCCAAGCTTGATAGGTCAACCGTGGTGAACCGGACCTGACTTGCCGTCGTCTGGCGGTGAATAAAGGATTCATTCAGAGGTGCCGACATCATCTTGTCGGCATGTGTCGCAGTCACTTCGATGAAATAACCGAGCACATTGTTATGCTTGATTTTCAGGGTTTGGACGCCGCTTTGCGCTGCATAATCCTGCTGAAGCTGAGCGATGACGGAGCGCCCTTCATCTCGTAGGGTGCGTGCCTCGTCCAGCTCGGCATCGCAGCCTTGCGCGATAAATCCGCCGTCGCGCACCAAAAGCGGAGGCTCGGCAACCAAATCATTGTCCAGCCGGTCGATCAGGGCATTGTGCCCTCCAAGATCATCAAATGCGTTGGAAAGCAGTGTTGGAAACGCCGCCTGTGACAATGCCGCAATCTCTTGCGCTTGGATCAAACCAGCGCGCAACGCAGTTAGGTCGCGTGGCCCGCCACGGTCGAGCGACAATCGAGACAATGCGCGGTCCATGTCAGGGACGCTGCGCAACTTGGTCCGCAGCTCTTGGCACATCTGTTGATCAGACACCGCAAATGCCACGGCTTCCAGTCGATCTGATACCGTTTCCAGCACGCGAGAAGGCGATGCGATCCTTCGTTCGAGTAGTCGCGCACCTGCCGCGGTCACAGTGTGATCAATGGCATCCAAGAGCGATCCACCACGCCCTCCGGACAAACCCGCCGTCAGTTCCAGATTTCTCCGCGTTGCGGCGTCGATCTGCACTGTCTTTGCCTGCGCTTCCTGTTGTGGTGGGCGCAGCAAGGGCAGGTTCCCCTTTTGCGTGATCTCAAGGTATTCGACCAATGCACCCATGGCTCCGATCTCAGCCCGCGAGAACGATCCGTAGGCATCCAAAGTTGCGACCTTGAACAGGTTTGTTACGCGTCCCAGGCCAGCCGCACTATCAAAGGCGGCTGGTCCAAGCGTCGTGATCGGAATTCCGAAATCTTCGGTAATGGGGCGCAGCACTTCTTCTTTGCTGTCCGCGACCACCAATTCTGATGGGGAAAGGCGCGCCAATTCAGGCCCTAACTGGGCCAAATCAACTGCCATAACGAAAAATGCCCCGGTCGAAATGTCGACCCACGCCAATGCGCAACTGCCTCTGATATCGCTAAAAGCTGCCAAAAAGTTGTGCCGACGGGCCTCAAGCAGCGAGTCCTCGATCAGCGTGCCGGGTGTGACAAGCCGCACCACATCCCGTTTGACGACTGACTTGTAGCCGCGCTTTTTGGCCTCAGCCGGGGTTTCCATCTGTTCGCACACTGCGACACGGAACCCTTTGCGGATGAGCGTCAGCAAATACCCTTCGGCGGCATGAACCGGAACGCCGCACATCGGGATATCTTCGCCGTCATGTTTGCCGCGTTTTGTGAGAGCAATGTCGAGTGCAGCGGCAGCGTTGACCGCATCCTCAAAGAACATCTCGTAGAAATCGCCCATGCGATAAAAAAGCAGCGCACCGGGGTGTGCCGCTTTGATCTCGAGATATTGCGCCATCATTGGCGTGGTCGACATGGACAAGCCCCCCAAGGCAATCGTTTGGGGACCTTACAAACTGCTTGGCCCAAGCGAAACCCAAAGTCGATTGAGGCGGCGGGTATGCTGGGATATGTCGTGTTGAGTCAGGGGAGGATGTGACATGGCAAGCAACAAGGTGACAGCAGAAGAGGCTTTGGCGTTCCACTTGGAGCCCACCCCCGGCAAGTTCGAGATTCAGGCCACCGTGCCAATGACCACGCAGCGCGATCTGAGCCTTGCCTATTCGCCCGGTGTTGCTGTCCCTTGCGAGGCGATCGCAGAGAACCCGGAGCTGGCATACGACTACACAAACAAGGGCAACCTGGTTGCGGTCATTTCCAATGGCACAGCGGTGCTTGGATTGGGTAATTTGGGCGCATTAGGGTCGAAACCGGTCATGGAAGGCAAGGCGGTATTGTTCAAACGCTTTGCTGATGTGAACTCCATCGACATCGAGCTGGATACCGAAGATCCGGACGCATTTTGCAATGCAGTCAAGTTGATGGGCCCCACCTTTGGCGGCATCAATCTTGAGGACATCAAAGCGCCTGAATGTTTTATCATTGAACAACGGCTGAAAGAGGAAATGGACATTCCCGTCTTTCACGATGACCAGCATGGGACAGCTGTGATTTGCGCCGCTGGGTTAATCAATGCCCTGCACATCTCGGGAAAGAAGATCGAAGACGTTAAAATCGTTCTGAATGGCGCTGGCGCTGCTGGCATTGCCTGTATCGAGCTGCTGAAAGCTATGGGTGCGCGATACGACAATTGCATCGTTTGCGACACCAAGGGCGTGATTTATCAGGGTCGTACCGAGGGTATGAACCAATGGAAGTCCGCCCATGCGGTGAAGACAGAGATGCGCAGCCTCGAAGAGGCGATGAAGGGCGCAGATGTTTTCTTGGGCGTCAGCGTTAAGGGTGCGGTGACACCGGCGATGGTTGAGTCCATGGCAGACAATCCGGTCATTTTTGCGATGGCAAATCCGGACCCCGAAATCACACCGGAAGAAGCGCACGAGGTCCGCATGGACGCCATCGTTGCGACAGGGCGCAGCGATTATCCAAATCAGGTCAACAACGTGCTTGGCTTTCCCTACTTGTTTCGCGGCGCGCTCGACATCCACGCCCGCGCGATCAACGATGAGATGAAGATCGCTTGCGCCCACGCGCTGGCCGCCCTTGCACGCGAAGACGTGCCGGATGAGGTTGCGCTGGCCTATGGTAAATCGCTGTCGTTTGGACGTGACTACATTATTCCGACGCCATTTGATCCGCGGCTGATCCACCGCATTCCAACTGCTGTGGCCAAAGCAGGGATGGACACCGGAGTAGCCCGTCGCCCGATCATCGACATGGATGCCTATGAAGTTAGCCTAAAGTCCCGGATGGACCCAACGGCCAGCATTCTGACAGGGATTAACGCCCGGGCACGCGCGGCTCAGGCCCGCATGATCTTTGCCGAGGGAGACGACCCCCGCGTGCTGCGTGCCGCGGTCATGTACCAGCGTGCCGGGTTCGGTAAGGCGTTGGTTGTGGGGCGGATTGAAGATGTAAAGGCCAAGCTGACCGAAACCGGGCTGGCCGATGCTGTGCGCGAGCTAGAAGTTGTGAATGCTGCCAATACAACGCACCTGGAGCAGTACAAGACGCACCTATATGACCGGTTGCAGCGTCGTGGGTTTGACAGTCAGGACATTCACCGCCTTGCCGCGCGCGACCGCCACGTGTTTTCCGCTCTTATGCTGGCTCATGGTCATGGCGACGGTCTGGTCACTGGGGCAACGCGAAAATCGGCGCATATTCTTGACCGGATCAACCATGTGTTTGACGCCGGAGAGAGTAGCAAGGCGGCAGGTATCACCGCGCTGATCCACAAGGGGCGTATCGTATTCATTGCCGACACTCTGGTCCACGAATGGCCAGACGAAGAAGACCTGGCCGACATTGCCACTCAAGCGGCTGTTGTCGCGCGCAATATGGGCCTTGAACCGCGCGTGGCTTTTGTCAGCTTTTCGACGTTTGGCTATCCTGTGTCCGAGCGTGCGGAAAAGATGCATATGGCGCCGCGTGTGCTGGACGCCCGCGGTGTGGATTTCGAGTATGAGGGTGAAATGACGGTGGATGTCGCGCTGAACACCCAAGCGCAGGCGTCCTATCCGTTCTCGCGGCTGACGGGCCCCGCGAACATACTGGTGGTGCCTGCACGCCATTCGGCGAGCATTTCGGTCAAGCTGATGCAAGAAATGGGCGGAGCGACGGTGATCGGGCCCATTCTTGCCGGAGTGGATGGATCGATCCAGATGTGTTCTAGCGGTTCTACCGCCAATGACATTCTCAACATGGCGGTGCTTGCGGCCTGCAAGGTGGGCTGATGGCCGTCTGGAATCTGGGCTCGATCAACATCGACAATGTCTACCGCGTAAGCCACCTGCCCGCGCCGGGTGAGACTTTGCACGCAGCTGATTACACCCAAGGTTTGGGCGGTAAGGGCGCAAATATGTCGGTTGCGATTGCGCGCGCCGCGGCGCGTGTGACGCATATTGGTGCTGTGGGTCCTGCTGGTTCTTGGACCGTTGAGCGTTTGCTGGAATATGGTGTCGATACAGGGCATATCGCAACACTTGGCGATCAGGCGACCGGGCATGCCAATATCTCTGTCGCCGAGGATGGCGAGAACCAGATTGTCGTGTTCTCTGGCGCCAACAAATCAATTACTGAGGACATGGTTGGTGCCGCTTTGTCTGACGCCGCAGCAGGTGACATCCTGGTGATGCAGAACGAGACGAATTGTCAGAAATATGCCGCCAAGATTGCCAAGGCATTGGGTTTGCAAGTTGTCTATGCTGCTGCCCCGTTTGACGCAGATGCGGTGGCAAAGGTGCTTCCCTATACTGATTTGCTTGTCCTGAACGAAGTTGAGGCCGGGCAGTTGATGGCAGTGATGAAGAAGGAATTGAGTGAACTCGGCGTGCCATCAATTGTTGTCACTTTGGGCAGTGAAGGATCCAAATGGTTGGACGTTTCCGCTGGATCAGAGACACATATGCCCGCGATTCCCGTCACAACTGTCGACACGACAGGGGCTGGCGACACTTTTACCGGTTACCTCGTTGCAGGTCTGGATCGGGGCATGCCGATGTTGCAAGCACTGGCGCTTGCCACGCAGGCTGGCGCACTGATGGTCACGCGTCAGGGGACGGCAGATGTGATTCCGGACCTCAAAGATATAGAAGACGCGCGTTTGGCCTAGCCGCCAACAAAGGGTGCATCGGACCCCCATAGTGCTTTGACACGCGCGTCCCGTCCACAGGCATCCCGATAGGCTTTGTACGCCTTAGCTTTCGACTTTGGGCCAAAACGGGTCAGGATGATTCCGCCCTCTTTGTAGAAATTCTGATGGTATGTGTCGGCAGGATAGAAAGGGCCTGATTTCAGAACTGGTGTAACCACTGTTTGGCCCAGTTGGGCTTGGGCGGATGCTTTGGCTTGATTTGCAGCATTTGTCTGGGAAGGTGTCGCAAAGATCGCGGTGCGGTAGCTGTCCCCTCGATCGCAAAACTGTCCACCCGCGTCTGTTGGATCAATCGAACGGAAAAAGAGAGATAGCAGCGTTTCGACGTCGACTTGTGCCGGATCAAAAGTGATCTGAACGGCCTCATAGTGACCAGTGTTGCCTCCGGTCACTTGCTTGTAAGTCGGATTCGCAGTCGAGCCGCCGGCAAATCCTGACACGGCTTCCTTCACGCCGTCTACCTTTTCAAAATCCGCCTCAACGCACCAGAAACACCCCCCGGCAACGGTTAGCGTCTCCAAGGTCTGTGCGTGGCTGGTCTTGGTATGGGCAACGAGGCCCACAGCAATAGACAGTGCGAGAACTACAGTTTTGAAAGTACGACGTAAGGTCATGGCGGCTCTCCTTTGGTTCCAGCTTGGGGGAAAGAGCGCCGTCACACAATTCACGAGCCGGGGAGGTCGCGCATCCGTGATTGGTCGTTTACCCGGTCGCTTCGTCGTTCTAGCGTGCCGCGCATGACAACTCGTATCGCCATGTGGTCGGGGCCTCGAAACCTGTCCACCGCCATGATGTACAGCTTTGCCGCACGTGGAGATTGCCGTGTGGTGGATGAACCGTTTTACGCCGCCTATCTGGCGGAAACTGGTTCAGATCATCCAATGCGAGATGCTATTCTGGCCAGCCAGAGTAGCAATCCTGTTGAGATAGCAGAATCGCTGATTTCACCCTTATTAGAGCCTATTTTCTATCAAAAACACATGACCCACCACATGCTACCCGATTGGCCAATGGCATGGATGGAAGAGGTGCAAAATGTCTTTCTTATCCGACACCCGGCGCGGGTTGTGGCCAGTTACGCGGCCAAGCGCGAAGCACCAACTCTGGATGACATAGGCTTTGTCCAGCAGGCGCAGATCATGGAGCGGGTCGATAATCCAATTGTCGTGGATGCGTCCGATATCCGCCTTGATCCGTCTCATATGTTACAAGGCCTTTGTGCTGCGCTGGGCATCCCGTGGACGGATGACATGCTACATTGGCCGGCTGGCGGGCATTCGTCGGATGGTGTTTGGGCGGCGCATTGGTACGGGGCGGTACACCGCTCGACCGGGTTCGCTGGACCCGAAGGACCTTTGCCCGAGGTGACCGGGCCGCTCGCGGAATTGGTAGAAGCGGCCATGCCCCATTACGAGGCTATGGCCGCCCATAAGATTACTTAAGCCGACGATCTCGTGCCGCCAGTAGTTTCAGACGCAACGCGTTAAGCTGAATAAACCCAGCTGCGTCTTTCTGATCGTACGCGCCTGCGTCATCCTCAAAGGTGACATGCGCCTCGGAATACAGACTGTGGTCTGACCAGCGGCCCACTGTACGCGCCAGGCCTTTGTAAAGTTTCAGGCGGACTGTTCCGGTGACATGCTCCTGGCTCTTGTCGATCAGCGCTTGCAGCATCTCGCGCTCGGGCGAGAACCAAAAGCCGTTATAGATCAGTTCGGCATAGCGCGGCATCATCTCATCCTTGAGATGCGCGGCCCCGCGATCCAGTGTGATTTGTTCGATACCCCGGTGCGCCTCAAGCAGAACTGTGCCGCCGGGCGTTTCGTAGATACCGCGGGATTTCATACCAACAAATCGCCCTTCAACCAGATCAAGGCGACCAATTCCATGTTTGCCACCCAACCGGTTCAACTCGGTCAGGATGGTGGCTGGAGACATCATTTCGCCATTGATAGAGACTGCATCACCCTTTTCAAAACCGACCTCGATGTATTCCGGTTCGTTTGGTGCATCCTCGGGCGCAACCGTGCGTTGGTAGACATAATCGGGCGCGTCAACGGCCGGATCTTCTAGTACTTTGCCTTCAGATGAAGTGTGCAGCAGGTTTGCATCGACGCTGAACGGCGCTTCGCCTCGCTTGTCTTTCGCGATCGGAATTTGGTTCTTTTCGGCAAAGTCGATCAGTTTGGTCCGGCTGCTCAGATCCCATTCACGCCACGGCGCAATAACTTTGATGTCAGGGTTCAGCGCATAGGCGGCAAGTTCAAACCGGACCTGATCGTTGCCCTTGCCGGTTGCCCCGTGGGCCACCGCATCTGCACCTTCGGCAGCGGCAATTTCGACCAGACGTTTGGAGATGAGGGGGCGCGCAATGGAGGTACCCAGCAAGTATAGGCCTTCATAAAGTGCATTGGCGCGGAACATCGGGAAAACGAAATCGCGCACGAACTCTTCGCGCACGTCTTCGATGTAGATCGAGGATGCACCCATCATCTCGGCTTTGGCACGGGCCGGTTCCAGCTCTTCTCCCTGTCCGAGATCGGCGGTGAATGTGACAACTTCACAGCCATATTCGGTTTGCAACCATTTCAGAATGATGGAGGTGTCCAGACCACCAGAATAGGCCAGCACAACTTTCTTTGGGGCGCTCATTTTTCGTGTTCCTCATCAGGTTTGGATGCCGATATCGGTTTTGTGCATCCGGGGCAAGATTGACCCACACATGCTGCGCCGTGTAGGTCTGCGTGATTGCGAAAAGGGGTCAATTCATGAGCTTTCAGGACGGCGCGCGCGCGGCAGAACAGGCGATGCGCCGAGTGTTTCCGCCTACACCTTTGTTGCGCAATGATTTGCTGTCAGATCGGTACGGCGCCGACATCTGGTTGAAACGCGAAGACTTGAGCCCGGTCCGATCCTACAAATTGCGCGGCGCGTTCAACGCCATGCGCAAGGTGATGCGCGACGATGCGGTGTTTGTCTGTGCCAGCGCGGGGAATCATGCGCAGGGCGTCGCCTTTATGTGCAAGCATTTTGGGGTGCGCGGCGTCGTTTTCATGCCGGTGACAACGCCGCAGCAAAAAATCCTCAAGACCCAGATGTTTGGTGGGGCGCAGGTCGAGATTCAGCTGACGGGCGACTACTTCGACGAAACATTGGCCTCTGCCCAAAAGTTTTGCGCCGAGACCGGGGGCCATTTCTTGTCACCTTTTGACGATGAGGATGTGATTGAGGGTCAGGCGTCTGTCGCGGTGGAGATCGAGGCGCAGTTGGGTCGTCTGCCGGATCGCATCATTCTTCCCGTTGGAGGTGGTGGCTTGTCGGCAGGAACGCGCAGTCACTTTGGCACAAATGTGCAATACACCTTTGTAGAGCCTCAAGGTGCGATGTCCTTGGCCGAAGCATTGAAGGCCGGCGCGCCTGTCGATGTCTCGCCTATCAACAATTTTGTGGACGGGGCAGCCGTTGCCAAGATCGGGCAACGGACCTTTGCACGGCTGGTAGGTGCAGATTTGGGTGATGTTTTGAACATCCCAGAGGATCGCATTTGCACAACGATTGTTGAGATGTTGAATGTAGAGGGTTTGGTGTTGGAACCTGCGGGCGCGCTGGCTGTCGATGCCCTCAAGGATGTCTCGGAACAGATTGCTGGACAGACGGTTGTGTGTGTAACGTCCGGTGGGAATTTCGATTTTGAGCGGCTGCCAGAAGTCAAAGAACGTGCCCAGCGTTATTCTGGGGTAAAGAAGTACTTCATCCTTCGTATGCCGCAACGTCCCGGCGCGCTAAAGGATTTCCTGAGCATCCTAGGCCCCGAAGACGACATTGCCAGGTTTGAATATCTGAAGAAATCGGCGCGCAACTTTGGCTCGGTCCTGATTGGGATCGAAACACTCAAACCTGAGAACTTTGATCGATTTAGGGCTGCTTTGGATGCGGGCGGGTTCACCTACACCGACATTACCAATGACGAAATGCTGGCGCAGTTCGTGATCTAAGCGGCAATCCCCTTTTGCAGCCCGGCCAGAAACGCCTGTTTCGACCGATCAAAGCTGGCAAGGATCTCAGCCATATCAACGGCGGTGCCTTTGCCCTTCGCTGACATTGATTCGCCGATACTGCACAAGTCGGAAAACTCGGCAAAACCGAGGTTGATCGCGCTGCCTTTGAGACAGTGCAAATCCTCTTCAAGGCTGCACAGGTTTATGTTCTCCCTCAGCCTGTCAGTGATTTCAGATACTTCCTCGATAAACAGGAGTACGATCTCTTCGAAATCCTCGTCACCGGTTTCTGCCTTCAAACTTGCCACTCGCGTCCAATCAATCATCATTAAGCTCCGCCAAATTCCCCCTAGCAGACACCTCCGCAGATTAAGAACTGGTTACGGTTAAAGGTTTACGCACTCTGCGGCTCGGCTTCACACGCCATTAAACGGTATGGCCTAGGCAGATAGTTTAATGGTGGGATGTCCGGGTAAGATGAGCGTTAGCAGCAGACAAATTGATGTGGAAACGGCGACCGTGCCTATGTCGATAGGTGCGCCGCCGGCGCATCGCGTCTTGGTGGTTGATGACAGCCGTTTACAACGCAAGATTCTGTGCAGTTCCGTAAAACGCTGGGGCTTTGATGTTTACGAGGCGGAATCTGGCGCCGAAGCGCTGAAAATTGCCGCTGAAGTCCAACCTGATCTGGTATTGAGCGACTGGATGATGCCAGGGATGAACGGTCTGGAATTCTGCAAAGCATTTCGCACCCAATCCGGAGAGCGCTATGGGTATTTTATTCTTCTGACCTCCAAGAGCGAGAAAAATGAAGTCGCGATGGGCCTTGAATCGGGTGCCGACGACTTTTTGACAAAACCTGTGGATGCCAACGAATTGCGTGCCCGGATCGCGGCGGGCGAGCGAATCCTTGTAATGCAGCGGGAACTAACCCGAAAAAACGATCTGATTTCGGAGACGTTGGGAGAATTGCAGCGCGTCTACGATTCGCTCGACAATGATCTGTTAGAAGCGAAAAAGCTCCAGCAATCCCTCATCCGCGAACGGAACAAGTCTTTTGACACAGGTGACGTGTCGCTGATGCTGCGATCCAGTGGGCATGTGGGTGGCGATTTGGTGGGATTCTTTGCCGCTGGCCCCGGGCATCTGGGGCTGTTTTCCATCGATGTATCTGGCCATGGGATCAGCTCGGCGCTCATGACGGCCCGCCTTGCCGGGTACCTGTCCGCCGCCGCGCCTGATCAGAATGTGGCGCTGCAACGGCTGGTGGATGGGACTTATGCATTTTTGCCGCCCGAAAATGTGATCGAAACGCTGAACGACCTTGTCCTAGATGAGATGGAGACGGAACACTACTTTACCCTATTGCTGGCAGATGTTGATTTGACCAATGGCCATGTGAGAATGGCACAGGCTGGTCACCCGCACCCCGCGGTTCAGCGCAAGGACGGCACGATCGAACAGAACGGACCGGGCGGCTTTCCGGTAGGGCTCATGTCGGGGATTTCATTCACACAATTTGAAACACAGCTAGAGCCTGGAGATCGGCTTTTGCTTCTGTCGGACGGCGTGACGGAATGCCCAAATTTGTACGGCGACATGGTAGAAGAATCAGGGGTCGAAGAGATGATGCGTGACCTCGCCGACGTGTGTGGGCCCGCATTCTTTGAGGCGATGTTGTGGAGGCTGGGCGAATTTGCGGGCGCGCAGTCTTTCCCTGACGACGTTTCAGGTATTCTGTTCGAATATCACGGGGCCGATCCAAAGAAGTAGCGCGTCAAAAAGTGGCGATCCCCGTCGTTACCAAGGATGCGCACCGCCTCGTTTGGGGTGGCCCAGATCGCCTGATGATCGGGTTCTGTTGGATCGCCGATGCGCAGCGTCGGGCGCGCAACATAGATATGGCACAGCTTTTCCGCCCAAAGCGTGTATTCGGGCATATAAACAAATCGGCGAAATACGCCCAATCGGCGTGGTCGCGAGATGTGCCATCCGGTTTCCTCAAACACTTCGCGATGCAATGCCTGCAATGGGCTTTCACCGGGATCAATTCCCCCGCCGGGCAGTTGGACATCCGGTTCGATATCCATTTGGCAGGTAAGCAACACGTCGTCGCCATGGGGTAGTATGGCATAGGCGCCGGGGCGCGCTTTGTAACGGCGGGTGGCATCGGGGGGATGTCCTATACGGCGGTTCATCGGCGCCCTCTTTCAGTTTCGCGATGCAATCCTATATAGGGCTTCGATATGCCAACGCTTGGCGCCAAAGGAAACCCCATGACTCTTGGTTCGCAAATCGTGTGGGACGACACCGTCTTGCCATTCCAACTTGATGCCGCTGACATCCGCGGACGCGTCGCGCGTCTGGACGGAGTGTTGGGTGGTATCCTAAAGCAACACAATTACCCGCCTCAGGTCGAAGCTCTGGTGGCTGAGATGGCTTTGCTTACTGCGCTGATCGGTCAAACGATAAAGCTGCGCTGGAAGCTGTCTTTGCAAGTGCAGTCCAAGGGCGCTGTCCGGATGATTGCCACGGATTACTACGCCCCTGACGGTGAAGGGTCCGAGGCCCGTATTCGCGCCTATGCCAGCTATGATGCTGATCGGCTGAGTGATGACGCCCCCTTTGATCAGGTGGGCGAAGGGTACTTTGCCATCCTGATCGATCAGGGCGAGGGCATGACCCCCTATCAGGGCATTACGCCACTGGAAGGCGGGTCGCTTGCGGCCTGTTCCGAGGCATACTTTGCTCAGTCCGAGCAATTGCCAACGCGATTCCAGCTCAGCTTTGGTAAGTCTTCTGAACCCGGTGTCGCCGAACATTGGCGGGCGGGGGGCGTAATGTTGCAACACATGCCCAAAGCGTCGCCGCTGGTTGCCAAGGGCGAAGGCTCAGGCGAGTTGCTCAACGCTGATGATCTGCTGGACGGCGATGCGTCCGAAGACTGGAACCGCGTCAACATCCTGCTTGATACGGTCGAGGAAATGGAGTTGATCGGGCCTCAAGTGCCGCCAAACGATCTGCTGCTGCGTCTGTTCCACGAGGAAACGCCGCGCGTGTTTGACACACAGCCGGTCCGCTTTGGTTGTACCTGTTCAGAAGAGCGTGTGCGTCAAAGCCTGTCGATCTATTCGGCCCGTGACATCGAAAAGATGACCACCGACGAGGGTCGCGTGACGGCCGACTGTCAGTTCTGTAGCGCGCATTATGACCTTGATCCCGTAACCGTCGGGTTCGAGGCCGAAGCTCAAAGCAGTGAGTGACCTGATAAACCGCACCCGCGCCGCTTTGGCGCGGGGCAGCGGTGCATCTTCGGACTTTGATCTGAACCCTGATGTTCTACTGGCTGAGGGTCGGCGCTTACGCCCTGCTGCCGTGCTTGCGCCTATCATCGCGGGACCGGACGGCTACGATCTGATCCTGACCAAACGGTCTTCGGCTCTGAAACACCATCCAGGTCAGATCGCCTTTCCCGGTGGCAAGCAGGATGAGGGCGACAAAGACCTGATAGTGACCGCTTTGCGCGAGGCGCAGGAGGAAATTGGACTTCCGCTCGCCAATGCTCAGGTGTTGGGCACGTTTTCCCCGCATGAGACTGTGACGGCATTTACTGTGACGCCGGTCGTTGCATTGATCACTGAAGACTTCGATGCCACGCCCGAAGCAGGTGAGGTGGCCGAAGTGTTTCGGGTGCCGTTGTCTCATGTTCTGGACAAGGCAAACTTTGTCGTCGAATCCCGGCGTTGGCGTGGCCAGCGGCGATCTTACTACGCCGTCCCTTACGGTCCCTATTACATCTGGGGCGCGACCGCGCGTATATTGCGGGCATGGACCGACGCACTGCCGCAGAATTAGACCCAAACACACCGTTTCTGAGCGATCCGGCGGCGCAAAGCCTGTGTGCCGCCCTTGAGGCGGCGGGGTTTAGGGCGCTGTTTGTGGGCGGATGTGTGCGCAACGCTCTTTTGCAACGACCGGCAAGCGACATCGACATCGCCACGGACGCCACACCGGATCAGGTCATCGAAGTTGCTGCACAATCAGGGTTTCGCGCCGTGCCAACCGGAATCGCGCATGGCACAGTAACCGTTGTCGTTGACGGCAGCGCGTTTGAAGTCACCACCTTTCGCCGCGACGTGGAAACAGATGGACGCCGCGCGGTTGTCGCCTTTTCCAAAGACGTGGCAGAGGATGCGCGCCGCCGCGATTTTACGATGAACGCCATTTATGCTGACAGGACGGGCGCCATTGTGGATCCGCTGGATGGTATGCCAGATCTGCGTGCTGGGCGCGTGCGGTTCATAGAAGATGCAGGACAGCGTATCCGCGAGGATTATCTGCGCACGTTGCGGTTCTTTCGCTTTCACGCCTACTACGCGGCGCCGGATGAGGGGTGGGATGCAGATGCTTTGGCCGGAATTTCTACAAATTTAGACGGGTTAGAGACACTTTCGGCCGAGCGTGTTGGTGGTGAGATGACCAAACTACTAACAGCGCCCGACCCGGCACCGGCTTTGGCTGTTATGGCGCAGACTGGGGTTCTTGGTCAGGTGTTGCCGGGTGCAGATGCGACATTGATCGCGCCTTTGGTTCATCTTGAACAACTCGCAGGTGTTGGGCCTGATCCTATGGCTCGTCTGGCTGCGCTGGGCGGTGAGGACGTTGTTGCTGGGTTGCGTTTGTGGCGATCCGAACAAAAGCGGCTTCAGTCAATTCGTATGCAAAGCGTGAGTGCATTGGGTGCTAAGGCAATAGGTCATGTTGCGGGTGAACAGGCGGGTTTGGGCGCGATTCTGCTGCGCGCGGCGATGGCCAATAGCCCGCTGGAGCCCTCTGCTGTATCCGCAGTGAAAGAGGGGGCGGCGACCGCTTTTCCTATCAAAGCCAGCGACTTGAGCCATCTGCAAGGCAAGGCGCTGGGCGACACTCTTTCCTCACTCAAGGCGGATTGGTTGGCTTCTGATCTTACAAAAACGAAAAGCCAGCTTTTGAGTACGTGACAAATTGTGTGCGTGGCGCTACGTATGTCGCGAACACGGAGGGTAACAACATGTTTCGCGGGATCTGGAACGACACCTGATATTGTCGCCGATCGTCTGAAGTGACGAACCGGGCTTTGGCCTGCGTCACACCCATGTTGCACCACATCTTTAAGAGATACTCCAATGTTCAAATACTTTGAATCACTTGTCGATCCGTACACATCTTACACCGAAATCGACACGCCTCCTACGCGGATCTGGCCGTTTCTGCTGGACTATTCGCAGCCCTTCAAACGGGTGTTTTTGCTTGCGGCCATAATGTCAGTGATCGTTGCCTCGATCGAGGTCGGGCTGATTTACTATATGGGCCGCGTCGTCGATCTGCTGGGCACTGCGCCGGGTGATTTCTGGGCGGCGCATGGGACCGAGGCTGGGTTGGTGGCCGTATTCGTGCTGGTAGCCCGCCCGATGTTGCAGGGCCTTGACGTCTTGCTGCTCAATAACGCGATCCTGCCGAACTTTCCGACATTGATCCGCTGGCGGTCGCACAAACACGTTCTGCGCCAGTCTGTGGGTTGGTTCGAGAACGATTTTGCTGGTCGAATTGCCAACCGGATCATGCAAACCCCGCGCTCTGCGGGTGAGGTGATTTTTCAGGTTTTCGACGCTATCTCGTTTTCGCTGGCCTACCTTGTCGGCGCAGCGGTGTTGCTGATCGTCGCAGATGTGCGTTTGCTCCTGCCGCTTGTCATCTGGTTTGCTCTTTATGCCATGTTGGTGGTGTGGACGGTCCGTCGCATTGGTCCTGCATCCAAGGCGTCATCCGATGCCCGGTCGCAGCTGACTGGCAAGATCGTCGATGCATATACCAACATCCATTCGGTTAAGATGTTTGCCCATCATGAACGCGAACTTGATTACGCGAAGGACGCCATTCAGCACACACGCACCACATTCATTCGCGAAATGCGTCTGTTCACGATCATGGACGTGATCCTGGTTTTCCTGAACGGTTTGCTGATCGTCGGCGTTGTTGGCTGGGCGATCCTGCTGTGGACTCAAGGTGCGGCGAGCGTGGGTGTAGTCGCAGCAGCTACGGCGCTGACCCTGCGGCTGAATGCGATGACCGGCTGGATCATGTGGGCCCTGACTTCGTTCTTTCAGGAATTGGGTGTGGTTTCAGAAGGGATGGAGACGATTGCGCAACCCATTACGCTGGTCGATTCCAAGGATGCCAAGCCGTTGCAGATCGGCACAGGTGAGATTGCCCTACACAACCTGACCCACCACTATGGACGTGACAGCGGTGGTCTGGACGGGATTAACGTCACCATTCGTCCCGGCGAGAAGGTGGGTCTTGTGGGGCGTTCGGGCGCGGGCAAGTCCACGTTGGTCAAGCTGCTTTTGCGGTTCTATGACCCAGATTCGGGTCGGATCGAGGTGGACGGGCAAGACATTACGACCGTGACGCAGGGCAGTTTGCGTTTGAACATCGGCATGGTGCAGCAGGACAGTTCGTTGCTCCACCGGTCTGTGCGCGAAAACATTCTGTACGGCCGGCCTGACGCCACCGAAGAGCAAATGATCGAGGCTGCAAATCAAGCGCAGGCGCATGAGTTCATCCTTGATCTAGCCGACCCACAGGGCCGCTCTGGTTATGAAGCCCAAGTGGGTGAGCGCGGTGTGAAATTGTCCGGTGGACAGCGCCAGCGTGTGACTTTGGCCCGTGTGATTCTGAAGAACGCGCCAATCCTGTTGCTGGACGAGGCGACAAGCGCGCTCGATTCCGAGGTCGAAGCGGCAATTCAAGATACGCTCTACAAAATGATGGAAGGCAAAACGGTGATCGCCATTGCGCACCGCCTGTCCACCATTGCTGAAATGGATCGCATTCTGGTGCTTGATGGCGGGAAAATCGTCGAAGACGGCCATCATGACGCGCTTTTGGCGCAAGGAGGCCTATATTCGGAGTTCTGGGCACGTCAATCTGGCGGGTTCATAGGGTCTGAGGCTGCTGAGTGAGAATATCTGACTGGATCGATTCCTTTCGCCATGCGGAAGGACCTCCGCCGCAGAAATTGTGGCCCTTCATGCGCTGGTGTTTGTCCGGCGCATGGCCTGCCTTGTGGCTGGCCGCGTTTTGTTCGGCGGCGGCTGGTGCGCTAGAGGCGGGAACGGCCCTGATCTTGGGGCGCGTCATTGATGCGACTGTGGCCCTTGGCCCGGATGGGTTCTTTTCGGTTGGGAATGTGGCTCTGATCATGGGGTCTTTGGCCTTTTTCCTGATTGCGCGTCCAATCCTGTTTGGGTTTAGCGCGGCGACGAACGCAATCATTGTCCAGCCCAACGTGAACCCACTGGTGCTGTCGCGCCTGCATCGATGGACGCTGGGTCAATCGGTCGGCTTTTTTGATGACGATTTTGCCGGGCGCATCGCGCAAAAGCAGATGCAGACAGCGCGGGCGGTCACGGATGTCGTTTCGGAATTCATCAATGTGGTGGCATTCGCATTGGCCTCGCTCATCGGATCGGTTGTCTTGTTGCTGGCCATCGACTGGCGTGTGGCGTTGGGGTTTGCCGTTTGGCTTGTCTTCTATTTCTCGCTCATCCGCTGGTATCTGCCGCGCATCCGCAAACGTTCAGCTGCGCGGGCATCTTCTCGGGCGATGGTGTCGGGGCAGGTTGTCGACACGATTACCAACATCAAAACGGTCAAGCTGTTTGCCCATGACGATCATGAGGATCAGGCTGCGCTGGGCGCCATGGCGGCTTTCCGCAAGGATGCGGTCAAGTTCGGTATCCTGTCTGCCGGATTTCGCTTTGCCTTGATGGCGCTGGCCGGTTTGCTGCCCGTTCTGTTGCTGGGCGGTACCATCCTGATGTGGCAGCGCGGGCTTGCTAGTCCGGGCGATATCGTCGCTTCGGGGGCCATCGCCATTCGGATTGCGCAGATGACCGGGTGGGTTAGCTTCACGCTGATGCAGATTTATTCCAACATTGGCGAAGTTGAGGATGGTATGCGCACGCTTACTCCCCGCGCACGGGTTGAGGATGCGGGTGAGGCCAAGGTGCTGGATGTCCCGCAGGGTGAGATCACCTTGGAACACCTTGGCTTTGCATATGGTCGGGACACAGGCGGTATTGACGATATTTCGCTGACGATCAAACCGGGCGAAAAGGTGGGCATTGTCGGCGCATCGGGTGCAGGCAAGTCCACCCTCGTGTCCTTGCTTTTGCGGCTCTATGAACCGGAAAACGGGCGTATTCTGATCGACGGCCAGGATACTTCTGGCGTCACACAAGACAGTCTGCGCCACAACATCGGGATGGTCACGCAGGAGACCGCGATGTTTAACCGCTCGGCCCGTGACAACATTCTGTACGGCCAGCCCGGTGCGGATGAGAGCGCAATGATAGCTGCCGCCAAGAAGGCGGAGGCGCATGATTTCATCCTTGATCTGGAGGACCACAGGGGTCGTCGTGGGTACGAGGCGCATCTTGGCGAACGGGGTGTAAAATTGTCCGGTGGTCAGCGTCAACGCATCGCACTGGCCCGCGCGATCCTCAAGGATGCACCGATTCTTGTGTTGGACGAGGCGACAAGTGCGTTGGATTCTGAGGTCGAAGCCGCCATTCAAACCGCCCTGTCCCGCGTGATGGAGGGCAAGACTGTGCTGGCCATCGCCCACCGACTTTCCACCCTAACGGAGATGGATCGCATTGTGGTGATGGATGCGGGGCAGGTTGTGGAACAAGGGCCGCACGAGACTTTGTTGGCCAAGGGTGGTCTTTATGCTCGGTACTGGCAGCGTCAGTCCGGGGGTTTCATCAGAACCCAAGCCGCCGAATAGGGGTTTTTTCTGAGCGTTCGGCCAGTTAGGCCTAGGCTCATGACCACAGTGACCATTGAACGATTGGGCCAACAAGGTGATGGCGTTGCGCCTGGACCTTTGTTTGTTCCCCTGACCCTACCCGGTGAAATAGTGAGCGGGACGCTGGAAGGCGATGCGTTGGTGGATATTTCCATCGAAGCGCCGTCATCTGACCGTGTCAAAGCACCCTGTTCGCATTTCCGATCCTGTGGCGGCTGTCAGTTGCAGCATGCCAGTGATGATCTGGTGGCTGCATGGAAACGGGATCTGGTCGTCACTGCGTTAGCCGTTCATGGGATTGAAACGGAGGTTCATCCGACCATCACATCGCCTGAGAAGTCCCGCAGGCGAGCGACATTTGCCGCGCGGCGCACCAAAAAGGGAGCGATGGTTGGATTTCACGCCCGCAAGTCTGACGCAATCATTCCTGTGCCGAATTGCATTCTGGTGACGGATGGCTTGGCGGGCGTCGCGCCTTTGGCCGAAGCATTGGCGGTTGCTGGGGCCAGCCGAAAAGGCGCGCTGAGTGTGACAGTCACCGAAGGGCTTGAGGGCTTGGATGTGGCGGTGGCCGGAGGCAAACCGCTCGATGGGCCGTTGCGCATTTTGTTGGCAGGCCTGTGTGAGGCACACCGCCTTGCCCGCCTGACATGGGAGGATGAGTTGATCGGCATGCGCGTTCCCCCAGCTCAGGCCATCGGAAACGCATCGGTGATACCCCCGCCGGGTGCGTTCCTACAGGCCACCCAGCATGGGCAGGACACTTTGACCGCGTTGGTGCAGAAAATTGTAGGCGGTGCGAAATCTGTGGCCGATCTGTTTGCTGGATGTGGCACCTTTGCCCTACCTCTCGCAGAAAAGGCCGAGGTGTTGGCGGTTGAGGGTGCATCCGACATGATCGCCGCTCTTGATGCAGGTTGGCGGCAGGCGCAGGGCCTTAAACGGGTCCGGACAGAGGCGCGCGATCTGTTTCGTCGTCCGCTGTTGCCGGATGAACTTGCCCGATTTGACGCTGTTGTTCTCGATCCGCCACGCGCCGGGGCCGCAGCGCAAATTGCTGAACTTGCCAAAGCCAAACCACCGATCATCGCCCATGTGTCTTGCAATCCACAGACCTTTGCGCGGGATGCGGCCACGCTGCAAGATGCTGGATATGTGCTCGAATGGGTGCAACCTGTGGATCAGTTTCGATGGTCCGCGCACGTAGAACTTGTCGGATCGTTCCGTCTGGCGCATACGCGATAACCATAAAGGAGACCCCGCATGTTTGATCGCGCACGCTTGGCCGAATTTTTGGAAGGCCCCAAATTCAGCAACTTTATCATGGGTGTGATCGTCGTGAACGCCATCACGCTGGGGTTGGAAACGTCTGCGACAGCAGTGTCGGTGGCTGGTGGGCTGATCAATGCGATTGACCAGATCTGCCTTGCGATATTTGTGATCGAGATCATTGCAAAGCTGTTTACCTTCCGCCTGAGCTTTTTCAAAAGCGGATGGAACATCTTTGACTTCGTTATTGTCGGCATTGCGTTGGCGCCGGGCACCGAAGGGCTGTCTGTCCTGCGCGCCCTGCGTATTCTCCGGGTGCTGCGGGTCATTTCCGTTGCGCCAAGTCTGCGCCGTGTGGTTGAGGGGTTCGTAACCGCCCTACCCGGCATGGGCAGTGTGTTCGTCTTGATGGCAATGATTTTTTACATTGGTTCCGTTATGGCCACGAAACTCTTTGGGTCTGCCTTTCCAGAATGGTTCGGGACGCTCGGCCTTAGCGGCTATTCCCTCTTCCAGATCATGACGCTTGAATCCTGGTCCATGGGAATTGTGCGTCCGGTTATGAAGGAGTTCCCCTACGCTTGGGCATTCTTTGTGCCGTTCATTTTGGTCAGTACCTTTGCGGTGGTGAACCTTCTGGTCGGCCTGATCGTGAATTCGATGCAGGACGCCCATTCGGAGGAGTCAAATGCGGCGACGGATGAGTATCGTGACCTTGTGATCAAGCGGTTGGATGAGATCGAGGCAAAGCTCGACAATCGCGAATCATAAACGCTGATCACGGTCAGGTGATCGGTTGCGGCAAAAACCCGCTATGCGATTTGTGGAATAAGGTGGTAAATCCCTACAAAATACAAAAAAGCAGTGTTGGGACAGGATTTCGATGAAGCGCAGAAACTTATTGATGGGCGGAGTAGCAGCGGTCGGTTTGGGCGCGTGTACTCAATCGAAATTCCGCCAGTATTACGGCCCCAGAATCACCGGCATTGTTGTGAACAAAGGAGAACGAGAAATGTTTCTTCTACACAACGGTCAGGTCATCGAAGACTACAAGATCGACCTTGGCTTTGCCCCCATCGGCGACAAATTCTTTGAAGGTGACGGGCGCACCCCGGAAGGCACGTACCTGATCGACCGGCGCAATCCCAACAGCCAGTTTCACTTATCCTTGGGAATCTCATACCCCAACGCTCTCGATCGGGCGGAAGCGGCAAGGCTGGGCAAACCCCCCGGCGGTGACATCTTTATACACGGGAATACAACCGGATTCCGAACGGGCAAGAAAGATTGGACGTGGGGCTGTATCGCGGTTTCGAATCGCGAAATGGAAGACGTCTATGCGATGGTCCGCAACGGGACGCCTATCCAGATCAATCCCTGACGATCAGGTCGACGGCGCCGATGCGACGTCTGCATTTGTCCCATCGATAGCTGCGCCATCTGGATTGTCGACAGCTTCGGGAACGAGCCGTGTTGCTGCCGGGTTAGAAGCTGGGATTGTAGGCGCATTTGTCGGGTCGCCCATCACCATGGTCCACCAGATCTTACCATTAGATTCTTGGAACCAAGCGAACCCCATCTCGCGCGCTCGTGGCGACATGATGGTGCGGCGGGTGTCGTTTTGCTCCATCCAGGCGCCAAGTGTTTCTAGCTCGGTCTCGTAGGTCTCAGAGATGTTTTCACCTACAAGGGTGCCTTGGTATCCAACGCGAGCCAGTCGGTCGATTGGGGACGATCCATCAGATCCGAAGTGCCAAGGGCGGTTTTGAAGGGACATGTCTTTTGAATGAGTCGCAGCCGCAGCGTTCAGTTTTGGATTCAGCACAACCGCTGCTGCGCCTTGGGCAGCCCGCAAGGCGTTTACCGAGTCCAGCATACGGAACTGCAGCTTGTCTGTGTCGTTGTTGCGAATACGGTAGAGTTTGGGCGCAGTACTCCCATCCGCACCCACAGTGGTCTGAACCGGAGCAGAGCCACATGCGGCGAGGGTCAAAAGAGCAACCAGAAGGAAAGAGATTGTACGCATTGATCCTGCACATTTATTGTGATGTTCGTTAACGTCGATAGCCGCTTGCGCGTTGCATTACAAACGCACATCGGCGTGAACCTGCGAGATGACAGTCCTTTGATTTGCGACTGCGACATTCCCGCAATAACTTATGCTCAAATTCGCGAGATCACTCTTAGGAGAGGCATAAAATGTCCAAATCACCGTTCAACACGACCAGCCGCCGCGCCTTTTTGGCTGGATCTGCAGCTTTCTTGGGCGCACCGGCTATCGCGCAAACTGCCGCTGGGCAGGCCGAACGCGATCCTGCTCTTTCTGTGCGCCGCAATATCTCCAGCTTTCGCACGCTGGATTGGCAGCCTTACTTTGACAGCCTGCGCAATGGTGCAATCCTTGTCGATATCGACAGTCGCGCAGTGCACTACTGGAACCAAGAGCAGACGATATATAAACTGTATCCATCCAGTGTGCCGTTGACAGACGATCTGACTCGCCGTGGGCGCACGCAGGTTATCCTGAAAGACCCTGAGCCAGATTGGCGTCCAACTCCGTCAATGAAAAAGCGGAACCCTGAATGGCCTGATTATATCGGCCCCGGACCTCAGAACCCTTTGGGCACGCGGTCATTGCACCTTAGCTGGACCTATTATCGTATCCACGGCACGCACGACACGCGCAAGATTGGGCGTAAATCTTCAAATGGCTGCATTGGCCTCTACAATGAACATATCGAAGAACTGTACGGAATGGCGAAGGTCGGCACACAAGTGTTGCTTATTTGACGACATCTGCCCGGTTCGGAGTGTTCAACTTTAAATCACACTTTGCATTCATGCCGCATTGCTGTTTACACAAGATCACGAGGTAAGTCTTGGGCGCGTTGGGGCACTAATTTCCCGCGCGCGTAACTGGAGGTAATTAATATGAAAAAACTCGTTCTCGCCGCTGCTCTGACTGCTGCTGCTTCGACTGCATTCGCCGGCGCTCCTGCCGATCCGATCATCGAAGCACCTGTCATTGTTGAAGAAACAACAGGTTCCTCAGGTGGTTGGGTTCTTCCCATCCTGCTGCTGGTAGTTGTTGCTGCGGCTCTTGCGGACTAATCGTTCGTAACATCACTAAAAAAGAAGGCGGTGCAATTGCACCGCCTTTTTTATGTCTGATGGTCGGATTCTGGTATTAATCCAGCCAACCCTGCAAGTTTTCTCCGATTACAGTACTAAGCGCCTCAATATGGGCGTCATCATCGTTGAGGCATGGGATATAGGTGAAATGCTCGCCTCCAGCATGCTCAAAGCTTTCTTTGATCTCTTCGTTTATCTCTTCGAGCGTTTCGATGCAGTCAGCCGAAAATGCAGGGGCGCACACCGCGATATTCTTTTTGCCAGCCTCTGCAAGGCGCGCAACTTCTTCGACGGTGTAGGGTTTCAACCACTCTTCGGGTCCGAACTTTGATTGGAATGTCGTTTTGATTTCGGTGTCTGCCCAACCCAGCCGTTCCTTCAGCAGACGCGTCGTTTTCTGACACTGGCAGTGGTATGGATCACCTTCCATCAGATATCTGATAGGGACACCATGATAGCTGCACACCAGTATATCCGGGCGCGTTTCAAGGTCTGCATAGGCCCGTTCGATTGATTGCGCCAATGCCTCAATGTACTTGGGATGCTGGTAATAGGGCTCAACCGTTCGCGTGGTAGGTTGCCATTTTTCCTGCATCATGGCCCGAAAGAATTCATCATTCGCCGTCGCGGATGTGGCCCCGGCGTAGTGTGGGTAGAGTGGGAAAAATAGTATCTTTTGACATCCAGCGTCCCGCATTTCACGCACTTTGGATTTGGTAGATGGGTTGCCGTAGCGCATGCAGAAATCAACCAACACCTTATCGCCGTATCGTTCTTGCATCGCTGCTTTGATCTTGGCCGTCTGGTCTTTGGTGATCGTCATCAGCGGGCTTTCACCGGCCTCGTGATTCCAGATGGATTTATAGGCCGCCCCGGATGTGAACGGGCGTTTCGTCAGAATGATCAGCTGCAAAAGTGGCTGCCAAATCCAAGGTGAGTAATCGATCACTCGCCTGTCTGACAGAAATTCGTTCAGGTACCGACGCATTGACCAGTAATCGTAATTGTCTGGCGTGCCCAGATTGGCCAGCAGCACGCCCACCCGCGCAGGCGGGAACGCCGGGTGATCGTCGGCGGCATGTTGCGGGCGCGTCATCGCTTTGCTGGTATCAAGCATTTGTGGCGGTTTCCTATGTCTATTGTCTGGTCAAATAAACGGATTCGCCCTCAGGTCAATCTGACAGCGACGTTTCGTCCGTCCGCAAGGCATCTGCCAACCGTGCTTGTGCTGAACCAGGGCGGAGCGGCTTTGGTTGACTATCGTCAGGGGCCCACCCGGTCAGAACGATCAATTCAAAGGTTGCGGCAATCCCGCCATCAGGATGCGCAAAGTTGTCGGCATAAAGCTTTGCTGCTGCTTCCAGAATTGCGCGCCGCGTCGGATAACGCAGTCGTGTTTGCAACGCGTTCCCCTCACCCATTGCGCGCAAATCGCGCATCAGGTGCCACATGGTTTGATACCGGACAGTCAAGACGACGGTATCGGCGACGGGCAGCGCCAGCCCCGCCCGTTGTAACAACGCACCCAGATCGCGCACTTCTCCCATGGGCGCGACACGGGGGGATAGGCCACCAGTGACAGCCACTTCTGCCTCGGCAAGAACGCTGCGCAATTCCTGCAAGGTTTGCCCGCCCAGCGCCACGGCCAACAGCATTCCATCCGGCTTGAGGGCCCGGCGACACTGGATCAGCTGGCCGACGGGATCGTTCGCCCAGTGCAGACCCAGGCTGTGAATCACAAGATCATGCCCGCCGACCTCAAGAGGGAGTGTGTCGGTTTCTGCCACAACAACTGCGTCCGTGCGTCGCGCGCGCCACAATTCAGGAAAGGCTGCGACAATCGCGGGCACCTGAAAGGTTTTGTTAACCAGTTCAAGGCGATCCTCGATCTCATCCTGTGCGACCTCTTGCAGAAACAGAGCGTCGGCGCGCGCACGGTTGCGAGCCAGCGCGGTTGTATCGGTCAGACGGGGCGTAGGGTCAGGGTTTGGCATGGCCGCATAACTAGAGGACAACATGGGCCTATTACAAACAACACTTGCCGCTATCTACCCGCCGCGCTGTTTGGGGTGTGGTGAAACGGTCGACAGCGACTTTGGTCTGTGTGGACATTGCTGGGGTCAGGCACAGTTCATCGGTGGCGCGTTCTGCGACAGTTGCAGCGCGCCGCTACCGGGTGCTGAGGCCGAAGATAGATTGCACTGTGATGCCTGTATGCGGGCGCCAAAACCCTGGGCACATGGGCGCGCAGCACTGATCTATACAGGGATGGGGCGCAAGCTGGTTTTGGGTCTCAAACACGGAGACAGACAAGAGATTGCGCGCCCAGCCGCGGCGTGGATGCGAACGTCGATTCAAGGCATGATCTCTGATCAGACACTGATCGCGCCTGTCCCGTTGCACTGGCTACGTCTGGCGAAACGCCGCTACAATCAATCTGCCCTTATCGCCAAGAACCTGTCTGATCTGACAGGGTGTGACTGGTGCGCTGACTTGCTTGAACGCCCCATCCGAACGCCCTCTTTGAATGGCAAGACACGGGCGCAGCGTGCGGAAATTCT
Organism: Tateyamaria sp. Alg231-49; assembly: GCF_900143535.1. Lineage (GTDB taxonomy): Bacteria > Pseudomonadota > Alphaproteobacteria > Rhodobacterales > Rhodobacteraceae > Tateyamaria. The sequence continues at coordinate 90,296 of NZ_FRFA01000004.1, read as the reverse complement.
CGATGGCGCCATTCGCATAAATCCGCGTCGCAGTCATCGAATCATCGGGCGGCCTGTTCTGATTGTGGATGATGTGATGACGACTGGGGCCACATTGGCCGCTTGCGCAGATGTACTAACAAATGCCGGGGCCGATCAGGTCTGCGTGAGCGTACTGGCGCGGGCGGCCAAAGACACCTAAGTCTGTGATCAACAGAATTTGCGTCAAAAGGACAAAGGGCATGAAATCCGTTGAAATTTATACCTCTCCGTTGTGCGGCTTTTGCCATGCCGCCAAACGTTTGCTGAACGAAAAAGGCGTCGAATTCGCCGAGGTTGATGTTTTGAAACAACCAGAGCGCAAGCCTGAGATGATCCAGCGTGCAAATGGTGGCCGGACGGTTCCGCAGATTTTTGTGGGTGATACTCATGTCGGAGGTTGCGACGATCTCTATGCGTTGGAACGGGCAGGCAAACTTGACGGGCTTCTGGCGGCCTGAATGAAAACAGCGCTGCTGCAACTGAATGTATCCGATGATCCGACGGCGAATCTGCCTCGGACGGTTGAGATGGTGCAGCAGGCTGCGGATATGGGGGCGGAGTTTGTGCTGACCCCCGAGGTCACCAATTGCCTTAGCACCAGCCGCACCCACCAAGCTCAGGTTCTCACGGACGAGGCGAGCGATGCCACGCTCGCCGCCTTGCGCGATGTGGCAGCGGCGCGTGGCATTCACCTTCTTATTGGTTCGCTGGCGTTGACCACGGATGATCCGGACGGTCGGTTCGCGAACAGATCGTTCTTGATTGGGCCGGATGGATCAATTCTGGCGCGCTACGACAAAATCCACATGTTTGATGTCGCCATCTCAAAAACAGAGACATATGCGGAGTCTTCGGGCTATCGCCCTGGGACGAAAGCCGTCCTTGCCCGAACGAATTTTGCGCCGATAGGTATGGCCGTTTGCTACGACATGCGCTTTCCTAAACTATCAGACGCCCTTGTTAGCGCTGGTGCCCATATCCTGACATACCCAGCCGCTTTTTCGCCTGTGACTGGTGCGGCCCATTGGCACAGCCTGCTGCGTGCTCGCGCGATAGAAGCGGGCGCATGGGTGCTGGCTCCGGCCCAGACAGGCACCCACCCCAGTCAGAAAAACAAGACACGCAGCACCTATGGCCACAGCCTCGCCATCAACCCGTGGGGCGAGGTCGTGCTTGACGCGGGCGAGGCGCCTGGCGTTTATGTATTTGATATGGAATTAGATAAAGTGGCCGAGGCGAGGCGCCGCATCCCTGCAAGGGACAATGCGCGCCCCTTTGAAGGTCCTTCGGGTGCATGAGTACAGAAAAGAACGCACTGGCCATTTCGCTGTTCAGCGAAGTGCTCGCAGCGGATCAAATGGTCCGTTACCGGCTGAGCCGTGTGTTGCCCAAGGGCATGGAGATTTCTCATTTTTCGGTGCTGAACCATCTTGTTTGGCACGATGATGAGCGCAGTCCGGCACAGTTGGCCGAAACGTTCAACGTCACACGCGGTGCGATGACCAACACTCTCAATCGATTGGAGTGGGCCGGACATATCCATATCCGCCCCGATTGGGATGATGCGCGTCGCAAGATGGTCGCCATCAGCCCGGCAGGGCGGCGTGCCCGCGATCAGGCCCTAAGCGCGATTGCCCCAATGGTCGGTGAAGTCATCGATAGCTTGGGCGAGGATCGGGTCAGGGAAACCCTACCGATCCTGCGCCAATTGCGCGTTCAGATGTCAGACAAACCCAAGCCAAACTAGGCCTTTGGTTTCAAACTTGCGGTGACGTAGTTCACGCTCAGGTCTCGATCTGACAGTTTCCAACCCCAAGTCAGCGGATTGAAGACGAATCCCTGACGGTCCACCGGATCAAGGCCCGCATTGCGCAGCAGATCAAACAGTTCGTCTGGAGTGATGAACTTGTTCCATTCATGCGTGCCTTTGGGCAACCAGCGCATCACATGTTCCGCGCCGATGATCGCCATGACAAAGGACTTTGGATTGCGATTTAGGGTCGAGCAGATATGTAACCCTCCGGGTTTCAGCAACTCACGACAGGCGGTGAGGTAGGCCAGTGGGTCTGCGACATGCTCAACGACTTCCATATTCAGCACCACGTCGAACTGTTCACCGGCCGCGGCCATATCCTCGGCTGTGGTGTGGCGGTAATCGATGGTTAATCCGGATTGTTCGGCGTGTACCTTTGCAACGGGAATATTCCGTTCTGCCGCATCGGCACCAACCACTTCTGCCCCAAGCCGCGCCATGGGTTCTGCCAACAGCCCCCCGCCGCAGCCGATGTCCAGAATGCGCAGACCTTCAAACGCCGATGTTTTGGTCAAATCGCGGTCAAATTCAGCAGCAATTTGGCTTGTGATGTAGTCCAGCCGACAGGGATTCAGCATGTGTAGTGGCTTGAATTTTCCGTTTGGGTCCCACCATTCCGCCGCCATCGCCTCAAATTTAGCGATCTCGGATGGGTCGACGGTGGTTTGATGCGTTTGCATTTTCGTCTCCGTATGCTCATGTGCGTCTAACGCCCTATGTAGGTCAGTAATGGACAAACACAGTGACCAAAAGCGCGCGGTGCAATATCTGTACCCGCCGATCGACCCCTACGACCAACAGATGTTGGACGTTGGACAGGGGCATCGCATCTATGTTGAGCAATGCGGCAACCCGTCTGGCATCCCGGTTGTGGTGCTGCATGGTGGCCCCGGCGGTGGGTGCAGCCCGACGATGCGCCGTTATTTTGACCCTGAACGCTACCGTGTGATTCTGTTTGATCAGCGCGGATGTGGACGTTCGCGCCCGCACGCGTCCGTGACCAACAACACGACTTGGCACTTGGTCGATGATATCGAGATGATCCGACGGACGTTGGATATTGATGCGTGGATCGTTTTTGGCGGCAGTTGGGGTGCGACCTTGGCGCTGATCTATGCCCAATCCCATCCGGCGCGCGTGCGTAACATTGTCCTGCGCGGCGTGTTCCTCATGACTCAGCGCGAGCTGGATTGGTTCTATGGCGGTGGTGCTGGCCGGTTCTGGCCCGAAGTTTGGAGCCGCTTTGAGACGCTTGTGCCCGAAGATGAGCGTGGCGATTTGATTGCCGCCTATCACCGCCGCCTCTTTTCAGGCGACATGGCGATAGAGACGCGGTTTGCCCGTGCGTGGTCGTCTTGGGAAAATGCGCTTGCTTCGATCCATTCGACCGGGTCCGGTGGAGAGGCCCCGGGGGACTATGCCCGCGCCTTTGCGCGACTTGAGAATCACTATTTCACCAATGCGGGCTTTTTGGAGTTTGATGGCCAAATTCTCGCCCATGCGGGCCGGATCAAACATATTCCGGGTACAATCGTGCAGGGCCGCTATGACATGATCTGCCCGCCCGAAAGCGCCTATGCGCTGGCCAAAGCGTGGCCCAATGCAGATCTCAAGATGATCCGAAATGCCGGGCATGCCTTGTCTGAGCCGGGAATTTCGGCTGAACTGGTGCGCACCATGGACAGGATTGCAGGGAAATGACCCGAATTGACCGCCGCGCACTCTTTACCTCTGGCGCCGCAGCCGCGTTGCTGGCGGCAACGGGTGTGTCCGCGCAACCGCAGCGCGGTGGGCGGTTGCGGGCGGCATTGTCCATGCTGCTTTTTGATCAGGCAGTTGCAGCCACCGTGTTCGACAACCTGACTGAAGTGGCCGCTGACGGAACTTTGCGCGGTGATCTTGCGACTGGTTGGTCATCAGACGCACAAGCGATGCGCTGGCGATTCACGTTGCGCGACGATGTCGCGTTTCACGACGGTGAAGTATTTAGCGCTGAACATCTGCGGTCACTGCCCATGACTGTCGAGGTTATTGATCCGGTCACCGCAGATATCGTGCTCGATACGCCCAATCCAAACCTGCCCTATCTTCTTGCGCATCCCGGATACGAGATCAGATCTGAAACTGGTGCAGGCACTGGCTTGTATGCGGTGCAAAAACTGGAGCCGGGCCGCCATTTCATCGGTGCGCGTGTGGCGAACCACTGGAAAAAGCAGTCTGGTTGGTTTGACAGTGTCGAGTTTGTGCAATTCAGCGTAGATGCCGTCCGTTCCGAGGCGCTGCGCGACGGGATGGTCGATGTCGCAGATATCGCGGCGCTTGACCCCTTGTCCGACCCGCGTGATTTCCAGATCCTGCCCGGGGGTCGGTCGCCGACACACATCGCAGCCACGTCTGTCGCCGTGCCGTTGTCTGTCGGCAAATCCTGGCCACTCGACAATCTGCGCATGGCTGAGCGGTGGTGGATAAGTTGAGATTTCGGATTCTTTTCAATGACTTAAGTAAGTATTTGATTCAAAACAAGGAATCCAATTTTTCGGTTGATTAATCTACGCGATCGGAATACTTTTCTCATGTGCTTTGAAGTATCCCGCTGACCAAGCATATGCCATGCGCGACACGGTGAAAATCTGCCGGCCGTAGCACCATTTGGGAAAATGGGAGCGCATTGTGGGGTTCCAGGCAGGCCCCACCGCATGGCAACCAACTCATTCAGGTCCAGTGCGGCCTAAGCAATTGGCCGCGTTTTAGCTTTGACTTGGTTTGTCTTTTCTTTGCTCGATGCAAAGTAGAAACGTACATTCGTGAGTGATTGCGCGTTATTTTTATGGCTGCAAGTAAACGAATGGCCGGAGTCTCTGTCTGAAAAGAAACAGAACATGCGAGCTTTCGGTCTGCTACCCACATCCCTTTCGTCAAAATTTCTGGAATCCGCAAAAGCTCATTCTTGCCTATATGGTCTCCATGTTCATCAATGATATGTCTCGCAGACTCTGAGGATAGGAACACCTCTTCGCGAGAACAACCAAAGTGTTGCCTAACTTCAAGCGGAATGACTCCGACCTGAAGGTCACCCCTGCGACCTGCCAGCAAATCGATGAGTTCATCCAAAGTAAATTCCATAAGTAATTGAATAACCGAAACTATGGCTTCGACAACCTATAGTTGATCAAAAACTCACGCATGGCTGAGCGGTGGTGGATGGCCTGAGGGGCCTTGCAGACTCATCCCGACGTGCGTATATGCCCTTCAACAGCGGCGCGCTGGGGTCCAAACCCGACGCTCCACCGAGAACCATCAACGGGCCGCGCGCCCGTTTTTTTGTGCCTGAAAGAACCATGAACAACGACCTGATCGCCAAAGCTGCCATCGACCGTCGCCTGGCCGAGATCATCACCCCGGTGATCGAGGATCTGGGCTATGAACTGGTGCGCGTTCGTCTGATGAGCGGCAAAGAAACCACGCTCCAGATCATGGCTGACAAGCCTGAAGGCGGAATTGAAGTCGATGATTGCAGTGCTATCTCGACGGCTGTCAGTGCAACGCTGGATGTCGAAGACCCGATTTTGGACGCCTACACGCTCGAAGTGAGCAGCCCGGGCATTGACCGCCCGCTGACGCGCCTCAAGGACTTCGACATGTTCGAAGGCTACGATGCCAAGCTGGAAACAGATGAGCTGATCGACGGACGCCGCCGCTTTAAGGGCATATTGGCAGGCGTTGAGGACGACGAAGTGCTGATCAACGTGGCCGAAGGCACGATTGGTCTGAAGTTTGATTGGTTGAGCGATGCCAAGCTGGTTCTGACGGACGAGCTGATCAAAGAAATGTTGCGCCAGCGCAAAGCCGCCGGTGTGATCAAAGAAACTGAATTTGACGAAATATCAGAAGACGAAACGACCGAAGAGTCTGAGGAGAACACCTGATGGCCATTACATCTGCAAACCAGCTTGAGCTGTTGCAAACCGCCGAGGCGGTTGCCCGCGAAAAGATGATCGACCCTGTGCTGGTCATCGAGGCGATGGAAGAATCGCTCGCCCGTGCGGCGAAGTCGCGTTACGGCGCGGAAATGGACATCCGTGTCAGCATTGACCGCAAGACAGGCCGCGCCACCTTTACTCGTGTGCGCACAGTGGTCGAAGACGAATTGCTGGAAAACTATCAGGCCGAATTCACAGTTGAGCAGGCCAAGCAATATATGGAAGACCCCGAGGTTGGTCAGCAGCTGATCGAAGAGGTTCCTCCTGTCGAGATGGGCCGGATTGCGGCACAGTCTGCCAAGCAGGTCATCCTGCAAAAAGTGCGCGAAGCTGAACGGGATCGCCAGTTCGAAGAGTTCAAAGACCGCGCAGGCACCATCATCAACGCTTTGGTCAAGCGCGAAGAGTACGGCAACGTCATCGTCGATGTGGGCGCAGGCGAAGCGATCCTGCGCCGCAACGAAAAGATTGGCCGCGAATCCTATCGCCCGAACGATCGCATCCGCTGCTACATCAAAGATGTGCGCCGCGAGCAGCGTGGACCCCAGATTTTCCTGAGCCGCACCGCGCCCGAGTTCATGGCCGAGTTGTTCAAGATGGAAGTGCCAGAAATCTATGACGGCATCATCGAGATCAAAGCCGTTGCCCGTGACCCCGGATCGCGCGCCAAGATTGCTGTTATTTCTTATGACGGCTCCATCGACCCTGTTGGGGCATGTGTTGGTATGCGTGGTTCGCGCGTGCAGGCCGTTGTGAACGAGTTGCAGGGCGAAAAGATCGACATCATTCCATGGAATGAGGATCAGCCGACTTTCCTTGTGAACGCGTTGCAGCCTGCTGAAGTGAGCAAAGTGGTTCTGGACGAAGAGGCGGGCAAGATCGAAGTGGTCGTGCCCGAAGAACAACTGTCCCTCGCCATTGGTCGCCGCGGTCAGAACGTGCGTCTGGCCAGCCAGCTGACCGGTCTGGACATCGACATCATGACCGAGGCCGACGAATCGGCTCGTCGTCAGGCCGAGTTTGAGCAGCGCACCAAGCTGTTCATGGACAATCTGGACCTCGATGAATTCTTTGCCCAGTTGCTGGTGTCCGAAGGCTTCACCAACCTCGAAGAGGTTGCCTATGTTGAGGTAGACGAGCTGCTGGTCATCGACGGAGTGGACGAAGGCACCGCTGCTGAATTGCAGGCCCGTGCCCGTGACGTGCTTGAGGCCGCGGCCAAAGCGGCGTTGGAAAGCGCACGCGCCTTGGGTGCCGAAGACAGCCTTATTGATTTTGACGGGCTCACACCCCAAATGATTGAGGCGTTGGCCAAAGACGACGTGAAAACTCTCGAAGACTTTGCAACCTGCGCGGACTGGGAACTGGCCGGTGGCTGGACGACAGTTGATGGTGAACGTCATAAAGATGATGGCGTTCTTGAGCCCTTTGAGGTGTCACTGGAAGAAGCGCAGCATCTGGTCATGACAGCGCGCATTATGCTGGGCTGGGTCGATCCGACCGAATTGGAAGCTGACGAAGAAGAACAAGAAGACGCTGATCTGACCGAGGAGACCGAGGCCTGATCTCAGGCCTCGGGGCAACCTCATGGGACGCGGTGGCGCCTCAAAAGACCGCAGTGACGGTGCAGAGCGTAAGTGCATCGCAACGGGCGAGGTACAACCTAAACATGGGTTGATCCGCTTTGTTGTTGGGCCGGATGCGCAGATTGTGCCGGATATCGCTGGAAAGCTGCCGGGCCGTGGTATTTATGTTGCGGCTGATCGCGACGCGCTCGACAAGGCAGTGGCCAAAAAGCTGTTTGCTCGGGGGGCTAAGATGCCCGTGCAGGTGTCAGATGGTCTGGTGGCTGAGGTCGAACGCCAACTGGCGCGGCGCGTTGTCGACTTGATCGCGCTGTCCCGAAAGTCGGGTAGAGCGGTGGCTGGATACGAAAAAGTCAAAACCTGGCTTCAAAATGAAGAGGCTCAGGTGTTGATACAAGCGGTTGATGGGTCTGGACGTGGCAAGTCCAAACTCAGCACACCGCATTACGGCAGTTACATCGGCTGGCTAACAGCAGATGAGTTGGGTTTGGCCTTTGGCCGCCAAACTGTGATACACGGCGCGCTCGCCTCTGGTGGACTCACGCAACGTGTTGTAGAGGAAGCCAACCGTTTACGCGGTGTGCGCGAAAATGACGGCGGCAACGGTCGCCGGGAAGGATAGACGAGCTTTGAGCGATACAGACGGGAAAAAGACTTTGGGTCTGCGCAGCGGCGCGCGTCCGGGCAATGTGAAACAGAGTTTCAGCCATGGACGGACCAAGAATGTTGTCGTCGAGACCAAGCGCAAGCGGGTCGTCGTACCCAAGCCGGGTGCGACCAAGCCTGCTGGCGGATCTGCTGCGGCCGGAGGTGACCCAAGCCGTCGCCCCGCTGGCATAACTGATGCCGAGATGGAGCGCCGCATGAAAGCGCTGCAGGCGGCCAAGTCGCGCGAGGCCGATGAGGCTGCGGAACGTGAGGCTGCTGAAAAGGCCCGCGAAAAAGAGCGTGAGCGCCGCCGTGCCGAGATTGAGGCCAAGGAACGCGAAGAAAAAGAGCGTGAGGAAAGCCTCAAGGCGAAAGCCGAGGAAGAAGAAAACAAAAGGCGCGAAGCTGAAGCGGCGGCTCAGGCTGCGGCCAACCCCGCACCTGTGGATACTCAGCAACCCGCGCGGGCTGCGCCAAATCGTGGCGGGCCACCGCCTGCGGCGACTCCGCGCAAAAACGAACGTGACCAGCAACAACGTCCAAAAGGGCGTGGCGAAGATAATCGCCGTTCCGGCAAACTGACGCTGTCAGAAGCCACGGGTGGCGGCGCAGGCCGTCACCGGTCGATGGCTGCGATGAAACGCAAACAAGAGCGCGCTCGTCAAAAGGCGATGGGCGGTACGGTTGAGCGTGAAAAGGTCATGCGCACCGTTGCTCTGCCAGAAGCTATTGTGGTTTCCGAACTTGCGAACCGCATGACGGAACGGGTCGGTGATGTTGTGAAATCCCTTATGCAAATGGGCATGATGGTCACACAGAACGAGACCATTGATGCTGATACCGCTGAGTTGATAATCGAAGAGTTTGGCCACACCGTACAACGTGTGTCTGATGCCGACGTCGAAGACGTGATCAAAGAGATTGTCGATGATGAGGCTGACCTTATTCCGCGTCCACCGGTCATCACCATCATGGGCCACGTTGACCACGGTAAAACGTCCCTTCTGGACGCCATCCGGGACGCCAAAGTCGTCGCAGGCGAAGCAGGCGGCATCACGCAGCACATTGGTGCCTATCAGGTAAAGACCGATGGCGGCACGATGCTCAGCTTCCTTGATACACCCGGCCACGCAGCGTTTACGTCGATGCGCTCGCGGGGTGCACAGGTCACGGACATCGTGGTTCTGGTTGTTGCTGCCGACGACGCGGTGATGCCGCAGACGATCGAAGCGATTGCGCATGCCAAGGCTGCCGAAGTGCCGATGATCGTCGCGATCAACAAGATCGACAAACCTGCCGCCAACCCGGACAAGGTGCGTACCGATCTGTTGCAGCACGAAGTGATCGTTGAAAAGATGTCAGGCGAAGTGCAGGACGTCGAAGTCTCGGCCATCACGGGGCAAGGTCTGGACGAGTTGCTTGAGGCGATTGCTCTGCAGTCCGAACTCTTGGAATTGAAGGCGAACCCGGATCGTGCGGCCCAAGGTGCCGTGATCGAAGCGCAGTTGGACGTGGGCCGCGGCCCTGTTGCGACTGTTCTGATCCAGAACGGTACGCTGCGTCAGGGCGACATCTTTGTTGTGGGTGAGCAGTACGGTAAGGTCCGTGCGCTGATCAACGACCAGGGTGAGCGCGTCAAAGAAGCGGGCCCATCGGTGCCGGTCGAGGTTCTTGGCCTCAACGGCACACCCGAAGCGGGCGACGTTTTGAACGTGACAGAGACCGAGGCACAGGCCCGCGAGATTGCGGAATATCGTGCCAACGCCGCCAAGGACAAACGTGCGGCTGCCGGTGCGGCCACGACACTTGAGCAGCTTATGGCGAATGCCAAGGCCGATGAGGATGTCAGCGAATTGCCCATTCTGGTCAAAGCCGACGTGCAAGGGTCTGCCGAAGCGATCGTTCAGGCGATGGAGAAGATCGGCAACGATGAAGTGCGCGTGCGCGTGCTGCATTCGGGCGTCGGCGCCATCACCGAAACGGATGTGGGTCTGGCCGAAGCGTCTGGTGCACCGATCATGGGCTTTAACGTGCGGGCCAACGCCTCTGCGCGGAACACGGCCAACCAAAAAGGTGTCGAGATCCGGTATTATTCGGTGATCTACGACCTTGTGGACGACGTGAAAGCGGCCGCCTCTGGTCTGCTCAGCAACGAAATCCGCGAGACCTTTATCGGTTATGCCGAGATCAAAGAAGTGTTCAAAGTATCCAACGTCGGCAAAGTCGCTGGTTGTCTGGTCACTGAAGGTGTGGCGCGTCGTAGCGCTGGTGTGCGTTTGCTGCGTGACAACGTCGTGATCCACGAAGGCACTCTGAAAACCCTGAAACGCTTCAAAGATGAGGTTGCCGAGGTGCAGTCTGGTCAGGAATGCGGGATGGCGTTTGAGAATTACGAGGATATTCGGCCTAAGGATGTCATCGAAATATTTGAGCGCGAAGAAATCTCTCGTTCGCTCGACTGACAAGTTCGGTGAATACAAAAATAAAAGGGGACAGTGAGCACTGTCCCCTTTTTAATTGGTCGTCTGTCTTAAGTCAGGCGGCCTGAGAAATCGGTTTTCCAGAGTAGTTTGTCCCGCCCACCCGAACTGTCATACGACCGTCTGGCAAGGTTTTGACGTATATCCCCTGTACCAATATCGCAGTACCCATTGCGATAGTTCTGATCATTGTTCTTCCTCCCCAAGAAAAACCTTTTCGCATTTTGCACAATTTTAAGGTGAAATGTCACCAACAATTTCACGAAAATGACACTTTTTGTGCAATATGAGAAAAATATCGCTCATTGGTCAGAGCCAATCCCGCAATATCGGGATCAAAGGGACGTCGGCAGCGGGCATTGGGTAGGATTTTAAGTCATGTGGTTTGACCCATTTCAAGACTTGCCCTTCTTTTGACTGCGGTGTGCCTTCCCATTTGCGGCAGGCGAACAGCGGCATCAACAGATGGAAAGTGTCATATCTGTGGCTTGCGAACGTCAGCGGGGCAAGGCAGGACTGCCATGTGTTTATTCCCAGCTCTTCTTCTAACTCTCGGATTAGGGCGACTTCGGGCGTTTCGCCGTGCTCGATTTTGCCGCCGGGAAACTCCCATAGACCTGCCATCGACTTACCTTCGGGTCGTTGTGCAAGAAGAATTCGACCGTCAGTGTCGATAAGGGCGACGGCAGAGACCAGAACGACCTTCACGAACGATAATCCGCGTTGATCTCAATATAGCCGTGGGTCAGGTCACAGGTCCAAACGGTTGAAGACCCGCTGCCTATCCCACAGTCCACGCGGATATGAATGTGATCAGATTTCATATGAGCTGCGGCGTCTGCCTCAACATAATTTGGGCTGACCCACCCATCTTCCGCCACGAGTACATCGCCAAACCAAATCGACAGTTTATCCCGATCTGCAGCTGCGCCAGATTTTCCCAAGGCCATAACGACGCGGCCCCAATTGGGATCCTCGCCCGCAATGGCGGTTTTCACTAGTGGCGAATTCGCGATCGACAGGCCGTGAATACGGGCACTGGCCTCGTCCTCTGCGCCCGTTACAGTGACTTCGACAAACTTTGTTGCTCCCTCACCGTCCCGCACAACTTGGTGGGCAAGATCCAGCATCACGTCGTGCAACGCGGCCTCAAATTTTGGGTCTTCGCTTGCGTCCACGCCGCTGGCGCCGGTCGCTGCGACCAAAAGGCTGTCCGAGGTGGACGTGTCGCTGTCCACAGTGATGCAATTGAAGGTCGCGTTGCAGCACTTGGTCGTCATGCCCTGCAACGTTGGTTGATCGACTTGAGCGTCGGTAAAGATGTAGACCAGCATTGTCGCCATGTCCGGCGCGATCATGCCGCTGCCTTTTGCGATGCCAGCGATGTTTACAGTTTTGCCGCCGATCAGACAGGTCGCGGACGCCCCCTTGGGATAGGTGTCAGTTGTCATGATCGCGTGGGCAGCGTCGCCGATCGCATCGGGCGATAGCGATTGGTGCAACTCAGTCAGTTTAGACGTGATCCGCTCAAACGGAAGCGGTTCCCCGATCACTCCGGTCGATGCAGTGAAAACACGGGAGGCCGGAATACCTGTTGCGGCGGCAGTGGCCTCAACGATGGCATCCGTTGCTGCCTGACCATTGCGCCCTGTGAAGGCATTCGAATTGCCCGAATTTACAAGTATGGCCGCCCCGGCATCAGACGCCTCACCCAATTTTGCCTGACAGTCCAGAACCGGAGCTGATCGGGTCGCTGATCGGGTGAATGTGCCGGCGATGGTGGTTCCCAGCACGCATTGCGCCAGCATCACGTCGGTACGCCCGGTGTACTTTACGCCCGCCGCAACGGCCGAGAATGTCACTCCGGAAATCACCGGCAGCGCTGGAAACGCCGCCGGTGCCAATGGGGATACCTTGCCTGTGCCGGCCATCTTTAATCGACCAGTGTGAGGTCTTTGATGACCGCTGGGTCAACACCTTCTGCGCCAGTCTGATCAATCTTTGCCCCGACTGTCAGCTCTTCGATCCGGGCTTCAAGCGCCGTTGCGCGGAGACCCTCTTCGAGTTCGGAGCGGATGGCATCCAGAGTTGGACGTTCCTGAACGCGGGATTCGTTCAGAATGATGACGTGCCAGCCAAACTGTGTCTGGACGGGTGCGGACACTTCACCAACTTCAAGCGCAACGACTGCCGCTTCAAAACTGGGAACCATGGCGCCTGTCCCGAACCAGCCCAATTGCCCACCATTGGGACCGGACGGACCGGTCGATTTTTCGCGGGCGACGGCTGCAAAGTCGGCGCCGCCTTCGATTTCTTCTTTTACGGCCAATGCTGCTTCTTCCGTCTCGACCAGAATATGGGAGGCGTTGTATTCTTCGGCGGCTTCGGCGTCTTCAAACCGCGCCTCATACGCGTCCTGAAGTGCAGTGTCTGTCAAAGCAACCGCAAACAGTTCCTCAAGCGCTTCACCTGCTGTCAAAGAACGTGTTTCGTTTTCCAGCGAAAGTTGCGCGCGTTTGGGCAGGTCACTGTCAAAGGACTGCGCCAGAAGGGTCTGTTGTACCAGTTGCTCGAGAATGCCGTTGAACAGAACTTCGTCTGGCAATTCCTGAAACTGCTGGGGCAAGGTAGCGCGGGCAACGATCATGTGCCCGACGGTGATGTCCGTCCCGTTTACCGTTGCCACGACCTGATCGGCGTCTTGTGCGGCGACCGGTAGGGCCATCGCGACGACAAGGCCCAGCGTGGGCAAAGAAAGAAGGTGTTTCATGAATGTTAAGTCCTTGGGCTGGGCACGCGGAGGGCGCGTGCATTGACACGGTTTAGCGTGACCCTTACATCGCCCTATGGACGCGGCTGGGACCGCTTTTGCCTTACCGTTTCTATGGGCTTGGCGCGCGCCCGGCAAGCAGTTGCTGATGAACATGAATTGATCGCCTGGAGAACGCATGCTCGGTTTCAAAACCCTCACAAAGAAGGTGTTTGGCACGCCAAATGACCGCAAGGTTAAAGCGACGCGACCCCTGGTCGAGCAGATCAATGCATTGGAGGCTGAGGCCAAGGCGCTGAGCGACGAAGGCCTTAAGGACAAGACCGAAGAGCTCGCCAAACGTGCGATGGGTGGCGAGAGCCTTGATGACCTGTTGCCCGAAGCCTTTGCGAATTGCCGCGAAGCGGCCCGCCGTACGCTGGGTCTGCGCGCCTATGACACGCAGTTGTTAGGTGCGATCTTTTTGCACCAAGGCAACATCGCCGAACAAAAGACGGGCGAGGGCAAAACGCTGACCGCCACGTTTGCCTGCTACCTGAACGCCCTCACGGGCAAGGGTGTGCATGTTGTCACGGTCAATGACTATCTTGTGCAGCGTGACGCGGAATGGATGGGCAAGGTGTTTGCTGCCCTTGGCATGACCACCGGCGTTGCCATCAACGGGATTGGTGAAGAGAACAAGCGCGCGGCTTATGCTTGCGACGTGACCTATGCCACCAACAATGAGTTGGGCTTTGATTATCTGCGCGACAACATGAAACCGTCCATCGATCAGATGGTTCAACGTGGCCATAACTTTGCCGTGGTGGATGAGGTCGACAGTATCCTGATCGATGAAGCCCGAACGCCTTTGATCATTTCCGGTCCGCTTCAGGACCGTTCCGAAATGTATGTGACCATCGACGCGATCATCCCGTTGATTGAAGAAGCGCATTTTGAGCTGGATGAAAAGCAGCGCAGTGTGACCTTTACAGACGAGGGCAACGAGTTCCTCGAAGAAAAATTGCGTTCCGATGGCCTGATCGAGGAAAACGCCTCGCTTTATGATCCTGAGAGCACATCCATCGTGCACCACGTCAATCAGGGTCTGCGCGCGCACAAACTGTTCCGCAAAGACAAGGATTACATCGTTCGGAATGGCGAAGTTGTTCTGATTGACGAATTTACGGGGCGCATGATGACCGGCCGCCGGTTGTCTGAAGGTTTGCATCAGGCGATCGAAGCTAAGGAAAACGTCCAGATCCAGCCAGAGAACCAGACGTTGGCATCTGTAACCTTCCAAAACTACTTCCGTCTTTATGACAAGCTGGCTGGGATGACCGGGACGGCGGCGACCGAGGCTGAAGAATTCCGTGAAATTTATGGGTTGGGTGTGGTCGAAGTGCCTACGAACAAACCCATCACACGGGTGGACGAAGACGATCAGGTCTTTCGGACTGCTGCTGAAAAATACAAAGCGATGATCGAAGAGATCAAGACCGCACACGCCAAGGGTCAGCCAGTTCTGGTTGGCACGACATCCATCGACAAGTCCGAGATGTTTTCTAACCTGCTGGCTGCGGAGAACATTCCGCACAACGTTTTGAACGCGCGCCAACACGAACAAGAAGCCCAGATCATCGCCGATGCTGGCAAGCTGGGAGCGGTGACTATCGCGACCAACATGGCCGGGCGCGGTACAGACATTCAGCTGGGCGGCAACGTCGAGATGAAGGTGCTGGAAGCGATCACAGCTAACCCCGAGGCCGACCCGGCCGAGGTACGCGCGCGGATCGAATCCGAACATCTGGAAGAGAACAAAAAGGTTCTGGAAGCGGGTGGATTATTCGTCCTCGCCTCTGAACGTCACGAAAGCCGTCGCATCGATAACCAGCTGCGCGGACGCTCGGGCCGTCAGGGGGATGCGGGCCGCACGTCCTTTTACCTCAGCCTCGAAGACGACCTTATGCGCATCTTTGGTTCGGGCCGCCTGGATAAGGTTCTCAAGACGCTGGGCCTCGAAGAGGGCGAGGCGATTGTACACCCATGGGTAAACAAGTCGCTGGAACGCGCGCAGGCAAAGGTCGAAGGCCGTAACTTTGACATCCGCAAACAGCTTTTGAAATTTGACGACGTGATGAACGAACAGCGCAAGGTGATCTTCACCCAGCGCCGGGACATCATGGAAGCAGAGGACCTGTCGGAAATCACAGCGGATATGCGCGATCAGGTGGTGGACGATCTGATTGATCAGTTCCTGCCGCCCAACAGCTATGCCGATCAGTGGGATACCGAAGGACTGCACGCCGCGGTTCTGGAACATCTTGGCCTTGATGCTCCTGTGGTGGCGTGGGGCGAAGAAGAAGGCGTAGACGATGAACAGATGCGCGACCGTCTGATTGAGGCGAGTGATGCGCTGATGGCACAAAAGACCGAAGCCTTTGGCCCGGAAAACATGCGCAGCATCGAAAAGCAGCTCTTGCTTCAGGCCATCGACGGCAAGTGGCGTGAGCACCTGTTGACGCTAGAACACCTACGGTCTGTTGTTGGCTTCCGCAGCTATGCGCAACGCGATCCGCTGAATGAATACAAGAACGAAGCGTTCCAGCTTTTTGAATCCATGCTGGATAGCCTGCGCAACGAAGTGACGCAGAAACTGTCGATGATTCGCCCCATGACGGATGAAGAACGTGAACAAATGTTGGCCGACATTGCGGCACAACAGCAGGCCGCGACCCAGATGGCGGAACAGGATGCACTTCCAGCGCCGACTGAAGAAGCCGTCGAAAAGGGATTTGACGAAGACGACCAGTCCACATGGGGAAATCCTGGTCGAAACGAGCCCTGCCCCTGCGGGTCCGGGAAGAAGTTTAAGCATTGTCACGGTCGGCTGATTTAAGCTGATTGCCCCATTCCTGCCCCAAAGACTCCCTTTGGCGGTCATAACCCAGCCCCTTTGACATGCGATCTCTCATGCAGGGAAGTCCGGGAAGGGACGTGGGAAATGAAACATATTAAGGAAGTGCTGACAGCTGCAGGGACCTTGGGTATCGCTGTCGGAATTGGTTTCGTAATGCAAAGCAGCGAAACCGCAAAAGAACGGTACGGCGCGCAAGCCCGGCCAATATCGCAAGAACCAAGCGACATCACGGCAGTGCCACTGGCCACTGCCGCAAGCGCTGACATTCTCCTTCAAGTGCAAGACATCGAACTGACTTCGGCCAGTGACATGCCCGAAGTTACGGTTCCGCAAACTGATGAAGAGGTGCAGCTTGCCGCAGTGACGCTTGATGACCTGCCACCTGCACCAGAGGTACTTGCCGAGCATCCGACTTGCGAGATTTCAGCGCACGCTGTGACGGCGCCTGGCGCCATGGTGACGTTGACGCTGGATGCGCCTTGCGCGCCAAACGAGCGACTGACCGTGCACCACAACGGGATCATGTTCACTGAGGCAACGGACGAAAGTGGTGGCGCGACATTTACTGTACCTGCCCTTTCTCAGGACGCGGTTTTTATCATGGCGTTTGCCAACGGTGACGGGGCTGTTGCACAAGCCAAAGTTGCCGACATCGCAAACTACGACCGCGTCGTACTGCAATGGCGCGGCGATGCCGGGTTTGAATTGCACGCCCGTGAGTTCGGGGCTGACTACGGCGACAACGGGCACCAGTGGTCTGGTCGCAAACCAAACGTAGAAGGTTTTACTGCGGGTACCAATGGTATGATCACCCGATTGGGCGATACATTGTCGCCTGAGCCATTGATGGCCGAAGTCTACACATTTGCCCGTGCGATGACGACGCAGCCCGGTGTGATCGACATGAGTGTCGAGACCGAAGTTACCGTCAACAATTGCGGCCGCGAGATCGAGGCGCAGACACTCGAATTTGGGCCTGAAGGCACGTTAAAAACCCGCAACCTCACCCTGTCCGTACCGGATTGCGACGCGGTTGGTACTTTTCTGGTGTTGAACAATCTTGTCTCAGACCTGAAAGTCGCCAGCAACTGACCGTTGCGACAAAGGGCACTTTATGGCTTGGGCACGTGCGGCGATCTTCGCCGCACTTTCTTTTTGGTGCACTGCGCTTGTTGCGCAGGATGTGACACTTACGTCGCCTGATGGGGCCGTTGAACTCAGCGGGACCTTGTTGGGTTTTGATGGCGAATTTTATCGGATCGAAACTGTCTATGGCGAATTGACGGTCGATGGGTCGGGTGTTCTGTGCGAGGGCCCTGCATGTCCGAACCTTCAAGATTTTGTAGCCGAAGTGTCCATCTCGGGCTCTTCCACCATGGGTGCAGTTCTGCTGCCTGCCTTGATCGAAGGGTTTGCGTTGCGCAGCGACTATATCGTGCGCCGCGAACCGCTGGAGCCCGTTGGTTTTACATATACTCTCGTCGATGCGGACACAGAGAAACCTGTTGCGCGGTTCTATGTCCAAGCATCGACCACGGACGAGGGATTTGCCGATCTGCTGGCCAATGACGCGGATATCGTGATGGCGCTACGCGAAATTCGACCCGAAGAACGCGCCCGTGCCCGCGAAGCGGGAATGGGTGACATGACGGATGCAAACCGCAGCCGCGTTCTGGCGCTGGATGCGATGGTGCCGATTGTGGCCCCCTCCAATCCCGTAGATCAGATTTCGCCACAAGCATTGGCAGAGGTGTTTGCCGGGCAGATCACCAATTGGGCAGAGTTGGGTGGGGCCGACGCACCTATTTCACTGCACTTGCCCGGTGCGCGGACCGGTTTAGGCCAGTCAGTGGAAGACAAAGTGATGGGGCCGATTGATCTGCCATTTGCCGAAGGGATCATCCGTCACGATCTGGCGGGTGACGTTGTTGATGCGGTGTTATCCGATCCGTTCGCCATCGGGATCGCCAGCTATGCCGAAACTGGCGATGGGCGTGCATTGACGCTAACCGGAGACTGTGGGTTTTCGCTGTCTGCGCAGCGCGGCACGATCAAGACCGAGGATTATCCGCTGACTGCACCCATGTTCCTTTACATCCCCGCGCGACGTTTACCCAAGGTTGCGCGCGAGTTGTTGGCCTATATGCGCGGCGCGTCTTCTCAGATTGTGATCCGCCGGGCTGGTTTCGTGGATCAAGCACCCGAGGAGGTGTCAATAAATGACCAGGGCTACCGCTTTGCAAATGCGGTGACCTCTGCCGGGCCCGAAGTGTCGCTGGAAGAGTTGCAGCGCATGACCCGGACGCTTTACGGCATGGCTCGGTTGACCACGTCGTTCCGGTTCGAAGCGGGATCAGCCCGCCTCGATGCACAATCACGCTCTAATGTGCAGCAATTGGCCCGCGCGTTGGAGCAGGGCACCTATGACGCGCGCCAGATGTTGCTGGTCGGGTTCAGCGATGGAGACGGACCTGCAACAGCCAACCGCAACATTGCCCTGCGCCGTGCTGAGGCCGTGCGCCGTGCGGTCATGGCTGCTGCTGAGACCGCAAATTTCGAGCGGATTCAATTGGATGTGGACGCATTTGGCGAAGCGTTGCCTATGGCCTGTGACAACAGCGCGTGGGGACGTCAGGCGAATCGGCGGGTCGAGGTTTGGGTGCGCTAGCTCTCACAGATACCCTTCGGATTTGAAGCTGAGTTCGCGGGATTTGCCCACGATCAGATGATCATGCAGCGTTAACCCCAATGCCTCGCAGGCGTTTTCCATCTGGTTGGTCATATTGATGTCGGATTGGCTGGGCGTAGGATCGCCCGACGGATGGTTGTGCACAAGGATCAGTGCAGAAGCGTTGAGTTCCAGCGCGCGTTTGGCAACTTCGCGTGGATAGACTGGCACGTGATCGACTGTGCCCTTGCCTTGTTCCTCATCCGCGATCAGCACGTTTTTACGGTCGAGAAACAGCACACGAAACTGCTCTGTTTCACGGTGCGCCATGGTGGTGTGGCAGTAATCAATCAAAGCATCCCAGCCGGAAATCACGTGCTGATTCAATACTTTGGCACGTGCGAGGCGCTGGGCGGCTGCTTCGACAACTTTCAGTTCAATGATGATAGCGTCGCCGACACCCTTGATGCCACGCAATCGGTCCACGGGTGCAGACACCACCCGATTAAAATCGCCAAATTCGGCCATCAGCAGATGCGCCAGTGGTTTCACGTCTTGGCGGGGGATGGCGCGGAACAGGACCAGTTCCAGCAGTTCGTAGTCGGGCATGGCACTCGCCCCGCCGTCCATGAACCGCGTGCGCAAACGCTTGCGGTGGTCAGCCATATAAGACGGCGTTTTTCCGTTGGGTATCGTTGCGGGTGTCGCCTCGTCAAAGTCGAAAGGCAGAGGTTGTTCGGCAAAATGTGACATATGCCAACTTTGCCGACCTGTGGTTAGTGATGGGTTAACGCGAGGCTAAATTGGGTATGACCAATGAGTGCACCACCTGTGCACCGCCCGTGATACAGTTTGGGAAAATGGAACGGAGACGTAAGGCGGATGTTAACCCGCCTTACCCTATCAGCCCTTCATCGAATCCCAGAAGGATTTGACAGAAGAAAAGAAGCTACTGGATTCAGGGTTGTTCTCTTCGGACAATTCTTCGAATTCGCGCAGCAATTCTTTTTGACGGCTGGTGAGGTTCACTGGAGTTTCAACGGCCAGTTCGATGAACATGTCCCCCGGACCACCGCCGCGCAGGGCAGGCATACCCTTGGAGCGCAGGCGCATTTGCCGACCCGATTGCGATCCGGCAGGGATTTGCACCCGACCCCGGCCGCCGTCGATGGTTGGCACCTCGATCGATCCGCCAAGGGCGGCCGAACTCATGGACACGGGTACACGGCAGAACAGGTTCTTGCCGTCGCGTTCAAACAGGTCGTGCGTTGCCACGTCGATAAAGATGTAGAGATCACCTGACGGGCCGCCGCGCATGCCTGCCTCACCTTCGCCAGCGAGGCGAATGCGCGTGCCGGTTTCGACGCCTGCGGGGATGTTCACGCTCAGCGAACGATCCTTTTCAGTGCGCCCTGCACCATTACAGACCTTACAAGGGTTCTGAATGATCTGGCCCATGCCCGAACAGGTCGGGCAGGTGCGTTCGACGGTGAAGAAGCCTTGTTGTGCACGCACCTTGCCCATGCCGGAGCACGTGGGACAGGTGGTAGGTTCGGAGCCACCTTCGGCGCCCGAACCATCGCAACTGTCACAGCTGACGGATGTGGGAACGTTGATGGTTTTTTGCATGCCCGCAAAAGCGTCTTCGAGCGTGACGCGCAGGTTATAGCGCAGGTCAGAGCCGCGCGCAGCACGGCGTCCGCCGCCGCCTCCGCGTTGGCCGCCCATGAAGTCGCCAAATAGGTCGTCAAACACGTCCGAAAAGGCAGAGCCAAAGTCGCCCTGCTGGCCGCCAAAGCCGCCGCCGGGTCGTCCACCACCGCCGCCCATGCCGCCCTCAAAGGCTGCGTGGCCAAAGCGGTCATAGGCCGCCTTTTTGTCGGGGTCTTTTAGAACGTCATAGGCTTCGTTGGCTTCTTTGAACTGCGCTTCGGCGTCCGGTTTGTCGGCATTGCGATCCGGGTGCAGTTCTTTGGCCTTAGAGCGAAACCCCTTCTTGATTTCGTCAGCGTTGGCGCCCTTTTGGACGCCCAACACATCATAATAGTCACGTTTTGCCATGGATCATATCCTTCAGCTGGAACGTCGTGGGGCCGGTCCTGTGCGAACCGGCCCCTGCGATTGGTTCCTTGAGCGTCACCGCTTAGGCGCGCTTGTCGTTGTCCAGGTCTTCGAACTCGGCATCGACGATGTCATCGTCCGCGTCGCGGGGCTCATCAGCACCGGCGGGCTCATCATCGCCCTCTTCCTGTGCTGACTTGTAGATCGCCTCGCCCAGTTTCATGGCCGCTTCGGTCACGTTCTGAATGCCGGACTTGATCTTGTCAGCACTGTCGGTTTCCAACTCGTCCTTGAGTGCGGCAATGGCCAGTTCGATCGCTTCGACCGTGGTCGGATCAACCTTGTCCGAATGCTCTTCGACAGATTTTTCTGTCGAATGGATCAGGCTTTCGGCTTGGTTTTTCGCCTCGATCAGCTCGCGACGTTCCTTATCCGCCTCGGCATTGTCCTCGGCGTCTTTGACCATTTGTTCGATGTCATCATCGGACAGACCGCCAGAGGCCTGGATCGTGATCTGCTGTTCCTTGCCAGTGCCTTTGTCTTTTGCGCCCACCGACACGATGCCGTTGGCGTCGATGTCGAAGGTCACTTCGATTTGGGGCATACCGCGTGGAGCGGGCGGGATGTTTTCGAGGTTGAAGGCACCGAGGATCTTGTTGTCGGAGGCCATCTCGCGCTCACCCTGGAACACGCGGATTGTCACGGCGTTCTGGTTGTCTTCCGCAGTCGAGAAGATTTGCGATTTCTTCGTCGGGATTGTCGTGTTGCGGTCGATCAGGCGTGTGAACACGCCACCAAGCGTTTCGATGCCAAGCGACAGAGGCGTTACGTCGAGCAGAACCACGTCTTTGACGTCGCCTTGCAGAACACCGGCCTGAATGGCGGCACCCATGGCGACCACTTCGTCAGGGTTCACACCCTTGTGGGGCTCTTTGCCGAAGAACTTGGTCACTTCTTCGACCACTTTGGGCATACGGGTCATACCGCCGACCAGAACGACTTCATCGATGTCAGACGCTGACAAACCGGCGTCTTTCAACGCGGCAGCGCACGGCTTCATGGACGCTTTGATCAGATCACCAACAAGGCTTTCCAATTTGGCACGCGTCAGCTTCATCACCATGTGCAACGGTTGGCCGTTGCTGCCCATCGAGATGAAGGGCTGGTTGATTTCTGTCTGGTTCGCGCTGGACAGTTCGATCTTGGCCTTTTCTGCCGCCTCTTTGAGACGCTGCAGGGCCATTTTGTCGGCTGTCAGGTCGACCGAGTGCTCTTTTTTGAACTCAGCCGCGAGGTAGTTCACGATGCGCATGTCAAAGTCTTCACCGCCAAGGAACGTATCACCGTTGGTGGATTTTACTTCGAACAGGCCGTCGTCGATTTCGAGGATGGTCACGTCGAACGTACCACCACCAAGGTCATAGACCGCGATGGTTTGGCTGTTCTCTTTGTCCAGACCGTAGGCCAAAGCGGCGGCTGTCGGTTCGTTGATGATCCGCAGCACTTCGAGGCCGGCGATTTTGCCGGCGTCTTTGGTTGCCTGGCGCTGGGCGTCGTTGAAATAGGCGGGGACTGTGATGACCGCTTGGGTCACGTCTTCGCCGAGATAGCTTTCCGCTGTCTCTTTCATTTTGCCGAGGATGAACGCAGAGATTTGGCTGGGCGAGTACTTCTCGTCACGGGCTTCGACCCATGCGTCGCCGTTGCCGCCATCAATCACGTTGAAGGGCAGGTTTTTCTTGTCTTTGGCCAGATCCGCATCGTCGTTGCGGCGGCCAATCAGGCGCTTAACACCAAAAATTGTGTTGTCGGGGTTGGTAACCGCTTGCCGTTTGGCCGGCTGGCCGACGAGGCGTTCGCTTTCTGTGAAAGCGACGATGGACGGTGTTGTCCGTGCGCCTTCGGCGTTTTCGATTACGCGAGGCTGGCTACCATCCATGATGGCGATGCAGCTGTTTGTTGTTCCAAGGTCAATACCAATGACTTTAGCCATGTTTTTTCGATCCCTTTATCTAGTTCAAGGCGATGACACGAAGCGTCGACCCGAAGTCGGCATCGACGCCACGATAGGTTTTGCGCAAGATTCCTTGCGCGCTGCGGCGTATATAAGGAGGGTCATTTGACGCTGCAACCGTTCTACCGGGACGGAATCCGCCAAAATTGCACATAAAGTTGAGAAGAGGGCCTATGCACGCGCACATCCGGGGTTTTGACGTCTACAAAGGCCAGTTGAATAGCGCCGCACAGGCCGGATTGGTCGCAGATGTGCGCGATATTGCCAAACAAGCGCCGATGTTCTCGCCTCAGACACCCTATGGCAAGCCGATGTCCGTGCGAATGACGTCGGCTGGGGCCGTGGGATGGTATGCCGACCGTTCAGGATATCGCTACGCACCGACCCATCCTGACGGTGGGCCATGGCCTCCGATCCCGGCATCGGTTCTGCAGCTTTGGCACACACTGACAGGGCTTGAGCGTGCTCCGGATTGCTGTTTGATCAACTACTACGGGGAGGATGCGCGCATGGGGATGCATCAAGACAAAGACGAGGCCAGTTTCGACTGGCCCGTTCTGTCAGTGTCTCTGGGTGATGCGGGGCTGTTCCGCATTGGCAACACCACACGCGGTGGCAAGACAGAGTCGTTATGGCTGGAAAGCGGCGATGTGGTGGTTATGGGAGGCGCGGCCCGACGGACCTACCATGGTGTAGACCGGATCCGGTTTGGATCATCCTCTTTGCTCCCCAAAGGCGGAAGGATAAATCTGACCTGTCGCGTAGTTTTTTGACCAAGCTTTGGCATCCTAGCCATTATTGCTGTATTTGATTTCTGTCTTTGATGGAAAAGCGGTTGCCTGCTTGTATCCCGCATCCATCTAAAACCGACTGACATTTGGCGATGCGATGGGCTGACCAAACCGGACCATCATGTCACAGATCGCCTAGACGTTGCTGATTTGAACCCTTGTTCTCTTTGCTCTTGCCACTTGTTCCCACAGTTGCCCGGCCTATGAAGCCGTGAGCGGAGGGGTGTTTGTCCATTGCGAGGACGCGACCCGGTTGGGCGGGTAGACAAGAGTAACCTTTGGCGCGTCGCTTGCGCGGCTACCAGAGGAAGCGAATGCCCGCCGCGACGACACGGGCGTCCTGAATTTCACGCCCGATGGCATCTACGTCATACTGGCGGTACGTGGCATAAATCTCGGTTTGGCTCGTTTTGATACTTTGAACGATGGATGCCCCCCAGGATCGTGAATTGTTTGTTCCGGCGAGGGGCTCGTCGCTATGATAGTAGTCGAGAGAAACGGACGTATCGCCAAAGTCAAAGAACGAACGAATGAGGCCAACCTTCCCATACAAATAGCGGCCTTGGCGCGAATTTGCCCCGCCAGCGATGGTAAAGTTTAGCCCAGTCTTTTCGTCGATTCCGGCAACCGAGCCGGAAAAGAAATCGGGAGATGTATCGTTATAGGTCGCGGCCACACCTGTTTTGATCCGAAAGTTGCGCCATTCCGTCTCGTAGCGCAGGGCAACATCTGCATAGGTGTTGTTGTCATCATCGATCAGGACTTCCCGTCCGGCCGATGCGGCCCAAGACAGGCCGCGTTTGGTGACGCTGTCATACCTTACCCGAAACCGACGCGACCCGTCGAAGGTCGGAAAGAAGGCTTGTAATTGCGAAGCGGATTGCTCGCCGTTTGCGAAATAGGCAGGTACGCCAGAAATCGTGTCGCCGACGCTGTTTGTTGCGATCACTCCGGTTCTTGAGAAATCAAAGCCGGTGATGCCATCGCCCGCCATGCTGCCTTGACCGATCGACAGGAATCCAAAGGACGGGATCGAAAGGCGCATTTCGGCTTTGCGTAAAAGCGTTTTGTCCCAGTCCTCGAAGTCGTCTTGAACACCGCCGCCTCTTATGATCCCGTCATAGGTGCTGCGTCGCAAGCCAGTTTCAAGATTGACCAAAAGCCCGGTACCGTTGTCGAAATTGGTCTCCAGCCTCAAACCCAGTCGACCCGGCGAATTCGCGTTGTCCCGAAAGGAGGTGAACGGATCAATGTCGTCATCATAATCCAGATAAAGGAAATTGAGTTGCCCGTAGAAGCTGAGCAGGGTGTTGTCGGACAATTCCCAATTCAAGAAGCGATCGAACCGGTCCTGTCGTCGCTGGCGGCGTTCCTGCCAAGTTCCGGACCAGTTGTTGGACCAGTCTTGCGATGTATCCAGCTCGGCAGGCAGGTCAGATTCCTGCGCTTTGCTGATTTGTGCGGTGCACACCCAGAACGCGCTGGCCATCAGCCAGATCAGAAATGAGAAAGTGCCGTGCATTCAGTCCTCCTCAGACAAAGTTGACGTAATCCTAGCAATTACTGAGCACGCACTGAGATCGCCAGCGCTGCGGCACGCAATCCTGAGGTTATTGAGTGGAAAAGTCGATACGTTTTCATATGGGCTTCCCTCTCCATGGAAGAGGAAAGAACGGCCCAAGCGTGTCTGACATGGAGGTCGCACGGTGCAGAGTACCGCAAGTATTCACATGACGATTACACTTCGTCCACGTTCAAGGATGTCTCATTCTACATCATTGGAGCGCGTTGGACATTCTAGCGCCGCGCACCCCAGCTGGCAGAGGCATGGCGCCGGGTGTAAAATTCGCCCATCAACCCGATCATCACAAGCACAACCCCTACCCAGAACCCATATTCCCACGAGGTATAGCGTGGGCTGTAGTTGATGAAAATGAAGCCCCGCGCTTGATCGATAAAGTGAAACAGGGGGTTCCAATCGAACATTGCGATCATGAAGGCAGGCAGTGAATTGGCGACAAACATCTTGCCGGATGCGATCATGTTCGCACGCGAGTAGATCTGGGTGAAGATGCTTACAAAGGTTGGAAACCATGGTTTGATTGCGAGCAAGACCAAACCGAGTGCTGCCCCGGTAAACCATGACAACAAAAGCATTCCAAAGGCAGGAAAGGGCTGTTCAATCACAACCGGGGTAAAAGCGACGTGATAAATAAACAGGATCATGAACAGGGAAAGAACCTGAATGTAGAGCGCACCCAAGGCTGACGAAAAGATCGCCACAATCGTGTTCATAGGCGCGTGCAGCATCATCGGACTAGCCGGTCCTTCAGAACCCACGACGGCGCCCAGTGTTTTGGTGTGGGTCATAAAAAGGAAGATGCCTGACATAATGTAGAGCAGGAAATCGCCCCGGACCGCTGCACCGCGCAGGCCAAGTACCGAGAACATGACGTAGAAGGCCATCACGAAGATCACCATTTGCAGCATGTTCATTGCGATGGCCATAAACGCATTGTTGTGGGTCTTGCGCACCGATCGCACGATCGAGTGGTAGATCACATCTGACATCGCAAGGGCAGTGCCCAAGTTCGTCTGCGGTTTACGCGTGGATTGAAACATGTGCGCTGCTGCCTCGGGTTGCGATTATCTACGCAGGGAAATCTTGCCGTTCCGTTAGCGCCGCAGCATAAGGGCCTCTTAGTTGCTTTTCAACAAATGCCCGGCCTAGGAGCGCTTTTATGACATATGAAGACTTGATCCCCGTCATGCGAAAGCTGGCACTCGAGGCTGGTGACAAGATTATGGAGATCTATGGAACTGACGATTTTGACGTAAAGTCGAAGTCTGATGACAGCCCTGTCACCGCAGCTGATGAGGCGGCGGATGCACTTATTTCGGATGGCCTGCGCGCGGCATTTCCCGATGTGATGTTGGTCACAGAAGAACAGGCAGCCACGCATTCCACGACAGGCGACACGTTTTTGATTGTTGACCCGCTTGATGGCACCAAGGAATTTGTTCATCGCCGTGGCGATTTCACCGTCAATATCGCATTGGTCGAGGCCGGTGTGCCCACGCGCGGTGTCGTCTATGCCCCGGCCAAGGGTCGCATGTTTTTCACGCTCGCTGATGGGCAGGCCGTCGAGGAAACGGGTGCGTTTGATAAGGAAACCGTTGGAGAGGTTACTCCGATACGGGTCGCTGACAGCGACAATGCTGCTTTGATGGTTGTTGCCTCAAAATCGCACCGGGATCAGGCGACGGATGACTACATCAATACATACAGTGTTCAGGACATGAAAAGCGCGGGCTCATCCCTGAAGTTTTGTCTGGTTGCCACGGGCGAGGCGGATTTGTATCCGCGTGTTGGCCGCACGATGGAATGGGACACAGCCGCGGGACATGCTGTTCTGGCGGGGGCTGGGGGCCATGTTGTGCGCTTTGATAACCACGAACCGCTGGTTTACGGCAAAGAAGGGTACGCGAACCCATTCTTTATCGCTTACGCGCCTTCTGTTGATCTGAAGCCAGCCTGATGTCCGTCCTTTTAGTCATCCCCGCGCGCTATGCCTCAAGCCGCTATCCCGGCAAGCCATTGGTGCCGTTGACAGGTGCGACGGGTGTTGCCCAGAGCCTGATCGAACGCAGTTGGCGTGCCGCCATGGAAGTGTCTGGTATCGATCGGGTGGTCGTTGCGACAGATGATGACAGGATCAGCGCAGCGTCCAAAGCCTTTGGGGCCGAAGTTGTCATGACTTCTGAGGCGTGCGGCAACGGAACTGAACGGTGTGCTGAAGCGCATGCTAAGCTGGGCGGCACCTACGATATCGTGGTGAATTTGCAGGGCGACGCCCCGTTGACCCCTGCGTGGTTTATTGAAGGTTTGGTGGATGGTTTGCGCGCTGGCCCTGAGGCAGAGATTGCAACGCCTGTTTTGCGTTGTGATGGCGCCACGCTTAACGGGTTTTTAGAGGACCGCAAAGCGGGCCGTGTTGGTGGCACGACTGCGGTGTTCGGGGCGCAGAACGAGGGGCTCTACTTTTCCAAAGAGGTGATCCCTTACACCAATACGACCTATCCGGATGACGCTGAAACGCCCGTGTTTCACCATGTTGGGGTCTATGCTTATCGTCCTGACGCACTCGCGGCGTATTCAGATTGGTCTGTCGGACCGCTTGAGACGCTAGAGGGGCTGGAACAGCTCCGGTTTCTTGAGAATGGCCGACAAGTTCTGTGCGTCGAGGTTGACGCGCGTGGGCGGCAGTTTTGGGAATTGAACAACCCCGCTGACGTCCCCCGGATCGAGGCAATGATGGCGCAAATGGGTCTCGAATGACCCGCCCTCCGGTCAGTGTTGTGGTGGTCAGCCGCGACCGGCCGGAAGCTTTGGCGCGCTGTCTCTTGGGTCTGTTGCAGGTCCAGTACACGCCGTTTGAAATTGTCGTCGTGGCGGACGATGCGGGCTGCACTGCCGTGGCGCGCTGGGCGGAGCAGATCAAGGTTGTGCCCTTTGACCGCCCCAACATTTCTGAGGCCCGTAATCTTGGGATTAGCCATGCGGCGGGCGATATTGTTGCCTTCATCGACGATGATGCGGTGCCCGAGCCATCTTGGTTGATCCATCTTGTGGCCCCGTTTGAACAGGCGAATGTGGCTGCGGCAGGTGGATTTGTGCGCGGGCGGAACGGAATCTCGTTTCAGTGGCGCGCACGCAGTGTGGACGAAACAGGCGCAACTGCGCCGCTTGAGGTGCACCCGGAACAGTCGACTGTTCTGATCCCGAAAGGGCGTCGCGCCACGAAGACCGAAGGCACCAACATGGCGGTGCGCCGCGACGTGCTGTGCGCATTGGAAGGGTTTGATCCCGCATTTGCCTTCTTTTTGGATGAAACAGACTTGAACTTGCGACTTGCTCGCGCCGGTTATGCGACTGCAATCGTGCCAATGGCCGAGGTGCATCACGGGTTTGCCGCCAGCCCACGGCGTCGCGCAGATCGGGCGCCCCGGGATCTGTTCGATATAGGCGCAAGTTGGGCCGTGTTTCAGCGCAAGTACATAGATCAGGCCGATTGGGCCGATCATTGGCGGACCATCAGGCATGCGCAGAAGGTGCGGTGTGTTTCGCATATGGTGGCCGGGCGGTTGGTGCCGGGGGACGTTAATCGCCTGATGCGCCGTCTCGACGCCGGATATACCGAGGGATCGCTTCGTGCGCGCGGTGGGGCGCAGGTTTTGGATACAGCAATAGCTTCGTTCAAGCCGATTTCTGCGACACCACGTGCAAGCATTCTGATTGCCGGGCGGTTTTGGCAGCGCAAGAAACTGCGTGCCGAGGCGGTACAGCGCGTCGCAAACGGCGAAACTGTGACCCTTATCTTGTTGTCGCACACGACACTGTTTCACCATGTGCGGTTTCACAAAGACGGATATTGGGAGCAGCGGGGTGGCCTGTTTGGCCGTTCCGACCGCGCAGACCCGTTGTTTGCATTGTGGCGGTTTTCAAAGCGCGTTGCACGCGAGCGGCGGCGCATCGCCTACCAAAGGTTGTATTTTCGCTGAATTTGACGCATCACGGTTAAAATTCCCCTGCTGCCAGATTAATTCAGGAATTGGACATGTTCCGGTCGTAATCTAAGACTAAGCACAGCTCAAATATGGGCAGTTAAGAACACGGGGCTAGAATGCGTAAAAAGGTGACAAAGGCGATCTTTCCGGTTGCTGGGCTTGGGACGCGGTTCTTGCCGGCGACCAAATCAGTGCCAAAAGAAATCATGACTTTGGTGGACCGCCCTCTTATCCAGTACGCCATTGATGAGGCGCGCGCCGCAGGCATCAAGGAATTCATATTTGTAACCTCGCGCGGCAAAGGCGCGCTTGAGGACTACTTTGATCACGCCCCTACACTTGAGCAGGAATTGCGCAAAAAGGGCAAAGACCAACTGTTGGAGGTCCTCAAGGACACCAACATGGACAGTGGCGCCATCGCCTACATTCGGCAGCACAAGGCGCTGGGCCTTGGCCACGCGGTCTGGTGTGCGCGCCGCTTGATCGGCAACGAACCATTTGCGGTGATTTTGCCAGACGATGTGATTGCAGCGGAAACGCCCTGCCTGCAACAGATGGTCGAAGCGTATTCTGAGACTGGTGGCAATATGGTTGCCGCTATGGAAGTGCCCCCTGAAAAGGCGTCTTCTTACGGTGTGCTGGACGTTCAGAAAGAAAACGGACAGATCGTCGAAGTCGCTGGCATGGTTGAAAAACCCCCTGCTGGAGAGGCCCCGTCAAACCTTGCCGTGATTGGCCGCTATATCCTTTCGCCGAATGTTCTACGCTCGCTCAACAAGATGAAAACCGGTGCAGGTGGTGAAATCCAGCTGACCGACGCTATCGCACAGGCGATTGGTGGTGATGAAGGTGTTTATGGCTACCGTTTCCGCGGCCAGCGCTTTGATTGCGGCTCAAAAAGCGGGTTCCTGCAGGCCACGGTGTCCTTTGGACTGGCGCGCGAAGAATTGCGCAGTGATCTGTTGGATTACATCCGCGACGTCGTCCAGATGGATCAAGCCGCCGAATAGTTTGCAGGTACTTTGTGGCCCATCTGCGATGGCCTAGAGTGGCGTGACCCACGAATAGAGAAAAGACATCACGCTGGTCACAACTGTCAAAATACCTCCCACAGCACGTCTACTGGACGTCACGCGCCTGATGCGCAGGGCGGGAAAGGTTTTGACTGGTGTCGATCGGGTTGAGCTGGCCTATGTTCAGGCACTCATCGCTGACGATGTTCCCATGTTTGGCCTTGTCCGCTCGCGGATTGGCTACATTCTTCTGGATCAGGCCGGTGTGGAACATATGGTTCCATTTCTTTCGGGCCCAGTCAGCGGTGAAACTGTGGAAACGCAGCAGCGCCAAAGCTGGCGTCACGCAAGAAAGCACGCCATTGGGCGTGTCCCCCCATTTCTGCTGCGGGCTTTGCTACGGCGCAAGCTGCCCACGGGGTTTGCCTATCTCAACGTCGGGCATTCCAACCTGACGGATCGAGTTTTGGGCGCGGTGCGCAGTCTAGATGCCCAGATCACGACGCTTATCCACGATGTCATCCCGCTTGATTTTCCCGAATTTCAGCGCGATGGCACAGTGCAACCCTTTGCCGATATGATCGCCCGCGTTGGAAAATTTGCAGACCTTGTCATCTACAATTCCAAAGACACGCAGGCGCGCGCACAAACGTATTTTCCAAAAATCGCTGCATCGATTGTTTCGCATTTGGGGACAGTCAAGGTGGATGCAAATGCAGCAGATATCCCAAGCAGAGTACCCCAAGACACGCCATATTTTGTCTGCATCGGAACAATTGAACCGCGGAAAAATCATGCCTTTCTTCTTGACCTGTGGGACCAAATGGGCCCGCAGGCGCCCGGGTTGATCATCGCAGGTGGGCGCGGATGGAAGAACGAAGACGTGTTCG
Organism: Tateyamaria sp. Alg231-49; assembly: GCF_900143535.1. GTDB lineage: Bacteria > Pseudomonadota > Alphaproteobacteria > Rhodobacterales > Rhodobacteraceae > Tateyamaria. Next base: position 59,094 of record NZ_FRFA01000004.1, on the reverse strand, counting down.
CGCGCCTCGATGCGCTGCCAGTCGGCGGCCCTGTGTTCGAAGTTGCGGGCCTGAGCGACGGTGCTCTGGCCGCCCTGATGGACGGCGCAGCTGGCGTTCTTTTTCCAAGTCTCGCAGAAGGGTTCGGATTGCCCGCTGCTGAGGCTGCGGCACGCGGTGTGCCCCTAATTATCAATGATCTTCCAACATTGCGTGAAATACTGGGCGATATTCCCATTTACGCAAGCGTTTCAGATCGTTATCTATGGCTCAATAAAATAAATGAGTTGGCCAGCTTAGGACCAAACGCACCGGATCAGCAGCAGTATGTCCCGCCAACTTGGGACGCACATTTCAAGACTGTGTTAAAGTTGACCTGATACGTGCCGACAGGTCGCAAAGAGCGGCGGGTAGAGGATAGTTTTAATTGGGCGCTTGGCAGTCATATCGGCTGAGGCTTCAGCGCAAGCGGTGGCGCATTCGTGCGTTCCGCAAACGACGCGAATTGAAACGTGTGGTCAGCCGTACTGATCAGATCAGGCCCACCGATTTGCTGGCGTTCTCCACCTTGCGTAACGAGATGGCGCGGTTGCCGTTTTTCCTGAATTACTACCGCGAGATGGGCATCAACCAATTCCTAATCGTGGACAATGGCAGCACTGATGGGTCGTTAGACTACCTCGCGTCTCAATCTGATGTATCAGTATGGTCAACAGAAGCCGGCTATAAGCGCGCGCGTTTTGGGGCGGATTGGCTGAACTGGTTGCAGTCGAAATACGGGCACGGGCATTGGACCCTTGTCGTCGACCCGGATGAATTCCTTGTTTACCCGTTCTGCGACACACGCCCGCTGCGGGCGCTGACAGATTGGCTCGACGCTTCTTCGATCAAATCGTTTTCTGCTATGCTGTTGGATATGTATCCCAAGGGCCGGCTTGACGAACAGCCTTACGAAGTTGGTCAAAACCCGCTTGAGATCGCGAGCTGGTTTGACAGCGGAAACTACACGATCTCGCGCAACAAGAAATTTGGTAACCTCTGGATTCAGGGCGGCCCGCGTGCCCGTTTGTTTTTTCCCGAAGCTCCGGCCAAGGCGCCCGCGCTGAACAAGGTGCCGCTGGTCAAATGGGACCGCCGCTATGCCTATGTCAGTTCCACCCACATGTTGTTGCCGCGCGGATTAAACCAAGTCTACGATGAATGGGGCGGCGAAAAGGCTTCTGGCGTTTTGCTGCACGCCAAGTTCCTTGACACATTCAACAACAAAGCCACTGAAGAACTGGATCGCAAGCAACATTATGCGGCCTCGGTCGAATACAAGGCCTACGCAAACACGCTCGATGAAAATCCGGACATGTGGTGCAAGTGGTCGGAAAAATACATCAACTGGCGACAGCTTGAAATTCTGGGCCTCATGTCCAAGGGGAACTGGGCGTGAGCGTCGGCATCGTCATGCTGGTGCATACAGCGCTGGACCGTGCAGAACAGGCCGCGCGCCATTGGGCCATGGCCGGTTGCCCGGTTGTGATCCATGTGGACGCGATGGTGCCGCGTAAAATCTATTCCGGTTTTGTCCAGGCGTTGTCGGATGTCCCGACTGTGTTGTTTTCCAAACGCTACCGATGCGAATGGGGCACTTGGGGAATAGTTGCCGCGTCGCAAACGGCGTCCGAGTTGATACTGTCGGAATTTAAAGACGTGCGCCATGTCTACCTTGCTTCGGGATCCTGCCTGCCGTTGCGCCCGGTAGAAGAGTTGATCGAATACCTTGAAGAACGCCCGCGTACCGACTTTATCGAAAGCGCGACGACGGCGGATGTCCCTTGGACGGTTGGTGGATTGGATCAGGAGCGCTTCACAATGCGTTTTCCGTTTTCTTGGAAACGCCAGCGATTCCTGTTCGACAAATACGTAGAACTTCAGCGCTGCCTGAAGCTGAAGCGCAAGATGCCCAAGGGGCTGGTGCCCCACATGGGCAGCCAGTGGTGGTGTCTGACCCGGCAAACCCTCACGGCCATATTGCAAGGCGCGGATCGGCCTGAATACGATGCCTATTTCCGCCATGTGTGGATCCCTGATGAAAGCTACTTCCAAACATTGGTACGCCAGTTTTCCACCAACATTGAAAGTCGGTCACTGACGCTGTCCAAGTTCGACTTTCAGGGCAAACCGCACATTTTCTACGATGATCACCTCCAGCTCTTGCGCCGGTCCGACTGTTTTGTGGCGCGCAAGATCTGGCCTCATGCCGCCCGCCTGTATGAGGCGTTCCTGACTGATCCTGCCGGCGCGATGAAGCGGACAGAGCCGAACCCGGGAAAAATCGACCGCATTTTTGCCAAAGCGGTGGAGCGTCGGACGCGCGGCCGCCCGGGTCTTTACATGCAAAGCCGTTTTCCTAATGAGGACTGGGAAAACGGGGTCACCGCCGCGCCCTATTCGGTCTTTCAGGGCTTTACCGAGATATTCGAAAATTTTGAGCCGTGGTTGTCCAAGGCCACTGGCGCCCGTGTTCATGGCCATTTGTTTCACCCCGACGGTGTTGAATATGCCGAAGGGCAGACGACACTGAACGGTGCCTTGTCCAACAGTGCGGCAGCGCGCGATTACAACGCCAACGCGTTTCTAACGAACTTGATCTGGAACACGCGCGGAGAGCGGCAGTGTTTTCAGTTCGGTCCGGAGGACAATCAAAAGGTGATCTGGCGCATGGCCAGGGATCCCAATGCGCAAGTGTCGGTGATTTCAGGCGCTTGGGCTGTGCCGCTGTTCCGTTCGAACCTGAACTTTATGGATATCCGAAAAGAGGCGGCGCGCCTGCAAAAGGTCGAAAGTGATCACCTCAATGTGCTCCGCTCACCCGGTGCCAAGGCCCGAATTCGGATCTGGACCATGGCTGAATTCATTGAGGCACCCATGGAACCCTTGCAGGGCATTCTGGACGAGATCGGCCAGACGCAAGCCCGCCGTCTGGCAGAGGTGCCGCAGATGGTGGACCTGACCGGTTTTGGCCAGTTCCTGCAAAACCTCAAGAATCAGGGCATGCATCCCTATCTCATGGGCGACTTTCCGGTGGTGCTGGGGCCGAAACCTGCGCAAGATCGCCCGAGAAAACCCTATTTGGTGCGGTAGCCTGGCATGGCCCAATTTGACTACTTTGTGGTGTTTGCGGAAATGCGGACAGGCTCAAATTTCCTTGAGGCAAATCTGAACGCTTTTGATGGGCTTGCCTGCCATGGTGAGGCATTCAATCCGCACTTCATTGGCTACCCAAAGCGCGAGTCCATTTTGGAGATCACTCAAGCGGAGCGCGATGATCAGCCCAAGCGTCTGCTGCGTGCTATAAAACAAACACCGGAGTTGAGCGGGTTTCGCTATTTTCACGACCACGACCCGCGCGTGTTCGATCAGATTATGGACGATCGCAAATGCGCCAAGATCGTGCTGACCCGGAATCCTGTGGACAGCTATGTGTCGTGGAAAATCGCTCAGGCGACGGGGCAGTGGAAATTGACCGATGCCAAGGCGCGCAAAGGTGCCAAGGCGCAGTTTGATGCAGACGAATTCATGGCGCATCTTTCGGCGTTGCAGGCGTTTCAAGTTACCCTACTGAACCGGTTACAGGTGTCTGGGCAAACAGCGTTCTACGTGGCCTACGAAGATTTGCAGAACCTCGATGTGATGAACGGGTTGGCGGCATGGCTTGGGGTTGATGGCCGGCTTGAGGGTCTGGACAAAGATCTCAAGGTGCAAAACCCAAGTGCGCTGTCCGAAAAAGTGTCAAACTTTGATCAGATGAGCGAAGCACTGGCTGCGGCGGACCAGTTTAACCTGACCCGCACTCCGAATTTTGAACCAAGGCGCGGGGCCGCGGTACCCACTTATTTTGCCAGCACGCAGGCTCCGTTGGTCTATCTGCCGATCCGAGGTGGGGGCCAAGACCCGGTGGTCGCGTGGCTCAAGGCGTTGGATCGCGCGCATGGAAGCAAACCTGTCACCAAGCAAACGCAAAACGATCTGCGTGAGTGGATGCGTGCGCATCCCGGGCATCGCAGTTTTTCGGTATTGCGCCACCCGCTGACACGCGCGCATGCGGTGTTTTGCCATCGTATCCTGAACACCGGACAGGGCGGGTATGGTGGCATCCGCACGACGCTGACCAAGCGGTACAAAATGGCACTGCCGATTGATCCCGCTGATCCCGGATTTGGCAAGGTCGAACACCGTGCCGCCTTCGCGCAATTTCTTGCGTTTTTGAAACCGAATCTTGCTGGCCAAACAGCGATACGGGTCGATCCGGATTGGGCCAGTCAGGCTAAGATTATCGAAGGGTTTGCGGAATTTGTGCTGCCGGACCGCCTGATCAGGCAGGAGGCTTTGGATGCAGAATTGTTGCAACTCGCCGAAACGGTTGGAGTAAAAGATGTACCGCCTCTTTCACCCCCATCCGCCTTTGGTGATGTGACGCTTGCAGATATCTACGATTCAGAAATCGAAGAACTTGCCCGAGCGGCCTATGCCCGGGACTATCTGCTGTTTGGATTTGAGGATTGGACCCCGACCTGAAGGTCACGACACGTGTCGGAAAATGGTCGGCTTAGGCAGCTTTGGCGGGTTTAGATTCGTTTAGGATCGCATAGAGCGTTGAGGCGTCCGGGTTCGCGCGCAACTTGGAACACACGCTGACATCGCGCAGCGTCCGCGACACAAGAGCAAGAGCCTTGAGATGCTCAACCCCGGCTTCTTCGGGGGCGAACAGGCCAAATGCAATATCGACTGGCTGGCGGTCCACAGCATCAAAGTCGATGGGCTTGTCGAGCAGGACAAAGACGCCCATCACCTCGTCAATCCCATCAAGGCGTGCGTGAGGAAGCGCTACGCCGTGACCAACGCCAGTTGGCCCCAACGCTTCGCGGGCCATCAAGGCTTCGGCCACGAGGCCCGCGTGCACGCCATAAGCGCCGTGCACCAGGTCACCAAGCTCTTGCAACAGGCGCTTTTTGGAGGTGACAGACATCACAACCTTCACCGCTTCGGGTTTCAGTAGACTTCCAAATGTCATTTTGTTGGTCTCCTCAGCGCCCATCGCAAACCAATCCTTTAAGGGTCAATCCAGCCGATGTTTCCGTCATCACGACGGTACACGACGTTCAGTCCCTTTTTGCCTTCGTTTCGGAACACCAAGACCGGTGCCCCCGCCAATTCCATCTGCATCACGGCCTCGCCCACGGACAGGGATGGAATGTTTGTTTCCATCTCGGCCACGATGATTGGCTGCAGGCTCTCGGGTTCATTTTCTTCCGAATCCGAGTCAGAGGCGAGGATATACGAGGACGCGCCCGAGAGTTCAACAGGCTGTGCCCGCTCCTTGTGGTGGTCCTTGAGGCGGCGCTTGTAACGGCGCAACTGCTTTTCCATTTTCGCAGAGCACGCGTCAAATGCTGCATATATTTCAGTGGCATGGGCTTTGGCCTGGGCCGTCAGGCCGGTCGACAGATGCACGGTGGCTTCGCATACATACTCGTGCGCGGACTTGGAAAAGATCACTTGTGCGCTTGTGGGCCGTTCGGCGTATTTTTGCACCACGCTTCCCAGGTCATCCCGCACATGCGTCTGTAGTGCGTCTCCGATGTCGATCTGTCTGCCGCTGATTTGATACTGCATAGTCTCTCCTTTTATTGGCTCCGAACGGACAACACGGGCGGGTCGCTGGTGCGCCCCACCTACAGGTGTCAGTTAAACGGAGTGGGCTGTGTGCTGTTATGGCGTCCCATGCACACAACGCGTGCAGTCAAAGTTTGGGGAGTCAGGAACAGCATCAAAGCCATGACACCATTGCACGCCACAAACACCCGTCCTGTCAATCAAAAGTGGAGGCTTAGGCACCGTCATTTCCTACTGAATGCGAAAGTTCTCGCCCAGATAAACACGCCGTACATTTTCGTTTTGCACAACATCTTGGGGTGTGCCCGACATCAGCACCTGCCCATCGTGCAGGATATAGGCGCGGTCCACAATTTCGAGAGTTTCGCGTACATTGTGATCTGTGATTAGAACCCCGATTCCCCGTTTTTTCAGATCGGCCACCAAGTGGCGGATGTCGCCAACAGAGATCGGGTCAACACCAGCAAATGGTTCATCAAGCAGCAAGTACTTGGGATTAGCGGCCAGTGATCGTGCGATTTCCACCCGCCGACGCTCACCACCCGACAGGGCCAAAGCGGGCGCGCGCCGCATATGTTCGATCGAAAATTCGCTCAGCAACTCTTCTAACCGCTCACGTCGTTTGTGGCGGTCTGGTTCAACGATTTCGAGGATCGACAAGATATTGTCCTGAACACTGAGGCCGCGAAAGATGCTCATTTCCTGCGGCAGATACCCGATGCCCATCTGTGCCCGGCGATACATCGGAAGCGCTGTCACATCCGCCCCGTCCAGCAAGACAGTGCCGCCCTCAGGAGTCACGAGGCCAGCGACCGCGTAAAAGGTCGTTGTTTTGCCAGAGCCATTCGGACCCAACAGCGCGACGACCTCGCCCCGCTGCACTTCCATCGAAAAGTCGCGGATCACCAGTTTTTTGCGGTAAGATTTCCGCAGATGCGAGATTTTGAGCCCTGAGGTTCCTTGGGCCAACTTCAAATCTGGTTTGGCCATTAGTTTCCGCCGGTCTCAAGAATCGTTTTGACCCGGCCCTGCATCCGCGCTGTGCCGCCATTCAGATCAATGTTCATGCGGTCTGCGCTGAGCGCACTTGGTCCCTGCACCAACAAGACGTCGCCCGTCATGACGATCACGCCGGAATCGATATCATAGTCGGCGCGCTGCCCTTCGGCGACATCTGGGCCTGATACCAATGTCACGCCGCCTGTCGCCTCCATCCGCTGAATGCCTGCCGTTTCTTCGCGATAAATCACGAGAACGCGGGCAGCTGACAGGCGCATAACGCCCTGAGCAATCACCACATTCCCGGTAAATACCGCCTCGCCCGTGGTTTGATCCACATTCAACTCATCAGCCGTCACTTCGACCGGAGCTGACGTGTCCTGTTTGATCGCGCCAAAGGCGACTTGGGTGCCTTGGGCAATCGCTGGCGACGAAAGTCCAAGCAGCGCGAGCAGTGCGAGGGTGCGCAGGAATATCACGGATTAGTCACTCTTCTCTTATCTGCGGCGTGTATATCAGCTTCACCCCGTTTGTGAAAACCAAATGGGCGTTGGGCCCTGCCTCTTCGCGTTGCAGGCGCATCTGCCCAGCATCTATCGTGCCAAACGGCGCAAAGCCTTGGACGGCACCAGGGGATTCCAACAACAGCGAGTCAAAGTCGGCAATCAGCGTTTCACTGGACAGGTTAAACCCGGACGACGTCGTGATCACCACGTTCCCCACAAGCGTGGATATATTTTCTTCCATGTCAAACTGGCCCTGATCGGACATGAGGATTATCCGCGTTCCGGAGACCAAATCGATCTGCGCGGAAAGGTCCACGGCTTCGTTGTTGAGCCCACTGCGCGTGGCCATCGTGTCCGCCGTAAGCGAAACCCGATCCCCACCATTGGTCGTGCCAGAAAAGAAGGGGCTTGTGATCTGTTGTTCACTCACCCTTTCATCGATTTCAGTAGTGGCAAAAGGCAATGTGGTCACAGGGTCGACATTGCGCGACAGCAAAAACAGCGTCGACAACAACAGCAGCGCCATCAGCGGCAGCAGCACCTTGAGCCATGCGACCAGTCGTGAATAGCCGTCCATGCCATCTTTCCTAGCCGAGCCCGACTCGCAGGCAGTCGTGAATATGGATCAATCCCAGAGGTCGTTCTGCCTGATCTCTTTCGGTCACAAACAGGCATGTCACCGCGCGTTCGCCATCTTTGCCGTTCATGATTCCCACCGCCTCTTGCGCCAACAGGTCTGGTGAGATCGTTTTGGGAGATGTGGTCATCACATCCCGCGCCTTCAAGTCCAGCAGCTGATTGCTCATATGTCGGCGCAGGTCACCGTCGGTGATGATTCCAGTCAATGCGCCTTTCGGGTCTGTCACACCGACAACGCCAAACCCTTTTTGGGAGATTTCGATCAACGCCTCTTGCATGGGTGCATCTTCGGGAACCAGCGGTATGGCGTCGTCCTTGTGCATCAAGTCCGACACCCGCGTCAGCAATGCGCCGAGTTTTCCACCGGGGTGGAAGTCGCGAAAGTGTTCGGCTGTAAATGACCGATGTTTCATCAGGGCCACGGCCAGTGCATCGCCCATTGCCAATGTCATTGTTGTCGAAGATGTCGGCACCACGCCGCTGCCGCAGGCTTCGCCTATATCTGGGAGTTGCAAAACCACGCCGCATTGACGGCCCAAGGCACTGCCCGGCGCTTTGGTAATCCCGATCAGCGGAATGTCAAAGCGCCCAGCGTAAGCAATCATATTGGCCAGTTCTGGCGCCTCGCCCGAGTTCGAGATGGCAAGGACTACATCATCGCGCGTCACCATCCCCAGATCGCCGTGGCTGGCCTCGGCGGGGTGCACAAATTGCGCGGGTGTGCCGGTGCTGGCCAGTGTGGCCGCGATCTTGTTGGCGATATGGCCCGACTTGCCGATACCTGTGACAATCACCCGCCCCTTTGTGGCCAGCAGCAGGTCGATGGCGGCGCGAAAGCTGGAATCAAGGCTATTGGCGAGGGTTTCAAGTGCGGCCGCTTCGGTGCGGATCACGTCACGTGCAGTGTCTATGAAGGGCGTATTGCTACTCATGAATGCGCAAAGATGTCGGTGTCAGGCCACCCGGCAAGGTCAAGGTTTGACCGCATGGGCAGGAAGTCGAAACACGCCTGCGCCATCTCCATCCGTCCTTCGCGCACCAGTCTTTCGTTCAGAACCTCGCGTAGGCGGTGCAGGTACAACACATCCGAGGCGGCATATTCGATCTGCGCCTTGCTGAGCGTGTCAGCACCCCAATCGCTTGATTGTTGTTGCTTTGAGATGTCGACGTCGAGCAGTTCTTGCAGCAGATTTTTTAACCCATGACGGTCCGTATAGGTGCGGATCAGGCGGCTGGCGATCTTGGTGCAATAAACGGGTGCCGTGACAGCGCCAAAGGCGTTTTGCATCGCGGCGATGTCAAAACGGCCAAAGTGAAACAGTTTGAGTACATCGGGGTCCGTCAGCAGCGCACATAGATTCGGCGCCTCTGTCTGCCCCAGTTTGATCTGCACAATATGTGCGTCGCCGTCGCCGCCAGACAGCTGTACGACACACAACCGGTCGCGATGCGGGTGCAGGCCCATGGTTTCACAGTCGATGGCCACGATCGGTCCCAGATCAAGGTCATCAGGCAGGTCGGAGATATGGAGATGGTTTGTCATAGGCCCGCTATACCGCGTGTGTAGGGCTTGGGAAAGCGCGGTTTATCGCGTGTCCAGCTCGTCTAAGGCGGGCCGCTCAAAACGACCCAGCAGCTGGGTCACCAGCGCGCGACAGTCATGCCCGCGCCATTCAGGTGTATGAGCGCTTTGGGGCAGGTTGGGGTGTTTCAGTACAAGGCGACGCCAGGCGTGCACGATCATTACCCGCAATACCGCCGTTTCAAGGGGTGATATTGGTTCTGTGACCTCGGAATCAATCTGGGCCAGGACACCAAAAAGAGCTTCATAGCTGGCCACCAAAGCGGGTGGTTCGATCTGAGCTCCGAGCCAGCGCGGAATGTCGTCGACCGCAAGGATCATGGCGTCGGGTGGCGTGGGCGTGTCTTGTGCACACAAAAACAGGGTGGGTCCGATTGAGGCGAAAAGGGCCGGGTCAAGTGCCTCTGCGCCATTGCGTACCAGAACCGCCTTCGCACGCGTTCCTGCAGTCTCCGTTTGTCCATAGATCCGGGGCCGCGCGGCTTCGCTGTCTTGCCGTCCTTTTGGCGTCAGGCGGTGTTGACTGATCCGCCCCTGTTTCTGCGAGGTGATCCACCCGTCAGCCCGCAGTCGGTGCAACGCTACGCGTGTCGCTTCGGGCTTGATCCCGATCCCGTCCATCAGTGCCGACAAGGTGGGCCCCTCTAGCGAGCAATCCGGTGCCAAATCGCCAAAAACAGTCACTAACAGGGACCAAACGCGTATTGGCCCAAGCGTACTCAGGGCGGTGACAGCCCGTGTGTAGGCCTGTTCACGCATTCATCGTTAACAGTTCATATTCTGCCACGGCTTCATCCAGTTGATTGGTGAGCGTCACGTGCCAGCGTACTTCGCCATAGTCATCGTTACGGGGTGTTTTGGCCTTAACCGTGAGGCGCACCTTAATGCTATCGCCCGCCTGTACCGGTTTCATGAAGCGCAAGTTATCGAGCCCGGTATTTGCCAATACCGGACCCGGATCAGGTTGCACAAACAACCCCGCAGCAAAGCTGAGCAGCAGATAGCCATGCGCCACCCGTCCGGGAAAGAACGGATTGGCCGCGGCGGCTTCCTCATCCATGTGGGCGTAGAACGTGTCGCCTGTGAAATGGGCGAAAGTGTCGATGTCGTCCATGGTGATCGTACGCGCAGGTGTGTGCAGCGTGTCGCCAACGTTGAGGTCTGCAAAGGGTCGGGTGAACGGGTGGGCGTCTTCGACCGCCTCGGCTGCGCTGGGCACCCATTGGCCGGTGATGCCGGTCAGAATGTCCGGGCTGCCCTGAATGGCTGTGCGCTGCATGTAATGCTTGACGGCACGCACGCCGCCCAGCTCTTCACCCCCGCCAGCGCGACCCGGTCCGCCGTGAACCATGTGGGGCAAGGGTGCGCCGTGTCCCGTCGCCTCTGCCATGGAGTCCCGGTTGTTAAAGTAGAGCCGTCCATGGAACCGGGCTGATGCAAGAGTGAGGTCACGCGCGACGTGCACATCGCGCGTGATGACAGAGGCAACCAGCGACCCTTTGCCTTTGTTCAGCAAAGCGGCTGCGTGGTTGACATCGCGGTACGGCATGACCGTGGACACAGGTCCAAACGCTTCGACGTCATGCACCACGGTCGCTGCATCCGGGTCCGCGCAATGAAACAGCATAGGGGGCAAAAAGGCGCCCGGACTGTCCGCCATGCTGAACCTTTCGGGATCGCCAAAAACGCGTTCGGCCTGCGTCGCAAGTTGGTCAGACTTGGCCAAAACATCCATTTTCTGCGCATTAGACACCAGTGCACCCATCCGGGTGCCCGCGTCGCGCGGGTCCCCGACGGTGATACCGGCCAGCTTTTGGCTGAGTGCGTCGATCACCGCCTCAACCTGCGCTTCGAGCGCCATGATCCGTCGAATGGCTGTACATTTCTGGCCAGCCTTCGTCGTCATCTCGGTCACGGTTTCTTTGATGAACACGTCAAATTCTGGAGTGCCGGGGATCGCGTCCGGCCCCAGCACTGTGGCGTTCAGGCTGTCCTGTTCGGCCGTAAATCTCACTGCATTTTTGCGCAGGTTTTCATGATCGCGCAGGTGGCTTGCGGTGTCTGCCGACCCGGTAAATGTGACCACGTCCTGACAATCAAGCTGATCCAGCAGATTGCCTGTCCCCCCCGCGATCAACTGCAAAGCGCCATCGGGCAACAGACCACTTTCGATGATCAGGCGTACACAGGCCTCCGTCACATAAGACGTCGCTGTTGCGGGTTTGATAATTGCAGGCATCCCGGCGAGCAGAGTTGGCGCAAGCTTTTCCAGCATTCCCCAGACCGGAAAGTTGAAGGCATTGATGTGGACCGCGACACCTTGCAGCGGCGTGCATATGTGTTGCCCCATGAATTGCCCCGACCGGCCCAGTTGTTCAACAGCACCGTCCAGATAGATGTGGGCATCCGGCATCTCCCGCCGGCCTTTTGAGGCAAACACCAACATTGTCCCAATGCCGCCATCCACGTCGAACAGGTGATCGGATTGCGTCGCACCGGTGTCAAAGCTGAGATCGTAGAGCACCTGACGATGCTCGCGCAGATGTAGCGCGATGGCTTTGAGCATCCGGGCGCGGTCATGAAACGTCATTGCGTGCAAAGCAGGGGCACCAGTTTCGCGGGCAAAACCGCGCATTGCAGTCACGTCCAGCGCGTCATTCCCGGCCTCAGCAATCACATCCCCTGTAATGGCGCTTTCAATGGGCCGCGCTCCTGCTCTGGGCGCGATCCACTGACCTGCGGCGAAACTGTGAACCTGACGCATGGTGCGAGCCCCCTTAATGCTGATCGTAATCGAGTGTCAGCGTGTCGCTGAGTGGGTAGCATTGGCAGGTCAGGACAAATCCTGCCTCAACCTCGTAATCTTCCAAGGCGTGATTGGTCAGCATCTGGTATTCCCCTTCCGTCACCTTGGCCTTGCACGTGCTGCAAACGCCCGCACGGCAGGCAAATGGAGGGTCAAGGCTGGCCCCAATTGCAGCCTCAAGCACAGATGTATCCTTGGCCACCTCAAGGTGGTGGGTGGTGCCGTCGATGGTGATATTGGCGCGCGTGTCGGGTGCGTTTTTGCTTTTGTCCTTAATCGCCTGTTGCGCCAATCGCCCCTGTTGGCTTGCACCAAACAGTTCGAATTTGATCTGATCCTTGGATAGTCCATGTGTCTCTAACGCGGCAGAAATCGCCAGCATCATCGGCTCAGGACCGCAGATCAGGGCCGTATCGACCGATGCGATATCGATCCACGATTTGAACATAGCGGCACATTTTTCCTGATCGACACGACCCGAAAACAGATCAATGTCCTGCCCGGTTTCCAGAACATGGATCAGCGTGAACCGTTCCATGTAGCGGTTTTTGAGGTCTTCGAGTTCATCGCGGAACATGATCGTGTGCACGGCGAGATTGGCATAGATCAGGGTAAAACTGCTGTCAGGTTCGCGGGCCAGAATCGTTTTCAGGATCGACAGAATAGGTGTGATGCCCGATCCACCCGCAAAGCCAAGATAGGATTTTCCCTTATCGGGATCAATTTCCACTCCAAACCGGCCCATCGGAGGCATTGCGTGCAGGGTGTCCCCGACACTAAGCGCGGTATTGGCAAAGGTTGAAAATGCGCCGCCATCTACGCGTTTGACCCCCACCTGCAATGTGCCGTCATCAAGGCCTGCACATATAGAATAGTTGCGCCGAAGTTCGGTGCCGTCAAAATCCTGTTTGAACGTCAGGTACTGTCCTGGGGAAAAGGAAAAGGCAGCCGGGTTTTTTGGCTTGAGTGTCAGCACTACGGCATCTCGGATGGTGCGATGGATATTGGTGACGGTCAGGGGTTGGAAATCGGTCATATGCATTTGAAGTAGTCAAAGGGTTCCAGACAATCCGTGCAGCGCCACTGTGCCTTGCATGGAGTCGAGCCAAATTGGCTGATCCGCTCAACCGCCTTGGACTGGCAATGCGGGCAGTTCTGTGGTCCGCCTGCCGGTTGAGGCGGTGCGATGCCGTAGGCTTCCAGTTTCTTGCGCCCGTCCTCTGACAGCCAATCGGTGGTCCATGGGGGCGCAATTTGCTTTTTTAGAGACACATTTTCGATGCCATTACGGCGTAGCGCCGCTTCGATCTCGAAATTGATTACGGATGTGGCGGGGCAACCGGAATAGGTGGGTGTCACTGTGATCTCCAGCGTATCGCCCTGCCATGACACATCGCGGATGATGCCCAAATCAACGAGGGATATCGCGGGGATTTCCGGGTCTGGTACTTCGGCCAGCCATTCCCATACGTCCGAAACGGGTGCCTGAGCGCCTACCATGTCGCATCCGGATAGCTGCGTGGCAGCGACTGCATCACAGCGAGCATATGGCCCAAGTGTTCAGTGTGGCGCACCCCGGTTTTGCCGCCCTGATGGGCGAAATCCGAAGTGGGAGCGATCAGTGTTGCCGCATCCAGAGTAGAATGCACATGAGCCTCAAATGACGGGCGCAGCGCCGCAACATCAGTCAGATCATCTGCGTCCGTGATGAACATTTCGCCCACATAGGGCCACAGCCGATCCAAAGCGCCCTGCATCCGCGCACGGCTTTCTTCTGTTCCGTCGCCCAACGCAATCACCGTATCGGTTGAGCGTTCACGGTGATACGTCACCTCTTTGAGCGACTTTTGCGCAATCGCTGACACATCTGCGTCTTCATGGGCCGCAAGCGCGGTGAGTGCTTCGAAATGCCAGGCGTCGAACAGAAACTGCCGCATCATCGTAACCGCAAAGTCGCGATTGGGTTGTTCGACCAGAAGCAGGTTGTGGAAATCCCACGCGTCGCGGTGAAAGGCGAGGGCGTCAGCACTTGCCCCCGCTCCGCGCTCTGCCGCGAGACCCAGCCACAGTTGGGTCTGGCCGATCAGGTCCAGCGCGATGTTGGCCAATGCAATATCTTCTTCCAGCGCTGGGGCGTGGCCGCACCATTCAGACAGGCGCTGACCCAAAACCAAAGCGCTGTCGCCCATCCGGATGAGCCCTGCGACGCTCACATCGCACCTGCGTCGTCAGGAATGTCGAAAAAGCTGGGGTGGCGATAAACTTTGTCATCCGCTGGGTCATAAAGCGCACCCTTATCGTCTGGAGAGGATGCAGTGATCTCCGCTGCCGGCACAACCCAGATGCTCACGCCTTCTTTACGACGGGTATAGACGTCACGTGCGTTCTGGATCGCATGAGCTGCATCTGTCGCATGCAAGGATCCGACATGCCTATGACTCAGACCGTGTTGCCCTCGGATAAAGACTTCGTACAGGGGCCATTCGTTGGACATCGTCTTACTCCGCCGCGACTTTGGGGACACGTTTCTTGGCCGCGTGGGCAAGGCGGGCTTCACGCACCCATGCGCCATCATCCCAAGCCTTTTGCCGGGCTTCGATCCGCTCGGTGCTACATGGGCCGTTGCCTTTCAGCACGTCAAAGAATTCAGACCAGTCAGGGCCGGAAAAATCATAGCCGCCTTTGTCGTCGTTCCACTGCAAATCGGGATCCGGCACGGTCAAGCCAAGGTATTCCGCCTGCGGCACAGTCTGGTCGACGAACTTCTGGCGCAACTCGTCGTTGCCATTCATCTTGATTTTCCACTGCATGGACTGTTCGGAATGCACACTTTCAGAATCTGAGGGGCCGAACATCATCAGGGACGGGTACCAGAACCGGTTCAACGCATCCTGCGCCATGCGCCGCTGTGCCTCGGTCCCGTTTGCCATCTTCATCATGATGTCGAACCCTTGCCGTTGGTGGAACGACTCCTCTTTGCAGATGCGCACCATCGCGCGGGCATAAGGACCAAAGCTTGTCCGTTGCAGAGGTACTTGGTTCATAATCGCCGCCCCATCGACCAGCCAGCCAACAGCGCCCATATCTGCCCATGTCAGCGCTGGGTATGCAAAGATGGACGAGTATTTCATCCGCCCGTCGAGCAGCATTTCGGTCAACTCATCCCGGCTGACCCCCAGTGTTTCAGCAGCGCAATAGAGGTACAATCCGTGCCCCGCCTCGTCCTGAACTTTGGCCAAAAGGATCGCCTTGCGTTCAAGTGTCGGGGCCCGCGTGATCCAGTTGCCTTCGGGCAGTTGGCCGACAATTTCGCTATGCGCATGTTGGCCAATTTGCCTGATTAGGGTCTTGCGATAGCCCTGTGGCATCCAATCCTTTGGCTCAATCTTGTCACCAGCATCGATGCGCGCCTGAAAGGCAGCAAGCTGTTCGGGATCGTCCTTGGACGCTTCGGATTTGATCATCTGTGCATACATATCTCAGACCCTTTCGAGTATCATGGCCACACCTTGCCCGACGCCGACGCACATGGTGCACAGCGCATAGCGGGTTTGGGTGCGTTGAAGTTGGTAGGCGGCTGTCATCACCAGTCGCGCGCCGGACATTCCCAGTGGGTGACCAATTGCAATGGCGCCCCCTTGGGCATTCACGCGCGGATCGTCGTCCGCCACCCCAAGGTCGCGCAAGGTGGCGAGACCTTGGGCTGCGAAGGCCTCGTTCAATTCGATGACATCCATCTGATCGATGGATAGGCCCGCGCGTTCCAGCACCTTGCGGCTGGCAGGCACTGGGCCGATACCCATGACGCGGGGGGCAACGCCAGCTGCACTCATTCCGACAATTCGAGCCATCGGTGTCAGCCCGTGTTTTGCGGCAGCGTCGCTTGAGGCGATCAACAAGGCCGCCGCGCCGTCGTTTACGCCAGACGCATTGCCCGCGGTGACTGTCTTGTCCGCGCCGTTGATCCCGCGCAGTTTCGCCAAAGCGGCGGCATCTGTATTCGGACGTGGGTGTTCATCGGTATCCACGATCACCGGGTCGCCCTTGCGTTGCGGTATGGTGACCGGCGCAATTTCCTGAACAAAGGCGCCCTTGGCCTGTGCGATGGCCCAGCGGGCTTGCGACCTTGCGGCAAAGGCGTCTTGATCTGCACGGCTGACCTGCCAGTCTTCGGCGACGTTGTCCGCCGTTTCAGGCATTGAATCGATCCCGTGGGCGGCCTGCATCGCTGGGTTCACAAAGCGCCAACCGATGGTCGTATCGAACACTTTTGCGCCCCGGCTGAATGCGGTGTCCGCCTTTGGCATGACAAATGGTGCGCGAGTCATTGATTCAACACCGCCTGCGATGACCAAGTCCAGATCGCCAGCCTTGATGCCACGCGCGGCGATCCCAACGGAGTCCATGCCCGAGGCGCACAAGCGATTTACGGTGATACCCGGCACGTCCACAGGCATTCCGGCCAGCAGAGCCGCCATGCGGGCCACGTTGCGGTTGTCCTCGCCCGCTTGATTGGCGCAACCCATGACGACATCGTCGATTGCTGACCAGTCGAGAGTCGGATGACGCGCCATCAGCGCGGCAATGGGCGCAGCGGCCAGATCATCGGCACGCACGGTTGACAGCGCCCCGCCATAGCGGCCAATCGGCGTGCGTTGCGCGTCGCAGATGAAAGCGTCCATACAATACTCCTCCCCTCGCGAATGTAGAGGAGGAGGCGAGTCGCAGCAATTAAAATGTTACGAACGAATGGTCGATCTGGAAATTCTGTAACGTTTTAACAGATCAGACCTGATAATAGTCCCGGTACCACGCTACAAACTGTGCCACGCCATCCTGCACGGATGTCTTTGGCGCGTATCCCGTCAGATCAGACAACAAGGTGCCATCAGCCCAAGTTGCAGGGACATCGCCGGGCTGCATTTCCATGAAGTTCTTTTGTGCCGTCTGGCCCAGCGCGGCCTCAATCGCCGCAATGAATTCCATCAAGGGAACGGGGGCCGAGTTGCCGACATTGACCACGCGGTAAGGAGCAACAGCTGACAGACTGTCGCCGTCGTTGATCTCAGCGGCGTCGGCGACGCGCTGCGGCGGAGCGTCCATCAGCCCACGAATGCCTGCAACCAGATCGTCAATATAGGTGAAATCGCGGGACATGTCGCCGTGATTGTAGATGTCGATTGGTTCATTGTTCAGGATCGCGCGGGTGAATTTGAAATGCGCCATGTCGGGGCGGCCCCACGGGCCATAAACCGTGAAAAACCGAAACATCGTGACCGGCATGCCGTAGAGGTGGGCATAGGAATGAGCCATCGCCTCGGTCGCCTTTTTCGTGGCGGCGTAGAACGACATTGGCAGATCAGCCTTGTCCGTTTCTGCGTAAGGCATCTTTGCGTTGGCGCCGTATACAGAGGATGTCGAGGCGATCAGCAAATGGTCGCAGGGGCAAGCCCGCACTGCCTCAAGCAAGTTGAAGGTGCCAATCAGGTTAGAGTCGACGTATGAGCGTGGGTTGTCGATCGAATACCGCACCCCGGCTTGGGCCGCGAGATGAACGATGATGTTCGGCTTTGCCTCTGCAACCAGGTCAGCCAGCACGTTGTCGGTCTCGACCCGCGCGTTAATGGCGCGAAAGCCGGGTTTCTGAGACAGCATTTGTTGGCGACGTTCTTTGAGGGTGACGTCATAGTAATCGGTCATGGCATCCAGCCCGATCACTTCAAAACCGTCCTCCAGCAACCGTTTGGCCAGATGGTAGCCGATAAAGCCGGAACTGCCAGTGATCAGAACGCGGGGCACTATTCGTCCTTCTCCGCCGTCCACGCAGCGCGCCCAATGCTGTCATAGGCGGTGAAACCGGCGCGTTTTGCGTCTTGTGCAGAGTAGATATTGCGCAAATCAGCCATGTGCGGGGTTGCCATGCGTCGCGCCAATCGCTTGAGGTCGAGAGCGCGGAATTCGTTCCACTCTGTCAGGATTACGACCAGATCGGCGTTTTGGGCCGCTTTGTATGCGTCTTCAGCCCACTGCACGCCCGGAAGCAAAGCTGCGCCTTCATGGTGACCTTGCGGGTCTGTGACGCGCACTTTGGCCCCTGCGCCGATCAAGGCGGGCACAATTGTAAGCGAGGGCGCATCGCGCATGTCGTCTGTGTTGGGTTTGAATGTGACCCCAAAGACGGCGACGGTTTTGCCTGCCAATTGCCCGTCACACAGGTCAAAAATCTTGTCGATCATGCGCCGTTTGGTTTCTTCGTTCACTTTGATCACCGTTTCAGTGATCTGCATGGGAACCGCATGCTCTTGCCCGATCCGGGCCAACGCTTTGGTATCTTTGGGGAAACAAGATCCGCCATAGCCTGGACCGGCGTGCAGAAACTTGTTCCCGATGCGTCCGTCCAAGCCCATTCCTTTGGACACCTGTTTAATATCGGCACCGGTGCGTTCGCACAGGGCGGCGATTTCGTTGATAAATGTGATCTTGGTCGCCAGAAATGCGTTGGCGGCGTATTTGATCATCTCGGCGCTTTCCAGATCGGTGGTGACGATCGGGAAATCTCGCAGGAAAAGGGGGCGGTAGATTTCAGCCATCACCTCGGCAGCGCGATCGTTCTGAACGCCAACGACGACGCGGTCAGGCTTCATGAAGTCGTCGATTGCGGCCCCTTCGCGCAGGAATTCGGGGTTGCTGGCCACGTCAAAGTCGAGGTCTGGGTTGGCTTTGCGCACCACTTGTTTGACCTGCCGGTTGGTGCCCACAGGGACGGTCGATTTGGTAACGACGACGACATAGTCTTTGGTAAGTTTCGCCACTTCTTCGGCCGCAGCCATCACATATGTCAGATCGGCGTGCCCGTCGCCACGCCGGGTCGGTGTACCCACGGCGATGAAAATAGCTTCTGCGCCTTCTACGGCACTGGCCAGATCGACTGTAAAAGACAGGCGGCCTGCCTCAACATTTTTGATCATCAGCGCATCAAGACCGGGCTCGTAAATTGGCACTTCGCCCTGCTTCAGCGTCTCAATTTTAGTGGAATCCTTGTCGACGCAAACCACGTCGTGACCAAAGTCCGAAAAGCACACACCCGAGACGAGGCCGACATAGCCCGTCCCAATCACTGCAATTTTCACGACAAAACTCCATGGATTCTGTGCACTGGCCCTGTTTTGTGCAGAACGCCAAGCAGCGCAAGGCTTGAGTAACGTATACCCACACGACTCTGAGGACTGTGCCCAGTATCACACCAATCGAAACAAGACCGCAAACCACAGCGTCATCGTGCCGCCGACTGTTTGGCGGTACAAGCCAAGCCGTTTGAGCAACAGCATCCGTTGTAACACCGGCAGCGTCGAAAGTCGTGCAAACGACTCCAGCATTGCAAGGTGATCGGGGCGCAAAACCGCACCACAAGAGAGCAGGGCGGCAATATTGGTTTGATTCCACGCGCGAAAGTCCCCGCGCAGTAACTGAAGAAATCGCCGCAATCGGGCATTGGCCGTGTCATTTACACCAATTTGGTTCGCTTCGTGCTGACGATAAAGAAGGCCGGGCACATTATCATGAACGATCCTTCCTCCAGCCCCAGAGATCAATTGATAGAGCCACCAATCGTGTACAACGACGGGCCCAACGTATTTGACCGCCTCTAACACAAGCGAAACCGCAGCCGGATTCAAAACAATCGTGTTTCCCGCTGCGATGTTTTGCACCAGTGCATTGCGAAAATGTGGGGCACGGGGGCGCGGCGCGGATATCCGGCGGTTCGACAGGCTGCGGCAGGTGACCCAAGTGCGGCTGCAATAAAGGGCTGGAAGGGATGGATCGCACTGCCCCAACGTCGTCATGGCCCGAGAGATCTTGTCGGGAAGCCAAACATCATCCTGATCAGAAAAGGCGATCCAGCGGGGTTCTGGATTTTGATTGGCCACGTGGCGCAAAAGCCCGAGGAAGTTTTCCGACGCCCCTTGTTGCGGGCCCTTGATCATTTTGACCTGCCCGCGAGGGTGCGCTCTGCCAAAGGTATTCAATACCTGCACGGTTTTGTCGCTGGACCCATCATCGCTGGCCAACAGCCGCCAATTGCAGTGCGACTGCGCGTCGAAACTCTTGAGTTGAGCCGGCAGTGTGTCTGCCCCGTTGTACACGGCCATCAGAATATCAACGGTTTCGGCCCTTGGATCAGGCAGCGCCAAGAACATTCTCCACAATTTGGTGGAACGCGCGTGCTTGATCTGCGTATCCGGCAACGGGTGTATGCACCTGTGCCTGTGGGTGTTGTGCCAAAGCGGTGGCGAGCCGTTCTTGCAGTGCGGATGCCGGTGCGCCAATTGGGATCGGATCGATACTATGGGCTGCCTTGTGTTCTACCGTGCCGCCACTGTCGGTTTGAATGACGTCGATCCCACGTGCCAGTGCCTCGCGAACGGCGAGGCCAAATGTTTCCTTCCACTGGGACATGAATAGCAACACGTCGATTTGAGCGTAAAACGAATCCATGTTCGCTTGCTCAAATCTAGGGAAAATTTGCCAATCTCCCTTGAGCCCTTTTGTATGAGCAGGTGTCCACCACGTTCCATCTTGGCTGCCGTCTACCAGAAGGACGCGAAAGTCCTCTTGTTCGAGCATTTGAAATGCGGCGCGGATCGTCGGCCAACCCTTGATTTGTGAGGGGCCGCCAACAAACCCGAATGTCAGGCGCGGATCGCGTGCGCGCCGCGCCCCCTGCGCGTCAGGAAAATCAGGGTCGGGCAGCCGCACGCCATTTTCCAGCACGATTCCTCGCCCGGGCGCAAAGCCGGAAGACGAGACGAGGTCATGTGCAAATTGGCTGGGATAGGTCACGCAATCGGCCAGTGCGCCCATCATTCCGAGGTGATCAAACCGTGTGCGTGCTGCGCCCATGTCGCTCGCACATCCGCGGCAGGCGTCAATGCGCACTGGCGACTGTCCGCAATAGCTCCCGTTTGGACGGATCATGAACTGCCGTTCACAAATCCACCAAAAGTCATGGACGCTGAGAACGATGGGAATGTTTCGCGCATGAGCGGCCTGAAGGATGCCCGCACCAATGTCTTGAACGCAATGGGCATGCACCAGATCAGGGCGTAGCCCGTCCATCAACTCTCCTAAAAGGGCGGTGACCTGCGGGTTGTTGTACATCTCATGATAGCTGCGGCCTTGGGGAACGTTGATGACGTAGTTCACGATGCCGTCACGCTCTGACTTCATCACAGTATATGTTTCAAGCTCGGTTCGGCTGCACAGGGACACCGCGGTAATCCGGTAATCTCCGCGCGCGACAAGCGCCTTGGCCAGCTCTTCGGCCACAATGGTTGCACCACCGTATGTAAATGGCGCAAAGAAAACGTTGGCCAGCAGGATGTGGCGTTTGTTCATCGCTTAACCCACTCCAAAATCTCGGGATCAACGATGTGCGCGCTGGCTTGCCCGCTCCAGTCGGTTTCGAGCACTTGCCGCGCGGCAAGGCCCATTTCACGCGCCTGATCAGGCCTATCTGCCAGCGATGTGAGGTGCGTCAGCTAATCCTTGGGATTTTGCGCGATGTAACCCGTTTTGCCGTGCGTGATCATGGGCGCCAGATCGCCAACTGGGCCTACTATGGATGGAACTGACGTCGCAGCGGCATCAATCACGCGAACCGCGCTTTTGCATTGATTGAACAGATCATCGACGAAAGGCATCACGGCGCAATCTGCGCGGGCAAGGACGGCCAGATACGCCTCATATGTCGAAAACGGCACGACATCTGTGCGCGCGAAGAGGGTTTTTGGCAACTTCGTTGTGTTGAAGTGCCCAAGCAGAAGAAGACGGCGTTTGGGCGCAGCCAGAATGAATGCTTCGATCACGTCTGCTATCTCGGCAAAATCGACCTCATGGCCCTTGGAGCCGCTGGCAAAGGCCACACGAAAAGCACCGTCGCTTGCCGGTCTTTCCGCATGTGCGCGTGCACCTGCGGTAAGCGTGACCGGGTCAGCAAAATTGCGGCGCACATGGATCGGCCGGGTTGAATACAGGGCCGCGTGCTGCGCCAACCCGGGGGTGGAGACCGAGATCATGTCGGCGCCGTTCATCATTGACATGAACTTGGGCGCTTGCGCGACAAAGTGCTGTTTCATCACCGGGTCGACCGCGCTCATATTCCCATAGGTCTCGTAGGCGGACACCGAAAAGAGGGGATCGTCGATGTCATAAAGGATCGGCAGGCGCAGCCGCCGCGCCTCATAGCGCAGCATCTCTGTCAACGGCGTGGCTGGCAGGCGGTACTCAACCACATGGGTCGCCTGACTTAGCAGGCGGGTGACCCTTGGCAGGTCTTCGTAATGCGCAAACTCGCAAAGCACATCCTGCTCGTGCCAAAACCCGGCCAGCTGTTCGACCCGATATTTGCGGCACTGTGGCAGGTTCAGATCACCGATGATGGCGACACACCGATGGTTTGAGTCGCTGGGTGGTGCGCTGACGTGAAATGCGTTTCCGCGCGCCAACTGCCGCCAGATTCCATGTAGATACAGAGGCGATTGCCGGGATGGATGTGCCGTTTCTCGTAGAACCGTGTGGGCCGATCCGTGCCACTGCATGCCAAGGAAATGGCGCGCTTTGGCAATAGCGAGGCGCCAGCCATCCTGACGGACCGCTGACCCAAAACGGCGCAGATGAGGCAGACGTACAGCTTGCCTCAGGACGCGCATTAAGGATGCGGCAATGTTTGTATCAATCGCTGTCATGATGCCAACCGCTGTTGATGTGCTGGTGGGTTGGCAAGATTTTCAGCGTGATGCTCAAGAGCTGTATCAACGTCCAAATAAAGCGTCGCTTTTCCGTTTTCGAGCACCGCAGCCATGTCGCAAATACGCCGGACCATAACCTCTGAATGCGAAACAACGATCGCCCCCGCCGTCCGCCGCCGGTCGTCAAAGACCCGCACGCTCTTGTCCCGGAATGCGCCGTCCCCGACGGATGTCACTTCGTCCACCAAGTATGTGTCAAATGGGATGCCCATCGACACACCAAATGACAGACGTGCTCGCATGCCCGATGAATAGGTACGCAGCGGCATCCTGAAATGCGGACCCAGTTCCGCGAAATCCTCAACGAAATCGACCAACTCGTCCGTGTCGACGCCATATAGGCGCGCTACAAAGCGCGCGTTTTGCAAGCCGGACATATCCGGGTGAAAAGACCCGGCGAAACCGACCGGATAAGAGATCAAACCGCTCGACAGTACCTGACCTGAGGTCGGGCGCATCGTGCCCGCGATCAGCTTTAGCAGAGTGCTTTTGCCCGCGCCGTTGCGCCCCAAGAGCGCCACACTGGCCCCCGTGGGAAACGTAGTGCTCAAGGAATCCAACACACGCTTGCGCCCGCCTTTGACCCAAAACACTTTGGTTAAACGATCCAGTTCGATCATCGGCTTCCCCTATCTGCGGTCGCGCAAGCTGTAGAAAACAAGGCTCAAAATGCTCCAGCCAAGAAAGCTGCAAAGCGCCACCAGCAGAAGGATCTTGAGCCGTTGAGGATACTCGGCCTGTTGCGCCAGCGTCGGGCGGATGTGGGCCGCAAGATACCGGCTTTGGCGTCGCGCCTCGGCGAGTGCGGCGTCATGGGTGGCCAACGCGCTGGTATAAGCAGCTTCGGCAAATTCACGGTCCACGATGAGCCCTTCATACTCGCCGACAAGGTCGGCAAACACGACACCCTCTTGAGCGCCCGCCCCTAAACCAAGCTTGCGACGTTCAGCGTCAATACGCTTTTGAATGACGTCAACGCGCCGTGTGGCCTGTACGATACGTGGATCGCCAGACCGGGTCGTGTCTTGCAACAAATCAAAATCGATAAGCGCATCGGCCAACTGTTGTTGGAGGGTTACGAGAACGCCCATTTGATTTCGGGTGTCGATGTCCGGGTCCACGATCTGTGTTCGGTTGCGAAACAGAGTGAGAGCCTGACGCGCCTCTTTCAAACGGGTCGAGGCGACGACCAATTCTTCGCGGGCATATTTGATTGCATCGTCCCGCGCGGTGTCGGACAGCGCATTGATCATCGCCGTGCTTTCTTCCACGACGGCTTGGGCCACAGCCTGTGCGTCGGCGGGGTCAAATGCCAGCACCTGGACGTCGATCAGGCGGGTTCCACTGTCATAGATGATCGATATCTTGCGCTGCCAATGGGCCAGCAAATCTTCAATCGTGCCGCTCGGATCATAGGCAAAGAACGGATCGTTGTTGACGGTCACCTTGCTCCAGATCTGCGCCAGATCAAGACGGTCGTCCACCTTTGAGACCAATTCCTGACTTGTGAGGTAGGCAAACAAAATGTCTGTATCCGCAGTGCTGGATCCTGACAGTTCCGTTACGCCGCCCAACAGCTCAATGGCTGACCCTTGTTCCTCTGAGCGCACGGAAAATGCGAGGTTCGAGGCGTATTGGTCTGCAGCGAAAGTCCAAAGGTAATAGGCGGTCAGGATCACCGGCGCGGCGAAGAACAAGATGAAGGACAGCGCCAAAAACCGGTGGCGTCCACGGGTCTGCGCACGGCGCGCTGGCGCGGGACTTGGAACGGTATGCTGTGCAGATATTTTGGTTTTACGTGCAACCTCTGCCGGATGGGCAGGCAAGGTAGGTGCAGGTTTGGAATGCGCAGACAATTTGCCGGTGTCCGACGTTATGCCGCCGAACGTCGCTTCGGTGCGCTGTTTGGCACGCAGGACCCGCGGTTTTTGCGTCGGATATTCAACATCCGCTTCGGCTGTTTTCGTGCTGATTTGTGCCATGCTGGCCGAATCCACCGCGGGTTAAGTGTTTGTTCTTCTCACTTGGCTAGCCTGAACTTCTTAAGATTTTCTACAGATGCGAGGGGAAACACATGCATCTCAGTCCGGTTCCGGCGGTGGCTGCACACAACATGCGTCTGTCGACCTTGCGCGCCGTCTTTGCGTTGATCTTGCGCGAGGTTTCGACAACCTACGGGCGCTCTCCGGGTGGATATGTATGGGCTATTCTGGAACCGGCGGGGGGTATCGCACTGCTGACGCTGATTTTTTCTGTTGGGTTCCGCAGTCCGCCGTTGGGGACCAACTTTGCCTTGTTTTATTCGGCGGGCCTTCTTCCGTTCCTGATGTATTCGGACATCTCTGGCAAATTGGGGCAGACGATCCAGTTCAGCCGCGCCCTTCTTGCCTATCCGCGTGTCACGTTTCTGGATGCACTGATGGCGCGATTCCTGCTCAATATGTTGACGCACCTGGTGGTGCACGGGCTGGTACTGGGGTTTATCCTTGTGATGCAGCAACCGGATACAACGTTTGATGTGTCAAAAATTGCGTTGGCTTATGTGATGCTGTTGGCGCTGGGCTTTGGGGTCGGGACACTAAACAGCTTTCTGACGTTGGCTTACCCGGTGTGGCAGACGGCATGGGCGGTTTTGAACCGTCCGCTTTTTCTGATTTCCTGTATCTTTTTCAACTTTGAAATCGTGCCGCAGCCACATGCAGACTATTTGTGGTTCAATCCGCTGGTGCATGTGGTCGGCATGATGCGCGACGGGTTTTATCCATTTTATCAGCCCACTTACGTGTCAGTGATTTACCCGATTGCGCTGGGCGGCGGTCTTGGTTTGGCCGGGTTGTTTTTGCTGAACCGGTATCACCGGGACATTTTGGATAAATAGATCTGGGTGACGGTCAACTGCGCCAACTGTCTGGAATGGTGTAGCCTTGGGCTTCGACTTCGGCAGTTATCCGGGCAACGTCGTCAGCCACCAAGTCAGCAAAGAAGGCAGGCATCGGCCGCTTCACGCTTTCGGTGAAGCGTTTTTCCAGCAAGGATTTTGGGTAGTCAAAGGCTGCCACGCCCAGGAACTGTTCGATATCAGCCAATGTGCCGCGTTGGTCGGCGTGCAGATCTTCGTAAAAGATGGCCTTGAACTGATCTGGTTGCAGTACGGCGCCTGCACGGCGCAGAACTGCGCCATATTCTGCGTTTTCCCAGATGTGGGGCTGGCGCAAAAAGGCTTCAAATTCATGCGGGCCCCAATGGTCAAGTTTGTCCGCGCGGCCGGTCAGTTCGAGGTGAAACTTCGTATGGCTCCAGAGCCGCTTGACCGGATGGCGCAACGTATAAAGCACCCGCAATTTCTGACTGCTGTCAGAAATCCGTGGCCATGCCTCGGCAGGGAGATGTGCGTTCAGATTGGAGAAATCGCACGCATAAGTCTCGTGATCGCGCAACTGGAACAGGTTGCGATACCACAGATCATCCACGGGCCGATCCAGATAGGCGGCGATCCAGCGCAAGTTTTGACGCACCACGTCCACATGGCTGGTCTTGGGATCAAAGCGCGGGATGTAACGATCATACGCTTCTTTCAGCCGACGCTTTTCACTAAGCTGATTGGAGTTGACGAAGCGGTGATAGAAGTAGTGAACCTCCTTCTCCATCGCGAAATGCAGTTCAGGATGGCGACCCAGAACGGCATAAAGCCATGTGGTACCAGCCTTCATCGCGCCGATGCTGAGAAACAGATTTTCGAAAGGTTTGAGTGTCTGCATGTTGCGGACACTTTTCGCCGAATTGGTTAATTTCCAGTAACTATGGTCTGCCTTTCGGGCATCAATGATGGCTTATGCGTCAGAAGATGAAATCAAGCGTGTCCAACTCCGACAAAATCACGTTTGACAACGTGATAGAGGAGGTCGCGCCTGTGGCAATAATCACGTCGTTGCCGACTTGGGTCGCCGCCCCGCCTGAACTGCTGCCAAGGTCCAGATCACTAAGCGCGGTCAGCGCGCTCACACTGCTCAGATCAATTACTTCGAAATCGTTCAGTGCGCTGAAATCGCCGATTGTGTCATTGCCGTGCCCATCGGAGAACACGAAAGTATCAGCGTTGAATCTTCCAAACATCTCGTCATCGCCGGTTCCGCCGTCCAGTGTGTCGAAACCAGAGCCGCCATCCATCGTGTCATTGTCCTCCCCGCCACTAAGAAAGTCATTTCCGCTACCACCAAAAAAGTTATCATTTCCTGCCTCGCCATAGAGCAAATCGTCGCCATCTTCGCCAAAGAGGCCGTCATTGCCCTCACCCCCTTCGGCCAGATCGTCGCCCGCCCCGCCAAACAATCGGTCCAGGCCAAGGCCACCCCGCAGGATATCATTGCCGTCGCCCCCAAGAAGGTTGTCCGCCTGATCGCCGCCATCAAGCAAGTCATTACCTGCCCCGCCGTCCAGCAGGTCAAAGCCACCGTCGCCAAAGATTGTGTCATTGCCTTCTTCACCCCAAAGGCCGTCAACTGTGATACCCTCGTTGGACCCGCCACTGATCCAATCGTCACCGTCGCCGCCATAGACACGGTCAGCGGTGGAGCCGGCGAGGATCCGGTCATTGCCGTCCCCGCCTTGGATCTGGTCATAGCCAGCGCCGCCTTCCAACAGGTCTGCGCCATCGCCGCCCATCAATGAGTCCGCGCCATTCCCGCCGAGCAGCGTGTCATCGCCAGCGCCACCCTCTATGGTGTCAAAGCCGATGCCGCCTAAAACCGAGTCATTCCCTGCCCCGACCAGGGCAATGTCGTTGCCGATGCCAAGATCTATTGTGTTGGCGGCGTCGTTACCGGTGACGTCATCCGCGCCATCGCCCAGCATGGCGTTTTCAATGATGGTGCCGCTGGCAATGCCCATCACACCAATCATGTTGCCAAAGTCTGAAAACGTTTCATCCCGCAGATCAAGACGGGCGGCGTCTGTCATATAGCTGAGGTCAATCGTGTCGCTGCCGCCCTGATCGTAGAGGGTGAAGGCGACGGTACTTCCTGACACTTCAGACGAGGTGCCCTCGCCCGCCAGCCGGTCAAAGATAGAATCAAGGTAATTCCCAAGGTCAGAGCCTGCGCCATAGACGGTGTCGCCCGCTGTGACACTGTCAGGACCCGCCGCGCCATAGATGTTCTGAATCGCAAGAATATCGACCATCATCGGAGTGGTGACGAACGCATAGCTGGCTGTGATCGACGTGTTTTCGGTCTGGCTGAAATACGACATGACCGACATTTGCCAGCTGTCTTCGGCAAAAAGCGCGTCACTGCCATAACTGGCACCGCCATTATAGCCACCCTGATGCCCAAGGCCGATCGCATGGCCGATTTCATGCAGAAAGGTCTGGAAACTGTAGCTGTCGATTGTGATGCCGTAGGAGTCGATCCAGCCGGTGGACACATTCATTTCGACACCACCGTTGGACCCAGAGTTGGGCGCGTAGGCAAATGCGCCACTGAACTCGTCGTCCATGGTGATCATCTCGCCCGAGGTGACGATCTGAAAATCGAGATTGGCCACCATTTCCCATGCTTCCATCGCCCACTGGGCCAGTTGCTGCGCTGCTGCCGTCAGCCCGGCAATGCTAACGGTGATGACGTTGGATTGGTCGGTATCAAAACTGATCTCCCGGTTTCCCCAAAAACCTTCGGTGAGGTACAGCGCCATGTCGTTCAGTGTGCCGGTAGATACCGGATCAGGTGAAGCGCCAGATTCGCCCGTGGCGGTGAGAGAATATGTGCCGGTCTGCGTCGAAAACGCATCCGCCACCACGTAATATGTGCCAGAGGTATCCGGTTCGAACTCCAGCAGCGAAAACAGACCCGGCCCACCATCGTCGTTGGCTGCAACCTGATTGCCGTATGCGTCGAACAACCGAACCAGCGGGTCGCTCAATGTCCCACCGTCCAAAGCGAATTTATACGATTCCCCGGCTGTCAGATTGATGGCCACCCAATCTTCGTCTCCGCTTTCTGACAACGTTCCAGAAAATATATCCCCAACTGCCATCGTGTTTGTGGTCGTGATGCCGTCAATTGCATTTGGATCTTCGGTCAGGTTGGCAAATGCAGGGTCTGCCCCGTCCTGATGTCGCACAGGATCAAAGGTACGGGTGGCGAAACAGATCGAACACATGTGATTGAGGCCCTTATGACAGTCAAAGACGAGGAAGCTTTACTGTCGATCTCATTTAGAAATAGGGCGCAAATTTGGCGTTTGGGGCGATGAAATTCCAACGATTTGAGACAAACGTTTTGTGTCTATCGTGATGGCGCGTTTTGTTCGTGGTGCGAGAACCAAAATGTAGGGCGCATTTCCACGCGCCCCTTGATCAGTCCAAAAGACTGTTCAGATAAGTGCCGTAGTCGTTCTTGGAAAAAAGGGCTGCACGTTTTTGCAGGTCTTCCTTGCTTATCCAGCCGCTTTCAAACGCGATCTCTTCGAGGCAGCCGGTTTGCAGCCCTTGCCGGTTGGTCAAGGTCCGCACGAAATTACCAGCATCCAAAAGGCTGCCATGGGTTCCAGTATCCAGCCATGCGTATCCGCGCCCCATCCGGTTCACACGCAATAGACCCTCGGCCAGATACATCTCGAGAAGTGTGGTGATTTCAAGCTCACCCCGTTCAGAAGGCTTTACGGCGCGCGCCCGCTTCGGCGCATCAGCGTCGAGGAAGTAGAGCCCCGTAACCGCGTAGTTCGAAGGTGGATTGATTGGCTTTTCGATGATTTCCCGTGCAGTTCCGTCATCGTCAAACCCGACCACACCGTAACGCTCAGGATCAGAGACGTGATACCCGAATACGGTACCACCTTGGGTTTGCGTATCGGCATCCGCCAGCAAGTCGGGCAGCCCATGCCCAAAAAAGATGTTGTCGCCCAAAACCATGGCCGAAGGTGCGCCATCCAAGAAGTCCTCTGCCAGTATATAAGCCTGGGCCAGCCCGTCTGGTGAGGGCTGAACGATATACGTCAGTGAGATGCCCCACTGGCTGCCGTCTCCGAGGGTGCGCTTGAACTGATCTTGATCCTGCGGCGTAGTGATCATCGCGATGTCCCGGATGCCTGCCAGCATCAGCACGGAGATTGGATAGTAGATCATCGGCTTGTCATAGATCGGCAAGAGCTGTTTTGAGACGCCCATCGTGATTGGGTACAGTCGCGTGCCTGATCCACCTGCCAGAATGATCCCTTTGCGTTTGGTCATGATGTGGCCTCTAGCTCTTTAATGGTGTCGATTAGGCCAACGCGCCAGTCAGGGCGCTTGATGCCAAAGGTATCTGTCAGGGATGCACAGTTCATCCGTGAGTTTGCCGGTCGTGCAGCAGGTGTCGGATAGGCCGACGTCGGAATGTCGGTCACAACACAGTCGATATTGGCCACCTCAAAAATGGCCCGCGCAAAATCTGCCCATGAACAGTCTGGGCCGCCAGAAAAATGATAGGTGCCAGAAGCATCACGGTTACTGATCAGGTGCGTTGCCATGCTGTAGCAGGCCTTGGCAATGTCGCGTGCAGGGGTTGGTCCGCCGATTTGGTCGGCAACAATGGTCAGTGCATCGCGCTCGGCCCCAAGGCGGAGCATCGTTTTGACAAAGTTGGCGCCGTGCGCGGAAAACACCCATGACGTGCGCAGGATTGCATGCGTCGCCCCGGATTGACGTACCCCGTTTTCGCCGATCAGTTTGGAACGTCCGTATGCGCCAAGGGGGGCGGTTACATCCTGCGGTGCCCACGGTTTGGTGCCGGTGCCGTTGAACACATAATCTGTCGAGATGTGGATCATCGGAATGCCTAATTCGGCGCAGGCGGTGGCCATTGCAGTTGGCGCATGACCGTTGATTTTTGTTGCAAGCGCTTCTTCGCTTTCGGCGCGATCTACTGCGGTATATGCGGCTGCGTTGATAACGGCGTCGGGTGCGTGGGTGAGAATCGCTTGTGCACAGGCTTGCGGATCGGTCAGGTCAGCCACATCGCGCCCCAAACACATGGTGTCCGACAGGGCCGCCAATTCAGCCGATACCTGCCCGGTTGATCCAAAGACGAGGATTGTCATGTACCTGTGCCCAGCCGCTGCCCGACGCCCGAGCGATCCTGCAAGGCGCGCCACCACGCCTCATTTTCAAGATACCAATGCACAGTGCGGCGCAGCCCATCTTCGACCGTCACCGAGGGGGACCAGCCCAGTTCGGAGCGGATGCGCGTTGGATCGATGGCATAGCGTGCATCGTGGCCGGGTCTGTCGGTCACAAATGTAATTTGATCGGAGTACGATCCGGACGTTTTGGGCCGCACTTCATCCAGTATCGCGCACAGCGTATTGACGAGTTCGAGGTTCGACCGCTCGTTTTCCCCACCGATGTTGTAGGACCGACCGACCTCACCTTTTTGCACCACAAGCAACAGCGCGTCCGCGTGATCCTCGACATATAGCCAGTCGCGCACGTTCGACCCGTCGCCGTAGATCGGCAGCGCCTTACCCGCCAGCGCATTGAGGATAATGACCGGGATCAGCTTTTCGGGGAAATGGTAGGGGCCATAGTTGTTCGAGCAGTTGGTCAGAATGACAGGCAGGCCATAGGTTTCACACCATGCGCGGACCAGATGGTCGGACGAGGCCTTTGAGGCAGAATAGGGACTGCGCGGGTCATAAGGTGTGTCTTCAGTGAACATGCCCGTGGGTCCAAGTGAGCCAAACACCTCGTCCGTTGAGATGTGATGGAACCGGAAATCAGCGGGGCGACCTGCCTTTTCCCAATAGCTGCGCGTGGCCTCAAGAAGGTGGAAGGTGCCCATGACGTTTGTGTCGATGAAGGTGCCTGGACCATCGATGGATCGATCCACATGGCTTTCGGCCGCCAGATGCATGATGGCGTCGGGTTGGTGCGTATTTAGAATGGCGTCGAGTGCTGCGCGGTCCCGAATATCAGCCTCTACAAAGGTGTAATTGGGATCATCCGAAACCGGCGCGACATTCTCAAGGCAGGCTGCATATGTCAGCGCATCAAGATTGACGACGTGGTGACCTGCGGCGACGGCCTGACGCACCACTGCTGACCCGATAAACCCAGCGCCGCCTGTGACTAAAAGTTTCATTGTGGGGCCTCATAAATGAAGGGGCTGTCAAAATCTGCGAGCGCGGGAGCCAATGCGTCCTTATCCGACAGGATTGGCGTACCAGTCACGCCCCAGTCAATCCCGCAACTGTCCCATGCCACTGCACCATCGGCCGCCACATCGTAGTAGTCCGAGCATTTGTAGATGATTTCGGTGTCCGGTGCGCGGGTGGCAAAGCCGTGAAGAAACCCTTCGGGGATCAAAAGCTGAAGACCGTTGTCAAAGCTCAGTTCGTAACCGACCCAAGCGCCATAAGTCGGTGATCCGCGCCGGATGTCGACGGCGACGTCAAACAATGCCCCGCGCCCGCAGCGCACCAGTTTGGCCTGTGCCGACGGAGGGGCTTGAAAGTGGAGACCGCGTACGGTGCCAACTGCGCCAGACATCGAATGGTTGTCTTGAACAAAGTCCGTGTAAATACCGTGGTCTGCCATGGCCTTCTTGTTCCAGCTTTCGCTGAAAAATCCACGTGCATCCCCGAAGCGGCGCGGTTCGATCAGCAGGACGCCTTGCAATGCAGTCTCGGTAATTTTCACGAGGGAAGACCCTTTTGTTATGCAGGCTGGCGCATAGCAAAGCGGGGGTTGGTTGTCACGGTGGATGTGATTTGGCGCTCAAGAAAATGGCGCTGTGCCGCTCTTTTGTCGAGGATTGCCCATGTGACTAAACATATTTGCGCAGGCCAATATTGGGAGGCCTGCGCAAACCGTTTTATTTACCAAGGGTCGACATCGTAAACGTGCGATCTGATCCCAAACGGTTTTCAAGATACATGCGCGGAACCGCGCCTGAGGCGTCGATGGATATGCTGATCGCATTATCCGACCCCGTTGTGCCATCCAGTGGCCCGGTCAGGAAATTCAAGTTGCCCGTCGGGCTTGTGAACATCGCGGCCAGATTGCTGGCTCCGCTCAACGCACCCGTGATCGAAAACAGATAGAACTGCCCCGCCAGATCAAGCGAGAGCCACATCATGATACGCGCCGGATCGGAAAATGGTATGTCAAAGCCATACGCCGCATCATCCGCGATGAAGACTTCATCAAAGTAGCATTTGCCCTGCGGGAAGCGGACCGCGCCGTCGGTGGCATCAGCCACAAGGGCCGTGTTGAACAGCGTGCCGTTGGACGACACTTTGACCGCGAAATCATCATTGCCGGCGGTACCCATCTCAGCCCGACCGGAAAACCCGGTTTGGAACAAAAGGCTGGCGGTATCGGTCTGAGCGTTCTTGTTCAGCTTCGGCTGGTGGCCGCTGCCGACGTTGTTCAGCAGAGTCGCCGACGACGACACGCTAAGACGGTTTGTGTCATCCGCGGTCGTATTCACACCCACGTGGGGCACGTTCTGCAAGGGCGCGAGGCCGGGTGTGGTCCAGCCGCTGCCATCAAAACGCAACAGGCTGGCACTGCCTTGCACATCCGCGCGCCAACCGGTGATGGGAAAATGGAATGTCCACGCGTTGTCGGCCCATACGGCGATTGCGTTGTCCTGACCTGACCAGCCACCGGTCGCACCATTGCCAACAATGTACCTGTCGCCTTCAGATGGCGTAACGGGTGGTGCCGTCAGTTCAGCGGAAATGACGGCCAGTTGCACGATGGCATCAAGCCCACGCAGTGCCTCATTGTGTGTGACATGCTTTTGGGCCTGCGAGGGTTGAATATAGGGCAAAGACAGGATTGGAGAAGTCTCAGACATGCAGGCGGTCCTTTCAGGAAAATCGCTGGTTAATCCGGCGTACGTTCCTCTCTCGGGGTTAACTTGGGCAAAAGGGTGCGAACGGTGCAATCTGCGTGCCTGCAACGGCGTCCATTGCCGTGCATGGTAAATGGAGCATGACTTGATCCATTAAAATCCGCTTCATGGGTCGCAGAAACGCCGTAAATGCGACCACAAGCCTGCACCTCGTATTGGCATTTACCCTTCTCAAGAACGCAAGTCCTTTGGGGGGTAAAGATGCGGATGTCACTAACGGCGTATGGCGCCGTAACAGTTGCAAATTCAGGTGCCGTTGTTGGCGTGATGGATCTGGACGTGGTTCAGACCACGGCGGTCACGTACCTCTTTGCTGCCACGCGCGGTGACGGATGGCTGACCGCCTTCGAACTTGGCGCAAATGCCGGCGACACCAACGAGGTAGACAGTTGGTCCATTTCGTCTTCGTATCTGCAACTAGAAAGCACGGACATTGAGATCCGCCAGATCAGTGGGACCGGGTTTGAGCTTTATCTTGCGGGTCTGGACAGTTACGCATTGCAAGGCGTTTCGGTCACAGCGGGTCAGATCTCAGGCATTTTTGGCAGCGCCACGAGCATAACTGAGAGTGGTTTTGATGCCGGTGATATCACCGAGATGGCTTTGTGGAGCGATGCCACCGGCGGACTGGTGGCGATACGCGGTGGTGGGTTGGCGCAGATAACGTTCACGAGTGGCACGCAGATGGGCATCGAGTCTGTTGGGCAGGGCACAGCCATGAATGACCAGGTTGCAAGTGACATTGTGACGGCGACCCATGGGGGCCAGACTGTGGCGGTGGTCAGCTACGGAGCGGACAACACTGTGTCGTTGTTTCGAATGGCAGGCGATGGCCAGATGCAACACATGGCTGACCTGAATGTGGATCACGGGTTCTGGGCAGAACAGCCCGGAGCGATGACGACGGTGATCGGGGCCGATGGTGCGCTTTATGTTGTTGTTACTGCGTCAGGCAGCGGATCGCTGTCGGTCCTTGCCATCGACGCAGATGGGGATGACATGCGCATCGTAGATCATGTGCTTGATACGCTCGACACACGGTTTGACGACGCCAGCTTTGTCGACACAGTCACGATCAACGGGCAGGAATTTGTGGTCGCGGCCGGGACGGATTCCGGCATCAGCCTATTTGTGATGCTGAACGGTGGGCGGCTCCAGCATGTCGAGACGATTGCAGGCAGCCTCGACAGCCCTTTGAACAATATCTCGGGCATCGAAGCGGTAGACACGGACAACGGTGCCCGCCTGTTCGTCACGACCCAATCGGCCCCGTATTTGGTTGAATACGAAATCACCGCCGACGCACCGGGCGAGACACAGGTGGCGTCCTCCGGGGGCGGGACACTCAATGGTACAGATGGGGACGATATCCTGAACGGGGCAGACGGCGCTGACCTGCTTCAAGGGGGCGCTGGCAATGACATCCTGATTGACGGTGAAGGCAGCGACACCTTGCGCGGCGATACCGGTGCTGATGTGTTCGTGTTTACTCAGGACGACGCAATTGACGTTATCCTTGATTACCAACCCGGCGAAGACCGCATTGATATCTCGGCACTTGGTGTGGTCGGCGGCGTTGAAAACCTGATCGTCTCATCGACCAGTTTGGGGGCCGAATTGCGGTATGGTACGTCCGTGATCGAGGTGCGGTCGGCCAATGGTGCATCCTTGTCTGCGGCAGATTTCAATGGCGACGCAATCATTGTGGGCAACCGCCCCCCGACAGACCCGTCCGCCTATGTCGTCGACGATCCGGATATCCCCCCTTTGCATCCGCCGACGGAAACCGCGGGGCCGCAGCCCGTGGCGCCCATCTGGATTGATGCGCCTTCATTCGATTTGCCTGATCCACTTGGATCAGTGCAGGGGGGCGCGGGCTCCGAACAGGCAAATGGCACGGACGGCGACGACGTTATCTTTGGCAATGCCGGGAACGATACGATTGTAGGTGATTTGGGCGATGACAGCCTAAGCGGAGACGGAGGCGAAGACCTGATCGACAGCGGCGCAGGCCAAGATATCGTCTTTGGTGGCATCGGGTTTGACACGATCTTTGGCCAGGATGGCTCGGATACCATCGTCGGCGGGGAAAGTGCGGATTCCCTCTATGGCGGCGATCAAGATGATATTTTGATTGGTGGCGCAGGGTTTGATCAGCTTTTTGGTGGGGCTGGGAATGATAGCCTGTGGTCTGGTGATGACGCAGACCGCCTTTATGGCGGTGATGGTGATGACTGGTTGAGCGCTGGGACCAACATTGGAATGACTGTGGATGGCGTGTGGGGCGACGCTGGAAACGATACGCTGTTTGGGAATGCCGGTTTTGATCTGCTTGACGGTGGCGATGGAGATGATGTGCTGGACGGCGGCGATCAGGCTGACAATCTCTTTGGACAGTTAGGCGATGACATCATTTTTGGCGGTCAGGGCCTTGATCGGTTGTTCGGTGGCGCGGGCGATGACTTGCTGATTGGCGGATCTGACAATGACGGCCACTTTGGTGATGAGGGCAATGACACGGCTTGGGGGGGATTGGGTGAGGATCGGTTTTTTGGAGGTACCGGGGACGACATACTGATGGGCGAGGAAGGGCAGGACTCGCTTTATGGCGGCGCTGGGTTTGACACTTTGGTCGGCGGGGCGGGCGATGACCTGATGGCAGGTGATTTCAACGCAGACCGATTTGTTTTTGAGGCGGGCCATGGCAATGACACCATCGAGGGCTTTGAGGCCACCAATGGCTTTGAGTTGATGGATTTCTCCAACTTTGCAGCCTTGGATTCAGTTGACACCGTCTTGGCGTCTGCTCAGCAAAACGGCGCTGATGTGTTGATCACCACGGGCGTCGAAAGCTCGATCCTGCTGATCGACGTCACTCTGGCAGATCTAGGCGCTGACGATTTCGTCTTTTAGGCAGCTTGTTTCTGATGTTCCCCACAAGCCTTGGCGGCAAAGACAAAAGCTTGCCCGGTTTGTTCCAGACCCGCATCGGACAGTGCACGCACCGGATAGAGTTGGCCCGCTAGTTTGAAATTTCCGTTTTTGCGAACTGGCATTCCAGACTGCGTTGCCCTGCGGGTTGGTATGTTTGGCGTTTCGGGAATCCCGGACCTGTTTTTTTGGTGAAATAGAGATCAAAAAGGGTCGCGTCACCGCAAAACCGGTGGGCGATACCGGCACTGTCCAACGCGCTGCTTTGCATGTCCATCACCGGCTGACCAAGCTTGCGCAATTGGTCGTATTGGCCGGGACAGGGTGTCCATGGTTTTAACCCGGCGGCAGCAGCGATCGGATTGCCGGGTTAAGTGCCAAGCTGCGAGGGCATCGAACGTCAGGCTTCTGCCGGACAGCCGCTAAGGGCGTTCAAGCGGTTGTTTGATCTAGAATACAGATATGCGAGTGATCGTTATGGTACGACAACGATATTGCCAGTGTGCTTTTTGGCGACAAAAGCGGTTTGTGCAGCACGCAGCTCAGTCAATGGATAAGTGGCGGCCAGCGCGGGTCGGATTTCGCCTGCTTCGATATAGCCAATGAGATTTGGCATCACGATCGGATCAATGACGGTTGATCCCAGCAGTGTCAGGTCCCGCAAATAGAATGTACGCAGGTCCAGTTCGACCATCGGGCCTGCAATTGCGCCAGAACAGGTGTAACGCCCGCCGCGGGCCAGCACGTCGATCAGAGTAGCCCAGTAAGGCCCACCAACGACATCCGCGACGACTGTAATCCGCTCATCTGCCAAAGCGGCGTGCAGGTCATCTGGTGCACGTGGCAAAACGCGATCTGCCCCAAGTGCTGCCACATCTGCATGTTTGGCTTCAGAGGCCAACGCAATCACGCTTGCCCCTCTCCTCTTTGCCAGTTGCACGACGGCTCCGCCAACGCCGCCTGACGCGCCTGGAACAAGCACTGTATCCTTGGCGGTGACGTTGGCGCGGGTCAGCATCCCTTCGGCTGTGGAGTAGGAACAGGAGAACGTCGCCAGTTCGGCATCCGACAGATCGGAGGTGATCGCCACTGCGTTCTGCGACGGCATCGTTGTGTATTCCGCAAAGCCGCCATCGCGTTCCGAGCCAAAATACCCCGTCTTTTCCTTGTTCAGTGGGTCGGTCGGATCACGCAGCCAGTTGTCAGTGATCACACGCTCTCCGATCCGGGCGTCGGAAACGCCAGTCCCTAGAGCGACGATTTCACCGCAAGCGTCTGCGCCTTGAATACGGGGGAATCCGATGGGGGCTCCACCCCAAGAGGGGTCTTCCTCGGCAGGGGCGCCCGCAGAGGTGTTGGTCGCGCCGGTAACAGACTTGGAATACCACCCCAACCGCGTGTTGACGTCGGTGTTGTTTAATCCACAGGCGCCGAC
Organism: Tateyamaria sp. Alg231-49; assembly: GCF_900143535.1. Classification (GTDB taxonomy): domain Bacteria; phylum Pseudomonadota; class Alphaproteobacteria; order Rhodobacterales; family Rhodobacteraceae; genus Tateyamaria. Next base: position 20,853 of record NZ_FRFA01000004.1, on the reverse strand, counting down.
TTTGACCAACACTTCACCGGGCGCAGGATCTGGGCGCGGCCATTCATCATGCTGAACGATTTGATCAAGATCGCCGTGGCCCATTGTGACCATAGCGCGCATCGTTTTGGGAAGAGGCATTGCGTGGGGTCCATTGCGGCTTTTGTGCGTGGCCGCAAACTGTGTGGATCAAAGGCCGGTTCGTCAAGCACGCGCGTGCGATGTGACGCATCTTCAGTGACGACCTCCTGTGCCGTTCCGGGCGTAGCGGCATGGGGTTTGATATACGCGAATGCGAGGATTCTGCCGACGGCCGGATCATAGGCCACAGACGCTGTGGACCCCACACCTTGGCCACTCAGCAAGACCGCTTCGCAACCTTGCCCGTCGGTCGCACCGTCGGGCTCATTTCCCAGATGGGCGCAAATTCTCGGCAAATCTGTAACGGGGTTTGCCAAGTCCAAAGTATGCCTGACCGAGGCGCGCACCGATGTCTTGCTTGGCTTCGTCCTCGTCAACTTCGACCCCGACGCAAAGCCGATGGACAACTGGTTTCCCAACACGCGCGTCGAACTGCAGAGTTCTGGGGCCCAGTTGCTGACTTGAAACGCTCGAATGGTTCGAGATCGCGGAACCGTCCGGGGAGCATGGCCAAACAAGACCGCGCGACCACGGTGGCAGAAGATTTTCATCTGGTGGAATTTGTGCAAGTTGGACTCAAGTCGCGCGGCTATGTACTCGGGCCTCTGGTCGTTGATCCAGTCAGCGATGGTCTAGGCAGATAGGGCGACAGCCGACCAACAAAATGAAGGGATGGGACAATGGACGCATTTGATGAGGATCTGTTTTTGAAAGGGCTCGAACAGCGCAAGGCGACCCTTGGCGCGGCTTATGTGGAAAAGAATCTCGCCGCTGCCGATGATTTTACCCGTCCCTTCCAAGAGGCGATGACGGCATGGTGCTGGGGCTTTGGCTGGGGCGACGATGTGATCGATGCCAAGACTAGGTCGATGATGAACCTATCCATGATCGGCGCGCTGGGCAAAATGCAGGAATGGGAAATCCATTGCCGGGGCGCGCTGACCAATGGGGTTACTCAAGACGAGATCCGCGCCATCATCCACGTCGTCGGTATTTATTGCGGGGTGCCGCAGGCGCTCGAATGTTTCCGCGTCGCGCGCAAAGTCTTGAACGAAGAAAACGCCGGTTAGAGCCTAATAACCCCGTGTTGGATCGACCACGTTGAACAAGGGTTCGCCGGCGATCCAGTGGCCCAAATTCTTCAGGAACAGGTCAAAGGAAGCGTCCTCCCATCCGTCAAAGACGGATGATGCATGAGGTGAGATCAAGGTGTTTGGCGCGGTCCAGAATGGGCTGTCTTCGGGCAGTGGTTCGGATTCGAACACATCCAAGGCGGCGCCTGCCACCCGACCACTGTCCAGTGCCGCGCGGACTGCATCGCCGTTGATGACCCCGCCGCGTGAGACGTCCGCAAGGATCACACCAGGCTTCATCAACGCAAATTCGTCCTTGCCAAGCAGCCCACGGGTCGTCTCCGTCAAAGGGGTCGATACCGCTATGAAATCCGCCCTTGGAAGCAGGTCATGCAGATCTGACGCTGCATGCACTTCGTCCACGTTTTCCATCTCTTTCGGTCTGGTTCGCGTGCCAATCACTGTCATGCCAAAGGCGTGCGCCCGCTTTGCAATCGCGCGGCCCGTTTGCCCAAGCCCAAGGATAAGCAGCGTCTGACCTTTGATGGGTCTGACCGTGCGCACGCGCCAAAACCGGTGCACCTTGTCCATCTGCAAGCTTGGGATATCGAGGGTGAAATGCAAAAACGTGCCCATCACGAATTCGGCCATCATGTCAGCTGCCACACCAGCGGCGTTCGTGACCGTGACCTTAGCCGGGTCCCAAACCCTGAAATGGTCTATGCCTGCCCCACCGTTGGCCACCCAAGCTGGGCCATTCGGTCCAAAGAGTGAGTCGCGGGGATAGCCCGGTGTGCCATCAAATCGAACTGTGTAAACGACATCGGGTCGAAAGCGGTCTATGTGGTCGGTCAGTGCCGCATAGGATTGGCATTCTTCAACAATAACATCCGGATTGGTTGCCCGTGTTTTGGCCGCCAGTCCGGATGTTTCCGCGTTATGGAGGAGGACGCGAACAGGCTCAGGCATGATGGGTTTCCGCGTCTTTCGTGACCCGCTGACGATCAACTCCATCCAACAAACGCCCGAATCCGGGCACCGGATCATGCACCCCAAGAACTCCCAAAATCTCGAACATCATCGCTTGGTTCGAGGTGACGACAGGTTTGCCAAGAGCAGTCTCGAGCCGTTCAATCGTCTCTACGCTGCGCATTTCGGTGCAGGACAGCACGATGGCTTCTGCGCTTGGGTGATCCGCTCGCAAACCGAGGGCAAAAACTTCATCCGGCGTCAGCGCGCCCTGTTCGTGATTGCCAAGGGCGGCATCCACTTCTGCACGGGCGACTGTTTGAACGCCCGTCGAGTCCAGAAAGGAGACGGCCATATCGTTGATGGCAGGCACGTAAGGCGATGCAAACCCGATATTCTTTGCTCCTAACGCGGCCAGTGCATGTACCAAAGACCCGGCAGCGGTCACAGTTTTTGCTCCACTATCTGCCGCGATCTGTTGAGCCAAGGCGCGATCAAAATTGGAACCATGGGTTAACGTCGCTGATGTGCACCCATATACAACCACGTCTGGTTTGATCCCCGCCAAAAGGCGGAGAGGGTCGTCCAGATCGGCCGCACCGAGGCCTTGCATCTGGGCCTCATCTGGTACTGCGTCTTCGTCATATCCCCCCATGCGCGCGGTGTGGATGGAGATCCCGGGCGGGCACATCATCATAAAATCAGGTTCAAGATTCGCGTTGGTGAAGGGCACCAAAACGCCGATGCGCGCGCGGCCACGGGTCTGTCTCATGCGGAATGCTCCTTATGCCAGGACTTCAGGCGAGAAATGGCCATCTGTGTCTCTTTTTCCGGACCGATTGTCATGCGCAAGGCATGGGGCAAACCAGCCCCCTGTTGACGGCGCAAGAAGATACCTTTGGCGCGCAAGCTTGCGTCTGCAGATTGGGCAGCGCTTTCGCTGTCAAAAAGGATCAGCGCGAAATTGGTGACGCTTGGCAGGACCTTAAAACCTGCGAGGCGCAGTGCCTCAATCGTTTGGTCGCGCAAGGCACCCGTTATTGCACAGGTTTCTTTCATATACGCTTGATCCAGCACCGCAGCCTGCGCCGCCGCCTGTGAAGGTGCCGATACGTTGTTCGGGTTCATGACCTTGCGCACTTCGTTGGAGATATGTGGCGGAAATAACCCCCAACCGACGCGGAACCCGGCCATGCCATAAGCCTTGGATAGAGTACGTAAAACAACTGTGTTTGTGCCCTGCACCAAGTTCCAGCAGGGATCAGCAAAGTGGTCTGCAAACTCACCATAGGCTTCGTCGATCACCAACAGAATATCGTCACGCAAACCAGTCCTGAGGCGCTCAAGGTCATCCCTTGTGATACACGTGCCCGTCGGATTGCCCGGGTTGGCGACAAAGACCAGTGCCGTATCAGGCTTTACACTGTCTAACAGGGCATCCACATCCGCGACGCATTCTGTTTCAGCGGCCGTATCAAAACGTGCATTCGACATTTGCGCGACAGTACGGAAAAACGGATAGGCGTGTGCTGGGGCCAGCACTGCGCGCCCGGGACCCGCAAAGGTGCGGGCGATGCAGGCAATCAGGTCAAGCGATCCGCTTCCGCACAGAATGCCATCTGCAGAAATTCCGTGGAGTTTGGCCAGAGAATTGCGCAGGGCGGACCAATCCGGATCGGGGTAGGCAGATGCATCAAAAAGGCGCGCTGCCGCTGCTTCGATTGCACGTGGGCTTGGACCGCGAAGGCTTTCGTTTTGTGACAAGGACACCAGATCGATGCCCTCAGGTGCTGCCATATCAGCGAGCGCATAGGGCGACATACATGCGACATGGGGTAAAGCACTGGTCATGACTTGGCACCATATTGGATTTTGGCGGCCTCGGCGCTGACGTGCCCGGCATCAATGTCGCGCCCTAGGGCATCCCTGCACCTTTCTTCGGGCGGACCAAAGCCACCGCCGCCGGGTGTTTCAAAGATCAACGTTTCGCCGGGCATGATGCGAAACTCACCCTTGCTTGGCAAATTCTCTCCTGCCTCGTTCAACCGAATGCGTCCGCTCGCCCCGTTCTCACCGCCATAACGGCCCTGGGCTGGCGTGTTCACACGCTCAACAGACAGAAACAACATGATCTCTTCGTCAATTGAAGAACTCAGCTCGATCCGTTGGCCAAGGCCACCGCGATACCGACCAGCCCCCCCGGAATCGGAGCGCAATTCGCGTCGGTGGATAAGAACAGGTGCTGCTGCCTCGGTGGTTTCCACCTGACTGCCCCAAACGCCGCTGGGAAATGCGGTGGCGGACAAGCCGTCCAATTTTGGGCGCGCGCCAGTCCCGCCGTTGAACACCAACTCAACGGCGAAATGCTCGCGAGACTGCGCGCCCGTGGCCGGGGCGTTGCGCAGAGGCAAGTCGTACATGCATGACGCGCCTTCTGCCGGCACTATGTCGGGCAAAGCTTGGGATAGGCAGCCATACACAAGGTCCGGGGTCATCTGCCCCAGCGTGTGGCGCATTGCGACTGGAGCGGGAGCCTGAGCGTTTAAGATGCATCCCTTGGGCGCTGTGACGCGAAAAGGGGCAAGGGAACCTGCGTTGTTCGGCGTTTCGGGTCCTATGATGCAGCGCAGGGCAAAGACCGTGTAGGCAGTCGCATAATTTAGCGGCACGTTGATGCCTTTACCGCTGCAAGGGTCTGTGCCGGTGAAGTCGATCAATAGGTGATCCTCGGCGATCGTAAGAGATGCGCGCAGCGTAATCGGGCTGTCGTATCCATCGACGGTAAGCGTGTTGTGCCACGTGCCCTTTGGGAGGTTGGCGATGGCGGCGACTGTCGCTGTGTGTGAGGTATCGATAATGTAGTCCGAAAGGGCCTGCAGATCGTCGATCCCGAACTCGGTCATCATAGCGCTCAGGCGTGTGGCCCCGGCTTCGCAACAGGCGATGAGGGCATAGATGTCACCTTCATTGGCGACTGGTTCGCGGGAGTTTGCCTTGACGATGTCCATCAGCAGGGCGTTCACCTCACCGCCACTGACCAGTTTGCAGGGTGGGATCAGCAACCCTTCGTCATAGATATCGCTTCCCTCTGGTCCCATGCCCAAACCGCCTAGATCTACAAGGTGCGACGTGCAGGACGTAAAGCCGATGACGCGATCTGTATGGAATACGGGCATGAGCAGCAGAAAATCGTTGAGGTGCCCCGATGCGATCCACGGATCGTTGGTCATGTAGATGTCACCGGGTTTCATGTCTTGCACCGGGAACTGCGCGCGCAGGGTGATCACCGCCTCGGCCATCGTGTTGATATGGCCGGGTGTTCCGGTCACCGCTTGCGCCAGCATCCGCCCCTCGAAGTCAAAAATCCCAGCAGAGATGTCACCGCATTCGCGCACAATCGGGCTGAACGCGGCGCGGATGAGGGCCTGTCCCTGCTCCTCGACCACAGCCAGCAATCGGTTCCACATGACCTGCAGTTTGGTGCTTGAGATGCTCATGAAGCGGCCTCGTGTCTTGTGGTCATCCAGATGTTGCGCCGAGCGTCGATGCTGGCGCGAAAGTCGGTGCTGACAAACGTTGTCGTTTGCGGCTCAACGATCAAGGCAGGTCCATCAAACGTATCTCCGGGTTGCAAATCTGCTCGGTCAAACACTCCGGCGTTCCGCCAGTCCTCGGCAATGTTGCACCATACCATGCGCGCGCTGGTCGCCGAGATGTGGTTTGCGGCGGGTGGTGGCGGCGCTTCTGTCAGGGCTGGCGCGGTCGAGGACATGGACAGTCCCCAGTTCAGGATTTCGATGGTCATGCCGGGAACGCGTCTGCCAAATTGGCGCTGGTACTCTGCTTCAAAGGCGGTGGTCAGGTCTGTGATGCCCGAGGCGTTCAGTGCCCGTGGGTCCAGTTCGATCTCGATCTCATGTCCTTGCCCTTTGTAGCGCATGAATGCGACGCGCCGCTCGTGCAGTTTGCTTGCCGGGGCACCTGCTCGCACAACTTCGGTTGCTTCGGCCTGCATATCGCTGAGCAATGAATTAATGGCATCGGGATCAAGTTCGTCGAGCGTTGTGTAATGCGAACGAATGATCTCAAACGAGACGGGCGCGAACAGGAAGCCCACCGCTGAACCCACACCGGGGTCTTGCGGGATCAAGATCCGGCTGATTCCTGCACGACGCGCCAGCCGAGTCGCGTGCAGGGGGCCATTGCCACCGAATGCGATCATCAGCCGTTCTGACACGTCTTTGCCCGACTCTACCGCGTGCATTCGGGCGGCGCTGGCCATCGCCTCATCGACAATTTCAGTCACTGCGGTGGCGGATGACCCGGCATTTAGGCCCAATTGAGAACCGATGCTGTCTGCAAGCGCGGCTTCGGATGCGGGCCTGTCTATCTGCAATCGCCCTTCGGCAAAGCGGTCAGGGTCGATGTAACCCAAAGCGATGTCTGCATCTGTAACTGTGGGAGCGGTTCCACCTTTGCCAAATCCCACGGGCCCAGGATCGGACCCTGCACTTTGCGGGCCAACAGTCACGCGGCCAAGGGTGTCCACGGTTGCGATCGACCCTCCGCCTGCCCCAATCTCAATCATCTCGATTACGGGGATGCGCACTGGCATTCCGGACCCTTTGATAAAACGAGCGGCGCGTGACACTTCGAACTTGCGTGACATCTGCGGGCGAAAACCATTGATCAGCGACAGCTTTGCGGTCGTGCCGCCCATGTCAAAGGACAGCACCTCAGAAGCCCCGGTCTCCCGGGCAATGCGCGCCGCCAAAATGGCACCCCCCGCTGGGCCAGACTCTACAAGACGAATTGGTAAGCGTGCCGCGGTTTCGAGCGTGGTCATCCCGCCCCCTGCCGTCATCATCAGGATCGGGCACGTCAGCCCCGCAGCCTTGAACCGTGTTTGAATATTGGCGAGGTATCCGGCCATCAGTGGCTGGATATAGGCATTGGCGATAGTGGTGCACAGCCGATCAAACTCTCGTGCTTCCGGGCTGACTTCGTGACTGAGTGAGATGACAAGGTCAGGCATCTGTTTCAGAAGCGCGTTGCGCAAGGCGCGCTCATGCGCCGGATTGGCGTAAGCATGCAAAAGGCAAATTGCGACGGCTTCGATCTTTTGGGTCCGCAATGTCTCTGCCAGCGCCACGACACCGCTCAAGTCGATGGGTTCGACCTCTTCACCTTGGGCATTCATTCGGCCCCGAATCGTGAACGCATGTTTGCGTTGCACGATCAGATCAGGTTTTTCGATGTTGATCGCGTATTGGCTGTATCGACGCTCAAACGCGATCTCCAGAATGTCCCGAAACCCTTCTGTCGTAATCGTGGCAACGGATGCGCCCCGGCGTTCGATCAGCGCGTTGGTGGCGAGCGTTGTGCCATGAATGAACGTCCCGACTTGGTCCCAACCGATACCGGCTGTTTGCAAAACCCGCGTCGCCCCTTCCATCGCCGCGAGGTCTGGCGCGTGCGTCGTTGTAGGGGTCTTGGCAGTGGCCAAGATGCCGTGGACCCCGTCGATCAGAACGGTGTCTGTGAATGTGCCACCGATATCAATCGCCAGACGGTATTCATCTGTGGAAGTCATTTAGGGGTGCCAGTCGTAAGGAAAAAGAACGGTGCAATCCCGCCAAAGAACGGCGGTTGTTCTGGCAAGCGTCAGGTGACGAGGTCACAGCCTGTCTCGCGGCGCAGCATTGGGTTGCGAAGGGCGCGTGTCATTTGAGCGACCATTTGTTCTGTTTCTGTCGAAACTCTACGCATACATATCATTGCCATGTCAACGATCTGGTGACGGTGAGTGTCCGCTATTGTGCGTGCGGTTTTTGGGGTGCCTCGAAACGGACCAATTGCATTGTATACGCAAACCATCCGCGCTGCTTGAAAAGGGGATTCTTCAAGTCCTTTTGACGGGGCGTCCTTGGCATCAGCATTTGCCCAAACTTGGAAAGTCGAAGTTTGACGAGAGACTGCCCACCCGTTTTATCGGCTGCTTGTGCGCTAGGCTAACTATGCTTTGTCGCACTTCGAATGAAGCAAGGATCTGTGTTTAGCCGGTGTTTCGACTATGTTACCGCACGACGAATTCGGCGTGCAGTGCGCCTGCGGCTTTGATGCTTTTCAGGATGTCGATCATGTCCCGGGGCGCGACGCCTAACGCATTCAGGCCAGCAATAACCTCTGACAGCGAAGCGCCCTCCGGAATCTCCGCCAAACCGATGCCTTCATCATCCTGTATGTCTGCGGTCGTGCGAGGAACGACAACGGTCGAGCCTTCGGCGAAAGGGTTCGGTTGCACGGCAAGGGGTTGTTCCTGAATGCGGAGCGTCAGGTTGCCTTGCGAGACTGCGACCCGCGAAATACGAACGTCGTCCCCCATGAGGATTGTTCCAGATCTTTGATCGACGACGACCCGCGCCTTGCGCTCAGGTTCGACAGTAATATTCTCAACCCGACCTATGGCGTGGGCGACGGATCGCATACGCGTGTTTGGGATATTCAGGCTTACGGTGCCAGAATCCAGCATGGTGGCAACGGCTCGCCTAAAGTCATTGTTGATTGCCTCTTCGATCCTTGCAGCGGTGGTAAAATCTGCATTGCGCAATGCCAATCGCACGTCTGTCAAACTGCTCAGTTCGAACTCGATCTCGCGCTCCACCCGAGCACCCGAAGGAATGACACCTGACGTCGGAACGCCTTGCGTGACGCGTGCGCCATCTCCCTCAGCGACAGCTCCGCCGGCGATTATGGTGCCTTGGGCCACGGCATAGATCTGACCATCCGCTGCGTTCAGCGGTGTCATAATAAGCGTCCCACCCAAAAGACTTTGGGCGTCTCCGATCGCAGAGACGGTCACATCAATTTGCGACCCGCTGCGGGAAAACTGTGGAAGTGTCGCAGTCACAAAAACGGCTGCCACGTTCTTGGGCCTGAACTGTTCCCCTGTGATATTCACGCCAAGCCGTTCAAGGATGTTCGTCATTATGTCTTCGGTGAAAGGCGCGTTGCGCAATCCGTCACCCGTCCCATCGAGACCAACGACCAAACCGTAACCAACGAGGTCATTCCCTCGAACTCCATCAAATTCAACGAGGTCCTTGATCCGAACGGGGCCAGCGACTGCCGCCTGAACAAAAAAAGCGGCCATTATGAATGAAAGAAACCATCTCATCGGATGAAATTCACAAACGACATGTCGGACATGCGCGCGGCCACTGTGTATAGACTTTGAAGTTGAAATTGTACTGCCTCCAGTTCAGAGGCCGCTTCAAAAGGATCAACTTGAAGCAGGGCGGCCCTTGCGATCAGCAGCCCGTTTTCCTCAGTCGCATTTCGGGTCGATACGGCGTCAATCCTCGCCTGGGCAAAACCAACCGATGCCCGGATGGCCGTCAGATCGGTCTGAACCTGAAACAAACCCTCTCCGGAATCCCGCAGCAGGTCTTGGCGTTCAATGGTGCTGAACCCGAAAGCCTCATCTTTGCTGATCACAGCAACTGAAACATTCATCAAGATGTCACGCAGCGCTGAGTCATTGGCAGTGACGTTGACGCTCACCGTTTCATTGTCGCCAACTCGAAAGGGCGCAAGAGCTTCATCGGTGCCGGTGTAAGCGACCGCAGTAAAGCCCAATGGATCGTCGAACCATTGTTCGGCCAGTGTTTTTAGTTCGTCTGGTGTTGTCGCTGTTGCGGTCGCGGCGCGCAGTGCATCAAGGATGACGCCAACGCCTTCCAATGCGCTCCGGTCTGTGGCGAGACCGGCAAAGACGCTTCGTCCACCCGAAGTCGTGTTTAATGCGCTTACGATTGTCGCCATCTCTATTTCGGCGTCATTTGAAAACTGATCCAGAATAGCGCCCTGAGCGCTGCTGGGCATGGCGACGAGTACTGAATTCAGCTGTTCGACGCTTGTGTTCACCAGCTCAAGCACAGCTTGGGTTGCGTCAGCCAATTGTGCGGCTTCTACTGTGGCGACGGCATAGCTTGTCAGTGCCTGCAAATTGTTTTCAATGTCGATCAGGTATCCGGTGTTCCCGGCCAGAACTGACTTGATATCGCTCACTTGTCCGCTGGCGACTTCTTCCGTCACACGGGAAAATTCAGCCTGCAATTCTGCCCCACGCCTTTGCAGCATGAATGAATGAGCGAGGTCGCCAAGAGAAAAACTGTTCATTCTTAGATCCCTAGAAGTGTGTTGAACATTTCGTCGGCCGTTTCGATGACTCTCGCGTTCGCGGCATAGGCTTGCTCGATCACCATGAGGTTCTGGAGTTCGACATCTGTATCTACACCGTTGGCGAGCGCCAGTTCGCTGAGCTCATAGTACTGCGCCGAAGCGAAACTGAGCTGCTGGTCCTCTCGCAAACGAGATGTTCCGATTTGTGAAGACAGGCTGGTTGCTATTCCGGCAGCGGATAGTGCTGCCGATCCATATGATCCCGATAGGGGCACCCGAGTTTCAGTGAGTGCATCTGAAAAAGCGTTCAATAGGGTGGCATCGCCTGTATCTCCCGGAGTGACCGCGCCAAGGCCGTCTCTGAGACGCCATGTTTCCCCGCCCGCGGTGGGATCGACGAGCGTGTTCAGGGAAATCCGGTTGGCCAGCCCGAGTTCGAGAGTTGGATCCAGGGCGTCGCCCTGGTCTGTAAACAAGCCAGCCTGGCCTGGTGCGAGGGTTGGATCAACTGCACTTGATTCAAACCGTTCGATCAAATCGCGAGCGAGCGCGTCGATCTGAGTCTGTGTTTCCGGCGCCAGTTCATCTCGAATTTCGAATTGCGCGCCAAGTGTGCCGCCATGCAACCGGCCGTTGTCGGATGACGTGTTGACCGAGACCCCGTTTATTGTCAGCCCGGACAGGCTTCCGTCTTCGATGGACATGAATGGAGTAACAACGTTTGAAGGTTCAAACCCAACCTCTGCCGCGTTCCCGTCCAACAGGATTCCGCCCCCTGTCGAATATAGCGCGACGGTTCCGTTGTCCCTGTCCAGCACTCTGACCGGAACGATTTCGCTGATTTCATCAATCAGAACCTGACGCTGGTCCAGAAGACCCGAGGCATCGTTTTTCTGGACGTTTGCTGCAGTTATGCTTTCGTTGAGTTTTTGAACATCTTGCAAGGCTTGGTTCAAACGATCGACTTGCTCAGCGATACTTTGGTCTGCGTCCGTGCGCGCGGATTGAATACCATCAGCAACGTCGTTTATCGATTTGGCCAAATCGTCCGCGCTCAAAGTAGTGGCATCTAGCCGTTCCACGGCATCGGGTCTGCTGCTTGCCAGAATAAGGGTGCTTTCGAAACTTGCCAGTAGACCAGACAGAGACGCCTCTTCGTCTGGAGTTCCGATAATATCCTCGATCTGGTTCAGATAGTCGGACGTCGTTGCCCGGTAGCCAAATTCCGCGCCGGCCAACCGGCGATCGGCGATGACCTGCATGTCGAGGTGGCGAACCACACCGTTGATCTGAACGCCGCCCGTTGTGCCGATCGAGGAAGACGACAACGAAAGAGTGCGCGGCGCGTATCCAGGCGTCAGCGCATTCGCGATGTTGTTGGATACCAACCCGGAGGCCTGACTGGCTGCTTGAAGGCCAGACATTGCCGAATTGAGAGCGCTTGAAATGGTCATTACGTGACCCTTTGTTACGGGCGTGGATGATCATCCACGCGTGATTACCGCTTGATGTTGGTTGTTTCCTGCAACATCTCGTCAACGGTTTGGATGACCTTCGCATTTGAGGAATAGGCGCGCTGGGTCTGGATCATGGCTGTCAGTTCATTGGCAACGTCTACTGCGGATTCTTCGCGTGCATAGGAAACGATGTCGCCTGTCGGACCGTCACCAGCATCCCACAAAAAGAAGTTGCCACTTTCCGGAGAGGGCAAATAGGTTTGGTGATCAAGTGCGACCATCCCATTGGGGTTTGGCAGGTCGACCAGTGGAATCTGGTAGACTATGCGGCTGATGCCGGTGTCAAAGAATGCTGTAACAAACCCGTTGGCGTCTATTTCGACATTGGTCATGTTCCCCACTGGTGAACCGTCCTTGGAAATGGAGACGGGTGCAAAACTGTCGGACAATTGTGTGATTCCATCATCATCGCCCAGTGCGCCGATGTTGATTTCCAATGGGCCACCTTCGGCAGCGATAATCAGATTGCCTGTTGCCCCATCATAGGCGCCACCGCTGATCGTGGTCACACTTGCAAGCGTGCCGCCAGAGGTACGGCTGTTGTCGAATGTCAGCACATATTCCCCGACGACCGCGTTATCGAGCGCCGAATCCGTTATCACAACCGTCCATTCATTTGAAGAACCGGTGGCCGGGACTGTTGGGGTAAAGCTGATGTTGATGTTCTCAGACGTCCCAAGATTGTCAAAGTATTCCACGGACAAATATTGCACGTCTCCGATTGATCCGGCGTCGGTGTCGGTCGCTGGCAAGTTTACGCCAAGGGACATTTGCGTCGTTGGCTCGCCAGAGACCTGATTGACGTTGATTTGAACTGGTTCCAAGCCGTCTGAAGTATCGCGGGGAAAATTTGGAATTGTCCCGTCAGGCAGAGCGGGCCAGCCCAGCAAAACCAAGCCAGAGTCAGAAACCAGATATCCGTCGGCATCTGTCCCAAATGACCCTGTTGTCGTCAGGAGCATATTGGGCATGCCATTTGAAGCTTCGATCTCGCTGATTTGCGCAACGGGTAACATGCCGCCGCCGCGCACCGCCAAATCGGTCGCGCTCGATGTTGATACGAGCGAACCACTTTCATCAATGAGACGCACAGTGGTTGCGCGTACCCCACCTGCAGAATACGACCCACCGCTTGACGAAATTACCAGTGAACTGAAATCGGTTTCTACAGTTTTGTATCCATACGTGGATGAGTTCGCGATGTTGTCCGCAATGGCCGCAAGTCGCGTCGCGTTCGCTTGTAGGCCCGCGACACCTGCATTTAGAGAAGAAGAAATGGTCATGGACACGCCTTTCTGCTGTATCAACCAAAGTTGGCCTACAGATAGGGGCGCCCACTTAACGTCAGGCTAACAGATACAATTCAATATATTCCCTCTCAGATCGTCACTCTCGCAACAGAATGATCTCAAGGCGGTTGTTGCGTATGGCCATAGGGTTACGCTTCACGGCCGGTTCGCGATCCGCGTGACTGGCGACGCGCCTGACGCGATTGGGAGGAATGCCCGCCTCTTCCAGCAGCAAGCGCATGATCGTCGCCCGATCGGAGGAGCGGTCCCACGTTTGGTTGCTGGCCAAAACGACAGGCTCCGCCGCGACATGGCCGCTGACAGCGATCCCATTGGACACAGTACGCGCGGTGTCGGCGATCAGGTCAGCAAGCCCGCGCAGCATACCGGTGGGTGTATTCGTTCCCGGTTCGAACAAACGCGTTTCTTTGGTCGCGAACAGTTCGATCACAAGACCCTCGTCGGTCTGGCGCGTCGTGATATGGCGGAGTTCGTTTTCCATCACTTGGGACTCGCCACCGTGGCCAGTCAACAAAGCTTCAAGCGAGGTAAAGACCTCATCTTGCGCCTCGCCGACTTCGTCTTCAGACATGCCTGATGCACCACGTGCTTTATTGGATTCTGTCGGGCGATCAGCTGAAGCACCGACACCATTCTGTGGCAGAGTGTCCTCGGAAAAAACAGAGTCTCCGGCAAAGTTTCCTTCACCACCACCAGACGTCCGGCTGATTGGAATCGTTGGCGAAAAATAGTCGGACAGACCTCTGCGTTGTTGTTCGGTCGTCGCGTTCAGCAACCACATCAACATAAAGAACGCCATCATCGCGGTCACGAAATCCGCATAAGCGACCTTCCAAGCGCCGCCATGGTGGCCATCACCACCCGAGACTTTCTTGCGTTTAATAATGATCGGCCGCGCATTGGCTTGCACGCTCATATCCCACACCTCATTTTCACCCGAGGATGGTCCTACAGCGTCAGAGTTTCACGATTGTTAACAAATACAATTGCGCTGATTTTGCCGATCAGAGCGTGCATTGGGCTAGCCCTTGTCCGGGACCATTTTGCCGGTCAGGTGGTCCGTTCCGCGGGCTTTGGCCAGCGCGACTTGTTTCTGTCGTTCGCGAAACCGCGCTTTGTCGTGATCTGAGGTCTCATTTGCACAGTGATGGCAGCTGACCCCCTGTTCATATTCCGGGCGATTGCGATCTGCGGGCAGGATCGGGCGGCGACACGCATGGCAGAGCATATGTGGCCCCACTTCCAGCCCGTGCCCAACGCTGACTCTGCCGTCAAAGACAAAACACTCGCCTTGCCATGAACTGTCTTCCGGCGGCACCTCTTCGAGGTATTTCAGGATGCCGCCCTTGAGGTGATAGACGTCTTCTACGCCTTGGCCGAGTAGGTAGTTGGTGGATTTTTCGCAGCGGATGCCGCCTGTGCAGAACATCGCCACTTTCTTGTTGTGAAATCGGTGTTTGTTGGCCTCCCACCATGCAGGGAACTCGCCAAAACTTGCAGTTTCAGGATCTATGGCGCTGTCAAAGGTTCCGATGGCGACTTCGTAATCGTTGCGGGTGTCGATCACAGCCACGTCTTCACGCCTGATCAGGTCGTTCCAATCAGTGGCCTCGACATAGTGACCTGTGCGCGCTGCGGGATCGACGTCAGGTTGGCCCATGGTCACGATTTCGCGCTTGAGGCGGACCTTCATCTTGCCGAACGGAGGAGATGGGCTGTGGCTTTCCTTCCACTCAAGATTTGCACAGCCAGGTAAGGCGCGAATATGGGCCAGCACAGCGTTGATGCCCGCGCGCGGGCCGGCGATCGTGCCGTTGATCCCCTCGGGCGCAAGCAACAAGGACCCGGTCACGTCTTGCGCCTGACACAACGCCAAGAGCGGCGGTTTCAGCGCAGACGGATCCGCAAAGCGAGTGAAGTGATAAAGAGCTGCGATGGTGAACATGCGCGCTCAATTACGCTTGTCCGCCTAGCCCTGCAAGCCTTTCGCCATGCCGCCGTCTCCTGAAAGTGACTGGTTGCAACGGCGCGCCATTCAACACAACCGGCCTGCCAGCGACCTGCGCCCAGGGTCTGGTATTCCACACTTTTGGAGCAGCATTTGCTCGGCCAACATCGAGCTATGATATTGAAAGTGATACAAAAATGATGAATGCAAAAACCTTTACCCTTGTGGTTGCCGTCAGTCTGCCCTTGGGCGCCAGTGCGCCTTCCACCGAAATCCAGCAGGAAGTTCCGCAAGCAAAGCAGTTTTCATCAGATGTCACCGAATCAGAAACAACGGAATCCAAAATGTTTGATATGAATGAAGATGGTTCAGTTTCTGTAGGGGAAGTTGTGGGTGGCGTCGTGTTGGTCGGTAGCTTCCTCGCGTTGTGCCCATATTGTGTTCTGGGGATATAACGCGCCGTGCGTGATGCCAGTCCTTTTGGGGGTTAGCCTAGGTGGGTTATCTGCTTTTCGTCATTGGTGAATTGGGACTAGTCTGCGGCATAGTCCCTAAAGAGAGCAGCCAATGACACACGCCCTGATCGTGATCGACGTCCAGAATGACTTTTGCCCCGGAGGTGCGCTGGCCGTGCCAGAGGGCGACATAATTGTGCCCGGCATCAATGCGCTGATGGATCAGGCGGATGCCGTTGTTCTCACCCAAGATTGGCATCCTGCCGGGCATTCTTCATTTGCGAGCAGTCACGAAGGGGCAGTTCCTTATGAGGTTATCGATATGCCTTATGGGCCGCAGGTTTTGTGGCCAGATCACTGTATCCAAGGCTCAACCGGAGCGGCGTTCCACGCCGATTTAAATGTCACCCGCGCCGATATGATTGTGCGCAAAGGGTATCGTTCAGCAATCGACAGCTATTCTGCGTTTTTTGAGAACGATCAAACGACCCCAACGGGGCTTGAGGGATATTTGCGCACGCGTGGGATCACTCAGTTGACACTGGTGGGACTGGCGACGGACTTCTGTGTGAACTTTTCTGCGGTAGACGCGGCGAAGTTGGGGTTTGACGCGACGGTCAGGTCGGATTTGTGCCGCGCCATCGATCTGAATGGATCTTTGGGCGCAGCACAAGAAGGAATGAAGGCCGCGGGCGTAACGCTGGATTGAGGTTCAAGCTGGCTTCAGCTTGTTTACCTCTTTGACCAGTTCGGTCACCTGTTTGGCCTCAGACTTGAGCATCTTCACTGACTTTTTGATCAGCGCCTTCGCCTTCTTGACGCCGTTGGAAATACCACTGACCTGTGTAATCCACTTGAAAATGAGCTGAAGCATCATCTTCAGCCTATCGATGACCTGAAGGATCGTATCGATCGGATTCAGGATGACCATCACCTCATGCACCTTTGTGACGATGAGGCGGAAAACCTTTGCCAGTCGGGCGACCATCGCCTTGACCGCCTTAAAAACCTTTTCCGGGAACTTCATAGACTTCTTAATGAAGGCGAGCATTTTCGTCGCCATCTTGATCGCGACTATCGTGTTCTTTTCGACGAATGCCACAATCTGAAGCAGTTTTTGCCCTGCCTTGATCACGCTATCAACGGCGGCTTTGCCCACCGTTTGGCCGATCTCCTTCGCAGATTTCTTGAGGTTCACCAGAAACCCTTTGAGCGACATCATCACCGGTTTGATTTTGATCAAGACGTTTCGAAAGAACTCAAGAAGCCGTGCGTGAATGCGTGCAACTTTGGCCTGAACAGGAATGAGAGGGTTTTCGGCCTCAGCCATGATTTTTACCTTTCAAAGAACGTTTAAAAAAATGGTCGTCAAATGTATGTGGGACGAAACTGCAGCGAAATAGCAAAAAATGCAAGTTGACCTATGTTTTGCTGGGCACTTGCCCCTGACCTTGTGAGTTGGCACAACGGCATCGCGCTTAGCCGGAAAAGAGCCCGTTATGGTCGACATTGCCACCCGAGTCTGGAACCACAAGTGGAAGATCGATCCGATTGTGCGCTCGTTGATCGACACGGATTTTTACAAGCTGTTGATGTGCCAGTCAGTGTTTCGCAACAAGCCTGACACCCAGGTGACCTTCAGCCTGATCAACCGATCAAAGCACGTTCCCTTGGCCGAACTGATTGATGAAGGTGAGTTGCGTGAGCAGCTGGACCATATTCGCTCCTTATCGCTCAGCCGGGGGGAAAGCACGTGGATGCGGGGGAACACATTTTACGGCAAGCGCCAGATGTTCACCCCGGAGTTCATGGACTGGTTCGAAGCTTTGCGCCTGCCGCCTTACCATTTGGAGAGGCGCGGAGATCAGTACGAGCTGACCTTTGAAGGATCATGGCCCGAGGTCATGTTGTGGGAAATCCCTGCCCTTGCGGTACTGATGGAGTTGCGGGGGCGCGCAGTTCTGAACACGATGGGTCGGTTTGAGTTGCAGGTGCTTTATGCCCGCGCGATGACCAAGCTATGGGAAAAGATTGAGCGCCTGCGCACGCTTGAAGGCCTGCGTCTGGCTGACTTTGGCACACGTAGGCGGCACAGTTTCCTTTGGCAGGATTGGTGCGTGCAGGCGATGGGCGAGGGGTTAGGGAGTGCTTTTGCGGGCACGTCCAACTGTCTGATCGCCAAAAACCGCGATCTTGAGGCCATTGGCACCAACGCCCACGAGTTGCCGATGGTCTATTCTGCACTGGCCGAGGATGATACGGCGCTTGCCCACGCTCCGTACGATGTTCTGAGTGATTGGCAAGAGGAACATGATGGCAATCTGCGTGTCATCCTGCCGGACACCTACGGCACCAAGGGATTTCTGGATGCTGCCCCGGACTGGCTGGCGGGCTGGACCGGTATCCGCATCGACAGCGGCGATCCGGCGACAGGGGCAGAGACTGCGATCAACTGGTGGAAGGCACGTGGTGAGGATCCGCGTGACAAGCTGGTGATCTTTTCGGATGGATTGGATGCCGACAAGATCATCGAACTCCACAACCAGTTTTCAGACCGTGTGCGGGTCTCTTTTGGTTGGGGCACTATGCTGACCAACGATTTCAAAGGGCTGACCAACGACGACCGACTGGCTCCATTCTCGTTGGTCTGCAAGGCTGTGTCGGCCAATGGGAACGCCACCGTGAAGCTTTCGGACAACCCGAATAAGGCAATGGGTCCGGCAACAGAGATCGCGCGTTACAAGCGTGTGTTTGGGGTCGGAGAACAATCACCAATGGGTGTCGAGGTCTAAGAAAGCCTGTAAATATTGGGTTAAAACCCTCTAAACTCTTGCAAATATGATATTTTCTCCGGCCTGATTGATGAGTCTATCGGGAATGAAACATACACTTTTTGCGAAAATCGGCCTGTGGTCGTTAGAACACACACATTTAGAAACAAGGCAATTGTGGCGGGATTTGGGCGGTTTGCCCCAAAGTGGTCACATTTGCTTCCTACCCCTCAGCCAACAAAAACACAAAAAATCTGAGGCAGGCAAAATGAAACGTATTACTATTCTATTTTCGTCGTTGTCCGTGATGGCGATTTTGGGCGCATGTGCCCCGGCCAATGAAATTACCACCGGCGCCGAATTGGATCCGTTGAGCTTTCGCGAAGATCCGAATGCGACTGCGATCGAGATTCAGGCCGACGCGTTACAGCAGATGACAGATCAACTTGCGCAGGACTCCGCACTGCCGCGGGCGTATAACAGCGCCCTTGTGTCTTGCGGGGTTGCGATCTTTGCTCCGGCAAAGGCGACGGGGTGCAACCTTGGTGGTGAGCGTCGGGCGATGGGTGGACGTGACCAAGACGTGGAACTGGTTCCAGCGGTTGCGCTTGTCGACAACATTCAGGACATCAGCGGTCAAATGGATGCGGTTGAAACCGGCCTACCTGCATTGATTGCACAGCAAGACGCAGAGCTTGCTGAACTGAACGCACGCCGCGAAGAGGGTGCCGTGTCAGAGTCCACCTTCAACGCAGAGGTCGCAGCGATCAATCAGATCCGCACACGCCTTGATGCCGCGTTGGCCCTGACCGCAACCCAAGCTGAACTGGCCAATTTCAACATGCAAACCGCCAGCCAGCGTGGACAGGCTGGACTTGATTGGCATCTGAGTGCGACAGCAGAGCTGGCCCGCGAAGCAGAGGTTGCGCGGGCCCAACTTGGATTGCTGGAACAGTCAGCGCCGGTTGTTCAGGATTACGTCGCCTCAAACGCACAGGTTTACGTCTCGGCAGATCAAATCAATTTCCTGCCACGTCCTGGCGAACTTCGCTGATACGGCTACGCTGGCGTTCGCGCCAGATAATCAAAAGACCCCCGGCGGCGATCAGCAGCGCGCCGGGGAACAATGCATCCCATGGTGTTTCGCCAAAAAACAACCAACCCAGCAGGAAAGCCAGCGGGATGCCGAAATAGCTGAACGGTGCCAGATTGCTTTGTTCGGTCATCCGATAGCTGATCACCAAAAACAACACCGCTGTGCCACCAAACCCACCCATGGCAACAATCCATGCCAGGTCTGTGCCGCTTTGGATCGGAGTGAATCCGCCAAAGGACAGGGCAAGCAGGAATGCTCCGACAAGGGATGTGACGGTCGAATACAGATTGATCAGAGGGCTGGGCACATCGTCGTCCATCATGCGCGCCGTAACCCCAACCAACGCATAAAACGCGGCCGCGCCAAGGGGTAACAGCGCGACGGGTGAAAAGGTGTCTGAACCCGGCTGCATCACCAGCAAGACGCCGACAAAGCCGATCAAAACAGCGCCCCATCGGACCCACCCAACTTTTTCGCCCAACAGGGGAACAGCCAACGCCGTCATGAACAGTGCGTTGGCGTAGGTGATCGTTGAAGCGGTGGCAAAGGCCATCACCCCCAAAGAAAAGTAGAAAAACAGCTGGGCAAACGTAACGATCGCACCGCGCAACAGAGCCAGCTTCCACTGTCGGATGCGCAGCCGTCGCCCATCTGTATGCCATTGTCGGGACAAGACCAGTGCCACCACCGCCGGGATGATCCCGAACAGGTTGCGCCATGCTGACAGTTCTGCGGCCGAATAGGTGACCGACAAATGTTTGATCACCAACCCCATCGCGTCAAACAGGGTCAGTGCCACGAGGCTGAGAACAATGGCCAGGCCGGTGCGATCGTTGGGGCGCAAGGGAAACTCGATTTGGTGAAGAAGTGTTCGTTGGCGACGTTACGCTGTTTGCAGCCTGTGTCACGCAGCGAGTGCGCGAACACGGACATTTGCGAGGGTTTATCGTCGTCGGCCCGCGCGCAAACGCCTTTAAGGCTTGTCTTATGCTTTCCTTATCGATCTGCAAAGATTGAGCCACTGCCGGCCAAGCCATTTATGGCTGGCAGTGGTGGCGGCTGGATCGCTTTGGGCTTGGTCGTGAGGGACCGTTTTCGAGTATGGTCAGCCGCCGTCTTCGCATGAGGCCTGAACGGATACGCAAGCTGGATTTTTCATGGGCTTGCATGACAAGCATAGGACATGACGATGATGACAGATGATAGCATAGGCATTGATATTTCGAAGGACTTTCTGGAAGCGCATCGGTTAAGCGATGGAGGCACAGCGCGCTTTCCCAATGCACCTACCGGTTTCCGTGCCCTCTCAGCATGGTTGGGCGCGGACATACCTGCTCGTGTCGTATTTGAGGCCACTGGTCCGTATCACAGACGTTTTGAACGCGCACTTTCTCGGCGACTCCCTTTGGC
>NZ_FRFA01000012.1 GCF_900143535.1 Tateyamaria sp. Alg231-49 | reverse complement strand
GTCAGAGGCGATAACGGCTCAAGCTACGTCTCCGGCGACTTGGCTGAATGGTTGCAGGACAAGGGGATGAAACACTCGCGCGGTGCGCCGTATCATCCGCAAACCCAAGGTAAGATCGAGCGTTGGCATCAAACATTGAAGAACCGGATCTTTCTGGAAAACTACTTCCTGCCCGGCGACCTCGAAGCCCAGATCGAAGCCTTCGTCGATCACTACAATCATCAGCGCTATCACGAGAGCATTAACAACGTCACACCCGCCGACGTCTACTTCGGGCGTGACAAAGCCATTCTAAAACAGAGGGAAAGGATCAAACGAAAGACGCTCGAAGCGCGCCGCTTGCAACACAGAAAACGCGCCGCATAATCAAACCAACCAGATGAGCCAAACTCTCTCTTAGTTTAGATCGCCATTGGTTCCAAAAACTCTGACGACGGACAATACCCAAATGTATGTTCTATCGACCTTGCAATCTAAGGTGAGACACGTCGCTTTTTTGCAGATAAGCCAATCCATTTGGGGTGGATTTTTCCATACCTTATGTGCTTTTAAGTTGAGATAGTTTGCGTGTAGGGCAGGTCATTGAAGTTCCTAACAAAATTGAGAAAGCTTTGGCTCCCCGGTGCAGAGACGAGAAAGAAACTTGACGGCATAGCATGTGTATACAAGGCAGAGATTGCCTCTGAACAAGTTATTTTGAGTGAGCTTGAGGCGAGCAAGGCAGCCGCAGAGAAAGACCTTCATGGGGTGAATTCAATTTATGATTTCAAATCTAAAAGATTGCGAGATTTGGAGAATTGCTTCGACGACAAGAGCAGACTTTATGATGACCTCAATGACCTTCACAATCAGATGAAGTCGATCAAATCCAAACTGGATGATGCATATCAGGATTTAAAAAAGAACAAGGCTAGCAAGGAAGATTATTACAACTGGTCCGAGAGACAGCGTTCACTTTGGAACGGTTACACTGGTCGCGGAGGGAAGAAAGTCAGAAACCATTGGAATATCAAAAGTATTTTTGACAAATATTCTCAGCAAGATTTAAACAGATATAATTCAAACATTGAATCAGCAAAAAGAAGAATAGGGCGGTAAAAATCAGAGCGAGACAAAACGTATTCTGAAATTCAAAAGATAAAGTGCGTGATTGGAGAGGCAAAAGAGCTCTGCGCTTTCGTTAAGACTCCTGAAGCCAAAAAAGAAAAGCGAAACCTTCGAAAGGAGATCCCTGCTCAGAAGAAGACCTTAGATCAATTGAGGACTGCGTTGACAAATGAACAAGGCAGGGTCACAGAACAGAAAGCCGTCATCGTCAAGATAAGGCAAGAATGGGCAGACGACCGCAGGAAAATCAAACTCGCGCAATAATCTAAGATCTGTTCGCGCTCCAAAAACATGGCGCTTGAACACCCCGCGGAGGAGTGTCTGGGAAAGTTTAGGCCCGTTGATGTGAAAGCCGGAAGATACGGACAGAATCCTGGGCAACATGATAACTCCACTGCGTTAGATTGCAGGGGGTTTTGTTTTTTCCACTCAATACGGAAAACTCAGACAAGCAAAAAACCCGGCGCTTATCAGATTGAAATTTTTTTGCTCTCAGAGAATTGCTATAGTCACCTACAAGGCCGCCCGAAGCAGGATGCTAAAGCCCAGGTAATCAATGTGATGAATGAAGCGCCTCACATCAACTGATTGCGCTTCAGAAAGGTCAAAGATAGCGTCTCGCCTGCCCAAGCACATCGACGCTCTAGGATTGCTGCCCGCGGGTTCAGCGCATCGAATTGCCTTGAGTTGACAAAAATATGCGGTTCTACAGCCGCCGTGGACTGACAGATCGGTATGCCACACGGCGAAAATCATCAGACTTTAAAAAGTCTTAAACGATTCAAGTTTGGAAACATGCGATGTCACTCTGATCATTAGAGAAGGACAAAACATGCCAACAAGAGCATGCGAGATTGATCGACGCATTGTTAACGAAGCCGAGAAAATGGCAGAAGAAGGTTATGACGGCACTTACACGTTCAAGGACTACGGCAAGCTCGGTTTGCACTTAAGAGTCAGGGGCCATCGGGCCGTTTGGTTGAGCAAGTTTAAGCAGAGCACTAAAACCATCGGTCAACTTTATCCGTGTCCAACTGTAAGACCAATCACAAGCGTAAAAGCCGCTCGGGAAAAGGCTGCCAATGTGCGCACCATTCTCATGTCTCAGCCAGACAAATTCGAGGCTTATATGGCGCATCGGGACCAAGGGCTGGACCACGAGGCATCAGTGGCGAGACTCGTGAAGACGCCACCTGGCTGGACGTTGCGGGCGTGCTTTGAGGCAACCCTCGAGGACAAGCTGTCCAAAGATGGCAAAAAGTCAGTAGCACCCGCGACCGAGAGGGATATCAGGTACGTTCTGTCACGACCAACTTGGGCGAACACTTTGGATTGTGAAGCCACGCGCCTTACCCAAGGAGATCTGGAAAAGGTGCGCGACGCGACACGCAAATCCCATGGTGTTTCCGCATCGGTGAAACTCGTGTCCTATACACGAGAAGCTCTGACATGGTGCGCGCGCTTTCATAGCGGTGCCAGTGGCTTGGAGAAGGTGCACCCATGGTGGCTCATGCTCGCATCACCGGTGATCGTGAAGCCGAAGACCCGCAGGCCTGAACTGGACGAAGCAGTGAGAACGTTGTGGATTGCCGAACAGTTTCTGAGCCATCCGCTCCCTGGCCGGCAGTGTTTCAAGTCAGGCGTGCATCCCTGGACACTGGCAGCTTTGTGGTGGGCTGTTCTCACCTGTCAAAGAACAGGTGCAGCCTTTTCGCTTATGAAAAGTGACCTTGTCACAGACCCTCTTGCTCCAGAAGACTGGCAACTGGCGTCCTGGAACGTGGAAAAGGTAAAGGGAAATCAGCGGGTTATCCTGCCTGTACCAAAGCAGGCAATCGACCACCTGAACAGGTTCCTCCGCATGCAATCGGTCTACGGGGAAACAGAATTCTTTTTGCCCTCAACGCAGAATTCAAACAAGACTGTCACCGGCTCAGGCGCGTATCAAATCCTGTCCCGTCTCGCTGGCAAGGACCGAAACAAGCCTGAGAACGATAGACGGTTGACCCCAAAATCAAATCCTTGGCCGGATTTGCTGGGAGAAGAAGGGATCGACTGGTGGTCGCCACATGATATCAGGCGAACGCTGGCAAAGTTTCTCAGTGACGCTGGATACGCCGGTGGTGCCTCCGCGATCCTGACACATGCCATCAAAGATCCAACAATCCTCGGGTTCAACCAGAACGACCAGAGTGCATACGACCGCATGAGGCAAAGCGCCGCCGATGTGACCGAGAGGTCATATGGCGCTCACTCTCCTTACATGGACCTAAAAAAGGACTCGATAAAGCTTTGGGTAAAGGCAGTTCTGGACGCCTACGAGGAACAGAAGAGCATTCCCTGGAGGAGCAAAGAAATGAGAAACCTATGATACTGCACGGCCCCATAAGTTTGCACGCCCAGCCCAAAAAACTGCAACTTCAATCCATAAGCTTTGGGCTCTGAAACGACGTTCGCTACGCAATGCCTGAACGACGGCTCTGCGGACAAACCCGCCTAATGCCGTTGCAGCGAATTTCGCGACGGCTTGTCCGCTAAATTGCGAAACTGGTCGCGGCATTGCAGCGTAATTTTCCCGAAAGCGGTCATTGAACGCTGCCAAATTGGCTCGAACCCAATCCGGACGTTCGCTGCGCCAAAGTCCTATGTCTCAGTTGCGGGACAAACCGGCAATTCGCTGCGGTTGCACCAATGTCCGTTGTTGCTGTGATGCCCAGTCGGCTACAACGGCGCACATGTCAAGATTCACGCTTTCACTCGATCCATCACCGCAGCTACGGCAGCGATACCTCAAATCTCTCGAAGAACCCCAAGAGTTCTTCTTAGAAGAAATGGTTGGTTTTGGGGAATTTTGGACGAATGACGATGGATCGTATGGCGTCACAAATGGAACTAGCTTGGTCGAGTTCTTCAGTCCCGAACCTGAGAACTCGACGAGGCTGTTGCGGTCTCTACATGATCAACACGGCTTCTCAACGGCGCTGGTCAAGTCCTTTGATCGTGCCTTCGTGCAATCTTGTCAGAAGCTTGGATGGCAGGGTTCTGTGGGAGGGTTTCTGTTCAGAAAACGAGAAGCCTGCACTCACATAACATTCAATAGCGCAGAGATAAGCGCTGCAATACCAACCGATGTCGAACCGCTTTGGGAGATCAATGAAGATTTCTTTGAAAGCCAAGGTGAGATCGCGGCTTTAGCCAGCAGGGACATGCTTTGGACAGTCAAGATAGTCGGAGAGATCGTTGGTTGTGGGGTTTCCAACCGCTTCAGTGAAGATAGCGATGCAGTAGATATCGGTATGATGGTTGCCCCAGGCTTTCGTTGCAGAGGGTTAGGAACCCACATTGTTAGCGAGATTGCCAATAAAATTGAGCTTGCGGGATTACGTCCGATTTGCGGGTGTGGGGCTAGCAACATCGCGTCGAAAGCCACCCTTGAGAAAGCTGGCTTTGTTTCAGAGCATCAACTCATTTCATTCGCCGTATGATGCCCGCGCCATCTGAAGCTGACATTCGTGCAACGTGCAGCATTCGGAAATAAGGGCTCAGTGCGGTCGTAGTGGGCCCCGTAGTCCAACGACCGCTCTGAACAGCCGAATGTCCGGGCATCGGGCCACGCCGCTGCAAGCGTTGAATTTTCCACTTTTCGGGAATGACCGCTTTCGGTGAGCAGTCCAAGCTTGCTCTGCTGCGCCGCCGCAAGACCGCTTCGAGTATCCGTCTTGGTCAAGCGTGGTTTTGAACCCACTCTCGATCTGCTTTGACCAATGTGTTGGCGAGCTCAATGAGTTTCCGCATGATTGCTGTGAGAGCGACCTTTTGCGGTTTTCCCTGTTTGATCATTCTCTGGTATTTTTTGCACATATCGGGGTTGTGTTTTACAGCGACGAGAGCAGGCATGTAGAGCGCGTCGCGCAACTGCTTTCGGCCCCCTTGAATGCTGGCTTTGCCACGCCACTTTCCCGACTGTTGGGTCATCGGAGCCAGCCCGGTCAGGCTTGCAGCTTTCTTCTTATCAAGAGTACCGACCTCAGGCATCTCAATCAGAATGGTTGCTGCGGCCACTTCGCCTATGCCCGGGATTGATCGTAAAATTGCGTTGGCCCGGGCGCGGCTGGGGCAGTCTTGCAGCCTTACGTTAATGTCTTGTTGTAATGCCTTCAGCTGACGCGTTAGCTGTTCTATCCGTGCTTTGGTTTGCCGCCTGACGAGAGCAAGAGTTTGTGTTTGCAGACGATTTATCAATCGGGTGCGATCCTTGATAAGAGCTCCTCGGGCACTGAATAACTCTCTGATTTCATATTGCTTTTCGTCGATGGGTTGGTCTGGCTTTAAGGCAAAGGCTTTTCCAAAGCTTGCGAGCATGCGCGCGTCTACTACATCTGTCTTCACCCTGGAGCCGCAGGCCTGAGCGAACCGCCGCGCCTGCAAAGGGTTGACCTTGGCCAAAGGGAGTCGCCGAGAAAGTGCGCGTTCAAAACGTCTGTGATACGGACCAGTGGCCTCAAATACGACACGAGCAGGTATGTCCGCGCCCAACCATGCTGAGAGGGCACGGAAACCGGTAGGTGCATTGGGAAAGCGCGCTGTGCCTCCATCGCTTAACCGATGCGCTTCCAGAAAGTCCTTCGAAATATCAATGCCTATGCTATCATCTGTCATCATCGTCATGTCCTATGCTTGTCATGCAAGCCCATGAAAAATCCAGCTTGCGTATCCGTTCAGGCCTCATGCGAAGACGGCGGCTGACCATACTCGAAAACGGTCCCTCACGACCAAGCCCAAAGCGATCCAGCCGCCACCACTGCCAGCCATAAATGGCTTGGCCGGCAGTGGCTCAATCTTTGCAGATCGATAAGGAAAGCATAAGACAAGCCCAAAACTGACTGATGCTGTGGTTCGCATTTTTTGAAGTTAATTCTAAAAAATTTCGAGGAGAAATTACAACGGAAAGCACTCTGCCCATCGCTAGCGATGCGCGATCATGAGAAGCGCCTAAATTGCTCCTTGTTTGATAATCGAAGGATTTGATCTAATTTTGCCGAACTTAGAAGCGCAAGGAGTGAGCCTAGTGTCCGGACAAACCCGTAGAGCATTTTTGATGCGATCCGCCGCTGCGACGGCTGTCTCAGGATTGAAGCCGGTTGCAGGCCTTGCTCAGACACGTCGCATGGACGAGCTAATTGACGAAGATGCAACGGGACTGGCAAATCGGTTGCGCGCCCGTGAGTTTACTCAATCGGAATTGGTTGAGATAGTCATCCGTCGGATCGAGGTGATGAATCCAGCGCTGAATTTTATGACGAACTCAGCGTTCGACAAAGCCCGCTTGAAGGCCGACACGATTCCGCTCGACGCGCCCTTTGCGGGTGTCCCAATCCTGATGAAGGACATGATCGATATTGGTGGGATGCCTCGAACGGACGGTTCACGGTTGATGTTGAATAACGTCCCAGAGAGTAGCGTCGAATATGTAGAAGCTATCGAGAGGGCTGGTTTGAACATTCTTGGCCAGACCAACGTGCCGGAGATGGCCAGTTTTGTCATAACGAACAATGATGTCTTTGGTGCCACCAGAAACCCTTGGAACCCTGACTATTCCGTATTTTCCTCCAGTGGAGGATCAGCCGTTGCAGTGGCCTCAGGGGTCGTTCCGATGGCGCATGGAACGGATGGTGCCGGTTCAAATCGGCTCCCACCGTCTGCGACTGGAATATTCGGTATGAAGCCTAGCCGCCGCCGAATGCTATCGGGCGAAGCGGACGGCGGGCATGATATTGCGAAAACAAACCAGATGCTGTCCCGCACAGTTCGCGACAGCGCACTTGCTTTTTCTCTTACAGAAGACTTCGCAGGCGACCCATTTCCGCCAGTGGGCTTTGTCGAGGGACCGTCGCCCCGGCGTCTTAGAATTGGCTTGGTAATAGATGATGGGAAGTTGATTTCAACAGACTCAGAGGTTGCCGATGCGCAGCGCAAAGCGGCGCTATTGCTAGAGTCTCTTGGCCACGTAGTAGAAGAGACAGATTGGCCCGTTGACGCAGATGCTATGGCCGACGCCTATGTGAAATTCTTTGCAGGAAAGGTAGGGCCTTTAAAGCAAGCTGTAGAAGCAGCTTCCGGCAAGCCACTGATGGAAGCCGGGCTGCTGACGCCTTTGTTGGCTTCCAACATTGAGGCTTCGGCTGCATATTCCGCAGAAGATATTGGCAAGGGCCGCGAATTCTTAGACAATCTGGTGCCTCTCTTTGATGGCGTCTTCCAACGCTACGATGTTCTTTTGGCGCCAGTTGCTCCGGTCGTCGCACCGCCGTTGTATGAGCACACGCCTGACGAGTTGTGGACTGATGAATTGGCGCAGTATGCAGCAGCGCGATTGAAATTTACCTCACCCATCAATTTCGCCGGATGCCCGGCGATGTCAGTGCCACTATACTGGAGCGCTTCTCTTGGGCTACCCATCGGTTCACATTTCATTGCGGCAGAAGGCCATGACCGAATGCTGTACGAGTTGGCCTATGAACTGGAAAGCGCACGTCCTTGGAAAAACATTTGGGCACCGTTTTCACTAAAATACGTGCCTGTATAAATTCTCTTGGTATCTTCGAGAAAATGGTCGTTCTGCTCGTTGGTTCCAACGGCAGCTTCGTCGCGCATAGTGGACAACCCCGAGCACATACCAAACTCCTCAAAAATCGACGGCGATACCCTTCTTCTCCCAATCACCGTAACGCACAGGCTCTGGCCCATCACGCCCGCCCAACTCGGTCGGCAACTCAAGGGCCTTGGCTGCCTTGCGCCGTTCTTCGGCCTCGGCCAAGGCGCGCTGGGCGGCTGGGGGCAGGTCACTTGTGTCGGACGTCTCGCTCATGGGGTTCCTCTTGGCTTGTGTGCTTGATATACGCCCGAACTTGGCCCCGGCAAGGTGGGCAATGCATCGGAATACATCATGAGCGATATTGGCATCCCCGCGCGGCGCAGCGCCATTTACCTGCTGGACCAGATTATGGGCGAGGGCAAACTGATGTCCGAAGTGATCGGGGCAGGGGCACTTGATCGCCTCGACCCTGCGGACCGCGCCCGCGCGCAGCGCCTCGCGACCGAGACATTGCGCAGCATGGAACGCGTTGATCGCCTGCTGCAACGCCATTTGCAAAAGTACCCTGCGACAACTGTGCGCAATGCCTTGCGTATTGGTACTTACGAGCTGTGTCAGGGCGAGGCTGCGCATGGTGTGGTCAACGCGATGGTCACAATCATTTCCAAACACAAACGCTATGGGCACCTTAAGGGTCTCGTGAATGCGGTGTTGCGCAAAGTGGCTGACAAAGGCGTGGAACAATGGCCGACCTTACGCACCCCGCGTCTGCCGTCGTGGTTGCGCAAGCCGTTGGTGCAGGCATGGGGGCCAGAGGCCGTTGGGGGCATGGAGACCGCTTTTTTTGCGCAGACGCCTCTTGATCTCACACCAAAATCTGATGTGGAGGCAGTGGCCAAAGCGACAGGCGGCACGGTGCTGCCCACTGGGTCCGTAAGACTGGTAGACGCGGGGCAGGTGTCGACCCTGCCGGGGTTCACGCAAGGGGATTGGTGGGTGCAGGACGCTGCTGCGGCTGTTCCGGCCCGCGTGTTGAATGCGCAGTCGGGCGAAGCCGTGCTTGATCTGTGTGCCGCGCCCGGTGGTAAGACGATGCAGCTGGCCGCGAGCGGGGCAACTGTCACGGCTGTCGACATTTCGGCTGGACGGATGGAGCGGGTGAAACAGAACCTGATCCGCACGGGCCTGCACGCCACGACCGAAGTTTCGGATGTGTTTGATATCACAGGTCAATACGATGCCATCCTGCTGGATGCGCCATGTTCGGCCACGGGCACCATTCGGCGCCACCCCGATCTCCCCTTTGCAAAGGATGGGTCAGAATTCGGCGCATTGATCGAGCTTCAGGGCCGCATGCTGGATCACGCGCTGACCTTGCTGAAACCCGGTGGCCGGCTCGTGTTTTGCACTTGTTCGCTGCTTCCGGACGAGGGCGAAGTGCAGATCGAAGAGGCTTTGGAGCGTCACCCCGGATTGCAGGTGGATCGCGACACGCTGGACCGTCCCGGCATAGATCCCGCTTGGATCACCGAAGAGGGTGGTCTGCGTCTGCGCCCCGACCTATGGGCGGAACATGGCCACATGGACGGATTTTACGTCGCAAGCTTGCGCAAATCAGCTTGAGGAAGCGTGACTTGGCTCGCGGCTGGGGCTATGATGCGCGAAAGCGCGCGTAGAGGCGCCACGAGGCAGTGAACATGACCACCACACTTGGGTTTTCCGCACGAAAGGCCCGGTTCCTGAACCGCTGGCACGCGGCGCGCGCGACCCGTGGAGGAACCGTTACCGCCTTTGTCTCTGCGCCCGAACCTCGCACAATCGGCAGTTTCGCGCGTGGGCGGCAGTTGGTGGCGGGCAACTATCTGTTCGCTGGCGCGCTTGTCGAAGCACCGGGCACCAACTTGTGGGACGTGACTGCGCCGGACGCGACATTCGAAGATGCCCTTCAGGGTTTTGCCTGGCTCGACGATCTTGCGGCCGTCGGGGACGGCAAAAGCCGCGAAGCCGCGCAACGCTGGTTGTGGGGGTGGATTGACCGCTATGGCAAAGGGCGCGGACCGGGTTGGACGCCTGATCTGACAGGGCGACGCCTGATCCGTTGGATCAACCACGCCTTGTTCCTATTGCGCGGACTGGACGGTCAGGAGCCGGACGCGTTTTACCTCTCGCTCGCGCAACAGACTCGCTTTCTTGCCAAGCGCTGGCACGCC
Organism: Tateyamaria sp. Alg231-49; assembly: GCF_900143535.1. GTDB lineage: Bacteria > Pseudomonadota > Alphaproteobacteria > Rhodobacterales > Rhodobacteraceae > Tateyamaria. The sequence continues at coordinate 83,926 of NZ_FRFA01000012.1, read as the reverse complement.
GCCGCCCCGGGACTGCCCCGGTTTGAGGCCCTTACAGGACTTATATATGCAGGCCTCTCGCTTGAGGGGATGGAGGATTTAGCCCCGCCTGCCATCGCTGCTTTGGCACGTGAGTGCACGCAAAAGATCGACCATGAAGGTGGGATACCGACCCGCAACCCCGAAGAGCTTTTGGACGTTTACACGCTGCTCACATGGGCTGCTGGTGCCCTTGAGGAAGCGGGGAAACCGGTTCCCGAAGCGCATATGGCAGCTATCGAGCGGATCACGCCGACTTTGCGCACGTTGCGCCATTCTGACGGCGGGCTGGCCCGTTTTCATGGTGGCGGGCGCGGGCAGGAAGGATGGTTGGACAATGCGCTGGCCGCTTCGGGTGTGCGCACACGACAGGCCGACGGTTTGTCCATGGGCTATGCGCGGCTGAGTGCGGGGCGAACCAGCATCATCATTGACGCGGCCAGACCGCCTTTGCCCGCTGTGAGCCAAAATGCGCATGCCTCAACCCTTGCGTTCGAGGTCACGTCCGGGCGTCGTCCATTGATTGTGAACTGCGGTTCGGGGGCCAGCTTTGGCGCAAATTGGCGGCGGGCGGGGCGTGCTACACCGTCGCACTCGACGTTGACGCTGGATCGCTTTTCCAGCGCACGGCTTGGGAATGCGGACCGCGCAACAGCCAGTGAAGTGCTGATTGACGCGCCCGATCATGTGCCCATCGAAGTGAGCCACGCGCCCGACGGCCTGCGCTTTCAGGGTGGGCACAATGGCTATAGTCGAACGCACGGTCTGACACATGCGCGCCAGCTGGAACTGACCTTTGACGGACGCGGTATGGCGGGTGAGGACATGCTGCTGGCGCTGGAGGAACACGAAAAGCGGGTGTTTGACAAAGTGATGGATGCCAAAACGCTGGGTGGCATTCCTTACGACATCCGTTTTCACCTGCACCCCGAGGTGGATGCTGAACTCGATATGGGCGGCTCTGCCGTATCGATTGCTCTCAAAAGTGGCGAGATGTGGGTGTTTCGCCATGACGGGACACAGGAAATGTCTCTTGAGCCAAGTGTTTACCTCGAAACCGGGCGTCTGAAACCGCGCGCCAGTCAGCAAATCTGCCTGTCTGGACGTGCCATGGGATACGCCACTCGTGTCCGCTGGTCCTTGTCCAAAGCGCAGGAAACTGCCATGGGCATCCGCGACCTGAACCGGGATGAACCGGTCGAGATATATGACTAACAAGGATTGCTGCCAATCATGACTGACCTCACGCCTATGCGCCGTGCCCTGATTTCTGTTTCTGACAAAACTGGACTTGTTGAGTTTGCCACCGCACTGGCCGGGCAAGGCATCGAGTTGCTTAGCACTGGCGGGACCGCGCGCGCCTTGCGCGATGCGGGGTTGAACGTGAAGGACGTGGCAGACGTCACCGGTTTTCCCGAAATGATGGACGGCCGGGTCAAGACACTGCACCCCGTTGTGCACGGCGGTTTGCTGGCTTTGCGTGACAATGACGATCATGTGGCCTCGATGGAGGAACACAGCATTGGCCCCATCGATCTGGTTGTGGTGAACCTTTACCCGTTCGAGGAAACCGTAGCCAAGGGCGCGCCTTACGGCGAAGTGATCGAGAACATCGACATCGGTGGTCCCGCCATGATCCGTTCAGCGGCCAAGAACCATGGGTTTGTCACCGTCGTCGTGGACGTTGCCGATTATGATGCGGTGCTGTCCGAACTTTCCGAACATTCGGGCAAGACCAGCTATGCATTGCGCCAGCGCCTTGCGCAGACCGCCTATGCCCGCACCGCCGCCTATGACACAGCCGTCAGCACATGGATGGCAGGCGCAGTCGGCGAAACTCCACGCCGTCGCACCTTTGGTGGGACCTTGGCGCAGAATTTGCGCTATGGCGAAAACCCGCATCAGGCGGCGGCTTTTTACACGGACGGCACGGCCCGTCCAGGCGTAGCCACAGCGACCCAGCATCAGGGCAAAGAGTTGAGCTACAACAACATCAATGACACCGACGCGGCCTTTGAACTGGTGAGCGAGTTCGCAGGCCAAGGCCCTGCTTGCGCCATCATCAAACATGCCAATCCGTGTGGCGTGGCGACAGGCGCCACATTGGCCGAGGCCTACGCCCGTGCCTTTGATTGTGACCGCACCAGCGCGTTTGGCGGCATCATCGCCTTGAACAAACCACTGGACGGGCAAACGGCGCAGGCCATCAGCGGCATCTTTACAGAAGTCGTGATCGCGCCCGGGGCGGACGCCGACGCCATTGGTATTTTTGGTCAGAAGAAGAACTTAAGGCTGCTCACCACGGACGGGTTGGCCGACCCTGCAGCAGCCGCTTTGGCAATGAAACAGGTGTCAGGCGGATATCTGGTGCAGGACAAAGACGTGGGTCGGATCAGCCAAGATGATCTGAAGGTCGTAACCAAACGCCAACCGACCGAGCAAGAGCTGGCCGACATGCTGTTTGCGTGGACTGTGGCCAAGCACGTGAAATCCAACGCCATCATCTATGTCAAAGACGGCGCGACCGTCGGCGTGGGGGCCGGACAAATGAGCAGGGTCGACAGCACGCGGATCGCGGCGCGCAAAGCGCAAGACATGGCCGAGGTCATGGGTTTGCCTGCCCCGCTGACTCAAGGGTCTGTTGTTGCCTCTGATGCGTTCTTTCCTTTTGCCGACGGTCTGATCACGGCGGCCGAAGCCGGTGCGACGGCGTTGATCCAGCCCGGGGGGTCGATGCGCGACGATGAGGTGATTGCCGCCGCAGATGAGGCCGGACTGGCGATGGTCTTTACCGGCATGCGGCATTTCCGGCATTAGGGACCTCATGAAGCTTCTTTGGATCAGCGCTGTACTCGCCTTTGTCCTCGACCAACTGTCGAAGTATCTGGTGATCCATGTGCTTGGAGTGTCTCAGTTCAAGCCGATCGACGTGCTGCCACCCATCCTGAATTTTCGCTATGGCGAAAATCGGGGGATCAACTTTGGTCTGCTTGGGGATGGCACCAGCGTCTGGGTGCTGATTTCGATTGCTCTGGTAATCTGCATCGGGGTGCTTTGGTGGGTACGCAAACACCCCCAGCCACTGCTGGCCAACATCAGTGCGGGCCTGCTGGTTGGCGGAGCGCTGGCCAATGTGCTGGACCGACTCCTCTATGGCTTTGTTCTGGATTTCCTCAACATGTCCTGCTGCGGGATCAACAACCCGTTTGTGTTCAACGTGGCCGACATCTTTATCTTTGCCGGTGCTATCGGCCTTGTCTTTTTCGGGCAGGACGGCACGTCAGCCCAAAAGAAGCGGGGCAAAAAGGGTGCGTGACAAGTACGCCCAAGCTGCGATAATGCAAGCCGAGCCCAAGGAGAGTTCGTTCATGCGCCTGATTGTCTGCGCCCTGATTGCCATCCTGACCCTCGCGGCCTGCGAAAACAAAGGGCTGCGCCAACTCCAGCAGCAAGGCAACGGGCCGGATGAATTCATCATTGTTCCGGCCAAACCTCTTGAAACCCCAGACAGTTTGGCGGCCTTGCCGCAGCCAACGCCGGGTGGGTTTAATCGTACTGACCAACGCCCGCTTGAAGATGCCGTTGCGACACTGGGCGGGCAAAGTGGATCGCCCACGGCGCCGATCCCGGGCAACGATGCTGCCCTTGTGAACCATACCAGCCGCTTTGGTCGCGAGGCCAACATTCGCGCCACGCTGGCTGCGGCCGATGCAGAGTTTCGCAGGCGGCAAGCGCGGTTTAGCCAAATCCGGCTGTTCGCCGAAGACACCTATGCAATAGCCTACCGGCGCGAGGCGATCAGCCCGGGCGCTGTGGCCCGCGAGTTCCAGCGCGCTGGTATTCCGACCCCCACGACCCCGCCGGGGCGTCGCTAAGCACCGCGTCTAATACCTCACAAAGCCGCCAGCACCGCTTGAACCCCGGCCCGACTGGCGTATCTGTTAGCAACACCGCACTTCATCAGGATTTGCCATGACCCGACTGCGCGCCATTTTCGCCGCTCTGACATTGTCGATCACCCTCGTGCCCGCCAGCTTGCGCGCCGACCAAGAGGGAGTCACAACCTTTACCCTTGAAAACGGGATGGATGTTGTGGTGGTCGAAGATCACCGAGCCCCGGTTGTTCAACATATGGTCTGGTACAAAGCCGGATCTGCGGACGAACCTGTCGGTTCTTCTGGCGTCGCGCACTTCCTTGAACACCTGTTGTTCAAGGCAACCGACACGCTTGCTGATGGCGAATTGTCCTCCACGGTGGCTGCCAACGGCGGGCGGGACAATGCATTTACCAGTTATGACTACACGGCCTATTTCCAACGCGTGGCCGCTGATCGACTTGAGCTGATGATGCGGATGGAATCCGACCGGATGCGCAACATCCGCTTTACCGAAGAAAACGTGGCGACAGAACGCCGTGTAATCATCGAAGAGCGCAACCAGCGCACCGAAAACAACCCGCGCGCCCTGTTCGGTGAGCAGATGAACGCGGCCCAATACCTGAACCACCGCTATGGCGTACCAATCATTGGTTGGATGCACGAGATGGAGAGTTTGGACAAAGAAGACGCATTGGGTTTCTACAACACCTACTACTACCCCAATAACGCCATTCTTGTGGTGTCGGGCGATGTGGACCCGGAAGAAGTCAAGCGATTGGCCGAAACGTACTACGGCGCGATCCCGGCCAATCCTGACCTTCCCGAGCGGGTGCGCAGCGCCGAACCTCCGCAGAACGCCGAGCGCCGCATAATCTTCCGCGACCCACGCGTGGCACAGGAATATGTAAGCCGCTCCTACCTCGCCCCCGAACGCGACCCCGGAGATCAGGAGGCCGCAGCAGCGCTAACCCTGCTGGCTGAGGTGTTGGGTGGCGGGCAGACCAGCTACATGACGGAAAAGCTGCAATTCGAAGAGCAAAAGGCAGTTTGGTCCGGAGCGTTTTACCGAGGCACGAGCCTTGATGACACCACATTTGATGTGGTGATCGTGCCTGTGCCGGGCCTCGCGTTGGAAGAGGCCGAAGAGGCGATGGACGCTGTGCTTGCCCAGTTCCTGATTGATGGCGTGGACGAAGAACAGCTTGACCGGATCAAGTATCAGTTGCGCGCCAGCCAGATTTACCAGCGCGACAATGTCGATGGGATCGCCCGGCGCTATGGCGCTGCGATGTCCGTTGGCCTGAGCGTCGAAGACATTCAGGTTTGGCCTGATGTACTGCAGGCGGTGACGCCTGAAGACATCATGGAGGCCGCGCGCAACGTGTTTGACCGCGATGCATCGGTGACCGGGTGGCTGACCCGTCCGATCAGCCCTGAGGAGATCAGCCAATGACCCGTCTGTTCCTGATCATTGCCATCGCCTTCGCTGCTGCTTTGCCCGCCCGTGCGGATGTTGAGATCGAAGAAGTGGTCAGCCCCGGCGGGATCACAGCGTGGCTTGTCCGCGAACCGTCGATCCCTTTCATGGCGATCGAACTGCGCTTTCGCGGTGGTGCGTCATTGGATGCGCCAGACACACGTGGGGCGATCAACCTTATGACCAGTTTGCTCGAAGAAGGGGCCGCTGACCTCGACGCCCGGGCCTTTGCCCGTGCGCAGGAAAGCCTTGCGGTTTCCTTTGGGTATGATGTCGGTGATGACGCTCTGTCTGTGTCCGGAACTTTCTTGAGCGAAAACCGCGATGAGGCCGTTGAGTTGTTGCGCCAGTCCATCATTGAACCTTCCTTTGCTTCAGAGGCCCTCGAACGTGTACGCGAACAGGTGCTGACGGGTCTGCGATCTGACGCAAAAGACCCGGATGAAATTGCGCGCCGGACCTTTGATGCGATGGCTTTCGGCGATCATCCGTACGCGACGGATTATTCGGGTACGATTGAGAGTGTGACGGCCCTGTCGCGCGACGACATGCTGGCAGCGCACAGCGCCGCCTTTGCCCGTGATCGCCTGTATGTGGGCGTGGCTGGTGATATCACGCCCGAAGAGCTAGGCCCGCTGCTGGATACCCTGCTTGGGGAGTTGCCTGAGATTGGGGCGCCGATGCCGGAGCCTGCGCCGGTCCTGATTGAGGGGGGGACGACGGTTGTCGAGTTTGAGACACCGCAGTCGGTTGCCATCTTTGGCCAGCGCGGCATTGCGCAGGACGATCCGGACTACTTTGCTGCCGCCGTGCTCAATCAGGTGCTGGGGGCTGGCGGGTTCGAAAGCCGCCTGATGGACGAAGTTCGCAAGAAACGCGGCCTGACCTATGGGGTTTATTCCTATCTTGCCCCACAGGACTATGCGGCGACTTTGCAGGGGCAGGTGGCGTCGGCCAATGAGAGTATTGCCGAGGCTGTGTCGGTGATCCGGGATGAATGGGCGCGCGCCGCCGCGGAGGGGATCACGCTGAAAGAATTGGATGCCGCCAAGACCTACATTACTGGGGCTTATCCGCTGCGGTTTGACGGCAACGGTCCGATTGCGCGGATCATGGTCGGCATGCAGATGCTTGGCCTGCCGATCGACTATATTGCGACCCGTAATGACAAGGTGGATGCTGTCACGCTGGAGGATGTGTCTCGGGTTGCGGGTGAGTTGCTGGACCCTGAGAACCTGCACTTTGTTGTGGTGGGCCAACCTGTTGGTCTGGAAAGCTCTGTGGCCAACTAAAAATGGGTGTCCCACGCTGGGACATCTGTCCGCCCATTGTAAATCAATGGCTTACAGAGGCGGAGTAAGAACTCGTTAAGAATTGATCGGCCGTCGCAAGGGCGACGGAGGGGCGTGTGTTGCGTCGACGGGCACCTTGGCTTGGCGCCAGATGTCTATCGGCAGCACGTGACCGTCCTTAGCCCCTAAGTGTCCGCTGCAGCGGTAAACACATACCGACATTCAGGGCGCAGATCGCCCCGCAACGCAGCTTGGGATGCGGTGCGGTTCTACTATCAACCCATTGTCGAATTGATCAGGAAAAAGATCGTTCCTGACAAAATCGCTGCTGCTGGAACGGTTATGATCCATGCGGCAATGATCGTCATAAAGTGCGAACGCCGGACCAGTTTTCTTCGACGCCGTTCTTCCGGAGCATAGCTTGCCCGTTCAGGCATCGCGAGCCGCGCCTTTTTGATCCGCCGTTCCGCGTCCCATTCCCGGAAAAAGCCCACACCAAAGACCGCGCCAACGGCGATGTGGGTAGAACTGACCGGCAGTCCAAGCCAGCTTGCGACGATGACGGTGATGGCCGCTGACAGCGCAACACAATAGGCGCGCATCGGGTTCAACTTGGTGATTTGCCCCCCGACCATCCGGATCAGTTTTGGCCCGAAAAGGAACAAGCCAAACGAAATGCCAAAGGCCCCGATGACCATGACCCAAATCGGGATAGAGGCCGCTTCCAGGAAATCTCCGGATTGTGACGCATGAACGATGGCGGCCAAAGGGCCAACCGCGTTGGCCACATCATTGGCGCCATGCGCGAAACTGAGCAGGGCGGCGGACACAACCAACGGGATGCTAAACAGGGTCTTGAGGGATTTGTTGCGGTTTTCCAGACCTTCGGATTGCTTTCGAATAACGGGTATCATCGCAACCCAGATCAGACCTCCAATGACGGCCCCGATCAGAAGGGCGGTGGGCAGGTCAATCTTGATGATCTTCTTCAAGCCCTTCAGCGCCAGATACGAGGCAAACGCCCCTGCCATGATGCCCACAAGAATCGGAACCCAAACGCGCGCCGCTGCGATTTTGTCTTCGCGGTAGATGATGCGCGACTTGATCAGCGCCAGAAACAACGCGGCAATCGCCCCGCCGAGCATGGGCGAGATGACCCAGCTTGCGGCAATCGTGCCCATCGTCGGCCAGTTGACCGCAGCAAATCCGGCAGCTGCGATACCGGCCCCCATGACACCGCCAACAACAGAGTGTGTCGTAGACACTGGTGCACCAAGCCATGTGGCGAGGTTGACCCACAAAGCAGCGGACAAAAGGGCGGCCATCATGGCCCAGATGAAAACCGAGGCGGTGCCCATGCTTTCAGGAGCAATAATGCCCTTTGCGATGGTTGAAACCACATCACCACCGGCAATTAACGCACCTGCGCTTTCAAAAACGACGGCGATGGCAATCGCCCCGCCCATTGATAAGGCATTTGCGCCGACCGCGGGGCCCATATTGTTGGCAACATCGTTGGCCCCAATATTGAGCGCCATGTAGGCCCCAAGGCAGGCCGCAACGACAACGATCAACAGGTTGTTTGATTGGTCAAACAACAGCATAGCGGCCAAACCGGCCAACACGACAAAGATGAATGAGATGCCCAGACCCACCGTGGGGCGGGCAACGAGGCTTGTGGCCGATTCCAGATTGGAAAATCGCGCCAGGTCGCGATCCAAAGTCTCTAAGTGGCGTGGATCGCCCTGTTTTTCTGTCATTTTTGTTGGTCCCCCCGTCTTGGCCGAGTTCTTAACGGTTTCAGGAGCGAATGATCAACGTCCGTGTTGGGCCAAAATGACTGTTATTGGTTGCGATGAACGGTTTTTAGCCCTGTTTCATTGACCAGTTGTACCGGGGCTTGTGCGCTGGCCCGTTTCCGCGCGGGTTCATTGGCTTAGGGGATTCGTGGGGCACCTCGTTCGCAGCGACAGAATATGCCAACTTGGCCAACTTGTTGAGGTCATCCGGCGCGCAGTGACCAGGCCTGAAATGAGTAGGAATTCTTGTTTTCGCCATCGACGGACACCACAGCTTTGCGCCGGATGTCCATCGGTAAGGCAGGAACGCATTGAGGCCAGAGCGGACGTTGACAGAAGGCTGCTTGCAGTCGTCATGCTAAAGCTGACTGGCCTAACCTTGGCCCGCCTTCGCTGTCTCAATGCGTTGGTGGAAGCCAGACTGTGAATTCTTTGGCGTTTGGGGCTGCTGAGTTTGGAGACATTGCGCCATAAAGCTCATCCCCGCACTTCATAAGAAAAGGTGCAACAACACCACCTTTATCATTAAAGTTGCCCGTACAACGCTGGTACCCCTTGATAGAAGACGCATTCCGTTCCTTTGACGGGGGGCCGATGGAGTCCACGGTCACTACTGCATATTTGGTTGTCAGGCCGTCAAAGCTTAGAAAACCTTTTAGGCCTTTGTTGCAAACAAGTTCGGATCTGCTCGGGCCGGTTAACCCTCCTTCGCTTAGGTTGCGGGAGCCTTTGCAAATCACGGCATTTCTTGGCACCGTCAGTTTGGCTTTAGGTTCGCCTGCAAAGGCGGGTGCTAGTGGCGTTCCCTTACTCGAAACGACTTCGACGGGCTGTTTCACTTTTGATTGGCTCACGCCGTATTGAATGGGGACCCAAACGGGGGCTGTGGCAACCACTGCGGCACCCGCATAGAGGCCAACAATCTCGCAGCCGGCTAGGAGAGGTATGGCAAAAAGTATAGCGACAAGTTTTTTCATAATTTCACCGGTGTTTAAAAATTCGGAGTTGGGGCAATCCGCTGGAAATACGGAAACTGGACTTGGGCCTTTGCGAAGAAAGGCTTTGGTTCATTTGCATCGCTTTTGTTTGTAGAGATCTACCAGCACAGTCTGCCGCGCAGTTGCTGCTTCCTGTGCTTGTTTTGCATTCATGTTATTTCCGATCACGGCGGGCCAGAACAAGATGGCAGCGGCTACGTTCTCTCCGGAAGCGGTTCTGCCTTTTTCGGCTTCTTTTTGGATCTGCTGGAGTTGACCAAGTTGCGTTTTTATTTCTGAGCAGGTCAACGCGTCGTCGGATATCGATTTGACGGTAACGACTTCTGGATTCACGCATGCAGAGGTAAAAAGACAGAGCGCAGTAAAGGGCAGGATTGTTTTCCGGGTCAGGTTCATAGGTCTTGCTTTCAAGTTTTTTCAGTTTGATGCGAAATGGTTAAGAATTTTATTCTGTACACTGTTCAAAACGTGACCGAATTCTGAACGACAATCAATATTATTATTGAACAGCGATCAGAAATCTATTAAACTTCTGTTTTTATTATGAAAAAATTCGTACCTTATCAGTTCTGCTCTAGGTGAGCAGAGAATTTATTGATCGAAGGTCAATAAATTTTTCTTGTGGAGCGTGGCATGGCCCGTCGGGCGGGCCAGTCTCGGAGCTGACTCGAGGCTCTTATTCACCGAAGGGAACCCAGATGGTTTTGACCTCTGTTGCGGCTTGAAGGAACGTCCGCCCTTCGCCGTCGGCTGACATCCAGTCGCGTGCAGTTGCGTTGTTGACCCATGTGCGTTTGAGGTTGCCTGCCGCGCCGTGTTCGATCTGTTTGGACAAATCCTTTCCCGAAAAGGACCAGACCGCATCGACATTAAGGTGTTTGGCCATGTGCGGCGCGAGCTCTGCGTGGTCACCTGTGAGGATGTTGACCACGCCAGCGGGCACGTCTGATGTTTCGAGCACCTGATAGAAGTCTGTGGCGGCCAGTGGGAAGGGTTCGGAGGCGCCAAGCACGACCCGGTTACCCATTGCGATCGCAGGCGCCATGCAGGAGATCAGCCCGAGCAGAGGGGCCTCGTCTGGGCACAATGCGGCGATGATCCCGGTGGGTTCGTTCATCGCCAGAGCGATACCGCGCAGGGGCACGCCCTTGGCCGCCCCATCATATTTGTCCGCCCATGCCGCGTAGGCGAACAAGCGCTGGATCGAGGTTTCGACCTCTTTCGCGCCGGTTCTGCCGCCTTGCATTGCGTTGAGCCGTGCGGCGAATTCATCTGCCCGTGCGGACAGGTTTTCGGCGATGTAGTAGAGGATTTGCGCGCGCAGGTGCCCTGTGGTTTTGGCCCAGCCTTTGGCTGCTTGTGCGGCCTCGACGGCGTTGCGCAGGTCCTTGCGGTTGGCGAGGCTGGATTGGCCGAGAAGCGCGCCGTTCTTGCCGTAAACTTTGCGCGAATAGCCCCCGTCGGGCCGTGCCTGTTTGCCGCCGATATAGAGCTTGGCCGTTCGGTCAAGCGGGTCAGTGGGCGCATCATCGCCTTTGAAGGGCGCGATGGGTTTCGTTGGTTTGGCGCCCGCGTTGGGCTTGGTGTAGGCCAAGAGCCCTTCCCAACCGCCTTCGCGTCCAAAGCCGCTTTCGCGTACGCCGCCAAATCCTGCGGCGGCGTCAAAGAGGTTGGTGGCGTTCACCCAGACCACGCCTGCGGCCAGTTTTGGAGCGATGTCGAGGGCGAGGTTGACGTTTTCACTCCAGACCGTGGCGGCCAGCCCGTAGCGGGTGTTGTTGGCCAGTTCCACTGCCTCGGAAGGTGTGCGGAAGGTTGTCGACACGAGAACTGGGCCAAAGATTTCTTCTTGCATCAGGGTGTCGGCTGAATTGAGACCGGTGATCAGCGTTGGCGGGTAATAGCATCCTGTTGCGGGCAAAGTTGTCTGGGATTGATAGGTCTCGCCGCTTGTGTTGTTGGCGACCATTTTGGTGATCGTTTCCAACTGTATCGGGTCAACAACCGCGCCAACGTCGATGGATTTGTCCAGCGGGTCACCAATGCGCAACTTGTCCATCCGCGCGCGAAGTTTGGCATAGAAGGCGTCGGCGACGGGTTCTTGCACCAACAGGCGCGAACCAGCACAGCAGACCTGACCCTGATTGAACCAGATGGCGTCCACGAGCCCTTCGACTGCCGAATCCAGATCGGCGTCATCAAACACGATGTAGGGGGATTTGCCGCCCAGTTCTAAGGTCAGCGCCTTGCCTGTGCCTGCGGTCGCCTCGCGGATGCGTCGGCCAACGGCGGTGGACCCGGTGAAGGCGATCTTGTCCACCTCAGCGTTCACGATCATCTCGCCAACCGCGCCGTCACCTGTGACGATGTTTACCACGCCTTTGGGCACGCCCGCCTGCGTGCAGATGTCGGCAAACAGCAAGGCGGTCAGCGATGTGTATTCCGCAGGCTTCAACACCACGGTGTTGCCCATGGCCAGTGCGGGCGCGATTTTCCATGCCAGCATCAGGAGCGGGAAATTCCACGGCACGATTTGCCCGCACACGCCCAATGCAGATCGGTCAGGCAACTCGGCTTCCATCAGCTGCGCCATGCCTGCGTGGTAGTAGAAGTGTCGCTGGGCGAGGGGGATATCGATGTCACGGCTTTCGCGGATCGGCTTGCCGTTGTCGAGGGTTTCGAGCACGGCAAACAGGCGGCTGTGTTTCTGAAGCAGGCGCGCAATGGCATAGAGCACGCGGGCACGGGCGTGGCCGCCGGATTTGGCCCATTTGGGTTGGGCGGCACGGGCCGCTTTGACGGCGGCATCGATGTCGGATTGAGTGGCCTGGCTTAGGTCGGCGAGGGTTTCGCCGGTGGCAGGGTTGCGGGAATGGAAGTCTTTGGTGGGCGCGGTGAATTTGCCGTCGATAAAGTGACCAAAGCTTGCGCCCTGATCGACGATCCACGCCAATGCGTCGCCTGCTGCCTCAGGGGCAAGGCCGTATTCCATGGTTTCAAAGATGTCTTTTACGGTCATCGCAAGTCTCCTGACGCAGGGCACCCTGCGGGTTTATTTACCCGTTGGGTCGAGGCTGGGAATTTGGAAAGAGCGGAAGCTGGCCGGATCGGGCGCGGTGCGAACCCACCGCCACAGTTTGGGCACAGCCCCTTTAACCGATCCGATGCGCATGTCGCGCAAAACGTGCATTCAAAAGAGCAAATCACGGCGTTTTCGGATTCAGGGGGCAGATCGCAGTCGCAGCATTCGCAATTTGGGCGCAGGGCAAGCATCCGTTATCCAATCGCATGCCGGTACCCGGCGGAATAGGCGCCGGTCAGGTGGTGTTCCAGTTGCCGTTCGATGTCACCCAGAAGTGACGAGGCCCCGAAGCGGAACAGGTCTGGCAGCAGCCAGCGGTCGCCCAGTTCTTCTTTGATCAGCGACAGATACACCAGCGCGTCCTTGGCCTTGGAAATCCCACCGGCAGGTTTGTAGCCCACGCGGTGTCCTGTGACCTCGAAATACTCCCGGATCGCCCGGATCATTACCAGGCTCACGGGCAGCGTGGCGTTCACGCTTTCCTTGCCTGTCGAGGTTTTGATGAAGTCAGCGCCCGCCATCATGCAGACCAGCGAGGCGCGCGCAACATTACGCAAGGTGCCCAACTCGCCCGTGGCGAGGATCGCTTTGACATGTGCCGCGCCGCAGGCTTCGCGCATTTGCGCCATCTCATCATAGAGGGCGGTCCAGTTTCCTTCCAGCACGTGGCGGCGCGAGATGACGATGTCGATCTCTGCTGCACCGGCCGAAACGCTTTCTTTGATCTCTTGCAGGCGCAGGTGGAAGGGTGACAACCCGGCGGGAAACCCTGTCGAAACAGCCGCAACGGGAATGCCTGATCCTTGCAAGGCGGAGACAGCCGCCGGGATCATTTCGTGATACACACAGACTGCGCCGGTGGTCAGTCCGGGCATTCCCAACGCCTCAAGCATCTCGGCGCGCACCGGCTGGCGGGCCTTGGCACACAAGCGATGGACACGCCGTTCTGTGTCGTCCCCGGACAGGGTGGTGAGGTCGATCAGGCTGATCGCCTTGAGCAGCCACGCCGCCTGATGGTCCTTTTTGATGGATCGCCGTCCGGGCAGGGTTGCGCAGCGCCCTTCAATCGCAGACGTATTGGCCTGCACACGGCGCACCCAATCCATGTCCAGTGCCATGCCGGGATTGCGCGGCTCTGTCACTTGCAACTGGTTTGCGCTTTGGGTTTCGGAATGTGTTGTCGTCACATGCATCTGGGGATCCTTTCGGACGGGTGCAGGTCACTGACGTGGCATGGCTGATCGCATTTGGCAAGCGCTGCCGCGGCGCAACCGCCTGCACATTTTCTGCACAACCACGGTGGGAGTCCCTGCACGCGCCCCTGTCACACTGTCGGGCAATCGAGGCCAAAGACAAAGGGACAGGCAATGACGACAGGGACTTTTCGTGGTGTGCCGTTGAGTATGCAACAGGATGGGTGGTGGTTGGATACACCAAAGAGCCCCCGACGCGATATGCGTGCAGTGCGCAAACGAGACGGGTTCAAGGTTGTACTGCTCGCGGCATTGATTGCTGTTGGTGATCTGCTGGTCTGGGATGCAGCGCCTGCGCTGAGTTTTGCGCTGCTGGCGCTTTTGATCGTGATGGCAGGGCTTGTCTTGGCATGGCCGGGTCTGAGTGTGCGCGCCCGTTTTGGCGTCGGGGCAGGGGCCGTGTTGACTGTTCTGCCGTTGATCGAACAGGTGCAACCCTTGTCCGTTCTGATCGCTCTCACTGGCATATCTGTTCTGTTGGCCGCTCTTGCCGGGCTTGGGCGCAGTGATTTGCTGCGCGGTGCGGCACGTGCGTGGTGGTTCGCCCCGGCACAGACCGGGGTCGACGCGGTCACGGGTGCGCGGCGTTTGGGCAACATCAATTCGGGGGCGATCAACATACGCGCTCTGTTGATCGGCTGGGCGCTGCCGTTGGGGGCCACCGCGCTGTTCGCGCTGTTGTTGATTGGGGCCAATCCGGTCTTGGATCGGGCCTTGTCGCAGCTGACCACGTGGCAGATGCCCGCGCCAAACGTTTGGCGGCTTTGGTTTTGGGTTCTGCTGGGCGCTCTTATCTGGCCAGTGCTGGTGGCGTCCCGCTTGCACGAACGGTTGCGTGCCCGCCGCCCTGTGCGTGCCACGGTCAGTCGTCAGGGGATTGTGAATGCAGGGTCTGTCGCCCGCTCGTTGGTCGCTTTCAATGCGTTGTTTGCGGTGCAGACTGTGATGGACATTCTGTTCCTTTATGGGAACGTCGGCTTGCCCGAGGGCATCAGCCCGGCCACTTATGCCCATCGCGGGGCCTATCCGCTTTTGGCGGCTGCGCTTCTGGCGGGTGTGTTTGCAGTCCTTGCCCGTCCTCATTTGGCTGGCCGGCCCGTTTTGCGCTGGCTCATGCTGCTGTGGCTTGCCCAGACGCTGGCCTTGGTTGGGGCGTCTCTGTTTCGTCTTGACGCTTATGTCGATGCTTATGGGCTGACGCGGTTGCGGATGGCGGCCTATATCTGGATGGGGTTGGTGGCCGCGGGCCTTGGAGTCGTCGTCTGGCAGATCTGGAGGGACAAACCCGCCGCATGGATGCTGGTGCGCAGCGGGGCGCTGGGGGTTGTCGTGCTGTATCTTTGTGCCTTCCTCAGCTTCGATGCCACGATCGCGCGTCATAATCTGACTCGGCACAGTGATCCGGACACCTTTATGCTTTGTGGTCTGTCCGAAGACGTCATTCCGGCCATGACGGCGCGTTTTGGCCCTGAGTGGCCAAGGGAATGTGTGTCCTCCTATCGCGTGCCCCGCCTGTCCTACCCAGACGACTGGCGCGAATGGGGCTTTCGCAACTGGCGGGTGCGCCGTAGCCTTGCGGCCATGACTGCACAGGCCCCCGCCCCATGAACGCACCGCACCTTTTGATTGTCGATGATGACCCGCATATCCGTTCGGTCCTGCGGATCGCGTTGGGGCAGGCGGGGTACGACGTGACCGAGGCGGGCGACGGGGCCGAGGGGTTGGCCAAGGCCCGTTCCGGGCGCTTTGACCTGATCGTGCTTGATATTGGCCTGCCTGAAATGGATGGGCTGGCCCTGTGTCGCGCCCTGCGGGCCAGCCACGATACGCCTGTGCTTTTTCTGACTGCGCGTCAGGACGAGATCGACCGCGTGCTTGGTTTCGAGCTGGGTGGGGATGACTATGTGACCAAGCCCTTCTCCCCCCGCGAATTGGTGGCGCGGATCGGTGCGATCCTGAAACGGACCCGGCCAGTACAAAGGGCGGGCCCGACACAGACCCGTGGTGTGCTGAGTGTCGATGCCACGACCCACAGCTGCCATGTGAATGGCACCGCCGTCACGCTGACCGCGCGCGAGATGGATATCCTTGCACACCTCATGGCCCACCCCGACCGGGTCGCGGCGAGGCCCGCGCTCACCGATGCGCTGTATGGGAGGGGGGCCGGGGTCAGCGACCGCACGCTCGACAGCCATTTGCGCAATCTGCGGCGCAAGCTTGAGGAGGCAGGTTGTGCGGACGCGATCGAGACCGTGCATGGGATCGGGATCCGGATGGGCCTATGTCGGGGCCAGTGAAACCTGTCACGCCCAAATGGCGTCCCCCATTGGCATTGGTCATCGGCGGCACCCTTGCTGCCGTGCTGGTGCTGCCCTTGTTCGGCATTATTTATCTCCGGCTCTGGGGGAACATTCTGGGGTGGGGAGAGGCTGCGTGGCTGATCGTGTGGCTCGCGGTCATTGCGACCTCGGTGCTTGGTTTCTTGCTTTGGCGGCTTGTGCTGCGTCCGATTTATGCGCTGACCAATTATGCGCGCGCCATGAAGGCGGGGCAGACGGCCCCGGTGCCGGTTCACTTTGGGACGCCCGAACTCAGCACGTTGGGGGCCAGCGTCACGGCGATGGGTGAAAGCCTGAACAGCCGGGCGGAGGGGATGAAAGCCTATGCAGACCATGTGACCCACGAACTGACATCGCCGCTTACCGCCATCCGTGGCGCCAGCGAGTTGTTGCAGGCCGGGGCAAGCGGGAAGGACGCCGAAGATCTGACCAATACGATCCGCGAGGCGAGTGCGCGGATGCAGATGCTGTTGGACGATCTTGGGCACCACACGCGCGCGGCCAACAGCGCAGGCACCGGCACCTGCCAGCTCAGCGCTGTGGCGCAGGACATCAACGCGGGTTTGATCCTCGAGGTGGCGCAGGATGGCGACATCCCGCTTTTGGCAGCAGACCTCACGACGATCCTGACACAAGTGGCCCGCAACGCTGCTGAACACGGGGCGCAAAAGTTAACGCTGACCGCCAGTGGGTCCGCGCTGCATATCGCCGATGATGGTCCGGGGATCAGTGCGGGCAACCGGGACCGCATCTTTGACCCCTTCTTTACCACACGGCGCGAACAGGGCGGCACTGGCATGGGGCTTAGCATTGTGCGCAGCCTCGTGCAGGCCCGTGGCGGGCGGGTTTCCTTGCTAACAGAGGGCCCCGGCGCCCAATTTTTGATCAGTTTCGACTGAAACCAGCCGATTTACCGCCGTTAGTTGAGAATCATTCGCATTCTCATTGACTTCTTGCGAATGATTCTCATATTCAATCTCATGTTCTTTCACACTCAAACGAAACTGAGGTTCTGATGCTTTTTTCCCGACGTACTCTTCTTGCTGGTGCTGCGGCCATGGTTGCGACACCATCGCTTGCTTCCTCCAAGGCCAATGTGGTGGCCAGCACCGGCATGATTGCCGATATGGTGCGTACCATTGGGGGAGCCGGAGTTGAGGTGAAGGCCCTGATGGGTCCGGGGGTTGACCCGCACGCATATCGCCAGACCCGCAGCGACATCGTCGACATGACGCGGGCGGATGCCACGTTTTGGCACGGCCTTTATCTTGAGGCGCAGATGGAAGAATTCATGCTTGATCTGGGTACCAAGCGCCCGGTTCATGCCGTTGCTGAATCCGTAGATACCGATCTGCTGATCGGCAGCGAAGACTACGAAAACCGCTTTGATCCGCACATCTGGATGGATCCTGACCTGTGGGTCAAATGTGTGCCGGCCGTTGTGCAAGCCCTGACCGCCCT
This sequence comes from Tateyamaria sp. Alg231-49, assembly GCF_900143535.1. GTDB lineage: Bacteria > Pseudomonadota > Alphaproteobacteria > Rhodobacterales > Rhodobacteraceae > Tateyamaria. The sequence goes on along the minus strand of NZ_FRFA01000012.1, from coordinate 66,329 downwards.
GCGTCCCAACGACAGAGAGTTGTTTGAGACCAACGCCAGCGCCTTCATTGCTGAAGCCGAAGCGCTGTCGGTCTACAACCGCGCCGTTCTTGAAGCAGTGCCTGAACCGGCCCGTGTGTTGCTGACCGCCCATGACGCCTTTGGGTATTTCGGCGGGGCTTATGATTTTGAGGTGATGGGTATTCAGGGTATCTCGACCGAAAGCGAGGCAGGCCTGAACCGCATCAGCACCTTGGTTGATATGTTGGTCGCGCGGCAACTGCCCGCTGTGTTCGTGGAAACCTCGGTCTCTGATCGCAACATCCGCGCTTTGATCGAAGGGGCCGCCGCCCAAGGGCACACTGTTATCATAGGTGGTGCGTTGTTCTCTGACGCGATGGGGCCGGATGGCACCTATGAGGGCACGTGGCTGGGCATGATCGATCACAACGTGACGACCATCGCCCGTGCGTTGGGGGCGGACGTCCCTGCAACTGGACGACTGGGTCGCCTGAAAGGGGCTGCATGAGCCTTCAGAATATCCATCTCGTCACGGACGAGGCCGTTGCTCAGGCCGAAGCGGAACGGACAGCCAGCCCATTGGCTGTCCGCAACCTGACTGTGTCTTATGGGCAGACGCCCGCGATATTCTCCGTTGACCTGACTGTGCGTGCAGGGGCCATGACCGCCATTGTCGGGCCAAACGGTGCGGGTAAATCCACTTTGCTCAAGGCGGCACTTGATGTGATCAAGCCGCTGGCGGGCACCGTAACCGTCTTTGGCGAACCACTTGCCGCGATGCGCGACCGCATCGCCTATGTTCCCCAGCGCGCGAGCGTGGATTGGGATTTTCCGACCCGTGTTATCGACGTGGTTTTGATGGGTTTGTATCGTCAGTTGGGTCTGCTTGGTCGGGTGCGCAGCAAGCATCGTGCGGCTGCCATGGGCGCGCTTGACCGCGTCGGCATGACAGATTTCGCCACCCGTCAGATTGGCCAGCTTTCTGGTGGGCAGCAACAGCGCGTGTTTCTGGCCCGTGCGCTTGCGCAGGATGCCGATGTCTACGTGTTGGATGAACCTTTTGCCGGGGTAGATGCCGCCACAGAACGGGCCATCATTGCTGTGCTCAAAGACTTGCGGGACACAGGGCGCACCGTTCTTGCGGTTCACCATGATCTGGCCACGGTGCCTGACTATTTCGATGATGTTGTGTTGCTGAACACCCAAGTCATCGCAGCAGGTCCTGTCGATGACGTCTTTACCGAAGACAACCTGCAAGCCGCCTATGGCGGTCGGTTGACTACGGCGCGTGTCGATCCTGAAAGCGTTGCAGGCTAGTCCCATGCTGGGCGATGCACTGCTCTTGCAGCTTGGTTACAACGCGACGCTGGTGACAGTGGGCGCGGCCTTGCTGGGTGTTGCCGCAGGGGTTGCGGGAACATTCCTTTTTTTGCGCAAGCGGGCACTGGTTGGTGATGCGATCAGCCATGCGACCCTGCCCGGCGTGGGCCTTGCATTTGTTCTGATGGTCGCCCTTGGTGGCGACGGGCGTTGGTTGCCGGGCCTTTTGCTGGGAGCGGCGGTTAGCGCCGCCATTGGCCTGTTGTGTGTTCAGGGCCTGACCCGCGCGACACGGCTGGGCGAGGACGCGGCGATAGGCGCGGTCCTGTCGGTCTTTTTTGGCTTTGGCATTGTGATTTTGACGGTCGTGCAGACCATGACAGCGGGCCAGCAGGCCGGGCTTGAAGGGTTCCTGCTTGGCTCGACCGCGGGCATGTTGCGCAGCGACGCGATCTTGTTGGCGGTTTCGGCGGCAGTCGTTCTGGCACTGGTGTTGGTTCTGCGTCGCCCATTGGAGCTTGCCGCCTTTGATCCCGGTTATGCGGAGGCCACGGGGTGGTCGCTGGGTCGCATCGATCTGGTAATGATGGGTATCGTGCTGGTGGTGACTGTGGTTGGGCTGAAGGTTGTTGGTCTGATTCTGATCGTCGCCCTTTTGATCGTGCCTGCCGTCACCGCACGTTTCTGGACGGACCGCACGGGCCACGTTGTGATCATCGCAGGGGCTGTGGGTGGCGTTTCTGGCTATGTTGGTGCTGCTATCTCGGCTGTGGCCCCGGCCCTGCCAACGGGACCCATTGTTGTACTTGTCGGTTTCTTGCTTTTCCTCGTCTCGCTCCTTTTTTCCCCTGGCCGCGGTGTGCTTGCCTCGTTGTTGATGCACCATCGCTATCAGCGCCGGGTGCACATGCGCCAAGGGTTGCTGGCCCTCGCGCAAGGCCAACCGATTTTCGAGGCGCTTACCCGCCGTCTTATGCATCGTGCGGGGTTGATCCTGCCTGATGGGGTGGCGACGCAAGCGGGTCAGGCGGCGGCCTCTAAGGCCCTGCTCGACGAAACCCGCTGGTCGCTTGTCCGTGCCGATACCAGCTTTGCTGCTGCGGCGACTCGTTATGACGGGCTGACCCCGATTGAGGACGTGCTGACCCCGGATCAACTGCGCGATGTGGATGGGCGGATCACTGCCCCCAAGGTGGTTTAGATGGGCGCGGAATTTGTTGCACTGTCTCTTACGCCGATCCTGATTGGGGTCTGTGTGTCTGTCGCCTGTGCATTGCCGGGCAACTTTCTGCTGCTCCGTCGCCAAGCGCTCATCGGGGATGCCATCAGCCATGTGGTGCTGCCGGGCATTGTGGTTGCCTTTCTGTTGACCGGGACCGTGAGAACGGGGCCGATGCTGCTTGGGGCCGCAGGGGCGGCGGTTCTGGCTGTTATTGCCATCGAGGCCATTCGCCGGTTGGGCCGTATTGAATCTGGGGCGGCGATGGGTGTGGTGTTTACGGCCATGTTCGCCGGTGGTGTGCTGCTTCTTGAACGCTCCGACACCTCAAGTGTGCATCTTGATGTGGAGCACGCGCTTTATGGCAATCTGGAAAGCCTGATCTGGCTTGACGCCACAGGGTGGGGATCCTTGATCGATGCCACGGCCCTTGCGGGCCTGCCCGTGGAACTGCCCCGCATGGCGCTGGCCCTGTTGGTTGTTGGCGCCTTCATCGCACTGTTCTGGAGACCGCTCGCCCTGTCCACGTTTGACGAAGGGTTTGCGCGTGGGCTGGGACTGCGTACAGGTCCTTTGGGTCTTGCATTGGTGGTGGTGTCGGCGATTGCAGCGGTTGCGGCCTTTGATGCGGTGGGGTCGATCATCGTGATCGCCATGTTCATCTGCCCGCCCGCCGCTGCCCGGATGATGACCAACCGGCTGGGACATCAGGTTGCATGGTCGATGCTGTTTGCGGCCCTTGCAGCGATTATTGGCTACGTGCTGGCTGGCTATGGTCCGCTTTGGATTGGGGCGTCAGCCTCGGTCAGTGCAGCGGGGATGATTGCGACCGTTTCTGGGATCATACTTGCAGTCGCGGCTATTGCCGGACCACACCGCACGCGGGGCAGTTGAGGCGCGCAGCGATCTGCTCTGCGCCGACCTCAATCAAATGTTGGGTGGAACAAGCCTGCCGCTGAAGGGGTGAAGATTTCAAATCCCGTTTCCGTCACGCCCACCGAATGCTCGAACTGCGCAGACAAAGACTTGTCTCGCGTCACGGCCGTCCAGTCATCAGAAAGAGTCTTTGTCTCTGGACGGCCCAAGTTCACCATCGGTTCAATGGTAAAGAACATCCCGGGTTCCAAAACCGCGCCTGTTCCGGGGCGACCGTAATGCAGAACATTGGGGGGCGCATGAAACACGCGGCCCAACCCGTGACCACAAAAGTCGCGCACCACGGACATGCGGTGGCTTTCCACAAAACTCTGGATGGCGTGGCCAATGTCGCCAAAGGTGTTGCCGGGCTTTACAGCCTCGATCCCCAGCATCAGCGCATCATGGGTCACCTGGATCAACCGTTCGGCCTTGCGGGGCAGTTTGCCGGCCACATACATCCGGCTTGTATCGCCAAACCAGCCATCGACGATGACGGTGACGTCGATGTTCAGGATGTCGCCATCCTTGAGCACCTTGTCACCCGGAATGCCGTGGCAGACCACGTGGTTCACACTGATACAGCTGGCGTGCTTGTAGCCTTTGTATCCGATCGTGGCCGATTTGGCGCCTGCCTCATCGACCATCTCGGTAATCACGCGGTCAATTTCGCCCGTTGTCTGGCCGGGAAAGACCAGGGGCGCCATTGCGTCCAGAATGTCCGCCGCAAGTTGGCCCGCCGCGCGCATGCCGGCAAAGTCAGCTTCGTCATAAATGCGGATCCCGTCCTTGGTCTGACGGGCGCGGCTTGCATGGTTCACTTTGTGCTCCATCGGAGGATCTCTTTGCTGATGTTCATACTGCACTGCGGCGAAAAGGGCCAGTCGGTCAGATGTCGATATCTATCGGTTCTGCCACCTTTATCCCCTGCGGTGTGATGTAGGTCCCCAGACATAGGGTTTCCACACCCGCGTGTCGTGCGGCGGCATAGGCGGTGGCGTAGGTGGCATCAATGTCGCCCGCCAGAGTGAACTGGGAACAGTCGGTGCGCTGCACCAGATAGAGCATGACGGCCCGGTGCCCGGCCTCAACCACCCGCGCCAATTCGCCCAGATGTTTGGCCCCGCGTGCGGTGACAGAGTCGGGGAATTCGGCCAAACCGGGCGCGCGCGACAGTGTCACCGATTTCACTTCGACATAGGCGTCAGGCAGGCCATCGCCCTGCAACAGGAAATCGATCCTGCTGTTTTCCCCATACTTCTGCTCTGGGCGCACAGTGGTGTAGGCCTCAAGCCCTTTGATCTCGCGCGCTTCAAGCGCGGCCCGCAGCGCCCGATTGGGCACCGACGTGTCCACACCGGTGAAATGGCCATCGCCATGTTCGACCAGACGCCAGCCGAATTTCAGCTTTTTCTTGGGATCGTCATTGGGCTCTAGCCAGATCCGCATCCCCGGCTCTGCCAGACCCATCATCGAACCGGGATTGGCACAGTGGGCGGTAATCTCGCGCCCATCTTGCAGACGGCAATCCGCCAGAAAGCGTTTATAGCGACGGATCAGCGTGGCGGGGACAAGTTCGGTTTGAAAGCGCATGGGCGGGGGCCTATACCGTGACAGGTTGCATCTCAAGGAGTCCCGGACATGCCCAACCCCACAGCCGCCATGCTGGTGATCGGTGACGAGATCCTGTCCGGGCGTACCCGCGATGCCAACATGCACCATCTGGCCGGAGAGCTGACGAATGTTGGCATCGACCTAAAGGAAGTGCGCATTGTCAGTGATGATCGCCCGGCGATCATTTCGGCGGTTCAGGCATTGTCGGCAGCCCACGACACGGTCTTTACCTCGGGAGGAATTGGCCCGACACACGATGACATCACCGCCGATTGCATCGCCGCCGCCTTTGACACGCCGATCGACGTCCGGGACGATGCGCGGGCCTTGCTGGCTGCGCATTATGCCAAAACCGGGTCAGAGTTGAACGCCGCCCGTTTGCGCATGGCCCGGATTCCGGATGGCGCAACACTGATCGATAACCCGGTTTCGGTCGCGCCGGGGTTCACCATTGAAAACGTGCATGTCATGGCCGGGGTTCCGTCTGTTTTTAGGGCTATGGTGGCCACCGTGCTGCCCACGTTGACCGGTGGTGCGCCGCTGATTTCCAAGACCTTGCGGATCGACCGGGGCGAAGGCGATATCGCGGGCCCGCTTGGCGTGCTGGCCGACGCCTATCCGGACCTCAGCATCGGGTCTTATCCTTTTCAGAAGGACGGCAAGTTCGGGGCCAACATTGTGATCCGGGGCACAGAGGGCACGCTGGTGGACGCAGCCCTCGCCGAACTCGAAACCCAGTTTCCGGGATGATTGACGCGCGGGCCTTTTACGAGACCATCGACGGCACATGGCCTGCGGCGTCCAAGCAGCACATAGGGTCTTGGACGATCCGCGACGGGCAGGGTGGCGGCAAGCGCGCCAGCGCGGCCACGGGGGACGCGACGGGCGACATTGCGCAGGCCGAAGACGCTATGCGCGCCTTGGCCCAAACCCCGCTTTTTATGATCCGCGAGGGCGACACCGCTCTTGATGCCCATCTGCACGCGCGTGGGTATCAGATCATTGACCCCACTAATGGCTATGCAACGCCCGTTGAAACCCTCACCGATATTCCCATTCCCCGCGTCACTGCTTTTGCCATCTGGGAACCGCTGGCCATTATGGAAGAGATTTGGGCCGAGGGCGGCATTGGCCCAGCCCGGCTTGATATTATGGCGCGGACTGAAACCAAAACAGGCATCCTTGCCCGCTGGAACGAAAAACCGGCTGGGGTAGGTTTTGTCGCCGTCCACGAAGGGGTCGCGATGGTGCATGCGGTCGAAGTGCTGGAACACCAGCGCCGCCAAGGCGTGGCCCAATGGATCATGCGGCAGGCGGCGTTTTGGGCACGAGACAATGGAGCTCACACTTTGACCGTTTTGACCACTGCAAACAACGGACCTGCAAACGCGCTTTATCAACGGTTGGGCTTTGCTTCTGCGCCCGGCTATCATTACCGCATCTTACAGACGAAAGACGACACATCGCCATGACCGACACACCTACCGCACTTGATCTGCCCATGGTGGACCCGTTGCCCGCACAAACACAAAAGTACTTTGACATTTGTCAGGACAAGCTGGGGATGATCCCTAATGTGCTTAAGGCGCACGCCTTTGACATCGACAAGCTCAACACCTTTACCGCGCTTTATAATGACCTGATGCTGGGCGAGAGCGCTCTGAGCAAGCTGGAGCGCGAAATGATTGCCGTTGTGGTCAGCGCGACCAACCGCTGCCATTACTGCCTGACCGCCCATGGAGCGGCGGTGCGGCAGTTGTCTGGTGATCCTGCGTTGGGCGAAGCCCTTGTCATGAATTGGCGCGTGGCCGAGGTGACACCGCGCCAACGCGCTATGCTGCTGTTTGCTGAAAAGGTCACGCTGGCCTCAGCTCAGATCGAAGAGAGCGACCGGGAGGCTTTGCGCAGTCACGGGCTGAGTGACCGCGACATCTGGGACGTTATCAACGTGGCTGCGTTCTTCAACATGTCCAACCGAGTGGCGAGCGCCACTGCGATGGAACCGAACCCAGAATACCACGCGCAGGCGCGCTAGGAATGGGGCGGGCGCGGCTTTGTCTTACTGCACTTTTGTGTTTGGTCGCGTGGCCTGTGGCCGCGCTGGATCTGACATTGCCAACAGGGGCTAGCGAAACCGCCTCGCGCGACCGGTCGCTGGCGCAGGAAGTCGTGCCAGAGGGGCCAATCGCTGATGGCACGCTGCCAACCCGCATGTTCGAAGGGCCCGTCAGTACCCGTGCTTTTCGCATACCCTCTTTGGGGCTGACCCCGCTGCAAATTCTTGCTCCCCTGCGTGCGCAGCTACAGAAGGCGGAGTATGTGGTACTGTTGGATTGTGGTCAGGCCGTGTGTGGCGGGTTTGATTTCCGTTTTGCGCTGGATGTGCTGCCCGCACCCAACATGTACGTCAACATCCGGGACTACCATTTCCTAAGCGCGGTGTCGGCCGACGGTCAGGCCGCTGTGACGCTATTGGCCAGTGCGGCGGCCGGGGCGGGGTATCTGCAAATTGTTCAGGTTGGGGAGCCCGCAAGCATCGCGACGCAGCGTCCGGTTGCCCCGCCGGTTGCCGTGATCGCGGACAACGGCACGGTTGCATCGCGATTGCTGGAGCACGGGCGCGCTGTTCTGCGCAGCCTTGAGTTTGAAGTGGGCAAGACTACGCTGAATGGCAAGGATGTGCCGGAACTGGCGCAAGTCGCCGCACTGATGCAAGAGCGCGCTGGGCTGCGCATCGCGGTGGTGGGGCACACAGATACAGTTGGCGGACTTGAGGCCAACATAGCTGTTTCGCGCGCACGGGCACAGTCAGTGCGACAAGCACTAATTGATCGCTATGGCGTCGCGCCCGACCGGATTGAAGCGAACGGAATGGGTTACCTTGCGCCTGTCGCTTCAAACCTGACGTCTGCCGGGCGCGAAGCCAACCGACGTGTGGAAGTGATCGTCGTGGCCGAGGATGCTGAATAGGGCTTGGGTTTTGGCAGGCTTTGGCGATCTCGGTGCTCCGGAAATAGATTTCCCGATTGGCTCGGATGAGTGAGCCTTTTCCGGTGGCTGAGCCATAGCGTTCAGTGTGAGAGTCCCCAATTTTTGGAACTACACTTTATACGAGCAGGGAAATTTGCTATCATTCAACTATTGATAGATTTATTTTTTGAGGCTGCTGATGTCCATTTTGGGAATGCTTGCCCGTAAAACTGAAGACCGCCGCGTCTGGTTTCGTTGGAACTTTGTGCCCGCTCTGGCCATTATTTTGGGGCACCGCGAGAACATGCGGCGTGACAATCTGATCGACACAGAGGTGTCACCACCCACCCCACCGGCCGCAGACGATCCGGTGAACTTTCGCACCGCCGATGGCAGTTACAACGACATGGGCAAGCCGTGGATGGGCATGGCTGGGGCGCGCTTTGGGCGCAATGTTGCGATGGACGCGACCTTTGGCGAAACCGGCGAAGAACTGATGACACCGTCGCCGCGACTGGTCTCCAACAAGCTGATGAAGCGCCGCGAATTTGTGCCGGTGCCGCATCTGAATGTGCTGGCCGCCGCTTGGATTCAGTTCATGGTCCATGACTGGTTGTCCCACGGCAAGAACGACAAGACCCGCCCAATGGAAATCCCATTGCCCGAAGGCGACGACTGGGGCGACAAGATGGAGGTGCTGGCCACCACCCGACCCGATGCCGAAGACGGACGCCCGCAAGCCTTTGTCAATGTCGAGACGCATTGGTGGGACGCCAGCCAGATTTATGGGTCCAGTCAGGCGCGCCTAGATCGGGTTCGGACAGGGTCGGGCACGTCCGTTTTACCGGATGGTACATTGGCGCTGGATGACAAGGGTCTGCTGCCCGTGGACAGCCAATCAGCCACCAAAAACCTAGAACTGACTGGCGTGAACGGGAATTGGTGGATCGGTCTGTCCGTTCTGCACACTTTGTTCGCACGCGAACATAATGCCGTCGTTGCGCGGTTGAAGGTGGATTATCCCAATGCATCTGGTGAATGGCTGTTTGGCAAAGCGCGGCTGGTGGTTTCGGCGCTGCTTGCCAAGATCCACACCGTCGAGTGGACACCGGCACTGATGGACAGCCCCGTGGGCCGCATGGCGATGCGTGGCAATTACTGGGGCCTGATGGGGGAGCGGGTCACAAATGCGTTCGGGCGCGCGTCTGACAGTGAGGTGATCAATGGCATACCGGGATCACCTGTGGACCATCATGGTGCGCCCTATGCGATGACCGAAGAGTTTGCTGCTGTCTATCGTCTGCATTCGCTGATGCCAGATGCCTACAATTTCCGGCGCAGTGCGAACGACGCCCATGTTCTGGACGCTGACCTCAAGCAGGTCAGCTTTGGCGCGTCCCGCGGACTGTACGAGAAACTGAGCTTTGACGATGTCTGCTACAGCTTGTGCACTGAGAACCCCGGCGCATTGGTCCTGCACAACTATCCAGATGCATTACGCGATATGACGCGTGAAAATGGGCGCCGCATTGATCTGGCGGCTGTCGATATTTTGCGCGACCGCGAACGCGGTGTCCCCCGTTTTTGCGAATTCCGCAGACAGCTTGGCATGAAGGTGCCCACCACCTTTGCCGAGATCACGTCCAACGAAGCATGGCAGGCCGACCTGCAGGAGGTCTATGGCACGGTGGACAAGGTTGATCTGTTGATCGGCACATTGGCAGAAAGCCAGTCCGAGCGCGGACAGCCGCCGCGCTTTGGCTTTTCTGATACCGCGTTTCGCATCTTTATCCTGATGGCGTCCCGTCGTTTGAAATCGGATCGTTTCTTTACCGATGATTTCCGGCCTGAGATTTACACTGAGGCCGGTTTCCGGTGGGTGCACGAAAACACCATGGAGACGGTTGTGAAACGGCATTGCCCGGACCTTGCCCCGGCCTTTGGCAATGCGCGCAATATGTTCTTTCCCTGGACGCGCGCGTCATGAAGATCCCCGGCCTGATCGACGTACAGCGCGTGCGTGATCCGGGCGTTGTTCGATCTGTCGCGGCGGACACAAGGCTTGGGCGGGTTGCGCCCGGCCGCGGGCCTCTGGTGAACCGGTTCATCGCGCGGATGGCTGCCGATCTTTTTCGCGCAGAGGGGCGCGTGCTGCCCAGTGGGCGCGCACCGGATGACCGACTGAGGCTGGATATGCGCGCGGCTTTGGCCGAACGGATCGCGGCCCCTGATCTGGGCGACAGGTGTGCCGCCGCCGTCAGTGAGGCCGCCGCTTTTGTGCGCGGGGGATCGGGCGACGCGATGCGCGTCACGCAAGCGGTCCTTGGCTGTGTGGTTCTTGATGCTTTTGAGCCTAGCACTCAAACCGTCAAAGCGGCTGAGGACATTGGACGCGTTTTGAATGGCGGGCTTTTGCGGCAGGCGCTGGACTGGATTGTGGGGGGGTCGCGAGGTGCCCGTTCTATCCTTTTCAAGGTGTGCGATGGTGATCTTAACGCAGTGCATACGTTGGGGATTGCCTCGCAAAATTTTGCCGCGTCTCTGAACATCCTGCGGTCCTTGCCGCCAGAGACTGAGGCCAAAGTGGCCCTAGCACGTGCAATGACCGCACCTGCGCAGGTGGTTCGGCAAGGCAAGTGCCCGGCCGAGACACGTGCAGGCGGCGTGGACAGCGGCACCTTGGTGATCCTGCAAACCAGCGACGTCACCCGGCGCACGCTTGATCCGCGCGACGCGTTCCTGCGGGATGCCTGGAGTGGATGCCCGGCTCATGCGCTGGTGCCTGACCTTTTGCGCCGGATCTGGATCGAGGCGGGGGGCGCGCCATGAGCGATCCGATCTTTGAACCACTGGAATTCCGCAACCTCACGGTCAAGAACCGCATTTTCCGCTCGAACATCTCGGGCCGGTTTGACAACGAAGACGGCTCGCTCACTCAGACCCGGATCAACTGGGAATGCCGTTTTGCCGCCGGAGGTGCAGGGGCCGTCATCTCGTCCTATGTGCCGGTGCGTATGGATGGGCGGATCATCGCAGGCTACGCAACGATCCACCGCGATGAGTTTATCCCGTTGTGGCAAAAGCTGGGGGAGGCCGTGCGGGCGCATGGTGCCAAATACATCCTTCAGCTTAGCCATTCGGGTCGCCAGATGGATATTCCGGGGGTGCACAACATGCACCGCCCCAGCCCCGCGCCGACGTCGAACATGGAATCGCTGCATGGTTTTCTGTGTCAGGCGATGTCGACCGGCGAAGTGCGGCAGATGGTGCGCGATTTTGCCCAAGGGGCATGGCGTGCGCGCGAGGCGGGGCTTGATGGCATAGAATTGCACGCTGCGAACGGGTATCTGTTCACCCAGTTTCTGAGTTCCGCCATCAATGATCGCACTGATTGCTATGGCGGGTCGCTGCGCAACCGCGCCCGCTTTTTGCTGGAGGTGATCGAGGCGATCCGGGACAAGGTCGGGCGCGACTTTCATTTGCAGGTCAAACTGTCGGCAACCGATCACAACAATGTCCTGCCGTGGGAGGGCAAAGGAAACACCGTCGCAGATACGATTGAGGTGGCGCAATGGTGCGAGGCGTTGGGGGCGGATGCGCTCCACGTTTCAACCGGGTCACTGTTTCCACACCCGTTGAACCCGCCGGGTGATTTGCCGCTGGATGTTTTGGCGGTGACATATGATGCCATGATCTCTTCTGGAGTCAGTGGGTTTCGGAACTTCCTGCTGTTTCGCTATCCGATGCTGCGCCCGATCTTTCGCTGGCTGTGGTTCCGCATGAAGAAGGGCCGACCTGTAGAAGGTGTCGGATACGAAGAGGCGCGGTTGATCAAAGATGCTGTGACCATCCCGGTGTTGTCTACGGGCGGGTGGCAAACCGCATCGTCCGTGCGCAATGCTTTGGGGCACATCGACGGGGTGTCGATGGCCCGCGCGCTGGTTGCCAACCCGGATTTGCCGCAGATTTGGGCTGCGGGCCATGATCTGCCGCCTGCGCCGTGCACCCATTGCAACAAATGCCTTGTGGGTGCGCCCAAGCTACCAATGGGTTGTCACGAACTTGAACGCTTCCCATCGCGCGATGCGATGATCGATCAGCTGATGGAGGTCTATGACACCAAGGCTGAACTGCAAATACCGGAGGCCTCATGACATGACTGCCGTGTCTGCTGTCGAAGCCGCCCTTGCACAACGCCGCCGCCGTTGGCGCCCGGTCTTGTGGCTCCTCCTCGCCGCTGTGTTGGTTGTTGTGTTCATCGCGCTTGGTCTGATCATCCGCGTGTTGCAGTCGGGCACTCCGTATTACAGCGACGATGACCAGCACTTCCGTTTCGGCTCGATCGGGGCGGAGGTGGCTTCTGGCATTCCATACAAAGTGTGGCAGGCCCTGCCTGTGCTCTTCCCCGAAGACTTCCCGGCGGGCGACTACAGCAGTTTTGGGTTTCTGTACGACGGCACGGGGGATTTGCCGATTGGCATCTCGAAACGCCGGGTGAGCGGTGTTGATCTGGTTTGGTTCAATTGCGCCGTTTGCCATGCGGGCACCTATCGTGAGAGTGAAGAAGATGCGCCGCAGATCGTGACGGGGATGCCTGCGCATCAGCTGGACCTGCACGGGTTCACCACGGTTGTTCTGGGGGCCGCGTCTGATCCACGGATGGCGCCAGACTCGTTGCGCACTGCGATGACGGAGGCTGGAGTCGGGCTGGGTCCGATTGAAAGCATCTTGTGGAACGTGGCCGTCTTTCCCCGCCTGCGCGAGGGGATGATTGCGCGGGCCAGCCGATTGCAGCCGCTGCTTGATCGGCAACCGGACTGGGCACATGGCCGGGTCGATACGTTCAACCCCTACAAGGTGCTTGAGTTTGATTGGCCGACCGACACCTTGAGCGAACAAGAGGTCGTGGGCGCATCCGATTTCCCGTCCATCTTTCTGCAAGGACCGCGTGCGGATATGCAGCTGCACTGGGATGGCAACAACCCGTCGCTGGCGGAACGAAACCTGTCCGCTGCCCTTGGGGCCGGGGTCACGCCTGAAACGGTGGACCACGGGTCAATCGAACGGGTTGCGGAATGGCTGCTGGACCTGGAACCACCCACCAGCCCGCACCAGCCGAACGCAGACGCAGTGGCCCGTGGGTTCGACATCTACATGCGCGATTGCGCAAGCTGCCACGGCTGGCAAAGCCCGGATGGATACGTGTTCGAAGGCGACCTTTTGGGCGACATAACCCCGCTGGACGAGGTCGGCACCGACCCGAACAGATTGCACAGCTACACGCAGGCCTTTCGCGACCAGCAAGTGTCTGAATTGTTCAAGGACACGCCCCATGCGTTCCGCCAGTTCCAGAAAACGGACGGCTATGCCAACGCGCCGCTGGATGGTCTGTGGCTGCGTGGCCCGTATTTGCACAACGGATCGGTTCCGACGCTGGCGGACCTGCTGACGCCGTCGCCTGAGCGGCCCAAGACGTTCGTGCGGGGTGGTGACGTGATTGATCCGCTGGGTGGTTTTATTTCGCCTCCCTGCACGACTGAGGCCGCCTGTTTCGATACTGCGACACGCGGAAATTCAAACATGGGGCATGTGTGGGGCACTGATCTGGATGCACCGGGCAAGTCTGATTTGATCGCCTATTTGCTGACGTTCTAAAGGAGTATTTTTATGTCTTCGCTGGAAATTGGATGGACTGAGGCGCAGGCGCGCAGCGCACTGACCCGGTTCCGTCGTGTGTTTGCAATCAATCTGATCCTGCAAAGCCTGATCGCGTTGGCTTGTATCCTTGCGCCGCGCTTCGGGGCGCGGCTTGTCGGCCTTGATCCTTCGGAAGCACTGCCATTCTTGCCGATCTGGGGTGGCATGGTGATTGTCGCCTCGGCGCTGCAATTGTTTGCCTATCTTGACCCGATCACCCAACGCTTTCAGGTGGCCATCGCTATGTTTGGGCGGTTCCTGATGGTCCTTATCTATGTATGCCTTGGGGCTGCGTTTTGGCGGTTTGCAGCCTTTGATGCCCTGTTTGCGGTGATCCTGTCGGTTCTGTTTTACCGCGCGCTGATCGCAGAGTTGCAAACGCGCCCCTAAAGCTGCTTGCCCATGCCATCATAGGACGCACGGCGCGCCCGTTGTGTGCACATCGGGTCTGCCCATAGGGCCAGCAGGTCATCACGCACCGTAGAATATTGCGGATTGTCGAAAACCTTGGCTTCTAACGCGCCGACGATGCGGGACACGCGGATGCCTTCATTGGCCAGCCAGTGCACCCGAGCGTTGTTTTCGGCAAACCTTTCTTTTGAGATCTTCTTGCCGTTGACGTCCAGCACGTGGCCATTCACGTCCGTGTCAGGGACAGCCTTGTGATGCACTGCCAAGACTTCCCAGCGATTGTTGAGAACGGGTGAGCCGGAACTGCCGGGGTTGGTATCGCCCGAGTACCAGCAGAACGCATCGGCATCGGTGCCGTTGTCGACCAAGGTGAACACGCTTTCGTGCACCACGATGCGTTTCTCTTCTCCGTCAGGGTGCTGGATGATGTTGGTCGCATCGCCGATCAGTGCCTTGCCTTCTTCCCGCAAGAACGGGATCCACCCAAAGATATTGATGTCAGTCACACCTTGCAGGCCAAGGAAACAGATATCGAGGGCTTCATCCGCCCAAAAGAAATGGTCAGTGTCGGCGACATACACTTCGGTACTGCGCGGTGTGCCGATCCTGTTGTCGTCAAACAGAAACTCGAACATTGCGGTCTTTGCCTCGGCTTTGTCCTTGATGACGTGGTAGTTGGTGACAACGATCCCATTCCCGACCAGAAACCCGGTCCCTGTTTCGATGCCCCGGGAAATGTGACAGACAGCACGCGCCGTTAGAATGCCGATCTCCAAAAACTCGCCCGAAAGGATGTTGTCTCGCTCATTGATTTTGGCTTCTTGGCCCAACCCAGGCGTGAGCATCAGAAAGCGCTCTGATTCGTCTACTTCGGCCTCGGCCAGCGCATTTTGCCGCAACTCGGCCTTGAGCTTGCGTTGATCGCTTTCTAATGCGCGCCCATTTCCGCGGGCAATATTTTGTATTGATTTCTGCCACTTATCTTTGCGTGCGCGCAGGCGTTGAATGCTCTTATCCAGAGCGCCGGACCCCAGATCCTGTGGTGTAATGGACATATCATCTCGCAATCAAAATTGGTGTAGAATACCCGTAAGCCTAGAAACCAGGCTTTGTTATGCAAGGTATTTTCCAATGGATAAAATTTCATACGACGCCTACGTCTCTCTTTCAACGGACCGCAATCGACGCAAAGAGTTCCGCGCCTATTCGAATGTGATCCCCGGCGAGAGCGCGTTTGATTTCCGAGTTGTGCCCAATCCCGATCTGGTCGTGGACATCCCGGACGACATCGAACTTGAAAACGCGATGCAGGCGGGCAATGGCATTGAACGCACCGCCCGGCGTCTGGCCTTCAACCTTGATCGCATCTTTAACCGAAAAAAGCCGGTGCTTGTGGCTGAAGGGGACAGTTGGTTCCAGTTCCCGATCCTGATCGACGAAATCCTTGACCACCTGTCGGACACCTTCGCCATCCTGTCGCTGGCAGCGGCAGGCGACACGGCGGAAAACATTGTCGATGGTCCCGAGCAATCTGGCGGGCGCGAATACATGATCAATTTGCGAAAACAAAAGGAACACGTGCGGGCCTTTTTGTTTTCGGCCGCTGGCAACGACATCATTGGCGAAGATCCGCAAACCGGCAAATCCGCGCTGTTTGATATCATCAACGACTTTGATCCGGCCCGGACGGACATTGACGAACACATCAATGCGGTTGTGTTGCAGGAACGGCTGACCAGCCTGCGGGACGCTTACACCCGGGTCATTACGGATGTGCGCGCAGAGCCGGGGCTCGAAACCCTTCCGATTATCGTGCACGGATATGACTATACCTTTCCGTATCCGCACTTTGAAAATGACCCGCGCAATCCGATTCATGCGGCCAACAACGAGTGGTTGGGGCAGCCGTTGGACCAGCGCAATTTCCCGACCGCAACTCAGGCGCAACGCGATCTGCGGCGCAACATCGTCATCAGGCTGATCGACCAACTCTATGACATGCTCGATGACTTGGCGCAGACGCACAACGACGTTGTTGTTGTCGATTGCCGGGGCGCAATGTCAGAGGTGACCGATTGGGCCGATGAAATTCACGGCACCGACGAAGGTTTTGCCAAGGTGACCCAACGCTTCCGAGTGGCCCTGAATGGCGCTTTGACGGGCGGATAAGCGGGTTGGTCTTGGCCCGTCGTGGATGAGGGTGTGGCTGCTTGTGCTATTGTCAGGAGCGCGCCGTCGGGACGGGGCACGCCGTTTTCCGAGTGCTGTCACAGCGCGTTTCCAGATATGACTTGCCATCCGCGATGTGTTTCCTATACGAAACAAAAGACGTTTGACGTTGGGAGAACCAGATAACTGGTGCCGAAGGAGCAACTGCCTCGGAAACTCTCAGGCCACAGGACCAGCGCCAAACAACGAATACTCTGGAGAGTGGTGCGTATGCACCCGCCGAAGGGATAATGATCTCAGGCAAAGAGGACAGAGGAGGCACCGATGCGCAGATGTTTGTCTGCGTTCCAATGGGTGCCGCGTGATGTGATGAAATCTCGTCGGCTTGCAGACAGGCGGTGACGGCATGACATCTCTCAAACAAACTCCGCTTCACGCGCTGCACTTGTCGCTTGGCGCCAAGATGGTGCCTTTTGCGGGCTACGATATGCCGGTGCAGTATCCTCTGGGCGTGATGAAGGAACATCTCCATACGCGAGCGAATGCCGGACTATTTGATGTCAGCCATATGGGTCAGGTCATTGTGCGTGGTTCAACTTTTGACGCGGCGGCAAGAGGCCTTGAGAGACTGATCCCTGTCGATGTGCTGGGTCTTGGTGAAAACCGTCAGCGCTATGGATTTTTTACAAATGCGGATGGCGGGATCGAAGACGACCTGATGCTGGCCAACCGTGGAGACCACGTTTTTGTCGTGGTGAATGCGGCCTGCAAAGATGCCGACATCGCACATATGAAAGCTGAACTTGAACCGGATTTGACGGTGACAGAGATTACAGACCGCGCCTTGCTTGCGCTGCAAGGGCCTGCCGCCGAAGGCGTGCTTGGCGCGCTTGATCCGCGGGCCGCAGAGATGCGGTTTATGGATGTCGCAACGCTGGATTTGAACGGGGTTGAGGCGTGGGTATCTCGGTCTGGATACACCGGTGAAGACGGGTACGAGATTTCTGTACCGTCTGAAGAGGCCGCTGCGGTCGCGCAGGCGCTTCTTGATCATCCGGATGTTGAACCCATCGGCCTAGGGGCGCGGGATTCTCTGCGGCTTGAGGCAGGGCTATGCCTTTATGGTCATGACATCGATCAAACCACCACGCCGGTCGAGGCTGCTCTTGTCTGGGCGATCCAGAAGGTGCGCCGCGCGGGCGGTGATCGGACAGGGGGCTTTCCCGGAGCGGACGTTATCCTTGGACAATTTGGCAACCCTGTGGCCCGCAAGCGCGTTGGCCTGCTGCCCACGGGCCGCGCACCCATGCGCGAAGGCGTTGCACTGTTTGCCAGTGAAGACGCGGCAGACCCCATCGGGGAAATCACCTCGGGCGGGTTTGGTCCTACGGTCGGTGGCCCTGTTGCGATGGGCTATGTCAGCACTGATCACGCTGCGCCCGGCACCACGCTTTACGGAGAGCTGCGCGGCAAGCGCCACCCCCTGACCGTCGCAAAGACACCGTTCACACCCGCCAATTTCAAAAGATAACCAAAGAGGGAAATCCATGAAGTACACCGAAGAACACGAATGGCTGCGCGCCGATGGTGATGCGTATGTTGTTGGCATCACCGAACATGCGACCACCCAGTTGGGCGATCTCGTCTTTGTCGAATTGCCCGAGGTTGGCACGGTCGTCAGCAAGGACGATGAGATCGTTGTGATTGAAAGCGTCAAGGCGGCCTCGGACATCATGGCCCCCGTCGATGGAGAGATCGTCGCCGTGAATACCGACCTTGCGGACGACCCGAGCCTCGCCAACAGCGATCCATTGGGCAATGGCTGGTTCTTTAAGATCAAACCGTCAGACACCTCCCAATTCGATGGGTTGATGGACGAAGATGCCTACAACGCTCTGATCGGCTAAAGGAACGCGCGATGACTTTCAAACCCACCGACTACCTGCCTTACGATTTTGCAAACCGCCGCCATATTGGGCCGTCTCCGGCCGAAATGGACGAGATGCTGGACGTGGTGGGGGCGAAAGACCTTGATGCGCTGATCGACGACACCATCCCAGCCAACATCCGACAAAAAGAGCCGTTGGATTTTGGCAAGGCCAAGTCCGAGCGCGAGCTTTTGCACCACATGCGGGTGACGGCGTCCAAGAACAAGGTACTCACGTCGCTGATCGGCCAAGGCTATCACGGGACGGTCACACCCCCCGCGATCCAGCGCAACATCCTTGAGAATCCGGCCTGGTACACGGCCTACACCCCGTATCAGCCCGAGATCAGTCAGGGCCGGCTTGAGGCGTTGCTGAACTTTCAGACCATGGTGTCGGACCTGACCGGGCTTGAGATTGCCAACGCGTCGCTTTTGGACGAGGCGACAGCCTGCGCCGAGGCGATGACCATGGCGCAACGGGTGAGCAAATCGAAGGTGACCGGCTTTTTTGTCGACGAAAACTGTCACCCCCAGAACATCGCGGTGATGCAGACGCGCGCCGCGCCCCTTGGTATCGAGATCACCGTTGGGAACCCTGATGATCTGGACGCCAGCGCCGTGTTTGGCGCGATCTTTCAATATCCCGGCACATTCGGTCACATCCGGGATTTCACCGGGGAAATCGCCAAACTGCATGAAAACAAGGCGATTGGCATCATCTCGGCCGATCCGCTGTCGCTGACCCTGCTCAAAGAGCCGGGCGC
The DNA here is from genome assembly GCF_900143535.1 of Tateyamaria sp. Alg231-49. Lineage (GTDB taxonomy): Bacteria > Pseudomonadota > Alphaproteobacteria > Rhodobacterales > Rhodobacteraceae > Tateyamaria. The sequence continues at coordinate 47,323 of NZ_FRFA01000012.1, read as the reverse complement.
GATGGGCGCCGACATTGCCGTTGGTACAACGCAACGGTTTGGCGTGCCGGTTGGTTATGGTGGTCCACACGCCGCCTATATGGCAACCAAGGCGAATTACGCCCGCAACATGCCGGGCCGCATCGTGGGCGTGTCCGTCGACACCCATGGTAATCGCGCTTACCGGCTGTCTTTGCAAACCCGCGAACAGCACATCCGCCGCGAAAAAGCGACTTCGAACGTCTGTACTGCACAAGCGCTGCTGGCCGTCATGGCAGGTTTCTACGGCGTGTTTCACGGCCCTGACGGCCTGAGGGCCATTGCTCAACGTATCCACCGCAAAACGGCACGGCTGGCCGAAGGGCTGAAGCAGGCAGGGTTTGATGTGCGGCCTGCTGCATTCTTTGACACGATCACTGTCGATGTCGGCCCCTTGCAGTCGGCGGTGATCAAGTCGGCCTTGGATGAGGGGATCAACCTGCGCGTTGTAGGCAATACAGCCGTTGGGATCACGCTGGATGAGCGGGCGCGGCCTGCCACCATTGAAAAGGTCTGGCGCGCCTTTGGCATTGAACGGCAGGACAAGGATTACACACCGCATTACAACATGCCGGACAAGCTGATCCGCACGTCTGATTTCATGACCCACCCGATTTTCCACATGAACCGGGCGGAAACGGAAATGATGCGCTATATGCGCCGCCTTGCAGACCGTGATCTGGCGCTGGACCGCGCGATGATCCCGCTGGGGTCCTGCACGATGAAACTGAACTCGGCCGCTGAGATGATGCCCGTCAGTTGGCGCGAATTCTCGCTGTTGCACCCCTATTGCCCCAAGGATCAGGCGGCGGGTTATATCGAGATTATCGAGGACCTGTCGGCCAAGCTGTGTGACATCACGGGCTATGACGCTGTGTCCATGCAACCCAACTCGGGTGCGCAGGGCGAGTATGCTGGCCTCCTTAGCATTGCAAGCTGGCACCGTGCCAACGGGCAGGGGCACCGCAATATTTGCCTGATCCCGATGAGCGCGCATGGCACCAACCCGGCCTCTGCCCAGATGGTCGGCTGGAAGGTTGTGCCAGTAAAATCGGCTGCGAACGGCGACATCGACGTGGATGATTTCAAGGCCAAAGTGGAGGAGCACCGCGACAACCTTGCCGGGTGCATGATCACTTACCCGTCGACGCACGGGGTGTTCGAAGAGACGGTGATTGACGTCTGCAAGATCACCCATGAGGCAGGTGGGCAGGTCTATATTGATGGGGCCAACATGAACGCGATGGTCGGCCTGAGCCGCCCGGGCGATCTGGGCGGTGATGTCAGTCACCTGAACCTGCACAAAACCTTCTGCATTCCGCATGGCGGCGGTGGTCCCGGCATGGGGCCGATCGGGGTGAAGGCGCATCTGACACCTCACCTGCCCGGAGACCCCAACGGAGGCTCTGGAGCGGTCAGCGCTGCCGCTTTTGGTTCGCCATCGCTCTTGCCGATTTCGTGGGCCTACTGCCTGATGATGGGCGGTGAGGGTCTGACACAGGCGACGCGCGTTGCGATCCTGAATGCGAACTACATCGCCAAACGCCTCGAAGGAGCGTTCGACGTGCTCTACAAAGGACCAACGGGCCGTATCGCGCATGAGTGCATTATCGACACCCGGCCCTTTGCGGACAGTGCGCACGTCACCGTAGACGACATCGCCAAGCGTCTTGCCGATTGCGGTTTTCACGCGCCCACAATGTCCTGGCCTGTGGCTGGCACGCTGATGATCGAACCAACAGAGTCCGAAACCAAGGCCGAACTCGATCGGTTCTGTGATGCCATGCTGGGCATTCGCGCCGAAATTCAGGCCATCGAGGACGGCACGATGGACGCCGAAAACAACCCCCTCAAAAACGCACCGCATACGATGGAAGATTTGGTGCGCGACTGGGACCGCCCCTACAGCCGCGAAAGTGCGTGTTTTCCAGCTGGGTCGTTCCGCGTTGACAAGTATTGGCCGCCGGTCAATCGGGTCGACAACGTCTGGGGGGACAGAAACCTGTCATGCACATGCCCGCCGATGGAGGATTACGCCAAATCGTAAGGTTGGAGCCGACCTCGGGTGGCTATGTGGCGCTGAAAACTTGAGTCCTGCACGCTGGTAAACGGGCAGACGGGTTTTCGCGCGCCGCAATGGCACTTTTCGGTGTTATCAAAATCTGGAATGGGGCGTTATTTTTCCAGAGTGCATGCAACCGACCGTTTTGCCAAAGCTGACGATCAAAAGCTCACAGTTGGCAACTCGGGTCAGGTTCGGAACGTTCGCGCTGTGTTTTGTGCAGGCTAGAAAAGTTGGTTTTCCTTGGCGAGCAATGCGGCTTGGGTTCTGTTTGACACACCCAGCTTTGCAAAGACGTTTTTGACGTGCAGCTTGATCGTGACTTCCTGAACGCCAAGTTTGCGCGCGATTTCCTTGTTGGACAGTCCGATGCTGAGCTGTTCGAGGGTCTGCATTTCGCGATCAGAAAGGTCTGAAAACGCGCTGTTTGGCTTTGAGTTTTCTTCGTTCGATCCGAAGTCGAAGGGGAAGTAACGCTCGCCAGAGAGCACAAATTGTATTGCGTTGACCATAGATGCCGCGGTGAGTGATTTTGGAATGAAACCATGTGCTCCGTTTGCCATGGCCGATGTGGCCACCTCGCGGCTGGCGACGCCTGACATTAAGGCCACCTTCACGGCCGGAAAAGCTTTGCGTGCTTGTTCAAGCCCGTTTAGGCCGTTCATTCCTGGCATATTGTAGTCGAGTATCAAAAGGTCGATGGCGTCGAGGCCGCGCATTTTCTCCATCGCGTCCTGCACGTTGGTTGCAGTAAAAACGGTGAACCCGTCCACAGTCTCTAAATAGGCGGCAATCGTATCGAGGACGAGATCGTGATCATCAGCAATCAAAATGTTAGGCATGTCTTCTGCACTCTCAGCTTGTCACTAACATAGCCCTTACCTGACCGAAAAACTTGGTAAAATATGGCTTACCTATACTTTAGTATAGGTGACTATGCCAATGCCTTGAAGACCTGTTCTTTCGCATCGATTAAGGGGTTACGATGGAAACCAAAGGAGCGGTCATGGCAAAGGCCATCTATACGCACGCCTGTGCGTTGATATTTGCACTTTTTCTGGGATTGAGTGCCGAGGTTGAAGCGCAATCTGCGACCGCTCTCGAAATCTCCGGCGCAGGCGCCGACGCTGGTCCCGTCTATTTGGAACTGGCCGATTTGGACGCATTGCCGCAAGTCACTTTTGAAACGTCGACGATCTGGACAGATGGAACAGTTACGTTTTCCGGTGTTCCGCTGAAAGCGCTGCTTGGGGAACTGAGCGGGCGAAACGGTGTGGTCGAAATGGTTGCATTGAATGATTACAAAGTGGACATGCCGTTGGACCGTTTAGAAGACGGGGCCCCCATAGTGGCCACACGGCTGAATGGCGAATCGATGTCGGTACGCGACAAGGGACCCTACTGGGTGGTATTTCCTTATGACTCGGATACCAAGTATCAAACAGAAACGACGTATGCATGGAGCATCTGGCAACTGAATCGTTTGAAGGTCGTGGATTAACGGACTTCATGGCTGTGCGGTGGCCGTAGACAAAGAGGTCACGCGTGAAAACAGGGTTGAACCGCTACCGGTTGGCAATTTTTGTGGGCATTCTTGTTCTCATTGTTTTGCTTGCGGCGATGGCGGCAAACCTGCCGTCCCAACTGCGGGAACTGTCACGCGCGGCCGAAGACAATTTGCAGTGGAGCATCACGCAAATTGACACTGAGTTTGCGAACCTTGACGCTGCCATCAGTAGGCAAATTGCCACGCAATCCTTGCCAGAAGAAAACATTCGCCTTCGAGTAGATATCGCTCTCAGCCGCCTCGCGATTATCAACTCGGGCCGATCAGCCGAAATCTTCGGTGATAGCGAAGAAGCGCGCTTACTAATCGAGCCAATCAACGATTTTGCTGACGCCGCAATCGCGCTTTCAGATGCACCGGGTCCGCTTGCGGGCGATGCACTGTCGGAAATGCAGCAACTTGTCAGTGATGTCCGTCCACTGGTCCGTGATATTGCGCTGTTGGGCGTTCGGCTTGGAGCAGAACAGGCCGAGTCGCGCCGCACTCAATTTGCCAATCAACTGACGCGCACGGGTGGCATTGCCATGGCCCTCCTGGTCTTGATGGCCATACTGATGATCGTTCTGGATCGGCTATTGCGTCGGGCTGATCATCGTGACGCAGAACTCTCCGCCTCGACCAAACAACTGGCTTCCACGGTCACGGCGTCGTTGGACGCCATCGTGACCGCAAATGAAAGCGGTGAAATCATTGATTTCAACACCTCGGCAGAGCGTGTTTTCGGGTGGAAGCGCGACGAGATTGTTGGCCTGACGATGGAAGACACCTTTATCCCTCACCGTATGCGGGACGCGCATCACAATGGGATGAAACGTTATCTTGAAACAGGAACGCCACGTGTTGTTGATGCTGGCCGTGTTGAGCTCGCTGCGCTGCGCAAGAGCGGCGAAGAGTTTCCGGTTGAGCTGAACATTACCACCACCCAAAGCGGCACCGATACGATCTTTATTGCCTATATCCGTGACATCAGCGAGCGGAAGATCAACGAACAGAAGTTGATTGATGCACGTGATCGGGCCGAAAGGGCGGACAAGGCTAAATCACAGTTTCTTACGGTCATGAGCCATGAAATGCGCACACCGCTGAATGGCATATTGGGCGTGCTGGATTTGCTCAAGACGACGTCCCTCTCTGAGGAGCAAGGGCGCTATGCAAAGATTGCCACGTCCTCCAGCGAAGTGCTTTTGGAACACGTGAATGAAGCACTGGACATCACGCGGATTGAAAATGGCAGACTACAGCTGACGTTTCAGGATTTTGATTTGGCAGACCTGATGCGTGGGTTGATGGACGTTTTTGTGCCATTGGCGCAGGAAAAGAATCTGACCTGCACGCTCGAAATCGACGCGACTATGCGCCAACGCTTTCATGGTGATTCCGGGCGCATCCGACAGATCCTCACCAATTTGATTGGCAATGCGATCAAGTTCACGGATGAAGGCGGCGTGCATCTTCACGTCAGTGGAATCAACGGTCTTAAGTCTTCCTCGCTTCGGTTCGAGGTGCGCGACACAGGCATCGGCATTCCCAAAGACAAACAGGACCAGGTATTTGATGACTTCGTGGCTCTGGCCAATAGCTCCGGACGGCAGAGCCGCGGAGACGGGCTTGGGTTGGCTATTTCACGACGGATTGCGCGGGCCATGGACGGTGATGTGACGCTGACCAAGAGCGAAGACACTGGATCGACCTTCACGCTCACACTGTCGACGTTGAGCGCGGTTCCAGAGGAAAACACAAAGTCAGAGCCCAGTGATGTGGCGCCCCCGCCTGTGCAGCCGCGCAATGTTCTGATTGTCGAAGATAATTCCATCAATCGCAGCGTTCTTAACGGCATGCTCACGGCCATGGGTCATGACGTCGTTGAGGCGGTGAACGGTGTAGAGTGTCTTAAGAAAGCGGATGAAACGGTGTTCGATGTCATTTTTATGGACATCGGTATGCCGGTGATGGATGGGATTGAGGCCACCCAGCGTTTGCGCGCTGATCGGGGGCCAAACGCACAAACCCAAATCATTGGTCTGACGGCGCACGGGCGAGAGGAATTCCGCGAACAAGCGGTTGCTGCGGGCATGAACCGGTTTCACACCAAGCCGATCCGTCTGGACGCATTGCGCAGTATTTTCATTGAACTGGCATCCGGAACCCCCAGCAGGCTTGATGCGGAAAAATTTCCCGAAGCCCTGACAGAAATGATCGACCTGCTCGGACATGCCAAGGTGCGCGCGGTTGCTGATACATTCTTTGCTGAGCTTAAGACGCTCATAGCTGACTTGGGGGATAATGCCGCGCATTCGGACAAGACGCTTTTGGCCGAAGCTGTACACAAAGCTAAAGGGGCGGCGTCTTTGCTTGGCCAAACTGAGCTGCAAGCCAAACTCGGTGATCTTGAGCACGAAGCGCGCAGCGATGCGTTAGGTGATTTGACCGCTTGGGCGGATGCGCTCGTTTCGAGCGCGCAAAAGGCTGAACAATCGATCGCCAAAGCAATTCCGCCCGACTCCGGAACCACATAAGACGTGGCGACCTATTTCAAGCGTTAGCCGTCCTATCCTTAAGCGCGCCATTTTCAGGTGCACATCCGCATCAATCCTGTGTTCATGGAAATCAGGCCTGCCTAAGGGAATAATGGCATGACACGAGCAAGAGCATCCTCGTCGTTGGTCGCGACGGCTTTTGCGACCATGGTCGGTTGGTGGATGCGTTATGTTTTGATGCGGTGCGCAGCATCGTTTTTCCGATATGCAGGCCGCGATCAGGTCTGTGTGCCGACGTTGCGGGTCATGTCCTGTCATCCGGAGAATGCGAGGGGATTGTTGGATGAGCCAACATCCTGAGATAGAGCGTGTGCGGACACACTCTTTGTTATCTTTCGCGTGCCAGATCGCTACTCGAAGGCGACAGTTATCGGAACGCCGGCAAAGAATTCGCTTAACATATTGGCCCTCGCGTGGCGTTTGAATGTTCCGGCTTCATTCAAACCACGCCCGAGCAGTTGAACAACCTCCGGAGATCCTGCGAACTTGGAATGGCTACCAGAGGCAGAGTCGTCGACTTTGGACAAATCAATTGCGATCACACCCAGTTCGGCAAGCTGGTTTGCGTCAGTCGCTCCGACCCGCGGGACCCCGCCAGCAATGCGCCGGGAGGTTCGAAGTGCGCTGTCATCTTCGGAGATCAGAACAAACAAAAAGTCTTTGCCGACCTTAATTTCGTCCAGTTGGACCCTGAAGAGATCGATATCAATATCAGGAGACGCCAAGATAATGTTCCGTAGTCGGTTTGAAGAGTTGAACCGGCCATGGGCGACTTGTTCCTTGACGGCCTCCATGATCAGAAACCCACCCATCGAGTGGGCAAATACGCTGTAACCTTCCGCGTTGGTGCTCGACAGCATTTTGCTAATCTTATTGATCTGCGGTCGCGCAATCAGGGCGCTGTTCAGGTCGTAAACATAACGGCTCACCTTTGCCGCTGACGCCCAATCAAACAGGACAGCCACACCCTGATAATTCGTGTCTTCGACGAATTGCCCAAGCCGAAGCAAAGCATCGCTCGTGGTGTTGTTGTAGCCGTGGACAAAGAACAAAATGTCCCGGCTTCCCGGAGGCCGCATTGCCAATTGCTTGTTTATGGCGGCTACAAAGGAGTTCTCCGTTGGGTAAATGGTCGGCTCGATAATCGCAAATTCCGTTCGCGGGTCTGGCGGCAACTGTTTGGGCCGGTTGAGTTCTCCGACAACATGGTTTGGTGGTACGGACACGACGACGGATGCGAGGCCCAATTCAGGGGCGCGTTCCGCCGAAAAAAATGCGCCGACTGTCTCGGTGGCCTGACGTGTGGAAGTGAGAAAAATCTTGTGTTTTGTGGCGGTTTGAACAGAAGCCACGGGAACTTCCGGATTGTCTATTCCGATAAGTTCCGGAGGCCGGCCACAGGCCGACAGGAAGGTGCACAACGCAAAAAGTGCCAATATCTTCAAACGGTTCAATCGACTACCCTCGTTTCACAAAGCTCATACCGTATTTTGCTGTCGCTGTCAGGTCATGCAAGCCTGATGACCAAGATCCATAAATAAAGGCGTTGGACAGCGAAAGCCCCACCTTGCAAGCAGATAGCAAGCGCATCCCACTCGGGGAAGTTTAAGCAAAGAGGCTTTTCACGAGCAAGGAAGACCGATGATTGGTGCGCCTTAGGGGGTGGCGATCGCCAATTGTCAGGCGTGTTTGCAAAGTGGGGCCGCGGGTGTACCAAGCTGTTTCAAAAAGCCAGCGCTGACTTGCCGTCAAAATTTGCCCCGCATTGGTCGTTCGAACTTGGGTATTGCGCGGAACAGGAACCTGGTTCTTTGGCTCGGCGCTGACGACGAGTTAATAGAAATGGGGCAGGTTCTTTGCTCTGGCTGCGCGGACCCAGTTGGGAACGAAGGGCACGATTTCATCCTGCGTCGGGACCCGGATTTCGATGAAGTTCGCTCCGGGGTTTGAAATTGCCTGTTTGAGCAAAGGTTCGATCTCTGCGTCCGATGTGATGCGGGCGGTCTCAAAGCCAAAACCCTCGGCGATCTTAAGGTAATCCACCGCGCCGAAATCGGTCGACCATGGTGCGTCGACATCATCGAGCAGGATCGCTTCGCCCCGGATCCATCCAAAACTGTCGTTGCGGTTGAGAATGATTGTTACGTTCTTGCCGGAGCGCTTTATCGTCTCCATGTCGCCCATCACGAATCCAAATGACCCGTCCCCGGTCAGGCTGATGACGGGCCCGTCGCCCGCATAGGACGCGCCCAGAGCCGCCGGAACCGAATAGCCCAAGGCCCCCATCGAATAGTTGGTGATATAACGCCGACCGGCTTCGCGAAACGTCAACAGTGCCGATGGATAGATGGCGCTCACGCCGGGTTCGGATGTGACGATCGCGTCTGTGGGCATAAGCCGGTCGAGGGCCTGAGACAGCTTTACAGGCGATATCGTGCCTTCGGGCATCGGGATATTCGCGTTAAAGACCTTGTCTAACGCGGTCTGTTTCATCTGCGTCAGATCAATTTGCGGACGGTTCAGATCGGGGTGTTCGGATCTGAGGATCTCGACCATATGGGTGATCGTGGCACGGGCATCGCCTGCAAGCCCGACCTTGACGGGGAAGTTGTTTCCTATGTGCGCCTCGGCGATGTCGAGGTGCAGAAATGTCGTGGTGCCCGGATCGCCATAAAGCTTCCAATGATCGGTCGCGGCACTGTCGGTGTTCGAACCAATAAAGAATATCAGATCAGCGTCGTGCATGTATTGGTTGGAATATTCCATCCCACCCCGCCCGCCGATCACCCGCAAGGCAAGCGGGTGGTTTTCGGGGATGGTGCCTTTGCCCGGAGTCGTTGTGCCGACGGGGATTTGCAGCAGTTCGGCGAGTTCGATGATGACGTCCGAGGCTTTGGAAATCAGCGCGCCCTGTCCGCAAACAATCGCAGGTTTGTCCGCTATCAGCAGCGCGTCAATCGCTGCCCGTATCTTTCCATGGTCGGCCACGGGGCGGTGCGCGGGATATGCGCTGTATTCCGGCTCTGCATATAGATCCGTCAACTCTGCCTCTTCGCCGAAGATGTTGATTGGCACGCGGATATGGACAGGCGCCGGACGGCCCGAAGTCGCCACACGGAAAGCGCGGCGTAGCAGAAAAGGGATCTCGGCGACTTTTGTGACAACAAAGGATTCCTTGCAGATACTCTCATAGAGGGCGGTCTGGTCGACACCAGTCAGTCCGTGTTTCTTGTCCTGATTGATGGGAATGTCGGAACTAAAGAAGATGACGGGAACAGAGCTGAGGAAAGCCTCGGTGATGCCGGGCGTGCAATGGGTAACACCGGGGCTTGGGGCTTCGAGAACGGCGGGTTTGCCGGTGATCTTTGCGTAGGCTTCGGCCGCATAAGAAGCTGTGCGTTCGTCGCGGGTAAGCACAAATTCGATGTTCGAATGGGCGCGCCATTCCTTGTACCAGCCGATGGTGGTTTCGCCCGGCAGACCAAACACGTGGGTGACGTCATGCAATTCGAGCATGCGCAACAGAGCCTGTGCGCCGTTCATACGAGTGGGCTCAGCCATTATCTGTCCTCCAGAAGGTGCGTGCGGTAGCGGTCCAGTTTCTCCGGGTCGGGCGTGGTGCCAAGGCCCGGTGTCGAGGGGACGTGGACATGGCCGTTTTTGACTGGGAACGGGGCGGCGGCAAGGTCTGTTTCTGCATAGTAGGTGGACATGTAGAACTCGCATCCCAGCGTAAGATTGGGGATGGCCGCCATCAAATGTGCTCCTGCCATATGCGCGATAGAGGTTTCGAACATACAACCGCCATAGACTTCGATCCCGGCGGCGCGCGCGATGGCCGCGATCTCGATGCAGCGCCGAATACCGCCTGACTTGGCAGTCTTGAGCGAGAAGATGTCGGCCATCCGTGTGTTTGCACCGCGCAGCGCCTCGCGTACATTAAAGACTGACTCGTCTGCCATGATCGGCACGTCCACTGCGCGGGTGATATCGGCAAGCGCTTCGCGTTCGTGCATGAGCACAGGTTGCTCGACAAAATCCGGACGGAAGGCTTCCAGATCGCGGATGTGCCGGATCGCGTCATAGGCGGGTAGGCCCTGATTATAGTCAATGCGCAGGCGAATGGCGTCACCATATTTCGCACGCAGCTTTTCCAGCCGCATGAGGTCAAAGGCGTGATCGGCGAACCCAGTTTTGAGTTTGAAGACGCGGAAACCGTCGCCCCAGATGCGGGCAATGTCGTCCAGATCGGCGTCAAAGTCCGGGTTGGCGATCGAAAAGCTAAGCGGGATTTCAGTGCGGTGTCGGCCACCAACCAGCTCTGCGATGGGCAGGTTTGCAATCTGACCGGTGAGGTCCAGCAGGGCGCATTCCAGCGCGGCCTTTGCCTCTGGGTGACCGACGAGAGTGCGGTCGGCTGCCGCCATGATAGGTTCGACAAGCGTGGGGTCTTGGCCGATGATGCAGTGGCGCAAGTGGACATGCAGCGCCGCTGCGTTTGCTTCAAGCGTTCCGGTAAAGACGGGCCAGGGGGACGCCTCGCCCCAACCGGTGAGGCCGGTGTCGGTAGTGAGTTCGCACAGGGCCGCGTTGATATTGCCGACGTCACCGGACCCGTGGGAATGGACCGCCTGCGCCGGGATTTGCACGCAATGAACCCGCAGGGCGATGATGCGGTGGTCGCTCATGGATTTGCACGCGGGATGTCGTCAAGGTCGGACGAAAAACGGCGCGGCAGCAGGCCGGATTGAAACCACAGCAGGTACGTGTAGATCGAAAAAACGGGGCGGCCTGTGGCGCGGCGGATGTCGGCGGCATAGGGCACCATGTTTGTGCATTCGAGCAGGATGGCACCGATATCCGGATGATCTGACACCAACTGCTTGGCGGCCGCGACGTTGTCAGCGCGGGCCTGTTCGAAGTCGATGCTGTCGGCGTCGCCGAGCACGTGTGCGGTGAAATGAGAGGCGGCACCGGTACCGCCGACGGGCGTGCCCTGTGGAATGCCTGCGGCGTCAAGATGGGCGGTGGTCAGCGTTTCGGATGAAATTGTCAGGATGCCCAGTTGCTGGTCTGCAGGGAGAGTCTGACGGATCAGAGTGGCCTGTAACAGCGACGAAGAGGCAATGGGCACCCCAAGGGCGCGTGACATCTCTGTCTGGAACGGAACGAGGAAGCCGCAATTGGTGGCGATGCCGTCGCAGCCCATTTCGACCAACTCACGGCCCGCGTCGATGAAGGCGCCCAGCAACGGTGTCGCATCTCCGCGCACCACGTTGTCAGGCGTGGCGTCGCGGACAACCTTGTATTGCACGGGAAAGGGCCAGGTACCCGCGTTGCCGATATCGCCCGGGATGCGGGGAAAGCGGGTGTTCAGCATCAGGATGCCGACAGATGCGCCGAAAACTGTTTTGCCGCCAAGTGTTGTCATGTTGGGTCTTTCTTTGGGCAATGATTGCAGCGCTGTTGGCCGCACGCTAGCGCGGCACTTGCGTTGCGCACAAGGCTGTGCCTTGCTTGGGCCGAAGTTTGGCAGGTGGATCAAGCTGCTCTTGGGGGACGCGATGATGTCAAAACAGGTGATTATTGCCGGAGCCGGGATCGTCGGTGTTTCGACGGGCATCTGGCTGCGCCGCTTTTGCGATGCAAAGGTCACGATCATTGATCGCTTGCCGCCAGGAGAAGGAACATCACATGGGAATGCGGGTGTGCTTGCCGCCTGCGCCATTGCCCCTGTCACCGCACCGGGTTTGATCCGCAAGGCACCCAAGATGCTGATGAACCCGGACTTTCCTCTGTTTATGCGCTGGGGGTATTTCCCAAAGTTGCTGCCGTGGTTGATCAAGTATCTGGGAACCGCAAATGACGCTGACACGCGCCGGATTGCCAGTGGTTTGGTTACTATCGTCGCTGACAGTGTCGATCAGCATAAGTCGCTGGTGACAGATACGGATGCGGCTTCTTGGGTCACTGAAAGCGACTATTCCTTTGCCTATACCAATCGCGCGGCGTTTGAGGCGGACAGCTATACGTGGGGTTTGCGCCGCGAAGCGGGATTTGAACCTTTGCTGCGCGAAGGTGAGGCCGTACGAGAGTATGAGCCGCAGCTTTCTCCTTCGATAGGGCTGCTCGCGACGATGAGCGATCATGGCTACATCCGTGATCCGGGTGGGTATGTGAAGGCGCTGGCCAAAGTCTTTGAGGGGTTGGGTGGCACCATTTTGCAGGCCAAAATCAAGGATTTCGAGATGACCGACGGCAAGGTGACCGCAGTTGCGACGTCAGAGGGGCGTCAACCTTGCGATCAGGCGGTTCTGGCGACCGGCGTTTGGTCAAAACCGTTGATGAAGAAACTGGGTCTGTCGATCCCGATCGAAGCAGAACGTGGATACCACGTTATCTTTGTAGACGCCGAAGGGGGGCCTTCGCATCCGGTTATGGTGGCAAGCGGCAAGTTCGTCGCCACACCCATGGCTGCTGGCCTGCGCTGTGCTGGGGTTGTTGAGTTTGGCGGGTTGGAGGCAGGACCGTCCAAGGCGCCTCTGAATCTGCTGCGAAAACAGGCAAAAGCCGCCTTTCCAAACCTTTCCTACAAGGGAGAGATCGAATGGCTTGGACACAGGCCCGCGCCGTCCGACAGTCTGCCTTTGATCGGTGAAGTCCGGAATACAGGCGTGTTCACAGCCTTTGGACATCAACACATTGGATTGACCGGTGGTCCAAAAACGGGAAGGATCGTTGCAGGTCTTGTTGCGGAGCAACCTGTCAACACCGACATCGGTGCATTTGATCCCATGCGTTTTGCATGAGTCCGCAAAGAATTGACCACCAGGGAGACTAAAATGACAAAAGCTACAACACTATGCGCCAGCCTTGCGGCAGCCACGATGCTTGCGATGCCTGCGGCGGCAGAAGAAAAGTGGGACCTTCCCATGGCCTATTCGGGCTCCAACTTCCACTCGGTGACAGGTGCAGAGTTCGCCCAATGCGTGACCACCGGGACAGGCGGCGAGATTGAGATCACGACACACCCATCCGGTTCGCTTTATGCGGGCGCAGATATTAAACGCGCGGTTCAGACAGGGCAGGTGCCAATCGGTGAGCGTCTGCTGTCAGGTCACCAGAATGAAAGCGCCATTTTCGGTTGGGATTCCGTGCCCTTCCTTGTGTCGTCCTTTGATGAACATGAGAAGTTGTACGAAGCCGCCTTGCCCCATGTTCAAGAACTGTTGGCCGAGCAAAACATGACCATGCTCTATTCTGTGCCATGGCCACCGCAGGGGCTGTATTTCAACAAGGAAGTGAACTCTGTCGCCGATATGGAAGGCCTGAAGTTCCGGTCCTACAACAACGCAACGGCTCGGATGGCTGAACTGACCAAGATGTTGCCTGTATCCATCGAGGCGGCTGAGATCAGCCAAGCCTTTGCCACGGGTGTTGCTGAATCCATGGTGTCGTCCGGTGCGACGGGTTACGACCGCAAGGTCTGGGAAAGCCTGAGCCATTTCTATTCCGTCGATGCGTGGCTGCCCCGCAACTATATGCTGATCAACAACGATGTCTGGTCAGATGTGTCCGACCAGAACAAGAACGTGATCAACGCTTGTGCCGCAATGGCCGAGTATGCGGGCACGTGGCGCGCCAAGGAATACACCGGCTTTACCCTCGCGGGTCTTGCAGAAGGTGGCATGACAGTTGGCGCTGCAGGTGATCAGTTGATGACCGATCTGCGCGCTGTTGGTGAAACCATGTCTGCCGAATGGCTCGAAGCTGCCGGTGAAACTGGCGCGGCCATCCTCGACGCTTACAACGCTGCCCAATAAGCACGAATGGCCCGGGCTGCTTTTGTGCGGCCCGGGCGTTTTTCCAGCCCCGGAGACTGACCTATGACGGGTGCCCTGAGCGGTCTGCGCCGCTTCCTTGATTTTCTGTATCTTGCTGCAGGTATTCTGGCTGCTCTGTGCCTGATTGCGATCCTGTTGTTGATTGTGGCCCAGATGGTTGCCCGCTGGACAGGCGAGATTTTTCCCGGTGCTGCCAACTACGCCGGCTACGCGATGGCAGCGGCCAGTTTCTTTGCCTTTGCCAATGCCCTGAACCGAGGGTCGCATATCAGGGTGTCGATTCTGCTGAATGCAGTGCCAACAAAACTTCGCAGGTTCATGGAGATCTGGTGTTTCGGCATTGCGGCGGCTGTGATGTGGTATTTTACCTATTACGCTTACTGGTTCACCTACTGGTCGTGGAAGTTCAACGAACTGAGCCAGGCACAAGACGCCACGCCTTTGTGGATCCCACAATCGGTCATGGTCATCGGGGGCGGCATTCTGGCCATCTCACTCACCGACCATCTGGTACACGTCATTTTCCGGGGGGATCACCGCATTCAGCGCGACCTCGTTGATCAAAGTTTCGCGGAGTAGCGTGATGGAAGAAATTTATGCAATCACCCTGTTCCTGTTTGTCCTGTTCCTGCTTTTGGGCACGGGGGTCTGGGTGGGGCTGGCCCTGATGGGTGTGGCCTGGGTTGGGATGGAGTTGTTCACCACCCGACCGGTCGGCGACACGATGATCACAACGATCTGGGCGTCGTCCTCAAGCTGGACGTTGACCGCGCTGCCCTTGTTCATCTGGATGGGAGAGATCCTGTTTCGAACGCGATTGTCGGAGGACATGTTTCGCGGTCTGTCCCCATGGCTGGCGCGTTTGCCGGGTGGGTTGGTGCATACCAATATCGTGGGCTGCACAGTGTTTGCGGCTGTGTCAGGGTCGTCTGCGGCGACGCTGACCACAGTGGGCAAGATGTCCATACCCGAGTTGCGGGCGCGGGATTATCCTGAGCGGATTGTGATCGGTACGCTTGCCGGGGCGGCAACGCTTGGTCTGATGATCCCACCCTCTTTGGCGCTGATCGTCTATGGCGTGACAGTGAATGAAAGTATCACGCAGTTGTTCTTTGCCGGCGTATTTCCGGGCCTGTGTCTGGCGCTGATGTTTATGGGCTATGTCGCAATGTATTCGTGGTTTTCGGGCAACTGGAACCCGAAGCAAGAGACGGGCATGAGCTTTGGCGACAAGCTGAAGAACTCGCGCTTTCTGATCCCGGTGTTGTGCCTGATCTTTGTAGTGATCGGGTCGATGTATGCGGGCTACGCCACTGCCACCGAAGCCGCTGCGATCGGTGTGATCGGCGCGCTTGTGCTGGCGGCAAGTCAGGGGTCGTTGAACTGGTCCACCTTTACCGAAAGCCTGATGGGAGCAACGCGCACATCTGCCATGATTGCGCTCATTCTTGCGGGGGCGGCGTTCCTGAAACTGGCCATGGGCTTTACCGGCCTGCCGCGTGCATTGGCTGACGGGATTGCGACGATGGACTTGTCGCGGTTCGAACTCCTGATGATCCTGATGGTGTTTTACATCGTGTTGGGGATGTTCCTTGATGGCATTTCGTCTGTTGTTTTGACCATGGCCGTGGTCGAACCAATGGTGCGCGAGGCCGGGATCGACCTGATCTGGTTTGGCATTTTTGTGGTTGTTGTGGTCGAGATGGCGCAAATTACTCCGCCCATCGGGTTCAACCTGTTTGTGCTGCAGGGCATGACGGAACATGAAATGGGGTATATTACCCGAGCGGCCTTTCCGATGTTCATGATTATGGTGCTGATGTGCTTTGTGCTCATCTGGTTCCCGGACATTGCGATGTGGTTACCGGAAACCATGCGACAGGCTCCCTGACGAATGCTCAGTGCTCTGTCGTGGATCGGAGCGCAGGGACGCTATTGCCTGATTGCCGGTCTTTGCCTTGGCCTTCTTGCGCCCGGACTGGCCGAGGTAATCCGCCCGTGGATCGGCACGCTTGTGGCACTGCTGTTGCTTGTCACCGGCATCCGCATAGGTGCCCGTCAGGCGTTCGGTGAGCGCCGCGATCTTTGGCCAACGCTTGTGCGTATCGCTGCCTTTCAAACCGTATTGCCGCTGATCGTCATTGCCGCATTTGCCCTCGCAGGCCTGTCACACCTTCCACTGGCCATCGCTGTATCCTTGATGCTCGCGGCGCCTTCGCTGACGGGTGCGCCAAACTTTGCCATTATGATGGGGCTGGATCCGGCGCCCGGAATGCGCCTGCTGGTGATGGGAACGGCGCTGTTTCCGCTCACGGCCCTCCCGGTTTTCCTGATCCTTGATCCGGCAGGCGGAGGCGTCATCAGCGGGATCACCCTGTCGCTGGGTCTGCTGCTGGCAATCCTGACGTCAGTCGGCGTTGGCTTTGCAATCCGGCACTTGGTGCCCCGGTTGGCTGAAACACAGATGCAAGGCGCGTTGGATGGGTGTGCGGCGCTTCTTCTGGCCGTCGTTGTTGTTGGCCTAATGAGTGCAATTGGCCCGCTGTTGCGAAATGATCCTTTGGTGCTTCTTTTGTGGCTACTTGCGGCCCTTGCGATCAACTTTGGCCTCGTGGTTGTGACCTTGCGACTGTTCAACCGGGCGCGTTTGGCAATGGCGGTGCCGACCGCCATCTACGCAGGTCATCGCAATATCGCTCTGTTCCTGATTGTGCTGCCAGATGAGATAGCCGCGCCGTTGATGATCTTTGTCGGGTGTTATCAAATTCCGATGTACCTGACGCCTTTCCTGTTGGCGCGACTGAAGATGCCCGGCATTGAACCCACCGCGTGACAGTGCGCATCTTGGTAATTTCTCTGCAAGGGTGCGCGCATGAGCGGCGGTAAAGTCATCACGTTTGCAACTGCATGACAAACTGTACGTGCAACGAAATTGAAAAAGCTGACCTTGATGGATGCGATCAGATGTCCGGTTGAGCCTGATCCGGAAGGCTGGCTGGCCCGGTCAAAAAAGAGCCAACCCAAATCTGTTTCCGCGTAGAGATATCAGGCCTATCGCGCTGTCACCAATGTTCGAACACCATTCGCCGCTGGACCATAATTCGTTGCCGAGGACCGTCATTGCGAGGTGTTCGACCTGCATCACAGGCCGGGAAGGCGAGGGGCCAATCCATTGAGATTGCGCATATCGACAGCATCTCCAATGGCGAGCGACAAGTCCGTCGCGGCACTCGTGACACCAGGAATCTCTGGGGCAGAGCATGCAATGGGTCCAAAACAAAGAGCTGACAGGAGCAGAACAGTTCTCGACGTTGACCGAATGGCGCGACGCGTTCCGGAAGCGGTTTGAGTTTGAGTAGACATGGTTTTCTCCATTAACTGAACGATGTTCATTTAATTGCATGCAATTGAACGTCGGTCAATATAAATATTGAACGGCGCTCAAAATCTTGGTGCAATGTAAATAAAACCTTATTTTAACAGAGGTTTAGCTCAGAAACTATTTTCTGAACGCGTCGCCGCTGTGGAATGGTGGGCCTGCGGTTTCAGGTTTTCGGCGTAGGAACAGCTCCGCAAGAGAATCAATGCAACGCTGAAAATTTGCAGATCACTTCCGTGGATTGCAAAACCGAACCACACAGAATGCACGCGCCTTCACCCGACTGAAAACCCTTAGTCAGGCTTTCGATGTGCTTCGTCTGAACGATGGGCTTCAACTAGCGCACGAAGCTTCTCAAGGATGATCTGCCGTTTCTCGGTCAGACTATCGCCCAAACTGTTTGCTCCGTGCAAACGGGTCCGTGCGCGGGCTTCGGCCACAGTTTCAGAGTAAAGATCAAGATATCCGAGCATCGCCTTGCCGGAAACCGGACAGGCGATCAAAACTGCGCTGCCGATGATCCAAAAGGCAGCCGCACCCCAAATCGTGGAACCGACATATCCAGAGACGATGGCCGCAATTGTCCAAAATATGGGGAATAGAAAAAATCCCGCAAAGATCGACCACGTTGACCGCTTATCCAGATCCCTCCAGTGGCTTAATGCCAGCAACGCCCGGTAAGGCGGCCAGTTTAGCAATAACCCGATGCAGACGATGGGCAGACCCAAAAGAAAACGCACCAACGTTTTGACTATGAACGGGCCTGCCCCCGCAGACGGAGTGTTCGCGACTTGACCGTCACGCAAGGCGGTTGCCCGAAGCAGGTTGTCATACTCCGCGAGATCTTGCCGCAGAGCCGCTGTTTGTTCCGGGTGGGTTTCGCGCACGATGGCATATCCCCGGCTCAGATCTCTGCGGGTGGTGTTCAATGTTGCCCAATCATTGTGCTGAGCGTCGATCGGGTCTGGCTGACCGATAATTTCGGCGGCTCGACCGATCAGGCGGGCCTCTTCCCATGTCTCGTGACGGGGTGCCAGCGCCTGTAGGCATTCACTGATTTGCGAAGTCAGTTGCTTTACCGCCGCGGCTCGAACTGCGGGATCTTGCGACCTATAGGCTTCGATCTGATCTCGACTCGCGGCAATCGGGGAGCCGATTTCGACCAAAGTTCGGGACCGGAATCTGTTCTTGGCCTCAAATGTCAGAGCGACTGGAACGATCTGCACGCTGAGCAGATCCGTATCTGAATCGGCCTCCAGCGCAATCCTGGCTGTACCCGTTTTCAATGGTAGAAGGCTGGGTTCATTATGACTTTTGCCCTCAGGAAAGATTGCTAGCACGCCACCTGACCGCAGCAGTTCAGCAGCTTTGGTAAATGTCGCAGGCATAGAACCTTTTACCTTGCGCCCATCTTGTGCTCGGAAAAGAGGCACAACACCCGCCGCATTCAGAAGCGGCCTGATCGGGGTAAAGTCCCATATCGTACTCGCAGCAAGAAACCTCGGCATCCTTGGCAAAAAGGACGTAATGAACACGCCATCGACAAGGCTGTTGAAGTGGTTGGCGACAACGATGACCGGCCCGGATTCTGGAAGGTGATTTGAACCCGTCACTTCGATCTGACGATAGTAGGCTTGCAAGACGAGCCGCCCCAAACCGCGCAAGAGTGAGTCCATAAAGGGCCGAGGCGGGTCACCACCAATCCGCGGCTCTGTGCGGGCGCTATGGGTCATCGATGGGGTTCTTGGTCGTCCTGTTCGGCGATGAGGCCGCGAAGGTAGTGTTCGACCAGATCTTCAGCCATCAGGTCCACACTGTAGCCCCCTTCTTTGAGGAAACGCGCAGAAGCAGGAACCGACGCGATGCCAAGCAGTGAAGCCCATAGGACCCGAACAGACTTTCTGACCTCTTTATCGCTTCGGTTTGGAAGACCAGGCGAAACGATCCGCACGACACAATCGACTACCGCCTCAAGGGCTTCGTCATAAATTTGAGCCTGCTCAATATCCTGACGCATCGCGTGCACATTGTTCGCAGCCCAAAGCTTTGAGTGTTCGGCTTGAAAGCGGGAATAAACCTGCAAAACAGATTTGGCATCCGCATGTACGTCACCGGTTTCCTGAACTTCTGCAATTTTGGTTTCCAAAGCGCGCAGGGTGCGGGCGTTGATGTGTGAAATCAGGTCGTCAAGATTGCGAAAAACGTTGTAAACCGAGCCTGCGGAATACCCGATGGCTGTTCCGATTTGGCGCACCGTCAGCTCTCGAAGTCCTTTGGTGGCGATGATCTTCTCACCAGCCTCCAGAATGAGTTCGGTTAGTTGTTCGCGTGTATGATCCGATCGTCTGGCCAGTGTTCACATCCTGATATGCAAGGCGGAAGACCGCGTTCGTGCAGCTAAACCTGACTTTGGCCCGAGAGATATTCCGGCCATGAACCCAAGCTTCGTAGACTAGGGTTTTATCAAGGTAATTGGACGCTGTCCACAATGTTATTGATCATCGTTCAGTTTTTCAGCAAGAATAATGAACATTGCTCAATTAAGGAAGGTAAAATGCCCTCAACGTGCCATCCCAAAACCCTCGGCCCCCCAAGTTTTCAGAAAAGTTTGCTGATAGCCTTCCTTTTGACGGCTCTGGTCACAGGGACTGCTAGCGACCAATTTCACGGCCACGCCACAGGCTGAAATGCCCGAGCCATACCAGAGATGAGTGGATCAACACGGCGCTCACATGGTGTTTTATGGCCGCTTGCTGCACATTGTGTCAGTTCGCACAACGCGCAAAACCGACAGTCTGGGTCCTGACCCGCGATAGCGTTATTCGATCAGAACAACTTCGTCCGAAAGCTATCCTCGCTCAACCACGTTGTTTCTTGCTATGTAGGCCTCATATG
The DNA here is from genome assembly GCF_900143535.1 of Tateyamaria sp. Alg231-49. Classification (GTDB taxonomy): domain Bacteria; phylum Pseudomonadota; class Alphaproteobacteria; order Rhodobacterales; family Rhodobacteraceae; genus Tateyamaria. The sequence goes on along the minus strand of NZ_FRFA01000012.1, from coordinate 27,021 downwards.
TCCCAGCACCCTATTCTTTGGACGTTTCGACGTTGCCCCTACGCCATCCGGGCGCGCCTTGCGATTGCAAGTGCCGGGGTCAAAGTAGAGCTGCGCGAAATTCTATTGCAGGACAAACCGCCAGCGTTCCTAGAGACGTCAGCCTCGGCCACGGTACCGGCTCTTCGTCTCGCGGATCGGGCACTGGATGAAAGCAGGGACATCATGGTCTGGGCCCTTGAACAGAATGATCCGCACCATCTGCTGAACATGCCGAAGGAAGGTTGGGACCTGATTGGCGAAAATGATGGCCCATTTAAATCGGCTCTGGATCACACAAAATATGCGTCGCGCTACCCAGACGTGGACCCACAGGTCGAGCGTGGAAAAGCGGCCACTTTTCTGATTAATCTTGATGCGCAACTTCGGGGGCAGACGGCACTGTATGGAAACCACACAACGGTGGCCGATCTTGCCATATTTCCGTTTGTACGTCAGTTCGCCAACGTTGATCGTGAATGGTTTGATGCGCAACCATGGCCAAGTTTGATTGTATGGCTTGATACGTTCATGCAAATCGAGGCCTTTGCGCACGTTATGACCAAATACGTCCCTTGGTCAGAGGGCGACGCGCCGACATGGTTTGGAGGCTGATCTTTAGTTTTGCGGACGGAGTCAGCGCGTCATTGATAGAATGCAATGTCGGCCCGTCGCGGAACTTTTCCCGTTGTTTGCATTGATCGCCTAAGGTTCAAGAACCCTAGGTGCGCTCAATTCAACTGTCAGATCAATCGATCCGATAGATAAAGTTCAGAGTTCTTCTCTTGCCGCTCGGTGGGCGTGGGAATGGCACCGCGCTTCTTACTTGGAGTTTTGCCGCGCCTTCGATTGATCGTGACCCGGAACTGTCGAGGACGGCGACCGATGCGAGACTGCCGTCCGGATTGATCTGGAAGAATACGCGCGCCCATCCTTTGCCAGAGACCGGGACGGATGGCGTTCGATTCAAGTGAACCAGAACTTGTCCCACATAGTTTGTAACATCAGAGTTGCCGGAATTGCGCGACACTCCAAAGCCTTGGCGGCTGGCACCGGTTTGACCTCCTTGCTGACCAAACACATTGGCTCCGCCGCGCTTGTAAGCGGTCAGCGGGGACTCGATCAGCTGGGAGGGCGCCAATCGGGTTTCGAGGTTTTCGGGCGCGCCGTCGGCCGCGCCTTCTTGCGCTGATGGTGGTCTTTTCGCAGGCAGGCGGGGGCGCAGGGACGTTGTGACGGCCAATTCGGAAGGCTCTGAATCGATCGCCTCCTCTGGGGTTTGCGTTGGCTCTGGTTCTATTGGAGTGACAGGCGTTTCAGGTTCAATGTCTGAAGGTTGCAGTGAAACGACTGGCACTGAAGGCACCACGGGTATCTGTGAAACAGGCGGAACAGGTGCTGGCGCAGATGGCACGGCGGTTGGTTGACTGGCCAAAGGAGGCTGTGGCGAAGCGTCAGAGGGTTCGACGGGCTGACCTTGGGGGATGGCAGTCACAGTGTCAGTCCCAGCCGGAGGCGTAAGGCTTGGTTCCACAGCTGCGCTATCATCAACGCCCACAGGTGCCACGGTTGTTGGCTGGGGCGTTTGACTTGGCTCGGGTGCAGTGGGTTCGGCCAACTCGGATGGGGGGGACTGCGCAGTGCCTGTGTCAGGCGCCGTCGTCTGTTGTGGATTTTCAGACGCAACCAGAGCGTCACTGGTTGGGACTTCGGCGGGCTCAGGGGGCACAGCCTCTTCGGGTTCCGGTGTGACAGGCTCGCTGACGGGATCTGCGAGGTCTTCAAATGCACTGCCGGGTGCAACAATCTCCGTTGACGTGCCAGCAGTGTCTGGCTCGGGCTTGGGGCGTTGTTGAATCGTCGAGGTGACTCTCACCCCAAGGAAATGCACGGCAAGAGACAGCAAGACCGCTATCACAGCGACAGTGACCGATCTTGAAATCATTCAAGAGCCCGTTCAGTGACCAGAATGATCGACGCAGCACCAAGGTCACGGAGGATGGCAGAGACCTCTATCACACGCGGGCCACTTGCATTGCGATCCGGCACAATGCGCACAGGCCCGGTCTCATACGTGCTCATATAGGCATCAGCATCAATCGGCGCCCCGCGGAAACTCAAAGTCCCATCTTCGCGCAGAACAAGTGCGTCAGAGGGGTCGCGTCCTTCCAGCCCAGCGGTGTCGACAAGCTGCAAGTCGCTATCCAGTGGCGGCGCGATGGTCCCGGCGATGAGAAAAAAGATCAGCATTATGAAAATAACATTGATCAGCGCAATCGACGGGTCACGTTTCGGATTTTGGCGTGCGGGTCGGATCATGTGACTACTCCAGCACCAAAACAGTCAATTCAGGTTGTCCGCGCAGCCGGACCAAAAGGTCCACCAATCGCTGTGCGGACACGTCCGTATCAAGGCTGACCAGAACCTGCCCGCGCTCCATTTGCTCTGCCAGATCGTCAATTTTGGTGGGCGCACCGTTCAAAACCAGACGCGCAGCACCCAGTTGAACAAAAAACCGGTCGCTCGGTGCGGCCAGCTGTGCCTCGCCACCCGATGCCTGATTAAGCTCGACTTCGCCAAAGTTGGAAAAGGTCGAAGACAGCATAAAGAACAGCAGAAGCAGAAAGACCACATCGATAAGAGGGGTCATGGAAACGGCGCGCCTGACGAAGGGAGCTGCGTTACGCATGGCCCAGCTGGGCGCGCTGGTCTCCAACCTCCCCAGGCCTGCCCTGTTCCGGCACCAGAACAGTCCGCAACGCCATATCGGCAAACACACGTTCTCGAGCGGTGCGGCTTTCCAGCCAAGCCAGCACCATTGACGTGGGCATGGCCACCGCCAACCCTACGGCTGTGGTCAGCAACGCCACCCAGATGCCTCCGGCCAACAAAGACGGATCAACCGAGGAACCAGCAGATTGCAAGCTTTGGAACGCCTCGATCATACCCAAGACAGTCCCAAACAGACCAAGAAGCGGTGCGATCTGCGCGACAGTATCAAGTAGGCGAAACCCGCGTTCAAGGCGCGCCAACAGCAACCCGGCCTCTGCATCCAGCCGTGCTTCGATGCCCGGTCGATTTGCACCGTCCATGGCTGCGTTCAGAATAGGAGCGAGGTAGCTGCGGCTCTTGGCCAAATGCACCCGCGCATCAGCCGTCTCGCCTTTGTCCCATGCCGTCAGCGCCTGAGACAGAAACTGGTGGTGGCCAACTCTCGAAGCGGAGAATTGCCAAATCTTATAAAGAGCGACCGAGAGCGTGAGCACTGACATGACAAACAGGATCACAACCACAGGCCCGCCCAGAGCGAAGATGTTGCTAATTGCTTCGAAAAAACTCATCCGATCAACTCAACCGACAGTCGGCTTTTCAGCAAGAGTGCGTCTTTGCAAATCGTGCTTTCAGCGCCCTCTACAACGCATGAGCTTGCGCCGTTAATAAGGGCCTTGCCAATGCTGTCGCAGCCCATTCCAGCAAGATCAAACTGACGCACTCTGGCACGATCGACAGGAAGATCCTGGAAATCGAACAGGGTCAAATTCACAACCCCGCCATTCGCATCAAAAATAACGGTCTCGAAAATAGCCCGTTCTATCGCCGCGGCGGTTTCGTTTGTGGCCACGAATGACAACCGACAAGCGCCTTCGATGTCTTGCAAGTTGTTGAGTTCGAGATGCAACTGTGAGGGCTGTGTTTGAGCGGATTGAGCCAACGCAGCAAACGGCACGCAGCCGGTGAAAAACAACAAAAACGCAAGTCGACAAAAAGGCACGAGCGGACTCCCATACATGTAAGCCGGTCTGATCGGCATAGCGCGTCCGATTGATCTAATGCACACTTCGAACGTGTGAAAGCCCTGTGTCAGTGTTTTGTAACAACATGGCATCAAGAATTGTTGTTCGCGGGATACCCGTGATGGGCCGTCAAAAGCAGACCAAGCGACGCTCCGTTCACTCTTTTATCCACTGAAACGATTTTCCCTTGTTCGCCTCAATCACCTGGGCTTCTCTGATCAGAGGAGGATTTCTAATGGAGACTGGAACCATCGGGCGCGTGCAATCGCCACGTATCATTCGTGTGGGCGGTGGTGTGGCAGGGGAGACAGCAGAGGTTCTGTCTCAATTGGGACTGTCACGGCCTTTGATCGTAACTGACCCGACGGTTGCTCGGTTACATTTGGCGCGGCTGACGGACGTCTTGGACGCGTGCGATCTGCCTTGGGGCGTTTTCGATCAAGTGGTAGAGGACCCCACCGATGTCTGTGTTGACGCTGCTCTCTCGGCCTTTCGATCCGGTGACTATGATTGCGTGATCGGATTTGGAGGTGGTAGTCCAATGGACACAGCCAAGGCAGTGTCATTCATGGCTGTAAATCCTGGGCATGTCCGGGACTACAAAGCCCCCGCTCAAATCGATCGCTGTGGAGTGCCCATCGTATTGATCCCGACGACAGGTGGCACAGGTTCTGAACTCACACGTTGGTGCGTTATCACAGACACAAAAAGCCCTGAGAAATACAATTTATCGGGCCTTGCCTGCGTGGCGACTGCCGCGCTTATCGATTGGACGTTCACAGTCACAAAACCCGCTCGCATCACCGCCGATACGGGAGTCGATAGCCTTACCCACGCGATCGAGGCGTATGTCAGTCGCAAGGCGTTTCCTTATACGGACGCCTTTGCGCTGTCGGCCATGCCGCTTATTTCCGCCTACGTAAGACGTGCCTGCGCCGACCCTTCTGACGCGAAGGCGCGCGAAGCATTGATGCTTGCCGCATCGCAAGCGGGCATGGCCTTCTCCAACGCCTCGGTCGCGCTGGTTCACGGGATGAGCCGGCCTATCGGGGCCCATTTTCACGTCGCTCATGGGCTTTCAAATGCGATGCTATTGCCTGCAGTGACCGCATTTTCGGTGGATGCAGCACCCCATCGGTATGCGGACTGTGCTCGGGTCATGGAGATGGCAGAAAGCAACGACAGCGACGCAACAGCCTGCGCAAAACTTGTGGACGGCTTGCGCAAGCTCAATCAGGACTTGGCCGTGCCATCCCCGTCGGACCTAGGTCATCAGGCTGACGACGCGATGTTTTCACTCATGGCGGAACAAGCACTTGCGTCTGGCTCACCCGGAAACAACCCCCGCATTCCGACAGTAGAAGACATCAAAGGCTTGTACCGGGCGATGTGGTAGTGCGCGCTGGGCCAAGATCTGCATTGCGGGTGGCGATTGCAGCAATGATGCCAACCGTCCACTTCGGTGAAACTGCACTTTCGCGTCGAGTTGCCGTGTCATTAACTGCATTGAATGGAAAGGAACCGCATCTTCGTCCATCAGACAGTTTGCTGGAATGCTGTACTTGACGCTCTGTGGGGTATGAAATAGTACCTAAATCCGTTGAGCGGGCGTTGTGTAGTGGTAAGACCTTAGCCTTCCAAACTAATGATGCGGTTTTCCTCAAGTGCTCAATAGTTGACAACTATCTGAAAATAATGAATTTATATTCGCATCTGATGACAGGCTACGTCTGTCGTTTCCTTCTGTCACCTACAAAATACCTACAAAATGCCAAAACTCACAGAAACCTATGCAAAGAAGCTTCCACAGTCCGTAGAGGGGACAACGAGGCACTGGGACAGCGAGGTCAAAGGTCTCGTCTTGTACGTCGGAAAACGTTCGAAGACCTGGTATTTTCAGAAGGACGTCGGTGGACAAACCAAACGGATTCTGATTGGCCGCTACCCTGTAATTTCGTCTCAAGCAGCACGCCAAACTGCAATGGAATTGGCTTTGGAAATGGCCCGCGGTTTGGGGAGCGCGGCGCAACTTGGAGCACCGACGCTTTCTGGAGCAATGGAAGCCTACCTTGCGCGGCCAAAACTCCGATCTGAAGCGTACAAACACAGTGTTCGGGCTTATATGGAGAACCAGTTAAAAGACTGGCTAAGGCTACCTTTGGACGAGATCACCAAGGCCATGGCCGTTCGGCGTCATCAACAACTTGCGCCTTACCCATCAACTGCAAACCATGCGCTTCGATATTTTCGCTCAATCTATAATCACGCGCGCCGGACTTACGATCTGCCCGAATGCCCCACGATGGCAATCGAATGGTATGAAGAACAACCCGATGGCAGGGTAATCGAGAATCTATGCGAGTGGCGCCAATCCGTCGATGGATTAGACAACCCAATCCACAAGTCATTCTACCAGTTGCTCTTGTTTACCGGTCTGAGAAAGACAGAGGCCGTGACACTAGAATGGGAGAATATACATGACGATCGCATTCACTTGCCAGTGACCAAAAACGGCCGCAGTTTTGATCTACCAATTCTGCCAGTCCATCACGATATTTTGGCACCAATGAAGCGCTTGGGCCGAACTTGGGTCTTCCCGTCTCCCAGCGCTGCGCGCGGCCACATTGCTGCACCAAGAAAACTTAAGTGGAGTCCTCACGCACATCGCCGCACATTTGCAACGGTGGCAATTGAAGCGGGCGTATTGGAAGAGATCGTAGGTAGGTTATTAAACCATACACCGCCGTCAATTACCGGTCGGCGATATGCTCTACCGTCTTTGAATGCGTTGAAGCCAGCTATGGAGAGGGTTTGCGCTGAGTTGTCGGAGCGTCAGAAATTGTGAGCATCCGTAATTGGCGGTTATGAGGCAGGCCGCGCTGACGAATGCCAAAAATCCAACAACGATTGATTGGCGCAAACTCAAAACACTTTGGCCGAAATTAGAAAGTTGGCGGTTCTAGCTGTGCCCATATCACTGGTGTCAGGCGGGCCACTAGTTGTTGTGGCATTGGTGATGAGTTTCGGTCCGCCTGGCCCTTGAAAATTGGGTCACAGTCAAACCGAGGGTAACAGCATGTTGAGCTCATCAAGTTTAAACACGAAAGTCGCTTTGGAAATCTCTGCCTTGGCAACGGGTTATTTGTTTGTAGGGCTACCGCTCTTTAGCGCCGTAGCCATTTATGTCGGCACATTTCTATGAAACGCCTACTCGTAACCGCAACAGCTATCATGATGGCCACTGCTACTATGGCTGCGACCATCGAAAGCCACCGCGTCAGCGTTCGTGACGTTGACACAATTGTTGTGGGCGGCACACCTGTGCGCCTGAACGGTGTAGACGGTCCAGAAACATCCACACGCGCAGGCCGCAATGCCAAAGCGTGGATGCAAAGCCATGTGCGAGGCGAGACAGTTACCTGCCAGCTGAACGGCGAGCGGACATACGACCGCATGGTTGGCGTCTGTTACGTCAATGGCGTGGATATTGGGGCATCTGCTATTGCTGCGGGTCATGCGCTAGACTGCCGACGCTATTCTGGCGGGCGTTATCGCAACCTTGAAACCGCAGCGGCTCGATCACTCATTAATCGTGCGGGTTACTGCAGGTAGGTGACCGCAAGACATAGCAAGCCAACGTGCGCGCGCCTGCGACGACATCATTTTAGCGCTTAAACATGGCGCGTTTAATGTCGAATGCCGAGTTGGCCGGATTGCCAAAGAAAATGGCAAAAAATCAACAGACTATGGTCATTCTGGCAACTAAATAGGGCCAATCAAGAGCAACAAAATGGTCGTGCCTCATTGGGCTCAACCACTCTTGCTGAATGACAAAACCTAGCAACTACAAAACCAATGTAGGCAACATGAATTTGCGTTTCCGACGAAGCCTAAAAATCGCGCCCTGCTTGAGGCTCAACTTTAGCAAGTCGGGCATTAGCACAACCCTTGGCCCGCGTAGTTCGACGATAACTGTAGGCAAACCGGGCATCAGCCGAAACGTTGGTCTACCCGGTACAGGGATTTCCTGAAATGAAACAAAGTCTTGGAAAAAAATACATGGCGACCATGGGAATGCTAGTCGCGACAATCAACTTGATGGTGATATTGGACGGAAACCCCATGACCCGCCCGATCCGAGGTCAGTTCGGCTCGTCAAAACAGATCGAAAGGGACGATGGATAGTGTTTTCCCTAGGTTGGCTGGCCGGAGTGGCGACAATCATCTTTCTAGCTGTGGTCTGAGTGAGGCTATACACTGTTTCTAGAGGGTGTTGATCGCCTTGCCGAAGAGCTTTCGAAATTCACGACCGCTTGCCGGCGAAGAGGCCAGTAAAGGATCAGAATATGAGCGTAAAAACTGCTGTTATTGGCTTGGGGATCATGGGGCGTCGGATGGCCGAACATATGGCGTTGCATCCCGGTTTCACTCCCGTCGCCTTGTGGGATCCTGATCCAGCAGCCTGCCGCGCCGCGCTTGCGATTACACCGGACGCGTTGGTGACGAATACTCCAGAAGAGGCGATTGCGATTGCAGACCTGGTGTATTTGGCCTGTCCGCCTGTGCCACGTAAGGCTTATGCTCTGGCGGCGGCGGACGCTGGAAAGTCCCTATTTCTGGAAAAACCGCTCGGTGTTGATGTTGCAGAAAGCAAGGCGCTTGTTGCGCATCTAGAAGAGCGCGGTGTCCCCGCCGTCGTCAACTTTACCCAGGCGGCAGGTGCAGCCCTGAGCGGTGTGAGCGAAGCGGCCCTTACGGGGACGATGGGGGATATCGTCGGCGCCGATATCGTTGTGACATACGCCGCGTGGCCACGAGAGTGGCAAAAGGCGGCGGACTGGCTGAGATTCAAGGACGAGGGTGGCCCTACTCGAGAAGTAATTTCGCATTTCCTATTCTTTTCGGAACGCATTCTTGGCGAGCTTTCCGTAGTTTGGGCGCGCCCGTCCTACCCGTCGGATGCAGGGCTGTGCGAAACGCAAATGCTGGCAAGGTTCGAAACGCACAGTGGTCGTCCCGTTAGTATCATGGTCAGCGTGGGCGGCGCTCAGCCGGACCGGCAGGAACTGACCATTAAAGGATCGCGCTCCAGCCGACGCATTTCGGAGTTCTACATTGATCAGGTGTCCGACGGTGGGCCATTTGTCGAAATCGCGGAACGACCCAAAGACCCCCGGGCCACCAGTTTGAACGCTCAGTTGGACGATCTGTTACTTTGTATGGATGGGAAACCGAATAGGCTAGCCACACTGCGCGAAGCCCTGCGGATTCAAATTCTAGTCGAGCAGATGCTTTCTGGCCATTCGTGAACGGAATCGGCGCTGATGACTACATCATCAGCGCCTTGTTTACTTTCGCCGATTTCCCTTCGAGCTGAGAAACATCAACCCCTCGTTCAGACAGCGCCTCAGAAAGCTCAGTTTCGCTCAGCGCCTCGATTGCATGTTCGGTCATCTTCATGAAGTTGAGCTTTCGCTTGAAGGGCGGGTTCGTTTCCCCGAAAAAGCTACGGTTTTCAAACGCAAAATCGTCTGCGTATTTGCTCATGAAGAACGAGAGAAACGTATTGATGCTTGTCCGAATGCGCGGATCATTGGCCGCCAAGTGCGATGATGAATCCAGTGTTTTCAACATGAGATTAGACCACAAATCCGCCCCTCTGTCATTCATCAGCTGCATTGCGTTATGCGTGTGGTGAAAGTTCAGACGGTATTCCGCTCCGTGGTAGTATGGCCCGCCGCCCATCACATCGATCCACATCGAAGCCTGTGTGTTGATATGATGGTTTATTCCACCAACACGCTCAAAAACTGACCTGAACCATTCTTCTTGATCGAACACACGTTGATAAAAGCTCTGGACGATTTCCACGATCGGATCTTGACCAAGCACTGAGTACAGTTGCCAAAATTGGATCGGCTTAGACACATCACTTGGTGCCGTCAGTGATAATATGTCAGCCATCCGATGGGCTTGCGTTGGCAATAGGTCTTTGCCAATCGCAGCTTGAATGTAGTCTCGCTGAATTTTTTCGGTCATGTACCCGTGTTGTGTAGGGAACTTGGGAAGATCAACATATGCCATGGTTTTCTTTCGTGGGTTTTCTTGCCCTTTTTGATGATGGATGGAATTGCACCCAAGCCGAGCTTGGTGCCGAGCCGATCACGTATGAACAGTCCCCAAGACATTCAACCCTTGCGGTGCAAACCTGCAACAGGACCCAGTGGAAGGCACTCCATATGGGGTTGGTAAGTTGAGTCTATTGACTAAATTGGCCGAGGGCCTTTGAATTTCGGCCATGGCACCAAAGCACACAGGCATATGGGCGCAGACGCTGGTTGAAGCGTTACGCAAACGAGGCATTTCTAATCAGGTAATCGTTGGGAATACAGGAATTAGTTTGCGCGCCTTGGAAGGCGATGAGCCAAAAATTGGATTTGACGACCTGGCTTTGCTTTTTGAACGCGCCGAAGAGGTGACGGGCGACAACCTGATCGGGTTCAATCACGGTCAGGGCCTCGACTACAGACGCGGTGGACTGATTGCCTTTACTGGCGTGTCGTCGCCAACCGTCCGAACCTGTCTACATAATTTTGCGCGCTACCAGCGGATCAGCAGCGACGCGATTGAACTTAGCACAACCAAACTGGATGATCGTGGCCTAGTTGAATGGCACTTTAAGGTGCCGCGCAGCGTGACACGTCGACAATATGTTGAGTTTGGCGGAACCGGGGTGGTGGACATCATTCGTCGCCTGACCAACCGGCGCGTAACCCCTCAGAAGATCGAGTTCAGGCACTTTCGCAAAACAAACCTGAAACCGATCTCTCAGTTCTTTGGCTGTTCTGTCGAATACGGCAGTGACGAGAACCGTATCACATTGAAACAGACGGATCTCGATCTGCCGCTGCGGAGTGCTGACAGTCAACTCTACAAAATGCTCAGAAAATTTAGTGAAGAAGCTCTGGAAAAAACGGGTAGCAACAAGTCATCCATTTTGATTGCGTTAGAAGAACGAGTTGCGGCCAATCCGGGCAAGTCACAGGATGATGTGGCAAAAGAGTTGGGCATGAGCACGCGAACACTGTCACGCCGATTGACCGAGGAAGGAACGACATATTTCAGGATGGTCGAAGCCTATAGAAAAGCCATGGCAAAGAGTATGTTGTCCGGGACAGATATGCAGTTCACCGAAGTGGCTCACGTCCTTGGCTATGCTGACGCTAGCACCTTTAGCACAGCCTTCAAACGTTGGGTGGACAAGACGCCGTCGCAATATCGAGATGCAACGGCATCGCGGTAAAACGTCGTTATCGCAACCTTGAAACCGCAGCGGCTCGATTGCGCATCAATCGTGCGGGTTGAGCTACGCCTCAGTTTGCATTCTCCCTGGTTCATCTTATGGCGGCACTCCCAATCCGGTGCCACTTCCGGCCGGAATGGTCCTACTTGGCAATGCAATCGCTGCTCTTGCTGTCAAAATGAGAAGGTGAACTTGAGCGCAGCATTTTGTTCGTCGGAAAGCAGCAAAGGCTATCGAGCGCTTCCAGGGAATTTGAGGTTGACCGCTTGGAGCGAGGTGATCAAACCTCGAAATCGTGTATTCAGGCTCTTTGCCGCGCCGCACTCCCAATGATATGGAGAGACCATGCCATCAATCTTGAAACTTGCTGCCGTGGCGTTCTTGCTGTTCGGCGTTCCTTCGACGTTAATTGCCGAGGAAAACATGATTGATAATTTTGAAAGCCAACCTGAAACAAGATGGCGCTTCTTTGCAGATACCGTAATGGGAGGTGTCTCGTCGGGTCAGGTGGCTTTTGAAAGAGATGGTGAGGCAGCTTTTGCCCATATGACCGGAATTGTCAGCACTGCAAACAATGGCGGTTTCATCCAAATCCGGACTGAATTGTCAGATGCGGTTCCGGCTGGGACAGTTGGTGTGCGCTTGATAGTGCGCGGCAACGATCAAAAGTATTTCGTTCATCTCCGAACAAGCGGAACAGTGCTGCCTTGGCAGTATTATCAGGCGGGGTTTGACGTTTCGGGCACTTGGGCCGAGATCCGCTTGCCTTTTGCGGCCTTTGAGGCGTCAGGTAGTATGCTGCGAACGGTTCCTCGTGCCGAGAGCCTAAGATCGGTTGGCATAGTCGCATACGGACGGGATCATGACGCTGAAATCGATATTCGAGAAGTTGGATTTTATTAGACGCGACTAGGCCGGTCTGGCTTTGAATTGGCTAAGATTATGATAACGCGGAGCGTCAGCACTGTTACTAGTGACCCTGCCCCATCGACGGGTCTTGAAAGAGGCGGCCTGACTGTGTACCTCGCACCGAAGGAGTTGGGGACCAATACTGCAGGTCAGATTTTCAACTGCCCGCGTGTGCAGCATGTATCGATCTTGCCGGGTGCAGATTAAGCTGGCACAAACCCAGATCAACCAGCGCCTTCATGTGGATCAAGGCTTTGAGTTTCCTTTCGATTACTTCAATCCCAAAGCTCCGCTGGAGTTCGCCAAAAGCTTTTACCCTAAAGCCGCCAATTGTGTCGGTCGTGTTTCTCATCACCGGCCTGGTCGTATTTGGCCTGGGAGAAGCATTGCTAGTCACCGCAGGTGTCGGAGTCAGCCCCTGGACTGTGTTCGCGCAAGGCGTGACCAATGTCACAGGGTGGAGCCTAGGATTTGCGACCTTTATCATCAGCGCATCTGTTTTACTTGTGTGGATACCACTTAGGCAAACACCCGGAATGGGAACCGTCCTCAACGCGATAATAATAGCCTTGGTGTTGGAGTTCATGCTGCCCTACCTCCCAACATTTGAGACGTTTGTGGCGAATGCCTTTCTGGCTCTGGTTGGTGTGTTCGTGACCGGGTTCGGAGGTGCAATATACCTGGTCGCAAATCTAGGACCGGGACCAAGAGATGGCCTCATGACCGGGCTTCAGGCCATCACGCATCAACCCATTGCGCTAGTGCGCACTTTTCTTGAGGTGTTGGTCGTCGCGATTGGTTGGGCTTTAGGCGGTACGCTTGGCTTGGGTACGGTTTTCTTCGCCTTGGGCATCGGACCAGCCATTGCGATTGGGATGCAAATTCTGCAATCCCGCGGTACTGTTCAGTAACTCCTATTGCGAAGGTGTGTAGCTCGGAATCTAAAATTGAGTTCGTTCAATATCCAATTTGCAGTCTGCTCAGACAGACTGTTGGTTTCCTTGCGCTGGGCGATTTGACCACAACGACTAGGCCGCTTCGTAAGCTTTCGAAATGCCGGCGAGAACATCTGCCGCTATAGCGAAGGACCTTAGACGCGCGGCGTGATCGTGGATCATACCAGTCACCATAACTTCTTCTGGTTGGTATCGCTCTATCAAGGCGGTCAGTTCACGATGAACCGTTTCAGGACTGCCAGTTGCCGAACAGGAGAGCGCCTGTTTCACCTGTGCAAGTACAGGTGCAGGAATCTCTTCTGTCAAATCCGCAACCGGGTGTGGGAGTTTGCCAGGGCGTCCTGTCCGCAAGCGGGCGAAGGCGAGCATTTGGGATGAGCGCAAAAACAATGCTTCATCATCAGTTGCCGCCGCACAGACCCCGGCGGCCAACATGAAGTATGGCTTGGCAAGCCACTTGGATGGTTGGAACGTCGATCTGTATGTTGCGATCGCATCCTCAAGCATTGCAGGCGCGAAATGCGAGGCGAAGGCATAGGGTAGCCCGAGATAGGCAGCGAGTTGTGCGCCATAAAGGCTAGAACCAAGTATCCAAACCGGCACATGCGTACCTTGTCCGGGAACCGCCCGAATTTGAGCCTCAACTGAGGCATCGTCGAAATACCCTAAAAGTTCCGCCACATCATGCGGAAAGTTATCATTGGCTTTCATATGCCTTCTGAGAGCCTGCGCTGTCGCACCATCGGTGCCCGGAGCGCGACCAAGCCCAAGATCAACCCGCCCAGGATAAAGCGTGGCAAGCGTGCCGAACTGTTCGGCAATGACCAGAGGCGCATGGTTAGGTAGCATGATGCCCCCAGCACCAACGCGGATGGTCTTTGTGGCCGACGCGACTGCTCCTATCACGACAGCGGTTGCAGCACTGGCGATGCCTGGCATATTGTGGTGCTCGGCCAACCAATAGCGATGATAGCCGCTTGCCTCTGCATTACGCGCCAGGTCGATTGTAGTGTTCAGGGCATCAGCGGCGGTTCCACCTTCCGGGATCGGTGACAGATCAAGCAGAGAGAAATGCTGCAACTTTGGCTCCTTGTTTTCTGAACGTCCAAATAACGCAAAAGAAGGTCTATCGCCACCGGCGCAGGTGGTTAGGAAGTCAGCCCCTAGTCAAAGTATATGCGCCAGATAGAAAGGCGTTCTTCAAATAGACCGGCAACTTTTCGGGATACTCTTCAACTTCCTTTTTAGCGAAGTGAGCAAGGGCCACCGGGCTGACAAAACGCGTGTGACACCCTTCCACGAGTTGGATCAGGGTTTCGATTTTGAAGGAAACGGCCCCACCAGCCATTCGACCTTTCTTGGCGCGTGTTTTGATTGAAAAGGTATCTATTTCATTCTCACGGGCAAAGTCATGAAGAGCCGACAGGAATGAACGTAGGTTGTCCTCAGATGTGTCATCCTCGAGCTCTATTCGGGTGGTCTTTGGTCGACGCATCTCCACATTGCCGTCATCATGTAGGAGCACGACGGCGAGCCGAACTTCTTTTGCCGAAATCTCGCAGCCACATACGACCATGCACTTTTCCTTCACGTATTTAATCTACACTACGACACTTTTCTGATCTGATAACCCAACTATCCGGTGCCAAGTACTTCAAGGTTGTGCCAACGGATATGTGCCCAGCGAATGAGACTTAAGGGCAGTGATTTTTACCAGTAGTGCTAAATCTTACAAATTTGCCATATCCAACGGTTTCTGATCCGGGTTCAGGCGCACCATGGACATGTTCAATGCTGCTGCAACACTCACCCACACCAGATAAGGTATAAATGCTAGCCCAGCCCACGTGTCCAATTGCCAATGGGTTATTGTCGCCCCCAAAACCGCACACCAAAGACAGGCCATGATAGGGATCGAGGCACGTAAATGACGCAGCCCAAAGAATACCGGAGTCCAAAGCGTGTTGAGCACGATCTGAATAGCCCAAAATACCATCGCATATGCACTGCCCTCAAGACCGGCCACCCGGGTGCCAGCGAATGCGATCAGCAGATAGATGGACGTCCAAGCTACTGGAAAAAGCCAGTTTGGTGGAACCCAAGAAGGCTTGTTCAAACCTTTGTACCAGGACCCAGTTGGGAACAACGTGCCAGTCGCCCCAGCGCCAATTGATGCGGCAAGAAAAAGGAAGAACAAAAGGAAATCCATGGAAGGCCCCTGTTAATTGATCTCATGAAACTAGGCTATCGGGCGGACGCTGCCAATCGCTGTGTCGGACATCGTCATTGCAACTGAAGCTTCTTGCGTCACCGGTGCTTCTGCCAGTCGCTTTGCGGAATACGAATCGCGCCGACGTCCCAAAAGAGGCCTGCCATGACACCCAGAGCATCGCGGCATACCGACTTCAGAACATGCTCATTTGGTGCATGTTGAGAGCAGCCCCTATAAGAGTGTGGCACCCAAATCGTCGGCACTCCAAGAATATCAGTGAAGCTGTCATTTGGGAGCGAGCCCGCAAGATTGGGCAGCACATGAAGCTTGCCGCCAGTGGTTTTGCGGATCGAGTTGCCGACGAACTCTGCCCAAGGGTGTTGCGGGTCCAACCGCGTTGCACTGAAAAAACTCCGGTCATGAAGAATGATCTGCACGTCTTCAAAACCTTGCGCGTCGAGATGGCGGCGCAATGCCGGAACAACCTCTTCAGGATCAGTCCCGACAACAAAACGAAGTTGGCATGTCGCGCGGGCCCACCCCGAAATCGCGTTTACCGGGGCTTCGGGTATACCGGCAATCTGTGCGAGAACGGCAAAACTATTCCATCCAAACACTCGCTCTGCCGGGGTTAAGCCTTCTTCGCCCCAATCTGGGTTTACCTGTGGGCCATTCCCGCCCTCAACGGGCAAGTCCTTTAGCGTCGCCCGCACAGCATCAGTTAGACTGTCGGGTCGCCATTCCGGCACATTGATCTGACCGCGACGGTCTGTAATCGACGCCAACGCATGCGCGAGGATCATTGCCGGATCGGCCAAAAGCCCCCCCCAATTGCCCGAGTGATGTGCCCCTTCATGCGTCTCGACCAAAAGATCAAAAGTGATCCCACCCCGTGACCCCATAAAAATGGTTGGCACGTCGGGCTGCAGGCGCGGCCCATCTGACGCGATCAGGACATCTGCTGTGAGGCGATCTTTGAAACGCTCAAAAACTTGGGGCAGACCCATGGATCCAACCTCTTCGCTCATTTCGATCACGATGCGGATGTTGAAGCCCAAGCATCCCCGCACAGACAGCACAGCTTCGAGTGCGGCGAGGTTGATCAAGTGTTGGCTCTTGTTGTCCGCTGCACCGCGGCCATACAACCGGTCACCCTCTTCAACCAGTGCCCACGGCTCAAGGCCGTCACGCCACATGCCTTCCTGTCCTAGCACAGTATCGCCATGGCCATAAGTCAACACAGTGCTCAGGTCGTCGCCTTCATGCCGCTCGCCGATCAACAGCGGACCGCCCTGGGGGTCAGGATTGTCGATAATCTGACAGGCAAAATTCATTGCTTCAAGCCGCGGCAACATTGCCGTTTCTAGATAGCGGTGGCTTTCAGTCCGAGCTTCATCAGCAGGGTTCTGACTTTCAGAACGATAGGTGACAAGATCTGCCAATTCAGACTGGAAAGCCCCTGTGTCGAAGTATTCATGTACACGGGCAATGGTGGCGTCACGGGTCATCGAAGTTCCTTTTTGAATTCGCAACGCAGCTCCAAACTGATGCGTAGGGGATGCTGAACACAACTTCTGTGTGCATCGTAGTATCGTCAATCTCTAACATCCCGACGCTTGCGAGTTGTCGCCCGTTCAAACGGATGTCGCCCCGCTTGATCCAAATCAGGTCGGCGCTTCACCCAGGTGGTAAAGTTGGATCCAAGAAATGGAACAAGGATGAGAGAAATGGGAACAACGTCATACCCCGAGTTGACCGAAGGGATTTCGAAACAAATCGGACAATTGCGGAAAGGCATACCGGATACAATGAAAGGCTTCTCTGCCATGGCGCAGGGCGCCACGGCGAATGCCGCTTTGGATGAGAAAACGAAAGAGCTAATTGCAATGGGCATAGCGATTGCACTGCGTTGTGATGGGTGCATCGGGTTTCACACCAAAACTCTTGTCCGGCTGGGTGCAACCCGCCAAGAGTTCGAAGAAATGCTTGGGGTAGCAATCTATATGGGCGGAGGTCCGTCCCTTATGTATGCCGCTCAGGCCCTAGATGCTTGGGAACAGTTCGGCGGGCAGTAACCGTCCGCTTGCAAACCTCAAGGTTGCACGGAACAACGTAGTCATTTTGAGATAGGCAAGACTCGACTGGTTGTGTGCGTTAGGGTCAAAATCAAACAAAACGAGATGTCTTATGGAACAACCGGAAACCCCGCATGCAGAGATCGTTGATGATGATCGACTAGAGGTTCGGGAGGCGCTCAGTAATCGGCTTGCAAATGTCTGGTGGACCTTCTTCCTGCGTGGACTGCTTGCAGCTGGTGTTGGCCTTGCAGCCTTGTTTTGGCCAACCGGCAGTATTTCGCTCTTACTTCAACTCGTGGGCGTCCTTCTGATCTTAGATGGTGGACTTACCTTGTTTGGATTTGGACGCGGTGGAGCTGCGGGCGGCGTCGGTATCGGTGCAATTGCCATCGGGTTGGTGTTGCTGATTTGGCCAGAGGGCACCGCACGGTTTGCATTTGCCCTTTTCGGTGCTTTTGCGTTGCTCACAGGTGCAGGCTCTCTTCTGACCTGGAGGCAGTTGCCGGACTCCGATCCTGAGCGGATGACGGCGCGCAATGCGGGAGTTGCTGCGCTGCTCATTGGTTTGTTTCTCATCTTCTGGCCCGGCACGGGTTTGGTCGCCCTTGGATGGGCCATCGCCTTTGGTGCCCTAGCCGTATCGGTCATGATGTTCTGGCTCGCATCCCGCTTCAAAGGAGCGAATGAACGCCTTAAGACCAATGTCATTAATCCGCGTTGACCTGTGGTTCTGCTTGCGCCTCATTTTTCGAAAAGGAGGTCATCCGTGAAGCAACTATTGTTTGTTGTCCCATTTGTTGCCTTGGGCTCTTCGCTGGAAGCTGAAAGCGTTGGGGAAACTCTATTCTTGGAAAACTGTGTCACCTGCCACGGTATTGCTGGGCAAGGCGACGGCCCAAATGCGAGGGGACTGGATACAGCCCCGGCAGATTTGACCAAAATTTCCGCCCAACGTGGTGGGGTATGGCCAATGCTGGAGATCATGTCGATCATTGATGGCTACTCCCGAAACACAGTGCCGCGCGAAGATATGCCGGTGTTCGAGAATTTTCTGGATAATGAGATGGTCGAATTCGACACCGGAAACGGTGTGGATATTCTGGTCCCGAGCAAGCTGATCGAAATAGTAAAATACCTCGAAACTCCACAGAACCCTCCGCCGTCGCGCTACGTGCCTTGACCCTAGAACAAATGATTTGCTGCTTCTCTCACCTCTTGTTCAATCGTCTCCTGAGCGAGATAAGCTGCCCCCGTTATCGCTGCGCAGCGGCCTAACGAGAAGCGAATGGCAAAGCGCTGCAGATTGGGCGACGCACTTGTTAGGAGCCTTCGGTAAGCACAAGCAGCAGGTGGCCCTTGGAGGTAGAATGTCACGCGTTGAAACCTGCGCCGAAACCACCTAAATCATCGTCGCCACTAGTATTTGGAGGGACAAATGTCAGAGACCATCGATAAGGAAACCTTTTCTTTTCAGACAGAAGTCGGCCAACTCTTGGAGATTGTTGCGGGCTCGCTCTATTCCAATCGCGAAGTGTTTCTACGGGAGCTCGTCTCTAACGCTTCTGATGCCTGTGACAAGTTGCGCTACGCGGCCCTGACAGATGCAAGCCTGGCACCATCACAGGATTTAGCAATAACTCTTGAGTTCGACACGAGAGCAAAGACGCTGTCGATCTCCGACAACGGCATTGGGATGAACCACGCTGATCTGTTGGAGACGCTGGGAACTATCGCCAAGTCTGGTACCGGCGCTTTCATGGAGGCGCTTAAAGCTGACGAAGTAGACGCCCCAGGTCTGATCGGTCAATTTGGTGTGGGTTTCTACTCCGCGTTTATGGTGTCTACCAAAGTCGATGTGCTGACCCGCAAAGCCGGGGAGGATGAGGCTTGGCTCTGGTCCTCAGACGGCAAAGGTTCCTTCACTATTGAGCCTGCACAGAGGGAAACCAGTGGCACTACCGTCACCCTGCATCTCAAGAAAGACGCCAAGGAATTTGCAGAAGACGCCCGCATTAGGCACATTATCAAAACGTACTCCGAGCATATCAGCTTCCCTGTGAAACTGGGTGATGAGACGCTAAACGCGGCCGAAGCGCTGTGGACCCGTCCTACGAAAGACATCACAAAAGAGCAATATACCGAGTTCTATCGCCACAGTTCACATGCCTTCGACGAGCCCTGGCATGTGATGCACAATAAGGTTGAGGGAACACTCAATCATACAAGTCTGCTATTTGTTCCTACCGCCCAACCTTTTGATCTGTTTGACGCTGAACGCAAAAGCCATGTCAAACTTTTTGTGAACCGCGTCTTCATTTCAGAGACAACAAAGGACTTGCTTCCGGCCTACCTGCGTTTCCTGCGCGGTATTGTGGATAGCCAGGATCTCTCATTGAACGTCTCACGCGAGATGCTTCAATCCGATCCGAAACTCGCCAAAATCAAGTCTCAGGTCACAAAGAAGGTTCTCAGCGAGCTGAAGAAAAAAGCTACAAAAGAGCCGGAGGATTACGCGAAGTTCTGGAATAACTTTGGCGCGGTGTTGAAAGAGGGGCTAGTCGAAGATGCGGCTCTACGCGACCGCATTGTTGAGATCTGCCGTTTCGCCTCCACGGGTGAAGTTGGGTTGGCGAGCCTCTCCGACTATGTGTCCCGTATGAAAGAGGGCCAAGACGCAATCTTCTACATCGCCGGTGAGGACGCCGCTAAGCTCGCACAGTCACCCCATTTGGAGGGCTTCAAGGCCAAGGGCGTTGAGGTGCTGCTTCTGTCCGACAACGTGGATGAGTTCTGGCTGCAGCACATTACCGAGTTCGATGGCAAACCGCTCAAGTCTATCACGCGTGGTGCTGCGGATCTGGATGAGATCAAAACGGGGGAAGATGCCAATGAAGAAGACAAAAGTGACGACGCTGATCTCGCTGACTTAATCGCTGCGATCAAAGAGGAACTGGGCGAGACAGTTAAAGATGTGCGCCCATCCAAACGCCTTACGGACAGCCCAGTCTGCCTCATCGCAGACGAAGGTGATATGGATGTCAATCTGGAGCGCCTGCTAAAGCGTCATGGTCAATTGGAGCATGGCATGCCACGCGTGCTGGAACTCAATCCAACTCATGCGATGATCACCACATTGGCCGAACGGGCTCAAGCAGAGAGCGCAAGCGACGATACCCTTCTAAAAGACGCTGCACATCTCCTGCTGGATCAGGCACGGATTGTCGAAGGTGAAAACCCAACCGACCCATCAGAGTTCGCACGGCGACTGGGAACTGTCATGGAGCGCGCTTTCACCACCTCACAGTAGCGCATGGCACAATTCCGTCTTGCCCACTTGAATTCAAGAGACGACCTAAAGGTGTCGTCTAAACATATGCCGGCTGCAGCATGGGGACTCGGGCTTTAACAAAGGATAAAGCTATGTTTGTCTTCTATGATTTTGAAACAACCGGAACCTCGCCAGCGTTTGACCAACCGGTTCAGTTTGCAGCCATCCTGACGGATGATGACTTCAATGAAACCGAGCGGGTGAGATATCCAAATCGATGGTGGCAGACCGACATCGCTCATTGGCCAGTACGCCCTCGGCCGCCAACCATTTGCTGAAGTACTTCCGGACGGTCTGGAACCACGCACGGCGTGTGCATGATCTGCCGGAATGCCCGACCATGGCCATCGAGTGGTTTGAAGAGCACCCGAAAGGGGAGATCATTGAGGATCTTCCGAAGTGGCGGGAGACTGTCGAGGCGCTCGACAATCCCATCCATAGTGCCTTTTTCGGGTTCATCCTATTCACGGGCTTGCGTAAGTCAGAGGCGTTCACGCTGGATTGGAAGAACGTGCATGAAGATCATATTCATCTTCCGATGACCAAGAACGGCCGCAGCTTTAATCTTCCGATCCTGCAAGTACATCATGAGATCCTGGCGCCCTTGCGCGGGCTCAGCCGCACCTGGGTGTTTCCGTCGCCCAAATCCCAGTCGGGGCACATTACAAATGCGAAACGGCTTGAGTGGAGCCCACATGCACACCGGCGCACGTTCGCCACTGTTGCAATGGAGGCTGGTGTGTTGGAAGAAATCGTTGGCCGCTTGCTGAACCACACCCCGCTTTCAATCACAGGGCAGCGATATGTCAAACCCTCACTCGAAGCACTGAGGCCGGCGATGGAGACCGTGTGTGCTGCGCTTCAGGCACGGGTGGAGTAGGATTCCTTTTTCTGTCTGCAGGCTGCTTGGCCAAGTTACAAGTGACGCCGCAAAACAATAATGGACCGGCTTGGCGTTGGAGCGTAACAGTTCTTGGAAGGTCCGGTGAGCGGCCTACTCATTGGAAGTCTGCAATGGCGATCACCCCAATCATACCAAGAAAATCAGTGCCATTGATGAGGCGAACGGACAGTATGCGAGGCGTTGCTCTCATGGCGTTGGGCATGTTTCTGTTTTCGGGTGTGGACACGATGGGGAAGTTCCTTACCGAGACAGTTCACCCCATACAGATCGTGTGGTTTCGCCAACTTGGACTGTTTTTTGGCGTCGTTGTCCTGATCGCCATCCGGGGTAGATCGGTGCTGATCTCATCCAACCCCAAACTGCAAATCGGACGCGGTGTGCTCGCCGCCTGTTCTGCCACAGTGTTCATTGTTGGGGTGAGCTATGTACCGCTCGCCGATGCTGTCGCCATTACATTTGTTGCCCCATTTATGGTCACGGTCATGGGGGCCCTGAAACGAAGCAAAAGAGAGCTTGCGCAAAAGTGACCGAACTTATCTCGGCACGCAAGAACGATCCGATCCAGAAGTGTTTAGAGGAATTCCGAGAGCACGGTACTTACTCGGAAGCCTGCGAAAAGGACGTAACCATTGACTGGCCCGAGAGTCGGGGCATTGACGAAGAAGAAGACCCGGCCCAAACAATACCTTGGGAATAGTTATCTTCGCACGGATGATGGCAGGTCTGGCCGCAGAGCACGGCGAAAAGAAGACTGTGATGATCGACGCAACGTACCTGAAGGCACACCGCACGGCGACCAGCATGGGCGTAAAAAAGGGGGCGTGGACGCCTCATCGGTCGCGGGAAAGGCGGCATGAACACCAAGCTGCACGCCATTTCCGACAGCCAGGGCCGACCGCTCAACCTGTTCGTCACGGCTGATCAGGTAAGCGACTACATCGGAGCGCGGGCGTTGCTCAGCAGCCTGCCGAATGTCGATTGGCTGCTCGGTGACCGCGGCTATGACGCCGACTGGTTCAGAGACGCATTGAAAGACAAGGGGATACGCGCTTGTATCCCCAGTCGAAAACAGCGCATGAAAACTGTGAAGTACGACAAGCGTCGATACAAAAGGCGTAACAGGATCGCAATCATGTTCGGCAGGCTGAAGGATTGGCGGCGCGTCGCAACCCGATACGACAGATGTCCCAAAGTCTTCTTATCCGCCATCGCTCTCGCTGTACTCGTCATTTACTGGCTATGAGTCCTGACACTAGGCAAGCACTAGTAGTGACGCGATCTGGAAGTAGCTTAGCCGAAGTGCCAATATATTGATTTCATGATAAATTATGATATTCTGGTCAAATTTTTGAGCGTTTCGATTTTTCGGCCTTCAGCCCAGCTATTAGTAGCTGCCGAACGGCATCAGCGCGAGTGACAGTTAAACCCGGAAACTGTTCCTGAAGTTCGGCCATGTATTTGTCTATCTTCGATACAATGTCCTCCGGTAGACGCACGGCAAGCGTATCCATGACCTCACTCTTGCGCGGTCGTCCTCGTTTACGTGTTTCCAGTAACGCCATCTGCTTGACCTCCGCGATTTGCTTATTTATGTAAACGAAAAATCACGAATATCAAACTAAAAGGAAACAAACGATGATCAAGCGAGACAACAACGGCCAAATCAAAGCTTCATGGCGACGTGTCGACACCAGAATTCAGGCAGAACTGTTGGTTGGAGATGGCTGGGAGGGCGTAGCTTATGCGGAACTTTTGCGTCTCAGTATCGAAGTTCAAGCTTACCATTCTCAACTGGATGGAAAGCCAGGGTTTTCTGAAACTAGGGAAGCGGCAGCGCTGCTCAAAAGGGCCGCGCAGGCAATCCAGAGTGAGTACGATGAACCGCATGACGAAGACAGCCTTCTCTAAGCGGAAATCAGCTCTCTCGATTTAGGGATGCTGCGTGGAGACCGGGAATAGTTGTGGGCCAAAGCCGTGTGGCTAGCCAAGAATGGTGAGGAGCGCTGGTTGGAAATCCAGCGAGAATTTAACACAACTGCGGCGTGATAACGTGTCAGGACGGACGGTGATTTGCGCATTCATCTACGAGTTGTCATTTTTGCCAAATTGACCTTCTCAGGAGACCGGTGTTCCGTGGGTGCGCCGCGTCATCAAGGTGGATGAATGGTGATCGCCATGCTACTCGCCCGGAGGATAGACTAATATGAAATCACACGTAAGATCATCAAAAAATCGAGTTGAACTCTGGTCGCCGCGGCGACTTCCGCTCCAGCCAAAAGGTGATCTTCTGGAGGCTCGTTCCGCTCTGAGGACGGCACTGCAGAAGTTGCCGAACGGTTGTTTCATTCGCGCCACCTATATGGAGCCAGTGCGATCGGAGCACTTGTTCGATGTCGAGAACGCCCTGATCTACAATGTTGGGACGGGCGCCTTCTCATCTGCTCAAGGGATCGAGTTTCGGTATGGCGGATGCGATTCAACTCTTCCGGGGCACTTGAACCTCTACGAAGTCGTTGACCCCCCGGATGACGCGGATGAGGTCATTGCCGAAACCAGCTTCACCCTTGCTCGGGTTGCCCGCCTTCTCGACCGCGCTGAGTACATCAGCAGTTGAAGAGCTGCGATGGGTCAACCCAATTACGCTAACGGACAAGCACCGAGAACGGCTGGCGCACCATCGAAAAGAGATATTCCAGGGCAGCTAACGACGGACTTTGGTCCAATCGCCATGTTGCAGAGATGTTGCAGAAAACAAAAGCCGCACCTAGGGGCGGCTTGTTACTCTCTTGTTATCTAAGAGAGATTGTGGCTCCGGCGGTAGGGATCGAACCTACGACCAATTGATTAACAGCCAATTGCTAGGATTTAGGTCGCAAAACTACGTATAGCTTGAACTCAACTAGACTGGACTTGACGTTAGCAATACAGTGGATTAGCTGCTGTTTTCGTTGAGCGGGCGTTGTGTAGTGGTAAGACCTTAGCCTTCCAAGCTAATGACGCGGGTTCGATTCCCGCCGCCCGCTCCAAAAACCTTCTCAAAAAAACAATGACCTAACTCAAGTCGGTTCGAAATCCGCCTGTTCCATGTTCGAAGCCTGTCCAAGACATTTTGAACCAGTTTTGAACAAGTGCGGCCCGTACCATCTCTAAGAAAGCCAAGGTCGACCTGTCGAATGTTTTCAAACGCGACGCTCTTCCTGCTGCGTAAAGGCGTTCGGAGTTCTAAGTGTCGCACGGGTACCGGGGCGGGAGGACACGGAGATTGGCGCCGCCAGCGAGATGACACTCGACGAGGCTACCCAGATGGTACGCGAGATCGGTGGTGAGACCCCGGCGGCGACGTCAGCCCGCCTCAAGGCCGTTTCACCTGACGGAGCAACCGAGGCCGTATTTACTTTTTCAGAACGTCGCGGATTTCTTTCATTTTCTCTTCGAATAGTGCGGGCGTTTGGTGGATCTGCTCCAGCAAAGTCACGATCTTCGTTTTTGTGGCCTCATCGAGAGAGCTGTCGTTTACGGCTTTGATAGCATTTTCATAACTAAAGCCTTCTTCGGTAAAGATTCCGGTGTTTTCCCAAGCGTCTGAGAGGCGGGTTGCCTCTGCTTTGGCGGCTTCGGCCGTGAGCGCAACGCTTTGAGCAAGGTCTGCTGCGGTTTCCTCTGCACTTGATTTCAAATTCTCGGCAGTCTCTGCCGCCCCATCTGAAATAGCTTCGCCCGCATCCTTTAAGGCGGCTGCCGCCGTTTCCGCAGCTTCTTCCAGTCGCTCCTGCGGCGTCTTTGGCGCAGGCTCTGGTTGGTTCAGCCAAAACACTGCTGCGATCACGACACCGCCCGCAATCAACGCAAAAATCGTACCCTTGTTCATTGGAATGCTCCCATTGCACGTGCCTCAGTCGAACGTAAGAGGGTCGACTGAGGGTGTTTAAGTCGCATCCAATTCAGAGATGCGACCATTCTTTCAAACCTACAGCTCCCTGCGCGTCGTGTTTGATTTCACGCAAATTGCTAGCAGAATTAGGAACCCTAGGCGTTCAACGACGAGGCAGAAACGGCTTTTGGACGCGCTTCAAACAAAGCGATTGATCAAAATCCGACCGTCTCTTCCATTACCGACGATTTTTCTTTCCCTTTCTGTGGTGGTTTTTGAAATTGTCGCGACGATCGTTTTTCTTGATCGCCCCCGATACGGCTCCGACAGCGGCGCTCACCAAAAAATTTCTGTCGCATGTTCCCCCCAGTTTTATTTCTCAATAACTTATCAGAAGTCATGGTCCGAAGAAACTGTTTGGGGGTGTCAGGCGAATTCGGACCAGCCTCAGTTTGGCGTCAGATCCGGGGAGTTGGCGGCAACACAGCTGCCGATTTTACGTCTATTCACCCTGTCCAATGAAGGTGGGCATGTTTGATGCGTCAGAAACTAAAACTGTCTTCAAGATCGAACGCCCAAGCGACCTATATCAGTAAATCAAAGAGATTGAGGCTGTGGTTCAGACCTATTCGTTGGTCGCATGACCCGCACTGATGATTGGAAACCGGGCCGCAATCCCCGGCTGCCTCTTTCATGTTTCTAACCTTAGCGTCCATCCCGACGACGTGCGCTACCTGCTGGCATCCAGACAACCAACGTCACGCACCCCCATGCTTTAATTTGCATCCAGATCATTCCGCTTTTTGTTGCGAAAAGCACCCGCTAGGCATCCGCAGCCAAGGTCCGGTCTTTCCGCTGAGCACTTTGTGATGAAGTGATGGTGCGACATGCCGGTTTGGCAGCAAAGCGGACGCCGGCGAGGCGTCAGAAGTTCCAACGGAATCCCGTCGCCTCTTCTGACACGTCCCACAGCTTTTCCATGACTGCCTTGTCATAGGCGTGCGGATTTAGCGTGCCCTTTCCAACTGGTCCGCCAGTTTGCATCATCCCTGTGGGGCCATAAAGCGCACTGTCCGTCGTCAGGGTTTTTGGAACCAATGGCGGCTTGAACTAAGAGAGAGTTTGGCTCATCTGGTTGGTTGCATTATGCGGCGCGTTGTCCGTGATGCAAGCGCCGCGCTTCGAGTGTCTTTCGTTTGATCCTTTCTCTTTCCTGTAGAATGGCTTTGTCCCTGCCGAAGTAGACGTTGGCGGGCGTGACGTTGTTCAAGCTTTCATGGTAGCGTTGGTGATTGTAATGATCGACGAAGGTTTCGATCTGGGCTTCGAGATCACCCGGTAAGAAGTAGTTTTCTAGCAGGATGCGGTTCTTCAGGGTCTGATGCCACCTTTCGATCTTGCCTTGGGTTTGAGGATGATATGGAGCGCCGCGAGAGTGCTTCATGCCTTTGTCCTGCAACCATTCAGCCAGTTCTCCAGAGACGTAGCTGGATCCGTTGTCGCTGAGCAGACGCGGCTTGTGGATGACGTGAACCTGATCGCAACCGGATGCTTCCAAAGCCAAGTCCAGCGTGTCCGTCACGTCTTGTGTCCGCATGTTGGTGCAGAGTTTCCACGAGATGATGTAGCGGCTGTAATCGTCCAAGAT
>NZ_FRFA01000033.1 GCF_900143535.1 Tateyamaria sp. Alg231-49 | reverse complement strand
GTGATGGCTCGTTCCACAGGCTTCAATACCGACCAAACATGGCTCGAGGCGTTCAAAAAATGCCAGGACTTGCGCCCGTCTCAGCGCGCGGTTGAATACAACCTCACCATGGTCGTCGATACCGTGGATCTGAAAAATGTTCTTGGCTAAATCTAAACCGATTGTTGTAACTTGCATTGGGTGGCTCCTCTCAAAAGCGGTTCATAGCAGCTGCAATATGGCGCATTACGACGCCGGGTGATGCAGGAGCCATCCACCCCATCCGCAACTCGGTCATTGGTTCTGGCTTTGACCAATGACCGCTGATTGCCCTTTCTGGATCGCGAGCCAAAGCATCCGTGCGACCTTTGCTGGGTCTTGCGTTGCAAATTGCCCAAGATTGTCAGACGATCAGAGGTATCTCTTGGGAGTACAAGAATGAAGCACTTCGCACTGGCCTTACCCCTTCTCTGTGCAGCGTGCTCAGACCCAGAATCTTTATTCGCCTCATCAAGTGGCATCACATACAACAACGTGTCCACATACCAACTGAGTGAAATAACGTTGGACGCGGAAAAGCACTGCGCGCTTTACGACAAGAGCGCTCGCCTTGGACGGTTCCAGAAGACTTTGGGTATTGCGGAGTTTACTTGTCGGGACGTTTGACCAGCAATCGCGACAAAGCTTAGCGGTTTCGTCCTCATTAACCTTGCGGGTGTGGGGTGGCAGTTTGCTTCTTGAGCTCGCAGGTCAAACACCATCGGCACACCGACAGTGAATGTCCGTTTTGTGGCATTTGGTACGTTAGAGTTGGATAGGTCCAGACGCTAGGATTTCTTCCAGACCGATATGTGCTTTGTGCTCATTCGGTCAAACGGCGAACGGTCCCAGTCTGACCATCGATATTCCAGGTCCATACCGGCCATTTGTGCCATTAGATCAAGCTCTGAAGGCCATACATAACGGAAAGGGATCGACTGATGCATGTGGCGTCTGTCTTTCATCCAAACGTGGTTTGACGTGTAGTTTTGCGACGCCACATCAAACTCGTCGATGCCGAAGTGGTCAGGACTGCTTGCAAACGCCAGTCGTTCCTCGCCGAAAGGTATTTTCTGGATAGGCGGCACGAGGGTTTCAATAATGAACCGGCCTCCTTGTCCAAGATGGCGCGCCGCGTTCTTGAAACACGCGACTTGCGCCTGCTGAGACGTCAAGTTGTCGATGGTGTTAAACACCAGATAGACCAGCGAAAACGTGCCTTGGACCTGTGTCGAGGTCATGTCGCCGATGGCGACCTCAATGGGTGGGCCGGTTTCCTTTTCCCGCAGTTTCCTGACCATGGCCGCGGACAGCTCAATGCCTTTAATCTGCACACCACGTTCGGCCAACGGTATCGCGATGCGTCCGGTTCCAATGGCAAGCTCGAGAACATCGCCAAAGCTGGACAAATCCACCAAGCAATCAACTGTCCGTTCGATCAACATCGGATCTGTGCCGCCGTGATCCTGATCATAGGTTCTGGCGACGTCTTCGTCGAAGTATCCGTCATTGCTCATTGAATTGGTTTCCTTGGATCACTCTCAGAACGGGTCGATTGTTACCGGACTATCGGGCGAAGTGCTACGCAGGCTCTGGGCACGACTGCTTGGGGTGGAACCAGATGTCATTGCGACTGAGGGAATAGAAACTTTGGCATTTCGGCATTTCCTGCCAAACAACAGAAGCGCCTTTGAAACTCATTGAAATGCAATCGCCGATCAGGCGTCCCTGTTTTGTACATTCCCCAAACCCAACCTCTGGACACAAAAAAACCGCGCCGAACCAGCGCGGTTTTTCCGTATTTTTCCAAGAGGAGAAATCCTCAGCGGCGCAGACCCAGACGCTTGATCAGGTCCTGATAGCGGGCCTCGTCTTTTGCCTTGGTGTAGTCCAGAAGCTTGCGGCGCAGAGCAACCATTTTCAAAAGGCCACGGCGGCCGTGGTTGTCTTTTTTGTGTGTCTTGAAGTGCTCTGTCAGCGTCGCGATGCGCGAGGACAGGATTGCAACCTGAACTTCAGGCGAACCGGTGTCGCCCTCTTTGGTTGCGAATTCTTTCATGACGCGTGCTTTTTCTTCAGCAGTGATCGACATCGGGATCTCCTTTTCAGGTTAGAGTGAGACGCCGCCGGCCGGGATGTCGTCCAGCACGGGGCCATTAGATCCGGCGGTAACCGGAATTTCGCGCGTATAGGAAAGAATCAGTTGGATGGCAAAGCCTATTTTTGCCGCTGCGCCGAATGGTCGTTTCGTCAGAGCGGTGCCATCCCCGCAGACTGCGCGAGGCTGAGCGGCATGATCGAGATATCGCCCATTCCAATGTCCGCCCCATTCAGGATATTGGCGACGGCGACACCGTCCATAAACACCTGTGTGACGTCCGGATCGTCCGGGTCGGCGAACAGGCTGACATCGGGCACGTCGGTCCCGTCTTCGTAGACCAGCAGGATATTGTCGTCTTCGGAGTCGAAATCGACAATATCCATGGCTTGGCCATCTGTTATCCAATCGCCGCCAATAACCGTGTCGGCGCCCTCTCCGGACGTGACGATGTCCGCATTGCCTGCCACGATGATATCATCGCCACCGCCCCCGTTAAGGTAGTCGGATTGATCTACGTCGTCTGCTTCGGCGGTGTCCGGGTCATCTTCGACCCCGTTGATGACATCATCGCCCCATCCGCCGAACAACGTATCATTGCCCAATCCGCCGGTCAGGGTGTCGGAACCAAGCCCGCCCTGTATGGCATCATCACCGTTGTCGCCGCTGGCAACGTCATCCCCGGCTGAACCTTGCAGCGCATCATCACCGCTGCCGCCCATCAACATGTCATCGCCGTTTCCGCCAATCAGGGTGTCATCACCGCCTTCGCCAGCCAGTGTATCATCACTGTCTTGGCCGTGGATCGAGTCATTGCCCGTGCCACCAGCCAATGTGTCATCCGTGTCAAATCCATTCAGAACCTGATCTTCGTCGCTGTCTTCTTCGGATGCCGAAGCGCTGACTGTCGTTAGAGTATCGGTGTTTGTCTGATCGTCGCTTATGGGGCCAATGTCGGCGTCACCTTCAGACAGATCCTCGTCTGAGGCTGCGTCCGCGTCGATCACGCCAACTGCGCCGACTGCTAAAATTCCCACCAATCCTGCAAGCCACAACATGTCGCGATCCAGTCCTAGGGCGAAATACCCGGACGATACCTACGCCTGACCGTTGGCCGAAATCAAAGTGTTTTAGATCAAGTGGTTAACGCCGTCCTAAGACATCACAGGCGTTGGTGTCCATGGCTCCGGGGTTTGGGAGTAGGGCAGGTAGAGCGGATGCTTAGGGTGACCGGCCTTGGACAATCCAAGGTGAAACAGCGGGCGTGCAGCGTCGCGTAGTAGAGACGCCACATATGCCCCACGATCCAGATGCGCGCCGTGCGTGCCCCATGCGGCGATGACATGATCGGCCCAGGCTGCGCGATCCAGAATGGCTGCGTCATTGCCGGGTCCCACAGGGTCAGCGGCCGCGCGCATGGCCCGTGGATCGGTGTCCCGCCATGCAAAGATGTTGGTGACCGCAAAGCTGCCAAACCCAAGAGTGCGGGCCCGCCGTTCGCAGCGTTCGACGGTGGGGTCGTTTTGGACTTCTGTTGCGGTGGATGGGTTGAGCATGACAAAGTTCACGCGGCTTCCACTTTCCTCCCAAACCCGCGTCAGGCTGTAACGATACCGTTCGCAATCGGAGTAGATGGCGGTTGAGGGCGCGTCGCCCTTGATATGGGTCCGGGTGATCATGGCAGCGGTTGTGCCAGTGCAACCCGCCACGTGCAACGGCTTGAGGCGTAGAAAAAGGGCCGCGCAAACGTCCAGCGCGGCCCAAATGTCTCGGCAACCGGGTTGGGGTTATTCAGCGGGCATAGCCACTGGATTGCGGCGCAAGTCTAGGACGGCGCCTTTGGCTTCCATGATGCCCGCAGCCACGATTGCATAAACGATATGGCCCCACAGCGCGACCCAAGTGATCCCCGTCCATCCAAGGAACGGTTTGTTCCCGGTCACCAGATGCGCCATCACGTAGAGAGCAAAGATCCACAGTACGACACCGTACGCGATTGCAGTCACCGACCAGTGAAGGCGTGGCGCGACCATCATTTGAATGGGACGTGCGATGGCAAAGTACCCAACTGCGTAAAAGATCAACCCGGTCAGCGTATGCAGCAAATACGCGGCACCCGATGGATTTGCGCCAAAGATCGCTTTGAGCGAGGCGCCGGCAAGACCCACCGGGGCCAGTTTGGCATATCCAAAGAGGGGGCTGAGCGCCTGACCGAAGGTGTCAAAGGCGATGGTGGCAAAGGCGCCCGCACTGAGAACAGTGCCAACGGTGCGGAGTGATATCTGAGTCATGGGTCATGTTTCCCTGCGTTGTGTGTCTGATTGGACTGATATGGACCAATTGGTTCCAAACCGAAAGACACCTCACGCAGGGCTGATCACCCGGCCATTTCTGTAACATTTGACCAAATGGGCCGAACGGATGCATCCGTTCGGCAAGGCGAGCTGTTTCAGAGGTTAAAGACGCGCGCCGGGTGTAACTCTCCGGCCTTGTAGCGGCCAACGGCAACCGGAACCCCGTCTAGGGACGCCCATGCCTCGTCGCCATATTCAATGTCTGACGCCAGAACCATGCCCGGGTTGCCGTTGCGCAGTCGCGCTGCCCCTTCGGGCGTTGCGCGCAATTCGGGGAGGTCAGCCAGCCCGTCAGCCACAGGGCGCAGGTAAGTATCCAGCTCTGGTGTCTGGGCCATCGCTTCGACCTGCTCCATAGTCAGGCCGTCCTCGGCCTCAAACGGCCCGGACCAGATGCGACGCAAGTCGCGCACATGCCCAAAGCACCCCAGTGCCGCGCCCAGATCGCGCGCGATCGAGCGGACATAACCGCCCTTGCCACACACCATCTCGAGCGTCACGTGATCTGCATCAGGCCGGTCGATCATGATCAGCTCATCGACCCAAAGGGGACGGGCTGCGATCTCTACGTCCTCGCCACTGCGGGCCAGTTTGTAGGCGCGTTCACCGTCGATCTTTACAGCGGAAAACTTGGGCGGCACCTGCATGATGTCGCCGACAAAGGCGCCAAGGGCCGCCTTGATGTCGTCATCACTCGGGCGGGCGTCCGAGGTGTTGATCACCTCGCCTTCCGCGTCATCGGTGTTGGTTGACTGACCCAGTCGAACGGTAAACCGATAGGCCTTCAGCGCATCCGTGATGTAGGGCACGGTTTTGGTTGCCTCGCCCAAGGCGACAGCCAGAACGCCGGTCGCATCGGGGTCGAGCGTGCCAGCATGACCTGCCTTTTTCGCGCCCATTGCCCAGCGAACTTTGTTCACAACGGCGGTTGAGGTCGGCCCGGCGGGTTTGTCGATCACCAGCCAACCGGAAATGTCGCGCCCTTTGCGTGTACGGCCCATGGAGGTCCCTTATTGCTCGTAAAACAAGGGCAGGCGCCTAAGCCGCCCGGCTCAGCTTGTCAATCAGCCGCTTCAACCGTGCCGACAATCGGGCCCAGCGAGAACCCGATGTCACTGCGATTTAGGTCAGGTGCGTAGAGGCGAGAGATATTGCCATCCAGAAACAGCGCGTTGGGCAGGTTCAGATGATCGCGATAGAGCCGCCCAAATTCGTGAAACGTCACCGGGCTGTCCGAAATGGCAAAAACGGCGCGTTGTCCGTCGGCACTGGTGCCCACGCCATTGCGGATATAGCGCGAGGTGCTGTCGACCAGAAACCTCGGATGCAATGCGCCATCGATCACCAGCATTGGCCCTGACTGTGTAGCATAGGTGCACGTGGGCGCTTCATCAACAAAGCGCAGGGTTTCGATCACGTCCACGCGTGCATCTCGGATGCACAGCACGCCGTTGGGCAGTAGGCCAAAGTTGCCCGGACCTGCGTTAGGGATCACGCGCATGACCTCTTTGCCGTCTTCCACGTAGTGCCCGACTGGCGCGCGATCACTGTGATACATGCCCGCATTCATCGCAAAGCCAAGGCGCTTACCCTGATTGCGCAAGTCACGTTCGATGGCACCAAACTGGCCAAAGAGTGCGCCCGTTTCATCGTAGAGGAACAGGCGCAGTTTATCCGTGCTCAGATCGACGGAACATATCGCATAGGAATTGCCGTCGTGGGTGGTCGTCTCGCAGTCAACAGCCCAAGCGGGGGCTGTCCATGCAAGCAAAGCCACCACCGCAGCACGTATCACGTGTCAGACCCTGCGTCAGTGTCCCGGCGCACATCGTCCTGTGCCAACATGCGCCGTGTGTCGTCCATCCGGTCAAAGGTCTCATCGAGCTGAAACCGCAGGTCTGGGGCGAATTTCAGTGCCAGCTTTTTGGACACTGCGCGGCGCAACTCGCCCTTGTTGCGGGCCAGCAGTTTGAGCACGTCTTCTTGCCCCTGTCCGCCCAACGGCAAGACATAGGCCGTCGCG
Organism: Tateyamaria sp. Alg231-49; assembly: GCF_900143535.1. Classification (GTDB taxonomy): domain Bacteria; phylum Pseudomonadota; class Alphaproteobacteria; order Rhodobacterales; family Rhodobacteraceae; genus Tateyamaria. The sequence continues at coordinate 4,098 of NZ_FRFA01000033.1, read as the reverse complement.
ATCTTGAGATCGGGCGACGTGCGTACCTCGCCCACCGTGATTGACAACCGGTTCAGCTCCGGGTCGTGCACGTCACCGCGTGCCAAAACCTCGGCCAGAGTCCGCCGGATCAGTTCGGCCACACGCAACTGCCGTTGTGACGGGCCGCTGCCCTCATGAAATTTGTTCTTTCCCATATGCCCCATCTAAGCGGCCAGCCGCCCTTTGCCAAGCGGCCCCGCACGAGGTAGGAGAGCGGGAAACTGTCAAGTGAGGGCCAGAACCATGTCAGAATTGCCAGGGATCGTGATTGCAGGTGCGTCCGGACGTATGGGCCAGATGCTGGTCCGGTCTGTTGTAGAGAGCGGCGAGTGGCAATTGGTCGGAGTCCTCGAACGGCCAGGGCATGACTGGATCGGTCAGGACATAGGCACGGCCATGGGCGGTCAGGCGCTGGGTGCATTGGTTTGGGACGACCCATTGGAGCCAATGGCGAAAGCGCGCGCGGTGATCGACTTTACCGCGCCCGAAGCGACTATTGCGCTGTCGCACACCGCAGCACAGGCCCGCGCGGCGCACATCATCGGCACCACAGGTATGACGGACGACCAGATCGCTCAGCTGGAACCGGCCTCTCGTCACTGTGCCATCGTGCGCGCCGGAAATATGAGCCTGGGGGTCAACCTGCTGGTGACGCTCACCAAACAGGTTGCCGCAGCATTGGACGAAGATTTTGATATCGAAGTGATCGAGGCGCATCACCACCACAAGGTCGACGCCCCCTCTGGCACAGCGCTGATGCTGGGTGAGGCAGCAGCTGAAGGGCGTGGTGTGACGCTGCCGGACGTTCGGGATGCGGGTCGCGACGGAATTACCGGCGCACGCAAACGCGGTGACATCGGCTTTAGCGCGATCCGCGGCGGGGATATTGTTGGCGAGCATGACGTTTTGTTCTCTGGGCCAGGTGAACGCATTGTGCTGCGTCACATGGCCACTGACCGCGCGCTCTTTGCCAAGGGCGCTTTGAAGGCAGCAAAATGGGCGCTCGACCGGGCGCCGGGCCAATATGACATGCTGGATGTTCTTGGATTAAAGCCCCCAACCAACGCATAAAAAAATTCTGCGTCAAAAGTGAACCAATCACGCCGTTCGCCCGTACCCTTTTTAATAACAACTGTAGCCTCGGGAATTTCGTTCATGCGTATGATGATTGCTGTCGCCATAGCGCTTGCCACAGCCAGCCCTGTCTGGGCGGATCTGGTCAAGGTCGACGACCAAGGCCAGTTTGTTCAATTGATCAATGGCAAGACGCTGACGCGCCCTCTGATCAAGATCAAAGTATCTCCTGACGGGGAGATCGCTGGACGCGGGTCTCTCTGGGACATCGAAGGTTCGTGGTCGTGGCAAGATGGTTACTTCTGCCGTGACCTGTTCTGGGGCGGTGATGAACTTGGCTACAATTGTCAGGAAGTACAGGCCAGCGCAGACGGCAGGATCAAGTTCACGTCAGATCGCGGTGCAGGCGACAGTGCGATGTTCAGCCTGCGCTGAGGCCAACGCCTATCTAAAACACAATCAGTTTGCGGTCATTGAGGTATGGCAATCTGTCTTGCGCAGCTTTCACTCGCGCGATGTCCAAATCAGCATATAGCACTTCGGTTGCTGACGCCGCCCGCGCATCCTCTGAACCATCCGGCGCGGCAATGACGCTGGCGCCAAGGAAATCCATTCCGTTTTCCGTTCCCGCACTGTTGGCGTAGGCAAGATAAACGCCGTTCTCATAGGCGCGTGTTGGAATCATCGTCTTTGCAACCCAGCTCCAGTTTGCACCCAGTGCCGTTGGAACCAGCACCAGATGCGCGCCCATACCCGCTACATGCCGCACGGTTTCGCCGAATTCGGCATCGTAGCAAATCAGCGTCGCGATCTTCAATCCGCCAAGCTCAAACAACTCACAACCCGCGCCGGGCGAGAAATAGTCCCGCTCAAACCCCGGTGGGATCGCAAGCTTGCGCTGATGTACCAAACACTGGCCATTGGCGGATACACAGAGGGCTGAATTGAACAGATCATCGCCGGAGCGTTCGGAAAACCCATAGTGGATGGCAATGTTAAATTCTTGGGCCATCTTCGCCATTGCATCAAAGGTTGGTCCATCCAGGGCCTCAGCCCGCGACGCCAGATCCGCCCCGATATTGTAGCCACAGGCGAACAATTCAGGCAGCAATACAAGCTTCGCACCTTGTGCCGCGATGTCTGGCAATTCCGCGCGCAACCAGTCCAGCCGCGCTTGCGGGTCAGGTAAGTTTGCGGGGGCTTGGGCAACAGCAAGCCGCATTTCAGGTGTCCGTTACATGGAGCGTGCGCGGGTATTCGGTCAGGTACTCAAAACCGGTCTGCGTCACCACGATACTGTCGCCGATCCGACCTGCTGTGACGCCATCTACCGAAATCCCACCATCCACGGCGAACGTCATGCCTGCCTGCAACACGGTCTCGTCACCCGCCTTCAACTCTGGCGCTTCCAGATAGGCCATTCCGATGGAACGCCCCGTGCGATACCCGGTTTCGTACCCACGCTCTGCGTAGATCGCATTGGCGGCCTCCGCGACCTCTTGGGCCTGCACACCCGGACGGATCACGGCGATGGCTGCTTGTTGCGCATCAATGGCAGCCTGCTGAACCCGTGCCGCGTCTTCGTGTACGTCCCCAATATGAAACATTCGGTCAAAGCCCAGTTTGTACTGCTTGAACTGCGCCATGTTGCAAAAGCAGAAATAGACGGGATCAAACCGGGCATAGGGTTTGATCGACGCACGGCGATGCACCATCGACGCATCTTGCCCGCTTTGCAGGATTTGGAGGTTGTGAATCATGGGCGAGACAAACCGCTCCCAGCCCTGATCCGTCAAAAACCCGGCCGCGGCACGCGTGCCTGCATCAATGACGGCCAACGCACTTTCATACTCGCGTGCACCTTCGGACAGCGACCCGTGGGCGGCCTTCATCATCGCGCCCGCGATGTGTCCGGCCTGTTTCATCACCTCAATCTCGAAGGGCGATTTGATGGTCCGCTGGGCGCCCAAAACCGGTCCGATGTCCTTTAGCGGAACCCCGGGATACTGATCGTCCACAAAGTTGCGCACAATCGCGGGCACATCCGCACGCTCGATCCAGATTTCTTTGGGCGCGTCGGGCAAAGCGCCAGACAGGGCGCGGCCCCAACTGCGCTGGCCTGCGTCCTCCCACGTGCGTACGTCCGTGACCCATGTCATCTCGGCCACCATTTCGCTTTCCATCAGCGGGGTGATTACAGTGGGCGCATCCTGTGCGGGTACGACCAGCATGGTTGGGCGACCAAATTCAATTCCGAGGTATCCCCAGAACCCGGCAAGGTACGCGATTGAGCTTTCCGAGGTGAACACGGCATGCCCTATCCCAAGATCCCGCATCCGGGCTTGTAAGGCGGCGGTTCTTGAAACGGCTTCGTCAAGCATCGGGTGATTTTGTGTACTTTTGTCCATGCGCTCAGATTAGCGCGTGAATTTGGCTAAGATAACGTGTTTCCGACATGGACACTTGGGCAGCGACAGAGGGCCAGTGTAAAATGGCAGGCGAACCTTCCCAAGGGCGGGGCCGCAAAAAAGAATGGAAACCGCTGTGATTGTAGCGCCCATTCCCAATGCGGTTGTCAGCAAGTGGGATTCCTCTGCTTTGCCGCCAAAAAACTTAGCAGTGCCTGTGCGGTCGCAGTCTCTTCTTTCTCAATCGTAATTCGGCAATGTTCAAGCTGCGCTGCAATGAGGCACAGAGGCGTTTCGGTGCAGCGAATGGCCGCTTCGAGTATCCGTCTTGGTCAAGCGTGGTTTTGAACCCACTCTCGATCTGCTTTGACCAATGTGTTGGCGAGCTCAATGAGTTTCCGCATGATTGCTGTGAGAGCGACCTTTTGCGGTTTTCCCTGTTTGATCATTCTCTGGTATTTTTTGCACATATCGGGGTTGTGTTTTACAGCGACGAGAGCAGGCATGTAGAGCGCGTCGCGCAACTGCTTTCGGCCCCCTTGAATGCTGGCTTTGCCACGCCACTTTCCCGACTGTTGGGTCATCGGAGCCAGCC
>NZ_FRFA01000038.1 GCF_900143535.1 Tateyamaria sp. Alg231-49 | reverse complement strand
ACCTTCGTCGATCATTACAATCACCAACGCTACCATGAAAGCTTGAACAACGTCACGCCCGCCAACGTCTACTTCGGCAGGGACAAAGCCATTCTACAGGAAAGAGAAAGGATCAAACGAAAGACACTCGAAGCGCGGCGCTTGCATCACGGACAACGCGCCGCATAATGCAACCAACCAGATGAGCCAAACTCTCTCTTAGTTCAAGCCGCCATTGGTTCCAAAAACCCTGACGACGGACACCGGGCCAGTTGCCTGCTAGCGATGATGTTTAGTGACACCACAGCAGGACAGCGCACAACTTCAAGCCATTTTGCAGATGCCCGCGACCATGCGTCCAGTCTCAAGTGTTCGGTTGAGAGTGGGTTGAGGGGGTCGCTTTGATTTAGTCGATGAGACGACCTCTCCATCGAAGCCTTCCGTCTTCGATCGCGATCAGCACGTTCAAGTAAAAGGTGATGAGCTGTCCGCTGATTAGCCCAGTGGCCAGCATGACTTGAGGTAGGCTATGAACTTCATCATGCAGATACAAATATTCATAAAGGCAAATGGTAGCGACCGTGAGTGACGCTGGAACAATATAACGGAGCGAGATCATGCTGAGACCAGCTACGATCAATCCCAAAATCAGGACGATATCCAAACCGAAAGAAGCTTGAACTTCATGCGAGTGATCAGACCAATAGAAATGGGCTCCAAACTGCCGCCAGAGGATTTTCACTAAACCGAAAGAAATTGCCGCATATCCGGTGAGGATTGCGGAGACATAGCCAGCGCTTCTCATTTTTGCTCCTGTTACAAACGCCCCCCGGCACGCTTGCACCGTCGCAATTGAAATACTATTCGTCGAGTGAGAATACTGCAGGTCCGCACCTGCAAAAAGAGGTGTTCATTTGGAAAAGCACGTGCGAAGGAATTCAATTCCAATGCGAACATCAGGATCTAGGCGCCGCCTTTCATGATATGACACCCAAACAGGAAAATAACTGATCGGGTGTTCGGTATTCAATGGAACCAATTCGGGATCAGATTCCGCAAACTTTATCGGCAAACACGCTGCAAGCGGCATGGTTTTCAGGAACGATCTTAAAAAATGAAGACCAGAGGCCTTCAGTCTTGGCCTGCCAAACAGGTTTTCCAAAAGAGTCGAACACTCTGTTTCAACAGTCCCCTGTTGAGGCAATGTGACGTATCCTTTCGGACCATTTTCCCACTTCTTGTTGTAATAGACATGATAACCAAGTTCCCCGAGTTGGGTACGCACCAACCGACCCTCGGTTGGTTTCTTGAATCCAACAAGAAGATCGACTTCGCCGAAAGCAACTGAACGTTCTTCATCTACAAATTCGATTTCGAGCGCAGGATTGCTGGTCAATAATTCGGCCAAATGGGGGTTCGCTATGCTGACAAGAACCTGCAGACCTATGGAAATTCGCAGTGTTCTTGCGGCGGGCGGTTCCTCGCCGTCACGAGCGTCGTTTGCAAAGAATCCCGTATCCAACTGATCCGCAAGCGCAATAAGTGGCTTTGCCCTAGGCGTTGGCTCCAATTTCGTGCCGCGCCGGACAAACAAAGTGGCGCCGATTTCCTCAGTAAGGCGCTCCAACCGTCGCGAGACTGTTGTTGTATTCATCTCAAGCGCTTGCGCTGCCGAGGTCATTGTTTTGTATCGGCTGAGCGCGAGTAAAATTCTTAAGTCATCCCAATTCTTCATTCGCCCCCTAACGCCACCATCGCTACACGTCACTTGAGTTCCCAGTTCTAATTTTCTTGAAACCAGCTACCGTTAGTAAGCAGTGGTCAATGTCGATATAGATCAACCTCTGATAGATCAACCCTTGGTAGATTAATTTTGAGTGAATGTTCGACGGCATCAAGGATCGAACAGAGCCAAAAATAGTATTAATGACTATCGTCAAACGTATGAGTGCCCCCAACCAGAGTTAAAAACGTAGTATGTCCAAGGATCGGGCTTACACAGAAATCTGCGTGGTTCTTAGCGGCCCCCTTCGTCGCAATTCTCTGAACTCAACAGAGTGAGCACGACGGCAGATGCCAGAAAAACGGCACTGCCCACAGCGCTATAAACTGCGATGAGAGGCAACAACCGCATGCCTAACGCAAAAGCGCAGACTGCGGCGGCCAACCCAAAGAACATGCCCAAGGCGAGACACAACAAAAATAGTGGCGGTGTTGGAGTCACCTCACTGGTGATGTCGTTTTCAATGCAGTCAACACCGTCGGTGTATTCGTGCACGGACCCGACTTGGGCATGCTCATGGAGGGACCCCGGATCTGCTCGCAACGGCGACATGTCGCGCGCAGAAGAAATGCCACTACCGGTTGTCTCGCTTTGTTTGAATTTGTTTGCAAAATCGTTTCGCGATTGTACAGGTCGGCCACAAATCGCGACCGGCCGGGGGTCCAGCCTCTGATTCATCTCTAGTCCTCAACACAGCCCCCACAATCAACCTGCCATCATTTGCACAAGCTCCAAAGTGTGTTTGTTGCAGGTTAGGAACTGCAAAAATGTCAATGCAAGAGATAATCCAAGTTTAAGAAAACCTGTATTGAAAGATTTTTGAAGTTTAAAGTTTTCCTTTCCAGTTGTCTGCGTTTTGGGCCTGCATGGTTTCCATGGACTGAAAACAGTAGCTTAGCGGAAGAACCTGAAAATTTTTTTGACATAATCAGAAACCACTGACGGAAAAACTCAGACCTCGCTTAGGATGAAAAAGGGTGTGCTCCATCCAGGGTTGCAGTTTTGCAAGTGCAGCCTTGCGCCAGGCCCTGTTCCATAATCGCTCAAAATCACTAAACTTAAAGTAGAAAAGAGAAAATTAAAAATCTTTTCGGTAAAGATTTTGAGGCAAAAAATTAACAAAAATGAAGGGCAGAAGTTTATGTTGCTACGCTGGGACGATTTCAAATACCTTTTAGCGCTTGAGCAAACAGGCAACCTCGTTAACGCAGCCAAGTTTCTGAAAACAAACCCGACTACTGTTTCGCGTAAAATCAAGCGATTATCAGAAACGTATCAGCGTACACTTGTCTCTCGAACGAGCAGTGGTGAATGGGAACTGACCGAACAAGGACGAGCCTTCGCAACCGCGGCAAGGCTTTGCCAGAATGAAATTTCGCGTTTGGGCGGCCCTGCCGAAGCCAATGACAAGCAAGACATCACGGTTTCAACAGTTGATTTCGTTGCAGAGACCTTTCTGGCGCCGAAAATCGGCGAGCTTCCCCTTCACCGGAAGAAAATTTCGCTGACGCTCGAAGCGACCGACAGGAATGTAAGCCTCGCCTACGGAGAGGCGGATCTTGCCATAAGATTGGGGCGACCAAAGCAAGGTCGGCTAGTGGTTTCCAGGATTGGCACGATCGACATGGGGGTTTACGCCAGCGAACGCAACTTCGGAAATGCGTGGGTCGGACTGCCCGCCTGTTTCGATTGGGTGCCTGAGATGCAAGCGGGATTCGAATTTTTTGGCGAGGCACCGGCCATTCGCATGTCAACATTCCACTGCATCCGCAGTGCTGCAGTTGAACGCGGACTGCCTTGCGTCGGTCCAGCATCGATGCTGGAGAATTGGAATGGACTGAAGAAAATCGATAAAGACAGGCCGCAACCCTTCAGGGAAGTCTGGAGCGTCCATCACGAAGATCGGCGCCACGATGAACTTCTGCTTCAGGTGAAGGACTGGGCACGTGCTTGCTTCGTCAGTAAAATGGAGACAGTCGCGGCATAACTAATTTACATCAATAGAATACAGGCACTGTTCGAAATTTTGCTAAGCTATTCTTTCGTACAGTTGATTTATGATACCATTATCTGGTTAAAGGCAGGGTGTAACCAGTAAGGACCCAGCCATGTTAGATCTATTCGCCTTCTCGATGATATTTTCCGCTCTGATGATCGTGGAACTTTTCGTCAACAAACTCGGCCTGCGCAAGCTCTCCAGATAGTTTGACTTCGTAAACCCTTTGCTCGGAGCTTTCCGAGCAAAGGTTAGCTGCGTTTGGCTCAGGTTGTGTGCAGTTTTGATGATTGTGACTGACGTGCATGTCTTAAGTTTTTTAGAATATTCGATGCTGTGAACACATACGGTGCAGTCGGCTCTCAACGTGAGACCAATGTGCCATCGGGGTCCCACTCGGCTCATTTCGCAAACGACCATTCCATGTTTCAGTCGAATAATTTTTGCGGCACTCTTTACGACGTCTGATTTAGGGTCGAGTTTCGGCTCGAGAGGCGCTTTTGATTTGCGTCTGCACTGGGCTCAGAGCAGCCATTCGCTGTACTCTGCCTGAACGACTGCTCTGCGGACGAAGCTGCCTGATGCTGGTGCAGCGAACTTCGTCACCAGGCTTCCACTAGATTGTGGAACAATTCGCGGCACTGCAGCGCGATTTCCCGAAAGCGGTCATTAAACGCGGCCAAATTGCACCAAATCCAAACCAGTCGTTCGCTGCGTCAGCATCGGATGTCTCAGCTGCGGGACGAAGCGGTCACTTCGTACCAATCCAAGCAATTCCGTCTCTGACGTAGGCACGTTCGGAAACGCAGCGCGGCATTTACACTTTCAAGGGACCCAGCCTACAGCGACTGTCTCTT
>NZ_FRFA01000005.1 GCF_900143535.1 Tateyamaria sp. Alg231-49 | reverse complement strand
AGCTACGTCTCTGGAGAACTGGCTGAATGGTTGCAGGACAAAGGCATGAAGCACTCTCGCGGCGCTCCATATCATCCTCAAACCCAAGGCAAGATCGAAAGGTGGCATCAGACCCTGAAGAACCGCATCCTGCTAGAAAACTACTTCTTACCGGGTGATCTCGAAGCCCAGATCGAAACCTTCGTCGATCATTACAATCACCAACGCTACCATGAAAGCTTGAACAACGTCACGCCCGCCAACGTCTACTTCGGCAGGGACAAAGCCATTCTACAGGAAAGAGAAAGGATCAAACGAAAGACACTCGAAGCGCGGCGCTTGCATCACGGACAACGCGCCGCATAATGCAACCAACCAGATGAGCCAAACTCTCTCTTAGTTCAAGCCGCCATTGGTTCCAAAAACCCTGACGACGGACATTCGTAGAGCAACGGAAGGTTAAAATCTGTTGGGCGAAAGCCCTGTTCAAGACCACGGTTCAGTTCTGCAAAAAGCTGGTCCACGTTGGCCGAGCCGTACCAACCCAGAACATAGTCGCGATTTGCATAGAACTGGGGGATCAGCACGGCTGTATCCAGCTTTGCATCTGCGAACAGAACGTCATCCCCTCCACTGAAAGTGGTCGATAGCCTTTCGATTTCGTCTTCAACGGGGCCAGCCGCCAAGCTGGTTGAGAGGAACAGTAATGCAGTTAGCAAGCCTGCTCGAATAGTCATCACCACGTTTGGTACTCCCAAGGTTACGTCCCCTATATATTGTGGTCACTAGAATTGACTTGGAAGGAGACGACTTTCAAGGCCGAGAATTAGAACTGCAAATTATGGCTGCAACATCAGCTTTTGAAGTTTGGGGGGCCTCGCGCGTGTGGGGGCGGGCGAAGCTCGTTTTGCTCGTCTGCGAACCGCAAGTGCGCACCTGAAAAAAGTAAGTGCGCCGAACAGCGCAAAGTGCGAAAAGCCTCCGAATTTGGCAATCAGGGAGTAGACCAAATGAGTGAACAGTTGAAACACCTCCGCCGGGTGGACACGCTGATGGCGGCCGACAACATTGCCGTGACAGCCATCAAATTCACCTTTGATGGGGAGCTGTCAGACAGCCTCGGTCAAGACGCCGCTGCCAGAGCGCACCCGCTCTTTCCAGCCTATCTGCAAGCCGCGGCGCAACAGATCGCCGCCGAAGATATCGCCGCGGCATTGGCGACAAGAGAAGATTGAATGGGTGAGCAAGCATGATCCGGACCCTCTGTCGCTGCCATGCTTTGTTGAGAAGGCGAAGTTCAAGCGTCTGTTCCGCGACCACCTCTTTGAGATCCTTCGCTTTACGGCGCATTTCCTTCACGTCGTCCGTGTTTGAGGCGCGCGCTGTGGCCGCAGCCAGGCGCTACTTCCCGGCTTCCATGAAGCCTTTGGATCACTTGTAATAGATGCCCTCAGACATCCCCTCACGACGGCAAAGCTCAGCTTTGCTGTCCTCCAGACGCAGACCATCAAAGACGATCCTGATCTTTTCTTCAGATGAATAATGCTTGCGCGCCGCACGCCTGATATCTTTGACAATCTTCTCGCCTTGGCTCTTCGTTGTCTTTCTCATCTTCCACTTCTCGGTGGCTAGGATGAGCAACAAAAACTCTCTTAAACAGCGACCCTATTTGGACCCACAAGCGCTGACGTCAGACAGGTTCTCTGGTCTGAAAGCGGTCTTAGGTTACTTTCAGTTAATGGTACCGGTTCACTCGGGACTGCATTTCTGAACAACGCTGACATCCTCGCAGCAGGGAATTAAAAATGCTGGCGAAGTGGGCGCGTTCTGCGACGCTACGGAATGATTTTGGGTAAGTCATTTTTGCCTCCTGTGAATAAACTCAAACTACCCTGAGTCGTATGTCTGGTCTGTGAACTAGGACACATAGGTTGAACGCCATCAGGAGCGCGCCAAGAGTGCCGCGTCCCACTGGCGCAGCAATTGTGATATAGTGCGACGGTTAGTGTAGCTGAGGCTTGCTATGTTGCTTGAAGATGACATTCTGAACGACGTCGGGTCGCAGGACCTGCGCTCGGCGCTTCTGGGCGCTGCCAGACCCATCAGGCTAGCAGCCAGCGAAACTGTCTTTAGCGAAGACGACCAAGGTGACGCGCTCTACGTGGTGCTTTCGGGTCGCGTAGAGATTTCGATTGCCTGTGAAGACGGGCGAAGGCTTGGCCTTGATGTCTTGTCTCGGGGTGCTGTGTTTGGCGAGATCGCGCTATTCGATCCTGGCCCACGGACCGCAACAGCAGTTGCACTGGAACAGTGCCAACTTCTTATGCTGCGTCATGGAGACCTCAAACGTGCGATTGCGGGCAGTCCCGGACTTGCGTTTGACCTTCTTCGCCTTATGGGACAACGCATGCGCTATATGAACCTACAGCTGCATGAATATGTTTTTATGCCATTGCCGCAAAGACTGGCGCGCAAGGTGTTGCAGTTTGCATCGAGGGATGGTGAAGGGCGCGCCCGCCTGATGCTATCACACTCCGAGTTAGCAGAATTGGCCGGTGCTTCGCGGGAAGCAGTGTCTAAGGTGCTGTCAGGTTGGAAAAAGCAAGGCACTCTGCAGACCGGCCGCGGGTTTGTAGAAGTGAAAAACGAAGTGACTTTGCGAAAGATTGCTGGGATTTAAGTCGGCCAACGATTGTGTGTTGTCGGTAAACCGCGTCAGTTACTCGGCCAGTCTTTCAAGCAACCCAGCATGACTTCGAACTGCATGGCTTCTGGACATAGAGACACCCTGTAACGCGATGTCGCTTGTTTTCACGCCTGGGTGAAGGTACTCCTCAGGCCCCAATCGCAATTGATCAACGCTCAGGCTTTTTTCAAAAACGGGACACAACATATGAGATACTTCACAGCTATTGTTTCCGCGTTTTGTCTTGTTCTAACGCTCGGGTATGCCGATCCGGCACTTGCCAAAGACAAGGGCGGAAAGCCCAAGGGCAACAAAGTTCAAGTGGAGGGCAAGCCAGGCAAAGGGCCAAAGACAATTCCACCCGGACAGGTCAAAAAGTACACACGCGGGGCGAAACTCTCTGGTGATCTATAGTACACGGATATCGGGGATCTGTCGAAGTGGAACCTGAAAGCGCCTGGAAACGGAAATCGCTACATTCGTGTGGACGATGAAATTCTTGAAGTTTCCGAAGATCTTTCAACAGTCGTCGATGCTGTGGGGATCGTCAGAGATTTGCTGAAGTAGTAATGGCTTTCATAAGTAACGATGCAAAAAAGGGGCCCAAGTGTCAAAAAAGACCAAAAATCTAGTTCTCGTTGCCGTCACAGTAGGCCTGTTTCTCTGCATCAGTATGGGCGGCCCCAAATTTGTGAGGGCAGTCCAGATTCAATTCGGGTCCAAAGGAAAAATTGAACTTATCGAGCGTTGCATTAAGATGCCCGGTTGCTCGATCGGGCCAGATGATTTGGACTTTCAAGAGCGATACTATGCAGTGAGAGAAAGCGAACTCGGTAAGAAAGTTAAGGAAATCGACGCTGTAGAAGAACTTATTGAAGAATAGGTTCCAAGGGGACTCTTCAAGTCTTGGAGCAAAGCCGCCATTCAGCGTTTTTGGTTATTTGGTGTTAGTGGAAAGGAGTTGCTCCGACCCGAGGTGAAGTCATTGGGATACACAACGACCAATTTGCAGCTTGCAAGCCTCCTCAGCCGCCGGCTGGTGAACGTACCGTGATCCTTGGGAGAGGCCAATCCAAGACGCGACTGACCAACCAACTGGGCAGCTGCGCCGCCGCATGTCCGCTCTGAGCCCAATGTAGTCAATTGTTAAAACTGCAGCGGACGTCGGCTTCGAGCCGTTACCGATCTTCTATACCGCAGCGAAAGTCCGCTTTTGGGATGCGGACAGAATTGTCCAAGTAGCGCCGATCCAAAGTCTTGAATGCTTCAAAATCCCTTTCACAGGATCAGTTGCCGGCGCGTCGCATCATCGCGTCATGGACCGCTTGCATGCCGCGTTCGGCCATGTCCGAGACTTCTGCTGCGTGGATATGCAGCCCTGCGACGACGTCAGGATTAGCTGACGTCCGGACGACTACAATGCCTTCTTCAGTTACTTCTATCTCCGATTTCATCTCGGCTCCGTTTGCAAACAGAATATCCAGTGTTGGGCTTTGGATGAAAACCTGGGGGTCATCGCCGCGCGCGACGCGGTCAACCATTCCGACAACGTGGCTGACCAGCACGGCCATAACATCTTCGTTAGACGAACGCGTGACTGTGCGTATTCCGTTCGGCAGATTGATGACTTCCCGCGTGATGGTATCGAAGTTTTCGAACATAACTGCGAGCTCGTCGGTCTCAGCTTGTGATGCATTCGCGCCGCGAAGGCCGGGCATATTCTGCATGTCGTGCCCCATGCCATCCGCTCCGTGCCGGTCGTGCATGCTACTGTGCATGAACGCGTACACTTGGGTCTGGATTGTGTCTTTGAAGGCGAAGCCAAGGGCAACTGCCACGACCGCAACGCCGATAACGATCTTTGATTTTGTCATCGCAAACTCCATTTTGTCTCCAAGCGGTGCAGGGCTATTTCACATTTAATCTTGTGGACAGTAGAGGCGGTGCAAAACCGAGATGACTTCCACAACCTCAACACCCTTCACCGAATAATAGATGGTTTGACCATCCCGTCTGGTTTCAACCAATTCAGCGTCTCGAAGTTTTTTAAGATGATGCGACATCGCGGGTTGGGAAAGACCGGCACTGTCGGCGAGGCTTAGAACGCTTTGCTCGCCGTCCAGCAAAATACACATCAGGCGCAGGCGCACCGGTTGTGACAGCATTTCCATCAGTTTGGCTGCTTCTGCAATTTTTGGCTCGAGAGCTGTGATGTCCAGCATTGGGCAAATTACCTCTTGTATATCGATTAATGCTTATATAAATGATTGCGTATATAAGAGCAAGCGAGTCGGTATGAACGCGCGCAAAAAAACTATGCAACACGATAAGGAGTTACTAGATGGAAACAGATTTTACCCCCTTTGCATCATTGCTTGGCGGCGTGCTCATTGGCTTGTCAGCTATTGTGTTAATGGCGGCCCACGGACGGATCGCAGGCATCAGTGGCATCTTGTCACGCATATTGCCGCCTATGGTTGATAAGGCCGGATTGCCACAAAGCATCATATTTCTAATTGGCCTCCTGCTCGCGGCACCGCTTTGGTTTCTGTTAACCGGCGCTGCACCTGTCCAAGTGGTGTCAAACAATGCGCTACTGCTTGGGATCGCTGGTCTGCTGGTCGGGTTTGGTTCGGTCATGGGGAATGGCTGCACAAGTGGTCACGGTGTATGTGGCATCTCGCGCGGATCAGCGCGCTCAATTGCTGCGACGCTGACGTTCATGGCCACGGCCTTCGTGACCGTCTTTGTTCTGCGCCATGTCGTGGGGGGCTAAGATCATGCGTATCCTCAGCACTCTCTTTGCAGGGCTTTTGTTTGGGACCGGATTGATCCTTTCTGGCATGGCAAACCCCGCCAAAGTCCAAAACTTCCTTGATCTATTCGGCACTTGGGACCCCAGTCTTGCTTTTGTTATGGGCGGCGCGATCATGGTGACGGCGCCAGGGTTCTGGTTTGTTCAGAAACGCGCAAAGCCTCTGTTTCATGACGCATTTCATCTGCCAACACGCACTGATTTTGATGCAAGGCTTATCGTTGGGGCCGCCACGTTTGGCGTAGGCTGGGGCTTGGGCGGATTCTGCCCCGGTCCGGCAGTGACGGCACTGCCATTGGGCGCCATCGGCACGCTTTGGTTCGTTCCTGCAATGCTGGTTGGCATAGTCGTCGCCAAGTACGCGACAACATCACAACGCAAAACCCTTGCCGTTTGAAAGGAAAGACAATGCAAACTTATCCCGTTGATATGTCGATGAAACCAGACGTCGAAGCTTTCTTTGACGCAGCCACTAACACGATCAGCTATGTCATCTCCGACCCGAACACCAAGGCCTGCGCGGTTGTGGATTCCGTGCTGGACATTGACTACGCATCTGGTCGCATCACCCATGACCATGCGGATCGGATCGTAGATCATATCACAACACATGGGCTGACATTGGAATGGATCATTGAAACCCATGTCCATGCGGACCATCTGTCTGGCGCACCCTATTTGCAGGAAAAGCTGGGCGGCAAAATCGGCATCAGTGCGCGGATCATGGAGGTCCAAGAAACGTTCGGGAAAATCTTCAATGAAGGGACTGATTTCCAACGGGACGGGTCGCAGTTTGATGCGCTTTTCCAAGATGGCGACCGCTACAAGATCGGCGAGATTGACGCCTTTGCTATGGCAACGCCGGGCCATACGCCGGCTTGCATGGTGCATGTCATGGGGAACACGGCCTTTGTGGGTGACACGTTGTTCATGCCTGACGGCGGGTCGGCGCGCGCTGATTTCCCGGGTGGGGACGCAGGCGAACTTTACGACTCGATTCAGAAAGTTCTCGCCCTGCCTGATGAGTTGCGGTTGTTCATGTGCCATGATTACGGACCAAACGGTCGCGAGATTGCATGGGAAACAACAGTCGCCGAGGAGAAGGCAAACAACATCCACGTTGGTGGTGGCATGAGCCGTGAGGCTTTTGTCAAACTGCGCTCTGAACGTGATGCAACGCTGGCCATGCCCAAGCTGATCCTTCCGTCCTTGCAGGTCAATATGCGTGCTGGTGAACTGCCCGAAGATGCAGATGGTCGACCTGTATTGAAGGTGCCTTTGAACCAACTCTGAACCTGTTTCATTAGGAAAAAGATGATGCAAATCAAACAACTTGATGCCCGGACATATGTCGGGCCGCAAATTTCTGTTGCCGATCTGGACGATCTGAAACGTTTGAACATCAGGACTGTCATCGCTCTTCGCCCCGAGGGCGAGACAGCCGATCAGCCCGCCATTTCCTCGCTGCGTGACGCTGCGGGTGCATTGGGCGTCACGGTTCATCAGATTCCAGTCATATCGGGCAATATCACGGATGACGACGTGCATGCATACAGCGCGATCAATTCGGGAACGAATGGCCCGGTCTTGGCCTATTGCCGAAGCGGGCTGCGCGCGACGTCGCTTTGGGCGCTAACCGCGGTCGAGCATGGACAGTCACCTGACGAGATCCTGCGCAAGGCAAAAGCCGCAGGTTTTGATCTTTCCGCTCTGGCGGACCGGCTTGCTGCACGGGCTGCATAACTGAAAGCGGAAAATGGGTCGCGGGTCATGAATACGATGCAAATGGCGAAATACCTGCCCATCCTCGACTGGGGCCGCACATATGACCGTGGCACACTGACCAACGATCTGGTGGCCGCAGTGATCGTGACGATCATGCTGATCCCCCAATCCCTGGCCTATGCCCTACTTGCGGGTCTACCGCCGGAAATGGGGCTCTATGCGTCGATGGTCCCGATTGTCCTATATGCGATCTTTGGAACAAGCCGGGCGTTGGCTGTGGGGCCTGTCGCGGTTGTGTCGCTAATGACAGTGGCCGCCGTCAGCAAAATCGCTGTGCCCGGAACGGCTGAATATATTGCGGCTGCGATCACGCTGGCGTTTCTGTCTGGCCTGATATTACTCGCCCTTGGCTTGTTTCGATTGGGCTTTTTGGCGAACTTTTTGTCCCACCCCGTGATCGCTGGTTTTATGACCGCAACAGGCATCATCATCGCGGCAAGTCAGCTGAAGAATATTCTAGGCATCGACGCTCATGGGCATACGTTGCCTGATCTTGTCGGATCGCTTGTGCATAATGCGTCACAAGTAAACTGGATCACCGCAATTATTGGCGCAGGGGCCACATGGTTCCTGTTTTGGGTGCGCAAAGGATTACTGCCACTGCTTGTCAGCCTAGGGGTTGCCCCACGTATTGCTGGGATCGTTGCGAAAGCCGGACCTGTCGCCGCGATTGTGGCCACAACTTTGGTTGTTTGGTTCTTTGATCTTGCCGCAAATGGAGTGCAAGTTGTTGGGGATGTGCCCCAGAGCCTGCCACCGCTCACCTTGCCATCCTTCTCGATGGATATGTGGTCTAATCTGATTGGCGCTGCTGTGTTGATCTCTGTTATCGGGTTCGTCGAATCCGTTTCTGTGGCCCAAACTTTGGCCGCGAAAAAGCGCCAAAGGATTGATCCTGATCAAGAACTGATTGGATTAGGTGCGGCCAATTTAGGCGCGTCTTTTACAAGCGGATTCCCGGTAACGGGAGGTTTCTCTCGGTCTGTTGTGAACTATGACGCGGGTGCGGATACACCTGCGGCGGGGGCATACACCGCGATTGGCCTCGCTGCAGCCTCGCTATTTTTGACGTCTCTAATTTACCATCTGCCGAAAGCGACGCTTGCAGCCACGATCATTGTTGCTGTCCTCTCGCTTGTTGATTTCTCAATCCTAAAAAAGACTTGGCGCCATTCAAAAGCGGATTTCGCGGCCGTCGCGGCGACGATGAGCATTACACTTTTGATGGGTGTTGAATTGGGCGTCACAGCTGGCGTTTCGATTTCGATCCTCATTCACCTCTACAAAACATCACGCCCCCACATGGCAATTGTCGGTCAAGTGCCCGAGACCGAACATTATCGCAACGTCTTGCGCCATGATGTTTTGACCGATCCAACGATCCTGACGATACGCGTCGATGAAAGCCTGTACTTTGCGAACACGCGCTTCTTGGAAGACCGCATCTATGACGAAGTTGCCAAACACCCCGCGCTTCAACATGTCGTGCTGATGTGCTCGGCGGTAAACACGATCGATATGTCCGCACTGGAATCGCTTGAGGCGATTAACGCGCGGCTCAGGGCTGGCGGCGTCACGTTTCACTTTTCCGAAGTGAAGGGCCCAGTTATGGATCAGCTAAGCGCGACCGGATTTCTGGAGGTATTGAGCGGCGAAGTGTTCCTGAGCCAACACGGGGCTCAAACCGCTCTACGTGCTAAATCAGAACTGTGATCACCGCGTATTCAAATGCGATGATGGAAAGCAATATCATAGGATCTGCCATTGGAGGGCGTGCCGCGAACGGTAACTTTGTCCCGCATGGCTGTCGTAGTCCAGAATTCTAACCAACGTTCGGTTTTGTTTATGGAGCAGTCTCAGCGGTTGTTGGACTGCGGTCCTGTTCTTGAAGGGTGGCTTAAACGCCGCGAAACCGAGGTGCATTGGCTGAAATGTGCAAAGCCGCCTGTAATCCGCAAATGGGTCTAACGACGCGGCACGCTCACTAAAGAATAGCTTTGTGTCTGAGTGAGGATCGCCGTTTCTGTTTCGGCAATCAGGGACGTCAGATCTTCGGACCCCGTAGGGCAAGCGACAAGGTCCGCCGCATCGTCCAGGAAATCAACCGTGAACGCGCTTTCGCCAACCAGTTGGCATTCGTCAGAAGGGCTTCGATAGCTTCGTACGAAATTGAAATCAGGATCCGGGTCGTCCACGGCAGTAGCTGGTGCGGCGACATCGCAACCGGCCACGCCTAGAAACAGGGATGCAGCCACCATGAACGTCGTTGGCCAAGTTATCGCTCTAATCATTTGGTTTGTCCTCCCGCCGCAGTTCACTTCTTGCGAGAATTTTGATGCGTAAGCATTTCTCTCGCTCAATTTTGCTTGGTGTAGTCTTCAAAGCCCTCAACGTTTCCCTCGATCACTGTGCAATTGCCAGCGGCCCGAACGACCGGATCATCCCACATAATGTGCCAAACGGTTGTGATCACCTTGCCATCAGTCATCAGTGGATAGACGGATACTGCCGCATTGGGCAAATCCGCGTATTCATCCACGCTCCACGCATAATCGTGACACGCCTTTAACGCATCTGTTGTCTCTCGGTCGAAGGCGGAAACTGCGGAGGCGCTAAAGCACAGACTGATAAAACCTAGTAAAACTCGTTTCTTCATCGCTCTGGCTCCCAATTGATTAACGTACGTAGATTGTCAGGATTTGAGCAGAGCCCGTCAATATTCATTATCTGATCTGGTCGTATTCTGTTTTTTGGACCACCTGAACCAGCCAAGGAGCGCGATGAGACCAAGGATCGGCTCGAAATAGCGCAACAGAAACAGGAAGACCATGGCACCAAAACCTTCGGAGGTGGTCACCTGATCACCTTGCACTGGGTTGCCGGCCCCCAAGGCACCATTCACAAATACGGTAAAATCCCAAAGGCTGTGTAGAAAAACTCCCGGCCAAATTGAACGGCACCGAAGTGCGATCGCTCCATAAAGAACTCCGCTTAGCGCAGCGTGGATTACTTGCTGATGTGTCGATAGAAGGTCTTGGCCCCCGACCCAATTTACATAATGCATAGATCCAAACAGAACTGACGAACCCAAAAGAGCAATGATTGGACCAAAGCGGATCTCAAGGCCGTGCAAAACAATGCCTCGAAAGAGTGTTTCTTCGAAAACCCCGACAAAAATAACCAGTAACAGTGTTGCCATCACCAATTCGCTTGTCAGCAGGAGCGTGGCGTCTATTCCCTGTAGGCTGGCCGTTGCTACACCAATCCCCAATATGAGTAGGGTGATCGCCGCAGGTGGCACAGCGTACCAAAAACCGCTCCAGGAAGGTTTCGACGTAACCCTAGCGTCACGCCCCCAACCCAAAAGGAAGACGATAAAAAGAGCTGAAGTTGCGAGGCCGATTTCTAGCGGCAGCTGGTTCTTGGGCAGAGATTGCGGCGTTTTGGATACGTCACCGCCAAATGACGTTGAAGACAGGAGAGACGGCGCTGCCAAGATAAAAAAGTACAACAATATGGCACCAAAGGTGACCAATAGAGGTGCGCGTCTTAGACGATCCATGAAGAACTTCGGGTTTTCCTTACTCGTCACTGGCTAAATTCCCTTGTATATCCAATTTCATGCGCTCTGCCGCCACCCGACCAGGTATCAAATCGGCTTTCCAAGCTTCCCAATCACCACCGGCTCCGATGTAGCCGGAATAGACCTTTGCGATCAGACTTGGGTCAGCAGAAATCTCCTGCCACGATAGTTTCGACAGTTGAGGATGCCTTTGACGCAAACGCTCGAGAAGAACAGCGGCGCCCCAATCTGCCAAGCCTGGCTGTTCCGCCAAATACACGTACAGCCAGTGAAAGTCTGCCACGGGACTCCTCTGCAGTTCGAGATATCCATTCTCAAGGGCCCAAGGGATGGTCTCATTTAGAGTGTGCCCTTTTAGGCGGAACGGTCCCACTGAAAAATCAAACTTGTAGACAAGCGATGGAGACAAGAACGCGGCGACATCTTGCCCGTATTCGATCAGTCGGCGCAGTGCTGGTTGTTGGGCGTAGAAATCAGTTTCAGCTTCGCGGACCGCCGACAAGACTGTTGATGATACAGATGGCGTCACAACTGAGAAATCGACTTTGGCAAGGGCGTTCACCCGATTGACAATGAATACCGTGGTTCCCAAAGCTCCGACAAAAATGCCTAGAACAACACCTGCAAGTAACTTCATTTAAGTGCAGTCCTTTCGTTTTGCCTTTGGCACAGTCCAGCAGTGCCAGAGGTGCCGGAAACAGCACCAACTGTGCGGCCTTGAGCATGCTTTTTTAGTCTGGACAGTTTTACGATCAGATCAAGCTGCCATCTTCTCTCTGTCTGGGCTTCTATTGGTCTCGAGCATTCGATGTCTGCTGGCTTGCTTCCACGGGCCGGATAGGGGGCGAAACGGCTGTGCCGCCATTCAGGCAAAGCGTTGCATCCGCCGCACCGGGCTCAACGCGGTCATCCGACTGTTTCTGTCGGATGTCCGTTCGTCAGCGCAATGCGTTAAAAAAATGGCCACCCATCGGATAGTCGTTTGCGTGTGGGAACTTAGGAAAGGCGGTTCTGGCATTGAGCAACGTCGCGTGGTGCAAAGCTTTCAGGCCGATACCGTGATCCGCACCCAGTTGGTTTTATCACTGTCTCCACCCCACTCAGCTGGTTGTTCTCCACCCGGTTAGTCGCGCGGCCGAATGCGGACAGCATAGCGGTCATTTCTGCGTGTTGTGTGTGAGGTTAAAAGACAGGTCAGGCCTGTGCCGCACCAC
Source organism: Tateyamaria sp. Alg231-49 (assembly GCF_900143535.1). Lineage (GTDB taxonomy): Bacteria > Pseudomonadota > Alphaproteobacteria > Rhodobacterales > Rhodobacteraceae > Tateyamaria. The sequence goes on along the minus strand of NZ_FRFA01000005.1, from coordinate 320,117 downwards.
GCACAATATGCCCAATCTCGCGCAGCGCGTCTGTCATCGGATTGGACTTGCGCCAGACAAGGCCCACGGTGCGTGTCGGCGGAGGGGTGTCAAACCGCGTTATGCAGACCGGAGCAGAGCGGGTTTCGACATCGACGGCCATGTCCGGAATCAGCGTCACGCCGATGCCCGCGCCAACCATTTGAACCAGTGTCGACAGCGAACTGCCATCCAGCCCGTCACGCGGCCGTGCCGGGCTGATGTTGCAAAAGGACAGGGCCTGGTCACGAAAACAGTGGCCTTCCTCTAGCAGCAACAGGCGCATTTCATCCAGAGCATTGGGCGGAACGAGAGGTGCACCAGAGTCCTTTTCGGGACGCACCAGCACCATTTCTTCGGTAAATAGGGACATTTCCGCAAGGGCAGGTTCATCCGTTGGCAGCGCTACAATGGCTGCATCAAGGCGCCCATCAAGCAACTCTGTGATCAGCCGCGGCGTAACGGTTTCACGCACATGAAGGTCTATGGTGGGGTAGGCTTGGGTCACGTTGCTGATAAAGCGCGGTAACAGGTAGGGCGCGATTGTTGGGATTACCCCAAGCCGCAACCGTTCAATCCGCCCGCCTTTTGCGGTTTCAGCCCAATCGTTCATATCGGCAACAGCCCGCAGGATGTCGCCGGCGCGTCTCGCAAACGCTTCTCCTAACGCAGTCAGGCGGACGTGCCGTGGCCCGCGTTCGAACAGGGCAAAGCCAAGGCTTTCTTCAAGGTCCTTGATCTGTACTGAAAGGGCGGGCTGCGAAATTGCGCAGCGTTCAGCGGCACGTCCGAAATGTCCCTCATGGGCAAGTGCTTCGAAATATGTCAGCTGACGGAGGGTGAGATTATTCATAATTAAAAATTATGACAGCAATAAAAAAATGCAACTTAAATCTATGGCGCGATCTTGCTATGCGTCTCTCAGCCACAGGAGGGATAGTCAGCCAAACGCGAATCGCGCTGCGGCCAAATTCCTTTTGTGACCCAGACAAACAAATAGGCAATCGAGCCTAGACCCACCGTGGTTTTGGCTTAACTCGCCACCAGAAACCTTTGATCGGAGACAGACATGGACGGAAACGACGTTGGCAAATGCCCGGTGATGCACGGGGCGACCTTGCACAGCACCTTTGGCGGTCGCACGAACAAGGATTGGTGGCCGGAAACTCTGAGCATTGATGTTCTGCACCAACACGGCGCGCGCGTTGATCCGATGGACCCCGACTTTGACTATCGCGAGGCTGTGAAGGGTCTAGATTACGACGCGGTCAAGGCTGATTTGCACGCGCTGATGACAGACAGCCAGCCTTGGTGGCCGGCGGACTGGGGGCACTATGGTGGCCTGATGATCCGCATGGCGTGGCACGCTGCGGGCACATACCGGATGCAAGACGGTCGCGGCGGCGGGTCCGCAGGCGATCAGCGGTTCGCCCCCCTGAACTCGTGGCCTGACAACGCGAGCCTTGATAAGGCACGTCGCCTGCTGTGGCCGATCAAAAAGAAATACGGCAATGCGCTGTCCTGGGCTGACCTGATGCTGCTGGCTGGTAACATCGCTTATGAATCCATGGGGTTCAAAACCTTCGGCTTTGGCTTTGGTCGCGCGGACACATGGGCGCCCGGCATCGACATCAACTGGGGGGAAGAGGCCGAGTGGCTCGCACCCAGCGAAAACCGTTATGAAGATCTGGAAGACCCGTCCACCATGGCGAACCCGCTGGCCTCTGTGCACATGGGCCTGATCTATGTGAACCCCGAAGGTGTGAACGGCAATCCTGATCCAGCGCGCACAGCGCTGCACGTCCGTGAAACATTCGCGCGGATGGCGATGAACGACGAAGAAACCGCTGCTCTCGCCGCAGGTGGTCACACCGTCGGCAAGGCGCACGGTAACGGCGACGCCGGCGCGATGGGTGCGGAACCCGAAGGCGCAGGTTACGAAACCCAAGGCTTTGGCTGGACCAACCCCAACCAGACCGACAAAGCAAGCTCGCTTGTCACTTCCGGCATCGAGGGTGCCTGGACGACGGAGCCAACCAAGTTCGACATGGGCTATTTCAAGCTGCTGTTCGGTTATGAGTGGCAGTTGACCAAATCCCCAGCAGGCGCAAACCAGTGGGAACCCATCGACATCAAGGAAGAGGATATGCCGGTTGATGCCTCTGATCCGTCGATCCGTCGCATGCCTATGATGACGGACGCGGACATGGCGATGAAGGTCGATCCGATCTACCGTGAAATCTGTGAAAAGTTCATGGCGGACGAAGCTTATTTCCGCGACACGTTTGCGCGCGCTTGGTTCAAGCTGACGCACCGCGATATGGGCTCCAAAGCCAACTACATCGGACCCGATGTGCCCGCCGAGGACCTGATCTGGCAAGACCCGATCCCCGCAGGAAGCACCGATTACGATGTGGCGGCAGTCAAGGCAAAGATCGCCGACGCAGGCGTGTCCCACGCCAACCTTATCGCGACAGCATGGGACAGCGCACGCACCTTCCGCGGATCTGACAAGCGGGGCGGGGCCAATGGCGCGCGCATCCGTCTGGCACCACAACGCGGCTGGGAAGGCAACGAACCGGCTCGTTTGGACGCAGTGTTGGCCGCACTTGAGCCGATTGCAGCAGAAACCGGCGCATCCATCGCTGACGTGATCGTTCTGGCGGGCAACGTTGCGGTTGAAGCGGCGGCAAAGGCCGCTGGGTTCGACATCACCGTGCCCTTCACACCCGGTCGTGGCGATGCCACGGACGAGATGACAGACGGGCCCAGCTTTGACGTGCTTGAGCCCTTCTCTGACGGGTTCCGCAACTGGCACATGGACAAAGTGGCCAAGAGCCCCGAGGACATGCTGGTAGATCGCGCGCAACTGCTTGGTCTGAACGGTCAGGAAATGACAGTTTTGCTGGGCGGGATGCGCGTACTGGGCACCAACCACGGCGGAACCGCGCATGGTGTCTTCACCGACCGCGTGGGCCAGCTGACGAACGACTTTTTCGTCAACCTGACCGACATGGCCTACAGCTGGAAGCCAGCCGAAGGTGGGACGTATGAGATCGTGGATCGCGCGACAGGCGAGACCAAGTTCACGGCCACCCGGGCAGACCTTGTCTTTGGTTCAAACTCGATCCTGCGGGCGTATGCCGAGGTCTATGCGCAAGACGACAACGCGGCCAAGTTCGTGAAGGATTTCGTCGCGGCCTGGACCAAGGTGATGAACGCCGACCGGTTCGACCTTCTGGCCTGATCGGGACCACAAACACACAGACAAACGCGGGCCTGTCACAGGGCCCGCGTTTTGCGTTGGGCAGGCGTCGCTTGCCGCCTTGACTTTCCACCCCATGCCCGGTGTATCTGCGCCGATCAATTGACCACCCCCGAAGGGACCAAACCCATGCATGCATACCGCTCTCACTCCTGCGCCGCGCTGACTTCGGCGGATGTGGGCAATACCGTCCGCCTGTCGGGTTGGGTGCACCGGGTGCGCGACCACGGTGGCGTGCTGTTTATCGACTTGCGCGACCACTACGGGATGACGCAGGTGCTGTGCGACCCAGACAGCCCCGTCTTTGGCGAGGTCGAAAAGCTGCGCAGCGAATGGTGCATCCGTATCGACGGTGAAGTGAAGGCGCGCGATGCGTCTCTTGTGAACCCAAAGATCCCGACTGGCGAGATCGAGGTGTTTGTGCGCGATTTGGAAGTATTGGGGGCCTCGGATGAGTTGCCGCTGATGGTCTTTGGTGAGCAGGAATATCCCGAGGAAACACGGCTGACCTATCGCTATCTCGATCTGCGTCGTGAAAAGATGCAGGCGAACATGAAGCTGCGCAGTGACGTTGTGTCGTCGATCCGCAAGCGCATGTGGGATCAGGAGTTCCGCGAATATCAGACGCCGATCATCACAGCATCTTCACCTGAAGGCGCGCGTGACTTCTTGGTGCCGTCGCGTTTGCATCCGGGCAAATTCTACGCCCTGCCGCAGGCGCCGCAGCAGTTCAAGCAGTTGCTGATGGTCTCGGGCTTTGACAAGTATTTCCAGATCGCGCCTTGTTTCCGCGACGAAGACCCACGCGCAGATCGCTCGCCCACCGATTTTTACCAACTCGACCTCGAGATGTCCTTTGTCACCCAGCAGGACGTGTTCGACACGATCCAACCCGTGCTGGCCGGCGTATTCGAAGAGTTCGGCGGCGGCAAAAAAGTGGATGAGACGTGGGAGCAGATCAGCTACCGCGATGCGGCCCTGTGGTATGGATCGGACAAACCCGACCTGCGTAACCCGATTAAAATGCAGGTGGTGAGCGAGCATTTTGCTGGCTCCGGTTTTGCAATCTTTGCCAAGCTTCTTGAGCAAGAAGGCACAGAAATCCGCGCTATCCCCGCGCCCAAAGGCGGGTCGCGCAAGTTCTGTGACCGCATGAATGCCTACGCCCAGAAAGAAGGGCTGCCGGGGATGGGTTACATCTTCTGGCGCGAAAAGACAGCTGACTCTGTCGCGCAAGAACTGGGCATTCCGGTCAAAGAAGCGCAGGCCAAGCTGAAGTCCGGCGAGGTCGAAGGCGGCATGGAAGCCGCGGGTCCGCTTGCCAAGAACATCGGGCCAGAGCGCACCGAAGCCATTCGCCAGCAACTGGGCCTGAGTGTGGGTGATGCAGCGTTCTTCCTTGGTGGCAAACCTAAGGCGTTCGAGGCTATTGCGGGCCGCGCGCGTAATGTCATTGGGGACGAGTTGGGGCTGACGGACCAAGACCGCTATGCCTTTGCGTGGATTGTCGATTTCCCGATCTATGAGCGCGATGAAGAAAGCGGCAAGGTCGACTTTGAACACAACCCGTTTTCCATGCCGCAGGGCGGTATGGAAGCGTTGCAAGGCGACCCACTGAATGTTCTCGGGTACCAGTACGATCTGGCCTGCAACGGCTATGAACTGGTGTCCGGCGCGATCCGGAACCACCGCCCCGAGATCATGTTCAAAGCGTTTGAAATTGCAGGCTATGATGAGGCCGAGGTGCGCAAGCGGTTCGGTGGGATGGTCAACGCGTTCCAGTATGGCGCGCCGCCCCACGGGGGCTGTGCGGCGGGTATCGACCGGATCGTGATGCTGCTGGCGGGTGAACAGAACATCCGCGAGGTCATCCTGTTCCCGATGAACCAACGGGCCGAAGACCTGATGATGAATGCGCCAAGCGAACCGACAAGCGATCAGCTGATGGAACTGGGCTTGCGCGTCATTCCGCAGGAGTAGTCGAACCTTCGCTCGCGCGATGTCGTGCGGGCAGGTGAGCCGCGCAAGGTTAGGGGGCCCCGCAAGTTGATTGGCAGGGCCGACAACCTGTACCTCTTGACGGGCATCAATTGGGCAGCTTTTGAGCAATTGGCGTTTCCCGACGTCGAGCTTGGTCCGGATTTAGGCCGTTGTCGTAGTTGCTTGAATGAATTTACTTGGTGTTGTGCTCGACTGCGCCTAACTACACGGTATGTTTGTACTTTATCGCCCACACCATGATCCTGTTCCTGATTGGACACCGCCGCCTGCGCCAAATGACACGCTGATACTGGACGGTACATATTGCCGGCTAGAACCGCTGGTCGCGGAAAAGCACGCAGCCTTGCTTTATCGCGCCTACGTGGGGCAGGATCACGTCTGGGCATATCTGCCCTACGGTCCATTTTCATCCTCTTCTCAATACCATCGCTGGATGCGCGAGACGGAAACTGACGACACGGTTGAATTCTATGCGATCAAGAACAAGGCAAGCGGCGATTATGAGGGGGTTGCCAGTTATCTGCGCATTGCACCCGGCGCAGGCAGTATCGAGGTAGGGCACATCAATTTCAGCCCTGCTTTGCAGCAAACCCGGGCCGCAACCGAGGCTCTTTACCAGATGATGGCATGGGCCTTTGATGCCGGATACCGGCGGTTCGAGTGGAAATGTGATGCACTGAACCAAGGGTCGCGCCGCGCCGCACAGCGCCTTGGCCTGAGTTACGAGGGGGTTTTCCGGCAGGCGGCCGTGGTCAAGGGGCGCAACCGGGATACGGCCTGGTTTGCCGCCATCGATCGTGAATGGCCCAGTTTGAAAGAGGCGTTTCGCGTTTGGCTGGACCCTTCCAACTTTGACAGTGATGGGACGCAAAAAGAACGTCTTTCAGATCTGACCCAACTTGTCCGTGCGGCTGAAGACCCGTCTTTGATCGGCTAGAGGCGCCTCAGATCGCGATCTTGCTGGCCAACCTGCGTTGGACAAGCCCAGCGACAGTTGCCGCTTCGGACGCAGCAGAACCCCCGCGTGCCCGCCTGGCGGCCAGCAATTCAGTGGCCAGTGCCAATTCGCTATCATCCGCACTGCGCGCCACTCCGCCAAGGAACTGGGCGACATAGTCCAGTGTTCGCGTGTCGCCGGCCTCCTCCATCACGTCTGCGACATGGGCCATGTCATCACGGAATGCGATTGGGTCGGGCTGTATGATTTCTTCGGGCACGGCACGGGGGCCAGTAGGATGCCGGTCCCTGGGCAGATTCGACAGAATTTGGTCCTGAAATGTTGCCAGAGAAATGACGGGCTTGCTGAGGTACCCATCGGCACCCGCTTTTGTTACGAGGGCCTCGTTGTCGTCGTCGCCAGAGGTGCCAAGGATGACATCCGGGCGCCGATTGGACGTGGACAGTTCGCGGATCAGATCGGCACCATTTCCATCGGGTAGGCCCACATCAATGACTGCAACCGAGGGGCGGTAGACCTGCAAATGGCGTCGCGCGGCGCGCAGCGTATCGGCCCGCCTGATCCGCGCCCCGCTACGCAGACAAAGCAGGCGTAGGGCCTCACAGGCATATCGGCTGTCTTCAATCACAAGTACGGTCAGGCCCAGCAGCGGGCGCATTGCGGTGGGGGCCGGGTAGTTTGGCGCAAACGGGTCAGTGTTATCCATTTTTTGATCTCCAGGCAGCTATCGCGACTCATCGTTACGTACCGTTGCCTAACTGCAAGTTAACGCCGCGCTTGCGTGCGCCCACAAGCTTGGCGATAAGGGCACAAATTCAACACCACTTCAGGAGCTATGTATGATTGGACGCCTCAATCACGTTGCAATCGCCGTGCCCGACCTCGAGGTCGCCGCAGCCCAGTATCGCGATGCCCTGGGTGCGAATGTCGGCGCGCCACAGGACGAGCCTGATCACGGGGTGACGGTGGTGTTTATCGAACTGCCCAACACCAAGATCGAACTGCTGTATCCCTTGGGTGAAAACAGCCCGATCACCGCCTTTCTGGAAAAGAACCCATCGGGGGGCATGCATCACGTCTGCTACGAGGTCGATGACATTATTGCTGCGCGTGATCACCTGAAATCAACCGGTGCACGGGTGCTGGGCACTGGCGAACCCAAGATTGGGGCCCATGGCAAACCCGTCTTGTTCCTGCATCCCAAAGACTTCAATGGCTGTCTGGTCGAATTGGAGCAGGTCTGATGGGAATCACCTCGGCCCTCGTCCTTTATGCGGTGATCTGGTGGATGTGTTTCCTGATCGCGCTGCCGATCAAGGTGCAAACCCAAGGAGATTTGGGCAAGATCGAGCCGGGCACCCACGCAGGCGCGCCCGAGCATCATCACACAAAGCGCAAGGCGTGGATCGTCACAGGGGTTGCGTTCGTCCTGTGGGTCATCATCGCCGGTATCATCTTGTCGGGTTGGATTTCCCTTAGCGATATGAGCTGGTTTGATCGGGCGCTTGAGCCTCTGTAAGGCGGTGATACAGGTGCGTGAACGTCGCTGCCCCGATGATCGGGATCAGTAGGTTTATCAATGGGATAGACAGCGGGATCGCCATCAGTGTGCCCGCCATCCACACGGTGCCGGAATGCGCGCGCCTCAGTTCTTTGGCCCGCACGCGTCCGACGCGACGCATAGCGGCGAGCGTGAAATACTCCCGTCCCAGCAAAAACCCGTTCAGCCCCCAAAAGATAAAAACTGCCGTGGGCGGGAACATCGCATAGAGGATCAGCGCTAGGATGTTGGCTCCGATCAGCACCCCCAGAAAGTTGACGGTATCAACCAGCGCATCGCCAAAAGGCACAGGCGTTGCGGGGGGCAGGTGGGGGTAATTGCGCTCTTCGACTGCTGCGGCCACTTCGTCCAGAAACATGGAGGTGATCGCGGAGGCCACAGGCATCATCAGGAAGATCGACAGCCCAAAAAACAAAAAGAATGACCCCCAGCTGACGACATCATCCAACCAGGTGATTTCCCCAAACCAAGGGACCGAAACACTGTCCGCTGTCAGCCAGCCGATCAGCCAGACAAGTCCCGATGTGGCCCCGATCAAAAGTGCGATTGTTAGGGCGAGACCAAGAAAGAGCACCCGGCGAAACCGGGGATCGCCCATCTGACCGAGCGCTGCAAAGAAAGACGACAGGATCATGTGTCTACCCATGTTGTGATCTTGGACATATCGGGGCGCGGGCGGTCAGGCGGTGTGCTGGTTTCGGTGCCGATGTGGATCAATCCGGCGATGCGCTCATGCGCCTCAAGCCCCAGTTCTGACTGCATAAACCCGCGATCGTGGCTGGGCCATCCGCTCAACCAGTTGGCCCCCCAACCTGCCGCGAGTGCAGCGTTCAGCAAGGCCAGACATACCGCTCCGACAGAGTAGGTTTGTTCCAACGCCGGGGTTTTCTCAGACGGTTTTTGCATCTCGATCACCGCCACCGCGAGGTGGCCCTGATCGAACTGGTTACGTCCTTTGGTGATCTGTTCGGCGTCCAAGCCAAGAGCCTCACCACGTGCTTGAACAGCGGTGGCCAGACGGGGCATCGCACCCTTGCCCAGCACGATGAAACGCCACGGCTCCAGCTTGCCATGATCGGGCGTGCGCGCGGCGGCCGTCAGCAAGGTTTCCAATGTCGCGCGATCCGGCACTGGTTCGGCAAGCGTTTTGGCCGGGCGGGACCGTCGTGTCAGAAGAAAGTCGAGGGCGGCAGGGTTTGGGGTGGGCATATGTTACGCCTTTTTACATGTTGAGGGTCATGTCGTGGCGAAGGGCTGCGACGTCAAGGGGTTAGAGGCCTAATTCTGTGGCCATACGGTCGATTTCGCCAAACTGGAACGCCTCAAGCCGCGCACTTGGTTGGCGCGAGGAGAATGCGCGGGCGAGGGGGTCGGGCGCGGTGATGGCGCTGCCCGACAGAGCCTCGATCGTAGCATGTCCGCAGAAGGGGACGTAAATTTCCGAATAGCCGCCCTCATGAGCCAGCACCAGTTTTCCGTCGCAGAGGCGTTCCGCCAAGGCTTTGACCTTCAATGTCATTTCGCGAAATGTCTCGGCCATACACAGCATGCTGGCCAGTGGGTCCGGGGCGGCAGCGTCAAACCCGCAGGCGACGATGATCAGGTCAGGGTTGAACTGTTCAATGGCCGGTATCGCAACCCGGTCGATGGCGTGCAAATAGCCGCTGTGCCCGGTGCCGGCGGGCAGGGGCAGGTTGAAGTTGTGATCCTCTCCCAGACCCACGCCGCGATCACTGATGTGACCGGTATCTAAAGGATAATTCCCTTCCTGATGAAACGATATCGAAAGGACGTCGTCTCGGTCATAGAAGATGCTTTCGGTGCCGTTGCCGTGATGCACATCCCAGTCTAGCACGGCCACTCTTAGGCCGGGCTGCGCGGATTTAGCCGCTTCGATCGCGATGGCAATGTTGGCCAGCAGGCAAAAGCCCATGGGGCCGTCTGCGCGGCAGTGATGGCCCGGAGGACGGCTGAGGGCGTAGGCATTTGCGTGGGTGCCTGCCAACACATCTGACACGGCGGTGGTCACGAGCCCGGCGGAGAGAGCGGCGAGGTCATAGCCGCCTTTGGCGAAAGGGGCATGATGGCCAATTTCGCCGCCATTTTCATCCGACAACGCTTTGAATGTATTTATGTATTCCGGATCATGAACCGCCAATATCTGAGTCTCTGTAACGGGCGACGCGGAGGCGACAGACAGATCGTGGATCAGCCCCGTGGCGTCCATCAGGTTCTTGAGGCGGCGCTTGGTTTCAGGGCTTTCGGGCAGGCCCCCGGCGGCGAGTGGTTGCACCAGCCCGCCCAGTGGGACTGTGAAGGCATAGTTCCCACCCGCATGCCACATGCTGCGTTCGTCCCAGTAAAACCCTGTGCTCATATCGTCCCCTTTTCTTGCCCGCGCAAAGTGGCCGAAATCGCACCCCGGCGCAACGCGCGCTGCTGGAAATCCCTGAAGCCGAGCGAATTAAGGTTAACGCGCACAAAAACAGGAAAATTGCGATGCACTGAGCGTGCACACCTCGTGCACCGCTTTGTGCACGCATACCGGTTTCACAGTGCGCGCGCCGACAGCGGTTGCCAATGCCCTAACGTGCTTCTGCCAGCAAAGCGTCAACGTCAAGTGGTGCGTTGACCATGGTAAGATCACCATTGGCATCCACGGGCCAATCGGCGCGGTCGCGGTCCCGATAAAGCTCGACTCCGTTGCCATCCGGGTCGCGGAAATAGACGGCCTCGGACACACCATGGTCTGCGGCTCCATCCAGCGGGGTTCCGTGATCTATCACGCGTTGCAATGCCGCCCCAAGCGAGGCGCGGTCGGGATAGAGAAACGCGGAGTGATAGAGGCCTGCGGCGCGTTCCGGCGCTGGCCCGGCCCCGAGAGAATGCCATGTATTCAGACCGATATGGTGGTGATATCCGCCCGCCCCGAGAAACGCTGCCCGATCTCCATAGCGCTGAGTGAGCGTAAAACCGAGTACGTCGCCATAGAAGTGGATGGCACGGTCAAGATCGCTGACCTTGAGATGGATGTGGCCGACGCGCGTGTCAGCCGGTGCTTTTCCAGACATGAGCGTTCCTTTCCTTTAGAACGAGTAACAAAGAGATAGGGTGGGCAGGACCGGTCGAACAAGCCGCAGCCTTGCGCAGCATTGGTGCGCAGTTGCAGAGATGCGGTTTGTTTTGGGCCTGTCGGACAGAGGATATCGGGAGCAAACATGCCAAAGATCAAAACGGATCAGTGGAGGCTGCACGCAGGCGGCCCGCATCCCATTTCCGGTCAGGACGATGGGCCGAGTGCCGACATCGCGCTGGGCGATGTCATCGGGCTTACGCAATTTGGCGCTCGGTTAGAAAAACTGCCGCCCGGGTCACGTTCATCCCATCGCCATTGGCACGAGCGGGAGGATGAGTTGATATGTGTACTATCGGGCACATTGGTGTTGATGGAGGAGGGCGAGACGCCGCTGGGTGCAGGTGACGTTGCTGGATGGAAGGCTGGAGTGCCCGTCGGCCATTGCCTTGAGAACCGATCCGATCAGGAGGCCATTTTTCTGGTGGTGGGGACACGCGTTGCGGCGGATACCGTTCACTACCCCGACCACGATGTTGTTCTGCGATATGATCCGGACGGGCGGCGCTATTTCCGTGGGGACGGGACGCAGGTTTTGCCAGAGGCGTGATGGATTGCGCGTAGGTGCGCTGATGTGTGTGAAACCCGCTTTGCGCTTGATCGTATGCGCGTTAGACTGCCTCAAACAATGAGGTGAGCAGACCCATGATCCTAACCCGCAGAACGGCCCTTTTGACTTTGGGCGCCTTTGGCCTTGCCGCGTGTAGCACGGGGGGCGGATCCGGGGCTCCTGCCAATTCCACCGGGGGCGCGCTCCCTGCTGATTTACGGCCCACGCCAAATGCGGCCTATGATGCGTGGGTGCGTAGTTTTCGTGGGCGCGCCGGAGCGCAGGGGTTGTCCGATTCTACACTGGCGGCAGGGTTTCGCGGTACGGGGTATTTGCCCGGCGTCGTCAAACGGGACCGAAACCAGGTCGAATTTTCGCGCACGCTTGAAGACTACTTGTCCATCGCGGCCTCGGACGAACGGGTGAGCAAGGGGCGCGCGGCCTATTCCCGGCATCGCGACACCTTGGCGGCAGTCGAGCAACGCTATGGCGTTGCGCCCGAAATCGTGACGGCGATTTGGGGTTTGGAGAGCTTTTTTGGCGAGCGGCGGGGTAATGTTCCGGTCGTGTCGGCGACCTCTACACTTGCTTTTGACGGGCGGCGCGGCGCGTTTTTTGAAAAGCAACTGGTGGCGGCGCTGAAGATCCTGCAATCGGGCGACGTGGCCGCGTCTGACCTCAAGGGGTCATGGGCCGGGGCGATGGGGCACACGCAGTTTATCCCGACCTCTTATCAGGCTTTTGCTGTGGATTTCACAGGCGATGGTCGGCGCGATATCTGGTCGGACGACCCATCGGATTCGCTGGCCTCGACCGCTGCGTATCTGTCGCGCAACGGGTGGACGCGCGGTTTGAAGTGGGGAACTGAAGGGCCAGGGCCGGGCCGGTCTCTAACGCCGCAGCCGGGCGGGCCGACGTTCAGCGTGACGTCGAATTTCAACGTTATCAAGCGGTACAATAACTCGGATTCATACGCCATCGGTGTTGGCCATCTGGCGGACCGGATTGCGGGTGGCGGGCCGATCCGGGCGTCTTTCCCGCCGGATAAATATGGGCTGGTCAAGGATCAGCGGATTTCCTTGCAAGAGAGGCTGACGGCCCGCGGGTTTGACACCGGTGGGGCGGATGGGGTGATCGGGCCGAAAAGCCGGACGGCGATTTCGGCCTATCAGACCAGCATTGGGGTTGAGGCGACGGGAGACCCGTCTGAGGCGCTCTTGCAAAGTCTTGGGGGGTGAGTGTCCCACGCTGGGACATCTTGCGCGTGTAGGAGTTTCAATGGGTTACAGAGGCGGTTTAACCATCTGTTAAGATGGACCATCGGTGTTGGCCGGATTTTTGTGGCGATGCGGGCCATCCGGGGAGACCTGTATTCCCGTTTCGGAAAATCGGGCGCGCCGTGCCTTTAAGTGTCCTAGGCCGCTTTTGACTGACCAAACCCGGACCGGAAGGACAACACCGCCCCGAACGCGAACAGAGCGTAGCCAAAAAGCTCCAGACCTTCTTGCACCATGGCCTTGACCGCGGGATCGTAGGATGCCCCCATAATCGGCCGCCATAATTCGCCCGAGCCGAACACCCGGCTAAAGATGATCAGCACAACGAAGCCGACCATCCCAAATGCGGCCTCGCGGCTTGCGGCGTGGCGCCTGAACGGGTCTTTCAGAGTGTCCCGGTTGCGATAGGCGAAAAGAGCGCCAATCGCGAGAAGTATCGTGTTCGGGACAACCCAGAAGCCGTGCCGGATCAAGTCGAAATAGACGTCGTTTTCGCGGATGAACATCCATGTGCACAGGACTGCCACGCTCATCAGATATCCGACGGCATCAGGAAACCTGCGCGCGCCGATAAAGAACAGAACAGCTGTCAAAAGGATCAGCCCGGCCTGCGCCAGTTCGGTCACAGACGTTTCGGAGACCTGCCCAGAAAGGGCTTTGACATCGATCAACACGATGACGGGGACAATGATCGCCATAAGCACGAGAATGCCGAACTCTGTGACGATGCGGCGCACGGTTGGCAGGCCATCTGGGGATTGTGAAGCCGCTTTGGACGGGTTCTGTACGTCTTTTTCCAACGGTTGATCTTGTCCCATCACGTGTTTCCCGGAGGTTTGATAGGCAAAATTATTAACCTATTCAGCGGCGTTATCAAATAACCTTTACGCCTTAGGTGTTTACGTGGCGAGCGGAGGTTATCTTGATCTTGCAGGTGTGTGGTTTTGTTGAAACGTCGACAAGGCCGGTTTGGTCGTCGCCTGCAAAAGGGTGCGGAAGGCGCCCTTGCGTGTGGCCCTATCGCGCACGCCAGAGTAAACGAAAAACGCCCGCCCGGAAGGGCAGGCGGTAAAAACGTCGATATGTTTCTGGATGGGTTCAGGCCGCGCGGCGTCGTCGCTGAAGGGCCAGCGCGCCGAGGCCCGCCACAAGCAAAAGACCACCGCCAGGCAGCGGCACCGGGGCCACTTTGGTAATCACACGGATGTTGTCGATGTGAGTGCTGTTGGTCGTCAGGTCGAAGGAAATCTCTGTCGCGCTGATCAGTGTGAAGGTGTCGCCTGTGTTGCCACTGGGTGTCCCTTCGGCGCGACGGCCCACATGGGTTTCGTAGGTTGTCGTCGCGACACCGAAGACGTCGTTGCTGACGTTCAGCAGGCCTCTTGGCGACTCTGGGTCCGTGTTGCCGGTGCCGTTAGACAGAATGATTGCAACGATATCGCCTGCAAAGGTGAAGGACCCTGTTGTCGAGCCAGCCCCGATTGGGTCAAAGTGGATAAGAAAGCTGTCATAAGTGCCGGCGCCCAAGCCAAAGCCGGATTCAAAGTCTGTCACGCCATTGTTGATCACGCCAATGGTCAGATTTGTGGCGAGGTAGTCCACAATAACGTCGGCGTCTTCCACTGTAACGCCTGTCTGTTCGGCAAACAGCCGTGCCTGTGGCCCTTGTGTCACGCCGAGTTCTAGGCTCGTGGGAAGAACTTCTGCCGGGGAAACTGTTGACGCTTGCGACATAGCGGACATGGCCGCCACTGCCGCAATGGCCGTCATCAAGGTTTTGATCGTTGAACGCATTTTTTGCACGGCTTGCTACTATTTACACTTTACTAAATGTGGCGATAACGCGTTTTTTTGAAGGCGACAACGGCGCTCAACCCACGCGAGCAAGTTTTTTTCCCGAGGGGCGATCTGGGTGCTTTTTGTGCTTCTTTTTTGGGCAAGAGACGGCTGCGGCGCAATCAGGCCCCGACCATCCCCACAATCTCATACGTTTTTTTCAGGATCGGCGCTGTGATCTTACGGGCCTGTTCTGCGCCGCGTGCAAGGATGCGGTCGATTTCGGGGATATCATCCATGAGCCGGGCCATTTCGCCAGAGATTGGCGCGAGTTTTGACACCGCGAGGTCGGCCAGCGCCGGTTTGAACGTTCCGAACTGGGCGCCGCCATATTCTGCCAGTACCTGTTCCACGGTCATATCACCTAGTGCTGCGTAGATGTTGACGAGGTTGCGCGCTTCGGGGCGGTTTTCTAGCCCCTTGGCTTCACTTGGCAGGGCGTCGGGGTCGGTTTTTGCCTTGCGGATCTTTTTCGCAATCGTGTCTGCATCGTCGGTCATGTTGATCCGGGACGCATCGGAAGGGTCAGATTTGGACATCTTTTTGGACCCGTCCCGCAAGGACATAACGCGCGTCGCCACCCCTTCGATCACCGGTTCGGTGATGGGAAAGAAATCGACGCCGTAGTCGTGATTGAACTTGGCCGCGATGTCGCGTGTCAGTTCAAGGTGCTGTTTCTGGTCCTCGCCGACGGGCACGTGGGTGGCATGATATATCAGGATGTCAGCGGCCATCAGGGCCGGGTAGGCAAACAGGCCAAGCGAGGCGTTTTGGGCGTTCTTGCCTGCCTTGTCCTTGAACTGTGTCATCCGTTGCATCCAGCCCATGCGCGCCACGCAGTTGAACACCCAACCCAGTTGGGCGTGTTCTGGTACAGCGGATTGGTTGATCAGTATTGATTTTTCGCAATCGATCCCGGCGGCGATGTAACCGGCGGCCAGTTCACGCGTTTTGGCCCGTAGATCGGCCGGGTCCTGCCATGTGGTGATCGCGTGCAGGTCGACCATGCAATAGATCGTTTCGAACCCGCCCTGATCCTGCATTTCTACATAGCGTTTGAGTGCCCCAAGGTAGTTGCCCAAGGTCAGTCCGCCCGAAGGTTGCATCCCCGAAAAGACGCGGGGTGTGAACGTGGTATTTGTCATGAGAACCTCTGGGCAAATCAGCGTTGCTGGCTTACCCATGGGGTGTTCCTTCGTCAAGCAGGCCCCGGATGTCAGATTATAAAGAACCCAGCCCCGTTAACCCGTTGCCCCCCGCTGTGTGGCTGCTGTTTCTGGCTCTTGCCTTGCCGGAACTGGCCTTTAGTCTGGCCGAGGCGGGGCTGATCGGTGGTGCAGGCGCCGTGGGCTGGCGTCTCAATGCGTTGAACGACTATGCGTTTTCCGGGGTTGCCTTTGATTTCATGGTTGAGAACGGGCGCTTGTTGCCTGAACACATGCTTCGCTTTGTGACGTATCCGTTTGTTTTTGGCAGCTTTACCTCGTTCCTGTTTGCGGGCGTGATCCTGTTGGCCATGGGCAAGATGGTGGGCGAGGTGCTGGGCGGCTGGGCTGTGGCGCTGGTGTTTTTCCTATGCGGTATCTTTGGGGCGCTGATGTTTGGTTTGATCACCAATGAATCCTGGTTGGTGGGTGCGTACCCGAGTGTGTACGGGCTGATTGGCACGTACACCTTCCTTTACTGGCAGCGGCAGGTGGTCAGTGGTGGCCCACAGGGGCAGGCGTTTATGCTGATTGGGGTTCTGATGGGGATCCAGTTGGTTTTTGGCGCATTCTTTCAGGTTGGGTATGATTGGGTTGGCGAGTTGGCGGGTTTTGTTGCTGGTTTTGCCATCACGGCCATTGTTGTGCCTGGTGGTATGACGCGGGTGCGGGCAGCTCTGCGGCGCCGTTGAGCGGTGGCGGTTGACTGGCGTGGCGGCGAGATCATCCGCCAGACGCCGCTGGATTCGGGTTATCGCGACACGCAGAATGTGCGCCGGTTTTTGACCACTTGGTTCGGGGGTGGGGGCAAGTTTGTCCGCCCGTTTATGTCGTGGATCACGTCAGGTGGCCCGCGCACCATGGGTGACGTGGCCGATGAGTGGCTGGCCCGACCCTAGCGACGACGCACGGCCCCTTTGATCTCTGACAGTTTGAGTGCACCGAGCACTTGTGCGGCCCCAAGATAGGTGGCTGCCCCTACCGCGATCAGGACAAGCAAGGCGATAAAGCGGACATAGTCCGTCCCGAGCGCCGGTTTGAGCAGGATCGCTGCAACCCACAGCGCCACACCCATTGCGCAAGACGCTGCAAATATCCGCGGCAGGCGGGCGCGATAGCGGTCATCGACTTTGACCGTGCCGCCCATGCCCCGCAGCCCCCAATAGAGCAGACCCAGCATGGCCCAGCCGGCAATGGTGGTGGCCAACGCAGGTGCGATCCAGCCCACCAGAGGAGACAGGCCCACCGCGACGGCGGCGTTGATCGCCATGGCGACAAGCGCAAAGCGGAAGGGGCTGGTCGTGTCACCACGTGCGAAATACTGGGGCTGCACCACTTTTTGCAGCACGAATGCGGGCAGGCCGGCGCCGTAAATGGCGACGGCAACGGCGATTGCGGCCACGTCATCGGTGCCCGTCGCACCCCGTCCGAACAGGACCGAGACCAGAGGCAGCGGGATGACCATCAGCGCCACTGCGCTGGGCACGGTCAGGGCCATGGCAAACTCACCCGCCCGCGAATAGGCGTCACGCGCGCCGGTCAGGTCGTCGGCCTTCAGGCGACGGGCGAGGTCGGGCAGCAGCACGATCCCAACTGCGATGCCGACCACTCCGAGAGGCAGTTGGTAAAGGCGATCAGCGGCAAAGAGCCAGCTGACTGCACTGTCATATTGGCTGGCCACCAGTTGCCCAACGACGAGGTTGATCTGCATTACCCCCGTGGCAAGGGCTGCAGGAATGGCAGTGCGGACCATCAGGCTCATATCCGGGGTCCAGCGGGGCAGGGCGGGTTTCAGTGCAAAGCCCGCGCGCGCCGCCGCGCCCCATGTGAGTGCCAGTTGTGCAATGCCCGCCAGTGGGATCACCCAGATAAGCCAGGTGATGATCTCGGCCCCGATGGCCCAAGCTGTGCCCATGGCTGCGATCACAAAGATGTTCAGCAGAACAGGGGCTGCGGCAGCAGCCGCAAAGCGCCCGGTGGCGTTCAGTACGCCGGAAAAGAGCGCCGACAGCGACATGAAGAAGATGTAGGGAAAAACGATCCGTCCAAAGCCAACCGTCAAATCAAAGCGTTCGGGGCCAAACCCCCCAGCCGTGGCCCAAACCAGCGCAGGCATGAAGATCATCGCAAGGGCCGTCAGCAACAACGTGACCAAAGCCAGCCCGTTGAGCGCGTCGCGCCCGAAGGTTGCGGCATCCTCGCCCCCCTCGACCTTGCTCGAAAACATCGGCACGAAGGCGGCGTTGAACGCGCCCTCGGCAAAGAAACGGCGAAACATGTTTGGCAGCCGGAAGGCGGCCACAAAGGCGTCCATCAGCGGGCCGGGGCCGATGAGCGACAACAGCATGACCTCGCGCACGAAGCCCAGCACACGGCTGGCCAACGTCCAGAAGCCCACGGTCAGAAACCCGGACATGAGGCGGATCGGTTTCATGGGAGTGGCGTAGCGGTTGGGCTTGGGTCGTGCAATGGGGCGGGCTATCAGGGCGTGACGGCTGTGGCAAAAAGCCTTCGCGTGCCTACTCCATCATCCACCACCAGTGGTCTTGGGGAAAGTTGTCCGGCGTGAGCGTGGGGTGAAATTGCGCCTCGTTTTCACCCTTTGCCATGATCAATCCATCTACGTTGTCGGTGTCGATCAGGTGAAGGCCGACGGGCATGTGGTCGCTGTAAAGCTCGATCAGCGCCTCGAAGGTCGATCGCATTTCGCAGATTTGTATCCATTCAAGGCTTTGGAAGCTGGTGTTCACCAGAGCGGTGATGCGGTTGAGCAGATCCTGAAGCAGATAGCCGATGGAAATATCCATGGTCGGGGCGCTTTCGCTGAGAAACTTGAGCAGCCTCGTGGACTCCGCGGCGGACATGTCTGCCCGTGACAGCGCATAGAGTTTGTAAAAGTCGTCGCAAAACCGTTCGGCATGGTCGCCAACCGTGTCTTGTGACTGCAAGCCGTCCAGGCGGGCGCGCAAGTCTTCCAATACCGTGTCGAGTTTGTCGTCCATACCTGCCTCTTGCCCTTACTTCTTGAAATATGTGGCCATGCTGGCCTCGTTCTTGGCCATCTTGATGATCGCGGTGATTCCTTCATATTTGAAATGGTGTCCTTCGCCGCCGTTCTGTTCCAGTTGTGACAGGACCACGTCGCCATTTTCCACCGCGCCACGTGCGCAATCGTGGTAGTGCGCCACTTTCTTTTTCACTTCCGTGTCGAATTCGTACCCTTCGGCATCTGACGGTTTTTTCATTTCATTGTGGTGTTTGAGGGTGTGATAGCCTGCGGCCTTGTTGTCAGAAAAGCGCAAACTGCGCGCGACCTTGCGAGCCTCGGCTGCATTCAGGGAGATATCGGCCACTTCCAGTTCAACGCCGACCTTGGCCGCACCATTGCCGGTTTCGGTGACGGCGTTGGTGTATTCTGTCAGCGTGGCTTTCATCGCTTCGAGTGTTTCTCTCTGCGCGCCGGCATCCGTCCCTGCGGTCATGTTGGCGATCAGGTTCGTGGTGGCCGCTGCCGTGTCCGCAGGTGTGACGGAGACCGTGTGGGCTGTGGCGGCAAAGCGGTCGATGGCTTCGGGCGTCAGTGCCGCGACCACTGCTCTTTGTTTCTTGAGAGCGGCAGCTGCCTTCCCGTGGGCGATGACGAGCGGCTTTTTCTCTGCTTCCAGTTGTTTAAAGTCCTTTTGCAGCAGAGCGCCCAGCTGTGTTGCGCTTTCGGCGAGCGCTGCGGCGTTTTTTTCAATCTCGGCTTCTTGCGCCTCTACCGTCAGCGCGGCGGCGCGCATTTCTTCGACTTTTTCCGCGTGCTCTCTGGCTGCTCTGGCCTCGGCCTGCGCCTGAGCCTTTTCCTTTACACTTGCATCAAACGTCATTTCGGCGAACTCGAAATTGACCACCATGTCCGACAGGTTGTCAGGACCTGCGTCCAGCGCCATTGCCAGCATTGCACGTTGTTTCTGGACGGCGTCGTCATAGGCCTGGATGTTTTTTGCCCCACCGGGATCGATGCTTCGTTTTTTCAGCGCGTTGAGTTTGTTGGAGATGTCGAAGGCACGGTATGCGCCTGATTTGTCCGCGCTGTCGGCCTCATAAAGTTCGCGCAGCGTATCGGCGCGCTCGCCTTCGACGATGCCTTCGAGGTGGGTCTTGCCGCTTGCCGCATCTGCCTTGGAACGCAGGCGAAATTTGCCCGAAACATATTGAAGTGCGGTCGCCCGCTTGTCCTCGTCCGCTTCATTGGCGGCAGCAAACAGCACGTTGCGCTTGTGGGGGGCCAGTTGGCGCAGGCTGGCCGGGTCCATTTCGAGCACACCGTTGATCGAAATCGTTTTGGCGCCGGGCACGGCGGTGATGGTGACGTCGGAGAATATCCTGTCCAACTCGGCGGCCCGTTCCCCTTCGGTCATCGCGTCGTAGTTTTTCATCTCGTGGGCGGTAAATTCCGCGCGCAATTGCCGGATGTCTTCGGTCGCTTGTTCGCGGATTGCCAAACGCCTGTCGACGACGCCTTGGTTTGTTTCCGTTTCATTTCTTTTAAGCGCGAAGTTGAGAAAACGCCGCGTGAACCGGTCCATCTCCTCGTCTGGAATTGCGGGGGGTGCGGAGGCTTGTGGATCTGGATCGCTGCTCATGCTGGGTGTTTTCTGTCGGGATTGCCTGCAGTTAGCGGGTTTTGACGATGGCTTTGGATGCTTCAATGGTCGCGTGCATATGGCACAGAATACACCAACTGGTTGAATTCGAAAGCTCAGATGTGTTGTTGAGGGATCATTTGCCTTTGCCTTTGCCTTCGGATGCGCTTGTGTCGGGTCGTGAAACCGGTTGCGTACAGGCCTTGGGTATCCTTTAGTGCTGGCATTGTGCCACGCGGCGTCGCCTTTGTTTTCAACCGGAGAAATTCTTGCCTCAGCTTTCCGACCGGCAATCAGAGTTCTTAAAGACGCATTTGGGGTGTTGTCCGCCGGTGAGTGCCGCCGAGAATGAAGCGCTTGCCAAACTGTCCCCTGAGGAACTGGCCAAGACCGACCTGACCAAAGTCGATGTCGATACTCTATTCGGTAAAGACGCTATGGACGACCTGCGTGGCGTTGAGATCAAGGGCGAGGGCACGCCCAAGATGAAAGAGCTGATGCAGGAGATCACCAAGGGGTTCCCCAAGAGACCCCGCCAGGAGGTGATGGAAGACCTTGAAGGCGTTGTTGGCATCCCCCCCGACGCCAAGAGGTTGAACTTAGATTTTGACCGGTTCCTGATTGTTAAAAAGCAGCAGGAAACCGTGGCGAAGGAGAAAAAGAAAGACGCGGCACCCGATTTGAAGGAAGGCATGCATGAGGATTTCATGGCCTCCCGTGCACAGTTGTTGTGCGGCAAGGTGCTGGGTGACAGTTTTGGTATTCACGAAGTATTTGGGTCGATGCTCAACCCGACGGGGGGGCTTGTGGGGCCGGGCAACATGGCACTCCACCTTGATATCGACAACCCGATTGCGTTGCACGGTGTGGTGCATGATGCCGCCGGGTATCTGAACACGTACCACGATGACGGACCGGGATATGACTATCTCGACAGTGATATCGAGTTTTTCAGTACCGACAATCCGCTGGCCGGGCAGATCAGTGGCATTGCACACTGGACGATGGAGGCGGGCGATGAGTACTTTGTCAATCGGACGGATGCCGCCGTTCTTGAGGTTGAAAATGCCCTCAAATCTGTACGTGATGCGGTGGCCAACACAGTGGACAAGATGATGACCATGTTCCGCAGCGAACCGGACGGCACGGCCCCTGGAGAAGACGAGGCGCTGGATACCGCCAATGCCATTGAAGATGCGGTGAACAAGGCCGCCAAAGCCGTCGAGCAGGCATATGACTCGGTAGTTCCCGGTCCGGCGATGGCGGCTGAGGCCAAGAAAAAGCTCGACGCTATGTCCAGCTTTGTCTGGAATTAAGCGATGAGTTCAATGGAAATTCATCCCTCCGAACTCGCCTACGCCTTTTCCTATGCCAAGGTGGACAGCATCATTGGATGGGGCGACACCCCGTTCCAGCCTGAAGATGGCGATGCCGCAAACTGGGCCAAAGAGGGGGAAGAGCGTTTGCGCGCGGCGGGTCGTCTTGTGGGCGATCCTGAAACCGGGCTGAACTTTACCCCTGCAATCACGGCGGCCATCCTTGCCCTTGTGAACCCAACCCTTGTTTTGCTGAGCGAGCGCCGGTCCGGCAATCGTGTTCAGCGTCTGTCCGTGCATGCGGCTGGTATTCATTTTGTTGGTCTGATCCAGCGCGGTGATGGCATGTTCGAGGTGACCAGCTATGCCGATCTGATGGCGGCGGCGGGGGCTTGCGCCGGATTTGTGGGCGCAACCCTTGAGCCGTTGCGGAGTGAAGCGCGTGTTGAGACCACTCAGAAAGTGCTGAGCACTTTGCATGGCTCTGCCGCAAAACGCCCCGATGATGTGGTTGGTGGGATGGTGCGTCTGGGCCTGTCCAAGACAGAGGCGGAGTCAGCTGCGCGTGCCTTTTCCGATCCGGCGGCGGCGGGCATGTTGTCTGTGTTGTACTGCGCGGGCAACGCCGTTCAGGACGCCGACCCGATCAGCGTTATGACCAATGCCGACAAACAGACATGGACGATTTTCCCGCCCGCAAGCCTTGACGGGCCGATGGTGCTGGAGCGCAGTTCGGTGGCGGCACTGACGGCCCGCGTTGCCGTCAGCACGGCGGCGCGGTTCAGCGCGCGGGCCTCTTAGGATCTGGACGGACTAAGCGACCAGAAGTTGAGGTTCGCTGCGGCCTGTATGAATAATTGCTGTGCGGGCGAAGCCGACCCTGAGCAAACGCCCGATGTTAACGGGAATTGACCAAATTTCAATTTACCTGCGAAAAAATTGGAACGCTGATACAACTGCCAGAATTAATAAGGCAGGGTAGATGATCAATAGATCGACACGAATGAGCGGTCCTTGCGTTTCTGCTTTCCAGCTCGCCAGTAAGACAAATTCCCAAAGAAAATATGCTCCAAAAGCAAGCAACGTAACCCATTGTGTCTTACTCATCGAATTTTTCTTCTCATCACTAAGGCGCAACTCTGATAGGGTAACCTGCACATCCAAAGTTTATACATGCCACCACCTCAGCCTTGCAACACGCAAGCTAAGTCTGGTTTTTGGCATCAGTACTTTGGGCTCAAACCCGCCCTTCGCTGCGCAGCGCCTTAAGGTCTACTTTTCCGTCAGTACGGACGCGCGGGGCGGTCCGGCTGGCGTCAGGCTGGAAAAGGCTTTGCCCGCGTCCGCTTCGTACTCGGCCTCATCCCAAAACCCGATCAGAATGCCGGTTTCTGTGGCGACCTTCAGGCTTTCTGCCACGTCTTGCGTGACGGTCACGCGGGTGTGGTGGCGCATGGACCATGTAAACATTGCGTCCTTCAGGCGCGCGCGCACGGCCACATGTTCGGGCGCGTCTGAGGTGCCAAAGTCCTGCACCTCGTCCGGGTCGGTTTCCAGATCGAACAGAACCGGGTCGAACCCGTTGAGGTGCACGTATTTCCAGCGTCCATCAAAGATCATCTTGGAGAACGCATCTTGCTGTTCGACGTTCAGGGCGGTCGCCATTTCAAAGCCTGAGTAGTCATATTCGCTGATCACGTAGCGCCGGTAGAAGCCGTCCGTTCCGTGCAGGAGGGGGGTCAGGTCGCGCCCTTCGATCACTTGCGGTTTTGGCGCACAGCCAAGGGCGTTCATGAAGGTTGGGGCGAGGTCGATCATCTCGATCAGAGCAGCCGACTCTGTGCCGCGTGTGCCATCGGCTTGGGGCCTTGGATCGGCGATGATCAGTGGCACTTTGGCTGCCACATCGTGGTAGAAATCTTTGTCCCCCAGCCAGTGATCGCCCAGATAGTCGCCGTGATCGGAGGTGAAAGCGATGATCGTGTTCTCGCTTAGCCCCTTGTCGTCCATCCATTTGAACAGACGTCCCAGATTGTCATCGAGTTGCTTGATCAGGCCCATATAGGCGGGGATGACGTGTTCGCGCACCTGATCGCGGGAAAAGCATCGACTGACGCGGATGTCCTGATGGGCGGCGAGGAAGGGGTGCGCGCCTTGTCGTTCTGTGTCCGAACGGATGGGGGCAACCACGTGTTCGGGCCCGTACATGTTGTGATAAGGCGCGGGTACGATATAGGGCCAGTGCGGCTTGATATAACTGAGGTGGCACAGCCAGGGCCTGCCATCTTCTATCGCCCCCTCCATGAACTCCATCGCGCGGTTGGTCATGTAGGCGGTTTCTGAGTGTTCCTCGGGGATGTTCGCCTCAAGGTGCGAGTTTTCGAGCAGCCAGCCAGAGACTAGGTTGCCGTCTTTGTCGTAGCCGGAGTTTGCAAAGTCTTCCCACGGGTTGTCGGATTCAAAGCCGTGCGACACGAGGTAGTCGTCATAGGCCGACCACCCCTGTCGATGGCTGTTGGGGTGCAGCCCGTCGTCGCGATCGAAGGGTTCAAAACCGCACTGCGCGACCTTGATCCCGATGTCGCTGTTCGGATCAATGCCGAGCCGTGCCATGCCCGGACGGTCGGCCACCATATGAGTTTTGCCCACCAGCACGGCGCGTGCCCCGACCTCGCTCAGGTGATCGCCCAAAGTGGGTTCGCCGACGCGAAGGGGCACGCCATTCCATGTGGCACCGTGGCTGCGAACATACCGTCCCGTATAGGCCGACATCCGCGACGGTCCGCAGACCGGGGATTGAACGTAAGTGTTGGTGAACTTCACACCGCGCGCGGCAAGCGCATCGATATTCGGCGTGTGCAGGTGCGGGTGCCCATAGCAACTGAGGTAATCAAATCGCAGTTGGTCGGCCATGATCCAAAGGACGTTGGGGCGGTTGGTCATTGGGTCACCTCCGGTTCAAGGATGTCGTCAACGGGTTCGCGCAAGGCGTCTTCGAACCGAGTGAGCAGGTCGACGAGGGTTGAAAGCTCTTGTTCGGAAAAAGTACTGCGCAGCGCCTCGCGCCGCCGTTTCATTGCCGGGGAAGCGGCGGCGTGTGCGGCGTACCCTGCAGTGTCCATTTCGACCACCACCTGACGGCCATCGTGTTCGCCACGTGTCATGCGCACGAATCCCTTGCGCTCCATTGCGGGAAGCGCGCGGCTGATCAGGGACGGGTCAGAGCGCTGGATTTGAGCCAGATCGCGGATCGTCATGGGGCCGGCCTCGTGCAGATCCCACAGCACACGCCACTCTACCGTTGTCAGACCGGCTGACTGTTGAAGGATGTGCAGGCCTTGCTGGCGCGAGGCATGATGCGCTGAATCCATGCGGGAAAACGGGTTCTTCGCCTCGTAGGCGCGGCGCTTTTCTATCCGGTCTTTTTGGGTGTTTGGCCGCTCTGTCATAGTGTTCCGTCCCTTGTGTTCAGTAGACACCGAATAAAATTACGTGACAAGTCATATAATGTCTGCAACTCTGAATGATGAGACCCCGAATACGGGGCAAGGTGCCTCGGGGAGGGGCGCACCACTGACGGGAGGAATACTCATGTTTAAGACCGCATTGATTGGGGTGGCCTGCGTGCTTGCACCGCTGAGCGTGGCCGCACAGGTTACGTTAACCGCAGAAACTTCATCGCCGGGCGGAGGGGCGCATTATGTGTCGACCACTTTTGCCGCTGCACTGAACAGTGCGGGCGTGGCAAACTTGCAGATGACCGAGGGAGCCACGCTCACCAATTCGGTTCAGGCCGTGGCCGAGGGGCGTCTGGATGTGACCACGGCGCCATTGATCCTGCCCTTCCTGCTGTCGCGCGGGATTGGCCCATACAGTGGCGTCGGTAAGGAAAAAGGTGCCGAGTTGGCGGCTGAAATTCGCGCGCTTTATTTCCATGCCGCAGCGCACCAAACCTTTGGGTACTACGATTCAAAACCTGTGGCCGACATTCGCAAGCTGGACGGATTGCGCATCTGGAATGGCCCACCACGCGGGGCGGCGTTGACCTCGGGGCGGGCGATGATCCAGTTGCTGGGCGGCATAAAAGATGGCGAAGGGTATGAGGGCGTGCAAACCCCTTGGCCAGATGCCGTATCCACCATCACTGGTGGCGCAGTCGAAGCATGGAGCATTCCATCCGCTCTGCCCGGTGGCCGCGAAATTCAGTTTTCCGCCGCAGGCGCAATCACCCTGTTTGACGTTCCGTCGGATCTGCTGAACAGCGAGTTGGGCCAGCAAATCGTCAAAGCGCCGGGCCATGCGCCATTTTCCGTCCCTGTCGATGTTTATCGCGCTGCCTATGAGGGCAATAACGTCACCATCGTGACCGATGACGACACCTTTGACACCTATTCCACCGCCTTTGCCGAGATTGTTCGGGCGAGCATGGACGAGGATCTGGTGTTCGACATCGTGACCGCCATGTTGGATGCACAGTCGCGGTTTGAAGAGGGTGCGCCGATGGGCCCATACCTGAACCTGACCTTTGGCGATATTGATGGTGTCAGCCAAGGTGCTTGCGGTGCTGTAAAGATCAAGATGCACCCCGGTGCCATCCGCGCCTATGAGGCCAAGGGCCACACAGTGGCGGACTGCCTGCGTTCCTAAGTGATCCGGACCCGGCTGTTTTGGCCGGGTCCAAACCCCCGATTGGTACGCGCCCCATGACCGAGTTCGATCCAAACGTGCGTACGACAGGCCAACGCATCGCGATGGGGCTGGCGTTGGTTCTGGTCGTTGTTGGGATGATCAATACGCTGCCCGAGATTGCAGGCCTGCAAGCTTGGGCGCGTGAGGTGACGGGCATCCCTCTCTTGCGCATTTCGGGGTTCGCCACCGAATACTTCTTTCCGCCGATATTTTTCCTGATGATGACCATCGTGGTCTTTGACGCCAGCGTGTACCGGACGTGGAAACGAAAGCGACCCGAACGCGCGTGGCTGGGCCTGTTGCTGGACCTTGGTCTGTTGCTGGCCGCGTTTTTGGGTGCTTTTGGTTATCTCGTGGAGATCGACAGCGTGTGCCTGATCGACCAGATCACCGGGGAGCGCGCCCGTCTGATTGCCGAGGATGCAGCCAATTCGGCTGACGTGATCCCGGGCATCTCGTTTGAGGCAGAGGTGCCGTCTTGTCAGGCCCGCTTTGGCCTTTGGACGATTCCGCTGCTGTTCACCATCATCACCCTGTTTTTCCTTTATAACGTGCGGGTGTGGGGCCTGCCGCTTGTGATCGTAGCGAGCCTTGTGGTGTTTTATACTGTGGCCACTGCGCTGATCTGGATGTTCGATCTGTCGGACAACAATTTCCTGCTGACCAAGCTGGGGGCTGATGGCGGCAACGTTATGGATGCGGCCACGCAGAAGGCCACCAATGTGTTCATCTCGCCGGATGGGTTCATGGGCCGTTTCATGGATATCGTGGTCAATCAGGTTTTCCCTTACGTGATCCTTGGTGCGCTCTTTGGCACGTCGGCTGGGGGCACATCCCTGATCAAGCTGGCGGTGCGGTTGACCCGAAATTTACGCGGTGGGCCTGCACATGCGGCCATCGTGTCGTCGGCCATGTTTGGCACCATCACCGGTGGGCCGGTCACCAATGTTCTTTCCACGGGCCGCCTGACCATTCCGATGATGCTGCGCAATGGGTTCAGCAAGTATTTTGCAGGCGGGGTTGAAGCCGCGGCCTCGTCTGGTGGGCAGATCATGCCGCCGGTCATGGGCGTGGCCGCCTTTGTTCTCGTGGCTCTGACGGCGGTGCCTTATACAGATGTCATTACGGCAGCGTTTCTGCCTGCGATCTGTTTCTTTTTCTCGATCTTTTTGGCGGTCATGTTCCAGTCTCGTCGCGAAAAGGTCGCGGCGATGCGCGAGGTGCCTGAGGACTTGGTGATGGAACGGCAGGACTGGTACAATCTGGTCATCATCTTTTTGCCGATCCTCACGATCCTGTTTCTTTTGCTGGGCAGCAAAGACGGCGTGGCCGAGGGGCCTTTGGGCTGGATTTTTGGTGCGGACAGCGTGCTGGTGCAGACAATCGTGAACGCAACGGGTGATGCGATTTCTGCCGGGTGGTGGGCTGTTGCTGTGCTTGTCCCGCTGCTGTTTCTGGATCCGGGGACGCGGGCCATGCCATCGCGGGTGCTGGTGTCGTTGGCCGAGGGCGGCATCTTGTTGTCCCGCTTGTTTCTGCTGCTGTTCGCGGTGTCGATCATTGCTGCCTTTCTTAATGAAAGCGGGCTGACCGGAGAGTTGACGCGCGCCGTCACCTCGTGGCTGGAAAAGGTCACTGTGCTGCGGCTGTTTGGTTTCGAGATTCCGATTGTGGGTGGCGTCTACCTGATGCTGGCGCTGGTCTGTGCGATGCTGTGCGCAATCCTGCTGGGGATGGGGATGCCGACCGTTCCCGCGTATGTGAATGTGGCCCTGTTGCTGGGCCCGCTTTTGGCAAATCTGGGCGTCAGCTTTTTCACGGCCCACATGTTTGTCTTTTACTTCGCCGTGGCGTCGGCCATCACGCCCCCTGTGGCTGTGGCCGCCTTTGCCGCCGCATCTGTCACCGGCGGTGAGCCGATGCGCACAGGGCTGGCGGCGGTCCGGGTGGGCATTGTGATGTTCACCATTCCTTTTGTCTTTGCATGGTATCCCGAACTGTTGTTGATCGAACAGGCGGTGACCATCACCAATGACGCCGGACAGCGGGAACTGATCGAGGGATACACGGGTGTGGTCGACTGGGGCCAGTTGACCCTGTTGCTCGCCCGGATTGCCTTGTGTCTTTATTTGGTGGCCTCAGCACTGGCGCGGTTCGACCGGCTGCGCATTGCGCAGTGGGAGGTGGCGTTGCGTCTGCTTTTGGCTGTTTTGGTGCTGTGGAAAACGCCGCTGATCATGACAGTCGGTCTTGTTGCCGCAGCGCTTTTGCTTGGCTGGCACCACTTTATCCGATCCGCTCCGCCCGAGGATGTGCCTGCCCAATGATGCCGTTGACAGGGATGTAAGGCCTGAGGCAGAATTATTGCACCAATGGTTCAAATAGTGAACCATCTGGCATTGCGAAGGGCCCTTCAGATGATTGATCAAAGCCGAATTGACGACCTGCGCCAGCGTTCTGTGGCGGCAGGACTGCACATCATTGGCGGGGCGTCAGGTCCATCAGCAGATGGGGCGACCTTGGCCGTTGTTTCGCCCATTGACGGCCAGCCCCTGACTGAGATTGCAGCAGGTGGACAGACCGAGATTGACCGTGCCGTTGCGGCGGCCCGCGCCGCCTTTGAGGATGGGCGTTGGTCCGGTCTGGCCGCAACGGCGCGCGGGCGTGTCCTGCAAAAGATCGCGGATGCAATCGAGGCCGAGGCGGATGCGCTGGCCGTTCTGGGTGTGCGCGACAACGGCACCGAAATTTCCATGGCACGCAAGGCCGAACCCGGCAGCGCGGCGGGCACGTTCCGCTATTACGGCGAACTTTGCGGCAAGGAATACGGCGAGATCGCCCCGACCGCCCCCGGCACGCTGGGCCTTGTCCATCATGAACCTGTGGGCGTTGTCGGCGTGATCGTTCCGTGGAATTTCCCGCTGATGATTGGAGCGTGGAAAATTGCGGCGGCCTTGGCGGCGGGCAACTCTGTCGTGCTGAAGCCGGCCGAGGTGGCCTCTCTTTCTCTGCTGCGGATGGTCGAGATTTGTCATGAAGCCGGTCTGCCTGATGGGGTGTTGAATGTCGTGACCGGCACGGGGGAGGCTGCGGGGGCGGCTTTGGCGCGCCATATGGATGTGGACGTTCTGGCGTTCACGGGCTCCGGCGGTGTGGGGCGCAAGCTGCTGGAATATGCGGCGCACTCCAACCTCAAGCGCGTTTATCTGGAGCTTGGGGGCAAATCGCCGAACGTCGTCTTTGCCGACACGCCTGATCTGGATCGTGCGGCGGCAGTGGCGGCTGGCGGGATTTTCCGCAACAGCGGGCAGGTCTGCGTCGCTGGCTCTCGGCTACTGATCGAACGGTCGATCCATGCTGAATTTGTCTTGCGGGTCATGGCCCATGCCTCGGCGATGCGTATCGGCGATCCGTTGGATTTGCGCACCAATGCGGGGGCCATCGCGTCCGAGGTGCAGATGAACGCCATTCTGGCGGCGTGCGACAGGGCTGTCGCTGATGGCGCTGATCTGCGGATGGGTGGTGCGCGTATCGCCGCTGAAACCGGTGGGTTCTACATCGGCCCAACGCTGTTTGATAACGCCCCTCAAAACAGCGCTCTGGTGCAGAGCGAAATCTTTGGCCCTGTGCTGGCCGTCCAACCCTTTGACACCGAGGACGAAGCGGTCGCGTTGGCGAATGGCACAAGTTACGGCCTTGCCGCTGCTGTGTTCACTCGCGACATCAGCCGCGCGCATCGCATGGTGTCGCGGCTGCGGGCTGGGGTTGTGCATGTAAACACCTATGGCGGGGCGGACATCAGCGTACCGTTGGGTGGACATGGGCAGTCGGGCAATGGGCATGACAAATCCCCCCATGCGATGGATAAGTACCGCAATCTCAAAACGGCGTGGATCCAGCTATGAGTGTCTCCAAAACTATCCTTGTGATTGGGACCTACGACACCAAGGACGAAGAACTTGCCTATGTCGCGGGGCGCATCCGTGCCCAAGGCGGTGACGTGCTGAGCATGGATGTAAGCGTGTTGGGGGACCCGAGCGCGCCTTGCGACATCTCCAAACATGATGTGGCCGAGGCGGGCGGGTCCTCGATTGAAGCAGCTATTGCATCAGAGGACGAAAACACAGCGATGCAGATCATGGCGCGAGGTGCGGCGCTTTTGTGTTCGCAACTGCACAGTACAGGGCGGATCGACGGGATGATCGCGCTGGGCGGCACGATGGGCACGGACCTTGCACTGGATTGCGCGCAGGCGCTGCCGTTGGGGGTGCCGAAATACATCGTCTCGACGGTTTCGTTTTCTCCACTGATCCCACCGGATCGGTTGTCGCCTGACATTCAGATGATCTTGTGGGCTGGGGGGCTTTATGGGCTGAACGCGGTCTGCAAGTCGTCGCTGTCCCAAGCGGCGGGGGCTGTGTTGGGGGCTGCGCGTGCGGTGGAACCGCCTGTGTCCACACGGCCTGTGATCGGGATGACCAGCCTTGGTTCATCCTGCCTGTCCTACATGAAGCTGTTGCGCGCCCCATTGGATGAGCGCGGGTTTGATGTGGCTGTGTTTCACGCCACGGGCATGGGCGGGATGGCGTTCGAGGCGCTGGCGCGTCAGGGGTATTTTGCCGCCGTGATGGATTTTGCGCTGCCGGAACTGGCCAATCTGATGGTCGGGTCGGTCGTGAACTCTGGCCCGGATCGTTTGCGCGGGGCAGGGGACATGGGCATTCCGCAGATCGTGGCGCCGGGCTGTGCTGATCTGATTGATTTTGCGGGCTGGCAGGAGATTCCGGACGCCTATTCGGACCGTCCGTTTCATGCTCACAACCGCCTCATCAAATCCTCGGGCCTGAATGGCGATGAACGCCGGATGCTGGTGCGTGATATTGTGGCGCGGCTCGACGCGGCCAAGGGCCCAGTGCATGTGCTGATGCCGCGCGGTGGTGTCGAGGCATGGGACATTGAAGGCGGTGCCACCTATGATCCGGAAGCGCTGGCCGCGATGGTAGATGAGATGGAACGTGCGGTGACGGACCCTGTCAAATTGTCGGTGCTGGACTGTCACATCAACGATGCCGCTTTTGCCGAGACGGCGCTGTCGGTGCTAGATGGCTGGATCGAAGATGGCGCGCTGGATCGGAGGCCGGGCGCATGATCGACAAGTTCATCAATCTGGACCACGCATTCTTTGCGCAACCTTTGCGGCGCACGTTAACCCTGGCCGTCTGTTTCGGATGGGGCGGGTTCGAGGCGCTGATGGGCAATTTGGGCTGGGCGGCCATCTTTTTAGGGTTAGGCGCAATCGCTCTTTGGCAATTCCGCAAAATCGACTGGTCGAAATATGAGGGCGGGCACTGATAGCCCTCGCTACTCGATTGCGATGACTTCTATGCTGGTCAGTTCGGGTTCCCCGCCGCGAGCGCCACTGCCTGCTGCAATCCATAATTTGCCATCATGCACACAGCAATTGGTCCCGTGGCGCGCCCGGTTCAAAGGGGCGCCGAGCGCCCATTGCCCGCTTTTGGGTTCGAATATCTGCATTTCGGTGAACGCTTCCATCCGCCCGGCCTCGCCCCCGACGTAATGGATTTTACCGCCGAGCACCCCGGTGCCCCCTGCCGCTGTCTGGATCGGAAGGGGTTCGGGGTGCACGGACCACGTCTGTGTCGTGAAATCGAACACGTCCACATCGCCAATCGTGTCAAAAAACAGTTGGTTGTAGTCCGTCCCGTTGTGCCGCCCGGTTTCGCGTCCGCCAAAGAAGTAGAGGGCGTTGCCTACAATGGCGCAGGGCGCGTGATCGCGCTTGTTCGGTGCATCGGGAAGGATTTCCCATGCGCCGGTGTCGGGATGGATGCGGTCAAACCAGGCCTGTGTGTCCGCGTGATGCCCGTCGACGATGCCGCCTACCACATAGATCCAGCCGTCGCTGTGAAGCGCGCAGCCTGAGGCCCCGCGGCGGCGTGCGGGGGGAATGGACGGACCTTCCAGCCAGCGATCTGTGCCGGGTTCGTAGATGAACACCGTTTCCAGAGGGGTTTCGCGGGGGAAAACGCCGGTCATCGTGCCCAAGAGCCAGATTTGGTGGCCGACGATGACGGGTTGGAAATGATGGATCTCCAGCGGTGGCGGCGCACCGTGTGTCCAAGTGCTGGTTTCGGGGTCAAAGATGTCGACGGGCTGAACGCGTCGCCCGCCAAAAAGGTAAAATTTGCCCTCAAAGCAGGCGAACCCGTTTTCGTGCCGGCAGTGTGGGGTGCCATTGCAGTCCAGTGTGATCCAGTTTGACATCCCGCACTCCTCATACGCGCGCGACATCAGGCGCGAAATTGCGCGCCTTGGCAAGCCGTATGGGGCAGGTGGGCTAACTCATTATCCGAGGCGCGCCTAGATCGCGGCGCTGTAGATGCGTTCGCCTGAGGTGGCCGCACTTGGGGTCACCAGTTGGACCGCGATCAGGCGCACCAGCGGGTGTGCCCAACGGTTTATGGACAGGCTCTGCCCATCCCAATTGACCGCTCCGTCAAAGTGGTCGGCAACACGGTCGATGTCTGCCATCAGTTCCGCGTCGGCACGTTGCGCTGCACTCAGATCAGCGCTGTGATAGCACATCAGCTGTTCGACCAGATTGGCCTTGAGGTGATCGCGCGCATCCAGCGTATAACCGCGCCACGTGGCGGCCTCGCCAGCGTCGATCTTGTTCGCATACTGCCCGGTCACCGGGATATTTTGGGCAAAACCGTCTGGGTAGGTCGAAATCGCGGATGCGCCCAACCCGATCAGGCAGGGTGAGGTGTCATCTGTGTATCCCTGAAACGAGCGTTTTAGCGTTTTGGCGTAATAGGCCTGCGCCATTGGATCGTGGGGCAGGGCAAAGTGGTCGATCCCGATTTGGATGTATCCCCGTCCCAAAAGCCTGCGCCGCGCCTGATCAAACAGGGCAAGGCGGGTTTCGGGATCGGGCAGGGCATCGCTGGGGATCAGCACCTGACGTTTGGACATCCACGGAACATGGGCATAGCCGAACAGGGCAATGCGACTGGGCTGCATGTCAAGCGCGGCCTCGAGCGTTGCATCCAATGTCCGGGCCGTTTGGAACGGCAGGCCATAGAGAAGATCGAAGTTCAGAGCCTCAATCCCACGGTCGCGCAACTGGTCGACAACCTTTTGGGTCAACTCACGTGATTGGACCCGCCCGATTGCGTCCTGCACCTGCGGGTCAAAGTCCTGAATGCCGAGACTGGCACGGCTGAGGCCATGTGATGCGAGCATATCAAGTCGGGCAGGGCCCACATCCGTCGGATCGACCTCGACCGAGAATTCTTGGAGATTTTCGAGCCCCCAAATGTCCGCGAGGCCGCTGAGCAATGTGTCGAGCAGGTCGGCCGACAAGATTGTTGGCGTTCCCCCGCCAAGGTGCAGCCGTTGTGGCTGAACTCCATTTACAAACTGCGCGCGCACGTCGCGCGCTTCGGCCAAAACCCGGTCCACGTAAGGGGCCAAAGGCGCGTCATTGCGGGTCCCTTGCGTGCGACATGCGCAGAACCAGCAGAGTCTGCGGCAAAAGGGAATGTGGACATAGAGCGAAATCTCTGCATTCTTAGAGGCATCGGAATGCCAAGTTCGCGTGCAGCTTGCATCCACACTGTCACTGAACCAGTTGGCAGGTGGATAGCTGGTGAAGCGCGGGACCTTTGCGTCAAACAAGCCTAGACGGGAAAGGTCGGATACATGTTTCATAGAGGTACGATGACCGTTGATCCCGAACCTTTCCTTGATGCAGATCAAAGGATCTGAGGAATGAACGGAGAGCTCATTGCCACCCAAAATTGTTCGTCCTGTCCGATCCGTCATCGGGCGGTTTGCGCGCGCTGTGACGAAGATGAATTGGGGCGGCTGAACGAGATCAAGTTCTACAAATCATACGTCGCGGGCCAAACTATCGCGATGCGGGGTGATGCGTTGGACGTCGTCGCCTCCGTCGTGGAGGGTACAGCCACGCTGGAACGGGTGATCGAGGATGGGCGCACGCAGATGGTGGGCCTTTTGCTGCCCTCGGACTTTATTGGTCGCCCGGGCCGCGAAACGTTGCAGTACGATGTGACGGCTGTGTCGGACGTGACGTTGTGCTGTTTTCAGCGCAAACCGTTTGAAACGCTGTTGATGGAGATCCCGGCCGTGCAACAGCGCCTGTTGGAAATGGCGCTGGATGAACTGGACGCGGCGCGCGATTGGATGCTGCTTTTGGGCCGCAAGACAGCGCGCGAAAAGATCGCCAGCCTGCTGATGCTGATCGCCAAGCGCACCATGAACCAAGACGGCAAGGTGATGGGTGACGTCAGCCGGATCGAGTTGCCAATCAGTCGTGAGACCATGGCGAACTTTCTGGGTTTGACCATTGAAACTGTCAGCCGTCAGTTCACCGGTTTGCGCAAAGATGGGGTGATCGATCTGGATGGAAACCGGATTGTCCGCATTCCCGACCTGGAAGGGCTGCTGTTTGAAACTGGCGATGATGGGGATGGCGGAACGCTGTTCTGATCCCTGATTGATTCACATCAACGCAAGCGCGCCCACCACGTTCTATCCCTTTTGACCAAAGCTAAGGACGAAGGGGACTTCCGTGTACAAAAACATTCTGATTCCAGTTGCGTTTGACGCACAAAAGGACGTGGCCGGTGCCATCGACATCGCCAACCGGATCGCAGGCGAAGGGGCGACAATCACCTTTTTGCACGTCATGGAGCAAGTGCCCGTCTACGTCACCGACTATGTTCCAGCCACGTTCGTGTCTGAGACTCGCGACGCAGCACGCGCCAAACTGACCGAATTGCTGGGCGATGTTGCGAACGCCCGTGTTGTGGTCATTGACGGACCCACAGGGCGCAGCATCACAAACTGGGCCGATGAAACCGGGGTCGACTGCATCGTCATCCCCTCGCACCGACCTGTCATGTCCGACATTCTGCTTGGATCGACGGCGGCTTGGGTCGTGCGTCATGCACATTGCGCGGTGCATGTGATCCGTTAATCGACACCGCCTTGATCCAGATCAACGCGGGTGTTCCTGCACCGCTTTATCACCGATAATTGCGAACAGGTGTGCAGCCCCTCATTCAGGGGCCGCGCAAAACGACAAAGGAAGTCTCATGTTAGATTATGTCAAACTGATTGCACTTGGCTTGATTGCCATTCTTGCTGCTATTGCAGCGGACTGGGGACATGATCTGGCCTACAAAGTGCACGCTGCGCTGATTATGGTGATCGCCGGCGGAATGTTCATCTGGCAGGTACGCCAGATCGGAAACACAAAAGCGGTTGTAGACGACACCGGTTACCTTGACAGCGTTGTACGCGCAGGCGTTATCGCCACGGGGTTCTGGGGGGTCGTCGGGTTTCTGGCGGGGGTTTTTATCGCCTTCCAGCTGGCCTTTCCGGCGCTCAATTTTGACTGGGGCCAACCTTTTACAAATTTCGGACGATTGCGCCCACTGCACACCAGTGCGGTGATTTTTGCTTTTGGGGGCAACGCTTTGATCATGTCCTCGTTCTATATCGTCCAACGGACGTGCGGTGCGCGCCTTTGGGGCGGCAACCTCGCGTGGTTCGTGTTCTGGGGCTATCAGCTGTTCATTGTGCTGGCCGCCACCGGGTATCTGCTGGGCGCGACGCAATCCAAGGAATATGCCGAGCCTGAGTGGTATGTCGACATCTGGCTGACTGTCGTCTGGGTCTCTTTTCTGGCGGTCTACCTTGGCACCATCTTCAAGCGGCGAGAGAAACACATATACGTCGCCAACTGGTTCCTTTTGTCGTTCATCATCACCGTTGCGATGCTGCACATCGTCAACAACCTGAGCATTCCGGTCTCCCTTCTGGGCTCCAAATCGGTGCAAGTGTTCTCGGGTGTGCAGGATGCGATGACACAGTGGTGGTATGGCCACAACGCGGTTGGTTTCTTCCTGACAGCCGGGTTTCTGGGAATGATGTACTACTTCATCCCCAAACAGGCTGAGCGTCCTGTTTATAGCTACAAGCTCAGCATCATCCACTTTTGGGCGCTGATCTTTCTATATATTTGGGCAGGTCCGCACCACTTGCATTACACCGCCCTGCCAGACTGGGCGTCGACCCTTGGCATGGTGTTCTCGATCATCCTGTGGATGCCGAGCTGGGGTGGTATGATCAACGGTCTGATGACGCTGCAAGGCGCGTGGGACAAGTTGCGCACCGATCCGATCATCCGGATGATGGTGATCAGCCTCGCGTTCTACGGCATGTCCACCTTTGAAGGTCCGATGATGTCGATCCGCGCTGTGAACTCGCTGTCGCACTACACCGACTGGACGATTGGTCACGTTCATTCTGGCGCACTTGGCTGGAACGGCATGATCACCTTTGGGGCTCTGTACTTCCTCACACCAAGACTGTGGGGCCGGGCACAGATGTACTCGATGAAGGCCATCGACTGGCACTTCTGGCTCGCGACCATTGGCATCGTGCTTTATGCGGCGTCCATGTGGGTCACCGGTATCATGGAAGGCCTGATGTGGCGTGAAGTTGATGCCCAAGGGTTCCTCGTGAACTCTTTCGCTGACACCGTGAGCGCGAAGTTCCCGATGTATGTTGTGCGTGGTCTGGGCGGGGTTCTCTATCTCGTAGGCGGTATCATCATGGTGTGGAACATGTGGATGACCATTCGCGGCGGCAAACCCGTCGCAGTGGCCACCCCACCCGCACAAACCCCTCAAGCTGCGTAAAGGAGAGCGAAAATGGCCTTTCTGGACAAACACAAAGCCCTTGAACGCAGCCCAACGCTCTTGTTCGTTGGTTCGCTTCTGGTGGTCTCCATCGGGGGGATCGTGGAAATCGCGCCCCTCTTCTACCTCGAAAACACAATCGAAGAGGTGGAAGGCATGCGCCCTTACAGCCCCTTGGAGCTGGCGGGACGGGACATCTATGTCCGTGAGGGGTGCTATGTGTGCCACTCGCAGATGATCCGCCCCATGCGCGACGAGGTGGAACGCTATGGGCACTATTCACTGGCCGCGGAGTCGATGTACGACCACCCGCACCAGTGGGGATCCAAACGCACCGGGCCTGATCTGGCGCGCGTGGGTGGGCGGTATTCGGACGCATGGCATGTGGATCACCTGAACGATCCGCAATCCGTCGTGCCGGAATCGATCATGCCAAAGTATGAGTTCCTTGGACGCACGCGGATCGATGGCGAGCACATCGAAGATCTGGTGCGCACGCATGCATTCGTCGGCGTTCCCTACACCGAAGAGATGATCGAAAACGCGCTGTTCGACTTCAAGGCGCAGGGTGATCCGGACTCGGATTGGGATGCTACTGTTGAGCGGTATCCCGGTGCGGTCGTGTCCAACTTTGATGGTCAGCCTGAACTGACCGAGATGGATGCGCTGATCGCTTACCTGCAAATGCTGGGCACACTGGTCGACTTTTCGACCTTCACCCCAGACGCAAGCCGTTAACGGAGGACTGAACCATGGATACCTATTCTTTCCTGCGCGAACTTGCTGACAGCTGGGTGCTGCTTGCGATGGTGATTTTTTACATCGCCGCGTGTCTGTATGCATTCCGCCCCAGTGCGCGGGCCGCCAACGAAGACGCCGCCAACATTCCCTTTCGCAATGATGGCGAGGTCCAATCCCAAGACATGGAGGCCAAGTAATGGCTGACCAAAAAGACATAGATGACGCAACCGGCGTCGATACGACCGGCCATGACTGGGACGGGATCAAAGAATTGAACAACCCATTGCCGCGCTGGTGGCTGTGGTGCTTTTACGGCACGATTGTGTGGGGTGTTGCCTACACAATCGCCTTTCCAGCCTGGCCGATGATCAACTCTGCCACGTCCGGGGTGCTGGGGTATTCGACCCGCGCCGAGGTGGTCGAACAGATCGCAGTGGTCGAGGCACAGAATGCCGAAGTGTCCATGCGTCTGGCTTCGGCGGATTTGGCTGCATTGGCCCCTGATGATCCGGCGTACCGCTACGGCGTGGCCGGAGGGGCGTCTGTCTTCCTTGCCAATTGCTCGCAATGTCACGGATCGGGTGCGGCCGGTGTGCAGGCGGCAGGCTATCCCAACCTGCTGGACGATGACTGGTTGTGGGGCGGCACGCTGGACGACATCGAGTACACTGTGCGTCACGGCATTCGCAACGAAACCGACCCTGATGCCCGTTGGACAGAGATGCCCGCCTTTGGCGACATCTTTGAAAAAGAGGAAATCGCGGCGTCGGTGGAATACGTGCTGTCGATATCCGGTCAGGAGCATGATGCTGGCCTTGCCGAACAGGGGGCGCCGTTGTTCGTCGAACAATGCACGGCCTGCCACGGCGACGCTGGTGAGGGCATCCGTGAGTTGGGAGCGCCCAACCTGACGGACGCGATCTGGCTCTATGGCGGGGACCGCGACACCCTGACAGAGACAATCACTTACTCGCGCTTTGGCGTCATGCCCGCATGGGGCCCGCGTCTGGACGAAACAGAGATCAAAGCGGTCACGCTTTATCTCCACCAGCTTGGCGGCGGCGAATAAGCCGGTCCGCCAATAGGCTGCGCTGCGATGGGGCAATTACTTGCCCCCCCATGGGAGGAGCGTAGCCAACCCGGCCCCTGTCCTGTTCGTACCTAGCAGGGGCCGGGACCATTATTGGGTCCTGTTGATCCAAGTCAAAGCAATCATCCCAATTCATCTGCAATGTGGTATAACGAACAGGACAGTTGAATATGACACAAACACCGGACACACCGCCCGCCCTTTATGCTGCGCGCGAGCCGATCTTTCCTCGGCGCGTCAAAGGCGGCTATCGCACGCTCAAGTGGTGGATCATGGGTGTGACCCTTGCCATCTACTATCTGACCCCCTTCATCCGCTGGGACCGAGGCCCCAACCTGCCTGATCAGGCCGTCCTGATCGATCTGGCGGGGCGCAGGTTTTATTTCTTCTGGATCGAGATTTGGCCCCACGAATTCTACTTCGTTGCGGGCCTTTTGATCATGGCTGGTCTGGGACTTTTCCTGTTCACCTCGGCGCTTGGCCGGGTTTGGTGCGGCTATGCTTGCCCACAGACGGTCTGGACCGACTTGTTTATCCTTGTGGAGCGCTGGATCGAAGGAGACCGCAACGCGCGGGTCCGCCTTTGGAATGCAAAATGGTCTGCCCGCAAGGCGCGGTTGCGTATTACCAAGTGGGCTGTCTGGTTCGTCATTGCGTTGGCGACGGGCGGGGCTTGGGTGTTTTACTTTGCGGACGCACCCACGCTGCTTGTTGATTTGTTCACGTTCAATGCGCCGCTGGTGGCCTATTCGACCGTGTTTATCCTTGCTACGACCACGTTCGTCTTTGGCGGTTTCATGCGCGAGCAGGTCTGCAACTACATGTGCCCCTGGCCGCGTATTCAGGCGGCGATGATGGACAATGACACGCTGACGGTCGCCTATCGCCACTGGCGCGGCGAGCCGCGCGGCAAGCATCGCAAAGCCGAAGGCGCGGAAAACTTGGGCGATTGCATCGACTGCATGGCCTGCGTCAACGTTTGCCCTGCTGGTATCGACATTCGCGACGGGCAGCAGATGGAGTGTATCACCTGTGCGCTGTGCATTGATGCCTGTGACGACATAATGGAAAAGATCGGCAAACCGCGTGGCCTTATCGACTACCTTGCCCTTGCCGACGAAGAACGCGAAACCGCGGGCGCGCCACCGCGCCCCTTGTGGCAGCACGTTCTGCGCCCGCGCACGATCCTTTATACCGCGATGTGGAGCCTGATTGGCGTCGCGCTTGTCTATGCGCTGTTTGTTCGGTCGGACATCGACCTGACGGTGGAGCCGATCCGCAATCCGCAGTTTGTCACCTTGTCGGATGGGTCAGTGCGCAATACCTACACGCTGCGTATTCGCAATCTGACGGCCGATGACCGCGAGTTCCGCGTCATGCTCACTTCGGACGACATTCTGCGCATTGATGTTGAAACGACGGGGGCCGTACCCAACCACGTGACTGTCCCTGCCAACGAGACTTTGCAGGCCCGTGTCTACGTGATTGCGCGCCCACAGGATGCCGCAGCGGATGCCGAAATCACTGATCTGCGTCTGTGGGTCGAAGACATCGAAACAGACGACCGTGCAGGCGTCGCCACCATCTTTAACGGAAAAGGGTAGGCCACCATGACAAAGCAACTGACCGGCTGGCATGTTCTGGCGATCTTTGGCGCCGCCTTTACCGTGATCATCGGCGTGAACCTGACACTGGCCTTTCAGGCGGTCGCGACCTTTCCGGGCCTTGAGACCCGAAATTCCTATGTGGTCAGCCAGGCGTTTGATGACGACCGGGCCGCGCAAGAGGCGCTGGGCTGGACGGTGTCGGCAGACGTCACGGACGGAGAGTTGCACCTGTTGATCGACGATGCCATCGGTCCGGTTGTGGCCCATATCAAGTCCGCGACGCTGGGCCGCGCCACCCATGTGGGGGAGGATATCACACCGGAGTTCCTGCACGACGGCACCCGTTTTGTCGCGGATATCCCTGCACTTGGTGCGGGCAACTGGAATCTGCGGCTGGCGGCTGAGGCACCCGATGGCACGGCCTTTCGTCAGCGCGTGATCGTACGGATCGCCCCATGACATTGGCAAGCTGCCCCGGTTGCGTCGCAGGCGCGCCCATGGCGGCGTCCAATGCGGCGCGCGGGGGTGTGCCGACCCATGAGCTGATCCTTCCCACCATTCATTGTTCCGCCTGTATTCAGGCCGTCGAAACCTTGCTGAATGCGCGCCCTGATATCGCAGCGGCGCGCGTCAACCTCAGCCGCAAGCGCGTTGCCATCACCGCCACGCCCGAGGCCGACCCGGCCCCTTGGGTCAGTGCCCTTGCAGGGATCGGGTTTGAGGCCCACGAGGCGCGTGCGGCGCAAAACAAAACCTCTGATGATGGGCTTATGCTGCGCCTTGGCATCGCTGGTTTTGCGATGATGAACGTGATGCTTTTGTCTGTTGCTGTCTGGTCAGGGGCCACGGACAGCACGCGCGATTTCTTGCATTGGATCGCCGCCACTATTGCACTGCCAGCCGCGCTGTTTTGTGCGCAGCCATTCTTTGTCTCGGCGTGGAGCGCGTTGCGCGTTTGGCGTCTGAATATGGACGTGCCGATTTCGCTGGCGATTGTGCTGGCCTGTGGCCTGTCCCTCTATGAGACAAGCGTGGGCGGTGAACACGCTTATTTTGATGCGGCTTTGTCGCTGACTTTCTTCCTGCTGGGTGGCCGCGTGCTTGAGACCCGTATGCGTCGCGCGGCCCGGTCTGCGGCGGCGGATTTGGCGGCACTGGAGCCGAACCGCGTGATCCGTGTGACCGGAGATAGCCGCGTCAGTTGTCCGGTGGATGAGATCAAGGCAGGCGACACCCTATGGCTGGCTGCCGGTGCCCGCGTCCCGGTGGATGGCGTTCTGTTGGCGTCTGAGGCGCAGGTGGACCGCAGTGCACTCAGTGGTGAAAGCGACGCCATCGCAGTGTCTGAGGGCGCGGTTCTGTCTGCGGGCGAAGTCATGCTGAGCGGGCCCATAACCTTGCGCACCACAGTGGATGCCGCCGGGTCCACCCTGCGCCGCCTGATCCATCTTGCCAGCGTCGCCGAAGGCGCGCGCAGCCGCTACACCAGCCTTGCCACCCAAGCCGCCGGTATCTACGCGCCACTTGTGCACGGGCTGTCCTTTGCTGCGTTCCTTGGCTGGTCCTTTGCGACGGGCGACATCTATCACGCCCTTACCATTGCCATTGCGACGCTGATCATCACATGTCCCTGCGCGCTGGGGTTGGCTGTACCTGCGGTTTCTACCGTTGCGACGGGGCGATTGTTCCGTGCCGGAGTTTTGGTGAAGTCCGAAACCGCGCTGGAGCGTCTGGCCGAAGTGGACACTGTCGTCTTTGACAAGACCGGCACGCTGAGCGACAGCGCCTTGGTGCCGGGTGCGGACATGACGCAAGAGGCGCGCGGCGTGCTCAAGGCGCTGGCCGAGGCGTCGGACCACCCCCTCAGCCGTTCGGTTCTGTCTGCCCTGTCCGACGTTTCGGCGGCGGATGTGACCGAGATCAGCGAGCATCGGGGCCTTGGCATCAAAGGCACTTTCGCAGACATGCCGGTCGCGCTCGGTGACAGTGGCTGGGTTGGGCGAGGCTCCGGAACCGTTTTGCAACTCGGTGACGATATCTTTGCGCTTGAACGCCGCGAACGCGCGTTGCCCGAAGCGGCTGACACGTTGCGCGCGCTGCGGGACATGGGCCTTGAGGTGCATATGCTTACCGGGGACAGTCAGGCCAACGCAGATCGGATGGCTGAGATGCTCAAGGTCGAACACGTGCATGCCAGTGTCAGTCCCGAGCGCAAACAGGCCTTGATCCACGACCTTCAGGACGCGGGCAAAAAGGTGTTGATGGTGGGTGATGGGCTTAATGACACGTTGGCGCTGACCCAGGCCTGGGCCTCCATCGCCCCCGGCACTGCACTTGAGGCCAGTCAGAATGCTGCTGATGTTGTGCTGCTGGGCCAGCATCTGTCTGGCATTCCGGACGTGATCCACATCGCGCGCTCTGCCCGCGCGCGCATTCTTGAGAACTTTGGCCTTGCTGCTCTTTATAATATGATCGCGATCCCGCTGGCGCTTGCTGGCTTTGCCACACCGCTGATGGCTGCCCTTGCCATGTCGACCAGTTCGATTACGGTCACCCTGAACGCCCTCAGAACGCGAGCCCGCCCATGAACATCCTTGTCATCCTTGTGCCCTGTTCGCTGATCCTTGGCCTTGGCGCGTTGTTCGCCTTTGTCTGGACGTTGCGCCATGACCAGTATGACGACCCGGCAGGAGACGCTGCGCGCATCCT
The DNA here is from genome assembly GCF_900143535.1 of Tateyamaria sp. Alg231-49. Taxonomy (GTDB): domain Bacteria; phylum Pseudomonadota; class Alphaproteobacteria; order Rhodobacterales; family Rhodobacteraceae; genus Tateyamaria. The sequence goes on along the minus strand of NZ_FRFA01000005.1, from coordinate 276,779 downwards.
TCTGAACGATGATGTGCCGCCCGAAGAGCGCGGCTGACCTGATACGTCGCGAACGGGCGACCCTTGTGTCGGGAACGGGACAGCGCGCTGTGTGAGGTCGGGTCAGGCTGACGAGATGACCTATGACGAAATAGCCGCCTTCGCCCTCGATCCGGTCGATATTCCAGAAGATGCAGTCGAAATGGCAGCCACGTTGCTGATCGACACGCTGGGGGTTGGGGCAGGGGCGGTTGATCTCGCACCTGCAAGGATCGCTCGGGATCATGCAGTGCGGTTCATGTCCGCTGGCGGGCCTGAAGATGCCGCGCCGCTTCTTTTTGATGGGCGGAGCGTCTCTATTCCCGGTGCTTCGTTTGCTTTGGCGACACAGATCGACAATCTGGACGCCCATGACGGGTACAACCCGACCAAGGGGCATATCGGCTGCGCAGTTGTGCCTGCCTTGTGCGCCTTTGCCGAACATCTGCCCGATCTGAGCGCGCGCGACGCTTTGATCGCTCTTGTGATGTCTTATGAACTGTCGGCCCGCGCGGCCATCACGTTGCACGCCACTGTGAGCGACTATCACACATCGGGTGCATGGAACGCGCTGGGGGTTGCGGCCCTTGGTTGCCGGTTGCGGGGCATGAACGCCGGACAGTTGCGGCACGCCTTGGGGATTGCCGAGTATCACGGCCCACGCAGCCAGATGATGCGCGAGATCGCGAACCCCACAATGCTGCACGACGGATCGGGCATGGGGGCCTTGGTGGGCGCTATGGCCGTGCTGATGGCCGAAGACGGGTTCGAAGGTGCACCCGCCATCACGGTTGAGGCGCCCGAGGCGGCCCCATTTTGGGCTGATCTGGGCCAGACTTGGACCATCACAGAGAATTACATCAAACCGTACCCGATCTGCCGGTGGGCCCACGCAGCCCTTGATGCGCTGGGTGACCTGATCGCCATGCATAAACTGACTGCCGACGATATTGCAGGCATTCAGGTCAATACATTTGCGCAGTCCGCTGCGCTGTTTCCGGGCATGCCGGAGACCACGTCGCAGGCACAATATTCGCTTGGTTTTGCTCTGGCTGTGCGCCTGATCCATGGACGGATTGGGCCCGAGCATGTGTCCGGCGCAGGCTTGCGCGACGCCGCAGTCGCAGCTGTGTTGCCACAGATCACCATCACCGAAGACCCCCGCCATTCCGACCGCTTTCCCATGGGACGCTGGTCCGATGTGACGGTGACGCATGTGGATGGGCGGGTGCTGTCGTCGGGAGATGTGCATGCTCGTGGCGGGCCTGAGGCGCCGATGCCCTTGTCTGAGGTCGAAACCAAGTTTCATGCCATATCTGGTGGCCTGTCCGAGCACCGCAAGGCCGCTATCTGGGACATGCGGGCGCGGATGCTGCGCCCTGGTACCCGCTTTGGCGATCTGCTTGGACTGTTGCGCGGATCGGTCGGGTCAGCGTGATTTGACCCTCCGGGGAATGGCTGAAATGATGGGCCAACTTGGGAGAGAGACATATGCAAATCACCAGACTGGATCACGTGAATTTGCGCACTGAGCAGCTTGAGGTAATGATTGATTGGTATGTGGATGTGCTGGGGTTGGATAATGGCGCGCGCCCGGATTTCGGGTTTCCTGGCGCGTGGCTTTATGCAGGTGACGTAGCCGTCGTGCATCTGGTCGGTGTTTCGCAGGATGCAGGTGTTGGATCCGAGGCTACGCTGAAACTGGAGCATTTTGCGCTGCGGGCCACAGATGCCGCCGGATTTGAGGCGCGGTTGCGGGATCGGGGCGTCACATTTCAAAAGTCTGGAATTGATGAACTGAGCCTTGTCGCCTTCAACATATGGGACCCGGATGGAAACCATATTCACGTGGATTTCACGGACGCTGCGTAAGCCGTAATCGCCTGCAAACGGATCGATAAAATATTTCCGACTATTTTAGTAGGGATACTTGTGTTGCGTCGAAAAATAGTATCTGAGTGTTTTAGTAAACAACCTCAATGGAGTTCCCATGACCCGCTCATCCTTCCTTTTCACCACTGCCCTCACTGCGGCCGCGGTCACTCTTGGCCCTCTTGCTGCTGCTGCTGAGGGAGAATTGAACCTCTACTCCTCGCGGCACTACGACACTGACGAGCGTCTTTATTCCGACTTCACCGAAGCCACCGGGATCACCATCAACCGGATTGAGGGCAAAGCAGATGAACTGATTGCCCGGATGGAAGCCGAGGGGGCGAATTCGCCTGCCGACATCCTGCTGACCGTGGACACATCGCGTCTGGAACGCGCCAAAGAAGCAGGCGTGTTGCAAAGTGTGAACAGTGATTTGCTTGAGGCGCGTATCCCGGCCTATTTGCAAGACAGCGACAATCAGTGGTTTGGTTTCAGCCAGCGTGCGCGGATCATCTTTTACGACAAGACGGACGTTGAAAACCCGCCCCAGACTTATGCCGACCTCGCAGACCCTGCCTACAAGGGCATGGTGTGTCACCGCTCGTCCACCAACGTCTATTCGCAAACCCTGCTGGCTTCGGTCATCGAACATGCAGGCGCCGAGGCGGCCACAGCTTGGGCGCAGGGGGTGGTCGACAACTTTGCCCGCAAACCTCAGGGCGGCGACACCGACCAGCTGCGGGGTCTGGTGTCGGGTGAGTGCGATATCTCGATCTCGAACACGTACTACTTTGCCCGATCGATCCGCCGTGACGTTGACGGCCTGCCTGCAGAGGCGCGCGAAAACATAGGATGGGTGTTCCCGTCTCAGAACGCAGAAGGCGCGCACATGAACCTGTCAGGTGGTGGCGTGGCGGTGAATGCGCCAAACCGCGACAACGCGGTGGCCTTTCTTGAATACCTCGCCAGCGATCAGGCGCAGCAGTACTTTTCCGCAGGGAACGATGAATACCCGGCCGTGCCCGGTGTCGCGCTCAGCCCGTCTGTTGCGGCCCTTGGCCTGTTCAAGCCCGACGACGTTGATCTGAGTGCAGTGGCCAAGAACGTGCCAGAGGCGCAGCGCATCTTTAACACGGTTGGCTGGCCATAACGGCTCCACTCACGAACTGTTCACAATGGCCCGGGCGAGTTTGTCCGGGCCTTTTTCATGGGGCGACCCATGTCCCTTGCCAGTTGGTATCAGCGCGGTAAACCGCGCGCCTGTGCTGGGCGCCAAGATGGACAAGGTCGATGTCCACCAGATGACAGCGCAGCACCGCAAAGCGATCCCGCAGGGCCGGTTTATCATAGTCATAGACGGATGAAATCGGCGTGCCGGGTATGGGCTGGGTGCCGTAAGATACCCGAGAGCCCACAGGCACCCGCGCCCAATCGTCATCGATCTCGGGTCCGGTCAGGATCTCGACCTGCGCTTGCAGCCGGATTTGCACATCCGCACGTGGCAGCCAGATGTGCAGGCTGGCGCGGGGGCTGTGGCGCAGGGCGGTGATTTTTGGGGTCTCAATGTCGGTATGCACCTCAACAAAACCCTCAGTACGGATTGCTGCGCGCATCGCGACGGTGCGCGCCTCGGGCCAGCCATCGGGCGAGATGGTGGCAAAGGTCGGATAGCGGGCGGGTGACTTTGCATCGGCCACGCCGCGCCCAAGGTGTTGCCATGCCTCATCCAGAAAGGCGGCCAGATCGTTTGGATCACTCATATCCTGTCATCTCCAGATATCCGCGCCCGGTATGCGAGCCTGTGATGCCCACCGGTCCCTCCCAATAGGGGATCGACAGGCCCATCCACGCATCCGGGTTCATCGCGCTGACTGTCACATCCACGTGGCGGTCAGGCAAGGCGACTTGCCAGCGGGTGGGGATGTCCCGGTCTGCGACATTGCTCGTTTCCAGAAGACGGGCGGTGAATGCGCCATCCGCGTAAGCCGTCGTCGTGCCATCCGCCTCGATCCATGTGGCCGAACTGAACGTTGATCCATCCGTTTGGCGTAGCTGGAACCCCATCAGCTTGGCCCCCTGATCAAAGGACAGCGAAAACCAGTCCCAGCCAGATTGCGTGTCGCTCAAAGGTTGCGAGGACCATTCCCGGTCGAGCCATGCTTGACCGCTGACCGTGACCTGTCCTTCCGGCAGGGTCAGGGTGCCGGAGATGTCATAGAAAGGTTGGGAGTAATAATAGCTGGCCTGTCCCTCGGAAGATTTCACGGAAAAGCCCGCATCGCCGTGAAAGACCAGCGGCCCTTGCGCCTCAAGCGTCATGTCATAAGCAAAGTCAGGCGTATGTGCGGACAGGGACAGGCTGTCGAAATCCGGCCCCTCAAGCGCCCATTCGTCAATCCACGCACGGAAGGGGGACGCCTGAACGCCTGCTTGGCCTATGCCGCCGCGCGCGAACCTTTCGGAGGCGAGATGTGCGTTGGGCGTTGTGACGGCGGCATGTGCAAACCAGATTTGCGGAGAGGCCCATCCTTCGTCTTCTCCCGGCGCGAGGGCTGAGCGAAAGAGGGTCCATTGCAGACCGTAAGCTGTGCCATCTGCGGCTTCGAGCGTGGCCGTCAGGTACCACCATTCGATCCGGTAATCGGGGTGGGGCCCGTGATCGGCGGGGAAAGCGAAAGCAGGGTTCGGGGAGGGGCTGGAAAATTCTGCGTCTGCTTCCGACCCGAGGCCTGAAAACCCCTGGGCCAGCGCAGAAAGCGGCAACAGGCACAGAAGAAGGAAAAGCCTAACGTTCATGCGCAAACACCTTGAGAAGGGCGGCCGGAGGCGTGCGGATCAAGCGCCATGCGGGCCATGCAGCTGCAAGTGCAACGGCGACAAGGGCATAGGCCCCCAGTTGTAGATAATCCAACGGGAACAGAAACATCGGCAGTTGCCACCCGAAAGCCTCTACATTGACCAAGGCCAGCAAAATCCATGCCAAGGCGAGGCCCAAAGGGATAGCGTAGGCAAAGACCAATAGGCCTAATCCTAAGGCGCGAAACAACTCCAGCCGCCCCAATGTGGCTCGCGTCACGCCAATGGCCCAGACGGGGGCAAGTTGGGGCACGCGCAGGTCGGCAAGGGTCAAAAGGCTCATCAAAATGGCGAAGGCGGCAACGCCAAGGGTAAGCACATTGAGGGCTGCGGTGACGGTAAAGGTGCGTTCGAACACCTCTAGAGACATCGCCTTGATTGCTTCCTGATTGATCATAGTGTTTTCGGGCAGACCGACTTGGTCGACGATCTGTGTTCGCAAGGCTGTCGCGTCGCCGGTGCGCATACCGAACTGCGCGGCAAAGCTGTCGGGATAGAGGGTGGTGAACACATCCTCTGAGACGACAATCTGACCTTCAGGGTTGCCATAATCGCCCACCACAGCGGCAATGGGGAGGGTCAGGTCAGGTGAAATCTGCACGCTGTCCCCAACCCACAGACTGCGGCGTCTGGCCAGTTGTTCATTGGCGATGACCGCCGAGCCGCGCTCCACGCGATCCCATGCGTCACTTTCTTCTGCCAAGAACACCCAATTGTTGCGGTATGTCGGCCCGACCCGCACGCCGAAGACCTGCACGGGGCGGCCTTCGATCTGGGCAGAGGCGGATCGAAGGGGGAGCGTTTCGATACCTTGGGCGATCAGATACGCCTCCAGTTGCGCGCTTTGTTCGGCATTGTCCACGCGCGCAAACAGTTCTGGGGCAAGGCGCTGATCCAGAAACCCGACAAAGGTCAGCCGGAAACTCGACACCATCGTCGACACGCCGACATTGGCCGACACGGCGAGCAACAAGGCCATCAATGCAAGGCTAAGGCCGGGCAGTTGCTGGCGTGTATCGGCCCAAAACCATTGCCAAATAGGCTGCGAGGCGCGCGCCTCAAACAGCCTCAGTGCGTAGGACGCCAGCACTGGCAGCGCCAGCGCGCCGCCGATCAACAGACATCCCAGCAGGGCGAAAACAGGGATCAACCCGTCAGCCAAGACCACAAGCAACACTGCCGTCGAAAGGAGGCCAAGCGCGGCGACACTTTGTACACCAAAGCGCGTCGCCCCCGACATCACCCACGCACGGGGCCGCGCACTCGCCAACAGCGGCATGCGAGCGATCTGCCAAATGCGCCCTGCCAAGGCGATGGCGGTACCAAGCAGTGCAAGCAAGAACCCCGACAGCCACCATTCAGCGCGAAAGCCCAGTGTGCCCGACACCTCCGCCCCGTACAGCCCGCGCAGTGTGGCGGCGACATCCGGCAGCAGAAGGGCGGCAATCACATAGCCCATGACGATACCAAGTGCGGCCCCAATAGCCGCCAGTGCCAACATCTCGACCGTGATCAGCGTCACCAGAGTCCGCAAGGGCACCCCAAGCGCACGGATGGTGCGGATCATGCCGCGCCGCTGCTCAAACGCCAGCCCGATGGTCGCGTGTACGATGAACAGACCCACAGCAAAGCTGAGCAGCCCAAAGGCTGTGAGGTTGAGGTGAAAGCTGTCGGTGAGTTGGGCGACATCCGCCACTTGCTGGGAAGGTTGCAAGCGCAAGCCAGGGGCGATGGTTTCAAGATCGGGACGACCGATGGGCTGTTCGGGCAGCAAGACAAGGGTCGACAGATCATCGCGCCCTGAAAGACGCTGCACTGTGCCGATGTCGCCGACGGCCACACCGGGGGCAACGTTTTCATTCACGCTGACGCGGGCCCGATCCCCAAGTGCCGCCGCGGTTTCTGCGTTGGCAAACAACAGGTCTGGCTCGCCGGGCATCAGTGCGGGTGTTTCTTCGGTGAATGTCAGTCCGGCAAAACCCGTGGGCGACGTCACAGGTTCCACTCCGATCACCCGCACATCCCCAAGCCGTACGTCCAAGACCGGGGACACCAGCCAACCGGCGCGCCGCAGGGTCACATATGTGTCTTGGGCGATAGCGTTGCCTTGTTTGGGGATCAACCGATCAAACCGCCCTTCGCCAAGGGTTGCGGCCGCGGCATCGTAGCTGGCGCGCGCTTCGCTGTTGATCGCCTGCACGCCGGACCAAAGAGCCGTCGCAATGGCCAGCCCGGCCAGATAGGCGAACAACTGGACGGGATTGCGCCGCCAGTGGGACAGCAGGGCGATGAGGCAGGTGCGGATCATAACACCTTGCCACCGCTCAATTCCAACGTGCGATCCATGCGTGCGGCGACCTTGGGCGAATGGGTGACCACCATCAGCGCTGTGTCGCTTTGCCGGACAAGTTCCAGCATTTGTTCCAGCACAGTCGCTCCCGTTTTTTCGTCCAGATTGCCGGTGGGTTCGTCGGCCAGCAGCAGTTTGGGACGGGCCGCAAGCGCGCGTGCAATGGCGACACGCTGTTGCTGGCCACCTGACAGGGCCTCTGGATATTTGGAGAGTTGATCCGACAGGCCCAACGCCTCGGCAAGAGCCGTGACGTGGGCGGTGTCGATGGTGCCCGCAAGTGCTGCCTGAAAGGAGATGTTGGCCCCCACGGTCAGGGACGGGATCAAGTTGAACTGCTGAAAGACAAGTGCAATGTCGCGGCGGCGCATGGCGGCCCGCCCGCTGTCATCCATGGCTGTAATATCCTGCCCCAACACATGAACAGACCCCGCGTCCGGTGCCTCAAGGCCAGCCGCGATGTGCAATAGCGTGCTTTTGCCGCTGCCGGATTCACCTGTCAGGGCAAGAGTTTGGCCCTGATCCAAAGCGAGGCTCACGCCCTGCAACACAGGAATGCGGCCGTCTTCGTGGAGATAGGATTTTTCAACAGACGTGATCGTAAGCAACGTAGGTCCCCCAATGCACACATACCTATGTCGCCAAGTGGGGGCGAACACGGCGTGCGCATGCGATATATGCGCCTACCCAGCATGCGCAGGCCAGACAACCGGGCCAAGCGAAAACGAACGGGGGAGGGCACACTTGCGCGTCGCACTGTGGTTGCGCAATATGTGACCGATAACACTTTTTTGGTGCCAGCGTGAAAAAGCCCCTCAAATCGCAATCCACGGTGACCATGCGGGATGTGGCGCACGCCGCAGGCGTGTCGCGCATGACTGTGTCGCGCGCGTTGAAAAAAGACAGCCCGGTTTCGCGCGAGACCCGTGAACACATCCTGTCGATCGTGCGCGAGATGAACTATGTCCCGGACCAGATGGCGGGCAGTTTGACCACCAAACGGTCTGGTTTTGTCGCTGTGCTGGTGCCTTCACTTAACAACCTGCACTTTGCCGAAACGGTTCAGGCGCTGACTGAAGAGCTGGAAAAGATCGGGCAGCAAATCCTGCTGGGCTACACCAACTACGAACGCGACCGCGAAGAAGAGCTGGTTGAGACCATGCTGCGCCGGCGCCCAGAGGCAATAGTGCTGTCTTATGACGGGCATACCGAGCGCACCATCGCGTTACTGCGGGATGCCAATGTGCCTGTGGTCGAATTGTGGGAGCGGCCCGAGCAGCCTATTGGCCATACGGTCGGTTTTTCCAATGTGGCCGCAGCACGGCAAATGACACAAGCGATGATTGCGCGCGGGTATCGCAATATCGCGTTTCTGGGTGAGGTCGAAGACGATTGGACGCGCGGCGCGGCCCGGCGCAAAGGGTTCAGTGCGGCGATGAAAGAGGCCGGTTTGTCCGACCACCGAATTCTGCGCCTGGGAAAACCTCCCCTGTCCATCGAAGATGGCGCCGCCGCCGCCCCTGAGCTGCTCGCGCGTTATCCCGACACCGACTGTATATTCTGCGTGTCGGATGCACCCGCGTTTGGCCTGACGTCGGCCTTGCGTCGTGCGGGTAAGGCGGTGCCGGATGATATCGGCATTCTGGGGTTCGGCAATTTCGAGGTGTCGCGCTTTTCCTCGCCGACGATCACGACGGTCACGGTCGATCCTCAGGCCATTGGGCAGGCAGCCGGGCGCATGATCGCCGGATTGCTCGAGGCGTCCGATCACACCGAGGCGGCACGTCAACATGTCAGCGTCGATGTTGATCTGGAATTTCGCGAAAGTACAAAACCGTAAGCTTGTGGGCGGGTTGTTGAAGTAAAACGACTCTTTTTGCTTGTGTTACCGGTCACATCTCCTAATGTGACCGGTAACACATCGGGGGGAGAGAGCCGATATGCTGACCATTCGCCTTGAAAATCTGATCAAACGCTACGGCGATGTTCAGGTCCTGCATGGGATCGATCTGGAGATGGCGGACAACGAGTTCACCGTCTTGGTCGGTCCTTCGGGCTGCGGAAAATCAACCACTTTGCGCATGATCGCCGGGCTGGAGGAGGTGAGTGAAGGCGAGATCTTTGTGGATGGTAAACCTGTCAGCCACCTTGAGCCGAAAGATCGCGATCTGGCGATGGTGTTTCAGGACTACGCGCTTTACCCGCACATGAACGTCGCCCAGAACATCAGCTTTGCCCTGCGTCTGGCCCGCCGACCGAAAGCAGAAATCGAAAAGAAGGTGCGCGAAGTGGCCGACACTGTTGGCCTGACCGAATTCCTCGCGCGCAAGCCCGGCGCCCTGTCCGGCGGGCAACGTCAGCGGGTCGCGATGGCGCGCGCATTGGCCAAGGACAGCGGTATTTTCCTCTTTGATGAGCCGCTTTCGAACCTTGATGCCAAACTGCGTGGGCAGATGCGCGCCGAGCTGGCGTTGATGAGCCAGCGGGTGCAGAAAAACATGATCTACGTCACGCACGATCAGATCGAGGCGATGACGCTGGCCGATCGGATCGTGGTCATGCACGGCGGCTATATCCAGCAGCAAGGCACGCCCGAAGAGTTGTTCAAGCGCCCGGTGAACAAGTTTGTCGCCGGTTTCATGGGCATGCCCCCGATGAATTTCCTCGATGGTGAGATCGTCGAACATGATGGCGGTGTCTTTGTCAAAGGCGACGGGTTCGATGTGCAGCTGATCGGCGAAAAAGCCGCCAAAGCACAAAAGCACAATAGTAAGCAGATCACCCTGGGTATTCGCCCTTCTGATCTGGCCTTTGAAGCGGATGCCGAACCTGCACGCGCGCTGAAACTGGACGTCGAAGTTTCGGAATACGTGGGCGCCCAGTCTGTCTTGCTCTGCAAATGCGGTCCTGCGCGGGTGATGGTCGAAGTGAACTCGCAAACGCCCGTGGCCTTGGGCCAAACCCTAACATTCGCGATCGATCCGGGTGGTGTGCATCTGTTCGATCGAAATACCGAAGTCGCGCTGTAAGCGCGCAAAACCAAAGCCGCAATTTTGCGCGCAAACAAAGTTCAATGGGAGGAACTGATGATTAAAGGGCTGAAATCAACAGCCGTAGGTCTGACGACCATGGCGTTCATGACAGGGGCGGCCTTTGCCAATCCTTATGCCGAATATGAAGGCACGACCCTGATCGTGAACTTCCCCGCCCACCCGCACTACAACGCGGTGATGCAGATTTTGCCAGAATTCACCAAGCAAACCGGTATCGAAGTCGAGGTTGACCAACTGCCGTACCTCAAGATGCGCGAGCGCCAAACGCTTGAGCTGGCACAGGACGAGGGCGAATACGACCTGATCGCTTATGTGGTGTTTTCCAAGGCGGACTATGTTTATGCCGACCAGCTGGAAAACCTCGCCAAGTATTTCATGAACCCCAAGCTGTCCAACCCAGCCTATGACGCGGGCGATCTAATTGACGGCTATGTCTACAACATAGGTTTTGCCGGCGGTGACAAAGGGTATCTGCAAGGCTCGACGGGCTCGCTCTTTGGTATTCCTTATGGGTCGGAAACGTCCGTGCTGGGCTACCGCAAGGACATCTTTGAAAAGCACGGGCTCGAAGTGCCTGAGACATATGACGAGATGCTCGAGATTGCCTGCCAGATCCCCGAGCTGGAACCCGGTATGGGCGGTTTGTCTTCGCGTGCGGCCTCTGGCCACCACGCAGCGCACGCTTTTCTGCTGCACCTGAACACACTGGGCGGTGCGATCTTTGATGACGAATGGAACCCGGTCGTCAACAATGCCGCCGGCGTGCAAGCGGCCGAAGCGCTGAAATCCATCGTGGATTGCGGCCCCGAAGGGGCGACGAACTTTGGATTTGGCGAAGCGCTGGGCTCGTTCCTGAATGGCGACACAGCGATGTTCCTCGACACCACCGTTGTGGCGGGGCAAATCGATGATCCAAGCAAGAGCCAAGTGGTCGGCAAAGTGGGTTGGGCGATGCACCCGATGGGCGTCAAGCGCGCCAGCCAAACTGGTGGTTTCGGCATCGGCATCCCTGCCAACGCGGAAAACAAAGAAGCGGCGTTCTTGCTGATGCAGTGGCTGACCTCGAAAGAGGGCGACAAGTTGGTGGCAATGGCCGGCGGCAACCCGTCGCGTTTCTCGACACACGCAGATGCGGATGTGAACGCCAAGTTCCCACACATGGCGACCTTTGGTGAAGCGCTGCAGTACGCCGACCCTGACTGGCGTCCGATCATTCCCGTCTGGGGCAAGATCAATGCCGATCTGGGTACTACTCTGTCCAAAGTTCTGACCGAAGACCTCGACATCCAGGAAGCGCTGGATGGGGTGGCCGAACGGACCAAAGCCGTGATGGAAGACGCAGGCTACTACACCTGGAACTAAACTGACCCTCCAGCTGGGGCGCGTTGCGTCTTGCGCGCGCCCCGGATTTCCCGAAGCCTATCGTTGAAAATGAGGTTCCCGTCATGCGTACTGCCATGGCCAACCGCCTGACCCCATACATGTTCATGGCACCCGCCATCGTCATCATGGCGCTCGCCCTGATGTACCCGCTGGGCTACATGATCTGGGGCAGTTTCCGCGATTGGAACCCCAGCCAGACCATTGGCGAGGCCGAGTTTGTGGGCCTCAAGAACTACATCACCTTGTGGGGTGACCCGAATTTCCACGAAAGCCTTGGCGTCACGCTGCGTTTTGCCTTTTTCGTTGTCAGCATCGAGATGGTCCTGGGCGTGGGCCTTGCCTTGCTGCTGGATCGTGACATTCGCGGGATCTCGGTGTTGCGCACCATGTTCATCCTGCCGATGATGATCGCCCCCGTCGTGGTGGGCCTAATGTGGCGTTACATGTATCACCCCACGGTGGGCACCTTTAACCGCTTTCTTGACGGGATCGGCCTGCCGACCGTCGACTGGTTGGGGCAGCACGCGCTGATGTCCATCATCATTGCCGATATCTGGCAATGGACCCCGTTTATCTTCATCCTGTCGCTGGCCGCGCTGCAATCCTTGCCCCGTTCCGCCCTTGAAGCGGCGCGCATTGATGGGGCAACGGCCTGGCAGCAGGTCATTCACATCAAACTGCCCTTAATGATGCCTGTTCTGATCGTCACCGGCCTTTTGCGCCTGATCGATGCCTTCAAAGTGCTCGAAGTGATCCTTGTGATGACCGAAGGGGGGCCGGGCCTTTCCACCGAAATCCTTGCCCTGCGCATCTCGCGTACCGCAACCGAATTCCGCGAGTTGGGCGTGGCCGCTGCTATGTCGAACTACCTGCTTATACTGCTCTTGCTGCTGACTGTGGCGATGTTCGCCTTCAACCGTTGGCAAGAGACACGCGCCGCTAGGGTGCAAGCGTTGGTGGAGGAGGACGACTGATGGCGAGCCCAAACACAAAAGCGAACCCAGCTTTCTATGCGGTCATCGCGTTGCTGGTTTTCATGTCCGTGGGGCCTGTGATCCTGATGTTCATGAACTCGTTCAAGCTGGACGTGGATATCATCTCGGGCAGTTCGGGGCTGATCTTTCTGCCCACGATCCAAAACTACGAAAAGGCGCTGTGCGATGTGCTTTGGTACGAACCAGATCACGTTGATTTCTGCTCGCTCAAGTTCGGCGGGGCGTTCATCAACTCACTGATCATCGCGCTGATTTCAACCGTTTTAACCTTGGTGATCGGGTGCATGGCGGCTTATGCGCTGGTGCGGTTCCGTTTCATGGGGCGCGATACCGTGTCCTTGAGCACGCTCATGGTGCGTATGGTGCCCCCGGCGGTGTTGCTGGTGCCTGTTTTCGGCCTGTGGAACAATGAATTCTGTCTGGACCGCGATGGGCTGATCGGCGGCGCGATCCGCGACACCTTTGGCGGGCGGGGCGATGTCTGCCTTGCTGGAACGCATTCAGGCATCATTCTGATTTATGTGGCGATGAACCTGCCCTTCGTGATCTGGATCTTGCAAAGCTTTATCGTGCAGGTGCCGCGTAGCCTCGAAGAGGCCGCACGTGTTGACGGGGCAGGGCCGTTTCAGGTGTTCTTCAAAGTCGTTCTCCCGCTGATCAAACCCGGGCTTGCGGCGGCGGCCATTTTCACATTCCGCATCGCGTGGAACGAATACCTGCTGGCCTCAGCCCTGTCGGATCGTGACACGCGCACGATGCCGATCCTGATTGTGAACAACATGTCCGAATTCAACGTCGAATGGGGGGTGATCATGGCCACGGGCATGTTGCTGGCGATCCCGCCGATTATCTTTACCCTGTTCGCGTCGCGTCAGATTATCACCGGCATGACGGCTGGTGCGGTCAAGGGCTGATGCTGAACTGGCTGCTCTCTCCCATCAATGCGGATGCGCCGCATCTGGTGGAGTTTGCTGTGGCTTGGCATGGCCGGTTCATGGTGCTGGCCTGGGGCATTCTTTCCCCAATGGCTGTATTTTTTGCACGTTATTTCAAGGTGATGCCCGGACAAGACTGGCCGCGCGAGTTGGACAATCAGACATGGTGGCGCGCACATTGGATGGGTCAGATGCTGGTTCTGGGCTTGTCTGTAACGGCCCTCGTGCTGGTGCTGCCGGTGCAATTTCGTGACGCAAGCCTGCACGGGATTTTGGGGTGCGGGGTGTTGGCAGGGCTGACGGTCCAGGTCCTTCTTGGGCTCTTTCGGGGCAGCAAGGGGGGGCCGACCGAACCCGCCAAGGATGGTAGTTTGAACGGTGATCACTATGATATGACACGCCGCCGCCGTGTTTTTGAGGCAGTGCACAAATCGGTGGGCTATGGTGTGTTGGTGCTGGCCGCGGTCACGATCATTTACGGACTATTGCACGCGAACGCCCCGAACTGGATGTGGGTGGTGTTGGTACTGTGGTGGGTCACACTGGGTGCATTGGTTGTGATGATGGAACGGCGCGGCATGGCGGTGACCAGTTACCATGCAATTTGGGGAGATGACCCGGCCCATCCGGGCAATGCGCAGCCAACTGCGGTTCCGAACAAAGACCACCTTGATCACTTGCACCCCCATTGAACACCACAGCCCCCACATTGGAGCGCTCATGAGTAAACGCCATATCCTGACATTTGAGACCTATGACGACTGGGACACTGTCCCGATGGAGGCGGAATACGTGGTCTATAATCTGCCACATGGAGCCCCGCTCGACAGCTTGCCCAATGAGGCGTTTGAGCGGGTCGAGGCGTTTGCTTTTCGCGGACATGACAACTTGGGTGCAGATATCATGGACGCTTTCCCCAAGTTGGGAATGATTGCCAATTACGGGGTTGGGTTCGACACGATTGATGTAGAGTACGCGACCTCAAAGGGCATTCGGGTGAGCAATACGCCAGATGTCTTGACCGAAGATGTGGCCGACCTTGCCGTGGGCATGTTGATCGCCGGGTCACGCGGGATGATTGGTGCGTCGGACTGGATCAGGTCAGGACGCTGGGCCGCGCGCGGCGCCTATACACTTCAACGCAAAGTGTCGGGCAGCACCGTAGGGATCGTCGGTCTTGGTCGCATTGGCCGCGCGGTGGCCGAGCGCCTCGTGCCCTTTGGCTGCGACATCCATTACTATGCCCGCAGCGCAAAGGACACGCCGGGCTGGACGCATCACGCCGATATCGTTGACCTTGTGCGCACCGTTCAAACGCTGGTCGTCACTGTGTCGGGCGGGCCTGAGACAATGGGCATTATCGGTGCCGATGCGATCACCGCGTTGGGGCCTGACGGGTTTTTGGTCAACGCCTCGCGCGGGACGACCCTGGACGAAAGCGCCTTGCTGGACGCGCTCGAAAGTGGCGCTTTGGGACGTGCAGCGCTGGACGTGTTTCGGAACGAACCTGATATTGATCCCCGCTTTCTCCAACTCGACAACGTTGTGCTGTCCCCCCACCAGTCTTCTGGCACTGTCGAGACCCGCAAAACCATGGGGCAGTTGCAACGTGACAATCTTGCGGCCTACTTTGCAGGCGAGGCATTGTTGACGCCTGTCAACTAAGCGGCACCCAGAGGAGAGACACCATGTTTGGCACCCTAGACGGCACTGGTTTCGAAGTGCTCGATCCTCGGTTCGAGGCCTGCTTTATCGGCCATGCAAAGGTCGAGCGGCTGCACACCGGTATGCGCTGGGTCGAGGGGCCTGCCTATTTCGCGGCTGGCCGGTACCTTGTGTGGTCCGACATCCCCAACAATCGGATGATGCGCTGGGACGAAACGGACGGGTCTGTGTCAGTGTTTCGCGATCCGTCAAACAACACCAACGGACACACCGTGGACGGGCAGGGGCGGCTTGTGTCCTGCGAACATCTGGCCCGCCGGGTGACGCGCACCGAACATGACGGATCGATCAAGGTGCTGGCAGATCGGTTCGAGGGCAAACGCCTGAATTCCCCAAATGATGTGGTTGTGAAATCGGATGGCTCCGTTTGGTTCACCGACCCCAGCTATGGCATCCTGATGGACTATGAAGGGGAGCGGGCAGAAAGCGAGATTGGCGCTTGCCATGTCTATCGCTGTGATCCTGAAACGGGGGGGCTGACGCAAGTCACAACCGACTACGTCAAACCCAACGGACTGGCCTTTTCCCCGGATGAATCCGAGCTGTTCATTGCCGATACCGGGGCCACCCACACGCCCGGAGGCCCTGCGCATATCCGCCGTCACACCGTCAATGCAGACGGTCAGTCACTGAGCGGAGGCGAGGTGTTTGCCGATTGTACCGCAGGTCTGTTTGATGGTTTCCGCTTTGATCGGGACGGGCGTATCTGGTCCTCGGCAGAGGACGGCGTGCACTGCATCGACACCGACGGCACCTTGATCGGCAAGATCAACATCCCCGAGATTGTCTCGAACGTGTGCTTTGGCGGGCCCAAGTTGAACCGCTTGTTCATCACAGCGACAACGTCGCTTTACGCGGTCTATCTCAATGTGAATGGCGCACGCTAACCTAGTAGCGCGTCAACCTGTTCCCGCGTTGGCATCGAGGGCGCAGTACCGGCCGCAGTTACAGACAGACCAGCAGTGGCACAGCCGTATTGAACGGCCTCGAGTGACGTGCGCTTTTCCGACAACGCGGCAGCAAGTGCGCCGTTGAATGCATCCCCGGCGCCCGTGGTTTCGACTACCGGGCCTGCGTCGACAGCGGGCACCAGCCCGTGTCCGTGCAGAAAGGCGCCTTGACCGCCCATTGTGACGATCGGGGTTTTCACACCGAGAGCGAGCAACGCATCGCAGGCTCGCTCTGCATCCGCAGGTGTATGGACTGCGATGCCGGTAAGCGCCTCAACTTCCGTTTCATTGGGAGTGACGTAGTCGCATAGGGCCAACATACCCTCTGGCAGTTCTGCGGCGGGGGCGGGGTTCAGGATGGTCGTTACCCCTGCTGTCCGCGCAATCTCAAGCCCGCGCATGGCGGCGGCCATGGGCTGTTCGAGTTGGGTGACAAAAACGTCCGCGCTTTGGATCAGGGTCGCATGGGCGTCGACATCTGCCGCGCTGATGAGTGCGGCGGCTCCGGGTGAGACGATGATTGCATTGTCGCCAGTTGCGTCATCCACAAAGATAAACGCGGCACCAGTATAGCTGTCGGCGCACTGTTCGACGTGCGGGGTTACGCCTGCCTCGGCCCATGTGTCCAAAGCCAGTCGGCCAAAATCGTCCTGCCCCAGTTTGCTGATCATATGGGTTTGCGCGCCCAGCCGGGCACAGGCAACGGCTTGGTTGGACCCCTTGCCGCCGGGCCCAAGGGCAAATGAGGTGCCCATGACTGTCTCGCCCATCTTGGGCATACGCGCGGCGCGATAGGCGGTGTCGGCGACAAAGACGCCGAGGATGGCAACGGTACCCATCTTAGGCTTCGTCCGGGGGGATCACCCCTTTGCGCAGTGCAAAACACCCATAAAAGCGGCGCTCGCCCGTTTGGATCACCGCATAAGCCTGCTTGGCGCGGTCATAAAACGCAAACCGTTCGACGCCGATCATGGTTGGGCCACCCGCCGCGCTGACTTTGGTCTGCACTTCCTGCATCACGGGCAGGATTGTATCGGGCTCATCGACCACCTCCATCCGCGCAGCGGCGTCATCCACAAAGGTGTCGATAGGATAGAGGGATAGGACCGCCTCGACCACTTCGGCCGCAGATCGATCAATGCGCAAGACCTCGCCCAACGTGGTTTCACGGGCCACGCTGTCGGCAGGAAAGTTCGTATCCGAGATAATCAGATCATCCCCATGCCCCATCGCCCGCAGCGCATAAAGCACATCGGCGTTCAGTATCGGATCAATTCCTTTGAGCATGTTTTGCCCCCCCAAGTTGGTCTAGTTGGTCTAAGCCATAAAATCCGTCACGGCCTTGGCCACATGTGCACCAATGGCTGCATGACTTTCCGCGCTCAGGTGAACGCCGTCAACTGGGTCGACCCGGGCCACTGAATTTGTGTCGGTAAAACCGAAATCCTGAGACGCCGCAATTTGCGCCAGATGGCCGGGCAGCGCTGAAGAGGTGTTTTCGGCACCCGAAAATATCTCTGACAGACAGCCCATTTCAAGGACACGAACCGGGGCCATCAGCATGACCTGTGGCGCAGTGCCATCAGGACCGCTGTCAGAGCGACGGACCTCAAGGGCGAGCCGTTGGATACCAAGAGCAATGTCGCTGGCGCTTAGTCCAAAGCGCGCCTTGAGATCGTTTGTGCCGAGCATGATCAGCACCAGATCAATCGGGCGGTGGCTTTCTAATAACGCGTGTAGAGCACGCAGCCCGCTTTTGTGCGCACCCTCGATAGGGTCCTCAAAGACCGAGGTGCGACCTGGATGCCCTTCGGCGATGACATCCCAGTCCGGGCCCAAGACCGTGGCCATGACTGTGGGCCAGCGTTGATTGCGTTCCAGTCGTCGCCGGTCGCCCATGTGGCGCATGGCCCGCGTGCCGTGGATGTTGCTGTCGCCAAAGCATAGAACGGTGCGCTGCGGCATCAGCCTGCATCCACGCGTTGGCCTGTTTCCGCATCAAAGATGTGGATGTGATCGGGGTCAGGTTTAAGGTGGATCGTCTGACCGGGTTCAAACGCATGGCGTTCGCGGAACACGGCCGTCACATCCTGATCGTCAAAGCGCAGGAACACCATCGTTTCAGCGCCCGTCGGCTCAACCACCTTGACCTGCATCGGGAGTCCGTCGTCGGCAAGGATCAGGTGTTCTGGACGGATGCCCAACTTGATGTTTCCGGTGCCCGAGGGTCCTGCAAACTTCTGATCACCAACGCTGACCTGCCCGTCGCTTCGCGTGCCTGCCAGAAGGTTCATCGAGGGCGCGCCAATGAAGGTCGCCACAAAGTCGTTGCGCGGGTTGTCGTAAAGCTCAAGTGGGGTTCCCACCTGTTCGATGTGGCCGGCCTGCATGACAACGATGCGGTCGGCCAGTGTCATGGCTTCGATCTGGTCATGGGTGACAAAGACGGTGGTGGTCTTGAGCCGCTGATGCAGTTCCTTGATTTCCGTACGCATCTGTATGCGCAGCTTGGCATCGAGGTTGGACAGCGGCTCGTCAAACAGAAACACCTGCGGATCGCGCACAATGGCGCGGCCCATGGCGACCCGTTGACGCTGCCCCCCGGACAGGTGGCGGGGCTTGCGGTCCAGATATTCAGTCAGGCTGAGGATCTCGGCGGCTTCGCGCACGCGCCGGTCAATCTCGGCGCGGGGCGCCTTGGAGACTTTGAGGGCAAAGCCCATATTTTCGGCCACGGATTTGTGCGGATAAAGCGCATAAGTCTGGAACACCATCGCGATGTCACGTTCGGACGGGGGCAGGTTGTTCACAACGCGATCACCAATGGCGATGGTGCCACTGTTGATGGGTTCAAGCCCTGCGATCATGCGCAGCAATGTAGACTTGCCGCACCCCGACGGACCGACCAGCGCCACGAACTCGCCGTCAGCAATATCGACGTTCAATCCGTGGATGACCTCGACCGCCCCATAGGACTTTCGAATGTCCTCAATCTTGACGCCTGCCATATACTGAAATCTCCCCGCCCTGAAATGGATGCTAGCCAATGCAGTTTGCCCTGTCCACGCCCATTGCATGACGTCAGTTGACTTGAGGTAAAGATCAACCATACTCGACCCTTGTGGGGGAACGGACAGGCACAGCCTGTTCATAAAACAAAGTAATTTTTCAGCTTTGTCCGTTGGCCTCGCCAAAACGATAAATGTTTTCTTGGGAGGATAAACGTGAAAGTCGAACTCTATAATTACATCCGCGCGGCACAGAAAATGAACCGGCGCGAGATGCTCAAAGGCACTGCTGCGGTTGGTGCGCTGGCGATGATGCCAAAAACAGGTATGGCGGATGGACACGGCAATGTCCGCGCAGAAATTCTCAAGATTCCCGGTGTCGGGGCGGGTTCGCCCACTGACAGTGATTGGCAAAAAGTTGGCGAGATGTGTCTTGGCGCGACCAAAGGCAACGTGGCCGAAGGTGAGTTTGAAGGTGTCGAGCTGACCTTTATGGGTCTGAACAACCAGAACCTTCACAACTTCCTGTTCCGCGGGTTCCTGAAACCTTGGGAGGCTTACACAGGCGCCAAGATCAACTGGATCGATCTGGCCCAAGCCGACTATAACGCGCGTCTGCAGCAATCCATTGCCACCGGTACGGTCGATTTCGACATTATCGAAATGGGTGCACCGTTCGAGGGTGATGTGCTGGGCAAGGGTCTTGCATCCGAGATGCCTGACTGGGTCAAAGAGCAGATCGACATGGATGACTATGTGGACTACCTCAAGGCCCCCGTCGGCACGTGGGATGGCAAGACCTATCGCGTGTCCATCGACGGTGACTGCCATACGTTTGCGTATCGTAAAGACTACTTTGGTCCCGATGGCATTGGCGGCGCAGAGGTGCCCACCACATGGCAAGAGATCAATCAGGTTTCCAAAGACCTTGTCGGCAAAGAAGACCCGCTAACCGGACTGCCTGCACACGGCTATCTTGATCCGCTCAAAGGCTGGGGTGGCTTCGGCTTCTACTTCCTTGAAAACCGCGCGTCTGCCTATGCCAAGCATCCAAACTCGCCAGCATGGCTGTTTGAACCGGACACCATGAAACCGATGGTCAACAACCCGGCTTGGGTACAGGCCATTCAGGATGTGATGGACCTGATCGACGCGGGCGCATACCCAACTGACCAGATCAACGCGGACCCCGGCACGACTGCCTTCCAGCAGTTCCTTGCTGGTACAGGTTCGATGCTGATGTGGTGGGGCGATGTGGGATCATCCGCGCGCACCTCTGATACGTCCGTTGTGGGCGATGTTGTCGGATTTGGCGTCAACCCGGCCTCGGATCGTGTGTACAACGCCCAAGCGGGCGCATGGGAAGACACCCGTAACGAGGCACCCAACATGGCCTATATCGGCTGGGGTGTGTACGTCATGGCGACCGTGGAAGGCGACGAGAAGAAGAAAAAGGCCGCTTGGTCCGCCGCAGCCCATCTGGGTGGCAAAGACCTGTCGCTTTGGGCTTCGGCCTATCCGTCGGGCTTCCAGCCTTACCGCAACTCGCACTTCCAGTTCGAAGAGTGGGAAGAGGCAGGTTACGACCGCGCATACGTCGAAGACTACCTCGGCTCAAACGCGGACAGTTACAACCACCCCAACGCGGCCATCGAACCCCGGATTCCGGGTATCTTCCAGTACTACTCGGTTGCTGAGGATGAGTTGGCCAAAGGCTATGCCGGTCAGTATGGCTCGGCTCAGGAAACCGCGGACGCGATTGCGGCAGCCTGGGAAGAGATCACGGACCAGATCGGACGTGACAGTCAGATCGCAGTCTACAAGGCGTCGCTCGGGCTGTGATGCTCTCGCGATAATACATCAAGGACGCAGCCTACGGGTTGCGTCTTTTCCCTCTGGCGGCTGCGCGATTTCAGACCTGTTTGTTTACAGGTCCTGTGCCCGCGCCTTGGCGCTCAGAACCGGTCCTCGGCATCCGTCACATTAATTCCCAAGGCCTCCAGCCCGTTTTCCAGATGCTCGGCCAGTCCCGGAATGCCCGAAAGATACCGCTCGGTCGGGGCGGTCGCCTCTGCCCGCGCTTCGGCCAATGCTTCCTCTAGCTCATCCGCATCAAAGCTGCCGCGCCCGATCCACATGACGGCGACAAGGTTTACCTTTTCATCGTCATTGAGGCTCCCGATATACTCAGCAAGATGGACTCCATCGGGGCCGTTCTCGCGGGTCAGCATGATCACCCTGACGACTTTTCCGGTGCTGATTTCAAGCATGTTAGGTCACCCCGCATTGGACAAAAGGTTCAAACCGTCTTTCCAGAGGCAAGCACAAAAACCGCGTGGCGTCGATCCTCTTGTCGTAACGAGGGGTGATCGGCGGCATCTTTCCCAGCGCAAACCATCAAAACGGTTTTTCAGCTTAACACATCACATCCACCTCGTTAACGTCACAGTATGAGCACCGAAGGCGACCTTCTTCATACCGTCACAGCCGATAACATCTCGGACCAACGCCGCCGTCTGGGCAAGGCCATGGTCTGGGGCTCTGCCGGTCTGTGCGCGGCTCTCGCCATCTGGCAGATGATGTACGAAACGGGCCGCGTCGCCAGCGGGTTCGAAACCTGGCGGCCCATCCTGTATGCCTATGTCCTTTGGGCCTTTGCCCTGTGTGCCGCGCAGGTCATCGTGAACGGGGAAAAGGGCAAGCGCACGCTGTTTGTGCTGCCGGCCGCACTGTTTGTGATCTCACTTGTCGTCTTTCCGCTTCTGTTCGCGCTCTATATCTCGTTCACCGACTGGAACCTTGCCTCACCCAATGGTCCGCAGCCCAATGGCTGGGATAATATGGTGCAGATGTGGAATGACGGGTTCTACTGGAACGCCTTGAAAAACATGGTTTATTACGTGCTCGCCGTCAGTGTGGAATACGTGATCGCCTTTGGCCTCGCCCTGCTTTTGAACGCCCAAATCCGGGCGCGAAAATTCTTTCGGGTCGTGTTCCTGCTGCCCCTGATGCTTAGCCCCGTGGCTGTGTCGTGGATGATCGGCAAGTCGATGCTCGAGGTCCGCTTTGGCCCCATTTCCCGATTGATCCGCGAGCTGGGGTTTGAGCCAAGCTTTTTTGGCAATCCGGAGATCGCGCGATTTATGATCATGGCGATGGATGCGTGGACGTTTATTCCATTTATGATGATCATGCTGCTTGCTGGCTTGCAGGCCTTGCCGAGTGAGGTGATCGAGGCCAGCAAGGTCGATGGTGCGTCAGGCTGGCAGAGTTTCAAGGAGGTGATCTTTCCCCTGATGCTGCCGGTGTCGGTCACGGCAGTCGTCATCCGGATCATCTTTAAACTGAAGCTGGCGGATGTGATCATCAACGTCACTTCCGGTGGGCCGGGGGGCGCCACTGACTCTGTTACCAGCTTTATCTTCCGGGAGTATCGGGACCGCTCGAATGTCGGCTACGGCACATTGCTTGCGATGGTGTACCTTGTGCTGATCGTGATCTTTGTCACGCTGCTTTTGAAACTCGTAAGCCGCTGGATGGAGCGCCCCGCATGACCGCCACCCAGACAAATGCGGTCTTCAAAGACCACGCCGCAGACACCCGTGTCAAAACCAAATGGTGGGCCAGCCGCGTTGCGATTTACGCGGCCCTGATCACATGGGCCATCATCTGTCTGTTCCCGATCTTCTGGACGATCACCACCTCGTTCAAGCTTGCGCCGGATGTGATGAAAGGCAACCTGATCCCGTGGTGGGATTTCACACCGCGTTGGAAGGGGTGGGAAAGCATCGGCATTTCACCGCGTCTGATCGGCGAAGTGTCGACGGTGCGCGAAGAGTTCCTGAAACGGTTCTGGAACAGCACTGTTATTGCGGTTTCCGCGTCTTTGCTTGCTGTCATCCTCGGTTCATTGGCAGCCTATGGGCTGTCCCGCTTCAACTACCGTTTTGGCTTTATGCGCAATTCGGACATCTCGTTCTTTTTCCTCAGCCAGATGATCCTGCCACCGGTTGTGCTCGCTCTGCCATTCCTTGTGCTTTACAAGTCGCTCGCTCTGCTGGACACCCGCATCGGGCTGATCCTGCTTTATACCCTAATGGTGCTCCCTATCGTGATCTGGATCATGCGTGACCAGTTTCAGGGGATACCTGTGGAGTTGGAGGAGGCGGCCCTTGTGGACGGGCTTGGTATCTGGGGATCGTTCTTTCAGATCGTGTTGCCCATTGCTCTGCCCGGTATGGTCGCGGCGTTTATCCTGAGCCTCGTTCTGTGCTGGAACGAATACTTCTTTGCCGCCCTTTTGACAGCAACGAACGCGACCACGCTGCCGGTGATGGTGGCCTCTCAAACAGGGTCTCAGGGGATCAACTGGTGGTCGATGGCGGCGCTGTCGTCGGCCGCGATCTTACCGCTCGTGATTGTTGCGATTTTCCTGGAGAAATACATCATCAAGGGCATGGCGGCCGGTGCTGTGAAGTAGCAGGGCGCGCGCCGCATTTGAACTGGTGTCAATTGCCCCGCGCACCCTCACTGCCTAAAACTTACTGATCCAACAATGCGGTCTGCATCATCATGTGCACACCTTTGTTGCCATTGACCGTTTGTGTGATTCGCAAATCCCCAGCCAGCGAACACAGCATATAGGCGTCTTCGCGGCTCAGCCCCGTGCGAACGACGATCCACGCAATCATATCGCGCAACGCAATTTCCACGCATTGATCAAGATCAGGATGCAGACCCATAGTGATGAGATGGGTCGGCGTTTGCGCGCGCGGGTGCGCCAGTTGCATGTCGTCCCGTCGGGTCAGACGGAATGTTCCGCTCAGCGCCGTTTCGATGGCCGTCACACAGACCTCGCCGTCGCCTTGCGCGCCGTGCCCGTCACCGCAGGAAAACATCGCCCCTTCGACAAAAACGGGCAGAAAAAGCGTTGTTCCCGCGACGAGTTCTTTGTTGTCCAGATTGCCGCCGTGCTGGCGCGGCTGGATGGTCGAGATACGTCCCCAATTGGGCGGTGGGGCGACCCCCATCACGCCAAAGAACGGGTTCAGTGGCAACTCGAGGCCCCAAGACAGGTGGGCCGTCATGGCCTCTAAGTCCATCGGAATGATTTCGGTGCGCGCCTGTTGGAAATCGTCAGGCAACGTGCCCGCCAGCGGACGGATCAGGTTCCAGCCCCAGTTCTGGCGGCATGTGACATCAAGAATCTGCACCTCTAGCACGTCGCCCGGCCTGGCCCCTTTGATGGCGACAGGCCCTGTCAGGATGTGCCCGGGCAGGTGCCGTTCGGATCGCGCGTGGATGTCCAAAAGTTCGGGTGGCACAAAGAACCCTTGGCCCTCCGGCGGCAATTCACCCGGCCCACCTGACACGGTTTCAATGGTAATCACGTCTCCGCTTTGCACTTCGGCCACCGCGGCCGCAGTTGCGTCGAAAAAGCCCCACGCACAGGTTTCTGGACTGGCCGTCAGCGTCGTTGTCATTGCGTGTCCTTCATGATCAAAACCCTATCGCCAGTCCGTCCTTGCGGGGATCGGACCCTGCCGCATACCCGCCACCGGGCAGCCGGTGGATCAATTGCGCACCGCCAAAGCCGAAGGCGTTATCGGGTGCTTCAAGCGATATCTGGTGACCAAGACCGGCGAGTGCGTCCAAGGTGGCGCGGGGCATGGTGTCTTCGCAGGCGATGCCGAGGCCCTCGGTCACCCGCCAGCGCGGCGCATCCACGGCCATCTGCGGATCTTGGCCCCAGATTTGTGTGCGCAAAACCATTTGCAAGTGGCCCTGTGCCTGCATCGGGCCGCCCATGACCCCAAAGCTCATCAATGGTCCGTCTGGCCCCATGAGGAAACCGGGAATGATCGTGTGGAAGGGGCGTTTGTTCGGGCCGACACGGTTGGGGCTGCCGGGGTCCAGCGAAAAACCGGCACCTCGGTTTTGCAAGCTGATGCCCGTGCCGGGGACAACCACGCCCGAACCGAACCCGGCATAGTTTGATTGAATGAAGGACACCATCATGCCCGACGCATCCGCCGCCGTCAGATAGACGGTGCCACCGTTCTTGGGCGCACCTGCGCCAAAATCCTGCGCGCGTGTTGCATCGATCAGGGCCGCGCGGCTGGCAAGGTAGGTGTCATCCAGCAGGTCGTCAGCGCTCACAGCACTCATGTGCCCCGGATCGGCGACATAGGCCTCCGCATCGCGCAGGGCCAGTTTCATCGCCTCAATCTGCAAATGGAAGGCTTGGGGATCGTCTGCGTCCAGATCGCGAATGCCGGTATGTGACAGAATGCCCAACGCACTCAGGGCCGCAATCCCCTGACCGTTTGGGGGGATTTCATGCAAGGTGCACTGACCAAACGACTTCGAAATCGTACCGCACCAGTCGGCCTCATGCGCTTTCATGTCTTGTGTGGTTAGTGCGGCCCCATGTTCCTTGGCAAAGGCGCAAATTTGCTCGGCCAGCGCACCTTCGTAAAATGATGAACCGTCCGATTCAGCGATGGACCGCAAGGTTTTTGCCAGCGGCTTGTTGAAAAACCGCTCACCCGCTTTGGGAGCACGGCCCTCGGGCAGAAAGGCCTCGGCAAAACCGGGGTAGTCGGCCAATTGTGCTTCGGCCCGGCTCCACAAGGCTGCGATGACAGGGGATACCAAAAATCCGTTCTCGGCATAATCGATTGTCGGCTTGAACAGATCGGCAAAGGGCAGCTTGCCAAACCGTTTGGACAGCGCAACCCAAGCCGACACAGCACCCGGAACTGTGACGCTTTCCCAGCCGCGAAAGGGCATCGCGTCATGGCCTGCGAAACGCTCTGGCGTCCAGCCGGCAGGGGAACGGCCAGAGGCATTCAACCCATGCAACTCTGATCCGTCCCACACAATCGCAAAGGCATCCGAACCAACACCATTCCCCGTCGGCTCCACCAAGGTCAGCGCAATGGCCGTGGCAATAGCTGCATCAACCGCGTTGCCGCCTTGGGCCAACATGGCAAGACCTGCCTGGGCCGCCAAGGGTTGCGAAGCTGAGACGAGATTGTCCGCCAGAACCGCTGAGCGCCGGGACGGATAGTGATGCGTGCTTTTGATTTCCATTGGGGGATGGTCCATCTTTTATGTTTGTCGTTGCGGCTAAGATAGCGGTGTTGCGACGGACTGCGACCCAATTCCGAGCCTCAACCGCTTTGATGCGGCTGAGTGACCGCCCGTGTCGCGCGGGCGTTGCGTGTTTTTTCCTAACTTTCGTGCTTTTCCGCCAGCCGTTTGCTTCAAAGCGCGCCCAAGTCCGCTGCAATGTCCTTGGTCTGTTCATAAAGCTTGCGGAACAAAGCGTGCGCGCGGTCATAGGTATCAGTGGGGTGCGCGGTGATCGTCTGCTGGACCGGGTTCCATTGGTTGATATCAGCGCGTTCTACCAGCCCAACGGCCAAAGCAGCCATGAAGGCATCGCCATAACTGGCACCCGTCGTCTTTTCGCACACGATCTGGTCTATGCCGGTGATGTCGGATGTGGCTTGCAACCACAGGGCATTTTTGGTGCCACCACCCACGGCCAAAAGGCGCGCGGGGCTTTGTCCCAATTCGGCAAAGGTGTCGGTCACGTGCCGCGTGCCATGGGCGATCCCTTCGATCAGTGCGCGGTACATGTCGCCGCGCGTGTGCGTCAGGTTCAGCCCGAAAATCGCGCCCTTGGCGTTTACATCATGGATCGGCGTCCGCTCGCCTGAGAAGTAAGGCAACATCAAAAGCCCGTTGGCGCCGGGGGGCGATGTTGCGGCTTCTTCGGCGAGCTTTGGAAAGGCCGTGGCGGGGTCCAGATCGGGGGCAAGCTGATCGCGGAACCAGTGCGTGAGGGTGCCAGACGTGGCAAGGCCCGCCATCGATGCGTGTTCGCCCTCAAATAACCACGGCGCATACCAGATGCGCGGGTCAGCCACTTGGGTTTGCGCCCTCAGGATGATGAAGATGGTCGACCCATACATCATCATCATGTCACCCGGTTGATCGACACCCACCGAAAACGCTTCGGCAGCTGCATCAATGGTGCCTGCGGTCACAGGCGTGCCAACGGCAAGGCCGGTTTCGGCGGCCGCTGCCGGGGTGATGGTGCCGGCCACCTCGTTTGACCACAGCAAGCGCGGAAGCTTGTCCAACGGGACGATGTCATCCGCCAGATCGTCGATCCAAGTTTGCGTGGCCACATCATAGAGCGGCGAAAAGTTGGCCGCAGTGTAATGATCGATCACCACTTCGCCGGTCAGCCGCTGGACGAGGAAACTGGTTGAGGTCAGGATATGGGCCGTGCGCGCAAACAGGTCGGGGCGGTGACGCTTTAGCCACAGGATTTTTGGCCCCACCGATTGTGATGTCAGCGCATTGCCGCAGCGCGCAATGATCGTATCCTCGCCAATCCGGTCGGTCAGCTCACGCACTTCGGCCTCGGCGCGCCCGTCCACACCGTAAAGTACACCATTCATCAACGGTGCGCCGTTTTCATCGACGGGCAGCATGCACGGCCCGATGGCACTGCACGCCACAGCCTTGATTTCGCTGGGATCAACGCCGCTGTCCGCCAACAAGGCTTTGGCCACAAATACAAAATCGCCCCACCAGTCCTCTTCGGGGCGGTGTTCGGCCCAGCCGGGTTGGGGCACCAGCATCTTGTGCCCGCGCGCGGCCTGTGCGTGGATGACGCCGTTTGTATCCACCAAGACGCCCTTGGTTTCATAGGTGCCGATATCAATGCCAAGCGTGTAGGCCATCAGGTGTAGTCATCCCTATCCAGCGAAAAATCGGGGCCAATCCGCGCCAGTGCGGCGTCTAGCAATCGGGTCAACGACACCAGATCATTCAGATCACACACTTCGCGCGCGGAATGCGAGTACCGCATGGGAAAGCCCATATCGACCGCCGCAACGCCGTCCCCGACGAGCTGTACATAGGACAGATCAGTCAGCACCCCGACTTGCGCACTCCGTTGCAACGGGATGCCTTGCGCGCGCGCCGTGTCGTCAAAAAGATGAACCATCGCCGGATGGGGGATCACGCCATTAAGCGTGCCGCGCCCATGAAAGGAATAAAGGCTCATGCCCGGCCCACCCCCAAGGAACATGTCACCCCGCGCTCCCATATCGGGTGTGTCTGTGGCCAGCATCAAATCCAGTTGGATCGCGATATCCGGGCGCAATTTCTGTGCTAAAGGCAGAGCGCCGCGCAGATTGAATTCTTCCTGTACGCTAAAGGCCAGATGCACGGGGGGACCACTGGTGCGGGCGTTCAAAAGGCGTGCCATTTCCAAAAGAACGGCACAGCCCGCGCGATCATCCACGCTGGTGCCCATGATGCGATCATCGGCAAGCGCGCGGGCGTGCGGTGCATAAACCACAGGCGATCCGATTTGGATGCCGGTCGCCTCGACTGCCTCTGCCGACGCCAACCCGGTATCGACGAACACTTCGGAATAGGGTGTCACGCGGTACTTTTCATCCGGGGCGGTCGCATGATGGCTTTTGTTGGCGATGACACCGGGCACATCGCGCCCTTCGCCGATGCAGATCAACACCTCTTGGGCGGCCAGCGCACGTTCCGGAACGCCCCCCAGACGTTCGAGGCGGATTAGCCCGTCCGCCTCGATGCGGCGCACGATAAACCCAAGCTGATCAATGTGGGTGAACAGCATCACACTGGGGCCATCGCCCGGAAAATGCGTCACCAGATTGCCCAGCCGGTCTGTGTCGGCCTTTACGCCAACTTCGCCCAATCGATGTCGTATGGCGCGGCGGACACGATCCTCGTGGCCCGAAAGGCCCGGCACTTGCATCAGGTCTAGCAGATCGGTGCGAATGCGGTCCTTCATCCGCGCACCGCCCGCACCCGGTCCATGAAGTCGCGCGCGCGATCGGGATCGATGGCCTTCCACGTATCGCCGTCAATCTTCAAAGACGAACCGACGATGCAGCCATCCGCAATCCGCAGTACATCCTGCACCGTGTCGTGCTTGACCCCGGTGTTGGCCATGACTGCAATGTCCGGCAACACCGCCTTCACCGCCTCAAGATCGCTGAGTGCCGCGGCCTCGCCGGTAATTTGGCCCGACACCAGCACCGCATCCGGGATGGAGGAAAACACAGCACTGCGCGCGCGATCTGCCAAGGGGCGTTGATCCAGTGAATGGGCAAATTCGGCCGAGACATTGAACAACATTGCCATGTCCGAGCGACCCAAGCGGTCGCGATAGCGCATCGCCTTGCCCGCATCCGGGCTCCAAACACCCATGTCTGACGCATAGGTGCCGGTGAAAATCTCGCGAATAAACTGTGCGCCTGTTGCCGCACCCAAAGCCACGCTCGCCATCGGATCCCACAAGACGTTCACGCCAAATGGAACCGTGATGTCGGACTTTAGCTGGCCAATTATCGCCGCCATCGCAGCGGTCGACGCGGTGTCGACCGACAATTCATAAGGGCGGTCGTTTTCATTGCCAAACATCACCGCGTCGAACCCGGCATCCTGCAAGGCCAACAAATCGGCACGCGCGCCCTTTACCAGATCAAAGGTCGGGTCATGTAGTGGTGTGCCGGGCAAAGCGCCCAGATGCACCATCCCGATGACAGGCTTTGTGCGCCCGAACACCTGTTCAAAATTCGCTGTCATAGACGTCCCCCCAAACGCAACTTTATGGCCCGCTCTCTGTTCACGCAAAGGAAATGTGGGTTAGAGTTCAGCGAACGGGAGGATACTGGCATGGCACTGAAAACGCGGCACTACGACAGGCTTGGCAACGGCGGGCTGACGTTCACCGAACTTGGGTTCGGGACAGCACCCTTGGGCAACCTGTACAAGGCGATCTCGGATACCGAAGCGCGCGCGACGCTGGATGCTGCTTGGGACGGGGGCGTGCGGTATTATGATACAGCACCTCTTTACGGCTTGGGCCTGTCTGAAACCCGGCTCAATCCATTCCTGCGGGACAAGCCTCGTGATGATTATGTGCTCTCCAGCAAGGTCGGGCGGCTTATTCAGGCCTGTGCGCCCGAACATCGCAGCGGCGTGGGCAAATGGTTCGAAGTACCCCAGCGGCGCGAGCAATACGATTACACCTATGACGGCGTCATGCGATCTTTCGAGCATTCGTTTTCTCGCCTTGGAGTGGATCGGATCGACATCCTTTATGTCCACGATCTGTGCATCTTTTCGCACGGCTCCAAGGAAATCTCGGACATGCGGATCGAGGAATTCTTTGGTGGACGTGGCTATGACGCGATGGTGTCCTTGCGCGATCAGGGGCTGATCAAGGCCATCGGCGGCGGCATCAATGAATGGGAGGTCTGCCAGACCCTGGCCGAACGCGGTGACTTCGACCTGTTCCTGCTGGCGGGGCGCTACACGCTGCTGGAACAGACGGCGCTGGACAGCTTTTTGCCCCTCTGCGAGGCACGCGGGATCGGGATCGTGACAGGCGGGCCCTACAATTCGGGCATCCTCGCCACGGGCGCGCGACAAGGGGCCTATTACAACTATGAACT
This sequence comes from Tateyamaria sp. Alg231-49, assembly GCF_900143535.1. GTDB lineage: Bacteria > Pseudomonadota > Alphaproteobacteria > Rhodobacterales > Rhodobacteraceae > Tateyamaria. Next base: position 246,109 of record NZ_FRFA01000005.1, on the reverse strand, counting down.
GGCGCCACAAGGCGTGCTGGACCGGGTCAGCGCGATTGAGGCCGTGTGCGCGGATCATAACGTGCGCTTGGTCGACGCGGCCTTCCAATTCCCGCTGCTGCATCCGGCCCATGTCGCGGTCATTCCGGGCGGGCAGGGCACCTCTGAAATGGCCGGAAACCTCGCAGCGGCGCATGCGGACATTCCGCCAGCCCTTTGGGCAGACCTCAAGGCCAAGGGGCTGCTTCGCGAAGACGCACCCACATGAAAATCGACGCGCATCAGCACTTTTGGCAACCCTTGCGCGGCGATTATGACTGGATGCCGCAGGATAACGCGACCCTCAATCGCGCCTATGGCCCGCATGATCTGGCCCCGACGCTGGACGCGCTCGGGATCGATGGCACGGTTCTTGTGCAGGCGGCAGCAACGGTTCAGGAAACTGAATACATGCTGGGGCTGGCGGACGCGACGCCGTTCATCAAGGGGGTTGTCGGTTGGGTGGATTTTGAGGATCCATCACATCTTGGGCACCTCAAACGCCTTGCTGCGCATCCCAAGTTTTTGGGTGTGCGGCCCATGATCCAGGATATTCCAGACGTGAACTGGATGCTGCGCGATGATGTGCAATGGGCGTATGGTGCGCTTGTCGATCTGGACCTGACGTTTGACGCCTTGGGCTTTCCCCAGCACCTGCCCAATTTCCTGACCCTGATGCAGCGCTATCCGGACATGCGTGTGGTCTATGATCATTGCATGAAGCCGCAAATACGTGATGCCCAAGCGGGCAAGGATGCGTTTTCGCAATGGGCGGACGGGATGTCTGCGCTGGCTGAAAACACATCCGGGGTCTGTAAATTTTCCGGCCTCATCACCGAAACCGACGATTGGTGGACCACCGACGATGTGCGCCCCTTTGCCGAACATGTGCTGAGCGCTTTTGGGCCCGCGCGGGTCATGTGGGGGTCCGATTGGCCGGTGTGTCGGCTCAAGGGCGAGTACGCCGACTGGCACGGGCTTGCGCAGCAACTGACTGAAGCGCTGTCTGAACCGGAGCGCGCAGACGTGTTTGGTGGCACGGCGACGCGGTTCTACCGGCTGGAGTGAGCGGCAAGAAACGCCGCAACCCGCGCACGATCCATACGGACGCGTTCGGTCGATTCCAAAGAGACATGCAAGGCTGCGGCAGCTTGGGCGAAAGGCACGGCCTCATCAATCGCCCGCCCGGCATCCACCTCAGCCGCGAGCGCGCCGACAAACATGTCACCCGCGCCGTGGGTGGAAACGACATCCACTGAAAAGGCGGGCCATTTGCGCCCCTGATACACAACACCCTCGGCTCCAAGAGTCGTCAGCACGCGGTGTGAGCCAGCTGTTTCGGCATAAAACGCCGCTTCAACCCGGTTCACGATCAGCACATCGACTGCGTCCAAAACTGCATCTGACAACGGGCGGGCAGGGGCCGCGTTTAGCCAAACCTGCGCACCAGTCGCGCGGGCTTTTCGTGCGATGGCCGCATTCACTTCTTCAGGGACTTCATTTTGCAAAACGACGACAGAGGTGCGATCCGGCACCTCAACTGCGTGTGCATCAATGTTGAGGTTCGCCGCCGATACGATCACCGCGCCGTAGTCGCCGTTTTTGTCCACGATGGCGGCACTCATGCCACTTGGCCCACCATCACGTTGCAACTGCGACAGGTCGATCTGACTGTTTTCAAGCGCTTCGCGGATCATGTCGCCAAACCGGTCTGACCCTGCGCGACCGGCAAACGCCACGTCCGCCCCCATGCGCGCCGCGGCCAAAGCCTGATTGCCGCCCTTGCCGCCAAAGACATAGTCGACCGCACTGCCGGTCACAGTCTCATCGGCTCTTGGCAAATGCGGCGCGCTCAGCACCACGTCCAGATGCAGCGATCCGGCGATGAATACGCTCACGGCAGCATGGCTGCCTGCACCAGCCGCATCGCCTGTGGGGCATCCTGCCGGGCAATCGCCGCCTGCAAATCTGCGTTGTCGACCAACCGGGCGGCAACGCGGCGCAAACGCTCAACCACTTCGATATTGGTGCGGGCCTCTTCCACCGGATCAAGGCCGGAATGGTCAGGGAAGGTGTCGAAATAGAGCGCGCCATCGTATCTGATCCGCGCCAGTTCCACCAACAACTCCACCGTTTGAATGGGATGCACCGCGCCCACCATCAGGCCGTTGTCCCATTTCCCGTATCCATCGTTCAGATGCACGCCCAAGATCCGGGAATGGCGCGCCACAAGGGCGGCGGCAAAGGCAGGCATCTCGTCAGCGTAAAGCACATGGGCAAAATCTAGGGTTACGCCGGTGTTGTCGCGCCCAATCTCCTTTATGGCCAACAACGTCGTGGCCGCGTCAGGCATCAATGCAAAGGCGCGGGGTTCATTGGGTTTGTATTCTAGCGCTATGTCCAGATCAGGGTTATGATCGGCGACCTCGATCATCGCCTCGATTGTTTCCCCCCATGCGCGCGCGTAATCCATCTGGAAGGAATAATCGAAACCATCCTGGCCCATCCACAGGGTCATCAGGTTGCCGCCCATCTCGGCCAGCACATCCAAGCCCCGCTTGGTCTCATCTATGGCGGCGCGGCGCACGGACGGGTCGGGGTGGGTAAAAGCGCCCAGCTTGTATCCGGGATCGGTGTAATACCGCATCGCCATCCCGTTCAGCACCATGCCGTTGTCATCCAGCACCCGCACCAGATCGCCGGGGCTGTCCTTTTCAAAATGATCCGGATAATTTAGGTCAGCCGCGTTCAATCCAGCAGTGGCAGCACGGGCCAGCAGATCAGCTGTGGTGATCGTGTTCTTGCCGGGCCAATAGGCGGCTGCTCCGATTTTAAAAGCATTCAGGCGGGCGGCAAAGCGGGGAGGTTGGGCGTTTGTCATCTGCAGACCCTAGCGGGTCTTAACGGATGGGCGCAATCACTCGCAGTCCAACGATGTAGAGATTGGCCTAGCTCACGCAGAGTTCTTCGATGCGCTGCGCCGCACGTTGAAGGTCTGAAAGCTGTTTGACGAGGCTTTCTACTTCTTGCCTTTGCTCCGGGGCATGGATCGACAACGTCGACAAAAGGCGCCCCTCGCCGTCTTTGATTGGCACCGCAAGTGCAGTCATGCCATCCATGAATTCCTGATCGTCGGTCGCGTAATCTCGCTGACGGGTATTCGCCAGCTCTTCTTTCAATTGTTCGCGGTCAGTGATCGTTTTGTCGGTCCGACGCTCAAGTTCCAGCCATTTCAGGACGCGGTTCAGCTTGTCCGATCTGAGAGACGACAGGTACATTTTGCCACTGGCGGTGCAGTGGAACGGGACCTGTGCGCCGACGGCCAGCTGAATGCGCAAAGGCCAGTGCGTTTCGACGCGGTCCAGATACACCATGCCGTAGCGGGCAGGGGCGGCAAGATTGCAGGTCTCGCCGACTTTTTCAGCAAGTGCCTTCATCACGAGAAGACGCTCTGTGCGAATGCGTTGCGAGGACAGGATGTTGCCCGACATGCGCCGCATCCGTCTGCCGGGTCCATAAGACCGCCCGTCAACGTCGCGTTGCAGCAGGCCCTCATCCTCGGCTGTCGACAAAAGCCGGTGGATTGTTGGGACAGGAATGCCTACCGCATCCGAAAGGGCCCCGGGCGTTACGGGTACGCCTGCCCGGGCAACCTCTTCGATGATTGCGAGAAGACGCAGGTTTGGTGCGATCTGCGCCTTTTCGCTATTCTGCGTGTCGTTGGGCATAGTCTCCACATCATCTGTCTGGCAGCAGGAACAAGGCAAGCTCGGGTGTCAGTGCAACCAATATCCAAACGCTGATAAGTGCAACCAAGTACATGGTCGAATAACGCAGCAATCTAAAATACGGCACACCTGTCACACCAGATGCCACATAAAGGTTCAAACCGTATGGTGGCGTGATAAAGCCGATGGACGCACCAACCAGGAAGATTACCGAGAAGTGGATTGGATCGACGCCGACGGATTGGGCAATTGGCGCAAGAATAGGCGCCAGAATGATCGTCACCGGAAGGGATTCGAGGATCATACCGGCCACAAAGACCATGGCCATAGCCGTGAACAGAACCGGATAGTATCCGCCCATGGATGTCACGAATTGGCCAATCGCTTCCTGTGCCCCAAGGGCTGAAAGGATTTGCTGCATCACGACTGACACGGCGATCAGCGGTGCAAGTATGCCCGAGATCTGCGCCGAACGCACAACGATCGACGGGATTTCCTTAAGGGTGAAGCCTTCGACCACAAGCTGAGACGCAAAGGTCTTCTCGTCGATCGGTGTATCCGTCGTATCGCCCATCATTTTGTTGGCATAGAAACTGATCATCCCCACGATGATACAGAAGCCCACCGTCACACCAGCCGCTTCAGTCGGGGAGAATTTACCAGTGTAGATGCCCCACAGAACCAGACCGATGGCGAAGAATCCAAGCCATGCGCCGATGCCCGTCAGAACAACGCGACGGAATGACAGTTTGATCAGAAAGCCCCAGCCGTTGATCGTGCAGACGATGAAACACGCCACCATCATTGCCAGAACCATCAAGGTGCCGGGAATGATGCCTGCGATAAACAGGTCTGAAATCGGCAGGTTCATCAAGAAGCCGTAGACGATGAAGATGATCGACGGTGGGATAATGATCCCTACACATCCGCCAGCCGCAGCAGTTGCCGCAGAAAAGCGTTCATCATAACCGCCCTTGACCATTTCAGGATGCAGCATCGAGCCGATGGTTGCCGTTGTGGCCGAGTTTGAGCCCGAGATGGCGGCAAACAGGCCGCACGCCCCAAGAGAGGCCATCGCAAGCCCGCCCCTAAGCCACCCTAAACAGGCATAGGCAAAATCCGATAGTCGTTTGGCGATCCCTGACTTGTTGATCAGGTCCCCCGTGAGAATAAAGAGCGGCATCGCCATCAAGGCAAAACCATCTTTGAACACGTTGAGTAGTTCCGAGCCCGTGTTGTCCAGACCAAGGTCGGCAACGGGGCTTGCCCCGACGACCCAGTAGAAGATGACGAGGAGCACAGGCGTGCCCATCATGAAGAGGAAGGTCGCGGCAAGCGAGACAATCGTGATCCAGGTTCCGTCCGACATTTACGTTTCCCCCCCAATGACAGCTTGCTCGATCATTGGACCGCCGCTTTCGTATTTCTTGAAATCCTCGACAATATTTTCGATGGCCCGTGTCGCCAAAAGGATAAAGCACAGTGGCATCGTGACGATGAACCACCAGCGCATGATGTCATCCGTGCCCAGAACCAGCGCGAAGTTATCGTAAGTGTTGACGGTCACACGGGCCGTCGTCGTCACGACAATCACGCAAAAGATCAGCCATAGACAGTTGTCAAAGGTCAGCCAGAACAGCTGGCCCTTGCGGCTCAACTTGGTTCTGAATTCGGAAAAGCTCAGGTGTGTGCGCAAGCGAATGTTGAATGCACACCCGTACCAAGCCATCACCATGAAGAAGAGCGGTGGGATCGTCGTGGACCACGGCACTTGGACCGAAAATACAAATCGCTGGATCACACCGATAAAGATAATCACAGCCATAATAATATAGCTATAAATAACTATCGTGCGCTCTGGAGAGCGCTCAAGAAGCATCAGCAAAATTGGAATGAAGACGATGAGTACCCGATGGTATCCGCCTGTTATGGTCTTGAGACCTTCTGCAACCGGATCCAGAAACGCGGCGGCCATGCCAAGCGTGATGATGGCAGCGATGATCGGGTGCGTGATACTGGTCAAGGATCGGCCAAACCGCTCCTCCAAACCAATCGCCCACTTTTCGCGGTAGTAAAAGACAATGGCGCCAATCAAAGTGAGGGGCCCAAACACAAGCCACGCGGCATCTGACCGATAAGCTTTCACGACATTGAAATTAATATCGCCACTCAACGTCGAACCGACGATGGTGGACATATCCGACCAGATTGACATCCGGGGATCCTCCCTACGTTCCGAAGTAGCCACATTGGCGCATTTGCTGCGCTCTTGGACAAAAAAGCCGGCCCCGGGATGGAGCCGGCTTTGTTGATGTTAAGTCGAGATTACGCTTTCCACCAGCGGCGGGGTTCGACGTTCTCGGGCAGTGTGTCGCCTGGGATCGTGCGGACCTCGTCGTAGATTTCCTGGTAGGTGTCTGCGCCACCTTGCCAGCCGTTGATCCGCTCGCGCCACTGCTCCCACAGTTGCGGCTGGAACTCTGGCGAACACATCTCTTCGGCTTTCCTGATCTCTGCATCCGACAGGAATGCGTTGCGCACGTTGTTTTGCGCAAAGATTGTTCCTGGCAGTTGTGGATCGGACTGACCGACCGTCTTGACCAGCGCAGCTTCGTTGGCCGCCTGTACGTGGGTTTGCGCCCAGTACGAGGATTCCATCACTGCATCCTGCAACTCACCGCCAAGGCTGTCGAACACGCCGGCGTTCATCGCCGTGTGCTCTGTGCCGCAGAAGAAGTTCAGGTGAACCGACTGAGATACAACCGGAGACATGTTGGCGTAAGCCACGGCCGAGGCCCATGTTTCCGCGCCATCAATCAGACCTTGCTTCAGACCGTCGAGCGTTTCTTCCCAAGCAACCGGAACCGGGTTCAGGTTCAGGGCTGTCATCGCGATGCGACCCAGCTGTGTGCCCGTTACACGGTTTTTGGTGCCGAACAGTTGCTCAACAGACGTCACGGTTGGCTTGTCTTCCCATGCAAGACCCAACTGGATCCCGCGCAGTTCAGCGTGGCTGAACAGGAATTTCAGGCCGTGACGACGCTCATATGGCTCGCGCAGCAGCTCTTGCGATTTGGGCGAGTACAGGAAGTGGTACTGGTCCGCACGGTTACGGAACATATACGCATAGTCCAGAACGTTCAGATATGGCGCACCACCCGCAGAGTTCTGCGTTGAAGCCGCATAGATGTCGACGATGCCTTGCTGTGCTTTCTCAACACAGGAGACCTGACCGCAAATCTGGTTGTTGCCGATGAATTCAACGCGAATCTCGCCGTCTGTGCGGCTTTCGAGGTCGCGTGCAAATTCGAGTGCGCCAGCACGCTCGATCAGCAGGTTTTGCGGGTTAAAACCAGCAGCACCAAACTTCAGCGTGAACTTTGCTTCCTTGGCAAAACGCTTGTCGTAGGTAGATTCTGCAGCCTTCGCGAGGTTGGCGGCAGTCATTGCCCCACCAAATGTACCCGCCGCCAAGAGCGTTGAGCTCATGCCGTAAGTGCCTGCAATCCTAAAGAAATCACGGCGCGAAACGCCCTTCACTCGATCAAGTATTCCCATTGTTTCCTCCCATAATGGTAATTTTTGATATTGATCTTATCAAAAAAGGCTAGATTAATATTCCCAGTTTTCATAGAACTTTTTCTATACCGGGGGAGATTTTTTGAAGATGGAAGCGGACTATGTGATCGTTGGGGCCGGCTCAGCGGGCTGCGTTATCGCAAACCGCCTCAGCGCTGACCCAAACAACAAGGTTGTGTTGCTTGAGGCGGGTGGGCGCGATCTCAACCCGTGGATTCACATTCCGGTTGGGTACTTCAAGACGATCCATAACCCGAACGTGGACTGGTGTTACAAGACAGAACCCGATCCCGGCCTGAACGGACGGTCCATTGAATGGCCGCGCGGCAAGGTTCTGGGCGGGTCATCGTCACTGAACGGGTTGCTCTATGTGCGGGGACAACCTCAGGACTACGACCGCTGGGCGCAGATGGGCAATCGCGGCTGGGCCTGGGATGACGTACTGCCCTTGTTCAAGCGATCCGAAAAGAACGAGCGCGGTGCCGATGAATTCCACGGCGACCAAGGGAACCTGTCCGTCTCCAACATGCGCATCCAACGTCCCATCACCGACGCATGGGTGGCGGCAGCGCAATCCGCGGGCTACAAATTCAACCCCGACTACAATGGCGCAGAACAGGAAGGCGTCGGTTTCTTCCAATTGACCGCGCGCAACGGGCGCCGATGTTCGTCGGCCGTGGCCTTCCTGAACCCCGTCAAGAGCCGGGACAACTTGACCATTGTCACCCACGCGCAAGTGGAAAAGCTGGAAATGGACGGTCGCCGGGTCACGGGCGTGTCCTATCGCGACAAGGGCGGTACATGGCAAAGCGTGAAGGCCAACAAGGAGGTCATCCTGTCAGGCGGCGCGATCAACTCGCCGCAATTGTTGATGCTATCCGGTATTGGCGAAGCAGCACAGTTGCAGGAACACGGCATTGACGTGGTGCAAGACCTGCACGGTGTTGGTAAAAACATGCAGGACCATTTGCAGGCTCGACTGGTCTACAAATGCAACGAACCCACGTTGAACGACGAAGTGTCGAGCATGTTTGGCCAAGCCAAGATCGGGTTGAAATACCTGATGTTCCGGGCAGGTCCAATGACGATGGCCGCCAGTCTTGCCACTGGCTTTATGAAAACACGGGACGATCTTGAGACCCCCGACATTCAGTTCCATGTACAACCCCTGTCGGCGGAAAACCCGGGCAAAGGAGCAGACCCGTTTTCGGCCTTTACCATGTCAGTGTGCCAACTGCGCCCTGAATCAAAAGGTGAAATCCGCCTTCAAAGCAAGGACGGGCGCACCTATCCCAAGATCATTCCCAACTATCTCAGCACCGAAACCGATTGCCGTACCATTGTCGAGGGTGTGAACATCGCTCGCCGCATCGCGCGGCATGCGCCGCTGACGTCGAAGATCTCCGAGGAATACCGGCCCCATGCAGACCTGCCGATCGACGACTACGACGCGACGTTGGATTGGGCACGCAACAACACCGCCTCAATCTATCACCCAACCGGAACCTGCAAAATGGGCAACGGCAAGGATGCGGTCGTAGATGAACGTCTGAGGGTTCACGGGATCACCGGGCTGCGGGTGGCAGACTGTTCCATCATGCCGGAAATCGTGTCTGGCAACACAAACGCCCCGGCGATCATGATCGGTGAAAAGGCGTCGGACATGATTCTGGAAGACCAAAAGATGGGCGCGACCTAACGGTCGGCCTAAGCTCTTTCATCAGCTGTGACTACCTGTCAGTCGTCCCATGGGCGCAAGATGATCTTTGGCGCTGCAACGCTGCCTGCGCGCAGATCGGCAAAGGCCTGAGGCCCTGCATCAAGGCTGCGCTTTTCCGTCCAGTCTAGGGCGCCAAGTGATCCATCAAAGATTGCAGCGCACGTGTCCCGGAAATCCTGCGGCGTATAGGCGTAGGTGCCGATAAAGGTGATTTCCTGCAAGGTCATGCGACGGACGTCGAGGCCGCCCAGGTCTTCGCCCAAACCGATATGCACGATCACACCGCCGGGGCTGCAACGCGCGGAGGCGATTGCACGGGTGGCGGCATACCCAACCGCGTCAATCACAATCGCAAACTGTTCGCCGCTGCTGGACACAGCTTGCTGCCCGCATTGATCGGTCAGAAACGCACGGCGGGCATCATTGGGCTCAGTGATGGTCACATCTTCAAGGCCCTGCGCCTTCAGCGCCAGCGCAGCTGCCAGCCCAATGGCGCCGCCACCTACAATGAGTGCACTGGAGCCCAATGCGCGGTCCCAAGCGGCCAACCCCAGTCGCGCCGAGTGCCAACTGACGGAAAGTGGTTCGGCCAACGCGGCCTTTTCCAGCGGCACGGCGTCCGGTACCGGGATCAGGTTGTCGTTGTGCATCACCAAGTATTGAGCAAAGGCGCCCTCGCGCGGTGGCATTGAAATGATCATGCGTTCTGGGCACAAGTTCTGTCGGCCAGCCGCGCAGGCGGTACAAACGCCACAACTGACCAGTGGATTGATGGTCACTCGCTCTCCGTCGCGGATGCCGCCCTCAACAACACCTGCCGCCTCGTGGCCAAGGATCAGCGGCGCAGGCCGACGGTCATCGTGGCCCAGATAGGCGTGCATGTCCGAACCACAAATGCCTGACGCCAAAATGCGGACCAAAGACTGGTCTCTGCCCACTTCGGGTTTGGCGACCTCGCGGATGCGTAATGTCTCGACCCCTTCATAAACCAGAGCTTTCATATTCAGTGAATCCTCCTTGAGCTTTGGCCGCCTGCTTGGTCTCATACTCCATGGCGATCGCTTGAGAAACAGCACCCAAGCCTCGTTCAATATTCATTCCCGCTGGTCAGGGCAGCAGCGAGGGCAAGGAGTGACCTCAAACCGATCCAAGAACTGGCGTCGGAGCTTACGAGCCTGCTTCGATAAAACCAGCCAGCAATGCGTTAAAAAAATCTTCCTTTTCAAGGTGGACCGCATGAGCGCAGCCGGGGACAACGGCAAGGTGCGTCAACGGTATGTCGCGCCACAGCCGTTCTGTCTGCTCCCACGCATAGGTCCGATCCCGATCGCCCCAGATGATCAATGTCTCGGCCCCGATCTTCTTGAGGGTTGTCGCGCCAGACCACGCCTCCATCGCATCGAGCCCGGCCTGAATGGCATCCAAAGACGCTTGTTCCGCGATTTGCGCGCACGCCTCGTACCCGGGCGCCGTTTTGCCGTCCAAAAACCAAGTCGCCGCGATACGCCGCGCTGTGGCGCGCGCGCCATCAGCGATCGCGCGCGCCTTACTTTGCGCGATGGTTTCGAAGCGGCCCGGCAAAACGCCGCTGGCACCTGTGGCATAAAGCACAAGGCGCTCGGTGCGCGCGCTGTCTTTGCGCGCAATCTCCTGGGCGATCATGCCGCCCATGGAATGCCCCAGAAGGTGATATTGGGCAACGCCCTTGGCGCGCAGGTCCGCGATCACCCAGTCTGCAAACCCTTCGATACTATTGCTTGGAGGAAGATGGGCATGTTTGCCAAACCCAGGCAAATCAACGGCAATGACCTCGCGCCCATTCGCAAATGCCCTGTGCTGACCGTCCCACTGCGCGCTGCCGCCCATGAACCCATGGACCAGAACAAGCGGTGTCACTTGCGCTGCCCCTGAACGATGCGGTCAAGGATCATAGCGCAGAACAAAATTGCAAAGCCGGCCAGAATACCTTGACCCACATTGGCATATTGAAGGGCTTCCAGCACATCCTCGCCCAGTCCCTTGGCCCCGATCAAAGAGGCGACAACAACCATCGCGAGGCTCAGCATGATCGTCTGATTGATCCCGGCCCGAATGGATGGGCTGGCCAGTGGCAAATCAACCTTGGTCAGCAAGTACCACTTGTTCGCGCCAAAGCTGATCGCGGCCTCGCGCACGCTTTCCGGAACTCCGCGCAAACCCAGCACAGTGAGGCGCACAACGGGCGTGCCACCAAAGATCATCGTGGTCACGACGGCCGCAGGTTTGCCGGTGCCGAAGAACGCGATGACAGGGATCATGAACACAAAGGCAGGCATGGTCTGCATGAAGTCCATGATGGGTTGGATGGTTGAATAGAACCGCGGACGCCGCGCCGCGAACATGCCCAGCGGGATGCCAATCAGGATCGAAAGGCACGCTGCTGTCCCCAGCAAGGCCAGCGTTGTCATCGCTTTTTCCCAGAACCCCAAAAGGCCCATATACGCAAGGAACGCACCTGAATAGATCGACATGCGCACGCCCGCAGTCAGCCATGTCAGCAAGACGATCAGGGCCACGATCACGATCCACGGGGTCGAGACAAACACCAATTCCAGCGCATCAAGCACAAGGCGGATGCAATATGTGATGCCGTCAAACAGCGCCTCACCGTTCAGCACCGCCCAGTTAAAGAACGCCTCGACGCCGTCGATGCTGGTCAGGCGAATGTTTGGATCGGTTGGAAAGGTCGACAAAAGCGCGAAGCGGTCAGGAAAGCTGTAGTGGACCATGGCCACCGCAACGATCAGGATCATGAACGCGGCGGAAAAGACGATCTGTGGCACCGGCATGCCCGAGCGCAGCGAACGGTCCGAAAGCCAGTCAGAGAACCGCGCCTCGAGCGCCCAGTTGGCGACAGTGGCCTGAACCAGCTTGGCGACGATCAGAATGGCAAGACCGGTCAGGGCGATGGTCGGGCCGGTTTCTGCCAGCGCCTCAGCTTCGGCGCGTATGCCGCCGATATTGGCTTCAAGCCCATCCACCGCCCGCTGAAAGGCATCTGCGCGATCTGATCCGGCCTCTATGGCTGCTGCCAACTGTTGGCGGCGCAAATCCAGAGTACCTTCGATAGACGCGATGCGCGCCATGGCGTCTGCGCCAAGATCGCCAAACAGGCCGCGCGCGATTTGAACAAAGGCGATGGCTTCGATCACAAGGAACGACAGCGCCCAAGACCACAGACCCCGCGCACCAAACCAGATCGGGCCGAACAGGCCTGCCATCACGTTAAAAGTGGCGGTGAACCGAGCAGAGGCGCCAACCTTGTCAAAGTTGGCGATGTAGTAATCGGGGCTGGTGCGCACAAAGGTGCGAATATTGGCTTTCCGCTCTTCCGCATAGGCGAGGGCCGCTTCGCTCTCGGTGTCCTCGAGCGGGTTGAAATCATCGTCTCTCATGACATTTCCGTCCCTTCGACAACTGTACGCAGCAAGTCTGCACGAGTGATGACGCCCACATCTACACCGCCCTCCTGGACAAGGATCGGATTGGTATCGTCGATAGCCATATTGATCAGTGTGCTGAGCGTTTCGGCCTCGCCGACGCGCGGAGCATCGGCAGGCAGAGGACCGTGAGTGGTGGTAAACTCAGCAATGGGCTGCATGACAGCAGAGGCGTGCACCACTTTGAGGCGCGATATTCCGGCCACAAAATCAGCAACATAATCATCGGCGGGGTTCATCACGATGTCTTCGGCAGTTCCCATCTGAACCATCTTGCCATCCCGCATAATGGCGATGCGGTCCCCGATGCGCACGGCCTCGTCCAGATCGTGAGTGATGAACACGGTGGTCTTCTTGAGGATCTTGGACAAACGAATGAACTCGTCCTGCAATTGCCGCCGGATCAGCGGGTCGAGGGCCGAAAACGGTTCATCCATAAGCAAAACGTCCGGGTTGGCGGCAAGTGCTCGTGCCAGACCAACGCGCTGTTGCATCCCGCCCGACAGCTCATGGGCGAACTTGGCCCCCCACGCGCCCAGTTCCACGATATCAAGGATGGCTGCGGCCTGTCGCATCCGTTCGTTCTTGGCGACCTGCCGGATTTCCAGCGGCATCGCCACATTGTCGAGCACCGAGCGGTGCGGCATCAGCGCAAAGTTCTGAAACACCATGCCGATCTTCTGGTTGCGAAACTTTTGGAGATCTTTGGGACCAAGGGCCATCACATCCGTGCCCTCGATCTCGATCTTGCCCGCTGTGGGTTCGAGCAGGCGGTTGAAGTGGCGCACGAGTGTGGACTTGCCACTTCCCGACAGGCCCATAATGCAAAAGATCTCGCCCCGGTTTACCGACAGGCTCACATCTGCGACCCCGACCACGGCGTTGAATTCTGCGAGAACTTGCGGCTTGGTCAGGCCTCGGTCACGGATGGCTTGCAAAGCAGCCTCGGGTTTGGCGCCGAAGATCTTCCAGACGTTAGAAATCTCAATGACGGTGTCGCTTGTCATGTTTGGATACGCCCGCTGGAAAGGTGGGCAGCACCGACGATAAGCCGGTGCTGCATTTTGATTAAGGCTTAGAGGCCCAGCATCGCGTCGACGCGATCCGAATTCGCCTCGACCCATGCAGCGGCTGCGGCGGCTGGCTCCATGCCGTTTGCACTGATTTCAAACGCCAGCCCGCTGACGTCGTCCGCTGTCAAAGCAAAGTTCGCAAAGAAATCCGCGATTGCAGGCGACCGGTCCGCCAGCGAATTGGAATATGCGATTTGAACCTGCTTAAGAGCGTCCTTGGTCGCAACAGACGATTTTTCGTACCAGTCTGCGTCGTCAGACGGTTGGATCATGGTGTATTTGGCCGGGTCGAACGTTGGCTCGGTCAGCATTTCAACGTCGAACATGAACCACACCGCGTGAGGTTTGTAGCAGTAAAAAGCATACCCTTCGCCCTTGGCGATAGAGTCCTTGATACGGGCGGTTTTCACGCTTTCCTCGGCGCGGATGGGTTCGATGAAATCAAGCAGGCCATAGTCGCGCGTTTTGACTTCGTTCACGTTGGCCGAAGCCCAACCGGGCGCGCCGATCCACATCTCGCCTTTGCCATTTCCGTCACTGTCCATGAGTGCAGCCACGTCCGGGCGACCCAGATCGGCGATGTCGGTGATGTTGTTCGCTTCGCCAAAGGCTTTGGACACGCAGAAGCCTTGATTGCCTTCATAGGGGTTCGTGTTCAGCGTCACAGTGCCCGCTTCGTCCACGTATTTCTTGGTAAAGCTCTCTTGGTTGGGCAGCCAGACATCGGGATGCACGTCGATGTCGCCTTTGCCCTGATCCATCGCCTGAAAGATCGTAGCGTTGTTGCCGGGGACGTACTCGACTTCGCCGCCAATGCGCGAGGTGACAACTTCGCCCAGCACATAGGCAATGGCTTGCGCGCCGGTCCACGATGGGACGCCGATCTTGACCTCTTCGGCAAAGGCCGGGGCGCAGAGGGCACTGGCAAGCGCCGAGCTGATCAGTGTTTTGGTGAGTTTCATGTCTTTGGTCTCCTAGTTGATGAGTTTTGGTTTTTTTATGATGTGTAGCCTGGCAATTCAAAACTTTCGGAATAGCCGAACAGGGCAGCGCTGCCGCCCGTATGCAGAAAGACGACGTTGTCCATGCCGTCGAAATATCCCTTGCCGACAAGGTCGATCAGACCATCAAGGCCTTTTCCCGAATAGACCGGGTCAAACAGCAAGCCTTCGGTTTGAGCCAACAGCTTGGTTGCGGCGATCATTCCGTCCGTCGCAATCCCGTATCCCCCGCCGACATACGCGCAATTCGCACGGACAGCATCGCGGTCGATCTCGACGCCGGTGCCCAGATGTTCGGCCGTCTTTACGGCCAGATCGAACACCATGCCTTCCTGTTTCTCTTGCGGGGCGCGCACGCCAATGCCGAGCAGATGGATGTCGCTTTGGATCGCGGCCAGCCCGGCGACCAGACCGGCTTGGGTGCCCGAACTTCCCGTGGCATGGACAAGCGCGTCAATCTTCAAACCGATGCGTGCGGCTTGTTCAGCAAGCTCGCGGGCCGCGTTGACATAGCCAAGGGCACCAATGGGGTTTGAACCACCGCCGGGGATCACATAGGGCGTCTTACCGCTCGGGCGCAGCTGGTCGGCTAGGGCCGCCATTTCTTGGTTCATGTCGGTGCCACCGGGCCGCTTAGAAACTGTCGCGCCGTGCAGCCGATCCAGCAAAACATTACCATTCATAATGTAATTGGGGTCGTTCGACCCGGTCCGGTCCTCCAGCAGAATGTGGCAGGCCATACCCATCTTGGCAGCCGCCGCAGCAGTCTGTCGGGCGTGATTGGATTGAGTCGCACCTTGGGTGATGATCGTGTCCGCACCTTTCTGGACGGCATCAGCCATCAAATATTCCAGCTTGCGCGTTTTGTTGCCGCCCGAAGACAGCCCGGTGCAATCATCGCGCTTCACCCAAAGACGCGGCCCGCCAAGGATCTCACTCAGGCGGTCCATCGGTTCGAGCGGTGTTGGGAAATGACCCAACGAGACCCTTGGGAATTGGGCAAGCGCGATCGACAATTCCTTGCAGTGGCTTGCTGCCATGTCTGCGTGATCGGTCTGTGTTTCGTCGATGACTTGGTCTGTGCTTGCCACTCTTTAGCTCCTCCGCGGTGAGTCGGCTGAAACCGTTGCCTGTGGTGGGTTAGAAAAACAGTGCTTTTTCCTATGGCTGCCCATACAAAAAGTTTGGGCAAGCGAGGTGTCTCAATGGATATGCAATGGTTGGACGACGTTTTGGCTCTTCTGGAAGAAGGCAATATGACCCGTGCAGCGGCGCGCAGAAACATCACGCAGCCCGCTTTTTCAAGGCGGATTCGCAGTTTTGAGGACTGGTTGGGCACGCCCGTGATTGACCGCAAAACCAACCGGATCGACATCAGCCCGGCCTTGCAGTCAAACGAGGTCGAGATACGGGCGCTCATGTCGCGTATGAAAGAGCTGCGCACAAAAATTGCGCACCATGACGCGGCGGCGTCCACAATAGCAATTTCGGCGCAGCATGCTCCGGTCTATTCCACCTTTCCCGACATGGCGCTGCGGGCCAGAACGGCCTTTCCGCAGGTGCGGTTCCGGGTTCGGCCCGGCAACCTCAGCGATTGTGTCGCCTTGTTCCTGCGCGGGGATACAAACATGCTTTTGTGTTACGAGGCCGAAGGGGCCATGACCCTGCAATTTGGTCCCAACGTGGTGCGTGGCAAATGGGGCAACGACTACCTGATCCCGGTGGTCGGCGGCGCCCTTCGCTACACAATCCGGGACACCGGCACGCTGCCTTCGGACACGCCCGCAATCGTTTACCCCGAAAACAGTTCTTTTGGCGCGCTGCTGCACAAACGGGAACGCCCCTTCGGCACCCAAGCCCACAGCGCCAACCCGGTGTGTGAAACGGCCTTTTCTAGCGGGATACGCGAAATGGTTCTGAATGGGCTTGGGGTCGGTTGGTTGCCGTTCAGCATGGCATACCGAGAAATCGAGACGGGCGATTTGATTTCTCTGGCCAACCGGCTGGGACAGGAACCTTTGGAAGTGGCCGTCTATGCGGATAGCAAGAACGACATGGCCGCGTCGCTGCTTGAGTTGTGGGCCAAGTGATACCTGCGCAAGTTTTTGACAGTGTTGCGCTTTGCAGATCAGACAATTGGCTGCATGCTGTGCAACGGGGCAGGTCGTTCAGGAAAGGCGGATTTTGATGGGTGCAGACGTAGACCTTGTTATCCGCGAGGGCCGGGTTGTCACACCTGAGGGCATCGTCGAGGGTGATGTAGCAATCGCAAACGGAACAATTGTGTCGGTCGGCACACCGGTTTCGGACACGAAATCCTCGATATCGGCGAAGGGCAGGTGGGTCATGCCGGGCGGCGTCGATCCACATGCGCATATCGAACAGATGTCCGGCATGGGCCAATGGAACGCCGACACGTTTGAAACTGCAACCAAATCAGCGGCAATGGGCGGGACGACCAGTGTGATCTCTTTTGCCGCCCAAGCCCCCAAACAGTCTCTTGCCGATACCGTCGCAGACTACGCTGCGCGCGCCACGCGGGGGGCGATGATCGATTATGCCTTTCACATCACGCTGACCGACACGCATGTCGCGGGGTTCAAAGACGATCTGGCCACACTGATCCATGCGGGCCACCGGTCGCTCAAGGTTTTCACAACATACAACATCCAACTGAACGACGCCGAACTTCTTGGGATCTTCGCGCTTGCTCGCCAAAACGGCGCTTTGGTCTGCGTACACGCAGAAAACGACGCGATCATCACGCAAGCCAAAGAAAGCCTGATCGCGGCAGGTCACGTCAGCCCAAGCGATCATGCCAAATCTCGACCCAGAATGGCAGAAATCGAAGCGGTGGAGCGTATTTGCCGCTTTGCGGAATACCTCGACCAGCCTGTGATGTTGTTCCACATATCAACTGGCGAGGGGGCCGCGGCGCTCAAAGCGGCGCAGGCGCGGGGGGCGCCTGTCTGGGCTGAAACCTGTCCGCACTATCTGTTTATGACAGCCGAAGTGCTCGACAAACCCGGGCTTGAGGGCGCGAAATGGATGTGTTCGCCGCCACAACGCACCCCAGCCGATCAAGAGGCGCTATGGAGCGCGCTGCATGACGAAACGCTCAGCCTCGTATCTTCAGATCATGCGCCGTATCGCTTTGACGAAACGGGCAAACTGTCGGCGGGTCCGGATGCTGGGTTTCACCAGATTGCCAACGGATTGCCGGGGATCGAAACGCGGTTACCGCTGTTGTTCGATGCGATAGTGTCGAACGGGCGCGGTGGGCCCGAGGCGTTCGCCAGACTGACCTCATTCGCACCCGCTCAGCTCTATGGGCTGCAGCGCAAAGGGGCAATTGCCACAGGAATGGACGCAGATATCGCCATCTGGGACGCAGACAAACAGGTGACCTACACCGCCAACGACTTGCACGACAACGTCGGCTACAATCCGTGGGAAGGGCGCCGCATCCAAGGCTGGCCAGAACATGTCATCCTGCGCGGCAAAACCCTCGTGAAAGAGGGCACGTTCTTTGGCAACGCCGGAAGCGGCCAATGGATCGACCGACCTGAGCTTGCGACGAAACCAACCGGGTCACGCCCAAGAACGAGGGCAAAATGAACAGACCAGATGCGCCAAATGAACTGGCGATTACGTTCTTTTACTATCGTGATCTACCTGCCGCGATGCAGTTCTACGAAGACGTCTTGGGCCTCCCACTGGCGATTGATCAGGGCTGGTGCAAGATTTACCAAATCTGCCCCGGTGCGCATGTGGGGCTGGTAGACGAAGCCAAGGGCATGAACAAATGGGCGCCCGTCAAACCGGTTCAACTTTGTATCCGCGTGCCTGATGTCGATGACTGGTACGCCTACGCGCAGGCAAAGGCGCTCGACACCCTGTCAGACCTGTTTGCCAATGATGCACTCGGCATTCGGGCCTTTGTTTTCAACGATCCGGAGGGATATCAGATCGAAATTCAAACGGCGACGCGGCCCGGCGCATGAAAACGCTCATTGTCATCAACCCGAACTCTTCTCAAGCGGTGACCGACGGCATCGACGCCGCTGTTGATCCCTTGCGCCGCTTTGGCATTCCGATCCGTTGCCTTACCTTGGCCCAAGGCCCCCCCGGCATCGAAAGCCAGCGGCAGGCGGACCTGACCATCGCGCCGATGCTTGCACTGGCCGCAGACCAGCAGGATGCGGCCGGATACGTCATCGCGTGCTTTGGTGATCCGGGGCTGCATGCGCTGCGGGATCAAACCGCGCTGCCTGTCGTTGGTATTCAAGAGGTGTCGGTGATGACGGCGCTGACCCTCGGGCAGCGTTTCGGTGTGATTGCGATCCTGCCCACGTCCATTCCGCGCCACCTGCGCGCGTTTGGGGCCATGGGGGTCTTGGACCGGCTCGCCGGCGACCGCGCCCTCGGGCTGGGGGTGGCCGATCTGGCGGATGAATCCAAAAGCCTCGCGGCCATGATTGCGACCGGCAAACGGCTGCGCGATGAAGACGGGGCGAATGTCCTGATCATGGGATGCGCAGGTATGGCGCGCTACCGCGCCCCACTCCAAGAGGCGACAGGCCTCCCGGTTGTTGAGCCGACACAAGCGGCTGTCAGCGCCGCCCTTGGTCAAATCTGCCTGTCCCTGTCACATAAAATACAAAGGGCCGATCATGCTTGATGAAACCACCAAAGGCGTGTTCACCATCGCCGCCACGCCATTCCTGCCCGATGGCGCTCTTGATTTCGACAGCCTCGACCGCATGATCGACGCCTACATTGAAAAGGGCGCCACCGGGCTGACCATACTGGGCATGATGGGTGAGGCGGGCAAGCTCTCGGCAGACGAATCCGTCGCCGTCATTCAACGTGTTATGACGCGCAGCACAGTTCCGATTGTGGTTGGTGTCTCCGCCCCGGGCTTTGCGGCCATGTCCGAACTAAGCCGCGTGGCAATGGATGCAGGCGCATCCGGCGTCATGGTTGCCCCGCCAATGGGGCTCAGGACAGATGCGCAGATCATCGGGTATTTTCAGAATACTGCAGATGTCTTGGGCGATATCCCCTTTGTGCTACAGGATTTTCCACTGGCGACGGGTGTTCAGATTTCGACCTCGGTCATCCTCAAAATCGTCGATGCCTGCCCGACCTGCGTCATGCTCAAGCACGAAGACTGGCCCGGTTTGGAAAAAATCACCGCACTGCGCGCGGCGTCCGATGACGGTGCGCGTCGCATTTCCATTCTGTGTGGCAATGGCGGGATGTATCTGCTCGAAGAGATGCTGCGGGGCGCGGATGGCGCGATGACTGGGTTTGGGTATCCCGAAATGATGTGGCTGGTTGTGGACGCGTTTCGGTCCGGCGATATCGAACGGGCCAGAGATATCTTTGACGCCTACATGCCCATGGTCCGTTACGAGGCGCAGCCGGGTATGGGGCTGGCCACCAGAAAATACTCGCTCGCCAAACAGGGGATCATCGCGCATCCGACACTGCGCAAGCCGGGGGCTGAACTGAGCAAAAAAGCGATGGGCGAAGTTGACGCCTTGGCTGCGCGCCAATCCAAACGGCTCAGCGACCTTGGGCTATAGGGCGGCCTACACCTATAGCGCAGATGGGTATCGTCTGATCGAGTGGTCGATGACACATTTTGACAACGCGCTCGGCTTTTTCTCTCGCGACACCGCGCCGTACCAATGGGGCACGACGCAAATCAACAAAGCCATGGCCTTGCGCTTTTTCGCCTTTCCGGACTTTCGCAAAGACCGACAGAGCTATTTCAAGCAAGCGCTGGTCGAAATTGAAAAGGCGCTGACAGTGTTTGATGAAACGCACACCCCCGTCGATTTTCAGATGGCCAAGGATCTGCGCCAGACACTCCTTGCTGAAATCGACAAGCTGGATTGATCTAAAGTGCGGGCGTGTGCCTGCTGTCGAATGCGCGGTTTTGCGGTGCATGGCGCATCGACACTCTGGGTTTGGATGTGCGCCCATGCGTTTACGACACGCCAATGCAAACAAAGTGACCTGGGCACAAAGCCCGCAAGATATCCCCTAACCGCCTTCGCGCACGTGACCACCGCCAACGGATACCTGTTGGGCTGGCGCGCCTGAATGTTCTGGGGCAATCACACGGTGTGTTTCTGCGAGGCAATCAATCACCCGATGATACAGATAAGACCACGTCGGAACCCCGTGCATCTGCAGCTAGGGCGGGCCGGCGCCAATTTCGGCGCAAACCTGCACCTGCCGCCGTAGGTGACAGGGCTTATGCGCCTGTCCCCAGCCGCGCGGACCTTCGTTCCAGTTTGCGGGCAAGATTGATGCCAACACCGGGGCGCGACCATGGGCATTCCGCAATGCAGATCGCGCAGCCATGGGTTTCGTTGAAATAGGTGATGCACTTGTCAAAATCGACGTACCACTTCTGCGCGCCCCGCACGGTTTGCTTGTCGGGGGATATGGCGATCGGCGGGCAGGCATCTTCGCAAATGCGACAGCTGGCACAGAATTCATCGACGCCAAAGGTGCGAGGCGGGGTCACCGCAAAAGGCGCATCAGTCAAAACAGCCGACAGGCGGAAGGACGCGCCAAACTCCTTGTTGATGATCGACCCGTGCTTGCCCAACTCCCCAAACCCACATGCCAAAGCAGGAGGGATCATCGTGACGGCGCTGGTAAGGGGGCCCGTCAACGCCTCAGCCTCCCATCCCTTACCGCGCAACCATGCGGCAATCGTCCTGGAAACGACAGCCGCGCGCTTATACTGTTCCATGACCTCAAGGCCCGCCGCCATTTCGGGGGCCTTCTTGATCTCGTCATAGTCGTGCTGAACGCCAACCATAATGATCTTTGACTGCGACACCTCTTGGCCCTCAAAGGCCCAGTCGACATTCATGTCCGCCACACCGATCATCTCGCACTGGCCAGCATCGACAAAGTGATCCAGCATCGCAGTCCAATCCGCCGGGTCATGCTGCTCTGGGTTTTGTGCCACGGGCGGCAGCTCAAAGGCGGTCGCTGCGACACGGGCCTCGCGGGCGTTGGAAAATGCGGGTTCCTTTGCGGATTGTTCGTAAAAGTATCGTTGAACATCGCCGTGCGCGATGTCGTCCATGTTTGGGGCCCAATACACGACGTCGGGGCGCCTGAACTCTGCCTCACCCAGTCCGTTGATCGCGTTTCCACTGATTTCGGGCATGCGAGCCAGCAAGGCAGGCTTTGGGCGAAAGTCGGTTTTTCGGCGATCTGTGGTCATGGGTGTCTCCCGTTTCCACAGCTTTGCATCTTGGACGTTGTCTGCAAACCGGAATTCGGCCTGTCCCCTGCGCGACCTTGACCGGGATCAAGGCGGACCAACCTAGTTGAGGGCCACGACATATTTGACGATGCGGTTGTTGTCGCTGTCGGCAAAGAAGTATTCCGACCCGCGGATCACGACACCTTCAGGATCATCCAACAGGTTCGGCCCCTGACCGGGCAGGCCAGTTCCGATAACGCCCAATACCTCGCCACTGAGCGGGTCAATTTTCAAAACGCGATGCGCATCCTGATCCGCAACGAAAAGTTGACCGTCTTGGTCCACATCCAGATAGCGCGGTCCGACAAAACCATATTGAGGGCCGCGCAGGGTGCGAATTTCCACCAGCTCCGGCGTGAATTGGATCAGTTGCTGTTGAAAGTTGTCAGCGACCCAGATCGTTCCGTCCGGCGCTTCGGTTACGTCATGCGCGCCCGGCATTCCGCCAACGACCCCAAGAATTTGTTCGTCCTGAACCGACACCAATTCTCCACTGCCCGAGGCCATGACATACAACCGGCCATTGGAATGGGCGAGCACACCTTCGGTTCTGGGAAACGGGCCAAGCATGCCTTCGCTGGTTGGCTCTTCGCCGCTCAGATCAAACACGGCCACCGCACTCAATCCGGTCGCGGCGACATACATCTTGCCGTCCGGACCAAATGAAACGTCATGTGCGCCGAACAACGCGCCATCGCCAATGCTCCCGATGATCTCAAGGGTATCGGGGTCCATGATGGCCACGCGATTGGCAAACTTGTCTGCGATGTAAAGGTGCCCGTCAGGCCCAAAGGCAAGGTCGTGCGGGTCGTTGAGCACCGGTGCGCTGGCTCCGACAAAGCTGGCGAAAGGTCCGGCCTGCTGCGCATGCAGCGACGTAGACAAGAGCAGGAATGCAAAAACGATGCGCAGCAACATAGGTCTCCAATCCGTGTCTTTGGACCTTAGCGCAGCTTCCGGGATTCTCGGAAGGTTTGATCGGCAGGGTGCATAAAAGGTCGGCGTCTTATGCCCGCACCGACCTGCCAAACGATTCAATCCAGTTCAGTCCACGGCCAAGGTTTGACATTGCTCGCAGCGGTTTGATAGCGCGCCGCCTTGGCAACCCATATCCCAAGGTCTGTTCCAAACTCTGCCAACCGCTCATTGGGCTGTTTGTTGTTCACAAGCATGATGACAAACTGAACGACCGTCGCGATGCCCAGCACTGTCTGCGCAACTGAAATCATCACCGCGATAAGCAACATGTAAACAAGTCTCAACAGCATCGTGTCAGGCTGCTCAGGTTCGAACTGTTCCCCATGCAAGCGGCCCTCAATATTTGTCTCGTCATTCCCCACAGCGATGTTCCCTTTCCAATGACCCAGCGTGACCCAAGAAAATCACCAAGGGATGCCATGAGCAATATGGTGATCTTACGGACAGGTGTGAACCCTGAAGGCGACGCGCCACTGCGCGGACAGTAGGGCCAAACACGCGCGGGCGCGCACGCCGCTCCCTTTGCCATACCACCAAGGTCTTGGTGCCTCACGTCTGGCTACGTTTGCGCAGCGTTCTTCCATCATGCCGGATCGTGGTCATGTGGCGGAATGTTTGGCCCTCGAACGTCATCGCACAGACGCCATCCGCGGCGCCGGTCGTGCCTGTCGGGTCAATCGGCCCGGAGCAACCTATGTGCGTGCCGTGAAAAACGGCATACCCGTCGCGGTGTCGTACCTTTCTTGTCATGGCAATGGATTCAAGCGCGCACTGCGCGCCCGGCACCGGGGTAAAAAACCCTTCGTACACACGTTACATCCTGCAAGCATTTCGATGCCGACGATGGCTTTGGAGCGCGCGGAAAAGGTGGCGGCTGTGGATACAGCAAGCGCCGCAGAT
The DNA here is from genome assembly GCF_900143535.1 of Tateyamaria sp. Alg231-49. Lineage (GTDB taxonomy): Bacteria > Pseudomonadota > Alphaproteobacteria > Rhodobacterales > Rhodobacteraceae > Tateyamaria. Next base: position 222,333 of record NZ_FRFA01000005.1, on the reverse strand, counting down.
GTCCCAGCCAGTGCCGGTTTCACAGGCGTTATTAAGCCCATGGCGAATAGCTGTCGTGGCACTCAACTTCCTCAAATGAAAAAGGGGGCGACATCCGCCCCCTGTTGCTCTGTATTTCCGACGCATCGTCGGTCTGGAAATTACCAAAAGGTTAAACCGTCTCTGTAACCTATTGATTTTATGTCGGTGCCAACGTGTCCCAGCGTGGGACACTCAATTGCCCGCGCTCTCCATTTTCCGGTTCGCGATGACATCTTCGAGCCAGCCCAGCTTCATTTCCGGCACCGAACTGAGCAGCAGATCAGTGTAGTCATCAAAGGGCGGGGTGAGCACCTCGGACTTGGTCCCATATCGCTGAACCCGACCCTGATACATCACCGCAATACTGTCCGCGATGGCCCGCACCGTGGCCAGATCGTGCGTGATAAAGAGGTAGGCCACATCCTCAATCTTCTGAAGCTCAAGCAGTAGTTTCAGGATGCCGTCCGCAACCAAAGGATCAAGGGCCGAGGTGACCTCATCACAGATGATCAGCTTGGGCTTGGCCGCCAAGGCCCGAGCAATACAGACACGCTGTTTTTGCCCCCCCGACAGTTCGGCCGGATATCGATCCTGAAAACCCTTTCCAAGCTCGATCTCGTCCAGCAATTCCTGGATCCGCTTTTGTTTCTCTGCGCCCTTGAGGCCAAAGTAGAACTCCAGTGGACGCCCGATGATGGTACCCACCGTCTGGCGCGGGTTCATTGCCGTGTCCGCCATCTGATAGATCATCTGAAGTTCACGCAGATCTTCGATAGAGCGACTGGGTTGATCCGGGGTAAGCGTGCGGCCCGCAAAGGTGATGGTCCCATCGCGTGGGGGCAACAACCCGGTGATCACCCGCGCAAGCGTCGACTTGCCAGACCCGGACTCTCCGACCACGGCGAGGGTCTGTCCCGGGCTGAGATCAACGCTCACATTGTGAAGCACATCGAACTTCGTGCCCTTATAGCGGGCTGTGATGTTCTCGACACGCAGGACAGGCTCGGTCGGCTGCTTTTCCTCGTGTTCAATCGATCGGACGGAAACAAGCGCCTTGGTGTAATCCTCTTTGGGGTGGTTGATGATCTCGTCCGTGGTGCCGTATTCGACCATTTCGCCCATGCGCAGAACCATGATGTGGTCACTAACCTGTGCCACGACAGCGAGGTCGTGAGTGATGTAGAGTGCGGCAACGCCCGTGTCGCGGATCGCATCTTTGATCGCCTTCAGAACGTCAATCTGGGTGGTCACGTCAAGCGCGGTTGTGGGTTCATCGAACACCACAAGGTCGGGTTCAGGGCACAGCGCCAGCGCCGTCATGCAGCGTTGCAATTGGCCGCCCGAGACCTGGTGGGGATAGCGGTTCCCGATATTGTCGGGGTCGGGCAGGCCAAGCTTGGCAAAGAGGTCACAGGCCCGTTGTTCGGCGTCCGATTTGTTGAATTTGCCATGAAGTACGGCCGCTTCGATCACCTGCTCCATGATCTGTTTGGCTGGATTGAAAGACGCAGCAGCCGATTGGCTGACATAAGTCACTTCTGCGCCTCTTAGACGACGTACGTCACGCGTCGAAGATTGCAGCACATCGCGCCCGTTGACCATGACCGAACCACCGGTCAATTCCACACCGCCGCGCCCATAAGCCATGGCAGCAAGCCCAATGGTAGATTTCCCGGCCCCAGACTCGCCGATCAACCCAAGCACCTTTCCCGGCTCGACATCAAAATCGACGCCGTGGACGATTTCGATGTCGTGGGGTTTTTCACCCGGTGGATAGACAGTCGCCCCGATTTTGAGACCGCGGACTTCTAAGAGAGATGTTGTCATATCTGGTTACTTCCGGTGGCTCTGCCCCCGGACCCCCGTGGTATTTTGGTCAGAAGAAACGAAGGGCGCGCATCAGCCGCGGCCCCCCTTCAATGATGTTGTGCGGTTCAGGATCCAATCGGCGATCAGGTTCACACTGATGGCCAGGGTGGCAATGGCCACAGCTGGGTAGAGTGCGGCACCGATGCCGAAGTTGATCCCTTCCTTGTTCTCTTTCACGATGCCGCCCCAGTCAGCCAGCGGCGGTTGGACGCCGATCCCGAGGAACGAAAGCGTTGAGATGAAGAGCACCATGAAAATGAACCGCAGGCCCATCTCCGCGACGAGGGGCGAGAGCGCGTTGGGCAGGATCTCGCGGAAAATGATCCACGAGAGTTTTTCGCCACGCAGGCGCGCCGCCTCCACATAGTCCATAACCGAGATGTCCACAGCTACTGCGCGGGACAAACGGTAGACCCGCGTGCTGTCCAAGAGACCCATGATCACCACGAGCGTGACCACTGTGGCTTCAATCGAGCTGAGGATCACAAGCGCGAGGATGAGCGAGGGGATCGACATGAAAAGGTCGACGAGGCGGCTCATGATCTGGTCGATCCATCCCCCTGACACGGCCGCGATGAACCCGAGAACCGAGCCGGTGACGAAGCTGAGGATTGTGGCGAGGGTTGCGATCAGGATGGTGGTCTGTCCGCCATAGATCATCCGGGTGAGCAAGTCGCGCCCGATCTGGTCGGTGCCTAGCCAGTGTTCGGCAGAGGACGGTTCCCACACATCGCCCACAGCTTCGGCCATACCGTAAGGGGCGATCACCCCGGCAAAGATGGCCGCAAGGAAGTAGGTCCCGGTGATGATGAGCCCGATGGCGGCGGAGAGGGGTATGTTTTTGAACATCGTTGCTCTCCGTTCACTTCGGGTGGCGCAGGCGTGGGTTGGCCAGAATGGACACCACGTCAGCGACGATATTGAGGATTATGTAGACAGCGGCAAAGATCACGCCGCAGGCCAGCACAACGGGAACGTCTCGCTTCACCACGGCGTCCACGAGGTATTGGCCCATGCCGGGATAGGCGAACACCACTTCGACCACGACGACACCCACAACAAGGTAAGCGAGGTTGATCATTACCACGTTCACGATGGGCGCGATGGCGTTGGGGAAGGCGTGTTTCCGGATGACCGCAAAGGTGTTGAGCCCTTTGAGTTCAGCCGTTTCAATATAGGCCGATTGCATCACGTTGAGGATCGCGGCCCGTGTCATCCGCATCATGTGTGCCAGGACCACGAGCGTTAGCACTGCCACCGGCAGCGAGATCGCGTGCAGTTGTTCGAGCAGTGTCATGCTGTCGTTGATAGACGCAAAAGAGGGGGCCCAGAACAGCTGGACCGCAAAAAAGAAGATCAGCAGGTAGGCGATCATGAACTCGGGCAGGGAGATCGAGGCGAGGGTAATCCCCGAGATGATCTTGTCCGGCCAGCGGTTTTGATAGCGCACGGCGATCAGGCCCAAGACCAATGCCAGCGGCACTGAGATGATTGCAGCCCAGAAGGCCAGAAACAGCGTGTTGGACATGCGCGAGGCGACTTGGTCGCCGATCGGCAGTTTGTTCGTAAGGGCGACGCCCATGTCACCGGTCATGATCCCGCCGAGCCATTCGAAATAGCGGGTGAAGGCAGGGCGATCCAGTCCCATCTCGGTGCGTAGGTTGGCGAGGCTTTCGGGGGTTGCGGCCTGACCCAGAATGGCCTGAGCGGCGTCACCGGGAAGGACTTCGGTCAACCCGAAGATCAGGGCGGAGGCTGCCAGCAAGAGCAAAAGCCCTATGCCAAGCCGTTCCGCGACAAGTTTCAGAATGGGGTGCATATGCTCAAACCTGTGCTGCTTTGAATGCGAGGTGGACCCGGAGGGTCGGTTCCACGGGGGGATGATCCAGATGGTCATGCGCGTTTTGGAAGGCGCCGACTGTTTCTGCCCCAATCAAGGAGCAACCACGTGTGTTTTCTGCGGAGCGCAGCGTGGGTTGGTCTGTCGGGTCAGTGCTGGAAATCATGGTGTATTTGAAAAGCAATCGGGCGGCTCCGTGTGGAGCCGCCCGACAAAAGTGCTTTTATGCCTTCCAGGTCTTTTTGAAAGCATACCAGTTCATCTGTGGCCCGTTGGGATCGCTCTCCCAACCTTTGACGCTTGTCGATACCGCGTCCACAAAGTCGTTGAACATTGGCACCATCAAGCCACCCTCTTCGTTGAGCATACGGCCCATCTTGGAGTAGATTTCCTTGCGCTTGGCTTCGTCGAGTTCGGCGCGTGCTGCAAGCAGCATCTCGTCGAATTCTGGGCGCTTCCAACGGGTGTCGTTCCAGTCTGCGCTGGACAGATATGCAGTCGTGTACATCTGGTCCTGCACCGGGCGACCGCCCCAATAGGAACAGCAGAAGGGTTGCACGTTCCAGACTTCAGACCAGTAGCCATCGTTTGGCTCGCGCTTGATTTCCAGCGGGATACCTGCGGCTTGCGCAGATTGCTGGAACAGGGCGGCGGCATCGACCGCACCAGGGAACGCGCCATCTGCTGTACGCAGGATGATGGGCGAGCCATCATGGCCGGACTTTTTGTAATGCTCGGCTGCTTTTTCCAGATCAAATTCACGCTGTGGGATCGTCTCATCAAACAGCGGGTAGGCTGCGTTGATTGGAATGTCGTTCCCGATCGCGCCGTAGCCTTGGAGGATTTTTTCCACCATTTCCTGACGGTTCAACGCGTGCTTCAGCGCCAGACGCAGTTCGTTGTTGTCGAACGGTGCCGTGTCGATATGCGCGATAAAGACGTAGTGGCCACGTCCCGGTGTCGACAAAACGTCGATGGTGGGCGCGCGGTCGAGCAGTTTGGCGATTTTGGGTTCAACGCGGTTGATCGAGTCGACCTGACCGGATTGCAGGGCGGCTGTACGCGCTGTCGCATCGTTCAGAACGATGACTTCAACTTCATCGTAGTGGGCCGTCACGCTTTGATCACCACCCCAGTAGTTGGGGTTGCGTGTCGCAACCATGCGTACGCCGGGCTCATCGCTTTGCAGGATGTATGCCCCTGTGCCGATGGCCGCTGTTGGATCATCGAACCCGCCATTTGGCTGGATCATCAGGTGGTAGTCGGCCATCAGGTACGGCAAGTCAGCGTTGCCGACGCCAAGTGTCACTTCGAACACGTCACCGTCTGTGCGCATGCTTTCGATGCCTTGCACGATACCCAAGGCACCAGACTTGGAATCTTCGTTCGAGTGGCGTGCCATGGTCTGCATGACGTCTTCGGATGTCACGGCCTGACCGTTGGAGAATGTGATGCCCTGACGGACTTTGAAGCGCCAGGTTTTGGCGTCAGCAGAGCCTTCCCAGCTTTCTGCAACCAGACCGCTGAGCGATCCGTCGGCTTCGACTTCGACCAGACCTTCGCCCCACAGCTGACCGCCCGCGATTGGCACGTCAGAAGCCCAGCTTGCCGGGTCTTGGCTGTTGGTGGATTCGCCACCCTGAACGCCCATTTTGAACGTCCCGCCCGCGACGGGCGTTTCGGCATGCGCTGCATCCGCAAGCAAGGTCGAGGCCACGGCGGCACTCACACCCAGAGCCGCTGCGCGGCTCATGAATTCACGGCGCGTCATTGCGCCTGCTGTCACGCGTGCGGACAGCTTCTCTAGTTCTTTTGACATTTATGTCTCCCGTTTGGATGATCTCCGCGTCTGTTGCGCGGTAGTTGGCTTTGTGTTGCGAAGGGTAAGCATTTGCCGCCGCCTCGCAAGGGTTAATGCCATTTTCTGACGCACCACAACCTAGGCGGGAGTTGCGCGCGATTACAACAAGTCCCGCTCGACTTTGTCACTTATTGTGCGGTGATACACTGTTTTGTCATTTTCAAAGGCGTCTAGCGTCGCATTGAGGTGGAAATGGGTCGCATCACTCCACATCTCGCAGCGGGTTTCAGTGCGCAGGGCAATTCCGTCACGCTCCAGCTCGTCCGTCCAGTGGCATATACCGTGGGCCGACAGTGGATCGTCTGGGTGGATGTCCCAACGCTCGCGGGCGATGGATCCTGCGATCAGACCGTGGTCAGAGTCGCGTACCTTGCCAAAATCGTCCTCGATCACGAGGCTGGTGATCCCGGTGACCATGTCGGTTTCCTGTCTGCGGATGTGGGTTTCGGGGCGCAGCTCATCGGTTTGCCAGGGGGGTGCCGCATCCGGGGGCGGAAAGGTCCAGTCGCCTGCGTCGCGCAGTTCTTGAATCTCCAACGTCCCGCCGAGCACCGTCAAAGTTGCGCGTGTTGGGCTTGGCCAGATCAGGGGCCAATAGGCTGTCGATATTGCAACGCGCAGGCAGTGGCCTGCGGGCACTGTGTACGCAATGTGGTCTAGAGCGATTTCAATCTCTTCGCTCTGTCCCGGCACCAAAGGACGTCCAAGGTAACGTGCGAGGTTTAGCACGCCGTAGGTGATCCGCGTTGCAGCACCATCTGGGTGCACATGGACCAATCGAACGGCCAACTGTGCCACGGGTTGGTCGGAAGACAGCGTAAGGCACACCCGCGGGGCATCCGTAACAGAAAGGTCAGTTTCCAATGGCCTCGAGTCAAAACAAAGACCACGTGCATCGTCGCGCCTCTGATCGCCCGGCAGTTCGGGACCCAGCCAGATCGCGCAATATTCGCCAGCATCGCTCCCGGTGTCCTGTGGCGAGGCGACGGTCTGGTCGAGTGATCCGGGCGCGTCGCTAAGCCCGCCGTCGGTCAGGTGCCATTTTCGCACTTCACTTTGCGCATCCGCCAGCCATCGGCCTGAACGCTCGGTGTACCATGTGGCCGGGCGCACGCCATCCATCAAATAGGTGCGTAGGTCGGGGTCATTTTCGACGCCGGTGTCGATGTCTTTGAGCCACTTGTCCCACCATCTAAGTGCCTCTTGCAGAAAGCCGATGCGCGGTTCAGGTACAGCAAAATGTGGGTACTTGTGCACCCAAGGCCCGATGATCCCCTTGGCTCCGGGCAGGGCGGCCACCAGTTGTGGCACCGCGTTTTTATAGGCATCGCCCCAACCGCCGATGGCCAGAACTTTGGCTTTCATTGTGTCGTAGGATTCAATGACTGACCCGTGTTTCCAATAGTCATCGCGGGCTTGATGGCGCAACCAGACGGATGGCAAAAAGGGCTCGTTCTCCAACCGCTCCATCCACATCTCGCGCCAATCCGGGCGCAAGGCAGGGTCTGGCGCGCGGGAGGAATAGCTCCACATCGTCGCGCCCCAGCCAAGATTTTCGTTCAGCAGGCAGCCGCCCTTATAGTGAATGTCATCGTTGAAACGATCCACGGTCGAACAAAGCGTGATGACAGCTTTCAGCGCCTCGGGGGCCATCCCTGCCACTTGGAGGGAATTGAACCCACCCCAACTGATGCCCATCATTCCAACCCGGCCATTGCACCAAGGTTGCGCGGCAACCCATTCGATCACCGCGACAGCATCATCCAATTCCCGTTGGGTATATTCATCTTCCATCAGCCCGTGGCTGTCGCCATTGCCGCGCATGTCCACCCGCAGACAAGCATAACCGCGGGCCGCGAAATAAGGATGGGTCAACGCATCACGTGCGCAGGTGCCGTCACGTTTGCGGTAGGGCAGGTGTTCAAGGATCACCGGCACCGGATCGTCCATCGCATTAACAGGTCGCCACATGCGCACCGACAGTCGGATGCCGTCGGGCATCGCAATGGCAAGGTCGGGGTGCTCTTCAATATCGCGCAGAGTATTTTTCATGCGCGCACGGTTTCGTCGCAACGGTGCGCTGTCAAGCGGTTGTTCAGTCTTTGACTGCAACCAGCAAGTCGGCGACGTTGGTGCCTGTGGGGCCACTTTTGATCAAAGCACCTTGTGCCTCAAGCCAAGGGTAGGCGTCAGCGCGGGCCAAAGCGTCCGCACCGCTTGCGTCCCAGGTCTGCCCGTCGACCAGAGCGCCTGCGGCATCCGTTGGCCCGTCCGTTCCATCAGTACCAGCTACCAGAACACGCAGTCCTTTTGTTCCGGCAATCTCGCGCGCCAGATGCAAAGCCAGCGCCATGTTGCGTCCACCCTTGCCAGGGGTGGGTGGCAAGACCACGACCGGCTCGCCGCCAAGGATCATCACCCCAGACGGCGCCGAATGGACTTGGGCGCTTAGCCTTGGAACCAAGTCTGAGATGTCGCCATAAAGCGTTTCGGCGTTTGCGGTCACGGGCAAGGCGCTGGATGCGGCGACGGCATCGCGGGCGATGGTGTTGCTGGCGACAATGTGGGGGTGAAAGGCAAAGGGAGGGTCGGACGGGGCGTCTGCGATGCCAGACCCGATCGTGGCCAGCGCGTCACCCTCAACATCCGACAGGGCCAGTGTGGTCACGCGCGCGCCGCCAAATCCTGCCAACAGTTTGCCGCCCTTGATTTGTGAGCGCGCGGTGCGGTGGGCGTTCATCTCTGCGATGGCCGCGCCCGATGCAAGCAAGGCGTTGGTGCTGTCCATAAGGTCGGTCAGGCTCAGCCCTTCGCTGGGCACTTCGGCCAACGCAGAAGCCCCGCCTGATACTAGCATCAACAAATGCGTGCCGGGGCCACAATCGGCAACGGCTTCCTGTAAGGCACGACCGGCTATGATCGAAGCGGCATCCGGGACCGGGTGCGCTGCCTCCAACACGGTTGCTCTGGTCGGGGCATCTGCGGCATGGTCGTATTTGGTCACAACAAGACAGGGGGCATCCGGCCATTTTTCGCACGCCGGTATTGCCATCGCGACAGCCGCCTTGCCGACAGCAATAATACGTTCCGGTTTTGGGACAAGCCCGTCTTCAATCGCGCGTGCGACTGCCACGTCGCCGCGCACGGCCTGAACGCCAGCTTGCCACAAGGACAGGATGTTATTGGTCAGTTCCATGCGCTTTTCCTTGTGCTGCGCGGCGGAGACGAGTCCGGCGCCCTACAATATTTACTCTTGCACGCCCCAAATTGTGTTTGGACGTCAAAAAGACTCTATCCCTTGATTCGGGATTCCGTTGTGGTTCGGCCCACAACAGGTTGTCAGCACCGCAAATAATGCGGGCGGCGGTGTAAAACAATGGACCGCAAAAAGCGGCCGGCGGCGAGAGCAGTATTGGTATGAAAGCGATTGATTTTGTCGTCCGTGATGGCGCGGGCTCTTTGCAACGTGGCACTGTCCCCGTCGGTCAGGACGCGAGCGTTGCCCTGTCCAGCGGGCAGGAAGTTTCCCTAAACCTAAGGCAAATTGACTTCGCCAGTCAGCAGCGCAGTGGCGCTGATCTGATCGTAACCTTTGTCGACGGGCGTACGATCACGCTTGAGAATTATTTTGATGATGCCGGTCCGGCCAACAGGCTGTTCATCTCGGCGGATGGCTATCTGAACGAAGTGGTGTTTGTCGAAGCCGCCGATGGCGCGCTTTATGCGCAATACGGACCGACAGAACAGTGGGGCAAATGGAGCCCGTCCGACGACTTGATCTACCTTGGCCGGACCGAAGTGGCAGGCGCTGCCGCGGCGGATGAAGAAGGGGTTTCGATGTTGGGTGCCGCCCTGTTGGGTGGGATTGGTGGTCTTGGCGGCGCCGCAGCGGCTGCGGCTGCAGTCGGCGGAGCGGCGCTGCTTTCCGGTGGTGGCAGTGGCAGTGGCGGAGGCGGTGGCAGTGGCGGTGCAGCCAGCCTACCTGCCACTCCAACAGTTGATGAGGCGGGCACATCCACCGAACTTGGTGGCGACGATACATCGACGCATATTTTTGTTGTTTCTGGCACGGGCGAGCCCGGTGACACCGTCGAAGTGGATGCTGGCGGGTCAATTCAGACGACAACGATCGCAGATGATGGCACGTGGTCCGTAACTTACGAAGGGAGCACATTCCCTGCTGATGGAACAGCGCAAACCACAGTAGTTTTCACACACGCAGGCGGCGGCGAAACGACTATCGAGGGCCCGGTTTTTGTCATCGACACAACCGGACCGGATGTTGCCTTTGGAACGGGCGTGGAAAGCACAGGTCACATCGTAAACGCCACTGAGTTGGCGGGCGGCGTTACGTTGACCGGCACCGGCGAGGCGGGTGCCGCACTTGAGATCACGATTGCCGGTGTGACACGGACAGCCACGGTTTCGGACGCAGGAACATGGACAGCCACATGGCAGGCCGGAACGCTGGCCGAAGGCGAATACACGTCGGACGTGACGATTGTCGCCGCGGACGCCATTGGTAACACAACCACGGTCTCCGACATGCTTGTCGTCGATACTGTCGCCGAGTTGAGCATGACCACAACGACAGTCGAAGGTGATGGCACGATCAACGCGGCCGAGGCGGCGGATGGGGTTACTCTGACTGGTACGGCGCAGCCTGGTTCAACAGTTGAAGTCACCTTTGGTGGTGTCACCCAAGAGGCGACTGTGGACGGTTCGGGCAGTTGGACCACGACATATGACGCATCCAACATCCCCTCCGGCGAAACACAGGTGGTCGTGTCCGCGACGGCCACGGATGCGGCAGGCAACACCTCGACCGCGAGCGGCACAGTCAATGTGGACACGCTGGTCAACACACTTGAATTCACCTCGACGTCTGGCGGGGCAGACGGCGTGATCAATTCCGCCGAAGCTGCCTCGGGTCTGGTCGTCACAGGGATCACAGAGCCGGGATCGACCGTCGTTGTTGCTATGGGCGCCAGCTCCACCACAGCTGTGGTGGAGCCCGATGGCACATGGGCGGCAAACTTTGCCAGCGACGCCATCCCTCTGGGCACCTATTCGACACAAGTGACCGCAACGGCGACAGACGAGGCTGGCAATACGCGCAGTATCAATCAGGCGGTTGGTGTCGACACCGAGGCCAGCGCGTTGACTATCCAAGGTTCAGTTGAAGGCGACGATATCATCAATGGCGTCGAGGCCAGCGACGGCGTCATCCTGTCGGGCAACACCGATCCCGGCGCAGTCGTCAGCGTGACCATGAACGGTGTCACCCATCAGGCTGTGGCAAACGCAGCCGGGGTTTGGCAGGCGGACTATTCAGCGGCTGAGATTCCACAAGGCACCTACGAAGCGCAAATCACTGCGACCACCACGGATGCCGCAGGCAACACTGCTACGGTCAGCGACACGGTGCAGGTAGACACTCAGGTGGATAACCTGTCTCTCGCCGCAGATTTGATTGAGGGTGACAATGTCATCTCCGAGGCCGAGCGCGCCGACGGTGTCGTTTTGACGGGCACAACAGAACCCGGATCAACCGTATTCGTGACAATGGGCGCACACACGGTGCAGGCCTCCGTGGACACGCAAGGCAACTGGCAGGCACCGTTCACGCCCGCGCAAATCCCCTTGGGCGAATACGTCACCGATGTGAGCGTGACCGCCACCGATCTGGCAGGCAACGTCGCCTCGGTCAGTGACACGGTGCGGGTCGATACATTGGTGAACCAGTTGGACATTCAAGACACGGTGACATCTGACGACGTGATTAATGGGGCAGAGGCGCGCAGTGGTATTGACCTCGGCGGGCAGGTCGAAGCGGGATCAACCGTGATGGTGGATTTCAACGGCAGTGTACTGGCCGCAGTCGTGGAGGCAGACGGGACATGGTCCCTGACAATACCACCATCGGCCATTCCCAGCGGCACGTATGATGCGGACATCACGGTTATGGCCACTGATTCAGTGGGCAATACCGATGCGATCAGCGACACGTTGGCCATCGACACCGAAGCGCCCGATGGCCCGGTCATCGCAAGCTATACACGGGATGGCGACGGCATTCGCGGCATTTCAACCGAGCAAAGTGATGGCGATCTGAGCGTCGCTCAAGTCAACGCAAACGGCATAGTCGACGACGTGACGGCCACCCAGGTTGATATCGACGTGCTGGGCGAGACGAACTTCCAGTTCGCTTCCAACGTACCTGATGGCTCGCACCTGATCGTCAATTCGACCGACGCCGCTGGAAACACCAGCGGCACCTATGTGGTGCTGGACGACGAAAGCGCGAACACAGCCGTGGATCTTTCGAACCCGTCCTTGGGCGGTTACCAGATCGAGGCGGTGGAGTTACAATTCGCTGAAGAGGCGAACCTGACCATAACAGAGGCGCAGTTGCTGGGTCTGTCGGATGCCACGAACACGCTGACAGTCCACGGAGGCGCGGATGATACCGTGACCATCGCAGGCGCCACGCGCACCGGATCGACCAGTATCGATAGCCAGACATACGACGTTTATTCCCTTGGCACCGAAGGCACCCTGATTATGGACGAGGACATCACGGTCAACACTGCCGTTGGCTAACAATCAGAACAAAAACGAAATTATCACTGGGCAAGACAACAAAAACAATATCGAGCATTCCAGAAAGACATGAGGCGCGGACCGGATCAACCGCAACCGCGCCCACCTCAACAACAATAAACCCGAAACGGGACAGAACGATGAGGCAAGGTGGTATCAAGGTGGCGGCGGTTTGCGTCGCGGCATCCCTGCAGGCAGGGAGCATGGGCAACGCAGGCGACGAAGCCTTTGTGTCGCGCGCCAATACGGCTGCGGATGCCACTGTCACCGACGAACAAGCTGCCTTGCGCCAGACCCCGACCAAGAACGATCAAACCCTAAACAGCGAAAGCGTCGTCATTCAGGGGCTCTTGTCCCGTACATCCGTGCTGCCGACGGGCAGCGCCTACGACCGGGTGGCCACTGACGTTCTGGCCGCCAACGCGCGCGCGGCAGAAACTGAACTGCGAGCGGCAAGGTTGCGAGCCGAGGCGGCCTCAAAGAACTGGCTGCCTACCATTGGCCCCAATATCAGTCTCAACTCGCTTGGAGACATCGTCAGTCAAATCGTCGTGGAACAGGTCATCTTTGACAACTGACGCAAAAAGGGCGAGCGCGCCTTTGCCAAAGCTGACGTCGAAGTGGCTGCTGTAGCTCTGGCAGAAGACACCAACGATCGGGTCGCGACCGGCCTTGATCTTTACCTAAGCGCGGCTGAGGGTCGCGGGTCGTCGCATGTACATCGCGCCACACTGCGCGAGATGGAGCATTTCGAATACATCATGTCCGAACGGGTTCGGGGCGGCGTGTCGGACATGTCTGATCTTAACGTGATCCGCCAGAAGCTGTCGGAAATCCGAGCTTCCATTTCTGCAAGTGAAGAAGCCACAGCGACTGCGCTGGCCGAACTGAATGCGATGTCCATTGCGCCACAAAACGACGTGCGAGGCCTCAAGACACTAAACATCAGCGCCTCTGCCGCCGAACCGCTGGCCGTCACCCGCGCCGGAGCACAAAAAGAACGCGATATCGCGCAGGCCCGGATTGAACGTGCGAACCAGTTGCCTGGGATCAACGCCGAAGCGGCGGTGGGCGAGAACAGCGGCGGTGGGATCACTTACGGGGGTGCAAACATTGGTCTTGGCACCAACGCGCGCCTCAAATCTATTGAAGCGGCGGGAGAGGCGGCAGACCGCCGTGTCGCCCAAGCCAATGAGGACGCAAATCGCACATTGCGCAAGCTGGAAGGGCAAGTGGCCGCCAAAGCCCGTCAGGCCGACGAGGCGCGAGGACTAACCGCGCAAGCTAAAGCCAACCTTGATCTCTTCCGCGCACAATACGAGGCCGGTCAACGGCCTGTTATGGACATCGTGAGCGTCTACGAAACGTTTGATGCGCGCCAATCTACCGAAATCGCCCTCAAGTTTGAGGCGCTGCGCCTTCAGATCGAACTCGCCCGCGTGCAGGGCGTGCTTGTGCATGGAGAGCAGATTTGACCGCCAAGCGCCCCTTCACTCTGACCATCAAAAACGGCGATCACGCCGTCATCAGCGCGGGCACTGGCTTGACCGCAACGATCAAGAACGCGGACAATGCCAATCGGTACGAAGATCGGTTGCGCGCGCGGGCGGATGTGTCTGTGGCATATGCCGGCTTGCTGGGCGTCAACACAGCGTTTGGGGACGTTTTTGATACGTTGCGTGCCCAGACCGCCAAAGGTGCCAGCAATCGGGACGAAGCCGACGCACTTGTCACTGGCTTGCAAGCGGCGGGGCTTGTCGCACAAGTCCAGACTGTCAGTCATTTGCGCAGCGATCAGTGGCCGGCGCTGGCCTATATGACCAGCGGGCAGGTTGTGTTGGTTCTGGGCATGTCCAAGGGTGAACTGACGCTTTATGACAAAACCGGCACGGACAATCGCGCCACGGTGAACGTCACCAAATTTCTTCCCTTCTTCGCCGGGTTGCTGGTGCGGGCCGAGGCTCCGCTGGAACGCGTGGCGCAAACCCATCAGGCTGCCAGCGCCAAACCACATTGGTTCTGGGGTGAGTTCCACCGCTTTCGCAAGGCACTGGGCGAGATTGCCCTGGGTTCATTCGTTGCCAACCTTCTGGCCGTTTCGGTGGCGTTGTTTTCCTTGCAGGTCTATGACCGCGTGATCCCGCACCAATCCGAGGCGACGCTTTGGGTGCTGGCCATCGGGGCCTGCCTTGCCCTGCTTCTGGAAGCGTTCCTGAAAATTGCGCGCGCCCGGTTGATGGACGGCGCTGGGCGTCAGATCGAGCTTAGTGTACTCAGCCTGTTGATGGCACGGGTGATGGGGATGCGCTCGGACTTGCGTGGGCACTCGCCCTCGATGACTTTTTCGGCGATGCGCGAATTCGGGTCAGTGCGCGAATTCTTTACTGCCTCGACCATAGGCACCATTGCCGACATCCCGTTTATCTTCGTTTTCCTGCTGCTTGTCGCTTCTATCGCCGGGCCGGTCGTCTGGGTGCTGATCCTTGGCGGGGCGCTGATGGTCATTCCCGGCTTCTTCTTGCAGAAACGGATGCTCCGTCTGACGCAGGAAACCCAAGGGGCATCCGCCAAATCCTCTCGTCTGCTGCATGAAGCTATATTCGAGCGCGACACGGTCAAAACCCAACGCGCCGAGGACCGCGTGATGCGGTTGTGGCAGGAGTTGAACACGCTGAGCGCGATGAAATCGTCCGAGCAGCGGCGCCTCGCCTCTGTGCTGACATTCTGGTCTCAGGGCATCCAGCAGATGACGTATGTAGCCGCTGTCATTGCGGGCACTTATCTTGTCTTTGCAGGGCAGTTCACGGTGGGTTCGATCATCGCCGTCGGCATCCTCACCTCACGGACACTTGCGCCCCTCACACAATTGGCGGGCACCATGGCGCGCTGGGGCAACGTCAAGGCCGCACTGGATGGGCTTGAGGCGATTGCCGATGCGCCGCAAGACGCGCTGCCCGAACGGACCTATCTGCGCCGTGATGCGCTACAGGGGCATTTTGAGTTGCGCGATGTTCAGTTCCAATACGAGGACGACGGTGCGCCGACACTTGATATCGGGGCAGTGCAGATCAAGCCGCGTCAGAAAATCGCCGTCATGGGATCGAACGGAGCGGGCAAGTCTTCGCTTTTGAAACTGCTGTCGGGGGTTTACGCGCCAACACAGGGCCGGGTTCTGATCGATGGCACCGATATGGCCCAGATAGAACCACACGACCTGCGCCGTCTGATCGGATATCTGGGTCAGGACGTGCGCCTGTTTACCGGCACGCTGCGCGACAACCTGAACCTGACGATGCTGGAACGCGACGATGCGCGGCTGATGCAGGCGCTGAACTTTGCGGGACTGGGTCAGTTTGTGAAAGAGCATCACAAGGGCCTCGATCTGGAGATACTGGATGGAGGGCAGGGCCTCAGCATCGGGCAACGTCAGTCTATCGGCTGGGCGCGTCTGTGGTTGCAGGATCCGAAGGTATGCCTGCTGGACGAACCCACTGCCGCGCTGGATCAGACGCTGGAGGCGGCGTTGGTTGGCCGTCTCGAAAAATGGATGACGGGCCGCACAGCAATCATTGCCACGCACCGGGTCCCGATCCTTTCCCTTACACATCGCACTCTGATCCTTCAAAACGGGCGGATGACCATCGATGGGCCACAGGATCAGGTGCTGGCTCATCTGGGCAAACCCGGGCCGCTCCGAGGTAAAATCGCATGACGATGGCCCCTGCCAGTCTGGACGCGCAGCTTGAAGCAGATATGCGCGGACCTGCGCGCATCATCTATCTGTGTGGGGCCGTGGTTTTGGTCTTTGTTTTGTGGGCCGCCTTTGCATGGGTCGACGAGATCGTGCGCGGGCAGGGCGAGATGATTTCATCCTCGCGCCCCCAGATCATCCAGAACCTCGAAGGCGGCATTCTTGCCGAACTGCTGGTCGGTGAAGGCGACATCGTCAATCGGGGCGAAGTGCTGGCGCGGCTTGAAGGCACGCAGTTTCAAAGTCAGGCAGATGATCTAAAAAATCAAATCACGGCACTGACGGTCCGCAAGGCTCGTCTGGAAGCTGAATTGGCCGGGCAGTTCGATTTTGAACTGCCAGAAGGCGTCGAGGCAGATATGCAAGGCTTAGTGGCCAGCGAACGTGCCTTGTTGAACGCACGCCAGACGGATTTCCTGAGCCGTAGGGAAGGGGCCCAACGTGTACTGGATCAGGCTACCAAGGAACGTGTCCTGCTCGAAGACCTTTTGGAGCGCAAGATAGTTGCTCTGATTGAGGTGACGCGGGTGCGCAAAACGCATGCAGATGCGCGGATCAAGCTTGATGAGATCATCACCCAGACCGAGCTTGAGCGCGCGCAGACCTATTCAGAAACGCTCAAAGAATTGGGCACGCTGCGCCAGAACTTTCGCGCGGCTCAGGATCAGTTGAGCCGCACAGTGTTGGTGAGCCCAATGCGTGGCGTTGTAAACAATCTGTCCGTCACGACCATCGGCGGAGTGGTGCGCCCGGGCGAAGAGATCCTGCAGATCATCCCGCTGGATGAAGAGCTATTTGTCGAGGCCCGCGTCTCGCCCAAGGATATCGCGGGTGTACGCCCCGGTCAGGAGGCGACGATCAAGCTGAGCGCTTATGATTATACGATCTATGGTTCGCTCAAAGGGCAGGTGCGTCTTATCTCGGCGGACACGTTCAAGGACGAGCGCAAGGCCGACGGAGACCCGCATTATAAGGTAACTCTTGGGGTGGATACGTCTGATCTGAGCGTCCGACAAAGAAGCATCGCGATCCGACCGGGGATGCAGGCCGAAGTCGAGCTGCACACCGGTTCGAAGACAGTGCTTCAGTATCTTTTGAAGCCACTTTACAAGTCGCGTGAAGCGTTTCGAGAACCCTAGGGTTTAGGGTGGTTTGAGGCGCGCCTTGCGCCAGGGCGCAGACCTGATCGACGAGTTTCCATGAGTTGCTTTGGCGAATTTACGGCTTGCCCGAAAATAACGGTGCATCTCACGGGTTTAATGCGCTGACCAACTCAACGCCCATACTGATCCTATGCCTGAAGTTACCTTGCCTTGTGAAAGTGTGACGGGCCAAACCATTCTGGGTTCAACGAACATCTCGCCGCCGCGCGTACTTTCGCGGTTGAACCTCCTGTGCAAGGGTCGTCCAAGCAAAAAGAATCTATGGGAGTGCGGCTATGAACAGAATTGGTCATTGGATGAGACGTAATGGGATTGCGGCCTTGTCCTTTGTGGTGTTCTGCATTTTGTCTTCGTTTTCATCCGCTCAGGAGCCATCGGTCAATTCCAGCACGGACTTGGCAACGTCCGTGCTCCAAGACGGTATCCTTGCGGCACCGGTCACATTCGAAAACGAAAAACTCTTTTTGGTCAGAGGCACATCCGTTCTGCCTGCAACTGAGCGTGCAAACAGGATCGAGGACCGGATACGGCTGGCGGCCCGGTCAGTGAGCAAGGAAAAAATACAGCCGTCAATTGAAGATGTTCAGTTTGGTCGACAGATTTCTATCGGCGGCAATATGATAACGATCACAACGCTCGCGGATGCGAAACTCGAACAGATCGATATTGACGTACTTGCGGGGCTTCAGGCCGAAGCAATCGTGGATGCGATACTCGCTTATCGTTCAGAACGGTCAACGGATGCCCGGGTTGAAAGTGCTGTGTCTGCGCTGGGCTGGAGCATCGGTTTCGTCATACTGTCAGTTCTGTTCTTTCGATCGAAAGATAAAGCGGGCGAAATGGTTGCGACATTGGTCCGTCGGAGATTTCAGGGGCTGGAACAAGCAACGGGCGCCGTTGTCCGCGGCAAAGCACTGGCCAATCTGGCGAAGTTCGGTGTCAAAGTCTTGCTATGGGTCTTTTATCTCGTCGTTCTTTACTACTACTTGACCTTCGTACTGCTTGCGTTTGCGGAAACCCGTCCATTTGCAGAAGCGCTTTTGACGTATGTGTCTGCACCGCTTATGGGGATATTTCAGGGGTTCGTAGATCAGCTTCCCAATCTGATTACCCTGACGATTATCGCCATTGTGACGCGATATGCGCTGAATGCGTTAAAACTGTTCTTCGACAATTTGGAAGCCGGCACTTTCACGTTGAAGGACTTTGAACCGCATTGGATTGGGCCGACGTTCTACCTAGCCCGTGTTATGGTCATCCTCATCGCTCTGGTGTTTTCGTATCCGTTCATCCCCGGCTCGGATTCCGTCGTGTTCCAAGGTTTGACGATACTCGCCGGGATTATGGTGTCTCTCGGCTCCAACACAGTTGTCAGCAATATGATGGCAGGCCTCTTTGTGATCTATCGGCGCAGCACCAATGTGGGAGACAGGATCGAAGTGGGGGATCGGGTTGGCGACGTTGTGGATATCAAGCTGATGGAAACCCTCATTAAATCAACGAAGAATGAGATGATCAGCATTCCGAATTCACAGCTGCTGAATTCCGAAGTCGTTAACTTTACGCGCAAAATCGATGGCAGCGGCCTGTTGTTATATACCACCGTCGGAATTGGCTATGAAGAACCCAAGGAGAAGGTAAAAGCCATGTTGATCGAGGCGTCGCGTCGGACAGAAGGGCTGAAGAAAAGCCCGCATCCCTTTGTTTTGTGCACGGGTCTGGCGGACTATGCTGTCAATTATCAGATCAATGCATACAGTAGCCGAGGAGCAAGCAGGCCTAGAATCTTGTCGGATTTGCACGAAAATATCCTGGATGTTTTCAATGAAAACGGTGTGCAGATCATGACACCTTCGTACGAAGCCGATCCCACTGATCCCAAGATACCGACGGAGGACTGGAGTGGTGAACTGCACCATGTAAGGTCGTAAGCATGGTTTCGCTCTGCCAATCAGCGTGTAAGGAGCCTTGAGAGCGAGAGCATCCTGCACTGGGACATATTTAGGCCCACGCCACTTAAAGCGAAAATGAAAACCGATTGGTGGGCCGGGTTGTCAGTTGGTTCAAAGCAGCAAGGAATTTATCTTTTGGCCTTGTTTGTGACCTGTTCGCGTCTTTGGCGGATTGTGCGGTCGCACGTCTCAATGCCTCTTCGCGATCCAGCTCGGACGCTCGTTTGCGCGCGGCGGCTTCGTCCAGACGCTGCTGGTGACGTGCCTGTGCCTTGAGGCTGGTCTGTTTCTTGCGTTGGACGGCGGCGTATTCGGTGGCAGCTTTGCGTGACTGCGCCGCTTGATAGGCTGAGTTGCGGTTTTGCGCTGCGTGATCGATCGTCTCATCCCCCTCGGGTGACCAGTCACAGACCAGATCAAAGGCGGCATTCAATTCGGCCAGACGCCGGTTTCCTTCTGCCTTGTCGTTCTTGTATTTGTCCGGGTGATACGTGCGGACCATCTTTTTCCACGCGGATCGGATTGCCCTTTGATCTGCGCCGGGACAAACCCCAAGGCATTGGAAAGCAATCCGCATTTCAGATGTAAGTTTGGCCACGAGATCACCTTTTTCACGATATCATCCACATGTGCCACCCCCGGCACATTCGGATCAAAACAAGTAAAATGAGTGATAAATTCTGATCAAATGCCGCGAAAGGCTGTTTCTAAACACATGGTTAAGATCAGGCTGTGCGACACACGGGCGTTTACGCACAAACGTTTGATCAGGCGGCGTTTGTATCCAGCCAGATCGTAACGGGACCATCATTGACCAAGGACACGGCCATATCGGCGCCAAAGGTGCCTGTTTCGGTTTCAATCCCGAGATTGCTCAAAGACTGCGCGAAGTGGAGGTAGAGCATCTCTGCCTCGGCAGGTCCTGCTGCACCGGAGAAACCGGGGCGGTTCCCGCGCGAGGTATCTGCCGCCAGAGTAAACTGGCTGACCACCAGTGCGCTGCCTCCGGTTTGCAAGATTGACAGGTTCATCTTGCCTGCCTCGTCCTTGAACAGGCGCAGCTTGGAGATTTTCAAGGCAAGAGACTCGGCGGTGCCGGTGTCGTCGCCGGGCATGGCGCAAACGAAGATCAGGAGGCCAGCGCTACTCTGGCCCACGGTTTGCCCCGCAACATCGACACGCGCTTCGCTCACGCGCTGCAGTAATGCTCTCATGTGTTGCGCCAATCGATGATGTCATCAAGCTCAGCCCGTTCTGTGCGGAAGCCGTTGGCGGGATGGTCTGGGTCCGCATAGCCAAATGAGATGGCGCAGAGGATCATCTTGTCCTCTGGGACGTTGAAGTGGTCGCGCACAAAGGGGGCCTGTGCGGCGATGGCCGCTTGGGGGATGGTGGCAACCCCCAGCGATTGTGCCGCAAGGCAGAAGGCGGTGACAAAGCCGCCGGTGTCCATTGCCCCGTAAGGGCCAAGGGCACGCGGCGCCGTCACGATCGCCACGTGGGGTGCGCCGAAGAGGTTGTAGTTCTCCATCATTTGAGCGCCTGATGCCGCCCGGTCGCCTTTTTCTATCCCCACAGCCTCATAAAGCTGGAACCCGCAAGCCCGTCGCCTGTCCCCATAGATGCCGGGGTAGCCTTCAGGCCATGGAAGATCGGGCGATGGAGGCGTTTTGCTGGCGGTTTCAAAAAGTGCCGTGCGGAAAGTGTCTGTTGCGGCCCCTTGCGTAATGATCAACTGCCACGGCTGAGCGTTGCACCAACTTGGGACGTGGCGTGCCGCGGCAACGATTTTGGCGATGTCGTCCTGAGGTACGGGGGCCGACAGGAACGCCCGGCAGGAAAAGCGCGCTTGCAACAGGTCCAGCAAGGTGTCGTAGTCGTTCATTGTTGCATCGCCATGGAAAAGCCGATGGCCCCGGCTACAAGCGCCCCGACGAGAACAGCAAGCAGGATTTTACCGGTCGAGTAGGGCCGCTCGCCCTGTACTCGGCCTGTGCGCCCGTTCACCACAAATCGATAGGTTTTGCCCCGGTATTTGTAGGCGGCAAGCCAAACGGGAAGCAGGATATGTTTGAACGTGACCTCCCCGATTTTGGTATCGACCGAATGAATGCGCTGGCGGTCCCCACCGATGTCAAAGCGGATGTCGCGGGCAATGATATTGTCCATCCGCACGCGTGCCTCGGCAAATCCCTCATCCAGTTCTACTGAATAGCCTTCCGCCCGGAAACCCGCGAGGAATTCGGGGGCGTAGGGTTGCAGCGCGCTCAGATCCCATGGTTCCAGCGCGTCGGTGAAATGCTTAGGAAGAGAGGTGGAGGCAAGCACAAGCACGTCGTCAAAGAACCGCGCGACTTTGCCCCGCGTTCGCTGCCAGCGGACCTTGGCCACGCGCACCTGACTGCGCTTGCCGTCCCGTACGACTGTCTGGGTTTCATAGTAGACGGTGCCGCGCTCGCCAGCATAGGCGCTGCGCGTGTCTGCATCGAAGGTCCAGTACGGAACGTAAATGCCCTGCATCGTCCGACCCTTGCGCGCATAGTCTTTTAGCCCGTTTGGCGCAAACCACAGGCGGCCGAGCCAGTCGGTCATCGCCTTGCGGGCGTTTGGTTCGCTCATTGCAAAGGGCAGGACGCCGCGTGGCTTTATGTGGCGGTGCGCGCCTGTGTCGGTGACCACGGGTGTGGCACAGAACGGACATTCGG
The DNA here is from genome assembly GCF_900143535.1 of Tateyamaria sp. Alg231-49. Classification (GTDB taxonomy): domain Bacteria; phylum Pseudomonadota; class Alphaproteobacteria; order Rhodobacterales; family Rhodobacteraceae; genus Tateyamaria. The sequence goes on along the minus strand of NZ_FRFA01000005.1, from coordinate 200,568 downwards.
CTGCGTGGATGTTGGCATCAAATTCAACTTGCGCTGCGCAGTTGGGGCATTTGGAGACGCGAGTTTCTTCGATTTCCGTGTCGGGCAAGTTCGCGTTCAGGGCCGCGCGGTAATCAAGTTCGTGGATCGCCGTCGGTGCGGCGTCGCGCGTTCCTTCGATGGTGCTGGTGTTACCGCAGTGATCGCAGGTCAGAGTACCAGCGGCGGGGTCAAAACGGAAATCGGCCCCGCAATTGTCGCAGGGGAACCGATGATCGGCGGGTGGTGTCGCGTTGGAAAGGTCTGGCAGGTCGGTCATAGCATGCAATGCAGTGTTGTGGGTGTGATCCGACGCAGGTTTTCGCCACGCAGCGCCGTGTGCCGCCACAGGTGGAAGATGGCAAGCAGAGACAAGGCGGAGAGCATAAAGAAATAGAGTTCGAAAAGACGCGGCCCGCCCCAGTTACCGCCCAACAGAACCCATATGGTGATTGCGGCTATCGCGCCTAGGTACATTCCCAAACTCAGCCACGGGTGAGCAGCGCGCAATACGCCCTGAAGCTTGAGGCCGGGACCGCTCGTCATGCCGCGCACGATCTCAATCGCCCAGATGGCAAGTCCACTGAGCGCGAAGGCCCATACCAGGAACGGGACTAGGCCGCCTGCCACCAGCAAAATGACCAGCGCAAAGTTCAGCCAGTGGAGTGTGATTGTGGCATTGCGGCGCATGGGTTTGCGTCCTTTGCGAAGTGGCCGTATCGGGCGCGTCGAGTCTGTTTCTTCAGGTGTAGCCGGGTCAGGCATCCATGGCCATAATGAATGGCCGTCGCTCTGATCTGCGTACAGCTAAAAAGTACTTGTGCAGCCACTTGATGGCCGTATGCCGGGTACACGCGGGAAATAGGCTGGGGTGCAGAAAAGTCACCCAAGGAAGAGTGGTATGGGTGCGCGCGTGTCAAGATCGCCGCGCCCGTTCCCTCAAACGAATGCCGGGCAGGGCGATTATGCGCGTCCTGCCCGGCATGCGGAGTGTAAATCCGGCACGCTCAGAGAAAGTCGTCGCGGCGTGGGGTAAAGCAATCCACCAACTGGCCCGGTTCCAAGCATACGCACCCGTGGGTTTGATCCGAAGGCACGACAAAGCTGTCGCCCGGGCCTACCTCGCGTGTTTCTTCACCCAAAGTGAACCGGAACCGCCCGCTTTCTACATAGGTAGATTGGACATGCGGGTGATTGTGCAGCGCTCCTTCGGCCCCCGCTGCATCAAACCGAAAGACGACGACCATCAGTTCTGGATGGTCTGACAGGACCTGTCGGGACACGTTTTCGCCCGTAGAGACGATTGGAAAATCAGACATGTATGAAACCTTTCCGGTAGGTCAGGAGAACAGCATTCCGCCGTTGATATCGATGTTTGTGCCAGTGACAAAGGCCGAGTCGTTACAGGCCAGGAACAGAATCAGATTGGCGGTGTCATCAGTGTTGCCCTGTCGTTTGACGGGGGCAGCGGCCTCAAAGCCGCGGCGACCTGCATCCGGCGTGTGAACGTTGTGAAAGTCGGTGTCGATCATGCCAGGGCACAGCGCGTTGACCCGGATGTCCGGACCAAGTTCTTTGGCCAGAGCGCGGGTCATGGTCATTACGGCCCCCTTGGACGTGGCGTAGGCCACGGCGCCGGGGCCGCCGCCATCACGACCTGCCTGGCTGGCAAGGTTCACGATTGTACCGGTTTTCATGTGTTCAAGGCACGTTTTGGTCATCAAAAAGGTGCTGGTCAGGTTCAAGTCCATCACAGCGTTCCAGTGATCGAGCGGCATGTCCGCAATCGTCTTGCGTGCGATCAGGCCACCTGCATTATTGACCAGAACGTCAATGCTGCCGAACTCGGCCACGGTCTTGGAAACAAGGGCATCGACATCCTCTTGCTTGGTCAGATCGCCCTTAAGCGCAAAAGCCTGCCCGCCTTCGGACGTTATGCGCTCAACGGCAGCATCGGCACCTTCGCTGCTGGAAAAATAGTTAATCGCAACCCGTGCGCCTTCAGCGGCCAGCTTCAGTGCCGCGGCTTGTCCAATATCGCGCCCGCCACCGGTGATGATTGCCGTTTGCCCTGCAAGTTTCATGTGCTGTTCCTCTTTGTATGTGTCTAGGCTGGTATACTAGTTAAATAACTGGTATACCAGTCCGAACTGTTCATATTGATCCCCAACAAAGGCACGCCAGTGTCAGGCGGGGTTCATAGAGCGGGTCAAGGTTGTTGTTTTTGCCTGCGTTTCGTTAAAAGGCGATGGAACGACCCAAAGGGGAGAGCGCGCGATGGTGCAAGTGACAAATTTCAACGAACGCCGCACAAGCGTGGATGACATATTCGATTATCTCCATGATGAGATTTTGTCGTTGCGGCTGCGCCCCGGCGACAAGATTTCCGAAGCCGACATCGCTGCACAGTTTGGTGTATCTCGCCAACCGGTCCGTGATGCGTTCAGCCGTCTTGCCACCCGCAACCTTTTGTTGATCCGCCCCCAGCGCGCCACCGAAGTGAAACGGTTTTCATCCCGCGAGATCGTCAAGTCACGCTTTGTCCGTGCCTCCGTCGAAAAAGAAGTGCTGCGCCTTGCCGCTGAGCGATGCGACGCGCAAGGAGCCGCAGAACTAGACGCCGCCCTTGCCAGACAGGATCAGATGATCGCCGCTGGTGACGATGATACGTTCGGCAAGCTGGATTATGAATTTCACGAGACTCTGTGTCGAATCGCACAAGCGGAATTTGCATTTGACGTGATCATGGCTGAAAAATCCAAAGTTGACCGATTGTGCACACTGAGCCTGGAAAAAGTCGATCGACTGCCGGAGCTGGTTGAGGATCATCGGAGTATGGCCGAAGCGATCAAACGCCATGATGCGGCTGAGGCCATAAAGTGTGGCATGCTTCATTTGTCCCGACTGGACAAAACGATCGAGCAGATATCGGCAACCAACGCCAACTACTTCGAACCCGAAACACCCCCGACTAAGTAGGGCACAGACGCTAAAGGTATTGCTATGACCAACTCCAAACCCCGAGTCGGCGCTCCCATTGATGAGATGTCCTGGTCCACCACGTCCGGAGACACCGTTTCGGTTGGTCATGCCAAAGACCGCTGGACGATGCTTTTTGTCTATCGCGGCAAACACTGTCCGCGTTGCAAGCGGTTCCTGAACAAACTGAATGCAGTGCTGCCTGCGTGGCAGGCGGTCATGGACGTGGTCGTGGTATCTGCGGACACGGCAGAGAAGGCGCAGGCGGACAAGGCAGAGTTTAGCTGGGATTTCGATCTGTGCTATGGACTGAGCGAGCTGGAGATGCGCGCGCTGGGTCTGTACGTTTCTGACCCACTGTCAGAGGCAGAAACGTCTACGCGTTTTGCTGAACCCGGTGCCTTTGGTATCCGGCCCGACGGCACGTTAATGCTGGTCGATATCTCCAACGGCCCGGCGGCACGTCCTGATTTGGAAGAGCTGCTGGACGGCATGATCTTTAACATTGAGAACAATCGCCCCGTGCGTGGCACTGCTTAGACGGGCCCATTTTCTGCGGTTTTGTGGGGAATATTCGCAGTTGACAAATCTAGTATACTAGTCTTCTTTTGGGGGCGAGGAAGAAAACCGAGGTCAATTCAGGGCATCGCAGTTCGGAGGATCTGCCTGCCCGTACATGGAAAGACCAAGGTCAAAACAGAGTTCAAAACTCAAACCGGGAGGACACTATGTTCAACACACTTACAAAATCACTGATCGGTGCTGTCGCCGTCAGCGTGCTTAGCACAGCCGCTTTTGCCGAAAACTGGCGCGGTTGGAACATCCACGTGGACGGATATCCAAACACCGTCGCGATGGACAAATTCGCAGAGCTTGTTGCTGAAAAGACAGGTGGCGAAATCACGCTGCAGATGTTCCACGGCGGCACACTGGGCAGCCAGCCTGACGCGGTCGAGCAGGTCCGTCTGGGCGGTCTGGAAATCGGCAACTTCAACCTTGGCCCCATCGGCCCGATTGTGCCTGCGGCCAACGTCGTATCCCTGCCGTTCATCTTCAAGGACGTCCCTCACATGTTCCGCGTGCTGGACAGTGAAGGTGGCGCAGCCATCGCCGCTGGCATGGCCGAAAAAGGACTGCTGCCACTGGCATGGTATGACGCCGGCGCCCGGTCGTTCTACAACGGCGAAAAGGCGATCAACACGCCTGCCGATGTTGTTGGCATGAAGGTGCGGGTCATGAACAACGACCTGTTCACCGGTATGATCAACGAAATGGGCGGCAACGCTTCTCCAATGGCCTTTGCCGAAGTCTACCAAGCCCTGAAAACCGGCGTTGTGGACGGTGCAGAAAACAACTGGCCTTCCTACGAATCCACCGGCCACTTTGAGGTTGCGGGCTTCTATTCGCTGTCCCAGCACCTGATCATCCCTGAGTGTATCTGCATCAATGCCGACACGTTCGCGGGTCTGTCTGCTGACATGCAGGCGGCAGTGACCGAAGCGGCACAAGAATCTGCGCTGATGCAGCGTGATCTGTGGGCCGCACGTGAGGCTGCAAGCCGCGAAGCGGTTGAAGCGGCAGGCGTCGTTGTCAACGAAGTGGCAGACAAGGCACCGTTCCAAGCTGCAATGGGCCCGGTCTATGAGGCCGCATTTGAATCCAACCCGGATTTGCGCCCCTTGGTCGAGTTGATCCAGGCCACCGACTAAGCCCGGATCTGCTATTAGAATAAGGCGTCCGGCCCCGCATCTCTTGGGGCCGGGCGCTTTTTTTGACCGGAGAACAGCCATGCATGACGCAAGTGATCTGCCCCCCGCCATCCGCCGCATGACCACGACCCTCGATACGATTGCCTGGGTCTGCCGCATCCTTACCGGGATCGCACTGGTGGTGCTGACAGTGATTTTTGGCTGGCTTGTTTTCGGGCGCTACGTTTTGAACGCGACACCCACTTGGGTCGAACAGGTCGCATTGTTGCTTGTGATGTTCATCGCCTTCATCGGTGCCGCCGTAGGTGTTTATGAAAACACGCATCTGTCTGTCTCGATCCTGCGCAGTGCAGTGCCGACACGCGTACGCATCATTTTTGTCGTCCTCACTGATCTGATTATGGCGGGGTTTGGGCTGCTGATGCTGTGGTATGGTGCGCAACTCACCATCTTCAAATGGGGTTCGCTGATCCCGCTGATCCAATTGCCCGAGGGTTTGCGCTCTCTCCCTTTAACCATCAGTGGCGGGTTGATCCTGCTGTTTTCCGTCAGTCACCTTATCCGCCTTTACCTTGGTGTGGATGAGCGTCGCGACAGCATCGAATAGGGGGTTGATATGGGACTAATGGTACTCCTTGGGGTTTTTGCCTTGTGTGTTGTGATCGGCACGCCAGTGGCCTTTGCGCTTGGCATCTCGGCCATCGCCGCCTTCTGGTATGAAGGGCTGCCGCTGATGATCGGGTTTCAGCGGATTGTATCGGGCATCAATGTTTTTGCCCTGATGGCGATCCCGTTCTTCATCTTCGCCGGCGAGTTGATGTTTCACGGCGGCATTGCGATGCGTTTGGTGCGCTTTGCCTCGGCCGCTGTAGGCGCGGTGCGCGGCGGGCTTGGCATCGTCAACGTGTTCTCGTCGATGCTCTTTGGCGGCATTTCGGGGTCGGCCATCGCGGATATTTCGGCCCTTGGTTCGATCCTTGTGCCAGTGATGAAGGAAAAGGGGTACGATGCAGATTATGCGGTAAACGTCACCGTCACATCCTCCATCGCAGGGATTATCATCCCGCCCAGCCATAACATGATCATCTTTGCCATCGCGGCGGGCGGCGGCATTTCGATCTCAAAGCTGTTTTTGGCCGGTGTCGTGCCCGGTATCCTGATGTGCCTGTGTCTGGCGCTGGCGGCCTATCTTGTGGCGGTGAAACGCGGCTATAAAGCCGAGAAGTTCCCGGGCTGGACCGCACTGGTCATGGCGTTCTTTGGTGCGATCCCAGGTCTGCTGACAGCCGTTATCATCGTGGGCGGCGTATTGTCGGGTGTCTTTACGGTCACCGAGTCCGGCGCGTTTGGCGCGATCTATGCCTTCATCGTCACGCTTGTGGTCTATCGCTCCATCACAGTGGACAAGTTCCGCCTTGCTGTAACGCAGGCCGTGCGCACCACGGCGATGGTGATGATCCTGATCGCCTGCGCTGGGGCCTTTGCCTACATGCTGACTTTTTACCGGGTGCCCAACCTGACGGTCGACTTCCTCACAGGGCTGACCGACAATCCAATCCTGATCCTGTTGATGATCAACGTGGCCCTGTTGATTTTGGGCATGATCATGGACATGGCCGCCCTTATCCTGATCTGCACGCCGATCTTTCTGCCTGTGGCCAACGCCCTTGGGGTCGACCCCTACCAGTTCGGGATGATCCTGCTGGTCAATCTGGGTCTGGGCCTGTGCACGCCGCCTGTGGGCTCGTGTCTGTTCGTCGGATGCGCCGTGGGCAAGTTGCCGATGGAAAAGGCCGTGCGCACAATCTGGCCCTTTTACCTCGCCATCTTTGCCGCACTGATGTTGATCACCTTCGTTCCGGCGATTTCGCTGACGCTCCCCTCATTGATTGGCGGGTAACGTCAACTCCATCACGCCCCCGGTGGAGGGGGCGGCAGGATCGTGAAGAGTTGTGCGAGTTCGGTCACATCCTCGGCCTTAAGCCAGCCATCCTGCCCGGCAGTCCACACATAGGTCTCCCGCGTGAGTTCGCCTTCTGCGGCCATCCGCGCCATCCGCGCCTTGGAAAACGGACCCTTCGTCTGGCCTCCTTCAGCGGTGTGCCAGACGTGTTCGACCGGTGGCGGGGGCGGTGTGTTGCTGCCAGCTGCCGAGGGCCGGGCACCCCAAGGGCCTTGCCCGGCGGCCATGTTGCCCATCTGTAAACCCATCGCAGCCCCAAGGCCGGCCTGCATCGCATCGCCTGCGCCACCACCTTCGCGCCCCAGCGCCTCAGCGGCCTGAAACTGCATATAGTTATTGAGGTTCCCGACCACGCCCATCGAAGAACGCTTGTCCATCACCGCCTCGACGGCGGGGGGGAGCGATATGTTTTCGATGTAAAGTTCGGGGATCACCAGCCCATACTCTGCGATCAGGGCCGAGATTTCCTTGGCCACGATTTGCCCCAACTCGCGCGTGTTGGCGGCCATGTCGAGAACCGGGATGCCGGATTTGGCAAGCGAGCGTGACATTTCCTGCACGATGATATTGCGGATTTGAAAGCTGATCTCGTCCATGGTGAATTCGCCGTCCGTACCGACGATTTCAACAAGGAACTTGGCCGGGTCCGCGACCTTGACCGAATAGGTCCCGAAAGCACGCAGGCGAACCGGACCGAATTCTGGGTCACGACAGATGATCGGGTTTTTTGTGCCCCACTTGAGATCATTAAAGCGGGTCGTGTTGACGAAATAGATCTCGGACTTGAAGGGGCTTTTGAAACCGTGATCCCAATGCTGCAACGTCGTCATGATTGGCATGTTGTTGGTTTCAAGCATGTAGAGACCAGGGGTGAAGACGTCTGCCAGCTGCCCCTCGTGCACGAACACAGCGGCTTGCCCTTCGCGGACTGTCAGCTTGGCTCCGTATTTGATTTCGTGCCCTTCGCGTTCGAAGCGCCAAACCATGGTGTCGCGGGTGTCGTCCACCCAGTGGATGACATCGATGAATTCACCGGAGAGGAAGTCGAAAATACCCATGTGGGGTCTCCTTTGGTCGGGATCAGAGCGGGCCTTGGACGGCCTCGCGGGCAAGAATGCGCACAATCGGGCGCGCGGTATCAAGTGCCATGCCGGGGGCAAGGCGGGCGTCATAGAGCATGCCCAGAAGGGCGTCGTCATGGTTGGTCAGCAGTGCAAACTCATCGTCATCATTAAAGATGGAAGGGCGTGCATTGGGGCTGTCATTGGCCAATCCCAGCCCCTGGGCCAGTTCCTCGTGAATGCAAGAGAGTCGCAAAAGGTCTGGGTTTTCAGCCCGGATGACCGCAACGGCGGCCGTGTACGTGGTGCGTTCGGCGCCACTGGCATAAGCGGCCACCGCGCAATAGGCATCATCGGGCAGGTCGCGCAGGGGAGCAAGATTGGCTTGGGTCACGCCAGGCAGGCGAGGGGCAATTTTGTTCAAGGTTTCGGCGCGGTCATCTTCGCTGGCAAAGACCACCATGAAATTGGGCGTGCCAGCGGTCGACACCGGGTGCCCGGTGCTGCGTGCCAAGCGAGCCGCGAACGCGCGCACGTCTGCGCGGTCCTGCATCCGCTGGCTTGGGGGGACAGATGGACCAAAGGCAATCCCGATGCGCACTGGCCCAGACCAGCGCCGCAAATCGCTTGGTCCACCGCGCGGAGCGCCATTGCGCCCGTATTCGTTAAAGAACACGATCTGTTCAAAGTTGCGCGCCAGCATGTCGGCCGTGAACGGCGTGTCCGGCCCGCCGCCATCCTGACGCAGCAGACCTGAGGTCAGCTGGCTTGATTGCACTTGTGTGAGGTATTGGCGCAGGGTCGCGCTACGCTCGGACGTGGCGCGTTGCGGGATTGGGTCTGCGAGGCCGGCAGAGGCGGGGCTTGCCTGTGGGTTCAGTGCCGAGTCTGCGGGCGGCATGTCACAGGCCGCAAGAAGAGTAAGCGCAGCAAGGCCACGCCATACTCCCCCTGTGATCCGAACCCAAGTCATGCGTTTTGATCAGCTGGGAACGGCCGTGCCAGCCGTGTCGCCGACCCCGTCCTTGCGCGACTTGGCAGAGGCCAGGGTGTCGCGCAATTCGGCTTCCATCTTCTTGAGGTCCTCTTCGGCGGCAGCGCGTTTGGCTTTGCCTTCGTCGGCGATTTTGAGGCTGTCCTCGATCGTCCCGATCAGATCGGCATTAGCCTTTTTGACCGCTTCGATGTCGAAAACGCCCCGATCCATTTCGGTGCGGATCGCTTTGTTGCTTTCACGCAGGTTGGCCGCGTTTGAGGTCAGAAGCTCGTTCGTCAGGTCATTGGCGTCACGCACAGCGGCTGCGGCTTCGGCGCTGCGCTGGATGGTGACGGCTTGGGCCAGTTGGGTTTCCCAGAGAGGCACGGTGTTGACGAGGGTCGAGTTGATTTTGGTAACAAGCGACTTGTCGTTTTCCTGAACCAGACGGATCGAAGGCAGTGACTGCATTGTCACCTGACGGGTCAGTTTGAGGTCATGCACCCGGCGTTCCAGATCGTCACGCGCGGCACGCAGGTCGCGCAGTTCTTGCGCCACCATGACCTTGTCGGCTTCGGCGGCGGCTTCGACATCTTTTTCCTTGGCGGGGATAGTGGTTTCATCCAGTTCTTTGATCTTTTCCTCGCCCGCGGCAATGTACAGCGCGAGTTCATCATAGAACTGGAGCGTCTTTTCATAGAGCAGATCGAGGGATTTGATGTCTTTGAGCAGCGTGTGCTCGTGTTCCAGCAGGTTGTCGGTGATCTTATCGATCTGGGCTTGGACTGTTTCAAACTTAGCCGTGAATTTGGCGAAGGGTGCTGCGCGTCCGATCAGCTTTTCCCACCATGACCGGTCGCGGCGCACATCAAGTTCTGAGATCGAGAAGCCGCGGATCGTGGTGACGATCCCGCGCAAGCTATCGCCTGCCGGCCCCACATCTTTGTTGCGCACGTCCGTTAGCATCGCCTGAGAGATTTCCTGCAACTCGGCTTGTGCTGCAGACCCGAACGAGACGATGGAATTGGTATCACCCATATCAATCTCGTCCATGCGGGCGCGGATTTCGCTGCCCACAGGCGCGTCGGCCTCGGCCAGTGGCACGATGGCCCCTGCATCTTTGGGTTCGGGAAGGACAACTGCAGTCACTTCTTCGACTGCGGCAAGGGTGGCTTCGGCCTTTTGGCGGACGGTGTCAGACATGTTGGGGTACCTTGTTCCTTAATTAAATATCGTTTGTTGGGGTGCGTACCCCTTCGCGTTGCAATCGGTCTCGCAACACGTCGATTTCGATGTTCAGATCGCTGCGGTCGTCGACCAGCAGCTTGCGGGTGCGCGCGGCAAAGTTGTCGCTCAGATCATCCAGCAGATCGCTGTAGTCGGCGCGGGCTTGAGTGTCGCGGGTGCGAGAATAGATGTCCGCAAACTTGATCGTCGCATCGCGCGCGCCCATCAGATAGACGCCAAGATACTTGCGCGCCGCTGTCAGGTCGCGCGGATCTTCTTCGACTGTGCGGATCAGGTCGCAGGCAGTGGCCTGGAATTTTTCGAGCTTCAGGGCCATCTGGCGATCTTCGGCACGTTTCATCGCATCGGTCATTGCGGCGAGATGGGTTTCAGCCTCGTCTACGACGCGGGCAACGCGGTCTTGTTGGAATGTATCGATGCCTTCCATCCCCTTGTCTTGCAAAGGGTCGATCCCGAAGGCGGCCAGATGCAGACCGCTGGCGGCGACACCAAACAGGATGGGGGCAACCAGACCGGGTTCATTCCGATACGCTGCCATGGCAATGCCGATACCCGTCAGGACAGAGGAAAACAGCTTGCGCGGGATGGCTGGGCGGCGTGCTACTTTACGCGAGACGTAGGCTGCTTCGGCAACCAGACCGCCGCGCAAGAGCCAGGCGGCAAGGGTCAGAATGCCTGCTGCGACAAGGGCCAGCGCCAGATTTACGGCACCATCATTCAGCGCAAGAAACACCATGGGTATCGCAGGGACGAACAGGATATTGGCGCGTGCGCCAACCGGATTGACCTGCGCGCCCTGATAGGCGCTGCGGTCTTGCGATGCAGGGGCATCCGTGGTGCCATCGGGACTGTATTTTCCACCAAAGCGCTGGGCCATGCGTCAAAGCCCCCCGATCAGGCCGGTGGTCACGCCGAACATCAGCGCAATCAGAGCCGCATATGCTATTTTTTGAAACGCAGTTGGTTGCATCAAAATCCCCCGACCCAATGGATGTCTCGACTATATGTGTTTTGCATCTACAGCACTAGGGCCGTGCAGACCCGTACGCAGCGCTCTGCCACCTTTGTTGCAATCAGGTATGACAGTGAGATTGGGACGCAAAGGGGAGTTCTGTATGCGTTTTGGCAGATTTAGCGCGGTTTGCGCTTGCGCACCGGTCTTTTGGGACTGGGTTTGGCCGTACCTGTCTGATCGATGGCTTCGATCCCAAGTTGGTCGCGTACGATCTTGCGACGTACCTCTTCGACTTCACCAGCCTTCAACTCGCCCAATTGGAAGGGCCCATAGCTGATGCGGATCAGCCGGTTTACGGTAAGCCCAATGCTGTCCATGGCGCGGCGGATTTCGCGGTTCTTGCCTTCGCGCAGGCCCACGGTCAGCCAGGCGTTTGCCCCTTGTTGGCGATCAAGGGTGATCTGCATCGGCTGGAATCGCTCGCCCTCGACTGTGATCCCTTTGCGCAAAGGCTCAAGATCGGGGTCGGTGGGTCGCCCGTTGATCCGGACGCGGTAACGCCGCATCCAACCAGTGGAAGGCAGTTCAAGTTTGCGTTTGATCCCGCCGTCATTGGTGAGCAGCAAAAGCCCTTCGGAATTGATGTCGAGCCGTCCAATGGACATCACGCGCGGCATGTCTTCGGGCAAGGCGTCGTAAATGGTGCGCCGTCCTTTTTCATCCGCGTCCGATGTCACAAGACCAACGGGCTTGTGATAAAGCCACATGCGCTCGGGTTCGGGTTCTTGCAAGGCTTTGCCGTCCACCGTGATGCGGTCGTCCGGGGTGACGTTCAGCGCGGGGCTGTCGATCTGTTTGCCATTCACCGAAACGCGGCCAGCGGCGATGATGGTTTCTGCGCCACGGCGCGATGCAAGTCCGGCACGGGCCAGAACCTTGGCGATGCGATCGCCTTTTGGAGGGGTGTCAGTCATGAACAGGCCATAGCGATGGCTTGCGCTGCTCGCAAGGGACGTGGCAGGTGAGGGCATGGAGTTTCGCTCATTCATGGACATAGCGCTGGAAGAAGCGCGCAGCGCGGGTGGGCGCGATGAGGTGCCTGTGGGGGCGGTAATTGTGTCGCCCGCAGGTGAGGTTGTGGCCCGTGCCGGGAACCGCACGCGCGAACTGAGCGACCCAACTGCCCATGCCGAGATGCTGGCGATACGCAGCGCCTGCGCCGCTGCGGGGTCAGAGCGTCTGGGCGGCCATTCTTTGTATGTGACGCTCGAGCCTTGTGCGATGTGCGCCGCCGCCATCGCAGCGGCGCGGATCGAACGTCTTTATTACGCAGCATCAGATCCAAAGTCGGGTGGGGTCGCGCAGGGCGCGCGCGTGTTCGCGCACCCGCAAAGCCATCATGTGCCACAGATTTACGACGGGATCGCGGCAACAGAGGCCGAAGCATTGCTGCGCGACTTCTTTGCCGCCAAACGCTAGACAGCGCGCGCATCTTCGCGGCAGGGTAGAGGTACATTTCAAACCAACCCAAAGGTTCGCCCCCATGTCATATAGCATTGAACAAATCGCCGCCGATTACACCGCCGCGTGGAATTCCAAATCTCCTGAGGCTGTGGCTTCGTTCTATGCCAAGGACGGCGTGATCGTGATCAACCGGGGCGAGCCGTGGGCCGGGCAGGACCGCGTCGCTGAGATGGCGGCTGGGTTTTACTCTGACGTGTCGATTTGACCCTGACCTGTGACGAGGTGCGCCCGGCGGGCGCCCATGTGATCTTTGTCTGGACCTTTACAGGTCATGACGCAGGTACCGGCAACCCGCTTAGTGTCAAAGGCTGGGAAGAGTGGGACATGGACGCCGAGGGAAAGGTCAAGTCCTCGCGGGGGTGGTTTGATGCTGACGACTATGCCCGGCAAGTGGCTGGTGGCTAGTTCAGCGCTATTGGATGTTGGCGATTTCAGGGGGCGGGGTGGATCATGTCTGCCATGTCAGGCCGTTTACCATTTGGCAGCCCTCAAATCCTTTTAACTGCACTTGGGTACTGTCACCAAAGATAAAGTCCTGAGCGCCGCCAATCATGACGCGGGTGGCGTCGGATGCAAGAATTTCGTCTGGTTCCGCGGCGGTAGCAACGCGCGCGGCCTTGTTGACCACGGTGCCAAAGAAATCATCGCCCGCTTCGATCACATCATCTGTATGCAGTCCGATGCGAATGCGCAGACGTGGTTCTTCCCCTTAAAAGAATTCCCCGTCGTCTGATCCGATGTGGCTAACGGCGTCAGAGCAGGAGAAAAGCTTGACTACAGAATATGCATTGCGCGCGCCTTAGGTTTTGATCCGACGCACTGTGACGGCCGCGACTTCCAGCGAGGCCGTAAAGCGGTGGTGCATTCTGTTCACAGGGTGATCGCTTGCAGCACTTCAGGTTCGGTCACGCTGACCCCCGGCAAGCCGTCTTTGAGGACGTCTGCGCTCTGCTCCAGCAGCGGGAAGGTGCGGTAGTGGCAGGGTATGACTGTTGAGAAGTTAAAGTACCGCTTTGCAGCATAGGCGGCTCCTGCCATGTCCATGGTAAAATACCCGCCTGCAGACAGAATTCCGATGTCTGGTTTGTACAAATCACCGATCCATTCCATGTCGGCCATGATGTCGGTGTCGCCCGACAGGTAGATCACTTTGCCTTCGCCCTTGAGGATGAACCCGCATTCCGCGCCCATATAGACCCCGCGTCCGTCCACGTCGATCGAGGACGAATGCGAGGCAGGCACCAGCGTGGCGGTCACATCGCCAAGTGTGATCGTGCCACCTTTGCCAAAGGCGTGACCCTCGATCGCCCCTAACCCATGCAGATGTTTGCCAAGTTCGTAGACTGCTGAGACGGGCGCGCCAGTGGTTTTGGAGATCTCGACCACATCAGCGGTATGATCGAAATGGCCGTGGGTGATCAGGATATGCGTGGCCCCTTTGACGGCCGCATCGCCTTGCCCCTCGGGCAGCATTGGGTTGCCGTTGATCCACGGATCGATCAGCAGCACCTGATCCCCGATTTCGATCCGAAAGCTGCCATGGCCGAGCCAGATGATGTTCATGTCGATGTCTCCTTGAATTGGCCTACCTTAGCGCGGGTTTGAAATTTCGGGAGCCTCCGGCGGGGATTTTTTTAAATCAGAGAAGCTGGGGGACGCGCAATGCATAGGTTTGCGCGGGCTTGGAGAGCGTATGGAATTGTTGCGCGAGATTGATGGGTATTGTGAGCGGTTGGATGCGTCCTATTGGGCGGAGCCGGTCAATGCGGTGACCAATGCCGCATTTATGGTGGCCGCTTTTGTGATGTGGCGGCGCAGTGCGGGTGTGCCGCTGGCCCGTGCCTTGTGCGTTGTGTTGGCTGTGATTGGGGTGGGGAGCTATCTGTTTCACACTCATGCGCAGGTCTGGGCGGCGGTTGCCGATGTCGCGCCGATTCTTGGCTACATCCTGCTTTATATCTTTGCGGTGAACAGGGACGTTTGGCGGATGCCATGGTGGATGGCGGCGTTGGGCGCTGCAGCGTTCATCCCCTACGCGGTTCTGACGGTGCCCATTTGGTAAAACTTGCCTGTTTTGGGGGTATCAGCAGGTTACATTCCCGTGCCGGTGTTGATTGCCATCTATGCTGTTTTACTGTGGCGCCGGTATCCGAAACTTGCCCGCGGGTTGCTGATCGGGGTCGGCATATTGATGCTGTCTCTGACATTCCGGTCTATTGATGACGCTTTGTGCGATCGCCTGCTTGTAGGCACCCATTTTGCCTGGCATTTGCTCAATGCGCTGATGCTGGGATGGATGATCGAAGTCTATGTGCGCCATATCCGCGCCCATCCTCTTGAAGGCGTGGAACGCGCACGCTAAAGCGTGGCGACTGAGAATCGAAGGGTTTCCTGATGTCCATCGACGAAAGCACTGCGGCCCGCGTGGCAAAACTTGCCCGCATCAAAGTCGAGCCTGAGCGCCTGCCGGCCCTCGCGGTTGAGTTCAACACGATCCTCGGCTTTATCGAGCAGTTGAGCGAGGTTGATGTGGACGGTGTCGAGCCGATGACATCTGTGACCCCGCAACGACTGAAACGCCGCGAAGATATTGTGACAGATGGCAGCCAGCAAGAGGCCATTCTTACCAATGCGCCCGATGCGCGCGAAGGATTTTTTGCTGTGCCGAAGGTGGTTGAGTAATGGGTGATCTGAACAAACTGGGACTGGCCGAGGCGCGTGATGCGTTGCGTGCCGGGGATGTCACGTCGGTCGAACTGACGGACGCGTGTTTGAGCGCGATTGACGGGGCAGGGGCGCTCAACGCCTTTGTCCACCACACGCCTGAGATTGCGCGCACGCAAGCCGCAGCCGCAGATGCCCGCATCAAGGCCGGCGACGCGCCGGCGATGTGTGGTCTGCCCATCGGGATCAAAGACCTGTTTTGTACCAAAGGTGTGCCGTCCCAGGCTGGATCGCGCATTCTTGAAGGCTTTCTGCCCCAATACGAAAGCACGGTCAGCCAGAACTTGTTTGATTCTGGCGCGGTTATGTTGGGCAAGCTCAACATGGACGAATTCGCCATGGGGTCGTCCAACGAGACCAGCGTGTATGGCAATGCTGTGAACCCGTGGAAAGTCGACAGCCGTCAGCTGACACCTGGCGGGTCGTCCGGCGGCTCGGCGAGCGCTGTGGCCGCAGATTTGTGTCTGGCCGCCACTGGCACCGACACAGGCGGGTCCATCCGCCAGCCAGCGGCCTTTGTCGGCATCACTGGTATCAAGCCTACGTATGGGCGGTGTTCGCGCTGGGGTGTTGTGGCCTTTGCCTCTTCTCTCGATCAGGCGGGTCCGATGACGAAATCGGTGCGTGATGCAGCCATTATGCTTGAGGCGATGTGCAGCCACGATCCGAAGGACTCGACTTCTGCCGACCTGCCAGTGCCGAATTTCGAGGCGATGCTGACCGGCGACATCAAGGGCAAGAAGATCGGTATTCCTAAGGAGTATCGGATGGATGGTATGCCGGACGAGATCGAGGCGCTGTGGGCCAATGGCACCGCGATGCTGCGTGACGCGGGCGCTGAGATTGTCGACATCTCGCTGCCCCACACGAAATACGCGCTGCCGGCGTATTATGTGATCGCACCTGCCGAGGCCTCGTCAAACCTCGCCCGTTATGACGGTGTGCGTTATGGGCACCGCGCGCGTCTGGATCAAGGCGATGGCATCACTGAGATGTATGAAAAAACACGTGCCGAAGGCTTTGGTGCCGAAGTGCAGCGTCGGGTGATGATCGGGACCTATGTGCTATCTGCTGGTTTTTACGACGCCTATTACAACCGCGCCCGGCGCGTGCGTACGTTGATCAAAAAAGACTTTGAGGATGTGTTTGCCCAAGGGATCGACGCGATCCTGACACCGGCCACCCCGTCCGCGGCCTTTGGTCTGGGCGAGGCGTCTGATGATCCGGTCGAAATGTATCTCAACGACGTCTTTACGGTCACTGTCAACATGGCCGGACTGCCCGGAATTGCGGTGCCCGCCGGGCAGGACGCTCAGGGGTTGCCTTTGGGTCTGCAATTGATCGGCCGGCCATGGGAAGAGGGCGATTTGCTGAACACCGCTTACGCTCTTGAGGCGCGGGCCGGATTTGTAGCAAAACCGGAAAAATGGTGGTAGGGGTCGCAAAACAGCACCCAAAAAGGGTTGAGCAGAGATGACGATCCGATACCTCCTGATCTTGTTGGCCTTTAGCGCGTTGGCTGCGTGTCAGCCCGCCGTTCCCGATAGTGGTGCAGGCGTTGTCAACACTGGGCGTGGCGTGGGTTTTGACAGTCCCGAAAGCTTGGCTGCGCGACAGGCACGTGACGCGGAATTGTCCGGAACAGCCATCGTCGGTACGACATCCGCACCACAGAGCGCGGGCACAATCCGCGCTGTCAGCGACCCGGCCGGGCTGGATGCAGAATTGGCGCAAGTGGCTCGTCAGAACGACGCAGATGCCGCGCGCGCCAACTCCGGGCAGGCGGTGGTCAACGCCAGCCCTTCAAATTCGGCTCCGGTGATCCTGAACAATCCCGGCATTTCGGATGAAAACAACTTTGACGCTGTTGCGTCGCGCCAATCCATTGAAAGTGATGCCGCGCGTATTGCGTCCAATCGCTCGCAATACGAAGTGATCCAACCCACGGCGCTGCCGACACGCCGCGGCAACGCGCAACCCAATGTGGTGCAATACGCCCTGGAAACATCGCATCCCCGCGGCACAAAAGTGCACCGTCGGACAAACATCGCGTCAGCTTCGCGCACGCAGCGCAATTGCGCGCAATATAACTCTGCCGATGAGGCGCAGATCGATTTTCTTTCCTTTGGTGGCCCCGAACGCGACCGGAAGGCGCTGGATCCGGATGGTGATGGCTATGCCTGCGGGTGGGACCCGGCCCCGTTCCGGCGCGTCTCCGGCGGCTGAGCGGGACGGTGGAGATCCACCAACATCCATCGCCAAATTGCGGCCCGCGGCGGGATGGGCTGAGCCCTCACTTTGTTGTGCTGCACTATACGGCCATGGCCAGTGCGGAGGCCGCAATTGAGCGACTTTCTGATCCGGCATACGAGGTGTCAGCGCATTACGTGATCTGTAAAACGGGCCGCGTGACACAGCTGGTCAGCGAAGGGATGCGGGCCTGGCATGCGGGTGCAGGCGAATGGAAGGGGCTGCGCGATATCAACTCCCGCTCCATCGGGATTGAGCTCGACAATGATGGGCAGGGAGCCTTTGCCGCACCGCTCATGCATAGCCTCGAGACGCTACTGACCCGGATTCTGGCAGGTTGGAACATTCCGCCGCAGAACGTGATTGGGCATTCGGACATGGCGCCGGGGCGCAAATTCGATCCCGGCCCATGGTTTGACTGGGCGCGGTTGGAGGAGCATGGGCTGGCAGGGAAGCGTGGGACTGGGCCAGGGCCAACAGATCTCTCTCTCGAGGATTTCGCGACGTTTGCGCGAGACGCGGGCTATACAGCGGATGCGGACGCCGAAACACTTCTGGCTGCGGTCCGCCTGAGATACCGATCGTTCAAATCAGGCCTACTGGAGCCTGAGGATTTCGCCCCCATAGGCCCCACCGCGCTCTGGACCTGATCGCGATCCCCGATTTCTTCTGACGAAAAATACCACCGCCGGAGGCCTCGGCATCTACAGCAAACGCACAGGTACCTATTGACGCGACCCACGGGCCCCGCGTATGCGCATCCGGCGCGGAGGGGCGGATGACCGCGGCAGCAATGTCGAGGAAAGTCCGGACTCCCAAAAGATACGGTGCCGGGTAACGCCCGGGCGGGGTAACTCGACGGACAGCGCCACAGAAAACAAACCACCGACCTTAGGGTCGGCCAGGGTGAAACGGTGGGGTAAGAGCCCACCGGGGGGCTGGCAACAGCACCCGCATGGCAAGCCCCACCGGGAGCAATGCCAAATAGGGACCGCGTGGGCCGCAAGGCCCGGGGCTGCTTTTGCCCCAGCAGGTCCGGGTTGGCAGCTAGAGGGGTGTTGGTAACAGCATCTCAAGAGGAATGGTCATCTCGGGGCGGTTCGCCGTCCTAGACAGAATCCGGCTTACAGCCCCTCCGCGCACCTACCACTGACCGCATTGTGCGCCCTGTCGATCGCGGTCTGTTGCGAGGCGGCGTTGTTCCGCCATGTACAACTTCTTGGCCCTTTTCCGCAGGTTGCTTGCTCGACAAGGTCGGCCGATGCGTAAAATCCGCCACCCGGGCCTTTTCCCATGCCAGCGGGGTTGACTCGGGGTGGCCTGCGGGTAAAAGCAGCGCTCTAACGAATTTCCCGTTGGTGTCCCATTTGGCGAACCGACGATGCAGGAGACAAGAAGATGGCGAAGCCAACCACGATCAAGATCCGCCTGAACTCGACCGCAGGCACCGGCCACTTCTATGTGACCAAAAAGAACGCGCGCACCATGACTGAAAAGATGGTCGTCAAAAAGTATGACCCCGTCGTGCGCAAACATGTGGAATACAAGGAAGGCAAGATCAAGTAAGATCGCCTGATTTCACGATTTCAAAGGGCCGCGCCGCAAGGACGCGGCCTTTTTCGTTTTAGGGAGTTGATGGACATGCACAGGGCGTTATTCATCCGCATCGCACGTTCGTCCGAGCGCGCCCTGTTCTTAGCGGCAGCACCAGCTCGCATTTGGGGGCATCATCGATTGTCACGCGCCGCAGTGCGCCGTTGTCTGGAGGGCTTTCCGTGCTGATCCGACCTTCGACCATGGATGATTTGGCCGCGGTGGATGCGCTGTTGGCGCGCACCTATCCAAAGCTGCTGAAGGCAGACTACCCGCCGTCCGTATTGGTCACAGCCTTGCCTATCATCTCGCGTGCACGGCCTGAATTATTGGTGTGTGGCACCTATTATGTGGCTGAAGACAACGGCGCGATCCTTGGTGCCGGGGGCTGGACACGGGATGCCAAAGACCGAAACCTCGGCCACATACGCCATGTGGTCAGCGACGACCGGGCGCTGCGACGTGGCGTAGGGCGTGCATTGATGGAGCATTGTTTCGCGGTTGCTCGCTCAGCTGGAGTCATCCGGATGGAGTGTTGGGCCACGCGTACTGCTGTGCCGTTTTACAAAGCTGTCGGTTTTGAAACCATCGGCCCGATTGATGTGACACTTGCCGGTGGAATCGTGTTTCCATCGATCAAAATGATGCGCGATTTGTAACGGGGCGTGATCCAAGGGCGTGCCTGCGGCACAAGACATGTTCTAATGGTCCTGCTTCACGCGCGCCAAGCCAGATAGAATTTTCCGACAAAAAAAGGCCGGTCGCTTTGACCGGCCTTTGTCGTCTTGGATTTGTCATCCGTTATTCTTGCTGACCCATGAACATCAACAGGAACTGGAACATGTTCAGGAAGGCGATGTAGAGGCTCAGCGCGCCGTCATAGGCGGCTTTGTCCAGCCACTCCTGGTCACCATGACTTGCGTGCATGATGTACGTGTTCTTGATGTCCTGCGTGTAGTAGGCAGTAAGGCCTGCAAAGATCAGGATACCGATCGCCGAAATGGCGAACATCATCGCAGGTGACTGCAGGAAGATGTTGATAACCATCGCTACGATCAGACCGATCACGCCCATCATCAGGAACGTTCCCATGCCGCTCAGGTTTTTCTTGGTGGTGTATCCCCACAGGCTCAGGCCCGCAAAGGCGATCGATGTCACCACAAAGGTCTGTGCGATCGAATAGGGCGTGTAGATCATAAAGATCGTGCCCATCGAGATACCGATTACGGCCGCGAATACGAAAAAGCCCAGTTGGACCGTCGCAGCCGACCCGCGGCGCATCAGTGCACCCCAGCCAAAGAAGATGAACGCCAGAGGTGAGAACATGATCACCCATTTCAGTGGCGACACGAACAAGGTGTAGCCAAGCGACGTCAGATACTTGTCTGCGCCGATCTGGAATTCGTTTGGAATGGTTGTGATCGAGAGGCCAGCGATGGCCCATGCCGCAAGTGCGGTGATCAGCATGCCCACGGACATTGTGCCGTAGACTTTGTTCATGTGGGCGCGGAGCCCGGCATCGATCTGGGCCGCCTGTGTTTGAGACGCTGTCCGGATCGTATTCAACTCAGCCATTTTAGACCTCCAATTGATACAAGTTGCCGGTGGTTCGCACCGGAGCGCGGATTTATCGCCCGCATTGGGGCAAATATCGGGTCAGTGGCGTTCGCTTTCAAGGCTTTTCGTACGGATAGGGGGGGGTAGGCGCCGACATTCCGACTCTTTTTGTCATAAATCGGGTCAATCTGCCGCAGCCTGCCTGTTTCGCACTCATGCGCGCCAGTTGGCGGGCACGTCCCAGATGGGCTTGGCGGCCTCTTTGTGTGCGCTTTTTGCGGAAACACCGATGTCGGCCAAAGCGTTTGCGTCCAGTTGCGCAAGTGCGCGGCGCGAACGCCAGACCGACAACAGGGTTGTCAGGGAAAAACGCTTGGCGGCGGAATGGGTGCGAAAGCTTGCTTTTGCGTGGTTGAAATCAGTCAGTGCCATGATGGTCTCTCCTCAGGTCATGTGATGGTTTGTCGGGTTCGTATCAATTCTGTTGATGTATATGGCGGAGTGTGGCACATTTTAAAAACGAATGTTTGTGAGGCGATACATCAAGGATTGTGATATGCGGAATTTGGACATAACCACACTACGCTCCTTCGTGGCGGTGGCGGAAAGTGGCGGGGTTACACGGGCAGCAGGATTTCTGCATTTGACGCAGTCGGCCGTGTCGATGCAGCTAAAGCGCCTCGAGGAATTGCTGGGCCTTGAATTGTTTGACCGCTCCGGACGCAGCATCGCGCTAACGGCTTCGGGCGAGCACTTGTTGGTCTATGCCCGTCGTATGGTCGCGCTGAACGACGAGGTGATCACGCGGCTGACAGATCAGGCTTATGAGGGAGAGATCACGCTGGGTGTGCCCCATGATATCGTCTATCCCGCGATTCCTCAGGTCCTCAAACAGTTCCATGCGGCCTTTCCACGGGTCAAAGTGCAGTTGGACAGTTCATTTACCCTGCGCCTCAAGTCCGAATTCGCCAAAGGGGCCTGCGATATCATTTTGACCACTGAAACCGGCCTTGATCCAGGGGGCGAAGAGTTGGCGGTTAAACCGCTGTGCTGGGTCGGAGCGCCAAGCGGGTCGGCATGGCGGCAGCGCCCGCTGAAACTGGCCTTTGGTCGGCAGTGCACGTTTCGCCCTCGGGTGGTCGAGAATCTGGATGAGGCGGGAATTCCGTGGGATGTTGTCGTGGAAACTGAAAGCGACCGCACGATCGAGGCGACCGTTAGCGCCGATTTGGCTGTGCACACAATGATTGAAGGCACAGAGCCGCCGCATCTGGATCGGATAGATCACGGAGGCCTTTTGCCTGACCTGCCTGCGCATCGCATCAACCTTTATGGCGCTTCTCGTGGCGGCGGTGAGGTGCAAGAGGCGCTCGTGTCCATGCTGCGCCGTGCCTTCAAGGTGCCCGAACCGGTGCAACTGCGCGCCGTCGCCAAGACGTGACGCAGGAGCTGCGATTCGCGCCACCTTTTGTGGGGTGGCGCGGGCCATGAGCCAATTTCTGCCGGTGCGTTTTGGGCCCTGAAAGCATCATAAAACCGCAACGAAGTACGGCGGTTGAGTATCGAAAATCTCGCATAGGTTGTATCGATGGAGTCGATTACTAACGCGTTGATACAGTATGGAATTCGCATTCAATGAACGACATTTTACGCTCTGAACGCAGGGCAAGCGGCTGAAAAGGTTAACAAGACTTATGGAATGAATATCAACCCTTGATACCCGCTGTCTTGACGTCACTCGCCCAATGCGGGTGGAAAGCGTTGAAAACAAATTGCGCGCCGCGTATGCTGAAGTACAACCTAAGGAGATGTGCGCAGTTATGCATTCTTGGGCAAGATCGCGAAATCTCTTAGTGTGAAGCAAACAGCAGGGTGGCACTTCGTATGGCACATACCGTTGACGTCCATGTCGGCAAACGCATTCGCCAGAGGCGTTGGCTGATTGGCATGACACAGCAGGCACTTGCGGATCTGGTTGGCATCAAATTCCAGCAAATTCAGAAGTATGAAACCGGTTCGAACCGCGTCAGCGCCTCTCGTCTTTGGGATATCGGCGAGGCGATGGGCGTGCCGGTCGCCTTCTTTTTTGAGGGTCTCAAAGACTCGGGCGATCATCCCGGTGCAGGGTCCCAATATGCAGCGCCTGATTTGTTAGGCGACAAGGAAGCGATGGAATTGGTGCGCTCCTATTATGCCATCCCTGAAAACCAACGCCGTCGACTGTTTGAGCTTGCCCGCGTGCTGAGCGAAGTGGCCTGAACGGCCCAATCAAATTCAATGCAATTTCATCTGACACTTGCGTCCGTGTGACGTGTCTGGCACGCCGGATACATGAACCATGATATCGATGATCTCAGGCATGTGGCCAACGCACTGGCAGATGTAGCGCGTTCCGCCATCTTGCCCTATTTCCGCACACCGAACCTTGCAGCCGACAACAAAGCGCCGGGAGGGTATGACCCCGTCACGGCGGCGGACCGTGCCGCAGAGCAGGCGATGCGAAGCCTATTGGCTGAGATGCGTCCCGATGATGCTATTCTGGGCGAAGAATTTGGCGCCAGCGCGGGCACATCCGGACTGACTTGGGTGCTTGACCCGATTGACGGGACCCGCGGCTTTGTCGCTGGGACACCCACATGGGGTGTATTGATCGCTGTGGGCCCGGAAACTGGCCCGATCCTTGGTATCATCGACCAACCCTACATCGGAGAGCGATTTGAGGGGGCCGCTGGCACCGCACAGATGAGTGGCCCGCTTGGGACGCGTTCCATCACAACCCGGCCTACTCGTGATTTGGCCGAAGCAATTGTCTTCACAACTTTCCCTGAAGTTGGCACTGACGTTGATCGCTTTGGGTTCGAGGCGGTGGCGACAGAGGCGAAGCTCGTGCGTTATGGGATGGATTGCTACGCCTATGCGCTTGTCGCTGCCGGACAGGTAGATCTTGTGATCGAGGCGGGATTGCAAGCCTACGACATTCAGGCGCCAATCGCCGTGATCGAGGCTGCCGGCGGTATCGTCACCGATTGGGAAGGTGGCCCAGTCCATCAAGGCGGGCGCGCATTGGCTGCGGCCAACCGGGACATTCACGCAGCTGCTTTGGCTATCTTGCAGGTACAGACATGAGCGAAGTGCTGATCCGAAATGCGGACTACCTTGTCACGATGGACGATACGCGCCGGGTACTGAACGGCGCCGATATTCTGGTCCGAGACGGGGCTGTCGCAGCTGTTGGTACTGGTCTTGTCACGGAGGGCGAGGTTTTAGAGGCGGCGGGCTGTGTGATCACTCCGGGTCTCGTGAACACCCATCACCACCTGTATCAGACGCTGACCCGCGCTGTACCGGCGGCACAGGATGCACTGCTATTTGGCTGGCTCAGCACGCTCTATCCGATCTGGGCGCGCTTTACGCCAGAGCATATGTTTGTCTCTGCGCAGGTCGGGTTGGCCGAATTGGCTCTTTCGGGCTGCACGATGAGCACGGATCACCTTTATCTCTATCCAAACGGTGCGCGGCTGGAGGATACGATTTCGGCGGCGCGCGAGGTCGGCTTGCGGTTTCAGCCGACGCGCGGCGCGATGAGCATTGGCGTGAGCGACGGCGGCTTGCCGCCCGACAGTCTGGTCGAAGACGAAGCTGCGATCCTTGAGGACTGCATCCGCGTGATCGACGCCTTTCATGATCCGTCCGCGTCGTCCATGTGCCGGGTTGGCGTGGCCCCCTGTTCGCCCTTTTCCGTCAGTCGTGAACTGATGCGTGATGCTGCCGTGCTGGCGCGGGACAAGGGGGTCATGATGCACACCCATCTGGCCGAGAATGACGAGGACATCGCCTATTCCCTGGCCAACTTTGGCTGTCGCCCCGGCCAATATGCCGAAGACCTTGGCTGGGTCGGTTCGGATGTCTGGCATGCCCACTGCGTGAAGCTGGACCCGTCCGAGATTGCGTTGTTTGCCGCCACGGGTACGGGCGTGGCCCATTGCCCCTGTTCGAACTGCCGCCTTGGATCGGGGATCGCGCCGATCCGGGCTATGCGGGATGCGGGCGTGCCTGTCGGTCTGGGTGTTGATGGATCGGCCAGTAATGATGCAGGTAATCTGGTGGCCGAGGCGCGTCAGGCGATGCTGCTTCAGCGCGTGGCGCGTGGGGCGGACGCGATGTCGGCCATGGAAGCGCTGGAGATCGCGACGCGCGGTGGTGCAGATGTGCTGGGCCGCCCGGAATGCGGGCGGCTGGAGGTTGGTGCCCGCGCGGATATCGCCATTTGGGATGTCTCTGGGGTGGCCTCAGCAGGCAGTTGGGACCCGGCGGCGTTGTTGTTGGCTGGCCCAACGACAGTGCGCGATCTGTTCGTTGAAGGGCGTCAGGTGGTGCGCGATGGGCATGTGGTGACGTTCGATTTGCAAAGTGCTGTGCGCCGCCAAAATACTCTGGCCCGTGAACTGAGCGAGGTGGCGTGATGCGATGCGTGACTGTGGCCCTGTTGATGGTCGCAACAACCGCGCAGGCTGATCGCGCAACGCTTGCAGTCGTGAACAACGCGCGCGCGGCGGAAGGGCGGTCCGCGCTTGTTTATGACGCCCGACTGGAAACAGCGGCGCGTGCTCATGGGGAGGACATGGCCGCGCAAGGGTTCTTTAGCCACACCGGATCGGACGGATCGGATATTGGAACGCGGTTGCGCAGGGTGGATTATGGTTTCTGCTTTGGGGCCGAGAACATCGCCGCAGGTCAGAAAAGCCTCGTGGATGTGATGGCCGCGTGGATGCAGTCGCGCGGACACCGGCGCAACATTCTGCACCGCAAAGCCAAGGCGGTGGGCATCGCGCGCGTGACTGGTGACCGTTGGGTCATGGTGTTGGCGGCACCCTGCTAGGCGAGAGCGCTTCCCGAACGCAGAAAACGTGATGGAAACTGTGTCAGTTTCCGCCGCGCAAAGGCTGGCCATTCACCCAGACAGACGCGACGGCACGGTCGTCTCCCATCATGATCGTCGGGAACACGGCATCCCAAACATGCGCGGCCTCATGGGCGCGTTGTGCAATCGCCGGGGTCGATGCGAGGTCGAGCACGCAGATATCTGCGGCAAGGCCCGGCGCGAGGGTTCCGATTTCATCCCCGCGATGCAGTGCCGCCGCTGACCCGGCCGTGGCAAGCCACAGCAACTGGGCGGCATGTACGGCTTCACCGCGCAACTGAGCAATCTCATAAGCCGCGGCCATCGTGCGCAGCATCGAAAAGGACGACCCGCCCCCGGTGTCTGTTGCCAGCCCGACGACCTGACCTGCCTTTGCCAACCCCATCAGATCGAAAAGACCTGAGCCGATGAACGTGTTCGATGTGGGGCAATGCACGACAGCCGCACCAACTTCGCGCAAACGATCGATTTCGCGCGGGGTAAGGTGGATGGCGTGGCCATAAATCCCTCGGGCGCCCATCAGTCCAGTGGCCTCGTACGTGTCGAGGTAGTCGCGTGCATCGGGGTAAAGTTCCTGCACCCAGACAATTTCATCCACCTGCTCGCTCAGATGGGTCTGCATCAGCGCGTCGGGGTGCTCGGCCCAAAGCGCGCCAAGGGCGTGCAGTTGTTCGGGTGTCGAAGTGGGCGAAAATCGGGGCGTGACCGCGTAAATCGCGCGGCCCGTCCCGTGCCATCGGGTCAAAAGCGCTTTGCTGTCGTCATAGGCCGTTTGCGCCGTATCTTGCAGTGCGTCCGGGGCGTTGCGGTCCATACAGATTTTACCCGCCACCACCGCCATGCCGCGCTGTTCCGCCCCTTCAAAAAGCGCATCCACACTGCCGGGGTGGATTGTACAAAAGCTGGCCACGCTGGTGGTTCCGTGATCGAGCACCAGATCAAGATACCGGTTTGCGATTGCGTTGGCATATGCAGGATCGCCCAACCGGATCTCTTCAGGGAACGTGTAGGTGTTGAGCCAGTCGATCAACCGTTTACCCCAGGACGCAATCATGGCGGTCTGTGGATAGTGCGCATGAGCGTCGACAAAGCCGGGCAGGATCAATTGCCCGGTGTGGTCATGGATCTGTGCATCCGGCCCAGCGGCGGTGCGCGCGGCCTCTCCCACTGCCAGAATTTGCGTTCCTTCGATCAGGAGGGCGCTGTTTTCAAGGATGTGCACTGCACTGTCCCACGGCATGGTGAACGGATTGCCGGAGAATTGCAGCACATGGCCCAATAGAAGATGGCGTATTGTCATACCTGTCTTATGGCCTGACTGGCGGCACGCATGCAAAGCCTAAAGCGGCGCCCATTGTCAGTGGCAAGTCCGCACCCTATGTTTGCCGGAATTCACAGCCCAACCGATGAGGGATCCCATGTCAGAAGACGTCGATGTGCAGGAGCCGGTTGGGGAGGACGCGGGCTATGTGCTTGAGCGCAAAGACGTATCTGCGATTCTATATGCGGTCGATATCGAGGATCGCGACCAGCTGATCACATTGATGGAGCCGCTGCACGCAGCGGACATCGCGGACCTTCTGGAGCAGATCAACGCGTTTGATCGTGCGCGGCTGATCCGTCTGTATGACCGTGAATTTGACGGCGATATCCTGTCTGAACTTGACGAGTCGATCCGCGAAGAGGTGATGGCCGTCCTCAAACCGCATGTTCTGGCCGATGCGGTTCGCGATCTCGACAGCGATGATGTGGTCGATCTGATCGAGGATCTCGACGACGCTCAGCAAGAGACCATTCTGGACGCGCTGGAAGAGTCTGATCGCGCAATGGTCGAGCAGGCGATGGCGTTTCCGGAGTACTCGGCAGGCCGGCTGATGCAGCGCGAAGTTGTCATGGCGCCTGAGCATTGGACCGTGGGGGAGGCCATCGACCGGTTGCGCAGTGCCGATGAAAAAGACCTGCCGGGTCAATTCTATCATCTGGTTCTGGTTGATCCGCGCCTGCACCCGGTGGGCAATGTCACTCTTGGCAAACTCATGCGCTCGCGCCGTGAGGTGTTTTTGCGCGACCTGGTGGAAGAGACCTTTCGCGTCATCCCCGCCACTCAGGCCGAAAGCGAGGTGGCCTACGCGTTCAACCAATATCACCTGATCTCTGCTCCTGTGGTGGATGATGAGGGCCGTCTGATCGGCCAGATTACCATTGATGACGCGATGGCCGTGCTCGACGAAGAGCATGAGGAGGACATTCTGCGTCTGGCCGGGGTTGGCGAGGAATCTGCTTTGTCGGATTCTGTGCGCGAGACCACGAAGCGCCGCCTCCCATGGCTGACAGTGAACCTGATAACGGCGATTTTTGCTTCTCTGGTTATCGCGCAGTTTGAGGCAGCGCTCGCGCAGATTGTGGCGCTCGCTGTACTCATGCCAATTGTCGCCTCCATGGGCGGAAATGCGGGTACGCAATCGCTGACGGTGGCGGTGCGCGCGCTCGCGACGAAGGATTTAACGACCGCGAACCTCTGGCGGGTCATCCGGCGCGAGGTGTTGGTGGGGCTGTTCAATGGTTGCTTGTTTGCTGTGGTGATGGCCGTTGTGGGGATGATCTGGTTTGGATCTCCTCAGCTTGGATATGTGATTGCGGCTGCGATGGTGGTGAACATGGTGGTCGCGGGCTTTGCCGGTACTGTCATTCCGGTTGTGCTGGACCGTCTCGGGATTGACCCGGCGCTTGCCTCGGGCGCATTTGTGACGACCGTGACAGATGTGGTCGGGTTCTTTGCATTCCTGGGCCTTGCCGCGCTGGTGTTGTTGTGACTGCGTCGGGACCGGTCTGTCTGGCCTTGCGGTCAAAGGCGCCCGCCCGCCGGCCCGTGGTGTGTGCATGGATTTGAACGAACAAAAGGCGCAAGCGCGCAAGGCGGCGCTGCGGGTACGCAAGGCCGCCTTTGATCTGGACCGGGGCGGGGCGTGCGGTTTGTTGTCCTCTGTTCTTGCCGGATATCGTGGTGTGCCCTTGGCTGGCTACATGCCAATCCGTTCCGAGATTGACCCTTTGCCTGCGATGGCAGAGGCATCTGCACATGGGCCTGTTGGCGTGCCCGTGATCCTTGGCGCTGGGACGCCTTTGGAGTTTTCGCGCTGGACACCCGAAGGGGCGATGCGTGACGGGCCTTTCGGGGCGCGTGTTCCTGCGGTTGATGAATTCTTTGACCCGGAGATTGTGATTGTTCCACTGGTCGCATTTTCGCGCGCAGGAGGACGGTTGGGATATGGCGGCGGTTTCTATGATCGAACGTTAGAGCTGCTACGCGCCACGGGTTCCGTTTTGGCGATTGGGTTTGCTTACGGTGCGCAAGAGGTTGATGCGCTGCCTTTGGAGCCGACGGATCAGCCACTGGATTTGATTGTCACTGATGCTGAGGTGATTGAAGTCTGAAGGGGTTCAACCCGTGCCGTTTGGCCGCCGCCCCGATGGTATTTTCGGCCCGCAGAAACATGATGTGCTTGCCCCCTTGGGCGATTGCGACATATGGGGCGTCATGAACATTCTTTTTCTGGGTGATGTGATGGGCCGATCTGGCCGTCAGGCGATCACCGAACAACTGCCCCGTCTGCGTTACCAGTGGGACCTCGATTTCGTTGTAGTCAACGGCGAGAATGCGACGTCTGGCATGGGGCTTTCTGGGGCGCATGCCCGTGCACTGCTTGAGGCTGGCGCGGATTGCGTCACCTTGGGAGACCATGCCTTTGATCAAAAGGACATGTTGCAGTTCATCGAGTCTGAGCCGCGCATTTTGCGTCCCTTGAACTTTTCCAAGGCGGCGCCGGGTAAGGGCGCGCGCCTGTTCACAGCGCGGGGCGGGAAGAAGGTGCTTGTGACGCAAGCGCTGGGGCAAGTGTTCATGAAACGCCCATTTGACGATCCGTTTTCGGCCCTTGAGACCGTATTTCGCACCCATCCTTTGGGCGGAGAAGCCGATGCGATCGTGGTTGATTTTCATTGCGAGGCCACCTCAGAGAAGATGGCCATGGGACATTGGTGTGACGGACGTGCCAGCCTGATGGTGGGCACGCACACCCATGTCCCAACGAGCGATGCAATGATCCTTGCAAAGGGGTGCGGGTATCTGACGGACGCGGGTATGTGCGGTGACTATAACTCGGTCATCGGCATGCAGCGCGATGAACCCCTGCGCCGCTTTATAACCGGCATGTCAAAGGAGCGCTTCGCTCCGGCTCTCGGGCCCGCCACACTGTCGGGCGTTTACATCGAGACTGATGACAAGGGACGCGCGACCCGGATCGAGATGGTACGAGAGGGTGGAGCCTTGAAACCCACCGGGCCATGACACGGTCCGAGACCCTGTTTTGTGTCGCCATGCTGTTTGTGTTGGGGGCAGGGTGGGGCATGACGATGCCCCTGACCAAGATTGCAGTCAGCACCGGATACAAGCATTTTGGGCTGCTGTTCTGGCAGTTGGCGATTGGGGTCATGGTCATGTCGACCATCGCGCTGGTGCGCGGCACGCGTTTGCCTTTGGGAGCCGCCCAGTTGCGGGTCTATGTGCTGATTGCGCTGATTGGATCGGTCTTGCCCAATACGGCCAGCTATCAGGCGGCAGTTCACTTGCCAGCCGGCGTTTTGTCCATTTTGCTATCTATGATCCCTATCTGGGCTTTCCCGATCGCGCTGACGCTGGGGCTGGATCGCTTCGAGTGGATGCGTTTGGGCGGGTTGGTGGCGGGACTGTGTGCCGTGCTGCTGATCGTTTTGCCGGGAGCGGACATGTCCGGTGCCATACCAATTTTCTGGGTTCTGATCGGGCTTATTTCCGGGCTGTTTTACGCTTTTGAGGGGAACTACGTCGCTCGCTGGGGCACAGCGGGCTTGGACCCGATCCAAGTCCTGTGGGGGGCGTCTCTTGTGGGGTCCCTGATCGCTTTGCCGCTGGCGCTTGGCAGTGGTCAGTGGATTGATCCACGTCCACCTTTCGGGCCCCCTGAACGGGCGTTGGTGGCAAGTTCAATCCTGCATGTGCTGACCTATACAGGCTACGTCTGGCTGGTGGGGCGCGCAGGTCCGGTGTTTGCGGTGCAGATCAGCTATCTGGTCACCCTGTTTGGCATTTTGTGGGCTTGGCTGATCCTGAGTGAGGCGTATCCGCCCGTTATCTGGGCGGCACTGGCGCTGATGTTGGTTGGCATGTACCTTGTTCAGCCGCGGCACAAACCGGCGCTTGATGAGGACCCGGCAATACGCGAAACTGGCCTCTAGGGCTGCGCCTGTTGCGCGCCAATGGGATGACGTGTTGATGTCGCTGCTTGCTGCCTCGCCTTTAATCTCTCCGCTTTTGGCCTTGTCACTGGTCGTGGTGATGTTCGTGCTGTTCGTGCGCGAGACGTTTTCGACCGAGGTGGTGGCGATTGCGGGGGCGGCCTGCATGCTGGCCACCGGCATTTTGCCGTACGATGCGGCCCTGTCGATCCTGTCCAACCCCGCGCCTTGGACCATTGCGGCGATGTTCATCGTGATGGGTGCATTGGTGCGGACGGGCGCGCTTGACGTGTTGACCCGGACGGCTGAGCGATCTGCCAAGACCCGGCCCAAGACGGCTGTGGTCTCTGTGATCCTTGCCGTCATGGCGGGTTCGGCCATCATGAACAACACGCCCGTCGTTGTGGTGATGATCCCTGTCATGGTGCAGTTGAGCCAGAGCCTTGGTGTCAAGGCCTCTCGCCTGCTGATCCCGCTGAGCTATGCGGCCATCATGGGCGGATCGCTCACCCTGATCGGGACCTCGACCAATTTGCTCGTGGATGGGGTCGCGCGCGAAGCTGGGTTGGCGGCGTTCAGTATCTTTGAAATCCTTCCGATTGGGCTTGTCGTGTGTGTTTGGGGGCTGATCTATTTGTCGATCTTTGCCCCTCGCCTGTTGCCGGATCGGGACAGCATGGCAAGCATGCTGTCGGATCGCTCGAAGATGAAGTTCTTTACCGAGGCTGTGATCCCGCCCGACAGCAACCTGATTGGGCGTGAGGTCATGGGTGTGCAGTTGTTCAAGCGCGAAGGGGTGCGACTGATCGACGTGGTGCGCGGAGACCTGTCTCTGCGTCGCGACTTGGGGAACGTGGTGTTGCAGGTCGGCGACCGGGTGGTGTTGCGCACGCAGATGACCGAGTTGTTGAGCCTGCAAGCCAACAAAGAGTTGCGCCGTGTCGATCAGGTGTCTGCGGTGGAAACCACGACGGTCGAGGCGCTGATCACCCCGGGGTGCAAGATGGTGGGCCGCTCTCTGGGGTCGTTGCGGTTGCGGCGGCGGTATGGGGTGTACCCGCTGGCGGTGCATCGGCGGAACCAGAATATTGGGCTGCAGTTGGATGCGCTGGTGGTCAAGGTCGGGGACACGTTGCTGCTGGAAGGGGCGCCGGAGGACATCCAGCGCCTTGCCGCGGATCAGGAGATGGTGGATGTGTCGCACCCTTCGGCACGCGCTTACCGACGCTCGCACGCGCCTATCGCGATTGCGGCACTGGCGGGTATCGTGATCCTTGCGGCCCTAAACGTGGCGCCCATCCTTTTGCTTGCGGTTGTGGCGGTGGCACTGGTGCTGGTGACGGGCTGTATTGACGCGGATGAGGCGTTTTCCTTTGTGGACGGGCAGTTGTTGGCGCTGATCTTTGGGATGCTGGCGGTGGGGGCGGGTCTGCAGAATTCGGGGGCCATCGCGTTGCTGGTCGATGGGGTTTCGCCGGGACTTGCGATGTTGCCCGCACCTTTGATCCTGTTTGTGGTCTTTGTGATGACGTCGACCCTGACAGAGATTGTGTCCAACAATGCGGTGGCTGTCATTATGACGCCCATTGCGATCAGTCTGGGGGCGGCGCTGGGGCTGGACCCGCGCCCGCTGGTGGTGGCGGTGATGATTGCGGCCTCTTGCGCCTTTGCCACGCCGATTGGGTATCAGACCAACACGCTGGTTTATGGGCCCGGCGGGTACAAGTTCAGCGACTTTATGAAGGTTGGGATTCCGCTCAATCTGAGCGTGGCGATACTGGCGTCTTTGGTGATCCCGTTTATCTGGCCCTTGTGACGGTGTCCCACGCTGGGACATGTTTCGCCCTTAGGGATTTCAATGGGTTACAGAGGCGGATTCATACCCTGTTAAGACATGGAGAGACGCGCTGGGCGCTTTGCCCTGGTGTAACAATTGGGCTTTGGGCCGATAAACCGGAATGAAACGGCCGTTTTATACATTACAAGTTAAAGACTGCCTTGCGTATTGAAGCTGACGTTCACCGAAGAGGAAGGAATGACCGCTGGTAGCCCGAAGCCGACATTGAGATTTGACGTCTCGCGAGGTAAACGGACCTTCGCTGTGCCAAGCTTGAAGGACCGCTGAGCGGACAAAGCTGCCTTATGCACGAGCAGCGAATTCAACTCCGCGCTTCAACCAAATCTATTGACGACTCGCCACGTTGAACCGTGGTTTCGACCAAGCAATCATCCAACCCCGCGACATTGCCCGCTATCCAAATCGGTTGCTTGCAGCAATACTTTGGGATGTTTTTCGTTCGAACTGACCGAGGACATGCGGGATGTCGAGACTTCACTACGTCAAGTCAGGCCATTTTTATCAAGTCATTTCTGGAAGGTAAGGTATACCACACTTTTGATTTCCCAGTTTAACTCATAGGCTGATCTAGAATAAAAAGGGCGAATAATGATAATATCAACAATGCCGACCCAATCATCATTTTACAGGACAACTCTATTTCTAACGCTCCTTATTTGGCCGTTGTCAGCGCAGTCCCAAACCATTGACCATGTAAAGGATGGAAAAGTTGCGGCCGAAGCATGCGCTTCGTACTTGGCGACCGGGAAGTTTCCCACACTTGCCCTCGAACAGGCAGGGTTTAGTGGAACCTCAACAGGAAAAAAAAGTTTTTATGATATACATGAAAAGTTTGTAACTGGCCGCTACATAACATTAACAGCAAATAGCATTAAAAGGGGGCGCGTGTGTTATGCTGTATTCAAACTCAGGGTTAAGGGGAAGGCCGGCTACGATATGGTGGGTGTACGTGCATTAGACGATGCATTTCAGACTGCATTGGTCGCGAAAGGATACAAGAAAAACGTCATAAAGATCGAAAAAGGTACATAAAAGGGACAAGAATCAACGCGTTTTGTCAAAGGTGATTCAATGTACGTTTTTATACACCCGAGTTTTTACAAAGACCCAATGGACTTTGATCCATTTGTGGTAGGCTTTTCTCCTACATCACCAAATCCGCGCTGGTGGTGGGGGCAATGATCCTCACGTATCACAGAAATCTTCTGGTCCTCAGCCAACCCACGCCAGCAAGAAAAGCTTTGTAGCTTTATCAACCAATCCTGAGCTTGCCCCTGAGGTCTGCATTGCGCTCAGTCGATCATTCAACGCAGTCGTCTTCACTGTCCGCAGTGCAGGGAAATGCGGGATGAATATAGCCGAGTTTCGTTCGAAAGCCTGAGTAGAATGCACTGGAGACGGGGTGCACGTCAGATTTTTTTCTAACCTGCAATCATAGGATATTCTTTATGACAAATCACCCGTATCTGAGCAGAGTTTCAATCTGCCTGCTCTCTATTTGCGTTCTTTTCGTATCGGGCTGTCTTCGTGATGGCCCTCCGATCAGCGCTGCTATGGTTGAAGGATCGCGAACGCTTACAGAAGCCGAGGTCTATAGCCGATATGCCGGAAACTCTATTCGATTTGACATTACGGATGGCGCAAAGGGATATTTCAGGGAATTGTATTTTGCGAAAAACGGCTCCTTCCAATCTGTAGATTTTTATAGGCAAGAAATCACCGAAGGGACGTGGCAGACTCATGAGTCCCCTTTCGGGGGGTATGTGTGGAAAAACGCAACGACGAGTGGGATTGATGAGGAGGGGGTTTATCGTTTCGAACCTTACGATGTCCATCTTTTGGTTAATGTTCTTCAGGACGGCACTGCGATGCTTTGGGGTCGTGACACAAACGGAGAGCAATATGTAATATCCCAACCAAAACCGACGCCTGGTTTTCAGGGGCGAGCGAGGTTTAATGAAATAAAGAGAAAGATTTCTGCAGCATCGCCATAGGCCTTGGTATCGACAGCCAAAGGTCGGAACCCATTGCTCCCTGCACCCGTATGGCCCTGAGGTCCTATGAGTCCATACGGAGTGTTTCTTCGTAACGCAGCGCGTTAGATTGGATCATTGGTGGGAATCAAAATGTTTCATCAGCATGATTGACGCTCTGGACATGTCGACTTTGGGATCAGTGCGGTCGTTCGCTGCACTCTGCATGAATGACCGCTGACGGGAATTGATCCGACTTTGCAAAGTCCGCTTCCTGCGCATCGCCACCCTTCACTACCGAGCGCCCCAAGCTCCGCTTTGCCACCAGTCATCAGCTACCAGCCCAAAAGCCCCAGAGCCTAAAAAGCCAACCCTTTTGCATCAAACTTGTGGATGACGTCATCGCCGAAATCGAGCCCCACGGGGTCTCCGGGTTTCAGAGACGCGCTGCCGTTCACGCGCACTGTCAACTGACCCGCGTCGCCGCAGGACACGATCACGAATGTGTCGGCCCCGAGGTATTCGAGCACGTCGACCGTTCCGTCGATGCGGCCTGCGCCCGCCTCTACGAGGGCGATGTGTTCGGGGCGCACGCCAAAGGATTTAGCCTCGGCTGGCAGTTGGACTCCCGGTGCGGATGATGCGTCAGCGACGTTCATGCGGGGGGAGCCAACGAACTGCGCCACGAACAGGTTTGCGGGATTTTCATACAGCTCCCTCGGGCTGCCCACCTGTGCGATTTTGCCAAATTCCAGCACGACGATCCGGTCGGCCAGTGTCATCGCCTCGACCTGATCATGGGTGACGTAGATCATCGTCGATTTGAGGGTTTGGTGCAGCTTGGCGATCTCGTAGCGCATTTCGACCCGCAGGGCGGCGTCGAGATTGGACAGTGGTTCATCAAAGAGGAACGCCGTGGGGTCGCGCACGATTGAGCGGCCGATGGCCACGCGCTGGCGCTGACCGCCGGACAGGTCCTTGGGGCGGCGATCCATGTAGGCATCGAGTTTCAGGACGCGCGCCGCTTCGTTCACCTTGGCCTCGATCTCTGCCTTGGGCAGCCCGGCGGATTTCAGGGGAAAGCCCACGTTGTCGCGCACCGACATGTGCGGATAGAGCGCGTAGGACTGGAACACCATCGCCAGCCCGCGTTTGCTGGGTGGTTCGGCGGTGACATCGCGATCCCCGATCATGATCGAGCCGCGCGATGTTTCTTCGAGCCCCGCGATCATGCGCAGCAGGGTGGATTTGCCACAGCCCGACGGGCCCACGAAGATGACAAATTCACCTTCGTTGATGGCAAGGTCCACGCCCTTGATGACCTGAATGTCTCCGAACCATTTTTCGACTGCGTTGAGTGAGATTGACGGCATTAGGCAGCCCCCCGGTTTTCTTCTGCATCTAGCCCGGCCCAGGTCAGCCAGATGGCTGCTGTCCAGGTGAAATCCATGCCCCCACACGCGGTTGCGTCCAGCGGATCAAAGTATTCGGCAAAGCCGTTTTTGGCGATGGCTGCAGCGGTTTCGCGCCGCAGTCTGTTGTCCAGATCATGGCGGCCCATGTCGCGAAATCCGATTGCAATTAATGCGTTGAGGAACGGCCATGAAGGGCCGCGCCAATAGCGGCGTGCATCAAAGGAGGGATGGTGCGGATCGGCCGATGGGATGCCGTAGTTGACCGCATCCCAGACCCGCATCAAATGTGCGTCCAGTTCCGGGTTTCCCGCATTGGCCACATAGGCCAGCAATGCGCCCGAGCCGAGTATGCCGGCGAATTCGCCTGTGCGCAGGTTCTTGGCGTCATAGGCACCCAGATCGGGGTTCCAGATTTCGGGCAGGGCGGCGCGGAGCGTTTCGGCCCAATGCGCAATCTCCGTTGTGTCTTCCCCAAGTGCCTGACCAAGCGCAATCAAGTCCTCATGTGCGCGCAGAAGGATGAACGTTATTCCGGGGTCCGCCATCAGGAACGGGCCTTCGTCCACGATCCTTTTCTGATCCCATCCCACGCTGACACCGAACTGGACCATGGCGATGTAGCGGTCATATTGTTCTTTTTGCGGGCGCATAGAGGGGTCCACGTGGCCGGTGTCGCGTCGGGTGTAGGGCCCGACATTGGACCCATCCACACCGGCCATGCCGATGTCCCAATCCGGGCAATTGTCGCGCCCGCTTTCCCATGGGTGTGTGATCGCGGCAGGTCCGTGCACGCAGCGTACCTCGTGCCACCAGCGGTGCCATGCCACCAGTTTTGGATAGATCGCGGCCAGCCTGTTGTGCCCAAGCTCTCTGTTCATTTCCCAGACCCGCCGCACCATTGTGGCCGCGACGGGGGGCTGCGAGATGCCGGATGTGGCTGGGCTTTGTCCGGTTGACCAGACATCGGGGCCGGGGAAGTAACTTGGGTCAGGGTCGTGGAAGATGATGTGCGGGACCATCCCGCCCTCCCATTGGCTGGCCAGCAGTGTGTCGAATTCATCCCAAGCGCGCGGCAGATCAAAGGTTGCAAACCCCCATGCTGCAAAGGCGCTGTCCCAGTTCCATTGGTAAGGATAGAGACCGTGGGTGGGCAGCGTGTATCCGCCCCTGTCGTTCTGGCGCAGAATCTGGCGCGCCCGCTCGTGTAAATCCATGGTCATCCCTTTACCGACCCGGCGGTCAGTCCTTTTGTCATGAAGCGTTCCAATCCCAGAAACAGCGCCATGATCGGCACGGTCGCAATGACTGATCCTGCCATCAGGTGTTGTCGTGGGATTTCTGAAGAGTTGAGTGCCGCGATGCCCCGCGTCAGCGTGAACTTGGATGGATCATCCAGCAGCATGAAGGCCAGCAGGAATTCGTTCCAGGCGATCATGAACACATAAAGCGACACCGACGCCAGCGCCGGCAGGGACAGCGGCAGTGTGATCTTCCAGATCACCGCAAGGCGCGACAGCCCGTCCATTAGCCCGGCCTCTTCGACCTCGGCTGGCAGCCCGCGAAAGTAGCCTTGTAGCATGTAGAGTGCCACCGGGATTGTCGTCACCGGATAGATCATCACGATCCCCCAGAACGAATTGCGCAGTCCGGTCATTGAAAACGCGATGTAGATCGGCAGTGCCAGAACGATCATCGGCACCATGTAGATCAGCAGGATCGAGCGCGAAAACGCCGCCCGTCCCTGAAACCGCAGCCGTGCAACCGCGTAGGCCCCCGGAATCGCGAAAGCCAGCGTGATAAACACCGTCAGTACTGAGATGAAGAAGGAGTTGAACAGGTACGTGCCGAAATTGAACTGGCTGAACAGTTCATTATAGGACCGGAACAGTTCTGCCCCTTTGCCGATGTCGATTGAAAAATCCAGCGGGTTCTGCATCAGCTCGGACTGGTTTTTGAAGCTGGTCATCACCATGACGTAGAAGGGGATCAGCACGATTGCGGTGAAGAAGATGTAGCCGAACCCGGTCAGGAACCGGATCACCGCCCCTTCGAATTCGTGCCGTGTCAGAGCGCCGGGCACCAGATCGTCGAGGATCACCCGACCCGACAGTACAAAGGCTGCCGCCAGTGCGACGGCTGCCAGTATCGCCACAAACGGTGAGGCCAGTTCGCCGATGGTGAGCGGTCCGAAGTTCAGCAGGATCAGCGCCACCAGCGCGACCCCGCCGATGAGTTCGCCGATCCGCCCGCCCATCCGATGCCCGATCGCAAAGCCGATCACGCCCCCCCAGAGCAGCGAGAACAGGATGTGGGGCCGGAACGGATCGCCCGTTGCAAAGCTCATGATGATCGCAACCGTGGTCGACAGCACCACCATCCAGAGTGCGCCCAGAACCGGGCTGGTGAACCAGTTGAAGCGCAGCGCCTTCATAGCCCTTCCTCCTGACTGATGTATTTGAGAAAGAAGATCGAGAACGTCAGCAGGCAGCCAAAGATGACAACCGCCACCGCAGCACCTGCGCCGATGTTCGAGACCGCAAAGGCCTGTTCATAGACGTTTACCGTAAGTGTCCGCGTGCCCGCGTTTCCGCCTGTCAGCAGGAAGATGTCGTCGAACTTGTTGAACGTCCAGATGAAGCGGAGCAGGAAAAGCACGCTGAGAATGCCCAGCAATTGCGGCACGCTGAGATACCAGAATTGCTGAAACGGGGAGGCGCCGTCCATGTCTGCGGCTTCGTACATATCGGTGTCGATGCTTTGCATCCGGGCGAGGATGAACAGGAAGGACAGCGGAAAATACCGCCAGATTTCGAACACGGTGACCATGATCAGCGCCAGCGGGCGTTCGCCAAAGAAGTTGATCGCCTGCGGCGTCACACCCATTTGGATCAAGAGCGCATTGGCGGACCCCGAAAACGGGTCAAACAGGATAAGCCACGCAAAGGCCACCGCAATCACCGGGGCGACGTAGGGAAAGAGGTAAAGGCCCCGCAGAATGCCCTGACCCTTGAAGGACTTGTTCAAAAGCAGCGCTGCAAAAAGGCCCACGAGCAATGCGCCAATGGTGCCGAATACTGTGTAGAATAACGTGACCCAGAGTACTTCCACGAACTCGTCGCCGTTAAAGATCCGAGAGAAGTTTTCCAGTGTGAATGTGCTGTTTGTCAGGACGTTGGAAGAGGTGCCAGTGGTCGTGGCCGGGCTGTCCTGAGGGCGCAGATCATTGTCGAGATAGGCCTGTTCGACCGTAACCGGAATGGTCAGGGTCTCTCGTGCACCCGGCTCCCAATCGCCGAGGTCGCAGGT
The DNA here is from genome assembly GCF_900143535.1 of Tateyamaria sp. Alg231-49. Taxonomy (GTDB): domain Bacteria; phylum Pseudomonadota; class Alphaproteobacteria; order Rhodobacterales; family Rhodobacteraceae; genus Tateyamaria. Next base: position 161,264 of record NZ_FRFA01000005.1, on the reverse strand, counting down.
CAGATCCCGCGCGGACAGGGCACAGCGTTCGTCAAGCTCCTGCACAACCAACCCTTCGGGCACGACATCTGCGAAGGTGACACCGGTAATCGGTTGTTCTTGCGAGGAATTGCGCAGGCGATATCGGATTGTTGGCGTATCTCCGACCTTTTCCGCGTCGCCGCGAATGTCTTCGCGCAAGGTCACCTCTGGGGCCCGCAAATCGCCCAGTTCAACGGGTTTGAATGAAATCCAGAAGATCGCGAGCAGGGGCAGTACCACGACCAAAGCGACGGCTGCGATTGTCGGAAACAACAGCCCCCATGCAAGGCGTGCCTCGCGTTTGGCCAAAGGACCGGTTCCGACGGGAGGCTGGAGCTCCGCCATTGGGACACCTCCTCAAGGTGGTTGAGTAAATTGTGTGTTGGGGTCGGGGTGCCCGTGTCTCGGGCACCCCTTTTGGATTTGGCTTACTTTACAGCAGCGATTGCACTGTTCAGTTCTGCCACAGTGGCGGCAGCGTCGCGCTCACCGTCGATGTATTCGCGCACCAGACGGTTGATCACCTGAGAGTTGATGATCGCCGAAGCTGCGGACAGTTGGCCGTCGGCCACGCCCCAGCGTTGTGCCACGTCCAAACCGCCCACGATTTCTTCGATCATGGCGGCATCATAGAGGTCACCAAGGGGTGCCTTGCGGTCCACACCGACATCGAGTGTTGCCCAAAGGTCTGCAAACGCAGTTGGGTTGTCTGCCGTGCCGCGACGGACAGGGAACTTGCCCTCGGGCGCGATGGCCAGCGTCGCCCCATAGCCTTCGTTCATCGAATACTGAACGAACTCCATTGCGGCATCCGTGGATGCATCGGACGTGATCCCAAAGTAGCGCACATCACCCCATGCCGCCCCATCCGGGTTTGATGGCCCGGCAAAGTTGGTCACGATGCCTGTGGCTGCTGCCAGATCGGTCGACGTTGGGTCGTCATTGATGGTGGGCGGGGCGCTGTCGCGCAGACCGGCCAGTTCATCGAGGATGAAGGGCGACCAGATGATCATGGCCGCATTGCCGCTGAAGTAGAGCGTGCGCGACTGATCCCAGTAGAGATCACCCGGAGGGGATGCTTCGGCGATGGCTTTGTATAAGTCCAGCACTTCGATGGTGGCGGCTTCGTCCAGTGGCTGGATGCCGTCGGGGCCCACAGGGGATACACCATTGGCGAGGAACACGTGCTCCAGAACCTGGCTCATGAAGTTTTCGTCGATCTTGGTCGCTGCCACAAACCCATACATCTCTGGCGGGTTGTGCAGCGCCTCGACGGCCGCAAGCACGTTGGCGTAGGAATTTGGTGGTTCGAGCCCTTTTTCTGCGAACAGATCGGCGCGGTAGACCAGCATCTGTGTCCAGCCGTCGACCGGTACCGAGGCATAGCCATCCGGTGTTGCAGCCATCGAAAGCGCGCCGGGAGCGAAAGTATCGGCGCCGAGGGCTTCGACCACGTCAGTCGCGGCATCGATGTCAAGAATGCCCGCTTCGGTCCAAGGGGCCGCGAATTGCAGGGTGTGGTAGATCACGTCTGGCAGATCGCCGGCAGCAAAGGCGGCTGTCGCCCGTGTGCCCAAATCGTTTTCGGAGACGGGAATGACCTCAACCGTGTGCCCGGATGCGGCAGCAAAGTCTGCGGCCATCGCCTCTTGGCGGGCAAGCCGCTCGGGCTGTTCTTCTGTTGTCCAAAAGCGCAGTTCTTCCGCTGACAGCGCTGTTGCCGACAAGGCGAGCGCCATGGCGACGCTTGTCCGCGCAAGGGTTTTTACATTGAGTTTCAATTTTTTTCCTCCCGTTGAAACATGTGAGATTACGTGTGTGCTGATTGGGGCGCGGGTCCGGTCGATCCGCGTTCCAGAAATGTTGCGGCAACCGTTTCGCGCAGCGCCTCTGGTGGCTCTCCGCCGATGCGGCGAATGAGCAGTGTGGCAAGGCGTGCGCCGGCCTGTCGGTTGTCGACGGAATAGGTCGTGAGGGGGGGCTGTGCATGCGCACCTTCGTGAATGCCGTCATAGGCCACCACCGACAGGTCGGTTCCGACCTTCATGTCCCGTTCTTCAGCGGCTTTGTAGACGCCCAACGCCACCCGATCGACAGCACAGACGATGGCCGTGGGTCGGTTTGGCAAATCAAGAAGCCGGGCGCCGATGCGCGCTCCATCTTCGGGGGTCATCGCATCTTCAATGACCAGCTCAGGCGCAAAGTTCAGGCCAGACGCCGCCATCCCGCGCACAAAGCCGTCCCGCCGCAGCCCGGCGTAGTTGTAGATCGTGCCGCCATTGATGAATCCGATCCGTGAATGCCCCAGATCGGCGAGGTGCCGGACAGCATCATGCATCGCGTCCTCGCCGCGCACATCGAACCAGGCACATCCTGTGTCATTGTCTTGCCGTCCATAAAGGACAAATGGCACGTCAGCGTCGCGAAACATGCTGACCCGCAGGTCATCGACCATGGCGCGCGGCAGGATGAACCCATCTGCCTTGCCGTCGCGCAACAGGTTGCGGAACGTATCGATCAGGTGGATGTCATTGTCGGCCGATGCGACGGTCAGCGTATACCCTTCGGTGCTCGCACCTGCGGACACGCCTGCAAGGAACTCTGCAAGAAAGGGGCGCTGTGCGTCGTGGTCTGACAATTGCAACACAAGCCCAAGTGAGCGCGTGCGCCCTGTCTTGATCGCCTGTGCATGGCTGAGGGGCATGTAATTTAGATCTTCGGCCATGCGTTTGACGCGCAGTTTGGTGTTGGCGGAGATATCCGGGTACCCGTTCAGTGCCCGCGAAACGGTTGATTTTGTCAGTCCCAAAGCGGCCGCCATATCACCGATTGTGACGCGCATCGCGGCGCGATCGTTCGATAGTGATGCCGTGTTTGGTGCCACAGAAATCTCTCCCCACGACTCACGTTGGTTCCCGAAACCGGTTTCGGCAAGAACTATTTTTATCCCTGTGGATTGGCTGCCCACAGGGGGAGGGGGATGGTAGATTGCCGCGCTCGCCGAGCGGAGCGGACACAAATAGCACTGCGCGGAGCCCTAAGAAGAAGCGCGTTGGAGCCAGCCCCGTATGGGCATTTTCGCCTTAGGCAATTGCGCTGCTGCGCCCTGCATTGCGCCCTGAAAAGATACACCCGCCCAGAAACGTGCCCTCAAGCGCGTTGTAGCCGTGATAGCCACCGCCGCCGAATCCTGCGACTTCTCCGGCTGCAAAAAGGCCCGGGATCGCCGCGCCATCAGCACCAATCATCTGCGAATCAAGGTTGGTCTGAAGCCCCCCCAGCGATTTGCGCGTGAGGATGTGCAATTTGACTGCGATCAAGGGGCCGTTGGCGGGATCAAGGAATTTGTGCGGTTTGGCGGTGCGCAGCAGGCGGTCGCCCCGGTAGTTGCGCGCGGCGTGGATCGCCATCATCTGCGCGTCTTTTGAGAACGGGTTGTCGATCTGGGTGTCCCGCGCCTCGATCTGGCGGCGCAGGTGGGTGGCGTCGATCAGGTTGCCGCCCCCGATCTGGTTCATACCATTGACGAGCGTTTGCAGATCGTTTGCGACCACAAAGTCCTCGCCCTTTTCCTTGAACGCCTCGACGGGGCCGGTTGCGTTCTTGCCCGACAGAACCCTTTGTTTGATGACTTCGGCCCATTTCTTGGAGGTGAAGTCGGGGTTTTGTTCCGAACCCGACAGCGCGAATTCTTTTTTGATCACCTTTTGGGTCAGCACGAACCAACTGTAGTCGAACCCGGTGGCGAGGATTTCGCGCAAGGTGCCCACGCTGTCAAAACCGGGAAGGGCGGGGGGCGCGAACCGGTTGCCGCGTGCGTCGAACCACATAGACGACGGCCCCGGCAGGATGCGGATGCCGTGAGAAGGCCAGATTGGGTCCCAGTTTTTGACCCCTTCGGTGTAGTGCCACATCCGGTCCCCGTTAATCACGTGCCCGCCTGCGCCCTCAGATATTGCGATCATCCGCCCGTCCACGTGGGCGGGTACGCCTGCAACCATATCCTTGGGTGCAGGGCCAAGACGTTCGGTTGGCCAGACTTTGCGCACCATCTCGAAATTTCCGCCAATGCCGCCGGAGGTGACGATGACGGAGGGAGCCGTGAAGGCGAAATCGCCTGCTGGGTCGCGGTTGGTTTTTTGGCCGCGCTCAGATGCGTCCGCAGCGAGGACGGTACCACTCACCCCTTTCGCCGCTCCGTTTTCCATATCGATCCGGTCGACCTGATGGCGGAAGTGGAAGTGGATCAGCCCTGCTTTTTCATGGGCGATGCAGCGACGTACAAAGTGTTCGATGATCCCCGGCCCGGTACCCCATGTGAGGTGAAAGCGTGGAACCGAGTTGCCGTGCCCGTTTGCAAAGCCGCCCCCCCGTTCGGCCCAGCCCACAATGGGAAACCAACGCAGGCCCATCGCGTGCAACCACGGGCGCATCTCTCCGGCGGCAAAGTCGACATAGGCCTCGGCCCATTTGCGGGGCCATGCGTCTTCGTCCCGGTCAAACTGGGCGCTGCCCATCCAGTCATTGAGCGCCAGTTCGTGGCTGTCCTTGATCCCCATGCGCCGCTGTTCGGGCGTATCGATCATGAAAAGGCCGCCTAAGGACCAGAATGCCTGCCCCCCAAGGAAACTGCGTGGTTCCTGATCGACGATGATGACCTGTTTGCCCCGATCCCCGAGTTCTGCGGCCGCTGCCAGACCGGCAAGGCCGGAGCCAACGATAATGGCATCTGTGGTGGTCATGAGCGGCTCCGATACCACGCAAGGAAAGGTGCGGCGACGAGGTACATGGTGATCCCATAAACACCTGAGGGCAGTGCCATTGCACTGAACCCTTCGGACTGTCCGGAGATAAGACCTGCCAAGGCAATCCCCAAGGTTGCGTTTTGTATGCCGGTCTCGATCGAAACGGTCTTGGCCTGTTGCCAGTTCAGAGTGGCAAGGCGCGCAAGGCCGCGGCCGATGAGCAAAAGAGCGATGTTGAGAGTGATGAGGGCGGGCCCAAGTGTGGGCAGGTTGGTGGTGAAGATGTCCCAGTTGCCGGCGAGGGCTGCAATGATGATCACGACGAACAGGATTGTGGCAAGCGTCGACAGGATCGGGTCGATCCGAGTGGCGAAACAGGGCGCAAAGTGGCGGATGGCGACACCAATCAACACGGGTAGGGTAGTTATCAGAAAGACCGCGAGCGTCAGGGATGCGACAGAGACCGGTGGCGCTGCGTCACCCATGAAGTGCACCACTGTCCATGCTGCAAGCGCGGGAACGGTAATGAGGCTGAGCAGGCTGATGACCGCAGTGAGCGAAACAGAAAGTGCGACATCCCCACCTGCGAGCTTGGCCAGAATGTTTGAGGTCACACCGCCGGGCGCAAAGCTGAGCAGCATAAAGCCGACGGCGATGGCGGGGGGAAGGCCGAATGCGGTGACGGTTGCGTAGGCCACCAGTGGGAGCAGGATCACTTGCGCGATGGCGCCAATCCCAAAGGCCTTGGGCGCGCGCAGAACGCGGGCAAAGTCGCCGATCGTCAATCCGATGCCAAGGCTGAGCATGATGATGGCCAATGACAGCGGCAGTACAACGTTGATCAGAATATCCATATGTCTCCCCCACGTGCAGACTAAGCGCGCGCATGTTTGTCGCGCAATCCTGACGCCAAGTCAGGGGTGGTTTTCCGCGCCCTACGGCTGGGTATTGTCAGAGTGGCCAAAAGACGAGGATGGCGGGGATGGAAACGGCAACCACGATCACCTCAAGCGGCAGGCCGATCCGCCAGTAGTCGCCGAACTGATAGCCTCCTGGCCCGAGGATCAGCGTATTGTTCTTGTGCCCAATGGGCGTGAGGAACGCGGCCGAGGCTGCTACTGCCACTGCCATCAGGAATGGGTCGGGTGAGACGCCCAGCGTTTGGGCCATCTGGATGCCAACAGGGGCTGCCACGATTGTGGTAGCGGTGTTGTTGAGGACATCCGAGAGGCTCATCGTCACGACCATCAACACGGTCAAAACGGCCCATGCAGGCATCCCTTGGGTTAACGCGACCAGCCATCCTGCGATCAGTTCTGTGCCGCCAGAGCTTTCCAGCGCTGCCCCCAATGGGATCATGGAGCCAAGAAGTACGATCACCGGCCATTCGATATGCGTGTAAAGCTCGGACAGTGGCACGATCTTGGACAAAACGAAGGCCACCACCACAAGGCCGAGAGCGACCGGGAGGTAGAGTAGTCCGACGCTGGCGGCGATCACCGCACCGACGAACAACCCAATCGCCAGCCACACCTTGTCATCGGCGGTTACGGCCAGCCCACGTTCCGCCAATGGTAGGGCGCCCAGCCACTGCGTAACGTCGGCCCCTGTGTCACGGGGCACCAAGAGCAGCAGGATGTCGCCCGCGCGGATTTCGGTTTTGCGGATCTGTTTGGTGATCTTTTTGCCGCCCCGCGAAATGCCCATCAGGATCGTGGACTGCCGCCAATTGAGGCCCACGGCCTGGGCCGTACGTCCGATCAGGCGGGACTGGTCGGTTACCACAACCTCTATGATTTCAACGCCTTCACCTGCGGCTTTCAACTTTTCTTCGCGGTCTGCCTCGGCCACGGCAAGGCTGAGTGCAGCGCGGAATTCATCGAGTGCATCCGGCGTTGCCTCAAGCACCAGCGTGTCGCCGGCTTGCAGTGCAGAGCTGCGCGCCCGCCCGTAGCGGCGTTTGCCATCGCGAATAAGGCCGATGATGGCGACGTCAGCCTTTTCGGCGTCCTCCTCCAAAGTGCCGAGGCGTTCACCGATCAGTTTCGAGTCTTCGGGCACGGTCAGTTCGGCGATATACTGCGAGACCTCTTCTGCCACGCTTTTTTCGTCCTCGCGCGCGGGGATCAACCGCCACCCGATAAGCGCCACGAACAGGAGCCCTGCAATGGCTGCGACGCCACCGACAGGGGCGAAGTCGAACATTTTGAAGGGCTCGCCAAGGCTGTCCTCCCGGATCGAGGCGATAATGATGTTGGGTGGAGTGCCGATCAGGGTGACCATGCCCCCAAGGATCGTCGCAAAGCTGAGTGGCATGAGGCTGAGCCCCGGACTGCGCCCGGCCTTACGCGCGGTCTGGATGTCGACGGGCATAAGGAGGGCGAGGGCGGCGACGTTGTTCATGAAGGCCGAGAGCACGCCACCAATGGCGCCCATGAGTGCGATGTGCGCACCAAGGCTGCGGCTGGCATCCACCAGCGTGCGGGTGATCAGAAAAACCGCTCCAGACCGGACCAACCCTGCAGAGACCACAAGCACAAGGGCGACCACCAGCGTCGCGGGATGGCCAAAGCCCGAGAATGCGTCGGCACTTGGCACCACGCCCAGCACCACTGCGATCATCAGAGCAGTGAACGCGACGATATCATAGCGAAATCGACCCCAGAGTAAGAGGCCGAAGACCGCGCCGAAGAGAGAAAAGAGGATGATCTGGTCTGTGCTCATGCATGGAACGATAGGGCTGCGCTCGATGCTGCGCCAGCCGCTATTTGCAGATCGGGAAAGGAGCCTACCACTTCGCGCTGCGCGCTCACCCCTGGGTTTTTCCTGAACCAGAGTAACCCGGGCGGTATGGTAGTGGTGCGCGCTATGGACTTGGGTCCTTGCCCCTTGGTGTCGCCTTGCCGTATAGCAGCGCGGCACACAATCATCCGCACGCATCAAGACAGGAGGCCCCCATGGCAGGCCACAGCAAATGGGCAAACATCCAGCACCGCAAAGGGCGTCAGGACAAAATCCGAGCCAAGCTGTTTTCGAAGATGTCCAAGGAGATCACCGTGGCCGCCAAGATGGGCGACCCGGACCCCGACAAAAACCCCCGCCTGCGCCTTGCCGTCAAAGAGGCCAAATCGAATTCCGTCCCAAAGGACGTCATCGATCGTGCAATCAAGAAGTCCCAGGCGGGTGACGGGGATGAGTACGAGGAAATCCGTTATGAGGGCTATGGCCCCAACGGCGTGGCGGTGATTGTTGAGGCGATGACTGACAATCGCAACCGCACCGCATCTACTGTGCGGTCCACCTTTACCAAGAATGGCGGCAACCTGGGTGAAACCGGCAGCGTTGGATACATGTTCGAGCGCAAGGGTGCGGTCAGTTATCCGGCAGAGGTTGGTGACGCTGATACTGTGATGATGGCGGCCATCGAGGCGGGGGCAGAGGACGTGGAGTCCGGCGAAGACGGTCACACGGTGTGGTGTGCCGATACAGACCTCAATGACGTGTCAAACGCGCTTGAGGCCGAACTGGGCGAGTCTGCGTCCACCAAGTTGGTCTGGCGCCCCACCATCACCACAGAGATGGACCTTGAGGCGATGCAAAAGCTGATGAAGCTGATGGATGCGCTGGAGGACGATGATGACGTCCAACAAGTTACCACCAATTTTGAGGCGAGCGATGAGGTGATGGCGCAGCTTGGAGACGAGTAACGCGCCGCCCTAATTTTTTCGGCTTTGAACAGGAAACGCCGCCCCAATTCTGGAGCGGCGTTTTTTTATAGTCGTCGGGCTTTTTGAGCCTAGAAAAACAGTTGGCGAGCCGCTTGGCTCCAGCTTGCGGATTCTGCCCCTTGGGGAGCAGGCGTTTGGCGGCGCAACCGGCGCATCAATCCTTTGAGGTCGTTCAAACGCGTGCGCGCGGCGTTGCCGCCTGCGCGGCTTTGAACCGACAGGATTTTCTCCTGCGTTTGCAGGGCGCCCTCGATCAGCTCGAGGTCTTGAAGGGTCAGGTCAACGCTATGTGTTTCATCAAGCATCGGAATTTATCCTTGTTCTCTTTGACCAGCATAAGATTTCTAAACAGATACGCTAATCATCTATGATCAGATCACTGTGATTTCATTCGCTGGTGACACCTTTTGGCAAGAGATCGCCATCGGGGTTCAGCGGATATAGGGGATGGGGGCGCGGAATGCTCTGTTTAATTGTGCAAAGCCGCTGTGCAAAAAACGGATAGCTCGCAGAGACTTGTCAGAAGACCTTGCAGCACGTAAGGCCGCTTGAGCACTGTCCAAGGCGTCTAAAATGGCATCGTTTTTACCCGGATTTTTCCTATCTTTGTCGCTGATCGTAGCCATTGGCGCGCAAAACGCATTTGTCTTGCGGCAGGGGTTGCGCCGCGCGCACGTGTTTTGGGTCTGCCTCACTTGCGCCCTATCTGACGCGATCTTGATCGTTTGCGGGGTTGCAGGGTTCGGCGCGTTGGCAGAGGCGGTGCCGTGGTTTGAGCCGGTGATGCGCTATGGTGGGGCCGCGTTTTTGCTGTGGTACGGATGGTGCAACGCCCGGTCAGCATGGCAGGGCGGGTCGGCGCTGGAACTGGGTAGCGAAGACACCCAGCCTTTGCGTGAGGCATTGTTGACCGTGCTGGCGCTGACCTGGCTGAACCCGCATGTGTATTTGGATACGGTTGTTCTGATCGGTTCGATTTCGTCCCAATATGACAGCAGGCTGCTGTTTGGGATCGGAGCGACGCTTGCCAGTTTCGTATTTTTCTTTGTGCTTGGGTATGGGGCGCGGCTGCTTGCTCCGATCTTTGCCAATGCCCGTGCGTGGCGGATACTGGACGCTGTTATCGCCTTAACAATGTGGGCTATTGCGTTGAAGTTGCTTTGTCTTTGAATTGTGGGCCGTCGCGCGTATGACAGGGGCTTGCCTCTGCCGCGTCCAGCCCGCATTGATAGCCCATGCAGCACGGCGAACCCAAACCACTGGTCGGTATTTTTTGGATGCTGGTGACGGGCCTGTGTTTTGTCGCCGTCACGGCTTTGGTCAAATATATGGGGCCGCGTGTGCCCCCGGCGGAGGCGGCGTTTTTGCGCTACTTTCTTGGGTTGGGTTTTTTGATCCCGATGCTGCCTGCGGTGCGGGACGCCCATTTGACCCCTCGCCAATGGAAGCTGTTCACCCTGCGCGGCGTGTTTCATTCAGGCGGGGTGATCCTGTGGTTTTATGCCATGACCCGCATTCCCATCGCTGAAGTCACGGCGATGAACTATCTTGCCCCCGTTTACGTCAGCATTGGGGCCGCGTTGTTTCTGGGGGAAACGCTGGCGCTTAGGCGCGTCGCGGCCATTGTTGTTGCCTTGATTGGCACCGCTGTGATCTTGCGCCCGGGCTTTCGTGTGGTTGAGCCGGGGCATGTGGCGATGCTGTTTTGCGCCGTCACCTTTGCCGGGTCTTACCTGTTGGCCAAGATCATGGCGGACGAGGCGAAACCGGCAGTCGTTGTCTTTATGCTGTCGATTTTCGTGACCATCGGATTGGCGCCCTTTGCTCTGGCCGATTGGGTGACGCCGTCATGGGGCGATTTGGGGCTGCTGTTTGCCGTCGCCTGCTTTGCCACGGCGGGGCACTATACGATGACAATGGCCTTTGCCGCGGCACCGGTGACCGTGACGCAGCCCGTGACGTTTTTGCAGCTTGTCTGGGCGGTGGCCCTTGGCGCGCTGGTTTTTGCTGAGCCGGTCGACATCTGGGTGATCCTTGGTGGTGCGCTGATCCTTGCATCTGTCACTTTCATTACATGGCGCGAGGCGGTGCTAAAGCGCAGACCCATCACGCCGCCGGCGCCTGCAACCAAGCTTTGATTTTTTATTGATTGACGGATCAATAAAAAATCGCCTACGTCCAAAGGGAGACTTGGGGCAAAGGGGCTGGCATGCCAAAAGTGGGGATGGAACCGATCCGCCGGGCGGCGCTGGTTGAGGCGACAATCGCCGAAATTGGGGCGGCTGGATCGCTGGATGTGACGGTCGGCCAAATCGCCAAGCGGGCAGGGATGTCGACGGCCCTTGCGCATCACTACTTTGGTGGGAAGGATCAGATTTTTCTGGCCGCCATGCGTCAGATTCTACGTGATTTCGGGCGTGAGGTGATCCGCGAGCTGGAGGCCGCCCAAACGGCACAGGCCCGTGCCGAGGCTTTGATCGCGGCGAGTTTTGCACCGTCCTGCTTTGCCCCTGCGACTGTCAGCGCATGGATGACACTGTATGCGCAGGCAACGACCAACCCTGAAACGCACCGCTTGCTGCACCTTTATCAGCGCCGTTTGCGCAGCAACCTGACCCACGCCTTGCGTCCGCTTAGTCTTGATCCGCGTCGCGATGCCGAAATGCTTGGCGCGCTGATCGATGGGCTTTATCTGCGCGCGGCTTTGTCACCTGAGGCCTCTGTTGATGACGCCAAGAGCTGTGCGGTGCGCGCTCTTGAAACCTTGATCGGAGCAAAGCAATGAGCGCGCCCAACATCCTGATATTCATGGTGGACCAGCTGAATGGCACGTTATTTCCGGACGGTCCCGCCGACTGGCTTCATGCGCCCAACCTCAAGAAACTCGCCGCCAGATCGACCCGTTTTGCCAATTGCTACACCGCGTCGCCCCTTTGCGCGCCCGGGCGTGCCGCCTTTATGTCGGGCCAGTTGCCCAGCGTAACAGGCGTTTACGACAATGCCGCCGAGTTCCCATCCTCTATTCCCACCTATGCCCACCATTTGCGCCGTGCAGGGTATCAGACCTGCCTGTCGGGCAAGATGCATTTTGTCGGCCCCGACCAGTTGCACGGGTTCGAAGAACGCCTGACCACAGACATCTACCCGGCCGATTTCGGTTGGACCCCGGATTACCGCAAACCCGGCGAGCGGATTGACTGGTGGTATCACAACATGGGTTCGGTCACAGGGGCCGGGGTGGCCGAGATTTCCAACCAAATGGAATACGACGATGCGGTTGCCTTTCACGCGACGCGCAAGGTCTATGATCTGGCGCGTGGGCATGACGCGCGCCCGTGGTGCCTGACCGTCAGCTTTACCCACCCACATGACCCTTATGTGGCCCGCAAAAAATACTGGGACCTGTACGAAGACTGCGACCACTTGCTGCCCGATGTGCCTGCAATGGACTACACAGATCATGATCCGCATTCGCAGCGCATATTTGATGCCAATGACTGGCGCAGCTTTGACATCACCGAAGAGGATATCAAACGCTCGCGCCGCGCCTATTTCGCCAACATATCCTATCTGGACGACAAGATCGGTGAAGTGATGGAGGCACTGGAGGCCACGCGCCAAGAGGCGGTGATCCTTTTTGTCTCGGATCACGGTGACATGCTGGGCGAGCGTGGTTTGTGGTTCAAGATGTCCTTCTATGAAGGATCGGCACGGGTGCCCATGATGATCTCAAGCCCCGATATGACCCCCGGTTTGATCACGGATCCGGTTAGCAATATCGATGTTTGCCCGACCCTGTGTGATCTGGCGGGTGTGGACATGGTCGAAGTGGCGCCTTGGACAGCCGGGCAAAGCGTTGTCCCCCAAGGAAAGGGGGTAGAGCGCACTGAACCGGTCGCGATGGAGTACGCGGCCGAGGGTTCTTACGCTCCGATGGTGTCGCTGCGCTATGGCAAGTGGAAGTACAACCGTTGCGCGCTGGACCCGGATCAACTGTTTGATCTGGAAGCCGACCCCCATGAATTGAACAACCTCGCGGATGTCCCGGCCCATCAGGGCACGCTGTCTCAATTGCGCGCCAAATCTGAAGCGCGCTGGGATCTTGACCGCTTTGATGCAGACGTTCGCGCCAGCCAGGCCCGTCGCTGGGTGGTCTACGAAGCACTGCGACAGGGGGGCTACTACCCTTGGGATTATCAGCCCCTGCAAAAAGCATCCGAGCAATTCATGCGCAATCACATGAACCTCAACACCGTCGAAGAAAACCAGCGCTTCCCGCGCGGTGAATAAAATTCTTTTGGCCCGAAACACTGCCGTCGGAGGCACACACTCATGACCTATCCAACCCAACCCAAGGCCAGCCATTTCATCAATGGTAAATATGTCGAGGACACCGATGGCGCGGTCATCGATGTGATCTATCCCGCGAGCGGCGAAAAGATTGCCCAGGTTCATTCCGCGACCCCTGCCGTGATCGAATTTGCGCTGTCCTCTGCGCGGCAGGCCCAAGGGGCTTGGGCTGCAATGACGGGCACAGAGCGGGGGCGTGTTTTGCGCCGCGCGGCAGACATCATGCGGGAACGCAATCATGACCTTTCGGTGCTTGAAACCTATGACACCGGCAAGCCCTATCAGGAAACAAGTGTGGTGGATGCCACAAGCGGCGCGGACGCGCTGGAGTATTTTGGTGGAATGGCGGCGACGCTGACTGGGGAACACATCCAGTTGGGCGAAGATTGGGTTTATACCCGCCGCGAACCGTTGGGGGTATGTGTCGGGATCGGGGCATGGAACTATCCCACTCAGATTGCCAGTTGGAAAGGCGCGCCAGCCTTGGCCTGTGGCAACACCATGGTGTTCAAACCATCCGAAACAACGCCGCTGTGCGCCTTGAAGGTCGCCGAGATTTTGCACGAAGCCGGTGCACCTGCGGGCGTTTACAACGTCATTCAGGGACTTGGGGATGTCGGCGCTGCTTTGGTCACGGATGATCGGGTGGACAAGGTGTCGCTGACCGGATCTGTGCCGACGGGCCGCAAGGTTTATGCCGCAGCGGCCGCGGGCATCAAGCACGTGACGATGGAGTTGGGCGGCAAATCCCCCATTATCGTCTTTGATGACGCAGATGTTGAAAACGCCGTGTCCGGGGCCATTTTGGGCAACTTCTATTCCTCAGGCCAGGTGTGTTCCAACGGCACGCGCGTGTTCGTTCAAAAGGGGATCAAAGAGGCGTTTTTGACCCGCCTTGCCGAACGGCTAAAGGACGCTGTGATTGGCGATCCCCAAGACCCGGCCACGTCCTTTGGCCCGATGGTATCGGAGCGCCAGTTGGGCATCGTCGAGGGCTATATTGCCAAAGGCAAAGAAGAGGGTGCGCGCCTTGTCTATGGCGGCGCGCGTCTTGCGCAGGACGGATTTTACATCGAACCTTGCGTCTTTGCGGATGTCACGGACGATATGACCATCGCGCGCGAAGAGATTTTTGGCCCTGTCATGGCGGTTCTTGATTTTGACGATGAAGACGAGGTGATGGCACGCGCGAATGCGACAGAATTCGGTCTGGCCGCTGGTGTCTTTACCCGTGATCTGACCCGCGCGCACCGCGTCGCCGCCGGGTTTCAGGCGGGCACCTGTTACATCAACACCTACAATGACGCGCCGGTCGAGGCGCCGTTTGGCGGGTCCAAACAGTCAGGTGTGGGCCGTGAGAATTCGAAGGCTGCCATAGCGCATTACAGCCAGTTGAAGTCGGTTTATGTGCGCATGGGCGATGTGGAGGCTCCGTTTTAGGCCTGTTCTGAGAGGTCGGGCCACCCTTTTTGGCACCGGCCCACCCGCCCACACCGTCCGCCAAACAGGGCGGTGCAGTGGCGGGCCTACAGGCGCTTTGAACGGGTGGGATTTTTTGCGAGGGGCCTTGAGGATCGGTTTGATCGGCGGGCCGCTTCACCGTGAGGTAAGAGATGGAAAGTGACTATGTGATTGTGGGGGCGGGCAGCGCGGGCTGCGCTGTCGCCTATCGTCTGGCAGAAGCTGGCCAGTCGGTGTTGGTCATCGAACATGGGGGCACCGATGCCGGCCCGTTCATTCAGATGCCTGCCGCCCTGTCGTATCCGATGAACATGAAGCGGTATGATTGGGGATACAGGTCAGAGCCCGAACCGCATTTGGGCGGGCGTCGTCTGGCCTGTCCCAGGGGCAAGGTTATTGGCGGCTCATCCTCGATCAACGGGATGGTCTATGTGCGCGGCCATGCGCATGACTTTGATCATTGGGCCGAAACGGGTGCCGACGGTTGGAGCTATGCCGACGTGCTGCCCTATTTCAAGCGCATGGAGGCATGGGATGATGGCGGTCACGGGGGTGATCCGGATTGGCGCGGTACGCAGGGTCCTTTGCACGTCAAACGCGGGCCACGTGACAACCCCCTGAACACAGCCTTTGTCGAGGCGGGGCGGCAAGCGGGGTATGAGGTCACTGATGACTACAACGGGAAAAAGCAGGAAGGCTTTGCCCCCTTTGATCAAACTATTCACAAAGGGCGGCGTTGGTCGACGGCCAATGCCTATCTGAAACCAGCTTTGAAGCGACCCAATTGCGATCTGATCCGCGGTCTCGTAGAGCGCGTCGAAATCACAGATGGGCGTGCAACGGGCGTGGTGCTTGCGGGCGGGCAGGTGGTACGGGCACGACGCGAGGTGATCCTCGCCGCCTCTTCCATCAATTCGCCCAAGATCTTGATGTTGTCTGGGATCGGGCCTGCCGCACATCTCGCTGAACATGGGATCAAGGTCGTGGCCGACCGCCCTGGCGTCGGGGCCAACCTACAGGACCATCTTGAGATGTATATCCAGATGGCCTCCAAACTGCCTGTCACGCTCTATAAACACTGGAACATTGTCTCAAAGGCTATGATCGGGGCGCAGTGGTTGTTCACCGGCACAGGCCTTGGCGCGTCAAACCAATTTGAAAGCTGCGCTTTCATCCGCTCAAAGGCTGGGGTGCCATATCCGGATATTCAGTACCATTTTATGCCCATTGCGGTGCGCTATGACGGCACAGCCGCCGCCGAAGGGCATGGGTTTCAGGCCCATGTGGGGCCAATGCGCTCGCCCTCGCGCGGGGCGGTCACCTTGCGCTCGGCTGACCCGGCCGACGACCCTGTGATCCGGTTCAACTACATGAGCACAGAGCAGGATTGGGAAGACTACCGCCGCTGTATTCGTCTGACCCGCGAGATTTTTGCCCAAGAGGCGTTTGCGCCTTATGTCAAACACGAGATTGTCCCGGGCGCTGAGATGCAAAGCGATGCGGACCTTGATGCTGTCATTCGAGAACATGCCGAAAGCGCCTATCATCCTTGCGGCACCTGCCGCATGGGGCGCAGTGATGACAAAGGGGCTGTGGTCGACCCGGAAGGTCGGGTGATTGGTGTCGAGGCGCTGCGGGTTGTGGACAGTTCCGTCTTTCCCCGCATCACCAATGGGAACCTCAATGCGCCGTCCATCATGACTGGCGAAAAGATGAGCGACCATATTCTGGGCCGCGACCCGCTCGCCCGTAGCAATGACGAGCCTTGGATTCACCCCGATTGGGAGACATCGCAGCGTTAATCATGGGCCCGGATTGCGTTTGAAATTCAAACGCGCCGTGCCCATGTTAACGAAGTGTTAAGGATTTGTTCCGCTCTTGTTCTGATCTGTGTCTGCCTGCCCGTTTGGGCAGAAGTCTCTGGCTTGGTACGTGTCATTGATGCGGATACACTTGACGTTGGGGACACCCGCGTCCGCCTGCATGCGATTGATGCACCCGAACAAGACCAGATTTGCCAGACCGAGCATGGCTTTGACTTTGCCTGTGGCGCTTGGGCCAGTGCGCAGGTGGCGGATCAGTTTGAAGGCGTATTTGCGCGCTGCACACAAATGGACACGGACCGCTATGGTCGCGTCGTTGCGATCTGTCGGGTAAATGGCGTCGACATCGGGCAGGAGATCGTGTCCCAAGGCTTGGCCTTTGCCTATCGTCGCTACGGCATGGACTATGATCTGGACGAAAAGTCCGCCTATGTCGCGGATCGTGGGCTGCATGGGTTTCGGGTGCAGTCGCCAGCGCAGTTCCGCCAGACCCGCGCCAAGGGGCGGATACCACCGGACCCATCCTGTCGGATCAAAGGCAATATATCGAAAAACGGGCGCATTTTTCATGTCCCTGGTCAGGAATTCTATGAACGGACCGGGATCAATACTGACAAGGGCGAGCGGTGGTTCTGTTCGCCCGCCGAGGCGCGGGCTGCGGGCTGGCGGGCCGCGCGGCGTTAGCCCACTTCGTAAGGCAGAACCCCGCGCCTGTCGGGATCAACAGTCAGTTGGCGTTCAAGCGGCGGAACAGAGCGTTGGTGACACTCTTTGCGCTCGCAAATTCGGCAGGAAATACCGATCGGTTCAAAGGCGGCATCCGCACTGACGTCCAACCCATCGGCAAAGACAAGATGCGGCGCATGTTTGACCTCGCACCCCAGTGCGATCGCATAGCGACGCACCGGTGCGCCAAACCGGCCGCCCGTTTTGGATACGTCGCGCGCAAGGCTGACATAGCGTACCCCGTCCGGAGTTTCGGCCAGCTGCCGCAGGAATTGACCCGGTTGTTCAAAGGCGCGGTGCACGTTCCACAAAGGGCAGGCGCCGCCAAAACGCGCAAATTGCAGCCGGGTCGCCGAATGACGCTTGGTGATCGTGCCTGCCTGATCAACCCGCACAAAGAAGAAGGGCACGCCCTTGGCCCCGGGCCGTTGTAGCGTCGACAAGCGGTGGCAGACCTGTTCGATGGACGCGCCGAACCGGGTGGCGAGTTGTTCCAGATCGTGGCGTGTGGATTGGGCGGCTTCGAGAAAGGTGGCGTAGGGCATTAGGGCCGCGCCGGCAAAGTAGTTGGCGAGCCCGATCTTGGCGATGGCACGTGCCTCGCTGGTGTGAAAGCGGGCGAGGTCGAGCGTGGCCTCAAGAAGCGCGTCCTGACGCTCCAGAGCGACCTGAAGCAGCAATTGGAACGTCTGGCTTTGATGCGCGGCGCGTGTGGAAATGTGAACGGTCTTGGTCTCAGCGTCGTATCGGCGCAGCGTGTCACTGTCTTCAAAACTGACGGTGACGCCCGCATTTGCAAGGGCAGAGACGGCAGCGATGCGAATATTGCTGTTCCCGCCATCGGCCTTAGCAAAGTTTTCGGCGGCGTGATCAACGGCGTCGATGTAGTTATCGCAATAATGGAAGAAATCGCGGACTTCCTCCCAAGGGGAGGGGCGCACCCTTGCGTCTTCACGTCCCAGCGCCTCGTCGAGCGAGGCGAGGCGTTCGTGGGTTTGCCGGTAGGCGCGGTGCAGGTCGAGAAAGGCATGCGCAAGGGCGGGCGCATTCGAAGATACAAGGCGCAGATCCGCGAGCGGAGGCATATCAGCGGCAAAAACCGGATCAGCCAAGGCCTCGCGCATGTCCGACACAAGGCGCGCGCCGTCCCCTGCGCTGAGTTCGGTGACATCCAGCCCGAATTCCTTGGCCAGACTGAGAACCACGGAGGTGCTGACGGGCCGGTTGTTGTTTTCCATCTGGTTGAGATAGGGCAGCGACACGCCCAATTTGGCGGCAAAGTCCTTTTGGGTCAGGCTGACGCGCGTGCGCACTTCGCGCAGTTTGGCACCGGCGTAGAGTTTTGGGCTGGCCATACGAATCCTTCCCTTTGCAGTTTTGCAATAGGGTCAGGCTAAGTTTGCAAAGGGGGGCGCGCAACCCTTAGGCGACGGCCAGCCTGCGTTCGCGTCGATAGACGGCGCCAATAGCCAACAAGGCACACACGCCGGTGGCACACATGATGCCGACAAGCGGGAATGCCCCTGTTTCAGGTGTCAGGAGAAGGCCCGCAAGAGCGGACAGCGCCGCACCGCCCCCGATCATGATTGCCCCGCCGAGGCCAGAGGCAGTCCCGGCCAGATGTGGGCGCACAGACAACATGCCAGCAGTGGCGTTGGGAATGACGAGGCCGTTGCCAAGGCCAACAAAGACCATCATCCCGAAAAAGCTAAGGGGTGTGCCGAGGCCGGCAACAAAGATCATGAGTGACGCAAAGGTGCCTGTTGCGTTGGCGATGCAGCCCCACAAAACCAGTTTGTTCACGCCGAACGTGGTCGCGTAACGCCCAGATAGAAAGTTGCCGAGGAAATAGCCGATGGCAGGCGCGCCAAAGTAAAACCCAAGTTCGGATGGGCCCATGCCGAAGACGACGGTGCCCACAAAAGGCGCCCCACCAAGATAGGCAAAGAACGAACCGGAGCAGAAAGCTGCGGCCAGCGAGTATCCCCAGAAACGCGGGGATTTCAGCAATTCGGGATATTCCTTGAACTGTCCGATCAACGACTTTGACGACTTTTGCGCCGTTTCCCCGAGATCCACATAGACCAGCCACATCATTAGCCCGCCGATGGCAAAGAAGAACCAGAACACTGATTTCCAGCCAAATGCCTCGTCCAGCAAGCCGCCGAGACCGGGTGACACCATTGGCACAACGGCCATGCCCATGGTGACATATCCGATCATCGAAGCGGAGTGATCCTGATCGTACAGGTCACGGATCACCGCCCGGCTGAGCACCATGGCCACGGCGACCACAGCCTGTGACATGCGGAACACCAGAAATACTTCGGCATTGGGGGCGTAAATGCAGCCCAGCGTGGCCAGCATAAACAGCCCGATGCCCCATAACAGCACGCGGCGCCGCCCCAGATTGTCTGAAATCGGCCCGATGATCGTCTGCATCACCGCGGAAACCGCCAGGTACAGCGCCACGGACAACTGCATCACGCTGTAATCCGTTTCGAAATAGGCCGTCATGTTCGGCAGGCTGGGCAGGAACATGTTCATGACCATGGCCGAAACCCCGGCCAGCAGGATCAGCGTAGAAATATGCGGTGGGGTGGAGCGATCCAGAAAACGGACCTTGGTGGGTTTGTCCATGCTTTTGGAGGTAAGTCGCGCCAACTGAACTGTCCAGTGCAGTTTTGCACAGGTATCGGCGCTTTGCAAGTTCGCAGTTTGCAGTAGTGATGCTGTATATAGTTTGCAAATATTCCAAATGGCCGTTCACGGCGGCCCTTCGTGCCTGTATGATGCCGCAAAATCACCAGCGGGGACAGCATGAACGATATCCTGACCGAATTGGAATCGCGGCGCGCAGATGCGCGTATGGGCGGCGGACAAAAACGCGTAGATGCGCAGCATGCCCGAGGCAAACTGACTGCGCGCGAGCGGATCGAGCTGCTTTTGGACGAAGGATCGTTCGAAGAGTTCGACATGTTCGTCAGCCACCGCTGCACCGATTTCGGGATGGAGGCACAAAAGCCCGCAGGGGATGGCGTGGTCACGGGCTGGGGCACGATCAACGGCCGCATGGTCTATGTGTTCAGTCAGGATTTTACCGTCTTTGGTGGGTCACTGTCAGAAACCCACGCTCAGAAAATCTGCAAGATTCAGGATATGGCGATGCAGAACGGGGCGCCTGTCATCGGCATCAACGACTCTGGCGGCGCGCGGATCCAAGAAGGTGTGGCCAGCCTTGCGGGATATGCCGAAGTGTTCCAGCGCAATATCATGGCCAGTGGTGTTGTCCCGCAGATCAGCCTGATCATGGGGCCGTGTGCAGGTGGCGCTGTTTACTCGCCCGCGATGACGGATTTCATCTTTATGGTCAAAGACACGTCTTACATGTTTGTCACCGGGCCTGATGTGGTCAAAACGGTCACAAACGAACATGTCACCGCCGAAGAGCTGGGTGGCGCGTCAACCCACACCCGTAAATCCAGCGTGGCCGACGGCGCATTTGAAAACGATGTGGAAGCGTTGGCTGAAGTGCGCCGCCTTGTTGATTTTCTGCCGCTCAACAACCGCGAAAAACCACCCGTGCGCCCGTTCTTTGACGAACCGGGTCGCATCGAGGCCAGCCTTGATACATTGGTGCCCAGCAATCCCAACACGCCGTACGATATGAAGGAATTGATCCTGAAGATCGCGGATGAGGGCGATTTCTATGAGATACAGGAAGATTTTGCCAAGAATATCATCACCGGTTTCGTTCGTTTGGAAGGGCAGACTGTTGGGGTCGTGGCCAACCAACCGATGGTTCTGGCCGGATGTCTGGACATCGATAGCAGCCGCAAGGCCGCGCGCTTTGTGCGGTTTTGCGATGCCTTTGAAATTCCAATCCTGACATTGGTGGACGTGCCCGGTTTCTTGCCCGGAACATCGCAGGAATATGGTGGCGTGATCAAGCATGGGGCGAAATTGCTTTTCGCCTATGGCGAGGCGACCGTCCCTAAAGTGACTGTGATCACCCGCAAGGCCTACGGTGGTGCGTACGATGTGATGGCCTCCAAACACCTGCGCGGTGATTTCAATTATGCCTGGCCCACGGCCGAGATCGCCGTGATGGGTGCCAAGGGGGCAACGGAGATCATCCACCGTGCGGATTTGGGAGACGCAGAAAAGATCGCGGCGCATACGAAAGATTACGAAGACCGCTTCGCCAATCCGTTTGTTGCCGCCGAGAAGGGGTTCATTGATGAGGTGATCCAACCCCGGTCTACACGGAAGCGGGTCAGCCGCGCATTTGCGTCACTGCGGGGCAAATCGTTGCAGAATCCTTGGAAGAAGCACGACAACATTCCGCTTTGATCAAACGAAGGTTCACAGGAATTGGGTTGAAACAGTCTATGCGCGTCGTTCTTTTTGTACTTTTTGCTTTCGCCGCCATTCCAGCCTTTGCGGCGCGTCAGATCGCGCGCAGCTTTGGTGGTGAGACGTTGGGTTTGGGAGTGATGTGACAGATGCCTGACTTTCACCTCCTTGCATCCGGCCCGCGCCCTGTTGCCCCCTTTTCCCACGCGGTTGAGACAGACGGCTGGGTCATTCTGACTGGCCAAATGCCAACGGACCCGGACGCACCGGATGCGCCTTTGCCCGAAGGGATCGAGGCGCAGACCCGACGGGTGATGGACAATCTTGAGATCATCCTCAAAGGCGTCGGTCTTGACCTCAGCCATGTGCTGCAATGCCGTTGCTACCTTACCGCATTCGAGCGCGACTATGCCGCGTTCAACGACACCTATCAGACTTACTTTCCTGAAGATCGCCGTCCGGCGCGCACCACTGTTGGTGTTACCGCCCTTGCTGTCGGTGCCCTTGTCGAAATCGACTGTATCGCGAGGCGCCCGGCATGAGCCCGCGTTGGCATATCACGCATCAGGACGGCACCGTGACCCTGTCCCGGCATCTGCCTGCGCGCTTTGATGTGGCCGCGTCCACGCAATTGCCCCCTGCGCGCCCCGTTCGTCTGGCACATCAGATCCGCCAGGATCTGTGGCGGGGGCTGTCCAACTTGCGTGGGTTTTCGCCGGTTGTGCGTCTGGAACCGACGGAAAATGGGTGGGAGGTCACTGCCGGGGGGCGGGTCATGGGCCGCAGCGCCCCTAGTGTCGAGGCGACGATTGATGCGCTTTTGAGTGACCCGGCCAAACGGACCCGCTGGGTCAGGCAGGCGAGGATGATGTCATGAGTACGTGGAAAAATCAGGCCTTCACCATCGCGCATGCAGACAGCGGCACCTTTGAGGGAGCGGGCCTGCGCCCGTTTTTTGAATACCGCCAACTGGGCATTAAAGAAGCCACGTCAGGCAAATATGGAGCCCACGTTATCCGCGCCGTGCCGGGCATGGAAATTCCGGGCACGTGGCACAGCCATGATCTGGATTTCCAAATGGTTTACGTGACAAAGGGGTGGGTTGTGTTCGAATATGAAGGGCAGGGCGAACATACTCTGCGATCTGGTTCTTGCGTTTTGCAGCCGCCGGGGATCGTCCACCGCGAGGTGCGCCACTCGGACGATATGGAGTTGATCGAGATTACCTCGCCGGCTGACTTTACAACTCGAGAAGAAGGTGCAAAATGAATTCTCGTCAACTTCATAAGGTGGCGATCAAGTTAGTGCGCAGGCTGACATTCGCCCGCACAGCAGCCCCGGAGGGAGGAGCTCGACGCCGCTTGCGGCACTGGGTCCGGGGCTGCGCATTTCTTACTATACTGGCTGCACCTGTCACCGCACAGGAAGTCCCCTCGGGACAAAGGCTTGCGCTGCACGAGGTGCTGGTGGATGCGGTTGAGTCCGAAAGCTGGTTGCGGTTTCGCTTTGTCGCGCCGCAGATCGCGCGCGAGGGCGGTGATGTTTCATATGCGCAAGCCGAGGCGGATTTTGCCCATCTGTGCGAGACCGTCGCGCGCCCTTATATGCGCGAATACGATCTTGGTGCGGATGTGATTGTTGTGACCCTCATGGATCGTCCTGTCCCATTTGGGCAATCGGATGCAGCCGCGACGCAGTTTATCGAGGCGTTCCGCATCGCGGATGACGCCTGTATATGGGAGGCTTTTTGATGCGCGCGCCGACATATAGACCCGTAAATGGCTTTGCGGCATTGCGGCCACATCCCGCGCAAGCCGTTGCATTGCCGTTTATTTTGAGCCCGATTTCCCTTATACCACGATTAAGGGGTCTGAGAGACTTCTTTACCTCGCAGGGAGCGCATCGGAAGGTTCGCTCAAGAATTGTATACAGGAGAGACAGATGTCCAAGAGCATCAAAGCAATGGGCTTGGTTAGCCTTTTGGTTCTGGTTGCCGCATGTGGCAACAATAACAACGAAGAGTTCGTTGTGGTTGACCCGGAGCCCATCAGCCAAGAGCCAGTCCAGACCGGCAAGTACAAATAATTTCGCAGGGCGGGCCCCGCGGCCCGCTCTGACACCCCTTTTCGCGGGGGGCAGCCCATGCTGAAACATCGCGGATTTCCCGGCCGTTTGTCGGGCACTGATTTCCAATTCACCATTCGACGCCCCAACCCCAAAGGGGTCACTCCGCTGACCCAGCGCGAGCGGTTTCCCGATCGTCGCCCCCCCGATAAGCGCGCCGATGCCGCCTTTATGGCGGCCTTGTGGGCGCAATTTGGCGCCGAACCTTTCGAGCGCGGAAACCTGGATGCGGGCCGCTTGTCATGGCTGTTTGGTCGAGAAGTCATTCCGGCGACAGACCCTTTTGATGTGGCCGATTACGAGGCTCTTTTGGTCATCGACGAACCCGTGGCGCGCGCCTCTTTTCCTGACGCAATTGACGGGGAGGGTGGGCGATGATCGGCGCAAAGTTGCCGCCATATTCCCGTATATGGCGAAATTTGGCTGAAATGGACGGCAGCCCAAAACTGTCCTATGCGCTCAGCGGTTTGCTGTGCAACGCTCCTCAGGTGCCTTCGGTTCCCCAAAGTAAATCCGCGGGCATGTACCATTTCCGTACCCCTTCCTCTGGCGGGCAGCATCCGTTCTCCAACACGTTGCTGCCCGCCATTTTTTCGGCCGGCGTGCCGCGTCTTGCACAGGCGGATCTTTGCCCGCCTCGGCAGTTTGACGCGCATCTGACACCCCGTTTCCCGCAGCGTTTGACCTGTGCCCGGTATCGTTTATCCACAAGGAAAACGAGCATAGGAAAAACAAAATGGGCATCAAATACATCACGCTTTCATGCGTTGCAGCGCTTGGCCTTGCAGCTTGCGGAAACACCGCGGGCGAACAGGCCATCATCGGCGGCGCGGTCGGCGCAGGCGCGGCTGCCGTTGCGGGTGGCAGCATTGCGACCGGCCTTGCGGTTGGTGCTGCGGGCAACATTCTCGCGTGCGAGCTCGACATCGTCGGCTGCTAACGCGCACGCGTTCCAACATCTGACATCTCAAAACCGCCGTCGTGCCTCGCTGCACGGCGGCGTTTTGCATTTTCTACCCAACTCAAGTGAGGGCCCATGTTCAAAAAGCTTCTGATCGCCAACCGTGGCGAAATCGCCTGCCGTGTCATCAAGACCGCGCGCAAGATGGGCATTGAAACCGTTGCAATCTATTCGGACGCGGACGCGCAGGCCCTGCACGTGCAGATGGCCGACGAGGCCGTTCATATCGGCCCACCACCGGCCAACCAGTCCTATATCGTGATCGACAAGATGATGGAGGCCATCACGTCCTCGGGCGCGCAAGCGGTGCATCCCGGGTACGGTTTTCTATCCGAGAATTCGAAGTTTGCTGAGGCTTTGGCAGAAGTTGGCGTTGCATTCGTCGGCCCACCTGTGGGTGCGATTGAGAAGATGGGGGATAAGATCACCTCCAAGAAGATCGCCAAGGAGGCGGGTGTCAGCACGGTTCCCGGTTACATGGGGCTGATTGCGGATGCCGACGAGGCGGTGAAGATTTCCAACGAAGTTGGCTATCCTGTGATGCTCAAGGCCTCTGCCGGGGGTGGCGGCAAGGGCATGCGCATCGCGTGGAATGACGAAGAAGCTCGCGAGGGGTTTCAGTCGTCCAAGAACGAAGCGGCCAATTCCTTTGGTGATGATCGGATCTTTATCGAGAAATTTGTCACCCAGCCCCGGCATATCGAAATTCAGGTGCTTTGCGATGCCCATGGCAACGGCATCTATCTGGGCGAGCGTGAATGTTCGATCCAGCGCCGCAACCAGAAGGTCGTCGAAGAAGCCCCAAGCCCGTTTCTGGACGAGGCGACCCGCAAGGCGATGGGTGAACAGGCCGTCGCATTGGCCAAAGCCGTGGGCTATGCCAGCGCGGGCACCGTTGAATTCATCGTGGACGGGTCCAAGAATTTCTACTTCCTGGAAATGAACACACGCCTTCAGGTGGAACACCCGGTGACCGAACTGATCACTGGCGTCGATCTGGTTGAACAGATGATCCGCGTTGCCGCCGGAGAACCCCTGAGCATTACTCAGGACGATGTGACCCTCACCGGCTGGGCCATCGAAAACCGACTGTATGCCGAGGATCCGTATCGCGGGTTCTTGCCCTCGATTGGGCGTCTCACCCGCTATCGCCCTCCGATGGAAGTGGCGGCTGGGCCGCTGCTGGACACCGGCAAATGGCAGGGTGAAGCCCCCAGTGGCGAGACAGCCGTGCGCAACGATACCGGCGTCTATGAGGGCGGTGAGATCAGCATGTATTACGACCCGATGATTGCCAAGCTGTGCACATGGGGACCGGATCGGGCCACCGCCATTGAAGCGATGCGCGTGGCGCTCGACAGTTTCGAGGTTGAGGGGATTGGCCACAACCTGCCTTTCCTAAGCGCGGTGATGGACCACCCCATCTTCATCAAGGGCGACATGACCACCGCCTTTATCGCCGAAGAATACCCGGACGGGTTTGAAGGCGTCACATTGCCCGGAGCGGAACTGGTCCGGGTGGCGGCGGCCTGCGCAGCCATGCACCGGGTCGCTGAAATCCGTCGCGCCCGCGTGTCGGGCCGGATGGACAATCACGAACGTAAGGTGGGTGAGGATTGGAACGTGACGCTGCAGGACCGCTCGTTTGATGTGACGGTCGACGCAGATCAGTCCGGATCGACGGTCCGGTTCTCTGATGGTGCGACGCTGCGGGTGTCTGGCGCTTGGACGCCGGGGGATCAGCTGGCTGTGATGCAGGTGGAAGACGCGCCCCTAGTTCTGAAGGTCGGAAAAGTGTCTGGCGGTTTCCGCATCCGCACCCGCGGGGCGGACATGGTTGTGCACGTGCGCACGCCCCGCCAAGCAGAACTGGCGCGCATGATGCCTATCAAGACGCCGCCAGATACGTCCAAGCTGCTCTTGTGCCCAATGCCCGGACTGGTCGTGACCCTGCATGTCGAACCGGGCGAAGAGGTGCAGGTGGGGCAGGCCCTATGCACCATCGAGGCGATGAAAATGGAAAACATCCTGCGCGCTGAGCGCAAGGGCATCGTATCCAAGGTCAATGCCGCTGCCGGTGACAGTCTGGCTGTGGACGAAGTCATTCTTGAGTTCGAGTGAACGAGACAGGCAACATAAGTGGGTGGATTTCAACCATAGACCCACGCATGTGGCAGGCCGTGCTGGCTGGCCTGTTTGTTGCTGTGGGTTGGATCGTGAACGGGGCGCAGAATCGGGCCGATGCCCGACGCTTGCGCCGCGAACGGCGTGATGACGTGCAACGAGCGCTCGTGGCTGAGATAAAGCACTATCTTGAGGTGCTGGAAGGCGAGGATCTCAATGCCGCGTGGGAGGCGATGCAGCCGCGCATCGCATCTGGGTATGTCCCGTTCTTACCAACAGAAGACAATGATATGGTGTTCCAGTCCGTGCTGGCAGACATCCATATTCTGCCAAAGACAGTGATTGATCCGGTTGTGAAGTACTACTCACAACTCAAGGCGATCGAGGCACAGATCGCCGACTCGCGCCTGGATGCTTTTGTATCGGGCACTGACGAAGACAGCATAAGACGCCGCGAAATTTCGTATTTTGAGTATTTGCAGATGAAACAGCGCGCAAAGACCTATGCGGATCGGGCACTGCGTGAAATGGGTGTGACGTCCGGGGTCAGTAGCCCGGGCTTGGCCCATTCCGACCAGTGATGGGGGTAGAACGTTTGGACGTATCAGACATTACATTCCCTCGTGTCACGACACCGCACACGCGCGGTGCTTCCACCCACAATATAGGCGTGCGTGCCTGTGCACGCAACTCTCAAGCTCAAAATCACACAGGTGGGTTAAGGCCGTGTTACCTCAGCTTTCAGCCGCCACTTTCGACCCGGCGCTCGCGAATCTCGCGTTGCCGCATCGGCATACTGTCGATGGAACGCATCAACTGCCGCACGTCCCAAGGATACGGCTTGCGCAGTTTCACGCCTCCGTCTTTGCCGATCAGCACCAGCATGAACCCACGCGGGCGCAATTTTGTGCGCAACGCGCTGTCTCCGGACGGGTCCGTGTCGGTCAGAACAATGACGTCGCGGTCCAGCAACTCTTGGGCGCGTGTTTCCAGATATTCGATTTGCTGGCCAAAGTTCGGATCGGCAGGGCTGTCCGCGAATATGATGATCGGGCGCTTTTCCCAGACAAATTGGCTCAAATCTTCCACATCACCCTCGACAAAGAGGGCTTCTGCGGGCGTGACCTCACCCTCGGCGGCTGCCAGTGAGCCGCCCAAAAGGCCTGCAATTACAACGGGTAGTACGTGTTTCATATGCTCTCCTGATGAGGGATATGTAGATGCATTTTCCCCAATTACGACCGCCAGTCACATCATTTTTAGCTTTAATGCCTCTTCAAGCCTCTGCATGCCAGCTTTGCCCGTCTGGCGCACCCGATCAGTGCGCCACATGGCCCATAGGGCATCAAAAGGGGTACAGATGAAAGTCATTCTACATATCGGGGCACATCGAACCGGCACAATAAGTTTTCAATCCTACATTCGGCGCCACAGCAAAGAGTTGCGCGATGACGGCCTTGGGTTCTGGGGGCCCATGCGCACCCGCAAGGGGCTGTTCGCGGGCGTTCAACCCACACCGGGCTTTGGTCGTACCGCCGCCCGCCGCGCCCGGGGGCGCATTCTGCTTAACTTGAAAAAAGCACAGGCGCAGGGCGTCGAAACCTTGTTCGTCAGCGATGAAAACATGATGGGTTCGGTCCGTATGAACCTGCGCAAAAGTCGCCTTTACCCCGACATTGGCGAGCGTTTGGTGCGTTACATTTGGGCGTTTGACCAGCGGATTGACAAGATCGTGCTGTCTGTTCGCGCGTTGGATCATTTCTGGGCCTCGTCGCTGGCATATGGTGTTGGGCGAGGCCATGCAGTGCCTGATGCCGCGCGGTGTCTGGGGATTGCGCGCCAGCCGCGCACTTGGCGCGATGTGGTGTCGGACGTGTCCTGTGCGGCCCCGCTTGCACAGATTGAGGTCATCCCGTTTGAAATGTCTGCAGATCGCCCGGATTTGATGCTGACGGCGGCCACGGGTCACGCGGCCCCCCGTGATGCAGCGCCCGAATGGTTAAATCGGGCACCGACAGCTGCACAATTACGGGATGTTTTGGCTGAGCGGGGGGAAGACATTGACGCCGTTCCGGATACGGATGGGCGTTGGAACCCGTTCGACACGAACGCGCGCGCGGCCCTGCGCGAAGCATACGCAGACGACATGCACTGGCTGATAAGCGGTGCAAACGGTCTTGCAACACTGACAGAGGAACTGGACCAGACACGCGCGGGGAAAACCCTGCCACACGGTCCGTACAAACGAGGACTAGGACATGACATCGAAGAAAGACGCATGGCGCAGCCTGGCTGAGGGTGAACTGCGCGGCAAACCCGTTGACGATCTGACATGGAAAACGCTCGAAGGGATCGACGTCGCCCCGATCTATACAGAGGCGGACCTTGCCGATGTCGGCCACCTTGGCACCATTCCTGGTGAGGCACCGTTTACGCGTGGCGTGAAGGCAACGATGTATGCCGGGCGTCCGTGGACTATCCGCCAATATGCTGGTTTTTCAACGGCTGAAGAATCCAATGCCTTTTACCGCCGCGCGCTTGCGGCGGGTCAGCAGGGGGTGTCCGTTGCTTTTGATCTGGCCACACACCGAGGCTATGACAGTGATCATGAGCGCGTGCAGGGTGATGTCGGCAAAGCCGGTGTTGCTATCGATTCAGTCGAGGATATGAAGATCCTATTTGACGGAATTCCGCTGGAAAAAGTCAGCGTTTCCATGACGATGAACGGCGCCGTTGTTCCGATACTTGCAAGCTTTATTGTCGCCGGGGAAGAGCAAGGCGTGGACCGCGCCGCCCTATCAGGCACGATCCAGAACGACATCCTCAAAGAGTTCATGGTGCGCAATACATACATCTATCCGCCCGAACCCTCGATGCGCATCATCGCGGATATCATCGCCTTTACGTCAGCCGATATGCCCAAATTCAACTCGATCAGCATCTCGGGATATCACATGCAAGAGGCGGGTGCGAACCTTGTCCAAGAGCTTGCCTTTACGCTGGCCGATGGGCGCGAATACGTGCGTGCCGCCATTGCGCGGGGCATGGACGTGGACGCGTTTGCGGGACGGCTTTCGTTCTTTTTCGCCATCGGCATGAACTTTTTCATGGAGGCGGCCAAGCTGCGCGCGGCCCGTCTGCTTTGGCACAAGATCATGGCGGAGTTTGAACCGAAGAACCCGAAATCGAGCATGCTGCGGACTCACTGTCAGACGTCCGGCGTCAGCCTTCAAGAGCAGGACCCGATGAACAATGTGGTGCGCACCGCCTATGAGGCGATGGCCGCGGTGTTGGGCGGTACCCAATCTCTACACACGAACTCTTTTGACGAAGCGATTGCTTTGCCCACACAATTTTCGTCTCGCATTGCGCGCAACACACAGCTGATCCTGCAAAATGAAACTGGCGTGACCAATGTAGTCGATCCGCTTGCCGGCTCTTACTACGTGGAAAAGCTGACCCACGATCTGGCGGAAGAGGCTTGGAAACTGATCGAAGAGGTTGAAGAGATGGGCGGTATGACCAAAGCGGTCGCATCCGGCATGCCCAAGCTTCGGATCGAAGAAGCGGCCGCCACCCGACAGGCCCTGATCGACAAGGGCGACGAGGTCATCGTGGGCGTGAACAAGTTCCGCCTCGACGAGGAAGACCCCATCGACATCCTCGACATCGACAACGCCGCTGTGCGCGACAATCAGATCGCGCGCCTTGAAAACATCCGCTCTGCTCGGGATGACGCGGCGTGTGAGGCCGCGCTTTTGGCATTGGAAGAGGGCGCGCGCGCCGATGGCAACCTCTTGGCTTTGGCCGTTGAGGCCGCCCGCGCCCGCGCAACCGTAGGAGAGATCAGCATGGCCATGGAAAAGGTATTCGGACGCCACCGCGCCGAAGTAAAAACACTCTCTGGTGTCTACGGTGCCGCCTATGAGGGCGACGAAGGCTTCGCGGCCATCCAAAAATCGGTTGAAGCATTTGCTGAGGCCGAGGGGCGCCGCCCGCGCATGTTGGTCGTCAAGATGGGACAGGATGGACATGATCGCGGGGCCAAGGTGATTGCGACTGCCTTTGCCGATATCGGATTTGACGTGGATGTCGGCCCCTTGTTCCAAACGCCTGCCGAGGCGGCGCAGGACGCGGTGGACAACGACGTGCACGTGGTTGGCATCTCGTCGCAGGCGGCAGGTCACAAAACCCTCGCGCCGCAGCTGGTGGACGCCCTGAAAGAGGCCGGGGCCGAAGAAATCATCGTGATCTGTGGCGGGGTGATCCCGCAGCAGGACTATCAGTACCTCTATGATGCTGGGGTCAAAGCGATCTTTGGGCCGGGCACAAACATCCCTGCGGCAGCGCAAGAAATTCTGACCATCCTCGGAGAAACAAGGGCTTAGGTGATGAAGTTCGACCATTTGGTTGTCGGAGCCACAACACTGGCCGAAGCACAGGCCCATATTGAGGATGCGTTGGGTTTGACGATGCAACCCGGCGGGCAACACAGTGTGTTTCACACGCACAACGCGCTGATGGGTTTGGAGGACGGTCTGTATCTGGAGGCGATTGCGCCAGATCCTTCGGCTGATCCGCCGCTGCGTCCCCGGTGGTTCGATCTTGACCGATTTACAGGTCCGGCGCGCTTGTCGAATTGGGCCTGTGCAGTGGATAATTTGGAAGCTGACTTGCGCGACCTGCCAGAGGGATGTGGCGCACCGGTTCAGGTGGCACGCGGCGCATTGACTTGGCATATGGCTGTGTCAGCACAGGGCACAACGCCCTTTGACAACCTGTGGCCCGCACTGTTGCAGTGGCCTGCTGGAATTGTGCACCCGGCGACCAAGCTGAACCCAACCGGCGCGCGTTTGAAACGGTTTACGCTGCGCCATCCTGAAGCCGAAGTGTTAAACACCACATTGGCGCGGCATCTGATTGACGACCGCGTCGCTGTCGAAACGGGGCCTATCGCGATGCAGGCGGTGTTTGATACGCCACATGGCGAACGCATCCTGTGATCCGGTCTGCGACACCTCAGGATGCGGGCTGGATCGCGGCGATCTGGAACGCGATGATTGCCGATACTCTGTTCACTTTTACAACCGAGCCCAAGACCGAAGGAGCGATCGCAGAAATGATCGAAACCCGTCCGGTGTTTGTGCTGGCAGACCAGACAGGCTTTGCCACATATGGTCCTTTTCGTTCGGGCCCCGGATACGCGGCGACCGTGGAACACTCCATTCTGCTGGACACATCGGCCCAAGGGCGCGGGCAGGGGCGTGCGTTGATGCAGACCTTGATGGAGCACGCGCGGGGCCAAGGACATCACGTTATGGTGGCCGGGATCAGCAGTGCCAATCCGAACGCAGCTGCCTTTCACGCGGCCCTTGGTTTTGAAACTGTGGCCCAGATGCCTGAGGTTGGGCGCAAGAGTGACCAATGGCTTGATCTGATCCTGATGCAAAAGCTGCTCGGATA
This sequence comes from Tateyamaria sp. Alg231-49, assembly GCF_900143535.1. Classification (GTDB taxonomy): domain Bacteria; phylum Pseudomonadota; class Alphaproteobacteria; order Rhodobacterales; family Rhodobacteraceae; genus Tateyamaria. Next base: position 129,382 of record NZ_FRFA01000005.1, on the reverse strand, counting down.
GGTTTGATTGCCCTAACATGCGCCCGGACCTTGGCCTATAAGATGGCCTCATGTCACTTTGGACCCGCATATCAGACGCTCTCGCGGCCCTCACAGCTGGTGAAGGGCTTACGGCTGTCTTTGATCGATTGCGCTCGCCGCCTGAACGCAGTGTTGCCTTTGCTATTGCTGTGATCGCTTTGGGGGCCAAAATGGCCAAGGCGGACGGGCAGGTGACCCGCGACGAGGTTACCGCCTTTCGGGACGTGTTTCACATCGCTGCGCAGGACGAGGCCGGGGCGGCACGTGTGTTCAACCTAGCCCGTCAGGATGTGGCGGGCTTTGAGGAATACGCCACGCGCATCCATTCCATGTTTTCCGATCAGCCCGAGACCCTGACCGACCTCATTGAGGGACTGTTTCACATCGCGATGGCTGATGGATTCTATCACCCCAACGAGGATGCGTTTCTTGAGCAGGTGGCCCACATTTTCGCCATTCCAGACGTCGAATTCCGCGCCCTGCGTGCGCGGTTTGTCCCTGAAGCTGTACCTGATCCCTACACCGTGCTCGGCATAACTCCGGACATGGATATTGAGGCGATGCGCAAAGCTTGGCGCAAACTCGTGCGCGAGAACCACCCCGATGCGATGATGGCCCGCGGCGTGCCGGAAGAGGCTGTGCGGTTGGCCGAAAAACGCATGATCGACATCAACCGGGCTTGGGAAGACATCCGGAGTGCGCACGCCTGATGCGGCTGGCGACCTATAATATCGAGTGGATGACCAACCTGTTCGCTGACGATGGCGCGCTGTTGAACGATGGCGAGCCGTCGGGCCGCTATGGTGTCACCCGACAAGATCAGATTGCTGCGCTGTGCAACGTGTTTCAGGCCTTGGATGCGGACGGCGTAATGATTGTTGAGGCTCCGGATCAAGGGCGAAGTCGCGATTCAGTGGCGGCTCTTGAGACCTTTGCCGCTCATGCTGGCATTCGGGCGCGCCGCGCTGTTATCGGTTTTGCCAATGACACACAGCAAGAGATTGCCCTGTTGTTTGATCCCGATGTCCTGACGGTGCGCCATGATCCGCAGATTCACGCCGGTGCCCCGCAATTCGATAGTGAATTTGCAATTGATCTGGACATTGATGCAACTGAAGACAGGGTCGTCTTTTCAAAACCGCCACTTGAGCTGGCAGTGGAGACGCAGGGCGGGACACAGCTCCGCCTGATCGGCGCACATCTGAAATCCAAAGCCCCCCACGGGGCCAAGACGCGCGATGAAGTGCTGCGCATGTCTATCGCGAACCGGCGCAAGCAACTGGCGCAGGCGATCTGGTTGCGTGCCCGCATTGCGGCGCATCTGGATGAAGGTACACCGTTGATATTGTTGGGCGATCTCAATGACGGTCCGGGGCTGGATGAATACGAACACCTCTTTGGCCGCTCCTCGGTCGAGATCATCCTTGGCGAGGGGGACACAGCCCTGTTCGATCCGCACGCGCGCCAAGGATTGCAACGCCGCCTCGGCGCGATGCCGACCACTGCGCGGTTCTGGATTCGGCCTGAGCAGCGTTATTTGCAGGCACTTTTGGATTACATCATGGTATCGCCTGATCTGGCGATGCACGAAGGGCGCTGGCGCATTTGGCATCCGCTTGATGATCCGGAGTGTTGGAAACAGCCTGCCTTGCGCGATGCATTGGTGGATGCGTCAGATCATTTCCCGGTGAGCTTGGATATCTCACTTTGAGGTCCCATATTATGGCTATGAAACGTCTGATCATGATTGCGTGCCTGACATGTAGCACCCCGGCCATGGCCCAAGATGAGGGCGATGGGCTGTCTCTGATGGAACGGGGCGCGCAGATGCTGATGGAAGGCTTGATGCAGCAGATGGAGCCCGCACTTGAGGATTTCCAAGAGTTGGCGGACGAGTATGGCCCTGCTTTGCGCGACTTTACCGCCCAGATGGGGCCTGCACTGCGCGATTTGCTGGAACAGGTTGAGGACTGGAGCGTTTATGAACCGCCCGAAATCCTCGACAACGGCGACATCATCATCCGGCGGAAACCGCCAACGGACACGCCAAAGCCCGATGAAGAGGGCCAGATTGAGCTTTAGCGTTTACGCTGCTTGACGGTCACGTCTGCGCGAAGCGAGGCAGCCAGCGAGTTCAGCCGGGCTTCGGCCACCTCTCCAAAGAGCGGCATCGCGTCTTTTGACAGGCGCAGTTCAAGCTTCTTTTTCTTGGGGTACCAGCGGAATTCTCCGAGATTGGCGTCTTTGTCCGTCCACATCATCGCGCCAAACCGCATGGCTTTGCCCAGCACTTCGGCGTCGATAAGCGTTTTGTCGTCCACAAGGTCATAGAGGTATTCGAAATGGGTGCCTTCGCGCTGGTTGGTGTACCGGTGGAGCAGCGCGAGGCCCAGAAAAATCCGTTCGGAGTGTTTCAGCCCGCCGAGGTTTGCGCGGGTGGCGTTGTCGAAACACACTTCTGCGCGGTAATCGGGATGCGCGCGCCAACTCACATCGTGCAGAAGGCAGGCTGCCTTGATCAGGCGTTTGCGCTCGAATGGGGCGGATTTAAACAGCGGTTCCAAGAACTCATAGAGCCGTTTGCCAAAACCCGGCATGCGCGCGTCCTTGGATTCGGCGAAATAGCACGCCTCGATCAGAGGATCACGGTCACGCAATTTTTGGGGCATCTGCTCGTAAAGCATCCCCTCACGAATGCCGTAGCTGGAAATGGCGATGTCTTTGGGCTTGAACGTTTTTATCAGCCGTACCAACACCTCGGCTGCCAGTGGTGCCAGCGCCATACGCGCCGCTGAAATGCCGCAGGCATTGCGCAATTGTTCCGGATCGGGGTGTTTGGCGATGAATTTGGCGGTTTGACGGACGGCCTTGGGGGTCATGCGATATTCGTGCAGCACCTGCAACGGGTAGCCACGCCGGTGCATGTCCACTTTGCAGATTGCGCGCCATGAGCCGCCAACCAGAAACAGCCGATCACGCTGTGCGCCCATCGCGTCCTTGAGACGTTCCATGGTTGCTTTGATATGTGCGGCGCGCCCCTTTTTGCCGCCCTTCACGGTTTGCAGTTTGAGAGGGCCGAGGTCAGAAGTTTCGCGGCGCCCCACGATGCCCCCCGATATTTCCGCCAGTTCCATGGACGATCCGCCAATGTCGCAGACCAGACCGTAAGAGCCCGGCCAGCCAAGCAGAACACCCTGAGCGGACAGCCGGGCCTCTTCCCGCCCGTCTATGACGCGCACGTAAAGGCCAGTTTCGCGTTCCACATCCGCGCAAAAGGCCGGGCCGTCGCTTGCGTCGCGCACGGCCGCAGTGGCCACGACGGTCAGATCGGACAGCCCCATGCCCTGAGCCAGACGGTTGAACCGGTGCAACGCGGCAAGGGCACGCACGCGGCCTTCCGGGTTCAGGCGTCCGGTGCCGGACATGCCGGCTCCGAGGGCGCACATGATCTTTTCATTGTAGAAATAGGCCGGGCTGCGCGCGGCCCCGTCAAAGACCACAAACCGGACCGAGTTTGATCCCACATCCACAACCCCGACACGGGACAAAGCGCGCGCTGATGGGTCTTCAAACAGGGGACGCCCGAAAAGACCCCCGTCATGATGCGGTTCGACCAAAACGTTCATGGAGCCCCCGTGGTGCCGATCTTGTGATCAGTGATGAACCAGTGAGACGCCTTGGTCAATGCGCTCGACGATCCGGGCGCGTGCGCTCAGTCCTCGGTGTGGGTCAGTTTGGGCACGTCTGAGGCCCCCGCCGATCCACGCCCGGAGAGCGAGGGGTTTTCCATGAAAAAGCGGTGGCAGTTGAAGGCGAACGTTCCTTCGGGCACGTCTGGACGTATAAAGCTGCCATCGGGTGCCATGACCCAGCTTTGTGCCACATCGGCGAGGTTTGCGGCCATGACCTGGCTCACGATCTGCGCCTTTACGGTAGCGTTTTCAATCTCGACCAGTGTTTCGACTCTCCGGTTCAGGTTCCGGCCCATCCAGTCCGCTGAAGATATAAAAACGCGGGCTTTCTTGGACGGCAACCCGTGCCCGTTGCCAAAGCAGACAATACGCGAGTGTTCGAGGAACCGGCCCACGATGGATTTAACCCGAATGTTATCGGAGAACCCTTTGATCCCCGGCCGCAACCCGCAGATACCCCGCACGACAAGGCTGATCTTCACGCCGGCCTGTCCTGCTGCATAGAGCGCATCGATGACTTCGGAATCGATGAGCGAGTTCATCTTGGCCCAGATCACAGCCGATTTACCTTTGGCGGCGTAATCAGCTTCGGCTTGGATCATTTCTAGCAGTTTAGGTTTCAGGGTGGTTGGCGAAATGGCGAGGTTGTCGAGCGCTTCGGGTGGGGCGTATCCGGACAGGTAGTTGAAGACTTTGGTCGCATCACGCCCCAGTTTCGGATCGCAGGTGAACAGCGACACGTCGGTGTAGATACGGGCCGTGCCGGGGTGATAGTTGCCGGTGCCAAAATGGGTGTAGGTCACCAGCTTTTTGCCTTCGCGGCGCACCACGGTGCTGATTTTTGCATGTGTCTTGAGATCAATAAAGCCGTAGACCACATGCGCGCCCGCCCGTTCGAGGCGGCGCGACTGGCGGATATTGGCGGCCTCATCAAAGCGGGCTTTGAGTTCGACAAGAGCGGTGACGGATTTGCCGTCTTCTGCCGCTTCACACAGGGCTTCGACGATGGGTGAGTTTTTTGAAGTCCGATAGAGCGTCTGCTTGATCGCCACGACGTCCGGGTCCCGCGCCGCTTGTTGAAGGAAACGCACCACCATGTCGAATGTTTCGTAGGGGTGATGCAACAGCATGTCTTTTTGGCGGATGGCCGACAGCATGTCGCCGTCAAAGTCACTGACCCGCTCGGGGACACGTGGGGTGAACGAGGGCCATAGCAAATCCGGACGATCATCCAGCACCAGCGCGCTGAGGTCCGCCAGACCAAGCATACCATCGACCTCAACCACTTCGGAATCCGTGACCCCAAGTTCTTCCTTGATGACAGCCATCAGCGCATCTGGCGCGCCTGCGGAGTGGGTCATTCGCACCACTTCCCCACGACGACGGCGTTTCAGGGCAACTTCAAACTCGCGGACGAGGTCTTCGGCCTCTTCTTCGACTTCCAGATCGCTGTCGCGCAGCACGCGGAATTCGAAATGTGCTTTGAGTTTATAGCCTGGGAACAAGTTCGGGATGTGCAGGATCAGCAATTCTTCAAGCGGCAGGAACCGTTGGCCGGGGCCGGGCAGGGCGATGAAGCGGTCGATCTGCGCCGGGATCGGCAGCAGGGCCTGAAGTTTGCGTTTGTCGGACTTGCGCTCCATCTGCAGGGCCAGCGCATAGCCGGTGTTGGGGATGAAGGGGAACGGATGTGCAGGATCAATGGCCAGAGGAGAGAGGACGGCAAAGACTTCGGCAAGGAATACGTCCTCAAGGTGGGCGATGTCTTCTTCGGTCAACTCTTCTGGTGTCAGGACATTGATGCCAGCCGCGTCCATCTCTTCGTGCAGGTCCTTGAGGACCCGTTGTTGTTCGGTCAGCAGTGCACGCGCGTTTTCGTTGATCAGCACCAGCTGTTCGGCGGGCGACAGGCCATCTGCGGCGGGCGTTGTGTTGCCGGCGATGGCCAGTTCGCGCAAGCCTGCGACACGCACGGTGTAGAATTCATCAAGGTTGCCGGCCGAGATCGACAGGAACCGCAGCCGTTCCAAGAGCGGAACGCGCGGGTTCTCCGCCTCTTCCAGCACGCGCCAGTTAAAGCTCAGCCAGCTGAGTTCACGATTGAAAAACCGGCCCGGACCGTTTGTGTCCAGATCGGGCAGGTCGACAGGTTCGGGAAAGGGCGAGGCAAGAAAGTCGGCATTGGTCATGGGGCGGGTATGGCGATCACATGTGACGGTTAAGTGACGTTTATCCCCTATCGCCTGTGTCAATGTCCAGCAGCTCTGCGGCAAGGGCGCGTGTCACTGGTTTTTTGCGGGCCAGACTTGTTGCATCGAGGGTGGCGACGATGCGCCGCGCGGCCTCGAATGACCGCTCCATATGGGTGACCAGATAGGGGATCACATCCGCCCGTGGCGTCAGTTGACGGTCATTGAACAGTTTGCCCAACACTGCCGCCAGCAGGTTGTCATCTGCGGGATCGAGGGCCGCGTGCCCAGCCGCGTCAATCCGACTTTGCAGATCAGGCAGTGACATGGCCCAAAGGGACGGCGCTTGGGTGCCCGTCATCAGCAAATGCTGTCCTGCCTCGGCCAATTGGTTGTGAAGGTGAAACAGGGTTGTCTGGATGTCTATGTCTTTAGAGATAAGGGGGACGTCTTCGACCGCGATTGGCCCTGTTGGGGGAATGTCGAGGAGGTCAATGGTCAGATCACGTGCCGCTATGATCCGTGCGCCGCTGGCGGCGGCCCAAACATGGGTGAGGTGGGTTTTTCCTGAACCTTCGGGACCACTCAGCACCATTTTGCGCAATGGCCAGTTCTGCCAATCGTCGATCATCGTCATTGCCAGCGCGTTAGAGGGCGCCACAAGGAAATCGTCACGCCCAAGCGCTGCGCGTGCAGGCAGGTCCAGTCCAAGTTGCGTGGCCATGATCAGTCTTCGGTCTCGATGTCAGCCTCTAACCCTTTGTAGAGGCGACTGTCTTTGTACTGGTCTGCGAGGAACCGCACAAACACCCCAATGGCGGCGGCCATTGGCACCGCGACAAGCATGCCGACAAAACCAAATAGGGCGCCAAACACCGTCAGGGCGAGTATCAGCCACACTGGATGCAGTCCGACGCTTTCACCGACCAGTTTTGGTGTCAGCACGTTTCCTTCTGCAACCTGACCAATCATGAAAATGATGGCCACCGCAGCGATCATGCCCCATTCCCCCCAGAACTGGAACAGCGCCAAACCGATGGCCAGAGCGCCGCCCACAAGTGCGCCCACGTAAGGAATGAAGGTCAAAAGACCCGCCACGAAACCAACGACAAGCCCGAATTGAAGGCCCACCACCATCAGCGCGACAGCGTAATATGTTCCAAGGATCAAGCAAACTGTGCCCATGCCCCGGATAAACCCGGCCAGGGTCGTGTCAACTTCGTGAGCGAGGCGGCGGATGACGGGCGCATGATCGAGGGGCAGAAGAGCGTCGATGCGTGCAATCATACGGTCCCAATCCAGCAGCATGTAAACCGCCACAACAGGCACGATGACGAAGAGCACTATGATGTTGATGAGGCTTGCGGCTGAGATCAGCGCAGAGTTGAGCAGGTCACCGCCCCGTTCAGAGATGGTTTGGCCGATGCTCGAAAGCGTTTGATGTACGGCCGAACTTTCATCCAGCAGGCTGGGAAAGCGTTCGTTGAGGAAGGTTGTGGCGTCTTCGGCGATTTGGGGTGCGGCGTTGAACAGTTGCACGGACTGCTGGACAAGGTTGGGGATCACCAAGAGGATAAGGATGACAAAGACGATGATCGCGCTGACGGTGATGATCCCTGTGGCGAGGGCGCGGCTGCAACCGTGCGCCTCAAGCCAGTCTGCGACCGGATCAAGGAAATAGGCGATAGCGGCCCCAAGAAAGAAAGGCAGCAACTGATCACCCAGCGCGTAAAGCAGCAAGAAAAAGATCGCCGCGGCGATCCCCCAATATTTTAACTGATCGCGCACCGGCAGGGCCATGTTGTCTCCCGTTTGACCTTGGGTCCACATTGCGGTTTTTACCCCCGCTTTCAAGGGAAGATGTGGTCGCAAGCATAGTGCGTCTTTGCCTATGCGCGGCTTCACGGCTGTAATTGGCCCGCGCGGTCAAGGCACGCATCCGCCTTTTTCCCGGACTGCCGTTCAAGTGTGATTGCGGCCTTTCACCCTTTCGCCTAATCAGGTCCAAATATCTGATGGAGTGCTGATCGTGCGTTTGAGCCGTTATTTTTTGCCCGTACTAAAGGAAAACCCCAGCGAGGCGCAGATCGTGAGCCACCGCCTGATGCTGCGGGCTGGCATGATCAAGCAAGCCAGTGCGGGGATTTATTCCTGGCTGCCCCTCGGCTTTAAGGTTTTGCGCAAGCTGGAAAACATCGTCCACGAAGAACAGGCGCGCGCTGGTCACATGGCCATGCTGATGCCCACCATTCAATCGGCTGATCTGTGGCGTGAAAGCGGGCGTTATGATGCCTACGGCGACGAGATGCTGCGCATCAAGGATCGCGGCGGGCGTGACATGCTGTTCACTCCCACCGCCGAAGAGTTGATCACCGATATCTTCCGCGCCCATGTGGGCAGCTACAAGGATTTGCCGCTGACCATGTATCAGATCCAGTGGAAATTCCGCGACGAGATCCGCCCGCGCTTTGGCGTGATGCGGGGCCGCGAATTTCTGATGAAGGATGGCTACAACTTTGACCTGACCAAAGAAGACGCGCTGCACGCCTATAACCGCCATCTGGTCAGCTACCTGCGCACCTACGAGCGGATGGGCTTGCAGGCCATTCCGATGCGCGCAGATTCCGGACCCATTGGCGGAGATGACACCCATGAGTTTCTGGTGCTTGCCGAAACTGGGGAGTCTGAAGTGTTCTATGACAGTGCCGTCACCGACCTCACCTTTGGCGATCGTCACATCGACTATGATGATGTGGCCCAGTGCGCGGGCGTGATGGAAGAGTTCACGAACCTTTATGCGCGCACCGACGAAACCCACGACGAGGCGCTGTTCAACGCCATCCCCGAGGAACGCCGCCGCGTGGCGCGCGGGATCGAGGTGGGCCAGATTTTCTACTTTGGCACCAAGTATTCGGATGCTTTGAACGCGGTTGTGCAGGGCCCGGATGGCAAGCAGGTACCAGTGCATATGGGCAGCCACGGTATCGGTGTCAGCCGCCTGATGGGCGCCATCATCGAAGCCAGCCATGATGACAACGGCATCATCTGGCCAGAAGGCGTCACACCCTATCACTGCGGCATCGTGAACCTTAAACAGGGCGATGCAGAGGCGGACGCGGCTTGTGAGGCTCTATATGCCAGCCTCGGTCTGCTGGGCCTTGAGCCGCTCTACGATGATCGCAACGAGCGCGCTGGGGGCAAGTTTGCCACCATGGACCTGATTGGCCTGCCTTGGCGGATCACCGTCGGGCCACGGGGTCTCAAGAACGGCGTGGTCGAACTGACCTCGCGCCGTACAGGGGTGAGCGAAGAGTTGCCGCCCGAAGAGGCGGTCAAGCGCGTAGCGGAGATTTACGCGGCACATTGATCGCCGCCTTGTGCTAAGTTGTATGTGATGAAAGCGCTTGTTTTATCCGTGCTGATTTTGACGCTGCTGCCTTTGGCAGCGGCATCTCAGGACGCTGACCGGGTGGAGGCAATGCGCGCGGCCTATGCGGAGTGGCTGGAGCGCAATCAGACGACCGGAACAGGTGCGCTGGCGTTCGAAGGTGCCGACACCTACGCGATTGGGGATGCCACCGCACCCATTGAATTGGCAAGCGTCAGCAAATCCATCACCGCGCTTTGCGCAGCAGCGCTTCGGGATTCGGGTGATCTGGACATGTCAGTTTCAGTTCGCGATGTGCTGGGCCGCGGCCCGGATGTCAGCGTTGCATCCCTTGTGACCCACACCAGCGGCCTCACCGAGGATGTCACACAGAAGCTGATGCCGGAGTGGCTGGACACGGACGGACAACGCGGCTTTGACGTGCTTGAGGCGATGTCGGCACCAACTGGAGTGTCGGGGCAGTACGTCTATAACAACGTCAACTACGCCTTGTTGGGATTGGTGATCGAGGCCAGCGTTCCGGACAGTTATGAAGATACCTGCAAACGCCTTGTGTTGCATCCTGTAGGCGTGACAGGCATGCCATCACCGCGGGCTGGCGGGTTCCTCAGTTGGGGCGGTTGGACCATGTCGCCTTTGGATTATGCGCGGTTGCATGCACATTGGTATGGGCAAGGCACCGCAACGGGTCGCAATCCATTTGACTATCCACATGTGCAATTGTTCGAAAACGGACCCTACTATGGGCTTGGCACTGTGTTTCGCCCCAACCACACCGGCGATGGTACTTTCAATTTTTGGCATTTCGGTGCGCTCTGTTTTCCCGGACGCATGAGCGTTGGTTCTTACGCTGTCACATTCGGTGGAAAATTGACTGCCATCATGGGCTATGACGCCTGTGTGGATTTCGACACCATGCTGGCGTTAGATACACAAATTGGCCGCGCGGCTTATGGGGCGGTGGAATGATTGCCCGGGTTCTGGTTTTGGCAGGTGGTGTCTTGGGCGGCGCGTCCGCGTCTCAATTCCCGGAATTCGCCCAACAGTACACCCAGCGTCTGGGCGGAGCAGTGGATGCGTTGGGCGAAGTGGTTGCCGACTTTGACGCCTCGGCGGCGGATGCTGGCCTGACGCGGGACGCGGCACTGGCCGAACTGCAAGGCAGCGCATTTCTGGATGCGAGGCGGCAGGATATGACGCGCACGTTTGAGCGTTACGAGAGCTTGCTAGCCGATCTGACAAAGCTGGAAGGGGCAGGGCCGTTTATGCGCGCCTATCACGCGACCAGCATGAGCGACCGAGACGTTGCGCGCGCGGCGATGGAGACGTTTGAACCAGCGGTCCCTCTTGGCATGGCGGGGCTGACGTTTGCGGGGTCAGGATTTATTGCGGGGTTGCTCACCATCTGGGCGGCGCTCAAACTGTTGATGTGGCCGCTTCGCCGCCGCGCCGGAACGGCGGTCTGATCGGGCGGCGAAACCCTGTTTGGGTAGGTGATTTTCCAAGAACAGATGTATTTCGTGCGCCCACGAAGCCGGACCGTATTATCGATGGCCACGGCGGCGCGTAGTGCCCGCACGCCCTAGCGTGGCGCGTGTCCAACCCAAGCCTCTGACTGCAACCGCTTGACCTCCGCCTGCGTCTCGCCCAAGTCTGCTTGCAAACAGAGCAGGAGCCCGAAACCGTGGCCACACCCCCTTTTGCCCCTTTCGAGTGGATGATCGCATGGCGTTACTTGCGCGCGCGTCGCGCCACCGGTGGCGTCAGTACGATGACATGGATCAGCCTGATCGGGATCACGCTGGCGGTCTTTGCGCTGATCGCGACGCTGTCGGTTCGCTCGGGTTTTCGTGCGGAGTTTGTAGATACGATCCTTGGTGCCAACGCCCACGTGACGGTATACCAGATTGGTGAGGTCACTCCGGCGGGAACCATTGACCGCACCATCGCCGATTACGATGCACGGGCAGAGGCATTGCGCGCCGTGCCGGGTGTGACCCGTGCTGCGCCGATTGTGCGTGGGCAGGTTATGGCCAACTTGCGCCAAAGCAATGCGGGCGTCCAAGTCTTTGGGATATCGGCGGAAAATCTTGGCAGTTTGCCGCGCATTGCGGACCCCGAAACAGCCCGGGGTGACATCGCGCGCTTTGAACAAGGTGTGGCCATCGGCTCGGGCGTGGCGCAGGAACTGGGCGCGCAGGTGGGGGATCGGATCAAGCTGATTTCACCCAATGGGGTGAAAACCGCTTTCGGCACTTCGCCACGCATCAACGCATATGAAGTCACGTACATATTCTCTGCCGGGCGCTACGACATCGACCGGGTGCGTGTCTATCTGCCTCTGGCCGAGGCACAATCGTTCTTTAACCGCGAAGGGGTCGTGGACGAGATCGAGGTGATGGTCGAGAACCCGGAGGCCGTCGACAGCTATGCTGTGGCTTTGAGAGAAACTGCAGGCGACCGCAGCCAGTTGTGGACGTGGCGCGACGCCTCGGGCAGTTTTTTGCGCGCGCTCGAGGTTGAGGACAACGTGATGTTCATCATTCTGTCGATCCTCGTTCTGATCGCGGCGATGAACATCGTCTCGGGCCTGATTATGTTGGTCAAAAACAAGGGGCGCGACATTGGTATACTGCGCACCATGGGGCTGACCGAAGGGTCAATCCTGCGCGTCTTTTTCATTTGCGGCGCCTTCACGGGCATGATCGGGACGGCCATGGGCGTAGTACTTGGCTGCCTCTTTGCTCTTTATATCGATCCGCTGTTTTCGCTGGTGAACTACCTTATGGGCGGGGGCGTATGGGATCCATCCATTCGCGGTATCTATGCGCTGCCAGCCCAGTTAAACCTGTCTGACGTACTGAGTGCGGTTAGCCTGTCTCTCGGGCTGTCCTTCATTGTCACCATTTTTCCGGCACGTCGTGCGGCTCGCATGAACCCGGTCGAGGCGCTGCGTTATGAGTGATGTGGTGCTGGAACTGAAGGATATCGCCAAGACCTACAATGCGGGCAAACCGTCTGAGGTTGCGGTGCTTCGCGGCGTAGACCTGAGTGTGGGCAAAGGTGAGGTTGTCGCACTTGTTGCGCCCTCCGGTGCAGGAAAGTCGACATTGCTGCACATTGCGGGTTTGCTGGACACGCCTGACGCCGGAACGGTCGAATTGGGTGGGCAGAACCTGAGCGGGCAATCAGATCGGCGCCGGACTTTGGCGCGCCGGGCGGATGTGGGGTTCATCTACCAGTTCCACCACCTGTTGCCCGAGTTTTCAGCCTTGGAAAACATCGTGTTGCCGCAGTTGAGTAACGGGACGTCGAAAAGCGCCGCGTCCGAGCGTGCTATGATGCTTCTCGACAAAGTTGGGGTAGGGGCCCGTGCAGATCACCGTCCGGCCGAACTTTCTGGCGGCGAACAACAGCGCGTTGCCTTTTGCCGTGCTCTGGCCAATGCGCCGCGACTGCTATTGGCGGATGAGCCAACCGGAAACCTGGATCCGGCTACGTCAGATCAGGTGTTTGATGCGCTGATGGGATTGGTACGTGACACAGGGTTGTCGGCGCTGATTGCCACTCACAACCTTGAACTGGCAGCCCGGATGGACCGCACATTGCAGCTGGATTCTGGGCGGTTGGTGTAAACTGTCTCGTATCCGTTACGCTTGACGCTTGCCAAGCTCTTTGATCAGAATGTGTGGCACGGCCCTCGCCGTGAAGGACGAATACAATGACTTCCGTTACTCTTGCCGACATCGAACGCAAAGTTCAGGCCGCACTGGTCGCCCATGGCGCGGGCACCTTTGCCGCCGCCGAGGTGGCGCGGGCCGTGGCACGGGCCGAAGCGACGCACAACCGGATATGCGGGCTGTATTACCTTGAAAGCTACTGCGCGCAGTTGAAAACGGGCCGTGTACAGGGGGATGTGGTGCCGGTGGTAACGGCCGCGCGTCCGGCGGCCATTCAGGTCGATGCGCTTATGGGCTTTGCGCAACCGGCATTTGCCTATGGGCTTGCTCCGGCGTTGGACGCGGCCCGCCAGTTTGGCGTCGCCACGCTGGCCGTGGGCCATGCGCATACCTGCACGTCGCTGGGTTATTTCACCGAACAAATCGCGGCGGCCGGATTGATCGGGATCGGAATGACCAATGCCTCGCCCATCGTTGCTCCGCCGGGGGGCAAGACGCGGATGATCGGGACCAATCCCATTGCGTTTTCTGTGCCTGATGGGTCAGGCGGGCTGGCCATGCAGTTTGATCAATCCACAACCACTGTGGCTTTGGGCAAGATCACAATGGCCAAGGCCGCGGGCGAGGCGATCCCCCTTGGCTGGGCGCTTGACGCAGACGGTAACCCGACAACGGATCCGGAGGCCGCGATTAAAGGCTCACTTTTGTCCATGGGCGGGTACAAAGGATGGGGCTTTGGCCTGATGGCCGAACTTTTGACGGCAGGCATGACAGGCGGCGTTCTCAGTCGTGACGTCAAACCGCTCAAGGCGCCAGAGGGACCACCGCATGATCTTGGCCAGTTTTACCTCCTGATCGATCCCAGTACCTCACCCGACTTTGCGGACCGCGTCGTAGAACTGAGTGAACTGATTGCGACCGACGAAGGGGGGCGCATGCCAGGACAACATCGCGTGATCGCGGATCCGGTCGACGTAGACCCAGCGGCGTGGGAACAAGCTCAGGCGCTGGCCGAGGTCAGCTAGAGCGCAGAACACCTGCGCCTTACGCCTGCTGCGTCAGCCACACCCCCGCCGCCATCAATGCAATCCCGCCCATCCGCGCCGGACTAAGGGCGGCAGCCTGCGCACCGAACAGACCAAAGTGGTCAATGGCGGCTGCACTGATTAACTGTCCAATCAGCACAAAGAACACGGCATTTCCGATGCCAAAGTGCGGGGCGATGAACGTTATGGACAGCACGTAGAACGCGATCAGCGCACCGGCCAGAAACAGATGCTTTGGGGCCTCCGCCACCTTGGCCAATCCATGCCCCCCTGTGAACGCAAAGACCACTGCCGCCGTCACCAACGCCACGGTGAACAATACCGTGGCCGCTGCTGCCGGGTTGCCCAGTCGGGTGCCCAGGGCTGCATTCAGTGCGGCCAGAATGGGAATGCCGATCCCGGCCAACAGCATGATGAGGGCGTATTGGGCCATGGGTGATCTTCCCTTATCCGTCATGTTTCAGCCGCAGATCCCGTTAAGTTCAACACCGTCCCACGGCAGGCGCACATTGTGTTGGCGCGATTGGGGCAGGGCGGCCACGGGCATGGACTTGGATATGAGTGCATGGAGCCGATGCGTGCGCGGGGCTTGGGGGGCAAGGGCGCGGCAGCATACGAACTCTTCCACGATGGCCCCCTGCTGCTCGAAACCGAATTCGGAAAACTTTCGTTCCACCCCAACATCAAACAGGTAGGGATCGTCGCTTGTTTGATGTTCGCGCGCGGCCCTGAGCGGGGAATAGCCCGTCACATCCCGGTTCTGCCATTGCCAGACATGGGTCAGCTCATGGGCAAGCAGCATGGCAGCGATCAGGTTGATCTCGTCCGGGTAGTCAGGGACGTAGTCCTCCAGATACCAATCCTTGTCGAAAAGCACATGCTGCCAAAGGGCCACAGCCGCAGGTTTGGCCGTGACAATCCCTTCGGTCGCCGGGGGCAGGATCAACTCGCGGCACGTTGTGCGTGGCCGCGCCTTGCGCCGGAAGGTGACAGCGCGGGTTGGGGCGCTGTCCACAAGGCGCACACGCTTGGTGTCCAGTGCATCGCCATGGATCGTCGCGGAAAAGGCGATCTCGGCCTCTGTCAGGGGCCGACCACAGCCCGTCAGCAGGGCAAGGATCAAAAGGGTGCGCATGAACATGCGCCCAATAGGGGCCAGATCGGATTTGGGATCAAGTTGCAACTGCGTGAACACCGCACCTCTTATCCCGGCACGGCGAAAGTGGCTGTGGCATGGGCAATTGGTTTGTTCACGGGCAGGGCGGTCAGGGTGCAGCGTGCAAAGATCATCGACCGGCCCGCGCGCAAAACCTGTGCCTCTGCGCGGACCGTGTCGCCGGAGCCGGGGCGCAGAAACTGTGTGTCGAGCGTGACCGTCGCCACGGGAATCATCTGCCCTCGATTCGCGCCCGCAGCCAGCACCATGGCCGTATCTGCGAGGGTCGCCAAAACCTGGCCTGACACAATACCACCAATGCGTGCGATCTCATCTGTTATTGGTATGTCAACAGTCAGCCCAGTGTGGTCGCATTGTGTGACAGAGGGCGACAGCGCAAGGACCCACGGGGCAAAGTTTTCTTCCAGGAAACGTTGGGCATCGGGGGCTGTAATCATTCCTTTAACCTGCGGCATAGGCGGAAAGGATGCAAGATTGGGCAATATCCCGCTTAGCAAAAATCCGGTCTCTAAAATGCCTTGAAGATGCCTAGTTCTGGTAAACTGCTGTACACCTTTATGGGCGAAAAAGTATCAGGCCGCGGGCGAGTAAGTGCCTGTCGGTTTGTAACGAGTATGAAGGCGAGGGCGAAAGCTCTCGCCTTTTTCATGCGTGCGTATGGTGGGCGCGTCGCCCAGCAGCATACTGCGCAGCAGTGCGAGACAAGGTCAGCGGAAACGCCCCTCGTTTTCGCCGCCTGAGCGTCCGCTTGCGGGCGCGACACCCGACAGCGTGTTCTTGCTGAAACCCGCGAGAGAGCACGACCGCCCCCATGGGCGACTGCGTCACCCCGGAGCTATCGCCCTCTGCGGCCTCAACAGCTCAACTGGAGCCTTTGCAAGACGGCCTTCTACCCGCGGTCGGGTGAAGCGAAATATGTCCTGCATCACTGTATTTGTTTCGATTGGGTACCAATTCCAAGGGTTGGTGACCCGCTTAGGTTAGCAATATGCTAGGCTATTGGATCAAAACGACTCGCTTGTTGGCTGCTGATAATTTGGCCGGTGGCGTTCTCTAACCGTATGGATTGTTCATGGCTAAGAAAATAAAAGCCAATTCGAATGCGTTAAGCAAAATTGGTACTTCTATCGATGATCTTGAAAAAGCTTTTGATGGGGTGATTGCTGACCTTGAAGCAATCGGAACGCCAGCTGTGTTTGTAAAGCACGCGGCTCTAGGAAAAAAGGATCTACAATATGGGAAGTCTTCCTCCGTCGCGAAGAGCATATATAAATCCCTGGAGTTTCAGAAAAAGATTAAGGAGTTCACCGCCCCAGCTTGCATAAAGGCATCAATAAAATTTCGTTCTACCAAACACCTTCATGCGGCCTTTCTTGAGGCAACACTTTTTGGCGATATCGACAGAACCAAGGATGGTTTCGTATTCAAGGGATATCTGTTTGACAAATTTGACTTCAAAAAATCGAAAAATGCCAAAGTAAAAACAACTTATGGTAAATTTTTGCGGAAACTTGGCAATACAGCAAAAGATTTGCAGAATGCGGGTGTGCTAAAGCCGTTCAAAATTCGAGTTGATTTGGAGTTTGACTGGAAGAAGTAACCTTCTCAAACATCCAACTCCTCCACAAACCGTGCGTTCTCCTGAATGTACTGAAACCGCATCTCCGGCTTCTTGCCCATCAGACGCTCGACCAGATCGCCCGTCTCTCCGGGTTCATCATCGTCAATCGACACGCGGATCAGCTTGCGCGTTGCGGGGTTCATGGTGGTGTCTTTGAGGTCCTTGGCGTCCATCTCGCCCAGTCCCTTGAATCGGGACACGTCGATCTTGCCCTTGCCACCCAAACCGCTCTCCATCAGCGCGTTTTTTTCGACCTCGTCCAGACAATAAACCCGCTTGGCCCCTTGGGTCAGGCGGAACAGCGGCGGGCAGGCGAGATACAGGTGCCCGGCATCGATCATCGGCCGCATCTGGGTGAAAAAGAACGTCATGAGCAGAGCCGCGATGTGCGCGCCGTCCACATCCGCATCGGTCATGATGATGACTTTGTCATAGCGCAGATCGTCGACGTTGAATTTGGCCCCCAGACCCACGCCAAGCGCTTGGCTTAGGTCCGAAATTTCAGCGTTGGACCCCAGTTTGCTTGAGGCCGCCCCGAGGACGTTCAAAATCTTGCCGCGCAGAGGCAGCAGCGCTTGGGTCTTGCGGTCGCGCGCCATCTTGGCCGACCCCCCGGCGCTGTCACCTTCGACGATGAACAATTCGGTGCCTTCGCGGGACTTGTTGGAACAATCGGTCAACTTGCCGGGCAGGCGCAGTTTTTGCGTTGCCGTCTTGCGCGCCGTTTCTTTTTCTTGCCGTCTGCGCAGGCGCTCTTCGGCCCGAAGCACCAGAAAATCGAGGATCGCGCCTGCGGATTTCGTATCCGCCGCCAGCCAGTTGTCAAAGTGATCGCGCACGGAATTCTCGACCATCCGCTGGGCATCGACGGTGGCCAGCCGGTCCTTAGTCTGACCCACGAATTCAGGTTCACGGATGAAACAGGACACAAGCGCACCCGCCCCAGTGATCAAATCCTCGCGGGTGATGGTGGAGGCCTTGCGGTTGTTCACCAACTCGCCATAGGCCTTGATGCCCTTGAGGATCGCGGCCCAGAACCCGGCCTCGTGCGTGCCACCTTCGGGCGTGGGGACGGTGTTACAGTAGGATTGAATGAACCCGTCACGCGCAGGCGTCCAGTTGATCGCCCATTCCACCTTGCCCGGCACCTTGAATTTTTCAAAGGACACAGATCCTGCGAATGGGGCATCAGCGTAAGTGGTCGCCCCGGCCATCACTTCGTTCAGATAGTCGGCAAGACCGCCCGGAAAATGGAACGTCGCCTCGGTCGGCGTCTCGCCATCCTGAATGGCCGTTTTCCAGCGTATTTCGACACCAGAGAACAAGTAGGCCTTGGACCGCGCCATCTTGAACAGCCGCGCAGGTTTGAGGGTGAGAGAGCCAAAGATTTCCGCATCCGGGTGGAACGTGACGGCCGTGCCGCGCCGGTTTGGGGCGGATCCCACCTTTTCCAGCTTGCCCTGTGGCAGGCCACGGGAAAATTCCATCGCGTAAAGTTCGCGATTGCGTGCCACTTCGACTCGCAGGTGGTCGGACAGGGCATTTACGACGGAGGAGCCGACGCCATGCAGACCGCCAGACGTCTCATAGCTGTCGCCCGAAAACTTGCCCCCCGCATTCAGCGTGCAAAAGATAATTTCCAATGCGGATTTGGACGGGTCCTTGGGGTGTGGATCGGTCGGAATGCCCCGCCCGTTGTCGCGCACGGACACATGCCCGTTTTCGTGCAACTCGACTTCGATCCAAGTGGCGTGACCTGCGACGGCTTCGTCCATGGAGTTGTCGATGATCTCGGCGACCATATGGTGCAGGGCGCGGTCGTCCTTGCCCCCGATATACATGCCCGGGCGCAGGCGCACGTGTTCCATGTCCTCCAGCACCTGAATGGAGGAGGCATCATAGTCCGAGGCTTTCGCGGCCCCGCTTAACAAGTCGGTCATGGCAGCTGCTCTTTTTTGTTAATTGAGCAGAGTATGGCAGACCGTCTATTTGGGGGGAAGGGGTTAGCGCCTTGGATATTGGCACCGTACACACAAACAGGCGCGCTCAGTCCCCCGAGTAGGTGTTGTGTGGACCGTAGCCGGCGAGGGGCACTTCCAATGTCACGAAAATGAAGAGGCTCTATCCCGGCCAGCGTTTGCCCAGAACACCCGCCACCTGCTGTTCCTCAACCACTTTGCGGTAGTGTTTCATGCTGTGATCCTGGCCAAAGACGGACCGCCGTGCGCGTGCCTTATGGACATGACCCATATGGAAGAACGATGGCGGCAGATCGCACACCTTGTCATCGTCCCGATTGATACACAGGCACAGTTTAGAATGCTTGATTGCCCCGCGGTTACGCCTTGGGCGCGGTGAGGCAAATCCGATGCCGGGCACGCCATATGTGCGTACAAGGATTTGTGTGGCTGCAGCGCCCAGTGAATGTCCGATGATGTACTTGGGTCTCAGCTTTTCCCGCTCCAGCCATGCATAGATCATCTGTGCGTGTCGCAGAAATCCCTGATGCCAGACGGTTCCCGACGCTCCGGTTTCAGTATGCGCGTCGTTCAGCCGGTATCGCTTTCCCCCGATGTTCAGGACCCGCAGGTTGAACTTGAGGTAGTCCGCCACCGAGTTCGATCCCGGTATCAGCAGGATATCACCCTTCAGGAACTGTGCTTGTACGTCGTCCTGATTCAATTCGTGGCGAATGGCCGTTGCGAGCGAAGGGTTGGCGCGCCCGGCATAAGAGGCTTCGGCCATCTGTGCGGCCAGTTTGATGTCGTAACTATGGGTCATGGCAATGTATCCGTTTTGAATAATTGCCACTATGACGCGAAAACGCTGACCTGAAAAGTAAGGTTAACCCAACCAATCCCGGATAAGGCCGGCCACGCGCTTTGGGTGCTGATGCAGCACCCAATGATCTCCATCCGGGATCGACACACGAGTGAGGTCGGGCACGAATTCCTCCAGCCCGGCGTTGGCTTCGGGCAGCAGGGCGGTGTCGCCTTCGCCCCAGATCAGCAGGTGTGGGCAGTAGACCATGAACCGCTCCAATGGCATGTCGGGCAGATCGATCGGCACGCCGGGGTCGGCCACAGCCAGAGGTGACGCGCGATACCAGTTGATCATGCCGCGCAGGCCCGATCGCCGCCACGCGGTCTTTTGCGCCTCCAGCACATCGCCCGTCAGCCATGATGTATCCATGTGCGACGAAAACATGTCCATGAGGCGGGAAAAATCATCAGCCTCCAGCACCGCGTCCGATTTTGGATTGCGCAGCTTGTTGATGTATTGCGAGGCCTCTGACTGCGCGCCCCCGGCAGCAATGGCGCGCTGAAACACGATTGGGTGCACGCCGTTTGCTACGATCAGATGGCTGACCAGATCGGGGCGGAACATCGCCAGCCCGTAAGCCACCGCCGACCCCCAGTCATGCCCCATGACGATAACCGGCTCCGAACCGATCAGGGCGGCCATATCGCCAACCAACGCCTCCATGGCATAGGCTTCTACTTCTTGCGGAGCATAGCTTGCGCCATAGCCGCGCTGGTCCGGTGCGATGCAGTGAAACCGGTCCGACAAAAGCAACGCCAGATCGTTCCATGCCCCGCCGTATTCAGGAAACCCGTGCAACAGCAGCATCTTGGGCAGTCCCTCGACCCCCCATTCGCGCACGGTAAAGGTATGCCCGTTCAATTCCTTTTCGGTAACGCGCATCATTCGCCTTTTTCCTTTGACTCGAACCGCAACCCTTTGGCGGTGCGCGGTGCAAAGCCTGTCCAATAGGAGTGATCTTCAGTCGGGTCCCCATCGTCGTCAAGTGCGACAACCCCATCTCCTGCATTCGGGGTCAGCGCCAGATAGTCGGCCATGTCGGTCTTTCCCTTCACATGCAGATCCATAAAGGCGGTCGCAAAGTGCTGAGCGATATTGTTCATGCGTGTCGTATCCCAGACCGCATCGGCGTAGTGCTCAAAGGGCGGAAAATCGAGCACCTCAGACGGCTCCCAGCTTTCGGCAGGTGCGGGCATCGGTGCGGCGGCGTTGTGGTTGGCATAGTCAAAGGTCAGCAGATGCCGATCCGTTCCGACGGCGCCCTCAAAGATACCGCGCATCGCTCCGTAGACTGACACGTCATCATCGCTGCCCGCCATCAGCATCAGAGGCACGCGCAACCCGGCCAGACCATCCGTGTCCCAGAACCCGGCATTGTTGCCCCAGGGGCCGATGGCGATCACCGCCTTGATGCGTGGATCCATCAGCGCCTCATGGCTGTCAGACCCGGCCAGATGCTGTTCGAGCAACCCGTTGGGCGTCCCCCAGCTCAACTCGGTCGAGGCTTGGGTTACGCCAGCCCCTCCGAAGATCAGAGCGCCGTAGCCCCCCATGGAATAGCCGATGACGCCAGTGTTCTCGGCGTCCACGATATCGCCCAACGGTCCGTCCAAGTTGGCCATGTGATCCACCACAAACGCCTGATCGAGCGGGCGGTTTAGTAACGTTGATCCGAACGCCCCCTGATCGGAATAGGTGCTGTCGGTGTGATCAATGGACACCGCCACATAGCCCTTGGAGGCGAGGTTTTCGCCCAGATGGCTCATCAGGTAGCGGTTCCCCGGATAGCCGTGGCTGATCACGATCAGCGGAAACTGCGCGCCACTGGCAGGCACCGCATCGCGCGCGGCACGCCCCGTCAGCGTCACCTCCGTCACCCCATCACGCAGCTTGGCGGTATAACTGCCGCCCTGCACCGTGCCGAGTTCTGCAGGATACCAAACCTCTAATGTCAGTGGGCGATCGTAGCGCGGCACGTTTTCGCCCTCTATGCCCAGCACGTCGATACTGTCCGGTATGGTAGCTGTCAGGGTCTGCACACCGATGGCAAACATGCCATAGGGCGCGAGCGCTGGCGCGTCGGGGCGGACCTGATCAATGGGATTGGCCAGCGCTGCAGTCGTCATGGCGGTGGCCAGAGTGGCGATGGCAGAGACAGGGCGGAGAGTCATGGTCTTCTTCCTTTACGGCTTGTCCAACGGCACAGTGCGCTGGAACATTCCCTCATTACGAGAAACATTGTGACAGAGCGCGGCGTTGGATCAAGAGATATCGACCGCACATGACATTGCCGTGCCGCCACTCAGTTTTGTTCACCATGGGGTTGAGGCGGCTCAAGTGCACCGCTACATCTGTTTCATGTTCATTTTACGCGCCCCTTGGCTGGCCTTTTGCCTAGTATTCATCCCGATCGCCGGTCAGGCGCATCCGCACGTGTTTATCGACACAACATTGCGGGCCGTTGTTGATGCAGATGGCACCTTCAAAGGGCTTGAGGTGGAATGGGCCTATGACGATTTTTATTCCCTCCTGATCTTTGCTGATCTGGGGATGGATTCGGATGGCGATGGCCGGTTGCGCGATGACGAAATTGCGCGTCTGGACGGCTTCGATCTGGAATGGATAGAGGGATATGAAGGGGACAGTTACGCCCGCCAAAATGGCGTACCCGTTGCGCTTGGAGCACCCGAGTCTCGCGGCACACGGGTTGAGGGCGGGCGCATCATCACAACCCACTTCCGCGCCGCCGAAGCGCCTGCGGCGGGTCTTGAGATCAAGGTGTTTGATCCCACGTTTTATACCGCCTACGCGCTCGTGGGGCAGGTCGACGTCGAAGGCCCGTGTACGGCGAGCATAGAAGCTGCAGACCTCGACGCCGCCTATACCAGCCTCGAAGAACTGCTTTATGCCACGCCCGAAGATCAGGCGACCGATTACTATCCCGAAGTGGGCGAATCCTTTGCGGATACGGTGATGCTGTCATGCGATTCTTGAGGATCGGCGTGGTTCTGGCCGCGGCGGGTGTTTTGCTGTGGCTGTTTGGATTTGGCGGAATGGCGGATCTTTCCCGCTGGGCCAACGGTCAACAACGCGAAACGCAAAATGCACTGGCCCAGGGCCTGCGCGCGGTGCGCGCGGGCGAGGCAGGCGCCTGGGCGACCTTGATGGGGCTCTGCGCGGCCTATGGTTTTTTTCACGCTGTCGGTCCGGGGCACGGCAAGCTGGTGATCGGTGGTTATGGCGCTGCCGCCCGGGTGACGGCATGGCGGCTTTCTGGCCTCGCACTTGCGTCTTCACTGGCACAGGCACTGGCGGCCATCCTGTTGGTTGGGGCAGGGGCCCTTGTGCTGGGGTGGAGCCGCACGCAGATGACAGATGCCGCCGATAAAATTCTTGCCCCCGCCAGTTTTATTGCCATTGCACTGGTTGGCGCGTGGCTGCTGATACGCGGGGCGCGGCGTGCGTATTCTACGTTTGCGGTTCACTCACATGACCACGCCCATGACCATTCTCACGGCCACGCGCATGCCCATAGCATTGATGCCGACGGAAATTGCGAAACATGCGGACATGCCCACGCCCCGACTGTGGAACAGGTTGAAGCCGTAACATCGTGGCGCGATGCCGCTGCCATCGTGTTTTCCATCGCCATCCGTCCCTGTACTGGTGCTGTTTTCCTGTTGATCTTATGTTTTGCGCTTGGGATTCCATGGGCGGGCATCGCTGGGGCACTGGTCATGGGGCTGGGCACAGCCAGCGTGACTATACTGGTCGCGATCGCTGCGGTAAGTGCGCGGACATCTGTGCTATCCGGCTTCAGCGGCGAGGGGACAGTGCGTGCCATGGCCCTCATCGAAGTCGTCGCCGGAGGCCTGATCGCGCTTGTGGCCACCGCGCTGGCCCTGCCGCTCCTCTGATCGAGCCGCACGCGGCCTCGGGATTAATATGGACTATTTGAAGGCTTTCCTTGCCCTGAAAGCAGGCGTAAGGAAAATCTATGGCCCTTTCGCACATGTCATATGCCGGACACGCCCGCGCGGTGGCTGTCCTTGGTCTGCCGTTGATCGGCGGGCACCTTGGTCAGATCGCCATTGGCTTGACCGATACCATCATGTTGGGCCGTTACAGTATCGAAGCTCTGGCCGCGATGACGACAGCTGGTTCGCTGTTTTTTGTGCTGTTCCTGATGGGATCAGGCTTTGCATGGGCGGTGATGCCCATGGTTGCCTCCTTCGATGCCGAAGGAGACGAGATTTCCTTGCGCCGCGCTACGCGCATGGGGCTATGGCTCAGTACCGGCTTTGCGGTCTGTGCACTGCCGGCGATGATCTGGTCCGAGACGCTGTTACTGGCCACAGGCCAAAGCGCACAGGTCGCCGCGGATGGTGCGGCCTATCTCAAAATCGCGGGCTGGGGGCTGTTTCCGGCCCTGATCGTGATGACGTTCAAAAGCTATCTGGCCGCGCTTGAGCGCACCCAGATCGTGCTTTGGATCACTCTATTGTCAGCCCTGACAAACGGATTGGCCAACTACGCCTTTATCTTTGGCAATTGGGGCGCACCGGAGTTGGGGATCGAGGGCGCAGCGATTGCGTCGGTGGCGACACAGATCGTCTCGCTCATTGGGATCATCGCTTACGCGCTTTGGGCTCTGCCAGAGCATGGCATCCTAGTGCGGCTTTGGAGACCTGACTTTGACATGCTGGGCCGGGTGTTTCGTCTGGGTTGGCCGATCGGACTGACCAGTTTGTCTGAAAGCGGGTTGTTTGCCGCGACGGCTTTCATGATGGGGTGGTTTGGCAATGTGGCGCTGGCGGCGCATGGGATCGCGCTGCAACTGGCCGCGATCACCTTCATGGTGCATCTCGGACTGGGCAATGTGGCCACCATTCGGGCGGGCAATGCCTATGGGCGGCATGACCTAAACCACATGAAGCGCGGTGCGCGGACTGTTATCGTGCTCAGCCTCGCGATGGCGCTTGCCACCATCATCGTGTTCCTGACCGTGCCCGAGGCGTTGATAGGCATCTTTATGGATGCAAACCAAGAGGCGCGTGCAGAAGTGGTGGCCATTGGGGTGGTCTTACTGGCGCTTGCAGCCCTGTTCCAACTGATGGACGGGGCACAGGTCGTGGCCCTTGGCCTGTTGCGCGGGGTGCAGGATGCCAAGGTGCCGATGGTGCTGGCGGCGATCTCCTATTGGGGGATCGGGATGCCGACATCTTACATTTTGGGCTATGTGACGGGCTGGGAAGGCGTTGGTATCTGGTTGGGTCTTGTGATTGGACTGGCCTGTGCGGGCGCGGCGCTGATGTATCGGTATTGGTATGTCATGGTGCCGAGACTGGCCGCTGGCGACGGGACCGACGCTGTTCCCGTCTCCTGACGGAGCCGGAAAGACGCCACGCCCGCCGCCCCAAAGGCGTTATTTTCCAGAGGTCAGCCTGTCGGCCTTTTTGCGCACCAGAACCGAGCGCAGGTCGTGCATCGCCAAAAGAAGCGCGTCCGTCACGTCCTCCAGTTGTTCTTCGCTCGCGCGTGACTGCGCCCATTGGGTGGTGAGGTTCAGATAATCCACCGCACGGTGAATGTCGTCGATGTCGCGATGCGCCAGCACATCCGCGCGCTCGGCCATCCACGCCTCGATCCGCGCAAGGTCCGCATCCGTCAACGCGCGATCCCCGTGCGGTTTGACCTCTCCATTGCGGATGTTGATCACCGCGATCTGGTCCATTTCGATCCGGCGCTGGCGGTTTTCGGTGTCCACACGAAATACCGCCGCCCCATTCTCGCGCACGCGAAAGTAATAGTCAGGGAGTTCGGTGCCCATGTGCCCTCGCTTATGTCAGTCCCGCACAGAAGGTCTGGATGCGGGTGCAGGCCTCTTTCAGTGCCTCGTCAGAGGTAGCGTAGCTGACACGGAAATTCGGCGATACCCCGAATGCCGCACCAAAAACGACCGCGACACCCGTTTCCTCGAGAAGGGCTGTGGCGAAAGCCTCATCATCCGTGATCAAAGCCCCGCCGGCACTTGTCTTGCCAATCAGACCCTTGAGCGATGGGTAAACGTAGAAAGCGCCTTCGGGCACCGGGCATTCCATGCCTTCGATTGCGTTCAGCATCTCAACCACCAGATTGCGGCGGCGCACGAACATTTCGTTGTTCGGGGCCAGGAAATCCTGAGGCCCGTTCAATGCCTCGACCGCCGCCCATTGGCTGATCGAACAGGGGTTGGACGTAGATTGCGACTGTACCTTGCGCATCGCCTTGATCAACGCTTCGGGTCCCGCGGCATAGCCAATACGCCAGCCTGTCATCGAGTAGGCCTTGGAGACGCCGTTCACCGTCAACGTGCGATCATAAAGCCCTGGTTCCACTTCGGCAGGGGTGCGGAATTGGAAACCGTCATAGGCCAGATGTTCGTACATATCGTCCGTCATCACCCAAACATGTGGGTGGCGCATCAGCACATCAGTCAGCCCCTTGAGTTCATCGTGGCTATAGCCCGCCCCTGTGGGGTTCGAAGGAGAGTTGAAGATCAGCCATTTGGTCTTGGGGGTGATCGCGGCCTCAAGCTGTTCAGGGGTCATTTTGAACGCGCTCTCGATCCCGCAGGACACGGTCACCGGCGTACCCCCGGCCAGTAACGCCATGTCGGGGTAACTTACCCAGTAGGGCGCCGGGACAATCACTTCGTCGCCCGGGTTCAGGGTGGCCATAAGCGCGTTGTAAAGGACCTGCTTGCCCCCGGTGCCGACGGTTACCTGAGCGGTGGTGTAGTCCAGATTGTTGTCACGCTTGAACTTGTCGACGATGGCTGATTTCAGCTCCGGAATGCCGTCCACGGCTGTGTATTTGGTTTTGCCAAGCGCGATGGCGACGACTGCGGCATCCTTGATCGACTGGGGCGTGTCAAAATCCGGCTCGCCTGCGCCAAGGCCGATCACATCACGCCCCGCCGCCTTTAATTCCGCTGCTTTTGTGGTCACGGCGATGGTGGGGGACGGTTTGACGCGGTCAAGCGTCGCGGAAAGGAATGTCATCTGGGCTCGTGCCTCGCTAAAAGGGTGTCGCGGCCTGTCATATGCGCGCGACCCGATGCGGGCAAGCGCTAGGCAACCCCTTCCGCAGTCAGACAAGGAAAATCGTCATGGATGATGCACTGGATTGGTACAGCGCGGATGCGGCAACCTTTGGGGATCGCGTCGCTGCGGCACGCGAAGCGGCAGGCATGACGCAGAAAGAATTGGCCAAGCGGCTGGGCGTGCGCGTTGCGACCATGCGCGCGTGGGAAGACGACCTGAGCGAGCCGCGCGCCAACCGCCTATCGATGATGGCGGGATTACTCAACGTATCGATGATGTGGCTGATCAACGGAGAAGGCGAAGGGCTTGCTGGCCCGGTTGATACAAGCCCAATGACAGATGAAACCCGCAACATCCTGACAGAACTGCGTGATTTGCGCGCTGACATGCTCATGAGGGCCGAACAAGTTGGGCGGTTGGAAAAACGGCTGCGCGCCACGCTGGACGTTCCAGTAAATGAGTGAAGAGCCACGGACCCACCGTCTCAAGCGGTTGCACATGCGGTCGATGCGGCGTGGGATCAAGGAGATGGACCTGATCCTGTCTGCCTACGCGGGCGCGCATCTGGAGGGCATGAATGACGCGCAGTTGGATACATATGACGCGCTCTTGAACGAAAACGATCAGGATCTGATCCGCTGGGTGACTGGACAAGAACCGGCGCCCGAAGAGCTGGCGGCGCTGATCAAAGACATATCGAAGACGTTTCAGGGCAAAAAACCGAGCGATTTCGACGTTTAACTGAATATTTCCGAATCGCGCGCATGTTCTGTCCCTGAGCAGACATGAGTTCGGAGAACGCGGATGAGTATTCAAGATCCTATCGGACAGCGCAAAGAGCTGGCAGATACATCACCGCGCAACGACGCGAGCTTTATGATTGGCTATCTCGAAGCTTTATCGCTGGTCGAACGGCTTCACAGGCTCTTGCTGGATGTGATCAAGGACGAATTCGAACGTGTCGGCGTGTTTGAGATCAATGCGGTACAAGCCCTGCTTTTGTTTAACATCGGCGACAACGAGGTCACCGCGGGCGAATTGAAAAGCCGCGGTTACTATCAGGGCTCGAACGTCAGCTATAACCTCAAGAAGCTGGTGGAGATGGGGTATATGCACCACCAGCGGTGCGAAATTGACCGACGCTCTGTTCGGGTGAAACTGACTGAAAATGGGCGCAAAATCCGCGATGTGGTTTCGGAACTGTTTCTGCGCCACGCCGATGGGCTGCAAGCCAAAGGCGTGCTTGGTCCGGAAGGTATTGTCGAGATCACCGCATCTCTCAAACGGATGGAACGATATTGGACGGATCAGATCCGCTATATCTACTGACCGGGAACGCGGGGCAGCGCCGCATTTGGGCTGGCCCCAAGGATCAACGTTTCCAATTCGCGCTCTAGCTTGCGCGCCATGGCAGCCGCGTAATCTTCAAATCCCAGCGCGGTTTCGACGAAACTTTCAGACCCCACAATCACCTCTTTGTGGAAATAGGCTGAAAGACCAGAGATTTCTGCCTGCCTGATGTCGCCGATGCTAGGGGCATCTGCCCCGATGACCAACGCATTTATAGTGATCCCGGTGGGTTCAATTTCTCGCTTGATGTCGACGGGGCGCGGACCAAGGTTCGACTTGCCATCCCCTGACAAATCCAGTGTCAGTTTCCAGCATTCTTTACGCTCATTTAAATGCGAAACGCCTTCGCGCATGGCCAAACCCAATGCAGTCCCCGGGGTCGCGTTACGCCGCTCAAGGCTGCGCAGCTGCCCGATGATCCCGTTTAGCACCTGCGGCCCTGTTACGGCTGTCCAGGGCAGTACAACAGTGGGATCTTCCGGCCCGCTCCATTCGTAAACCAACAGATAGACGGGTGTGTCCGGCATGATCATCAACGCCTGACGCACCTTGGCGCTGTCGAGTGCAGCCGCCAGCCCATCCATTTGTAACCGGTATTCCCGAGCATCGACAGAGCCTGACACATCAAGGCCAAGGGCCAACGCCTGCCGACACGCTGCTTCGCTCACCGTGCTCGACAGGCCGAGCGCGAGGGCAAGCACCAGGCCCCTCATCCTGCTTGCCGTGGGTCGGGCAGGGCGCCGATCACCGGAGGGGTCAACTCCCGCTCCAGCTTGCGGCGCATGGCGCGCTCGTAATCCTCAAACCCTTGCGCGACTTCCATGAAGGCGCCGGGCCCCTTCAAAACCTCGTTGCGGTAAAAATCGATCAACTGCGTTTCCGAGGTGAATTCAGCGGCGTTCACCACCAATCCGTTTACGGTGACGTCTTGAAACGCGAATTCCTTATAGGCCAGCCGGGGTCCAAACCCTTCGTTGTTTTGACCGTCGCCGGCCATATCGATGGTTTGATAAAGGCAGTTGGGCGCGCGGCGCAGCATTTCGGCCCCATATCCCAGCGCGTAGCCCATGGCGGTGGGAAATTCATTGTGACTGCGCTCGCTCGCGGCAATCGTTTCTGCCGCTGACAAAAGGGCTGCGGGTGAGTCGATCAAGGTCCACTCCAGCACAACCTCCTGATTATAACGGCCCGACCATTCATAAACAGCCAGCGCCACGGGTGCATCGACAGCAAAAAAAGCCGCGCGCACTTGCTGTGACGTCAACGCAGCCACCAGTCCGCCCCGTTGCAGCCGATCTTCGTCTGCATCGACTGACGACGACACGTCGAGCGCCAGCAACAAAGCCAGCCGACATGCCGCCGCAGGCGAGGCCGCGCCCAAAAGCACGGCCAATAGGGCGGCGGCCCTTACCAATGACCTGTGTTGCCCATGCTGGCCCAAGGCTCTGCTGGGGGCAGATCATCGCCGTCCTGCAGCAACTCGATCGAGACGTTGTCCGGTGAGCGCACAAAGGCCATATGCCCATCGCGGGGTGGTCGGTTGATCGTGACACCATTGTCCATAAGGTGCTGACACATCTCGTAAATATTGTCGACGCGGTAGGCGAGGTGACCAAAATGGCGACTGTCGCTGGGCAGGCCGTCGTCGCCATCCCAGTTGTAAGTCAATTCCACGGGGCACTCTGGCTGATCCGGCGGGGCCATGAACAATAGAGTGAAGCGACCGTTTTCGCTGTCGTAGCGCCGGGTCTCTTCCAATCCCAGCAGTTTGTAAAAGGCGATGGAGGCATCGAGGTCTTTGACCCGAACCATCGTGTGCAGGTATTTCGTGGGCATGTGTGCCGCTTTCTGTGTTTGTCAGGTTGTGAGACCTAACCTAACACGTCGCACCGGCAGGGCCAGCGCCTCTCAAAACTTTGATTGAATGCCGAACGTGATTGTCGTTTCGCTGATCTCGAACCGGTTCACGTTTGACGAACGCTGCCCCGTACGCAACTGCAATGTCGGTGCAAATCCGGCCACATCATAATCGGCAAAAAACAGCGAGATATCTCCGTAGATGGACTGGTCCTGCCGTCCGCCTTCAACCGGTCTGACCAACGTGTACACATTATAGTCGGTATAGCCCACGGTCAGACCTGTCGTGATCTGAACCGGGCCCACGGGTTTGCCAAAGGTGTAGCGGGCCTGCAAGCTGGCTGTTTGATAATCGGCGTTGATGTTGTCGCCCGTGACATTCTGCACTGTCAGCCCGATGTTGAAACGGTCTCCACCGGTCAGTTTGTGGCCAAAATTTGCTCCAAGCGTCACGACACTTGCGTCCAGCAGGGACGTGATCGTTGAGAGCCGCCGTTCTGCAACCCCAGTCAGCGACAGACGGCTGCGACCTGTCAGGCGGATATCGCGTCGTATGTTCGCCTTGGCAAAGTCATAAGAACGTTCCCCGCCAACCCAGCTTGCGCCAAGAGCTGCCCCCACACCCATCGCGTTGCCGGGCGCACCCAGTTTGAACCGGTGTTGTAAACCCAGTTCTGTGTAGGTAGATCCAAAGTCGCTGTTGGAGACATCGGGCGCGATGGCTTTGGCCTCGCCCGACAGATCTACGCGCCGCGTGTAAAACCGTGCCGTGGCGTCCGTCCGCGACGCCTGATTTGACCTCAGACGGTAGCGCAGCCGCGCATCAAAGACCGCGACCGTGCCGGACAAGGCGCGAGAACTGCCGCGGAAAAACCCCAAGGTCGGCACGCCGTTGATGACCTCAAGCACGTTGTCCGTGCCGCTGTTAACGTTGTCGGACGGCGCAATGGAGAAGTTGATGTCAAAACGCAGCGGGTTGGCGGCGCGGGCCCGGGCATATTCGCGTGCCACCAGCTTGTCCTGCTGCGGTGTGTCTGCATGGGTCGCGGCAATGCGCAACCACGCTTGTGATTGGGTGGGCCGGTCCTGGGCCGCTGCGACACTTGCGGCCGTGCGGGCGGCGCCAAACTTTTCTGCGTCGGAGTCCGAATACCGATAGGACAGGCGCGCCGCGGCCCGTGCCAGCTTCGGATCGTTCAGCCGGGAATGGGCCGCCGCCAGAACGGCATAGGCAAAGGGGTCTTCCGAATCCGCCTGAAGCAAGCCCATCGCGATCTGGCGCGCCAGCTCGAAATCGCCTGCATGAAGTGCTGCGCGGGCGACACTGCGGGCCTGGTTGAGGTTAAAGGTCGCCCCCGCCAAGGGTTTGACGTCCTGAGAGACAGCCACACTTGCCCAAAGCGCAAGTGCGGCTGCCAGAAGCGCGCGTTTCATTGCCGTTTAAGGCTGAAGGGCGTTGACACAGACCGGATCGGCGCTGCTGGCGTCACACAGGTCCAGAACAAAGACGCCGTACTCGATCTCGTTGTCGAGGTCTTCGGTAAAGTTCTCAATGAACGTGCCACCAGCGATCGCGTTTCCGCCGGGGCCACCGATGACTCCTGCAAAATCGCCGACATCATCGCCAACCGGATTGCTCGGGACCCCGCTGTTGGTATCGGAGGCATCAATTTCGATGTTTCCGCTGAACGTCCCGTCACCAGCCAACGCGCCTTCTACCAACACCAAGTCCGGCAAATCTGGCAGATCCGACGTCAATGTCAGAGAAGGGTTAAAAACAGCGGTCCGGTTATATATTTCACCCTCAACCTGCATGTCGTTGAGATCGACGTTCACAAACATCAACCCGGTGATGTAAGCGGTCTGTTGGGGACGGCTCACGTTCGGGTCAAGCGGGCCGGTGATCGGCAGCAAATCCGTTTCAGGACCGGGAAAGTTCAATCCGGCGGCATAGTTGCCCACATAGGTCACGTCAAACCGGCTGGCCGGGGTAGTTGGGGGCGTATAGCCTCCCGACGTACGTTCAAAGAACGAGCCACCAAAGAACTTGTTGAACTGACCGCCTGTCATAACAACACCGGCCTGCACACCATCGCGGCTGGCCACAAAGGCAGTTGCGTGACGCCCCAGCGGGTCGTTCTGACCGGTAAAGGTGACATATCCGGGGGCGAGTGTGGTCGCCAGCGCCGTGTAATCATTGACCAGCGGCACACCATCCTGCGTCAGGCCCGAGACCGTCAGCGTATTGGTATCCGCGTTGAAACTGATGCGGTCCAGATCGTTCAGGATCGATGCGGGCACCTCAGACGGCGTCGTGGTGGTGGGCGGCGTGGTGGTACCCACTTCGTCTTCAGTGAATGGATTGCCATCCCCGCATGCGACCAGCCCAAGGGCGAGCGCGCATAGTGCTGCTGTCCGTTTCATACCTGTCAAACCTTTTGCGGTTTATTTTTATGCCTCTTTGAGTGCCAGACTCTGCCTCAATCGGTCAAAAGTCAACGAATTCTTAAAGGTAGGCCGCAGACCTCACCCAGAACCGTTGCACAAAGCGCACCCTCATATAGTGGTTCACTGATCCCCATACACCAGATAAAGTGAACGTCTGATAGATTCTGTGGATAAAGGAGCCGCACAATGCCGCTGACCCCCGAACAGCTTGCCGAAATCGACGCCCTGCGCTCCAACCCGCAACCGACCTTGCGCGCCACCGTGCCCGGAATGGAGGCGCATCTCTATCACGCCCACCCCGTGCTTGATCACGGCTTTGTCCGCGTCATCGACTATATGGGGGACGATGCCGCCATCTGTCAGGCCGCCCGCGTATCTTACGGCAAAGGCACGAAGTCTGTTCAGAACGACGCGGGCCTGATCCGCTATCTCATGCGTCACTGGCACTCGACCCCGTTCGAGATGTGCGAGATCAAGCTGCACGTCAAACTGCCCGTCTTTGTTGCGCGCCAGTGGATCCGCCACCGCACCGCCAACGTCAACGAATACTCGGCGCGCTACTCGATCCTTGACCGAGAATTCTACATCCCCGAACCCGACGCACTCGCCGCGCAATCCGTGGTGAACAATCAGGGGCGCGGCGCCGTTCTGGAAGGGGCCGAGGCCGCCCGCGTGCTCGAAATCCTCAAGGCGGACAGCAACCGCGCCTATGACAACTACGAATCCATGATCTCGGACGAGGGCCAGGCGGGTCTGGCCCGAGAGCTTGCCCGCATGAACCTGCCCGCCAACATCTACACCCAATGGTACTGGAAGGTGGATTTACACAACCTCTTCCACTTCCTGCGCCTGCGCGCGGATGCCCATGCGCAGTACGA
This sequence comes from Tateyamaria sp. Alg231-49, assembly GCF_900143535.1. Classification (GTDB taxonomy): domain Bacteria; phylum Pseudomonadota; class Alphaproteobacteria; order Rhodobacterales; family Rhodobacteraceae; genus Tateyamaria. The sequence continues at coordinate 96,127 of NZ_FRFA01000005.1, read as the reverse complement.
AATCCGGGTCTATGCCGACGCGATCTGCGAAATGGTGAAGGATTGGGTGCCTGCGTCTTACGCAGCTTTTGAAGACTACCGCATGGGTGGAGCAACTTTGTCCGCTACAGCTATTGCGTGTGTTCAGCGGATGTTGAAGGGTGAAGAGGTGACGCAGGAGAATTCCGGCATGAGTAAAGGTGAGTGGCGGGAGTTTATGGGGGTTATTAATCGCTGAAGTAGTTCACAAGATAATGCAAACCTAAGAGGCTGGAAACGACAAGTGAGCAAGAAATGAACATAAACCCAAAATACTGCGCCCAATCCAGTACCCAAACATATGATGTTAGGTATGATATGCTATTAAGTAAGATTTGAAAAAGGTCAAAAACTCCATTCGGTGAAATCAAAAACGCAGATAGCAAAATGCAATACCCAAAGAGAGCGGCAAGCATTTTTCTGCGCGTAACTATTTCTGCTCTGTGAAACACTCCGGCCCCTTGAATCGTATCGTCAAGGGCCCTTCCGGGAAAGGCAACGACTGCAGACAAAGCCGCTAGAAAAAAGCCGATCAACACGAAACCCGCAGACGAGACGTCGGACACGAAACTCGACGACACTAAAGTGGCGGATGTGTTGTTGGTCGTTTCCAGTGCTCGCTTTGCTGTTAGAGCAACGGCCAAAGCCAGCGGGTACCACCATTGAAAGTACCGAATATCCTTTCCAACTAAGGTCAAAAAAGTCAAACCAGACGTCAACAGAGTTAAGTTTGCAAACGCTCTAGGTGCTTTCATCTTCTGTGATGCAGCTTGCTAATGATTTTTGGCACCATTTCATCATGATGTTGTCCATACCATTGTGGCAAGGCGGAAGAAAAGCCCGATACCTTCTCTCGCTTAACAAATGCCTTTTCGAGCGGGCTCTCCACTTGCATAAATTCTGTCGTCTTTGTTTGGTCCTCCGGCGTTTTCACTGTGATGAAATAACGGGGTTCTCCTTCATCCTCTCCTCCGAATGTGTGTGAGAGGGCTTTGTTGATCAATGCTTCAACTGAACTAAAGTCGACCTTCTTGTTAATTTTCCATTTAGCGCTCTCTACCGCTTTTTTCACATCTGGAGCCTCCATTCTGTTAGAGGGTTCGTTATACTCGAGGCGATACTCAATCTCTTCAAATTGCCCTTCTTCCAACGCTTTACGAATGCTTTGCGCTTCATGCCCATAAATCCTAGGAACGGCTCTAGTTTTCTTTTCCTTTCGTTTCGGGTTCTTTGCACCAATATACGTGCGCACTATTGGATTTTATTTCAGTTTTGCCGTTATAAGCGCTTTAAAAGATGAGATGCTTACTCCTGGTACACTTTCCAAACCGAATATCGCATTGCTGGGCTGTTCACTATTTTCAACTACTAAATGTCCTGAGTAGGCGCCGGCCTCCTCTTGTGCTTTATCCTCTGTTCTAATTTCCTTTGTCGCCATATTTAGAAATGATGATGGAGGGATCGCAGTATCGGCGAAATAAAGCAAAGCAGTTTAGCCGTTGTTAGTAGTTCTATAGTCTAGAACCCCAAGTATTTTGGTTTCACCAGCATACTTGCTTTCAATGGTAAAGTTTGTCTCGAAGATGTCCTTAATAACATCCGAGAAGTCGATATCGATAAACAACTCATCTGGGGCTGATTTATTGTTTTTTGGGGCAGAAGCAAAGAGCTTTCCAATGATTATCCAGCGTTCTTTATTCGAAAGCGTCATATCCTGTACCGCGCAAATAGCTGTGATTGATTCTTTGATATTTCTAGTAGTACAATTTGACAAGTTGTTAATTGTTTTAGCTGATTATTAATTGCTTTAGATGAGGTGTTGCTAAATGCACGGAATCAAGGCCAAAGGCCGCCGTGCCAGCGCCGACCCGCCCCCCGGGGCGGCGCTACGTCTCCGCCAGCACTCCGCTGACCCATCACGCTACCATCACAACCATAAATCGCTGAAGCAAGACGGTCGCTGCGCCATCCCGCGGCCCGGCGCTGGCACGGCTCTACGCTCTGCATCACCCGGCCCTCTTATGCATCGCTGCGCGATACATTGCCGGGCGACGCGCCACCTGCGGTAACGCTGACTCCGCCCGTGATCGCCTCAAACGATCCGGGGGATCGTTTGTTGCTGCGCGCACCGGCGCTCACCCCACGCGGCGCTGAACAAACGGAGCAGGTCTGCACGCACAGAAACAACCCCGCCAGAGGCGAGGTCGCCTGCCTTTGATCAGTGACAGTGGCTTTAACGCGACGTCTCAAAGCAGCTTGAGATCGCCCGCCATTTCCCGTCCGTCGCGCCCTTCGAGCATCTCAAAACTGACTTTTTGATTGTCAGCCAGACCCGTAAGCCCAGAGCGTTCTACAGCTGAAATGTGCACAAAAATATCTTTCCCGCCATCGTCAGGGGCGATAAATCCGTAGCCTTTTGTGGTGTTGAACCACTTCACGGTGCCAGTTGGCATGGTCCGTGCCTCCTTTTGCCTTGCAGTCAGTCCCGCGCATGCGGGGTCCGTTTGTACACCCGTTTGCCTGTTCGTACTTAGAACAACCGGTGCACACTTCATCAGTTCGCCCTTTGATCTTGAAAATCAAGGTGGGGGGGGTGCAAAGCAGGGGCAGTGCTGCTTAATTCAACGAAAAAGTGATGGATGGTTATGGAAATATACGGTTTGAAAACCTGCGACACCTGCCGCAAGGCGATCAAGGCCCTGCCTGAGGCGCGCTTTGTCGACGTGCGCAGCGAGGGCGTACCAGAGCCTGTGATGGCGGCGGCACGGGCGGCTTTTGGGGATGCCCTTCTTAACACCCGGTCCACCACGTGGCGTGGTTTGTCCGAGGCAGAGCGAGCGGTTGATCCGGCGGACCTTCTCAAAACCCATCCGGCCTTGATGAAACGCCCGCTGATTGCTGACGGCGATGCGCTGCATCTGGGGTGGACCAAGGACGTTCAGGACGCCCTTGGCGTTGGTTAAACCTCGCGCGGGGTGAGGGCCCTGTCAAAGGACAGTGGGCCGGCCCCCTTGATCACCAGCACCAGCAGCAAGAATACCCACAATGCGCGTTGGTCCATGATCAGGCTGCCTGAGGGCGCATCAAACCATGCCCCAAGCACCAGCCCGTCGCCCAATTTGTCGTGCCCGTTAAGGTCGGTGAGCGACTGCACCACGATAAACCCGATCATCCCCACTGACGCCAGTCGCGTCAGTAGCCCGATGATGATCAACAGGGGCAGGACGAATTCAGCCACGGTGCCTGCGGTCACCACTGCCCAGTGATAGAAGCTCAGTTGCGTGACGTCATAGCCCACGTTCTCCATCACCTTGGGAAAGATTTGCGCATAGGCCCCAAGCGAGGGTTGAAAGATGCCAAACAGGCCGTCGCCAACCTTGGTCAGGCCAGACACCCAGAAATACACCGCCAGAACGGCTGCAAACAGGAACCGCGCGAGGGTGGGAAGGATCCATTCAGCCCGCTCTAGCGGGGCGAACAGGGCGATATAAAAGCGCGTAAGGGCAGTCATTTGATCATTCCTTTGGGGTCGTGAAGTCGGCAATTGCATTGTGTTGGATCAACAGGCTCAACACTGTGGTCAGGTCGAAATCTGGGTCGCTTGCGCAGGCTGTGTCTTGCGCTTGGGCCAATGTGGCCCCCGACTTGACTTGGGTCAGCCACGCCGCCTGGGCTGGGTCAAGCGCGTGGGGTTCGGGGTCAAAAGCCGCGCGTGTGATCAGCGCGGATTGCGGCGTCGCACGCGGTTTGTCCGCCCCTTCAACCGTGTTGAACCGCCAGATATCAACCAACGGCCAGCGGGATGGCACAAGCTGAACTGGCGCAGCCAGCAAAAAGGTCGAGGCCATCAAAGCCTCAGGCGAAACGGCACCCAATCGCGCCGCGTCAAAGCTCGGCGGATCAGCCGCGTGGTAAGACTTGCGCAACGCCAGTTCCAGACGCGCAACATCCGAAAGGTAGCCGATATGCGCCAGCGGCGCGAAGTCGTCGAGGAAGCTGGGCAGTGCCTCGCCATAGTGCATCATGAGCGGCGAGTTGGGCGGATGCGCGCGGACAAACACCCGCGCCAGTTGGTCAAAGTTCTGATCGCCCAGCAGCTTTACCAGCACCGGAAAGGCGGTGCGCAGCGCCTCGGTCAGTGCCACCGTCACGTTGTTGCGGTAGACGTCAAAGCGTTTCGTCGCCGGATTGCCTTGCGCATCCTGCAAACCGGCAGGCGCGGCTGACTCTGGATCAAGCAAAGCGGTTCGAAACAGGGATTGCATACCTGTCATCTTTGGCTAGCCGGAGACATGCGCGGTGAGTGCTTGGGCTGCGCGGTCTGCTTCGGCGCGCAGAGTTGCCCAATCGGGCACATCATTGTCCCATTCCACAAGCACTGGGGCAGGGCCCGTCAATGCGAGGGCGTATTCGAGTAGGGCCCAAACCGGATCGGCCGTTTCGCAGCCGTGACTGTCAATCAGCAAGGGTGAACCATGTTCGTCAGCGTCTTCTGCATGACCGCCAACGTGAATTTCCCTAACCGCAGAAAGAGGATAGGTGTCAAGATATCCCTGAGGCGTATAGCCAAGGTTGGTTGCAGAGATGAACACGTTGTTCACGTCCAGCAGCATGCCGCAGCCTGTTTTGCGCACCAGTTCGGATAAAAACTCTGTCTCGCTCATCGTGCTCTCTTCGAACGCGAGGTAACTGGATGGGTTTTCCAAAAGCATCTGACGACCAAGAACGTCTTGGACCTGATCGATGTGTTCGGCGACCCGGGTCAGCGTGGCGTCGGTGTAGGGTAGGGGCAGCAGGTCATCCAAAAACTCGGCCCCATGCGTCGACCAGGCAAGGTGTTCAGAAAAGCTGGCGGGCTCCAGCCAATCGACAAGGGTTTTTAAGCGGGTAAGGTGGTCCGTGTTCAAAGGGTCCTCACCACCGATGGAGAGGCCAACGCCGTGAACGGACATGGCAAAGTCGGGGCGCAAGGCACGCAACTGTGCATGTGGCCGTCCGCCATCGCCCATGTAGTTTTCTGCGTGAATTTCCAGCCATTTGACCGGGCCGGGATCGGCGCGCAGGTCAGTGAAATGTTGGGCTTTGTATCCTACTCCGGGGGCGGCGGGCAGGCGACGTGCGTCTTGTGTCGCATCCAGCATGATGTGGCCTTTCCAGAGTGGGGATTCCGCGCCCCACGCGTAGTCGGCGGGGCGCAGTTGTTTGCGAATTACGCGATGCTTATGCGGGCAGGTCGCGGTCCAGTTCTTCGAGCGAACCGGTGCGCGCTGTGCCGTCTGCCATGGCGGGCAGTTCGATTTCGGCGCACGTGCCTGCATCGACAAGCGTCCATGCGTTACCTTGATAGTCGGTCACGGACGTGCCCGCGCATGTTGTGCCGGGGCCGGCGGCGCAGTCGTTTTCGCCAGCCAGCGAAACGCCATAGCATTTTTCTTTGCCAGCGGCCTGCGCCTGCGTTGTGGTTTGCGCAGCCAGTGCTGCGGCGACGGCACCGGCGATGGCAACAGATTTCATTGTTGTAGACATGTTCAAGCTCCCTTTAGGACTGGTCAGTTGTAACCGTTGATACCCATTGAGTAGGGCACTTCGCCGCCAGATTACCACTCACAGCAGCGTGAGTCACAGACCCGTGAAACGATGTCAGGATTTGGGCCCATTTTGACATAAAACAGGCCCAAATGTTGCAGTTTTCGCTTAGCGCTGGTCCGGTGGGGTCGCGTCATGTGACAATTCCCCAATCAGATCATCCAACGGTTGAACGCTGGTCTGCTTTTGGCCAAGGCGCCGCACGGTGACGGTGCGCTCTTCGACCTCGCGCGCTCCGACGGCCAGAATAACGGGCACTTTGCCAACCGAATGTTCGCGGACCTTGTAGTTGATCTTTTCGTTGCGAATATCGGCCTCGGCGCGGATGCCCGCGGCGCGCAGAGCAGCGACAACTTCGGTCACGTAATCATCTGCATCCGAAATGATCGATGCGACAACAACCTGACGAGGCGCCAGCCAGAACGGCAACTTGCCCGCGTGTTCCTCGATCAGGATGCCGATGAAACGCTCGAACGACCCAAGACAGGCGCGGTGCAGCATAACGGGGCGGTGTTTGGCACCATCGGCACCAATATAGGTCGCATCCAGCCGCTCGGGCAGCACAAAGTCGACCTGATGGGTTCCGCATTGCCAGTCACGCCCAATTGCGTCTGTCAGAACGAATTCAAGCTTGGGGCCATAGAATGCGCCTTCTCCGGGGTTCAACTCGGGCTCGATCCCGGCGGCACGGGTGGCGCTCAGCAGCGCTTCTTCGGCCTTGTCCCAAATCTCATCCGACCCGGCACGCGCTTCGGGCCGGTCCGAAAACTTCACCCGGAAGCTCTCAAAGCCAAGGTCTTTGTAGATCTGGGTTAGGTAGTCGATGTAGATCGCGGTTTCTTCTTCGATCTGGTCTTCGCGGCAAAAGATGTGCCCGTCGTCTTGGGTAAACCCGCGCACGCGCATGATCCCGTGCAGCGCACCGGATGGTTCATAGCGGTTGCAGGACCCGAATTCGGCCATGCGCAACGGCAAGTCGCGGTAAGACTTGAGGCCCTGATTGTAGACTTGCACGTGGCAGGGGCAGTTCATGGGCTTGAGCGCGTTGACCGCCTTTTCCCGGGCATGGTCCTCGTCCACTTCGACGATGAACATATGCTCTTGATACTTTTCCCAGTGGCCAGACGCCTCCCACAAGCGGCGGTCTACAACTTGCGGAGTGTTCACCTCAACATAGCCGCCCTGGCGCTGTTTGCGGCGCATATAGTCCTGCAATTCGGTATAGATGGTCCAACCGTTCGGATGCCAAAAGATCTGGCCCGGTGCTTCTTCCTGCATGTGAAACAGGTCCATCTCGCGGCCCAGTTTGCGGTGGTCGCGTTTCGCCGCTTCCTCAAGCATGTTGAGGTGCGCGCGCAGCTTTTCTTTGCCGGTGAAGGCAACGCCATAGATGCGTTGCAGCATCGCCCGGTCAGAATCGCCGCGCCAATAGGCGCCTGCGATGGACATCAGCTTGAATGCGTCGCCTGGTACTTGACCGGTATGTTGCAGGTGTGGGCCACGACACAGGTCTTGCCAGTCGCCGTGCCAGTACATCCGCAAAGGTTCGTCGCCCGGAATGGCGTCGATCAATTCAACTTTGTATGGCTCTCCCCGGTCTTTGTAATATTGGATCGCGACGTCCCGTTCCCACACCTCAGTGCGCACGGGGTCCCGTTTGTTGATGATCTCGCGCATCTTCTTTTCGATGACGCCAAGGTCTTCGGGGGTGAAGGGTTCAGTGCGGTCAAAGTCGTAATACCAGCCATCCTTGATGACGGGGCCGATGGTGACTTGAGTGTCGGGCCAGATTTCCTGCACGGCACGGGCCATGATGTGCGCCAGATCATGGCGGACCAACTCGTTGGCCTGTTCTTCGTCGGCCATGGTGTGGATTGCGATTTGGGCATCTGCATCGATCGGCCAGGCCAAATCCCAGTGCTGACCATTCACAGTCGCGCTGATCGCTTTTTTGGACAGGGATTTCGAGATGCCTTCTGCGACGGCGGCGGGGGTGATCCCGGCCTCGTAGTCGCGCGCATTGCCATCGGGGAAAGTAAGAGAGATTGGGGCCATATCGGCACTCCTCGTCAGTTTGGCGCCCACGGAACGCCCGGTTGCGGGTTATGTGTGGCGCGGGATGTGGCAGCGCGGAGCGCGGGCGTCAAGTCCGCGGGAGTGATCAAAAGGAGAATTACCGCTGGCTGCGTTTTGATTGCGACAGCGGGTAAGGTTTGCACAGTATACCATCGCGTGCTGAAAAAACGACTTTTGCGGGGCGATTTACGACACTTTGCTCTGGACCTTCGCTGCGAAACTCCTATTTTGCGATCAAGTTCACCATCGGAAATTTCGGATCGCAAGAGGAACGCGCAGTGCCCAAGTACAATACGACCTTCGAATTGACTGTCTCTGAGCTCGACTTGATCGAAAACGCGCTTCGACGCGCCGAACTCGCTCAGACACAAGCGGACCTTAAGGCTGGTGGATCAGAGGATGATGTCCGTGAGATCCACGAATTGTTGGGCAAGCTGCACAATCAAAAGACATTCTATCGCCCCGCTAAGGGGACCTATGTGGGTGGCTGATCGAGCGTCATTAGAAACCTTGGATTTGACCCGTCGCGGCGAATGAACCCGCGCCGTTCGTAAAATGCAGCAGCGTCGGCGTTCTCGGGATGTGTGCCCACAGTGATGCCCTGACATCTGAGATTTTTGCAGTGAGTGATGGCCGCGTTGATCAATGCGCAGCCAAGACCCGATCCGCGATGCGCGTCCCTGACAAACAAGTGGTGCATGTCCATGCCCCGGACGCCCGTTTGCAACTGTCCACGGGGCAAAAGAGCCGTGTAGCCGAGCAGGCAGTCGCGCTCTCCCGCCGCCACCAAAACATGAAACCAGGGGGCCATGCCCAAAACGTCTCGGGCAAGGTGGGACGGGTTGATGTCAGGCACATCGCCATGATGCGCCGCCAGAGCGCAGATCATATGATGCAGTTGTGGCAGGTCTTTTTCCTGCACAGGTCGAATGTTTGTGGTCATGTTGTGCGCTCCTCTGCACGCGGCAGAGTGTTTGCACATATCACCACCGCGGTTGCGGCGGTGGGTTCAGGTCAGATGTCAGACACGGGCCACGGCACGCAAGGTATGCGAGCGGGTCCAATAAAACGATGTGGCCATGTGTGTCATGGCGCGACCCTGCCGCGTGAGGCCGCAAGGGTCAAGGCCCATCACGCGATCAGATCCTAACCGATGATGACAGGTGTGCACTGCAAATTGAGCGTGAAGATGAATTGGTGAATGGTGCACCGCACCAGCCTTGAAAGACACGGCCGTTCAGCCATTATCATGCCTGAGCGGATTGTCTAAGTGCGGGCGGCGTGCGGAATTTGGGCAGGGCGTAGATCTGGGAAACCATGGTTTTTCCAAAGTCTCGCGAATATGGCCGCCAAAAATTCCCCCAGCGTCAGGATGGACAGCGCGCCATGCCCTGCGCATGTTCCCTAGACATAAACAAGAGGAGAGGCAGTGATGGCAGGGCCTGAATTTTTGGACACCGAACAGGGCCGCAAACTGGCCTATCATCGCACGCAAGGCGCAGGCCCAACCGTGGTGTTTCTGGGCGGCCTCAAATCGGACATGGAAGGCACCAAAGCTGTTCATCTCGAGGCATGGTGCGCCGCGCGGGGCCAAGCGTTTTTGCGCTTTGATTACTCTGGACACGGCGAAAGTTCGGGCACCTTTGAGGAAGGTTGCATCGGAGATTGGGCGCAGGATACGGCCGCAGCCTTGAGCGCGTTGACGACCGGTCCGCTTGTCGTCGTCGGTAGCTCCATGGGGGGATGGCAAGCGCTGCTTTATGCGCGCGCGCACCCGGAGCGCGTCGCTGGGCTGGTGACCATCGCGGCGGCGCCTGATTTTACAGAAGACGGGTATGCTGCGTCCTTTACTGATGCTCAATGGGCCGCGATTGAACGGGATGGGCAGGTCGAGATGCCGTCGGACTATATGGAACCCTATATTATCACTCGTCGGTTGATTGAGGATGGGCGGGACAATCTGGTGCTGCGCTCCCCCCTCCCACTGCCGTTTCCAGTGCGCTGCCTGCAAGGGACCGCCGACAGCGCGGTGAGCACTGAAACTGCGGTGCGCTTGCTGGAGCATGCCGACAGCCCGGACATGCGACTGGCGCTTGTCAAAGGGGCCGACCACCGGTTTTCTGACGGGCCCTGTTTGGGGCTGATTGAGGAGGCCATTGTTGACATTATGGGGCTCGAAACATGAAGGGCGCTGTTCGGGTTGGGGCGGTCTGTCTGCTCGCGATCTGTGCATTGTGGGTGATTGGCCCCTACGAGGATGCAAACCTGAGGCCGGATCAGATGACCGTCGGGCCAGACCTTGATGCCCATTTCGCGCAAGTGGAGGCGCGTTTTGATGACATCACACCCGGTGTCCAGAAACAGGTGATTTGGGCGGGAGATAAAGGCGCACAAACCGACTGGGTGATCCTGTATGTGCACGGGTTTTCAGCGACATCAAAGGAATTGCGCCCAGTGCCAGACCGGATGGCAGAGGCGCTGGGGGCCAACCTGATTTTCACGCGTCTGGCTGGGCACGGGCGCGACGGCGCAGCACTGGCTACAGGATCGGTGCAGGCATGGGCCAGTGATCTGGATGAAGGCTTGCAAGCCGCGCGGATTGCCGGACGGCGTGTTCTGATCATATCGACGTCCACGGGCGGGTCGCTTGTTGCGGCGCTGGCGCAGGATCGCGATATGATGGATCGGGTGGCCGGTTTGATCTTTGTCTCACCGAACTTTGGCATAGCGAACCCTTTAGCGCGGTTTCTCAGCTGGCCTGCGGCGCGCTATTGGCTGCCCCCATTGGCCGGCAAGACGCGCAGTTTTGAGCCAAGCAACGAAGATCACGCTACCTATTGGACAACAGAGTATCCCAGTGTTTCGGTGATGCCGGTGGCTGCCCTGATCAAGGTGGCAAAGGCTGTAGACCATGCAGATCAAACGATCCCGGCCCTGTTCTGGTTTTCAAACGAAGACCAAGTTGTACGCCCGGAAATGACTGCCGACGTGGCCCGGCGTTGGGGAGCAGAAACGATGATCGTCAACCCTGTCATGGGGAGCATGGACGACCCGCAATCCCATATTATTGCGGGCGATGTCAGATCTCCCGGACAAACGGAGAAGGCAGTGACAGATATGATCGGCTGGGTGCAGACCCTCGAGGGGCAATGATGGAACAGCGTGTGTCCTTGATCACAATGGGCGCGCGGGACATCAATGTCTTGGCACAGTTCTACGAAGCTTTGGGCTGGAAACGTGTTGATAGCCCGGACGGCGTGATCGCCTTTGATCTGATTGGGCAGACGCTTGGGCTTTATCCGCTAGCCGCATTGGCCGAAGAAATCGGAGTTCCGGTTGACGCCTTGGGACGCGGTGCGATGACGTTGGCATACAATGTGCGCAAGAAGGGTGACGTCGCCCCTTTGCTCGATTGCGCCAAAGCTGCGGGTGCACAGGTTTTGAAACCAGCTTCGGACGTATTTTGGGGTGGCCATCACGGTTACTTTGCTGATCCCGAAGGGCACATTTGGGAAGTGGCATGGAACCCGTTTTCGCCCCTTGGCCCAGACGGCGCATTCCAATGGAACGGTGCGGAGTAATGCGACGCCCGGCCAGCATGTGGAGCCTTGAAACCTTCGGGCGGGTGCGATTGTCCAAGCACTTTTATATGCGGGATTTCCTCTATTCTGAAATTGGAAACTTCCATGAGATCAGCAACCTGCCGCGCGACCCTGATCTGGTGATTGAGCATGGGAGGCTGCTGTGCACGCAGCTTCTTGATCCGTTGGAAGAGACCTTTGGGCGCATAGCGATCCGCTCCGGATACCGCTCGCCCGAGCTTAATCAATACGGCAATGACAACAAGCTGAACTGCGCGCGCAACGACAATCCGATCGAATGCCACATCTGGGATTGGGGGCAGGGCGAGGATGCGATTGCAGGGACCTCGTTGGCGATTCCATGGTTCACAGACCGGTACGAACAGGGGCGCGACTGGCGCGATCTGGCGTGGTGGGTGCATGATCATCTGCCTTATTCGGCAATGTGGTTTTTCCCCAAGCTATGTGCGTTCAACCTTGATTGGCGCCCCCATCCGCGCGCGATGATCGGCAGCTATATTGCGCCCAAGGGCCTGTTGCTGAAAGCGGGGGCCGCGCCTAGCGAGCCGCTTGCAAAGCGCCAGGAGCGGTACCGCGACTTTCCACCATTCAGAGGAATTGCATATCCCTGAAATATGCCCACATCTTGGGCTTGCCGTGCTTGCCCGGGCAAGCCATGGTGGCCGCAGGGAAAATACTAGATAAACGGGAAAATGGGGCGCGTGATGAGGCTGCGGCATGGCTGAACCGTTGGTTTTGCTACCGGGAATGATGTGCGATGCGCGCCTGTTTGGCCCGCAAATCGCGGAATTGTCCCCTGAATATTCGATTATGGTTTCGCCGGTCACCCGTGGTGAGCGGATTGAAGAGATCGCAAGTGGGCTGCTTGATGAACTTCCGGCGCGGTTCGCTCTTGCGGGCCTGTCGATGGGTGGCATCGTAGCGATGGAATTGTTGCGCCGCGCCCCTGACCGGATCACGCGGATTGCATTGATGGACACCAGCCCGCTGGCAGAAACGCCGCAGGCTTCCACGGCCCGCGAACCCCAGATCATCAAAGCGCGCACCGGACGCTTGCAAGAGCTGATGCGGGACGAGGTGTTGCCAACGTATCTTGGGCCAGGTCCATACAGGGCGGAAATTACAGATTTGATGCTGGATATGGCCGCTGCCCTCGGATCCGAGACATTTGTGCGCCAATCGCGCGCCCTGCAAAGACGCCGTGATCAGCAAGGGACTTTGCGTAAATGCAAGGTGCCGACCATGGTGTTGTGCGGTGCGCATGACATGTTGTGCCCGGTCAAACGCCACACATTCATGGCCGAGTTGATCCATGGTGCCGAATTGCGTGTGCTGGACGAGGCGGGTCATGTTCCAACACTCGAAGCGCCGGCCGAGACCACGCAAGCGCTGCGTGATTGGATGCAACAGCCTCTGATTTTGCGCTAGTTCGGAGGCGACAGAACCCGCGTTAGCTGGGCGTAACCGCGGCGCGCTCTTCTTTGTTCAGGACGTAAATCTCTGACACTGGCTCGATCGTGTCCGGATCAAAAAAGGGCGTGTTCTTCCACGATCCGGTGATCCGTGCGGGGACAGCGCCTCTGGCAATGGAGCGCAGCATCCGCCCGAACCCTTCGTTTCGAGAAGTACCATCGCCGTTCTGTATGTTGGCGCGCGATTGCACAGGGCCAAGAACGTTTGCGTCCGCAACAGCGTCGGTGAACACCGCCACAAAGGCGATTTTCGGATTGCGCAGTGTGTTGAACAGCATCGTGCCACAACACTTTGCATGCCAGCGCAACACCCCTTTCGGAGACAGCGAAAACACCGCCAATTGGTCAGCGCCTTCGTCAATCCGGATACGGGCCGGCGTTGTCTGATACAGCTGGACCGGGCCGTCTGGGATTGCTCGGGTCGGCGAGGCGAACGCCTCAGCGGCGCGGCAGTCCCCGCAATAGCATTCAAGCCGATTGCCATTTGCGTGGCTTACACCGACGAGCTTGCCGCTTAGCGTTCCGCAAGAGCAGGCGAATGGCAGATCAGCCCCCGCCATGCCGGTCTATGCTGCCTTGTTCTTGTTGGCGGCCTTTTTGCCTGCGGGCTTTGGCGTGTTGGCGTCGATGAATTCGAGCACGAGCGGGCGGATGTTGTTGCGCCAGCTTTTGCCCGCAAAGATGCCATAGTGACCCGCGCCTTCTTCAAGGTGGCTGGCTTTTTTCTGGTCAGGCAGGCCGGTGCACAGATCAAGGGCGGCAATGCATTGTCCGGGGGCCGAGATGTCGTCATTCGACCCTTCGACAGTCTTCACAGCGACGGTCGTAATCTTGCCGATGTCAACGGCTTTGCCAGCAACCGTAAACTGGTTCTTGGCGATTTCACCGTTTTTGAAAATTCGATCCACGGTGGACAGGTAAAACTCAGCCGTCATGTCCATAACGGCCAGGTACTCGTCATAGAATTTGTTGTGCTTGTCATGATCAGCAGCCTCGCCGCGCGCAACGGAACTGATCTGATCGACAAAGGCCTTTTGGTGTTTTTCGCCGTTCATCGAGATGAATGACGCCAGTTGCAAGAGCCCTGGATAAACCAGACGCCCTACGCCGGGGTATTTGAAGCCAACCCGCTGGATCATCGTTTCTTCAAGCTGGCCCATGGTGACGCGTCGGCCAAAGTCGGTAACGTCTGTCGCATTGGCATCCGGGTCAATCGGACCGCCAATCAGCGTGAGCGAGCGGGGCTGTGCCTTTGGATCTTCTTCAGCAAGGTATGCGGTCGCGGCCAGTGTCAGCGGTGCCGGCTGGCATACGGCGATCACGTGGGTTTCAGGTCCCATGTGGCGCATGTAATCGACGAGGTAGAGGGTATAATCCTCGATATCGAACTTGCCGGCGCTGACGGGGATGTCGCGCGCATTGTGCCAGTCGGTGACATAGACTTCACAGTCGGGCAGCAGCGACATGACGGTTGAACGCAACAGGGTTGCATAGTGTCCCGACATCGGTGCAACCAACAGGACCTTGCGATCTTTGGGTTTGCGGCCGTTAACATTGAAGTGGATCAGGTCGCCAAAAGCGCCGGGCACGCATATATCGATGCTGACAAGGTGGTCCTTGCCATCTTCGGCCGTCATCGATGGGATGCCCCAGTCAGGTTTTACCACCATCCGTTGGAAGGTGCGTTCCGTCACTTCACCCCATGCACGCATCCATGCCATGCCCGGGTTCGGGATCATCGAAAAAGCGGGATAGCTGCCGATGGCTTGCGCTGTTGCGCCCAACCATTGATTGGTGTTCCGCATGGTTTCCATCAAATCGTAATTGATCATGTAGCGCATTGTGCACTCCTTGAACCGTTAGGGGCGGATACAAACGAACCGCGCCGGACAGACTGTCGCTTTGCCCCCTGAAACATGCGACCCTATAGTGGCATCACTTGGGCCGGGCCCAAATGCTGCACGTGCAAAGACTACGAGGAAGACGTTAATATGACAACCACGACGACAAAAAGCACAACAGATAGTGCTGTCTCGGGCGAAAACCTCGACAAATTGAACACTAACCTTAAGAAAGTTGAAGAACTCACGCAGCGGTTGTCGCAAGTCATGTCGCACCGCAGCATGCACAATGCAGCCCTTGATGGCCCGAATCAGGAATTGTTCACCAAAGCGGCCAGCGCTTATTGGAGCGAGGCATTGCGGGACCCGGCCAAAGTGCTTGAGCACCAATTGCAGTTCTGGTCGAAATCCGTCACCCACTTTGTCGAAGCGCAGCAAGCGCTTGCCAGTGGCAAGTTGCAGGCCCCAGCCGATCCCGGCCCGAAAGACCGCCGCTTTGCCAACCCGCTGTGGGACACGCACCCCTATTTCAACTTCGTCAAACAGCAGTATCTGATCAACGCGGCTGCCGTCGAACAGGCTATCGACGATGTCACCGATATGGACAGCAAGGAAAAGCAGCGTCTCGCTTATTTCAGCCGCCAGATTCTCGACATGATGTCGCCCACCAACTTTTTGGCAACCAACCCGGATGCTCTCGAAAAGGCCGTCGAAACCGAAGGTCAATCCTTGGTGCAGGGGCTTGAAAACCTGATTTCAGATCTGGAATCCAACAACGGCGAATTGATCGTCAAGTTGGCGGATGACAAGGCATTCGAACTGGGGGGCAACATCGCCACCACACCCGGCAAGATCGTCTACCGAAACAAGATGATGGAGCTGATCCAATACACGCCGACCACTGAAAAGGTGCACAAGATCCCGCTTGTGCTGTTTCCACCGTGGATCAACAAATTCTACATTCTCGATCTCAAAGAGCAAAACAGCATGGTCAAATGGTTGGTCGATCAGGGCCACACACTGTTTGTGGTCAGTTGGGTCAACCCCGATGCTGCCTATGCTGGCGTGGGCTTGGAAGACTATGTCGAAGACGGGTACATACGCGCCATAACCGAGGCCAAGTCGATCACCGGGCAGAAGCAGGTGAATGCAATTGGCTATTGTATTGCTGGGACTACGCTGTCGCTCACGCTTAGCTTGTTGAAACAACGGGGTGACAAATCGGTCAAGTCCGCCACTCTCTTTACGGCTCTCACGGATTTCGGGGATCAGGGCGAATTTGCCCCATTTCTCACAGATGACTTTATCGACGGGATCGAGGCAGAAACGGAAGACAAAGGTATTCTGCCCTCCATTATCATGGCGCGCACGTTTACGTTCCTGCGCTCTAACGATCTGGTCTACACCCCGGCGATTAAGAGCTACATGATGGGCCAGACCCCACCTGCATTTGATCTGCTGTATTGGAATGGGGACGGGGCGAACCTGCCGGCCAAGATGGCAATGCAATACCTACGGGGGCTTTGTCAGCGAAATGAGCTGGCCGAAGGCGGCTTTGATCTGCTGGGACATCACCTTGTCCTAGACGAGGTCGATGTCCCGCTCTGCGCCATTGCGTGCGAGACGGACCACATTGCACCGTGGAAAGACAGTTATCGCGGAGTGCAGCAGATGGGCAGCAAGGACAAGACGTTCATCATGACCCAGTCCGGGCACATCGCTGGGATCGTCAACCCGCCGACCAAGAACAAGTACGGGCACTATACCAACACTGATCTCAGCCTTGATTATCAGGCGTGGGCGGAAGGTGCCGAGTTCCATGAGGGATCTTGGTGGCCGCGCTGGGGTGAGTGGTTAAAAAAGCGGGCAGGGGCCAAAGTCGCCGCACGTGATCCGGGTGATTCTGAGCATCCTGTATTGTGTGATGCGCCTGGAACGTACGTTACCGTCAAGGCGAAACCTTAGGGGTGCGGGGTTTTTTGCAAGCATTTCCTTTGGGTTAATCTTTTTTGCTGCGGTGCAGCGAAAATACTTGAAATGCTGCGGCGCAGCATCTATGTTCTGGTTCAGGAATTAAGCGGTGGGTCCTCCCCCCACACCTGAACAAAGGACTGATACAATGGCTAAGACACAAGACATGAGCGCGATGTTCAAAGACGTTATGGGTTCTTTCCCCGTCGACACAGCATCCATGGAAGACGCATTCAAAACAGCGACATCGCTGAACGAAAAGCTGAGCACGGTTGCGATCGACGCAGCAGAGAAATCCACAGAGATTTCTTCCAAGTGGACAAAAGAAACTCTGGCGAAACTGGGCGACATGTCCAAAGCCAAAGCGGACCCTGCTGACTACGCCAAAGCGATGACAGACTTCGCATCGTCCTACGCTGAAGTGACAGCCGAGCACATGGCTGCTTTTGCTGAAGTTGCTAAAAAAGTTCAGATGGAAACAGTTGAACTGATGATGGCTGCTGGCAAAGACATGAGCGAAGACGCATCTGCCGCCGTGAAAAAAGCCACAGGCGACATGACAGCTGCTGCCAAGAAAGCTGCTGCCAAGTAAGACGACACCAATATATCGCGCCAATTCTCCTCCCTGAACTGCGCGATGACTGCGGCGGGCTCCTTCATCGGGGTCCGCCTTTTTTTATTGTGCGGCGCACGGGTCAATTACGGAACTGCAAGCCATCGGGCAGCTTGGCTGTTGGGGAGGGATGTGGGTGCGTTACCGACGATCACGCACCATCGAGAGCACCCTTGTCCTCCTGAATGAGATGAACATCCCGCTGAGGGAAAGGGATCGATATTCCTTCGGCATCAAAGCGTTCTTTTGCCTGCCCCGTCAGATCCCAGTAGACGATCCAATAATCATCAGATTTTGACCATGGCCGGCAGAAAATGTTGACGGAGCTTTCGCCCAACTCACCAACAAATATCTCGGGTTTCGGTTCTTTAAGGCATTTGGGATGCGCGGCCACAAGCTCTTTGAGAACCTCGATGGCCAGCGCTGTATTGTCGGAATACCCGATACCGAAAACCAGATCGATACGTCGTTCAGGAGATACACTGACATTGGTTATCACGTCGCCCCAGATCTTGGAGTTGGGAACAACAATAACCTGATTGTCGAAGGTACGGATTTGCGTCGACACAATAGACATTTCGTCAACAAAACCTGACGCTCCGCTGATCTCGATGTAGTCACCGGTGTCAAAGGGTTTGAGGATCATGATCATCAGACCGCTGGCCAGATTGCCGAGCGTATCCTGCAATGCAAAGCCGATAATGAATGAAAGGCCACCAAACACAGCAAACAAAGGGGTCACATTCACACCGAAAACCGC
Source organism: Tateyamaria sp. Alg231-49 (assembly GCF_900143535.1). Taxonomy (GTDB): domain Bacteria; phylum Pseudomonadota; class Alphaproteobacteria; order Rhodobacterales; family Rhodobacteraceae; genus Tateyamaria. Next base: position 78,188 of record NZ_FRFA01000005.1, on the reverse strand, counting down.
CAGAATAACCAATATGCCCAGCACGAACGTCGCCCAATAAACCGCATTGACGATAAAACGCTGAAGGAGCCGGGACAGGTTCGGGATGCGTGAAAGGCCTCGACCTGCCGCACGCCGCAATATCCTAGCGGCAAAATACATACCCCAAAGTGCGAGTAAAAAGCCCGCGATCTTCAGTAACAGACCCAACCCTCCTTCCGAGGAGGTCAACCAGTCGATCACGAACTGAAACAGCGTCTTTGCATCGGTCGTGCGGACCGCTTCGAGGCGGAGCGCATTCAAATAGGTTTCATGGGCTTGGATGTCTTCTGGTGGCGCGCCTTTTACGCGCCATGCTTCGATGACGATCTCATAGCTTTCTTGTACGTCGCGCTGTTGATCCAATGCATTTGCCAATTCTGTGCGCAACACTTCGCTACGCGCATCATTTGCGACTTCCAGCTCCAGATTGAGCACCGCAGATTGCTCAAGCAGAGTTTTGATATGGTCTTGCCACGCAGTTGCGAGGTCTGACAGTTCATCAGTCGTCATCGGCACGGTGAGCAATTCAAGTTCGGCGGCAGTGGTCGTGATCGCAGAGGGTTCCGGAGCGGAAAAGGCTGAAGCCGTCTGTTCCTGCGCGAACGTGATCGTTCCTAGCAAGATCAAGATTGCGAACTGGCAGATGGCAAATATATTCAAAGCGGTGCGAAAGGGCATTGGCGTATCTCGATTTGGCGGTTTGGGTCAGTCCGCGAGCGTTGGTTGTTCCGATAGTATGTTTGAAGTACTTGCGCGCCTTACGCAAATATTGGCTGCGTCAAAGCGCGATCAACCTGCTGCCTACCACACCCAGTATTCGGCAAATGCTATGTCTCTTTGTGCTGTAATGTGGAAACTGCGATCACTGTGAGCGGAGGTGTTTGGCGGGCTGGCCATGTGAGCCCGAGTTGAGCATTTCACGCAGGGCATGGCCGCTTGGCGCACTGACCGCTCATGCCCTTTGGGTCATGGGCCCGACACCAAACGATAAACCGAAGATCCCAAACCAGTTGGAGATTTTCAATCGGTGGGATAGAGATGTTGTCAAATGTCCAACGGTGACGTTGGGCGAACATGCAGTGCGTCAAAGAAAAGGGAGACTCCTGAATGAATCTTGAGAAGCTTATTAAGAGAGTAACGCAAGAGATGGACAAAACTCTTTCCGACCTTCCTGTCCGTGAGAAGGAGGAGATCTTGAGCCTGGTCAAACAAGCGATGCTCGACACGTCGCACCGCACGCACCGCGAGTTAAAGGAAACGGCGGTCGTGTGCTGTGGCCCAGAGGCAGACTTGGCCCACAAAATCCAAGAAGAAATGGATCAAAAGCGAGACATGTTGATTGCGAACCTGTCCGCGATGAGTTGATCTGCACGGCCGAGCGCTAGAATTTACGTACAAAACACGCACTGACACCTGTTTGGCGATTTTGACCGCCAAACTCGCATTCAGATCTTAGGCTTATCATTGTCTCGGATCATTCCATCTGTGCCGGTTGCGTGGTCTAACTCTGTCCGGTTGCGTACGGAGGTGGGTTTTTTGGTGATGCTTGGCGCAATAATTCGCGACCTTTCTTTTTTCAACGCTTGCGCCTAAGCTGCACTGCAGCACGCACGCTTGGGGAGAACAGCATCGTGACGGACAAGCCAGCACCACTTTTGATAAAGCGCTACGCCAGTCGCCGCCTCTATAACACTGAAACAAGCGATTACGTGACGCTTGAGGATATCTCAGGATTTATTCGTGACGGGCGTGAGGTGCAGATTGTCGACCTCAAGACAGGGGACGACCTGACCCGCCAATACCTGCTTCAGATTATTGCCGAGCATGAAAGCCGGGGCGAGAACGTGTTGCCGGTAGATGTGCTCAACGATCTTGTGCGCAGCTACATGGGCGGAGACGCGTCCGTGGTCCCCCAGTTCCTGCAAGCCTCTTTCGAGATGCTGCGGGATGGACAGAGCAAGGTGATGGAGAATGTCACAGCCCTAAACCCTATGGCGAAGATGCCGGGATTTGAGTTGATGCAGGCCCAACAAGAGGCCTTCATGAAGGCGATGACCGGTGGGCTGACGCCCGGTTGGACCGGTGGGGCTGACAAGGATGAAGCCCCCCAAGAAGAGGCTGAAGATCTGGCCACCATCAAAAAACAACTCGCCGAGTTGCAGGCAAAACTGTCCAAAATGTCCTGACTGCGCGGAAGGGCGCACCAGAAGGTGCGCCTTACGGAGCTTTGATTGGCGTCCGATATGCGTCTCGCATGATCCAGTCGAAATAGCGCTTCCGAAGCCCGGAGGCGACAGGGCCTGCTGCTCCATTGGAAAAGTGACGGTCGTCAACCTGTGCCACCGGGATCACCCCGCCCCCGGAAGAGGACATGAAAACTTCGTCCGCCTGCCAGAACTCTTCAAGAGGGAGGGGGCGCGCCTCGGGCTTTAGCCCAGCCTCGACACACATTTCGAGCACCGTTGACCGCGTAATCCCATGCAAAACACCGTGGTCTGAGGTGACGACTCGATCCCCGAATACCGCGAATACGTTGAACCCGGGCCCTTCGGTCACGTTGCCATCGTGATCAAGCAACAGGGTTGTTTCGAACCCTTTGTCCTTGGCCTCAAAAAGGCCGGACGTGAAATCGCCCCAATGGTAGTTTTTGACCCGGGGGTTCACACTGTCTTCTGGAATCCGGCGCACAGATTTTGCGATCCAAATCGAAGTGCCCTTTGTCGCGGCATCAGGTTTGACGATGTGCACATACGGCACGCACCATGCGTAAAAGTGGTTTGCACAGTCGCGAGGATCACGGCTGCCGGGCACTGGGTTGCGCCCGCGAGCGGCGACCATGGCAACATATGAATCCTGCATTCCGCTCGCATAGACCATTTCTTGAAGGGCAGCGAAGATGCCGTCTCGGTCAATCCCGATGTCATAGCGCCCCGCTGTCAGCGAAGCGATGAAGCGGTTCACATAGTCGTCCAACCGAAAGAAAGCACCATGCCAGACGGGTACGACGTCATAAGCAATGTCGCTGTGGGTCAGCCCCCAATCGGTCACGGGGATGGCAGCGTCTGCGATTGGAATGATCTTGCCACCCATCCATGCGACGCCGTTTGAAAGATCTGTCATGGGAGCAGGTTAGCGATTTGGCCACCCGGCGCAAAGGGGGCTTTGCCGCCGCCGCTGGCGCGTCTTTCCGTAACAATCGAGCATCGGTTCCTTAGGCGGCCTGAAGTTTGCGGGCCGTAGTTATTGCTGACAGCAGGACATTGGCGACTGCGTCCAAAGTGTGAACCGGCAAATGCACGGGCAAGCGTACGTCGCATGCGCGCATCAGCATTTTGCGTGTTTGTGGTAATTCGGGCAGGTCGGGAATGAACTGCCAGTTCCAAAAGGCACGCGCGTTGTCCGCACTTGCCCCGAAGACCTGCACTTTGACACCTCCGGCTGCAGCCGCCGCTACAAATCCGTCCACTTCGGCCTCGCTCAGGTCGATCAGGTTGAACTGTATGGAGTCCGGCGCACGCACTTCGCCGCTCAGCGGAGCAGGGACCTGAATGTGTGCGCTTTGGCCCAGTAGAGCGGCCACATGATCGTGGTTGCGCCGCCCGTCCTCAACCCGACGGGCGAGGTGGGGCAGTTGGGGGCGGATGACTGCCGCACTTAGGTTCGAAAGCCGCACATTGTAGAGGGGCAGCTGGTTTTGATGCGCAGCGAATGCGTCTTGCAACACACCGTGTTTCTTCCAGTTATGCTCATACGCCCCGGACATAATGACGGCGCGCGCAATCAGATCAGCATCGTCCGTGATCATGATCCCGCCTTCGCCAGCATTGATCATTTTGTAGGACTGGAAAGAAAAACAGCCGATTCTGCCGATGGTCCCGATCTTGCGTCCGTTCCATGTGGTGCCAAGCGAATGTGCGGCGTCTTCGATCACGGGGATGCCAGCGGCGTCACACAGCTCCATGATCGCATCCATGTCCGATGTGTGGCCACGCATGTGGCTGACGATGACGGCTCTGACCGATGGCAGCTTGGCCGCGAAATCCGCCATATCGATGCGATAGTTCTCAGCCACTTCGCACAGGACAGGCAGGCATTCGGCGTGCAGTACTGCCGAAGGAACTGCGGCAAACGTAAATCCGGGGATCAGAACGCGGGCATCGCGCGGCAAATCTAGCGCTTTGAGGGACAGGAACAGCGCGGCCGAGCAGGAGGAGACGGCGAGCGCGAATTTGGACCCCATCAGTTCTGCGAACTCGTTTTCCAGCAAGGACACGGGCGCATCGCTGGGCGCAGTGTAGCGGAACAGATCACCGGAGTTCAGGAGGCGATCAATCTCGACCCGTGCGGCTTCGGGGATGGATTCGGCACTGTGCATATCTGGCAGGGACATATTTCAATTTCCTTATGCTCGGTTTTCAGTTTATTAAAACTGTTAGCGGGAAAAAGAAATGGTTTTGTGACACAGGTGGCGGGCCTGTGCCGGTTTGGTCAACAAATCAGGCAGAAACGCTAGAGGCCGAGACGGTCGCGCAAGGCATACCACGTCATCGCAAGCACCAGCAGCGGGCTGCGCAGCCGTGGCCCGCCAGGGAATGGAGTACTGGGAATCGCGGCCATTGTGTCAAAACCATTTGCCTGACCACCAATCGCATCCGCCATCAGTTTGCCCGCGTGGGTCGCCGTACCCACGCCGTGGCCCGAGTAGCCCGAGGCTGACAATATGTTGGGCGCCACACGAGAGAGATAGGGCAGCCGTTTCATAGTAATCCCAAGGGTGCCACCCCACGCGTAGTCAATCGGCACATCCGTTAGGTGAGGGAAAATCTGCACCATCTGTTTGCGCACAAGGCCGGGGATATCGGTCGGAAAGCGGTAACCATAGCTTTCCCCACCCCCGAACAGCAGCCGCTTGTCATGGCTGAGCCGAAAGTAGTTCACCACAAAGCGGCTATCGGCCACGGCAATGTCCTGTGCCAATACACGAGCGGCCTCATCGCCTAGGGGCGCAGTGGCAGCGACAAAGTTGTTGATGGGCATGACGCGACGCGCAACCGAGTGATCGAGGGTGCCGAGGTAGCCGTTGCAGGCGAGGATCAGGTGGTCCGCATCAACGACACCGCCTGATGTGTGCACCTTCACGCGCGCACCTTGTTCAATCCGCTCGACCGGGCTGCGTTCGAATAACTGCACTCCCTGTGCCTCTGCCGCGCTGGCAAGCCCAAGGGCATAGCGGAGGGGGTGCAAATGGCCTGCATCCCAATTCATGATCCCGCCGATATAGGCAGGCGAGGGGCAAAAGCTGTGCAACCCGTCTTTGTCCAAGACATCCATGTCATAGCCGTAATGCTGTGACATGTGGGCTGCATGGGCATGCAATTCGTCCACTTCGCCGGTGCTTTCACCCGCCCATGCAATGCCGGGGCGCAAGTAGCAGTCGATGTCGTGGTTTTTGACCAGAGACTTCACAAGGGCCGTGGCTTCCTGACCCAAGGCCCACAGGTCGCGGGCGCGCTCCATCCCAAGCATTTTCTCAAGGTATGGCTGCTCGACCCGCTGGCCCCAGCCCAATTGCCCGCCGTTGCGCCCCGAGGCGCCAAAGCCTGCACGATGCGCCTCCAGCACGACAACGTTGAAACCTGCCTGCGCGAGATGCAGTGCAGCGGAAAGGCCAGTGTATCCAGCCCCGACAACACAAACATCGGCACGCGCGGCACCTTGCAAAGGGGGGCGTTCCGACGGGATGTCAGACGTCGCCGCATACCAGCTGTCCGGGTAAGTGCCGACCTTGTCATTAGCATAGAGCAAATTCATCGCCGGGGTCCTCTGCTTTATCTCGCCAGATAAATTCTACCCAAAGGGCAGGGTGTCCGCTTTAGACGTTTATCAGCAAATGCTCTCGCTCCCATGGTGAAATCACCTGTAGGAACTCGTCATATTCGGCGCGTTTGACGATGGAATAGACACGCGCAAATTCAGGGCCCAAGACACTGTGTAATGGCGCGCAGTCATCAAACAAATCCAGCGCCGATCCCAGAACACGAGGGATATCGCCATCCCCCTCATAGGCGTCGCCCTTGAACTGCGCACCGGGGCGCTTTTCCTCCATCAACCCAAGATATCCGCAAGCAAGCGAAGCCGCGATACCTAAGTAGGGGTTGCAGTCCATGCCTGCGATGCGGTTTTCAACGCGGCGCGCTTGTGGTGTGGACAGGGGCACGCGGATACCTGTGGTGCGGTTGTCGCGCCCCCAGGCGAGGTTGATCGGTGCGGCGTGATCCTTGACGTATCGGCGATAGCTGTTGACGTATGGCGCCATCACCGCGAGTGCCGCAGGCATGTATGCCTGCATGCCCCCGATAAAGTGGAAAAACGCGTCCGTATCACCCTCTTGAGGGCCAACAAAGATGTTCTTGCCCGTCTCCATATCGAGGATCGAGTGGTGGATATGCATGGCGCTTCCGGGTTCATCCTCGATCGGTTTGGCCATGAAGGTGGCGAAACAGTCGTGGCGCAAGGCCGCTTCGCGGATCAGGCGTTTGAAATAGAATACTTCGTCCGCCAGCTTCACCGGATCGCCATGAAGCAAGTTGATCTCAAGCTGGCCTGCGCCGCCTTCCTGCGTGATGCCATCGATTTCGAACCCTTGGGCCTCAGCAAAATCGTAAATGTCGTCGATCACGGGGCCAAATTCGTCCACCGCGGTCATTGAATAGGCTTGCCGTGCAGCAGCTGGGCGACCCGAACGGCCCGTCATCGGTTTGATCTCTTGTGCCGGGTCCAGATTGCGGGCGATCAGAAAGAATTCCATCTCCGGCGCCACAATCGGTTTCCAGCCCTGATCGTGATAAAGCTGCACAACCCGTTTCAGTACATTGCGCGGAGAGAACGGCACTGGCGCGTCTTTGCGATCATATGCGTCGTGGATCACCTGTAGTGTCCAGTCACCTGTCCATGGCGCGGCCGTTGCTGTGCTCATATCCGGCTTTAGGATCATGTCCTTTTCGATGAACCCGTCCTCGTCCGCAGCCTCGCCCCATCCGCCAGTGATGGTCTGGTAAAAGATGCTATCGGGCAGGTGAAAATAGTCCTGCTTGGCGAACTTGCTGGCTGGTACCGCTTTGCCGCGGGCAATGCCCGGCAGGTCAGAGATGACGCATTCCACCTCATCCAGCCGCTTGCCCTCAAGATAGAGGCGGGCGGCTTCTGGCAGGTCGGTCAGTTTTGGCTCGCTCATGCGATCCTCTTTTCCTTGAAAAACAACGCGAACATGTCTGCAAGTTGTGCGCTGTGAGTAGGGGTATCGATTGCATCAATGGCGGCCTTTCGTATCGGCTCGGGGACGACGCCCGGGGCACGCACATCCAGCAATCCTTTGAGATAGGTGCGGTCGATCTCGGGGTGCGGTTGGATTGTGAACACGCGATCACCATAAAGAAGGGCTGCGTTTTCGCAAAACGCCGTCGAGGACACCACCTGTGCGGCCTCGGGGCGTTCTGTAACCTGATCCTGATGCCACGCGTTCAGCGTCACGTCAGTCCCGTTCACCGCATAGCGTTGCGCACCAATTGACCAGCCGCCTGCAAACTTTTCGACCTTGCCGCCAAGGGCCTGCGCGATGATCTGGTGGCCAAAGCAAACGCCGATTAAAGGCAGACCGGCAGCATAGATGTCGCGGATCAACGCCTCCAAAGGTGCGATCCATGGCAGGTCTTCATAGGCGCCGTATTTCGACCCGGTGATCAGCCACCCGTCGGCCGCGTCAACGCTGTCCGGAAAGACATTGTCGACCACTGCATAGTGTTCGAAGGTCAGACCTTGTCCGCTCAGAAAACGCTCAAAAATCTCGGGGTAGTTGCCGTTTTCGCCAATCAGGTCGTCGGGCACATGGCCAGTTTGCAGAATGCCGATTTTCATGGATCACCTTGGGCTTACACCGCGTTGATAATGCAGCACCTAAACGGTGTCGAGGTAGATTTCTGTCTGCTCTTCCACACTCAGTTCGCTCATGTCGCGTATCTCTTGCCGCTTGGTCATGACCATGTTGCGGATCAGTTCGGGGTCAAAAATGCGCTCAATCTGTTTGTCCGTTTCAAAGGCATCGATGGCCGCGTCCCACGTCATCGGAACACTTGGCAAGTCTTGCTCATAGGCATTGCCGGTGATGGGCGCAGGCGGATCGATTGCATCCTCGATCCCGTTCATGGCCGCACCCAAGACGGCAGCGATAGACAGGTACGGGTTTACGTCGCCGCCCGCCAAACGGTGCTCAATACGTCGCGCGGCCGTCGGACCTGATGGAATGCGTATGGCTGCGGTGCGGTTTTCATAGGCCCACGCAATACCTGTGGGCGCGTGTGCGCCGGGCACGAACCGAGCGTAGGAATTGGCATGAGGTGCAAAGACAAGCGTTGATCCGGGCATGCCCGCAAGACAGCCTTGCACAGTATGTCGCAACATCTCACTGCCCGTGGCGGAGCCATCATCAAAGACATTCTTGCCTTCTTCATCCAGCACCGAAAAATGCATGTGCAATCCGTTGCCCGCATAGTCTTCGTAGGGTTTGGCCATGAAAGACGCTGCAAACCCGTGCCGCCGGGCCAGGCCCTTCACCAACATCTTGAACAGCCAGGCATCATCGGCCGCCTTCAATGCATCCGCGCCATGCATCAGATTGATTTCAAACTGGCCCAGACCTGCTTCGGAAATCGAGGTGTCCGCAGGGATATCCATGGCCTCACAGGCATCGTAAAGCTCGGAGAAAAAGGCGTCGAACTGATCCAGCGCACGCAAGGACAGGATCTCACCGGCCACGCGACGTTTGCCAGAGCGCGGCGAGGGTGGCACGCGCAAACGCTGGCCCGCATCATCGATGAGAAAGAATTCAAGCTCCACCGCAACGACGGGTGTCAGGCCTTTGTCTTTGAAACGCTTTTGGACAGCGGCCAACGCGTGCCGCGGATCGCCCATAAAAGGACGGCCATCCTCGTGATACATCCAGATCGGCAGCAAGCCAGACGGTGTATCAAGCCACGGCATTGGCATGAACCCGCGCTCGGTCGGTCGCAAAACGCCATCACGGTCGCCGGATTCCAGCACCAGCGGGCTGCCCTCGATGTCTTCCCCCCAAATGTCGAGGTTCAGCACAGACATGGGAAAGCGCGTGCCCTCACTGGCCACTTTGTCCGCAAAGCGCACCGGCATCCGCTTGCCGCGCGCCACGCCGTTGAGGTCAGACGCGGCGACCCGGATCGTGCGGATGTGGGGATTTTCGATCAGCCAGTCGTGCATTGGGTATCTTCTCTGGTTCTAAAAATTGCCGTCTAAGGGGCAGGGTTCACACATCTTAACGGATTAAGTTCGGACGCACTCGCAGCTTCTGGCGGCTGTTGGCAGGAAGATGGCGATTGAGACGTCCGTTGACCAGCCCGAACCCGCCAATGACGACCAGTGTCAGCAAGATGAAATACATCGCCAGAATGGGGTATGGTACAAACGGGTTGAACGTCTTGTCCGCAAAGTAACTTGCATAATAGAGCGCATCACCGCGTTGTTGCCATGCAGGAAAGCCGGAGAAGTACACAAGCGTGGTGGCATGAAACAGAAAGATAGCTTCGTTTGTATAGGCAGGCCACGCCAGACGCAGCATGGTCGGAAAGACCACCCGTCGAAACCGCGACCAGCCTGACAATCCGTAGGCGTCGGCTGCTTCAACCTCACCTTTGGGGATGGATTGCAGCGCGCCGTAGAAAATCTGAGCAGAATAAGCGGCTGTGTTGAGAAACAGCACGATCAACGCACCGAGCCAAGCAGCCGTGAAAGGCGAAAACACGGGGTAGACGCCCTTGAGGCTCAGGAACAGGAAGTAGGCAAAGAAGAACTGGATAAAGAGCGGCGAGCCCCGGAACAGAAAGATAAACCACTCGGCAGGCAGGCGCAGCCACGGGTTGGACTGTCCTTTTGCCAGAGCAATGGCAATGGCGAGGAAGAACCCGACCCCAAGTGCCATGACCCCGAAATAGACATTCCAGATCATGCCCGACCCGATCAGGGTGAATTGCTCGCACAAGGTAAAGTCGCTGCGCGGCAACAGGCGTTCCCCAAGGCCAACCGAGCGCAACGCGTAAGACTGGATGGTTTCAAGGCACGACATCACGCGGCCGCCTTTCGCTGCGCTTCACCGCCCGACGTGGCCTGACCGCGTGTCAGGCGCGCCATGATCCGGCCAAGGATCTTTTCGGAGCCCCACGTCATGAATAGATAGAAAATCAGCAGGGCCAGAAAATACCACATGCGCCAGTCGCCATGAGGGTAGTCGGTGAATTGCGGTGTCTTTGTCCCACCCAGCTCGCGCGCCCAGTACACAACGTCTTCTATTCCCAGCAGGAACAGTAGCGGTGTCGCCTTAATCAGCACCTGCCAAAGGTTGGACAGGCCGGGCAGGGCATAGACCCACATCTGCGGTACCAGCACCCGCCAGAAGGTCTGGCGCGGGCTCATGCCATAGGCCTCTGCGGTTTCCAGCTGGGCCCGGGGTACGGCGCGCATGGCGCCAAAGATAACGTTGGCTGCAAACGCGCCAAACACCAGCGCGAAAGTGATGACTGCCAACCCGAACGCATAGGTCTGGTGGACGACCTGCGGAGCGCTGCCAAGGGGCAATTTGGCCTGCGGGCAAACAAGGAAATCGTTGCCTTGTCGGATGGGATCGGTCCAGTCCGGACACAAGACCTGATGGCGCATCCATTCGAATCCCTGATCCAATGCAATCACAAAGAACAGGAAAAACGCGATGTCGGGCACGCCGCGCACGATCGCGATGTAGCCTTTGCCGAACCAAGACAGCGGCGCAATAGACGACCGCGCGGCCATCGCCCCGCCAAAACCAAAGGCAAGTGCCACGGGTGCTGTGACGGCAAGAATGCCGAGTACTTTCAGGAAACTGTAGTAGAACGAGAAATGCACACCCGTCGTCAGGTAGCAGGTCAGCCACTGTAGAGTGGCGAGCGTCTCCGGGTCAGTGCAATAAGAAAACATCTGGTTCAAACGAATGGGCGGGGTCAGGCCCCGCCCATCTCTTTACATCAATACTGCGCGGTTTCTTCACCGAACCACTTGACCAGCAGTTCATTCAGCGACCCGTCCGCTTTCATTTCGGTGATGATTGCGTCGAACTTTTCCTTCAGCTCTGTGTCGGATTCACGCAGACCCATGCCGACACCGCCGCCAAGAGGGACATCTGGGCCGACAAACATCAACTCGCCACCAGCCGCTTCGACCAGCGGAGCGAGGTAGTCACGATCAGCAAAGACAGCGTCCGCTTCACCGTTGCGCACGGCGGCGACGGTTTCTTCGGGTGTCGCGAATTCGACCAGAGTTGCACCGCTTTCGGCGATGTAGCCAGCCTGAATGGTCGCCGTTTGCGCCGCCACAACGCCACCTTCCAGATCAACGCCTTCGGCGGCCGCCACATAGGCAGATGCGGTAGGCGGGAAGTAGTCTTGGGTAAAGTCGATGACTTCGTCACGCTCATCTGTGATGCTCATGCCGGCCATGATCGTGTCGTAGTTGGAGGACACGAGGTTAGGAATGATGCTGTCCCAGTCGTTCTTGACCCATTCGCAGGTCAGTTCGGCACGTGCGCAGAGCTCGTCGCCCAGTTCACGCTCGAACCCGTCCACTTCACCGGCATCGTTGATGAAGTTGTAGGGAGGGTATGCGCCCTCGGTGCCCATGCGTACAACGGAGTGGCCGTCTGCCATGGCGAATGTTGCTGTCATAGCGATAGCAACAGTGCTGAGAAGAATGGATTTCATGAGTGATTACTCCCGTTTTTTTGGTTTTAGTTACGCGGCGTGGGTCGCAGAGAGAAACCCGCGCAAACGTTCGGATTTGGGGGCGCCAAACAGATCCTTTGGCGCCCCCTGTTCTTCGATAAGGCCCTGATGCAGGAACACGACGTGGTCAGACACATCGGCGGCCAGTTTCATGTCATGGGTGACGATCAGCATGGTGCGTCCTTCGCCCGCAAGGTCTTTGATCACGCGGATAACTTCCTGTTCCAGTTCAGGGTCAAGCGCGGATGTGGGTTCGTCAAACAGCAGTGCCTCGGGTTCCATGCACAGGGCGCGCGCAATGGCAGCCCGTTGTTGCTGGCCACCCGAAAGCTGGGCCGGGTAGACATCGCATTTGTCCCCAATCCCCACCTTGTCCAGATAGGCACGCGCGGACTTTTCAACCTCGGCCGGGTCGCGGCGCAGAACGGTGACTGGTGCTTCCATCACGTTTTGCAGGATGCTCATATGGGCCCACAGATTGAACTGCTGGAACACCATCGACAGGTTGGTACGGATGCGCAGAACCTGTTTGGGGTCTGCGGGCCGACGGCCGTGGGCCTGCCCGGTCCAAGACACCGGTTCGCCTTTGAACAGCACATCGCCCTGTTGGCAGTCTTCAAGCAGGTTGCAGCATCGTAGCAGCGTGGACTTGCCCGAGCCAGAAGAGCCAATGAGCGATACAACGTCCCCGCGGTTGGCTGTGATGTCGACACCCTTTAAAACTTCCAGCGACCCATAGGCCTTGTGGAGGTTGCGGATTTCGATGACAGGCGGGTTGGTCAATGGGCAGGCTCTATTTTGACAGTCACCGGGTAAAGGGGCGCAAATCGCGGAGCATGTCCACCCTCAAAGTGCGCGAATTTGCTCTGAACTGCCCAATTTGACGTCAGGTGATGGCGTTTTGATCAGGGCAGAGAGGGGATTGGTATGGCGCGATAGGTTTCTTCGGGGATTTTAACAAACCCTTTGAGCATCAAGATTTCGCGGTCCTCAGCGGACAGCCCACTGATGGCGCGTGTCACGGCGGCGGCGATGGGCTTGGGGTCGGCCGTCCGGCTGGTGATAAAAGGCAGCCCGGGCGTGGGCTCGGTGCGCGTGAACGCTTCCAGCCCAGCAAAAACCTGTGGATCGGCGTCATCCCACATGAGGTAGGTGATTGCATCGATCGCCGCGTAATCCGCGTGCCCCGCCAAAACAGCGCGGGCTGAGGCCAGATGGGCGCCGGTTTGCATCGTTTCAGCGGGGCGCAGGCCTAGCTTGGCCAGATGCGCAATCGGTGCGGCCCAGCCCGATTGTGACAAGGGTTCGTTGAAGGCGATTGTTCCGTGGCATGCCAGTTCGCGTAGGTTGCGGGGCTCACCCTTACGCCTGACGATATAGCTGTAGTAGTACCCTTGCGGGCAATCGCGCAGCCCATAGTCAGGCGTCCCCACCAGATGAACCTGATCGAACAGGCGCGCGCGATAGGGCAGTCCGCATGTCTGGGCCAAAACAAGGTCCGGGGATTGCCAGGCTGTCCATGGATCGGTTGATCGGTCTAAATGATCGGGGCCTGAGCCCAGCTCTGCGCGGATCGCGGACCACAACCTGTCATAAGCCGATGCGGCGTGCGGCATGTCATACATGCCGAGAAATGCGATCACTTTGACACGCGTTGACGTGCGCGGGCGCTGTCCGGATCTGATATGCCCAAAAGGTTGGTGACCAGCCGCAACAGAGCGTCTTCTTCCTTGGCGCGTTTTCCGTCAGCCAGCACGACCTTCCACAGCGCCTCGATCACGCCTAGCCTGTCCTCATATGCAACGGCATCTTTGATGGCGCGGGTAAAGCGGACGGTGTCGGGGGCGGCGGCCTCCATCGCTTCGGCCTCGGTGCGCAAGGCTGAGACATCGTCAGGAGACAGCGCATAACGATCCTGCGTGATCTGGTCGATCAGCGCCTTTTCGTCCGTGCTGTAGTGGTTATCGGACCGTGCCACGCGCACCAAAAGAGCGGTGAGGGCCAGACGGGCATCCGCATCCTTGATCGGGATGGGCTGCGGTTGAATCAGTCTGTTGAGGAGATCTTGGAACATACCTTGCATATACGCACGGTCATCTGATTAGCCAAGCGCGCGCGACTTAATCGCCGCACTGTCTTGGGGGGTGATGCCGATGGCTGCCTCAATCTGGTGCAACATGGCCTCTTCGATATCGGCGTGTTCCTCGTCGGCCAGCAGGACCTGCCACATGCAGCGCGCCAGCATAAGGCGATCATCGTAAGGCACTGTTTCCCGCAAAATCTCAGCGTATTCAGGTGTTCCGGGCGCATGCCGTTCCAGCGCTTCGCAGGTGGCGCGCAATTTGGCAGCCTCCAAAGGTTTTAAACCGAAGGTCTGCGACAGGATTTTGTCGATGGCTCCGACCTCGGCTGCCCGGTAATCCCTGTCGGCCATCGCGATGCGCACCAAGAGCGCCCCGAGCGCGAGTTGCGGGGTGGGTTCTGGCAGAGTTGGCGTTTCCTTGGGCCGCTTGGGAAACAGGCGTTCGAACATGGGCCGGGCTCCTCACTTTAATGTGTCAAAGTGAGTTTTCAGTGTTGTGGCTTCGCTCGCAAGTCCAAAGGGCGGGCGAATGACAAAGAGGCCAGAGCCGATCATGCCGTGCCCGGGGCGTGCGGGCGGAAAATGCACTTCGCTACGCAAGCCGTCGGGGTGGTTAATTTCTAATGCTTTCAGCATATTATGATGCGCACCTGATGTCAGGATCGGATACCATAACACGATGATACCAACATTCCATGCCCGGTCGTATTTTTTGATATGGGTGGGAATGGTCTGATAGTCGTCTTTGATTTCAAAGCTCGGATCGATCAGCATCAGGCCTCGACGCGGTGTAGGCGGCAGCATCGAGTGGGCCATGGCGAAGCCGTCGACCTTGCGGCAGGTCGCTGTCGGCAGGGCCAGTTCAAGCTTTAAATGCTCTGTCGGGTGCAGTTCGGCGAGCGTGATGGTGTCCATTTCTCGCAGCGTTTGAACTGCAATAAGAGGTGAGCCGGGATAGGAGGTTTCTCCATGTGTTTCAGTGGTTTGCGCAAGTGAACGCATGTAGGGATGGTCGGGCGAAAACCAGGCCTTGGCCCGCGCAATACCTTGGGCCGCTTCGCCAGTCTTGAGCGCTTCTTCAGCGCTTAGGTCATAGATTGCGCGGCCTGCATGGGTTTCAATGTAGCTGAGCGGTTTGTCCTTGCGGGTGAGGTAGTCGAGCATCCATGCCAACAGGCTATGCTTGTGGACATCCGCGAGGTTTCCGGCGTGATAGATGTGTTGGTAGCTGAGCATGGGGTGGTTATGGGCGCGGACCAGCACACGCGCAACGGTTAACGGCATGTCCTGTGCCAATCTGAGCGAATCATGGGTAACGCCTGTGGGGATGTGCTTGGGCAGGCACAGGCCGTGCTGCCCGAGCCCACAGTGTGCACCGAATGTACACTGTGGGTTCGGTTCGCGCAGCGCACGGTCCTAAGTGTTAGATCAGGGTAAACCGCGCTCAGATGCGCGCATCGGCGAGCGTTGCGTTGTTGTTTACTTTTGCGGCTGCGACCTTACCGAGAGCCGCTTGGTCCGCGTTTCCTCCCCATGCGCCACGTGAGGTAAGCCACCCGCGTAGTCGCTGCCAGAACAAGCACACTAAGGGCGACTTTGGTGGTCAGTTCCATTGTGCCGTCAATCAGGGCTGCGTGGGCGACCGTGGTTGTGGCAATGATCACAGCCAATCCCACGTGCAGACGGCGCCACGTCAGTGGCCGGATACGCAGGCGTCGCCGCAAACTGGCCATCAGCGCAGCGCCGAATACCGCCCACATGGCGATCACGCCCCATAGAGAAAACGGTGTGGGTGAGGACAGCAGCAGGGCATCGACGACATCAGGCGGGCTGGTCAGCCACAGACCGACGACATGTCCGAGTACGGCCAGCAACAACAATGCACCAACCGCGCGGTGCACCTTTCGGCTGTGTGATGGGCCAAGATGTGGCAAATCACCTGCGACCAGCAGTGGCTGGATCAGCAAAAGGCACATGGCCAGAATGCCAGCAAAGCCCGAGGCGATGTAAATGCCGCTGCGCCATTGCAGTTGCGGGCTGAACCCGGCCGCAACAAGAGGCGCGCCAAGGGCAAGAGCCAGCGCGATCCAGATCAGGGCAGTGCGCATGGGCGGACTTTCAGGATTGGACGCCGATCAGACGGGTTGCAGCACGAATTCGACATGCAGCGTGGTGTCGGACGATTTTCGCAACAAGGGGCGCAGGAACACGGTTTGGAAGCCGGCTGTCCCGTATTCATTGTCATAGCCCAGATGCCCGTGCACCTGCCCAAAGGCGGGCACGATTTGAGGCATGTCCATCTGAAACGTCCCGTTGGCATCCGTTAGCGTAGCACCGTGGCTGCGCTGGTCGCGTTCATGTCCTTCGGTGGTGTGCGCCCACATCTGGATGCGCATGCCCGGCAGGGGCGCGCCATCACCGGCGCGGCGCACACTGCCTGTCATCAGGAATCCTCCGCGGCCAATGCGATCCACGATTGGGGCGCCGGGACGGTAGTTGTTGGCGCCGCCGCGCATTGTTGGGGTCGGTTTGACGCCCGCAGCGGTCGCAGGCAGCAGCCCCGCGGTGGGTGTCAGCAGTGCAGCGGCCCCGGTGGCAAGCATGGTGCGGCGGGCAATCGAGGGGGTGGTCATGGACGTGTCTCCTCTGAAAGGTTCAGACAAAAGGTAAGGCCATGACGCACACGATAAACCGCGATAACGGCTTCGTGAAGGGGGCGGCGGTTGGGGTCAGACCAGTCGCGACACGTCCTTGGCTGCGCGCACAAAATCCTCGAACAAGGGGTGCGGTGCGAAGGGTTTTGATTTCAGTTCGGGGTGGAACTGCACGCCGATGAACCACGGGTGATCCGGCCATTCGACAATCTCGGGCAAGCGCCCATCCGGGGACATGCCCGAAAACTTTAGCCCGGCCTTTTCTAACTGGTCGCGGTATTTGATGTCCACCTCGTAGCGGTGGCGATGGCGTTCGTCGATGTTGGTTGTGCGATAGGCGTTTGCCACCCGGCTGCCTTCGGTAAGAACCGCATCATAGGCCCCAAGTCGCATGGTGCCGCCCTTGTCGTCGCCAACTTTGCGTTCGACCTTGTGATTGCCCTGCACCCATTCCTTGAGGTGGTAAACAACAGGTTCGAAACGCTTTTTCCCGGCCTCGTGGTCAAATTCTTCGGAACCGGCGGTTTTGAGGCCTGCCACGTTGCGCGCGGCCTCGATCACCGCCATCTGCATGCCCAGACAAATGCCCAGATAGGGTACATTGCGGGTGCGGGCGAATTCGGCGGCCTTGATTTTACCTTCGGTGCCGCGTTCGCCAAACCCACCGGGCACGAGGATGGCGTGGAACCCTTCGAGATGGGGCGCGGGGTCTTCGCGGTCGAACAGTTCGGCGTCTACCCAATCCACCTTGACCCGGACACGGTTGGCCATGCCACCGTGGGTCAGCGCCTCGGCAATGGATTTGTAGGCATCTTCAAGCTGGGTGTATTTCCCGACGATAGCCACGTTCACAACACCTTCGGCGTTGTGGATGCGGTCGCTGACATCTTCCCATTTGGTCAGGTCGGGTTTTGGGGCAGGCGAGATCTGGAACGCGTCCAACACCGCCTGATCCATACCTTCGCGGTGATAGGCGAGGGGGGCGTCGTAGATGGTGTCGAGGTCTTGGGCCGCAATCACCGACTCGGGGCGCACGTTGCAGAACAGGGCCAGTTTCTCGCGTTCTTTGACCGGGATCGGGCCTTCGGAGCGGCAGACAAGGATGTCAGGCGCGATCCCGATGGAGCGCAGTTCTTTGACCGAGTGCTGGGTGGGTTTGGTTTTCAGCTCACCAGAGGCTTTGATGAAAGGCAGGAGCGTGAGGTGCATGAAGATGCATTGGCCGCGTGGTTTGTCCTGAGAGAACTGGCGGATCGCTTCAAAGAAGGGGAGCCCTTCGATGTCACCGACTGTGCCGCCGATCTCGCAGAGCATGAAATCGACTTCGTCGTCCCCGACCCTGATGAAATCTTTGATTTCGTTGGTCACATGCGGGATCACCTGGATGGTTTTGCCGAGGTAGTCGCCGCGCCGTTCTTTTTCCAGCACGTTGGAGTAGATGCGCCCGGACGATACGGAATCGGTTTTGCGGGCCGCAACGCCGGTGAAACGTTCGTAGTGTCCAAGGTCGAGGTCGGTTTCGGCACCATCATCGGTGACAAACACTTCGCCATGCTCAAAGGGCGACATCGTGCCGGGATCGACGTTCAGATAGGGGTCCAATTTGCGTAGGCGAACTGAGAAACCGCGCGCCTGCAGCAATGCTCCAAGAGCCGCTGATGCGAGACCTTTTCCAAGGGATGAAACAACACCGCCGGTGATGAAAATATAGCGCGCCATATGGTGGGGTCTCCCGTGGTTCTTCTTTGGCAAAAGGCCATTTGCGGGAGGCTTAAAAAAGCGTTCCCCACGGGACCTCAGTATATAAGGATTCGGGTCTAGGGGGCAAGCCATGCGCTACATGATGTTGTAGCGCGTTGTTTGCCCTCAAGATTTCGTTAGTCGGCGCTGGGTACCAGCGGTGCATCATCGCCTGATGTGGGTGGCAACAGGTCGCCACCGGGCGGTACCAGATCGTCAGCTGGTGCGTTTTGCGCAGGTGGCGTGATGCCCAGCTGGTCGATGACAGAGGTCCCGGCCGCTTTTTGCGCCGCGATGATCGTCAGCGTGATCGATGTGATGATGAAGGCAATCGCCAAAATCCACGTCACTTTGCCCAGTGCCGTGCCTGCGGGCCGTCCGGTCGCCGCTCCTCCGCCGCCACCCATGCCCAGACCGCCCCCTTCGGAGCGCTGCATCAGCACCACGGCAATCAGGCCGAGCGCGAGGAACAGGTGGACGATAAGAACGACGTTTTCCATAGAGGGGGATCAAGGCCTTTGCTGCGCGATTGGGGGTATCTATGCAGAAATGCAGTGCCCCGCAAGTCGCCTTTCGCGCCAATGTGACGACGTGACGACCGGGCGGCACATCTGGGGGTGGATTTCCGCAACAACAGAGCGCAGTGTTAGCCCATGCCTCATGATCATTCAGACCACGACCACCCTCATTCCTTGTTGCCATCGGACCCTGCGCTGCGGGTCAAGGCGCTGGAAACCATCCTGACGCAAAAGGGCCTAGTTGACCCTGCTGCACTGGATGAAATCATCGACACTTACGAAAACCGTATCGGCCCGCGCAACGGGGCCGAGGTTGTCGCCCGCGCATGGAGCGATCCTGAATTCAAGGCGGGGTTGCTGGAAAATGCGGACCCTTTGCTGGCCGAGCTTGGGTTTTATGGTCGTCAGGGCGAGCATATGGTGGTGGTCGAAAACACCGACGACGTGCACAACATGGTCGTTTGCACGCTGTGTTCTTGTTACCCGTGGCCGCTTCTCGGCATTCCGCCGGGGTGGTACAAATCCGACGCTTACCGTGCCCGCGCCGTGCGCGAACCGCGCAAAGTTCTGGCCGAGTTTGGCGTAACCTTGCCTGAGGGCTGCGCTGTAAGGGTGTGGGATTCGACTGCTGAAGTGCGTTATCTTGTCTTGCCGCAAAGGCCCAAAGACACTGACGGACTGGATGCCAGTGCTTTGGCCGATCTGGTCAGCCGGGATTCGATGATTGGCTGCGGCCTTGCAGGTGCGTCATGACCCGCGTCCATGACATGGGGGGACGTTTTGGCGATGGTCCGGTGACCCCGGAACCTGAAAACGTGAAATTCCACGCCGACTGGCACCCGCGCGCTCTGGCCCTGACTTTGGCCTGTGGGTCGCTGGGATTGTGGAATATCGATGTGTCGCGTCATGCGCGTGAAGGCCTTGCGCCAAAGGACTATGCCCGCTTTGCATATTACGAGAAATGGATTGCGGCTCTGGCGGATTTGTTGGTCGAGACCGGTGCGTTGACCGCAGATGAGCTGGCCGCAGGCCAAGCGCAGGCAGACAGCCCGCTGGCGAAAAAAATGCTTAAGGCAGAAGCAGTGGCAGGGGTTCTTGCCCGCGGAGGACCGGCAGACCGGCCAAGCAATGTCGCACCGCGTTTTGCTGTTGGTGACCGCGTGCGTCTGCGTGCGCACCCTGAGAACGTGACCGTGCCGGGTGGGCATACGCGCCTGCCTGCCTACGCAGCAGGATCGCAGGCCAGCATCGTACGAATGCATGGCAGCCACGTGCTGCCCGACAGCAACGCGCACCATTTGGGCGAAGCGCCCGAGCCGCTATACGCCGTAGCATTACGCGCGGCAGACATCTGGGCCCACCCCGAACATCCAGACGACGAGGTAATCCTTGATGTGTGGGACAGCTATCTGGAACCGGCATGAGGCCAGAACCCGCATTCGAGGCCCCGTGGCACGCGCAGTTGTTCGCTCTGACTGTTCACCTTAACGAAGCGGGTGTTTTTGCGTGGGCTGACTGGGCGGCGCGGTTTGGCGCGACACTCAAGACGCACGGGTTGGCCCGAGACCTGAACGGTGGAGATGATTATTTTGCGGCCTGGCTGGAGACGCTGGAAGGTCTCTTGGCAGATCAGGAGATTGCTGCCCCAGAAGACGTGAAAGCGATGCGAGCGGCATGGGAGGCAGCGTATCTGCGCACGGAACACGGCGCGCCGGTTACGCTCAAGTCCTGAGCCAACCGGACGCCACAGCCCGGCCACGCTAGCCTACTTCATCTTTTTGACGTCTTTTTCCATTTTTGAGAGAAGCTTTTTCTTTTCTTTAATCATTTTTTTCATTTCCTTGAGATGGCCTTGCATCTCCTTGGATTCCGCAACTTCCTTATCCATTTCATTAATTTGCTTCTCTTCTACTTGGAGTTGCCTCATCTGTTCTTTAACAACAATCTCAGGTTTCTTCGCCACTTCAATATCCTCTTCTGGTTTCAAATAAGTCTGCACGCATCACAAATCAGGTAAGCGTGCTCGTACCACGTTTAGCCAAGGCACTACGATCCGCAACGTCTGTCAACAGTTGCATTCGGGCCTGTTTATTCGTCCACATCGTCCATATCGGCCTGACCGGAAAGAGCGCGGCGCACATGGCTCCAACTGAGCCCGATTCCCAGAACAACTGACAAGGCGAGGAGGCCAAGCCACGTGTTTAATCCCGGGTTGTCGAGGCTGACGAGACCCAGATCATAAAACACCCACAGGATGGCCCCGACCAACGCCAGAACCAACATCATGCCAAACGGACCGATCGAGCGCAGCGTCGCGCGCAGGTAAATTATATAGCCCACGACCAGTATCAGCCCGACAAGCACGGCGATCGATAGGTTCATCGACCCGTATTCAAGTACCCAGCGGACGTAGTTGAATTCAGTCGGATTATAAGTCGCCGCCAGCAAGCCGAACGCAAAAAGCCAGCGCCAGAAAAATCCCGTCATGATGTGCGGCGCCGATCCATGTCGTGGCGTCATGCCGGGAAATTTCGCCAATCTCAAGCTTGGGACTCCTCCGGCCGCGGCATTTTGGGTCAGAAGAAACTCAGATATCGGTTTGCCTCTGCCGGCGGCATCGCTATACCGACGCGGGTTTCATCAGAAAGGGTCCATCATGGCCAACGTAGTGGTTGTCGGCGCGCAGTGGGGCGATGAGGGCAAAGGTAAGATTGTTGACTGGCTGAGCGAACGGGCCGATGTGATTGCCCGTTTTCAGGGCGGGCACAATGCGGGTCACACTCTGGTCATCGATGGCACGGTATATAAATTGCATGCGCTGCCATCGGGTGTGGTGCGTGGCGGCAAGCTGAGTGTGATCGGTAATGGCGTTGTCCTTGATCCTTGGCATTTGCTGAAAGAGATCGAGACGATCCGCGCGCAAGGTGTCGAGATCACACCTGAGACGTTGATGATTGCGGAAAACACGCCTCTGATCCTGCCGATTCACGGCGAATTGGATCGCGCCCGCGAAGCACAAAATTCGGTGGCCAAGATTGGCACCACAGGTCGCGGCATTGGCCCGGCCTATGAGGACAAGGTTGGTCGCCGCGTCGTGCGTGTCGCGGACCTTGCCGATCCGGCCACACTTGAGTTGCGCGTGGATCGTGCGTTGGTGCACCACGACGCATTGCGTCGCGGTCTGGGGCTGCCACCTGTGGACCGGGATGCGCTGCTGGCAAGCCTGAACGAGGTTGCGCCGCGTATTCTGGAATATGCAGCCCCCGTCTGGAAGGCGATGAACGAGGCCCGCCGCGCAGGTAAACGTATTCTGTTTGAAGGGGCGCAGGGCGCGCTTTTGGATATTGATTTTGGCACGTATCCCTTTGTGACCTCGTCCAATGTCATCGCCGGTCAGGCTGCGACCGGTGTCGGCGTCGGTCCTGGGGCCATCGACTTTGTTCTCGGCATCGTCAAAGCCTACACCACTCGCGTGGGCGAAGGGCCGTTTCCAACCGAGTTGGAGGACGAAGACGGGCAGCGTCTGGGCGAGCGGGGACATGAGTTTGGCACAACAACCGGGCGTAAACGCCGTTGTGGTTGGTTTGATGCCTGCCTTGTGCGCCAGACCTGTGCGACCAGCGGCGTGAACGGTATTTCGTTGACCAAACTGGATGTATTGGACGGCTTTGAGGTGCTCAAAATTTGCGTCGGATACGAGCTTGATGGCAAGACGCTTGATTACCTGCCCACGGCTGCCGATCAACAGGCCCGCTGCACACCTGTCTATGAAGAGATGCCGGGCTGGTCGGATTCGACCGAAGGCGCACGTAGCTGGGCCGACCTGCCTGCAAACGCCATCAAATACGTGCGCCGCGTCGAAGAGTTGATCGATTGCCCCGTGGCTCTACTTTCAACCTCACCCGAACGGGAAGACACGATCCTTGTCCGCGATCCTTTTGCTGACTGAGTGAGGTCCTGATGGCGCTGCGTTACAAGACCCGGAAATGGCTGGCTCTGCTGATACTGGTGGTGGCCTTGCCACTATACATCATCGTGGCACTGAACGTGGTTTCAGCGTTTGAGCGCCCATCGATCCTTGTAGAGCTGTTGATCTATGTGGTGCTGGGCGTAATCTGGGCGTTCCCGCTCAAGTTTGTGTTCAAGGGGATTGGACAGCCTGACCCGGACGGATGATCTGGTTTTGATTGGCCGATTGGGTCCTGTCGTCCTGTTGTGACGCGATTGAAAACCCAATCCCTCGGGCCCCTCACCAAAAGATCACAAGCTCTGTCAGGCGGATGTGGTCCATGGCGGAATCGACTGACCCAAGGCTGCGACTGTGCACTGCATTGAGCAATGCATTTGGTCGTTCATTCGTTCACGGTTTAGCGTCGGGAGTTGTCGCGGTAGTCTGGATTGGGCCGAAAGCTGTCGATGGGGTTTACCTATCAAAGCAAAATCTTCGAGACTAAGTTTCCCTCAGTACTATGCTCAACAACGACCTGCCTTGATAGCTGTTTGCGTTTTCTACAAAGAGAAGACTGTCACAACATCGGATGAGCCGCCCACACTCCATGTTATTGCGCAATGCGAGGGAACGCGGAAAGCTCTCAGCGTGCGTTTGACAGACTTTTTGGACAAGCATTTGAAGTAGTAGAGAACGTCAGCGAAAATTGGCGGCAACTTTGTTCTTCAAGGCACAAATAAATGCTATGCCCTTTCAAACAAAAAAGGCGCCCGAACAGAGGCGCCTTTTTCATTTGATGTGATATCGAACTTAACCCGCAGCGCGTTGCTCTGGGCGATAGCCGATGTCGCTGGTGACGGCGAAACGGCCGCCTGAGATTTTTTCGATCTTACCTGCGCGCAACAGTTGTCCAAAGGAACGCAAGGAGTCTTCGCGGCTGAAGTCTTCTTTTTCGATCTGGCGCACTTTGGTCATCAGTTGTGGGCGCGAGAACTGATCCTGCCCCTCAACAAAGCTGAGGTAGCTGGCTGCCGCTTCCAAAAGCGCGGGCAGGTCGTTTGCGCCCAGTTCTGCGGCATAGTCCGCAAAGTTCTCAGCACTTTGCGTGTCTTGCGCGACCTCTTGGGGGGCGGCAATCCGGCGTGGGCGCACGGGGCCTTTGGGGGCTGCGTCAATGTCAACGCGTTGCTCTGCCACCAGTTTCAGGGGGGCGGGACGCGCAGTTTCGGGACGATCGGCGCGGCTGGTTCCAACTTCGGGGCGGCGCGGTTTGACCACCTCGGCCAGATCAGAGCGGAATGCACCCTCATCCTTGATCGAATCATTGCCGATTTCGGAGTCCGCCTTCTTGGCTTGGACGGCTGCCTTGAGATGGGCAAAGGCGTCGCGGCGATTGGTGCCTTCAGGCTCTTCCATCTGGTTTTCGGCTTCGGCCATCAGGCGTGTCACATCGTCGTCCGGGACATCCAACTGCTTGGACTCGGCGGCGATGGTTGGCTCCGCATCGTCCTCAAGAACCTCGGCCTCTTCGAGGTCTGCGTCCACATCCGCTTGGTCGGCGTCGCTGCCGTCCACAGGGAATTCAGATTCAACCTGCGCCAGTTCTGCCAGCAATTCGGCCTCTTCATGCTCAGAGAGGGTTGAGGCGGTATCTGCTTCGGCATCCTCATCCTCGACCTGTTCAAGTTGACCGTCGGCAAGGGCTGCGTCGATGTCGGCGCGTTTGACTTTGTACACGCGGGCACGGCGGGGGGAATCTTCGGCTTCGGCTTCGGCTTCGGCTTCATCGGCCTCGGCCGCAACGCTGTCGTCCATTTCCGCTGCAACGTTTTCTTCTTCGCCAGCTTCTGCGCCGCCAAAGAGGTTTTCGCCGTCTCCGCTGACATCGTCAGGCTCTTGGTCCGCGGCCATCAGGGCAGCGAGTGTATCGAGCCCCATGTCTTCTTCTTCCGCGTCGTCGGTTTCGGCAACGGCGGCTTCCTGCGGTGCTTCGGCTACGTCACCGCGGTCAAACCGGGCCAGAAGCGCGCTCAATTCGTCTTCTTCCTGCGCTTCTGTCTCTTCGGCAGCACTTTCCGCGTCATCGATGTCAAACGCGTCCTCGATGTCACGCGCAGCTTGGGCCACGACATCATCCGATGCCGTTGCTTCTTCGTCTGCTGCGATTTCTTCGGACAGAGTGTGGACGTCGCCTTCGGACGGCAGGTCTTCGGCGTGCTCGTCTTCGAACAACTCGTCCTCGTCCTCGTCATCCTGGCTTTGCGACACAACGGCACGAATGCGTTGCAGTTTGGCAGCGATGCTGTCGGCGGCAGGAGCGGCGGGCGCTTCTACTTCGACGGCTTCGACAACGTCTGCGCTGTCTTCTTCGATCTCATCTGCAACCTGATCTTCGGAGGAGGCAAAGAAGGCTTCGGCTTCAGACAGGCTTGGATCATCTTCAGCAGGTATGTCTGCCTCGGCTTCTTCCGGCACGAGTTCAGGTGTTGCTACCTCGTCCTCTTCAGTCAGTTCGAGAACGGCGCTGACTTCCTCGGTCTCTTCTTCGACCTCGGTCTGCACTGCGTCCTCTTCAAGCGTGGCCGCGATGTTCTCAACGGTCACCTCTTGGGGGTCCAATACTGTGTCGGGCGCTGCAGCCTCAGCATCGTCAGCGGCGCTGGCTTCGGCGACGGCCCCGGCAACAACTGCGGCGGCGACCGGTGCTGCGGCGGGCTGTGCGTCTGCTTCGGGCTGGGCTTGCACAGCTTCTTCTGCGGCGTCGGCGGCGCTCAGGACAATGCGTCCATCGTGATGGCGCGCTTCCACACGGCGCGAAATCTCGCGTTCGGCGATGCGCGTCAGCATCTCAGCATCTGGCACGGGTGGTTCGGCGCCAAAGTATCGATCGTCTGCGGCCAGATCGCGGAAATACTCCGCAATCGCCTTCATCGTACCAAAGCTGTCGTCGAAACCTTCCAGCGTGCACGAAAAGGTGCCGTAGGAGACTGTCAGAATTTTGTTATTCATCGTCATCGGATGCTCGTCCTCTGCCTGTTTGCGGAGGGTTGTAGGGTACGATCCCGGACCAAAGCGGCCCGAATCTGTGATTTTTATCGTATCATTTTGAGGCGACATTGTGGTCTGTTTCAGAAAACCGCATTAAAAAGCCATGAAGCAGATGATAATTCAAAGCGCCAATCCCGTGACTCTTTTGGGTGGCGGAGACGCGTTACCGACAGATGTTGAGGCTGCGATGGCCCTTGCGCCGACCTGTGTGGCCGCCGATGGCGGGGCAGAATTGGCTGCGCGCGCGGGGGTTTCACTGGACGCAGTGATTGGGGATTTTGATTCCGTATCACCAGAAACTCTGGCGCTGACCCCCTCGGATCGTCAGCACCACATCGCCGAACAGGACAGCACGGATTTTGACAAGGCGCTGCGCAATATCGATGCGCCTGCTGTGGTTGGGGTCGGGTTTTTGGGCGCGCGGCTGGATCATCAACTGGCGGCACTCAATGTTTTGACGTCGCATCCTGCGTGCGGCTGCGTGCTGTTGGGTGCCACCGAGGTTGTGTTTTTGTGCCCGCCTGCGTTTCGCATCCAGACGGCTTTGGGGGATGTCGTGTCGCTATTTCCAATGGCGCCCGTGTCTGGCAGATCCTCCGGTTTGCAGTGGGAGATTGATGGGCTGGCCCTTGATCCCGTTGGGCAGACCAGCACTTCGAATGCGGCCACGGGGCCGATTGCGCTGACCATGGATCGTCCGGCCATGATCGTGATGCTTCCGCGCCGGTATTTGGGCGCTGTTACGCAGGCGCTGGCGTCTGCGCCTCCATCCGCGCGATGGCCCGCTCGCGTAGAACAATATACAGCCCCGACGCCATCGTGATGCAGATGCCAGTGGCTGCGAGCCCATTGGGCAGATCGGAAAAGATGATCAGGCCGATGATCGTGGCCACGGGGATTTCGAGGTACTGCATCGGCGCAAGGGTGGCCGAAGGTGCAAAGCGCAGTGACCATGTCATCAGCAAGTGCGCAAGTGTTCCGAGGACCCCGATGGCCGCCAGAAGTGCCATTTCCCGGTTGTCGACTTCGACCATTTCCAGAGGGGCAATGCCCGCGCTTTGACTGAACCACAACAGGGGCCCAAGGATAAAGACGGCCATCACGCCGCTTACCGCCTGAAGGCCGATGGGGTCGGTTTCTTTGGCGATTTGCCGTGTCACGAGCATGAAGAACGAAAAGTTCACCGCCACCACAAGCGGCAACAGAGCTGGCCAGCCCACTTCAGCAAAGCTGGGTTGGACGACCAGAAGCGTTCCGATGAACCCAACGATGCACGCAATGAGACGGCGGCTGCCGACCTCTTCGCCCAATACGTATTTTCCCAGTAGCAACATGATGAACGGCATCACGAAGGCAATGGCGACGGCGTCGGCAAGAGGCAGGTATTGCAGGGCTGTGAACATCGCCCCAATTCCAAATATATGCAGCACAGTACGCAAAGCGGTCAGTCGCAGCACCCGGCCACGCATTTTCCACATGCGCCGTCCCAGCCAGACCAGTGGGATCAGGATGATCGCCTGTATGGCAAAACGTACAAGCAGCAGCTCACCCAGCGGAACCGACTGGCCCAGCAGTTTGGCCACCGCGTCCCCCATCGGGGCCACGACGCAGAATCCCAGCATAAGGAAGATGCCAAGCAGAGGGCGGTCTTGGGTCATAAATCGCACCCTAACAGCGGTTCCTAAGGGGGCAATGCAGCAATTGCAGCACGGCTGATGCGGATTGGCGTCAGGTCAAATGTCACCCGCTGACCCTGATTGAGGGCGGTGTTTCAGCAGGGGGATACCGCGTTCTATGGGGCGACGGTGTGGCTGACAGCTTTTTGCAAAATAGCGGCCTTTGCCACTCAAGCCGTTCTCCCGCGCTCGCGAATCCTAGAGCAGCCCTTGCCCCCCATCGCGGCTACATCCGTAATCGCGATGTTAGCAATTCGGCACGTTCACAGCGAGACCACCCAGAGATGTCTCTTTGTACTTCTCGCTCATGTCCGCCCCGGTTTGGCGCATGGTTTCGATGCAGGCATCCAGCGGCACCAGATGGGTGCCGTCGCCGCGCAGGGCGAGGGAAGCCGCACTGACCGCCTTAATCGCGCCCAGGCCGTTGCGTTCAATACAAGGCACCTGAACGAGGCCGCGCACAGGATCGCAGGTCATCCCTAGATGGTGTTCCAGCGCAATCTCGGCGGCGTTTTCGATCTGTTGAGGGGTGCCACCCATTACCGCGCACAGGCCCGCCGCCGCCATGGCCGCTGCACTGCCCACTTCAGCCTGACACCCGGCTTCGGCCCCGGAAATCGAGGCGTTATATTTCACGAGTCCCCCGATCGCGGCGGCGGTCAGGAGGAAATCCTCTATCTGAGATTCGGAACTGCCGGGCACGTGATCGAGGTAGTAGCGCAAGGTTGCAGGCAACACGCCTGCCGCCCCGTTCGTTGGTGCAGTAACAACCTGTCCACCGGCGGCGTTTTCTTCGTTCACGGCCATGGCGTAGACGGCCATCCAATCGTTGATGGTGTGCGGGGCGTTCAGGTTCATGCCCCGTTCGGCCTGCAACTTGTCATGGATATCCTTGGCGCGGCGTTTCACGTTCAGGCCGCCGGGCAGGGTGCCATCAGTGCTCAGGCCACGCTCAAGGCAGTCGTTCATCACTTGCCACAGTCGCCCGGTGCCTGCGCTGAGGCTTTCGGGGGTGCCACGCGACACCTCGTTGGCGCGTTTCATGACTGCGATGGATTTGCCGGAGTTGGTCGACATCTCTAGCATTTCGGCGGCGGATTTGAACGGGTAGGGGACCGGCGCGCCTTCGTCAGTGGCCTTGCCTGCGGCCAGTTCTTCTTCGGTCATCACGAAGCCGCCACCGATGGAATAGAACACCTGCCGTAGGATCACGTCGCCTTGGGCGTCGGTTGCCATCAGGATCATGCCGTTGGCGTGACCGGTCAGGTGGGTGTCATAGTCAAAGGTTAGATCGGTCTTGGGGTCAAAGTGCAGCGGGGGCAGGCCTTCCGGGTGCAGCGTGTGGTCCTTGGCGAGTGCCACGAGTGTCGTTTCGGCCTTGTCTTGGTCGTAGGTGTCGGGAACAAACCCGGCGAGGCCGAGGATCGTGGCGCGGTCCGTTGCGTGCCCCACGCCTGTGAAGGCAAGGCTGCCATGCAAGGAAGCGCGCACGCCGGCGAATTGGAATGGAGAGGCGCGCATCATGTCCAGAAACCGTGCAGCCGCCACCATTGGCCCCATTGTGTGTGAGGAGGACGGGCCGATGCCGACCTTGAACATCTCGAAAACGGACAAAAACATATTAGAGGGCTGATCCTTCGGGTGGGTTTGGGCGCTTGGGGGCCGTGAATGGCTTTGGCCCCAGACCCTCAGCGGTGATGGCGCGGGTCGTTGCCTCGGTCTGCTCCATCCTGCGGGCAAAGTCCATCAGGCGGGGGTGAATGCTCAGGTCAAACCACGCTGGTCCACCATAGAGCGCACACCATCGCAGCAGTGGCGCCAAGTAGCAGGACATGGCCGAAGGTGGCCCTTCGAGCCAGTCGGTGTCTTTTGCTGTCTCAAGCAAGGTGAGAAGTCGGGTGATCCGCTTGCGCGTAGGTCTGCGCAGGTCCTCGTGATCGCCGTCCGTATAAAGATGCGGATAGAACAGCATCCGCTGGCTTGGGTGCAGCGTGTTGCCCAGCCAGACCAGCCATTTGAGCGCTGACGCGTGGTCCGGGCCACGAACCGGCATCAGCGCCCCGTGTTGTTCGTGCAGGTAAAGTAGGATCGCGGTGGTTTCGAACATCACGCCATCGCGGGTTTCCAGCGTCGGGATCAGACCGTTTGGGTTCAAGGCCAGATAGGGTGGGCTGGTTTGGGCGTTGCTGCTGCGATCAACAAGCCGGGTCTCGAACGATTGATCGAGGATGTCGAGCGCGAGCCGAACAATAAGTGAGGCATTATCTGGGGCATAGTGGAGTACGTAGAGCATGGCGCAGGCGATACCACGGACCGAGCCGTGCAACCTGACAAAAGCGACCATTTTTGGAACACACAGCGCCAGCACGGGAAATCTATCGGCCTAAAACCGCCTTTGCCGTGCAAGACCGGTTTCGTATTTTTTTGCGTCTTAGGGGGGGGCTGACCTCCAACCTTTGCACCAACAAGCGCAACGGCCAGACATGTAAAACATTATAGCTTTAGAACTTCCAGCGTGCACCAAACAGAACGGAAGACGCATCACGGTAGGTTTGCGTGGTCTCGCTCAGGCTGTACTCGCGATAGCCCAAATATGCTTCAAGATTGGCAGCGTCAAAGGATTGTACGACACCAATGCCAACAGAGTCAGAGTCAGAGTTCGGTGATGTGGTGTCGCTGCCTGAATAGTAGTCTATCGCCACAGCGGTAGAGCCTATCGAAAACCAATCGGTCTTGTACCCCAACTTGGCATAGCCATAACTTCCCGCTTCGTTGCTGCGACCGGCGGCGACAGTAACGTTGAAGCCGGTGTCATGCAGGAGGCTGAACGAGCCCACGGTGTTATGGCGCGTCACTCCGATGTCAAACTCGGTGCGCGAATAGGCCACCGCTCCGACCATGGTGACGCTGCCAACGTCTCCGGAATAATAAACTCCAAAATCAGAGACTTTGTTATCGACATTCTTAAGGAGCACTTCTTCACCGTAGCTAGCGGACAGTCGGAAGCCGTTAAATGAACGTGTATCATAGCGCACACGGGCCTTACGGCTGCCGTCATAGCTGGCAAAGGCCGCGTTTATGGTCTTAGCTGTCAGAGCGCCCGCTGTTGTGCGGAACGTAAACGCACCGGCAGTGTCGGGGATTGAATTGTATAGAACGAGCGTTGTGCCAGACAGATCTTGGCTTGAAGCTCCGTCGCTCGACATGCTCCCTTGTCCCAAAGAGAACGTGCCGAATTGATCGACATTCCAGATTGCTTCGACCTTGCGGATGTTAGTGCGCCGCCATTCGAATGCATCAGGTTTGATGACTTGGTTCACTCCACCAGACGGGCGCAGACCAAAAGCCGTTTCCAAGTTTATGGCAAAGTCGCCAAAGTCGGCTGGATTGCGATACCATAACCCGATGCGCGAGTTGGAATTGGTGTTGTCCACGATTTCACTCGTGGTCGAGACGCCATCGTCGAATGAAAGATATGCAGGGCTAAACTGGCCATAAATCTGAACAGAGCCGCCGTTTCCGGTGTCATATTTGAGTTCTGCCGCGACCTGGGTTGCACAGACTGCGCAAACAATAGTCGTCAGCACCCGTTTGATAGACGTTTGGTTCATTGGATCACCTCAGGCGGCGAGCGGCCACTCTCACAAAATTTCTGTGTTCAGCCTATTGCGGTAAGAAAATTCAGAAAAGGATCAATCCAACCTTGTCGCGTAAGTAGTACCAAAGCTGGTTGCAGGTGTGTCGCTTTGGCCGCGCTTGAAGCGTTTGGGCGCTGACATCTCTACCCAACCTTAGTTGGGACTTAAATTTCTAAATCCACGTCATGATTAAGGCGATCTTAACCAGGCTAACATTGACTGAGGGCATGAGGAGCTGCCCCATGCGTATGATTCTTGTTCTGCTATCTGTGATTGCCTGCCTGATGCCGTGGCGTATGGCATTGTCGAGCGGTGTGACCCCGCCTTTGGCTACGCCAGTGGATATGACACCAATTCCACCGGATCATTGAAGCCGCGCATGCTGTGCGCGCCTTTTTCAGTGCCTGTGGTCGGGCATAGGTCTGCAAAAGCACCTGTGGCCAAAAGCGGGGTATCAAGGGTGCGCGTCATCCCTTCGCACCGGCTGGCCAGACCCACGGCGGGGCCGGTGGCGGTAAAGTCGAGGCGGCGCGCGGTGCCGACATTACCGTAGATTACCGTGCCAACATGCAGGCCGATGCCAAATTGGATCGGAGGAAGGCCATTGTTTAGACGGGCTTTGTTGGCATGATCGGCGCGCGCGAAGGCCTCTTGGGCGCTGGCAAGGGCGGCCGCACACATGTTCGGGCGCGGGCGTTTGACGTCTTCAAAGGGAAAGATCGCAAGCACGCCGTCGCCGATAAACTTCAGAACTTCGCCGCCGTGTTCGGTGATGGCGGTGGCCACGCAGTCGAAATAGGCATTTACCGTGTCGAGGTAGGTTTGGGTGTCCAGCTCTTGAGACAAGTCCACCGACCCGCGCAGGTCAGAATAGAGGATCGCGCAATCGATCTGCTGGCCGTCGCCACGTTCGATGTGGCCGGACAGGACCTGCTGGCCTGTAATGCGGCCCAGATAGGTCCCCATAAGTTCGTTGGCGACAAAGCGATCATCCGCGATGCGCAGGCATATGCAAAACGGTGCGACCAACCGTTCCAATCCTTCAATGTCAGTTTTGGAGAATCCGGAAAAGCGTTTGGTCGCGAAAGACACCGAGCCGCCTCGGAACGATTTACCATAGGTGTCAAACAATTCCTGGCGGTGGCCATAGGTCCGACCAGCCGCGAAGTAGGCCGTGATCCCTTGTTCTGCGAGATCCGCAAAAAGGGGATAGCGGGCCACGTCGGCGGGGTCGGTCAGGTCGGCAAAGATGCGGTCTGTTTCTCCGCGTGACATGGTGCCAAATGGGGCATTGAATTCTGTCATCCCGCGGACGACGTCGCGGGTCAGTGCATTGGTCTCGACCTTGCCTGTTTCGCGGTCCCAGGCCATATCCATCAATCCGATGACAGGGTGTAGCACGGTGCGCCCAACACTCACGCGAGCCAATGGGACCCCGCCATCGACCAAACGAGTGCACAGTTCGCTGACTGTGGACTCAATGCTTTCGTCACCGAGGGCACGGTCCAGCAAACATGCGATGATGTTGTCAAAAAGGTCGGCCACCTGCGATGTGCCTCATTGTGCAAAAGCTTTGTCATGTTTGTTTCGCAGATTAAGCGGATTGTCACGCCTTGGCGGTTTTTTGTCCGGCTATAGGGGTCGCAACAGTGCAGACGTACCTCTATAACGCCATGACCATTCGGGGAGTCGCCACATTATGACCGGAGAACTGTCGCCCATCGACAAGGCCAAATTTGTCGCTGCCAAACGTGCTGCAGACTATGTCGAGGATGGAATGCGTGTCGGTCTTGGGACCGGGTCAACCGCGGCATGGCTGGTGCGTTGCCTTGGTGATCAGGTGCGCGATGGTGGCCTGCGCTTCAAAGGCGTGCCGACGTCTTCTCGTACCGCTGATCTGGCCCGGAAGGTTGGCATCGAGGTGATCAGCCTTGATGAAGCCAAATGGCTCGACCTCACCATTGACGGCGCGGACGAGTTTGACGGTGATCTGAACCTGATCAAAGGCGGGGGCGGAGCCCTGTTGCAGGAAAAGATCGTAGCGACGGCTTCGGATCAAATGGTTGTGATTGCCGACATCGGCAAAGAGGTCGAACATCTGGGGGCTTTCCCGCTCCCGATCGAGGTGATCCCCTTTGGCTGGCAGACCACGCAGGCGCTGGTCGAAGAGACCCTGATTTCCATGGATGTTCTGGGCCGCAAATCGTCTATGCGTATGAATGGCGACCGCCCCTTTATCACCGATGAGGGCAACTACATTCTGGATCTGAGTTTGCAGCGCATCGGCAATCCCCGTCAACTCGCACTTGTGATCAACCAGATGCCGGGCGTGGTTGAAAACGGGTTGTTCATTGATATTTGTGACGCGGTTGTCGTTGGCTATGGCGACGGTCGTGTTGAGACGCGCGACATCAATGAAGGCACCGTTGAGCAGGACCGGATTGATTTTATTGAGACGGACAACCTGTTCAAGGACCTGGCAGAGTAGGAAAGCCCCCCAATGGCGGATTATGATTACGACCTTTTTGTCATCGGCGGTGGGTCGGGCGGCGTTCGCGCGGCGCGCGTCGCGGCAGGAGACGTCGGCGCCCGTGTGGCGCTGGCGGAAGAAGACCGCTATGGCGGCACCTGCGTGATCCGTGGCTGCGTGCCCAAGAAACTGATGGTTTTTTCCAGCGAATTTTCCAAGATGCCCAGCCTCGGCCGTGGATACGGATGGGACATACAAGACGGTAGTTTTGACTGGTCGGTGTTTTGTGGGCACATGAACGAAGAACTGGACCGGTTGGAGGGCATATACCGCTCTTTGCTCAAGAATTCAGGGGTCGATACGTTTGATGCCCGCGCCCGTCTGAAGGACGCGCATACGATCGAACTTTCTAACGGCGAGACACGAACAGCCAAGACCATCCTGATCGCGAGTGGCGGTCATCCCGTCCGGCCTGACATTCCCAACGCGCATCTTGGCATCGTCAGCGACGACATCTTTCATCTTGAGGCCTTGCCCAAGTCTATCCTGATCGTTGGAGGCGGATACATCGCGTGCGAATTTGCCTGCATTCTCAACGGTCTTGGTGTCGAGGTAACGCAATACTATCGGGGGGCTCAAATCCTGCGTGGGTTTGATGATGAGGCGCGCGGGTTGATCGCAGAGTCGATGCGGGAACAGGGGATTGACCTAAAACTGGGCACCAACATTGTTGAGATGGCCCCAGCCAGCGCGGACCATTCTGCCTCTGCTGCGACGGCAACGGATGCAGCTATGGGTGCGACCGCTCAGCAATCAGTCGAGCTCGGCTCAAGCGCCAAAGGCGCGCAGGGACCGGTATGGGTAAAGCCAACGAGTGGCGCGCCGCGTGAATTCGACGTGGTGCTGTTTGCCACGGGCCGGGACCCAAATAGCCGTGATTTGGGTCTGGAGGACCTAGGGATCGAAATTGGTCGGCGTGGTGAGATCATCGTTGACGAATTTTCAAAGACCGGCGCTGACAGCGTCTATGCCATCGGTGATGTGACCAACCGGGTGAACCTGACCCCGGTTGCCATTCGCGAGGGCATGGCCTTTGTCGAGACAGTGTTCAAAGACAACCCAACGGCCGTGGATCACGAGCTGATCCCGTCTGCTGTTTTTACCCAACCCGAAATGGGCACTGTGGGTCTGAGCGAAGAAGACGCGCGCGAGAAGGAAGAGATCGAAGTCTACTGCACATCCTTCCGCCCGATGCGCACGGCCTTTGCCGGTCAACCTGATCGCGTCTTGATGAAACTTGTGGTCAGCAAAGTCAACCGCACAGTTTTGGGCTGTCACATCGTCGCACCCGACGCGGGTGAAATGATCCAATTGGCCGGGATTGCAATAAAAATGGGCGCAACCAAAGAGGATTTCGATCGGACGGTTGCGGTTCACCCCACAATGTCCGAAGAGATCGTAACTATGAAGACACCCATGCGGACTGCTTGAATTCTCGGGAGAAAAGCACAGGTTACGGATCAAGATGCAGTGCAGCTGCATGACAAGAGGAGAACGACACCACATGGCTGGCAATACGGGCGGCCCCTGGGGGGGCGGCGGAAATTCAGGCGACGGTGATGATGGACGTGGCAATGGCCCACGCCGTCCTGACCGGAACAATGGCGGGCAGCGTCCCGGCAACGAGGGTCCGCAAATCCCAGAAATCGATGAACTGGTCAAAAAGGGCCAGGAACAACTGCGCGTTCTGATGGGGGGGCGCGGTGGCGGCTCCACAGGTGGCGGTAGTGGTGGCGGCGGTGGTGCTGGCCCATTCCTGACACGCGGTACGATTGGCATCGCCCTTGTGGCGGCAATCGTGCTCTGGGGGCTGGCGAGCTTTTATACTGTGCGTCCCGAAGAAAAATCGGTCGAACTATTTCTCGGCGAATTTTCGAGCATCGGTGAGCCGGGTCTGAACTTTGCCCCTTGGCCGGTTGTCACAGCCGAGGTGATCGCGGTCACCACGGAACGTACCGAAGAGATTGGTGTGGGTCGTCAGGGCTCGGACGCTGGTCTGATGCTGACGGGTGATGAAAACATCGTCGACATCGACTTTCAGGTGCAGTGGAACATCAACGATCCAAGCGCCTACCTGTTCAACCTGCGTGACCCAGAGCAAACCATTCGCGCCGTATCCGAATCCGCTATGCGCGAGATCATCGCACAATCCGATCTTGCGCCGATTCTGAACCGGGATCGCGGTGTGATTGGTGACCGGTTGCAGGACCTGATCCAGTCCACGCTCGACAGCTATGACAGTGGCGTTAACGTCATCCGGGTGAACTTTGACAAGGCTGACCCGCCCGTCGAGGTGATTGATGCCTTCCGCGACGTTCAGGCGGCGGAACAGGAACGGGACCGTTTGCAAAACGTGGCCGATGCCTACGCCAACCGTGTTCTGGCTGAAGCCCGTGGTCAATCCGCACAGCTTCTTGAAGAAGCCGAAGGGTACCGCGCCCAGCAGGTCAACCAGGCCGAAGGTGAGGCGTCCCGCTTCTCTGCCGTTCTGGGAGAGTATGTTAAGGCGCCGAATGTGACCCGCAAGCGTCTTTATCTGGAGACGATGGAGACTGTGTTGGGTCAGATGGACAAGATCATTCTGGATGAGTCTGCCGGTGGTGGAGGGCAGGGCGTTGTACCGTACCTGCCGCTCAATGAACTGCGCCGTAACACGGGAGAATCGAACTGATGCGTCGAGCAACTTATTTACTGCCGATTATCGTGATCCTCGCAGCCATTGGTCTGTCTTCGATCTACATCGTGGACGAACGTGAAAAGGGGTTGGTCCTGCAGTTTGGCCGCGTCGTCGCCGTCAAAGAAGAACCAGGGCTCGCCTTCAAAATCCCACTGATCCAAGAGGTCGTCCGCTATGATGACCGCATTCTTAGCCGCGATATTGACCCGCTTGAGGTTACACCGCTGGATGATCGTCGTTTGGTCGTGGACGCTTTTGCTCGTTACCGGATCGTGGATGTGAACCAGTTCCGGCAGGCTGTTGGTGCCGGTGGCATCGCCTTTGCTGAAGATCGTCTTGATTCGATCCTGCGCGCGGAAACGCGGGAAGTGCTGGGTTCGGTGTCTTCCAACGACATCCTGAGTTCTGACCGGGCAGCGCTGATGCTGCGTATCCGGAACTCGGCCATTGCCGAGGCCAATGCGTTGGGTGTCGAGATCATCGACGTGCGTCTGAAGCGGACGGACTTGCCAACGGAAAACCTCGACGCGACCTTCGAGCGGATGCGGGCAGAACGTGAGCGTGAAGCGACGGACGAACGCGCCCGCGGTAACGAGGCCGCTCAGCGTGTCCGTGCCCAAGCCGACCGGACGGTGGTTGAACTGGTATCGGACAGCGAACGTCAGGCCGAGATCATTCGTGGTGAAGCAGATGCCCGCCGCAACGCGATCTTTGCCGAAGCTTTTGGTGCGGACCCGGAATTCTTTGAATTCTACCGTTCCCTGACGGCGTACGAACGTGCGCTGAAAGGTGAAAACTCAACAATGGTCATGTCGCCTGACAGCGAATTCTTTAACTACCTACGCTCCGATCAGGGATCGCGCAGCGTCGAAGGTGACTGATGGCCTGGGTGCTGCTTGCCCTTGGGCTTGTGATGATTGTGGAGGGGCTGGCCTATGTGCTGGCCCCTTCGCTCATTGAGCGCGTGCTTGAAATGCTGCGCACTTTGCCGCTGCCGGTTCGACGACAGTTTGGTGCACTGGTGTGTGTCTCGGGTCTGATTTGCCTATTGCTGGCCTTTTTTTTGGGTCTTTAGCCCATCGATCTTCACGCAGTGGTAACGCAGTATTGAAACGTTGCCGATCAAAGCCATCTTTAATGTTGCAAGCATGCAACCCTACATGCACCCTGTGCGCAAGGTCGTACGAATGTGTGCAAACGGGCCAAAACCGGCCAAGTGACGTTCCAGGAGAAACCTGATGCAAAGACAGGCAATCGCTATTTCAAAGCAGTTACCAAACCAAAATATGATGCGGGCCTTGTGGCTAGGCGTCCTCGCGCTCGCCTTCGTGCTGGTGCAGGCCGTGATGGCACATGCCCGCCCCGAGAGCCTCGCGCCTCTGGCAGAGCAGATCAGCCCATCGGTGGTCAACATCACCACGTCGACGGTTGTAGAAGGGCGTACGGGTCCGCAGGGCATTGTCCCCGAAGGCTCTCCATTCGAAGATTTCTTTCGCGAGTTTCAGGACCGCAACGGGCAAGGCGACCGCCCCCGTCGTTCGTCGGCACTTGGTTCTGGGTTTGTGATTTCGGAAGATGGGTTCATCGTCACCAACAACCATGTGATCGAAGGCGCTGACGAGATCCTGATCGAATTTTTTAACGGTGATGAGCTGGAAGCCGAGTTGATCGGCACGGACCCCAACACCGACATCGCACTGCTGAAGGTCGAGGCCGACGGTCCGCTGCCGTTTGTCCCGTTCGGCGACAGTGATGGTGCGCGCGTTGGTGACTGGGTGGTTGCGATGGGCAACCCGCTGGGTCAGGGATTTTCCGTGTCCGCTGGTATCGTTTCGGCACGTAACCGCGCGCTCAGCGGAACATATGATGACTACATCCAGACAGACGCGGCCATCAACCGGGGCAACTCGGGCGGCCCATTGTTCAACATGGACGGTGAAGTAATCGGCGTGAACACCGCGATCTTGTCGCCTAATGGTGGTTCCATCGGTATCGGATTTTCGATGGCATCCAACGTGGTGACCCGCGTTGTAGATCAGCTGCAAGAGTTCGGCGAAACCCGCCGTGGGTGGCTGGGCGTACGCATTCAGGACGTGACCGAGGACATCGCCGAGGCGATTGGTCTTGAGCCTGTTGCAGGTGCTCTGGTGACCTCCGTTCCTGAAGGTCCTGCCATGGAGGCGGGCATGCAGGACGGTGACGTGATCCTGAGCTTTGCGGGCGTCGACGTTGAAGACACACGTGGACTGGTTCGCCAGGTGGGCAACAGCCCCGTGGGCGAGACTGTGCGCGTCGTTGTGTACCGCGATGGTGAGACTGTCACCCTGCGTGTGACGCTGGGCCGTCGTGAAGAGGCTGAAGGCGCTGTGCCTGCCGCTGTTGAGGCGCCGGACGGTGAACCGGAAGGCCCCGTGACGCGCGATGTTCTTGGTCTTACACTTAGCACATTGACCGAAGAAATGCGCACCGAACTTGGGCTTGATGATGATCAAGACGGGCTGGCAGTCATGGCCGTGGATGAGACCAGCGAAGCTTATGAAAAGGGCTTGCGCGCAGGCGATGTGATCACCGAAGCGGGTCAGCAAAAAGTGACATCCATCTCAGATTTCGAGACGCGGCTCGAAGAAGTTAAGGACGCCGGACGCAAGTCGCTACTGTTGCTTGTGCGGCGGGGTGGTGACCCACGCTTTGTCGCGCTGAGCCTCGAAGAGTAGCCAACGCTTTCATTGAATTGGAAAAGGCGCCCCTTACCGGGCGCCTTTTTTATTGTGGCGGATGAGATGTAAGGCGCACCTGGGGTGCGCTGGGTCAGGCGTCGGTGTCCCGAGGCACGGCAATCAAACCCAATCGGCGCGCTGTCGCCACGGACAGCGTCTTGTTCTCAATCCCCTCATCACGCTGATAGCGCTGGACTGCGTCTTTGGTTGCATTGTCCAGCTCACCTGTGACTGGTCCGCGATAATAGTCACGGGCGCCAAGGGCGCGTTGCAAAGACGAGACAAACTCAGGCGTGAGATCGGCAGCACAAGGTATTTCGTGCCACGTGGCTTCGCGTGGCTTGACCACTTCCTGATAGGTTTCATCCTTGTAGACGGGTGCCGCTTGAATCCGTCCATCGCTGCTGATCTGGGCTGGTTGGAGCAGCACTTTGCGGGTGACCGTTTCTACAATCGCCGGGCTGACGGTCTTGTCCCAGCATGTGCCGGGCTCCGCCCCGGGTGGGGAGGTCGCCAGCGATACGGGATCAATGTTGGAAGAGGTAACAGCTGCGTTTTCGGCGCAGGCTGTCACGAATAGGGCTGCCGCGAAGGCAGAAAGACAAGGTATGGATCGCATGCTCGGGCCTCTGAGTGGGCTTTTTTGTCAGCATAGCGTCGGGCCTGTGGCCTGCCTAGTCCCGCATGTGGTGGAGTGTGTGTGCTGTTGCCTTGCTGCCAGAAGGGGAGCAGGCGGGTTGATGCTCTATTTGCGTCCGTCCCATGTTTCGGTTCGTGCCTCGGCCGCCATTTGTCGGCCCGTGTCCTCAGCCAGAAGTTGGTCGAGCAGGGACGAGATATCCTCAATCTCTTCGGCTAGCACGTGCGTAACACTGTGCGCCTGCTGCATCCGCCCCGTCACCCGTAGCATCCGGCCTGCCACCACGGCCCGGCGGAAGCGTTCGTAGATGTGCCGCCAAACGATGATGTTGACCACGCCAGTTTCATCCTCAAGCGTGATAAAGATCACGCCCTTGGCGGTGCCTGGACGCTGGCGCAGGATCACAAGGCCCGCAACCGCAATGCGCGCGTTGACGGGCGGTGCGTTCAGATCACATGCCCGCAGGCAGGATGGGGGGCGCGGCCAGTCGCGCGCCGATGTGCCCGGCGGGGGAAGGGTTATATTTTGGGCAACACGCATGAGAACAAAAATAGAACATATGTCTTAGATCGCAAGTGTAAAAGGGTCTGTGTGCAAAAGGGGCTGGCGGGGCGAAAAAGGGATCGCTAGAACCACGCAAGGCGACAAAACCGAAGGGGCACATTTCATGGCCAAGATTACATATATCGAACACGGCGGCACCGAACATGTGGTGGACGTGGCCACTGGCCTGACGGTGATGGAAGGTGCGCGTGACAACAACATCCCCGGCATCGAGGCCGATTGTGGCGGCGCTTGCGCCTGTTCAACTTGCCATGTCTATGTGGCTGCCGACTGGGTCGAAAAACTACCTGCCAAGGACGACATGGAAACCGACATGCTCGACTTTGCCTATGAGCCGGACGAGACTAGATCGCGCCTGACCTGTCAGTTGAAAGTCACTGATGCGCTGGACGGCCTAATCGTGCAGATGCCCGAAAAGCAGATCTGATCTTGGCCCGGGCGCCGCGTCTGCTGTTGCGCCTATTGAACGGCACCGCCCGCGGCGCGCTGCTGGCGGTGTGCCTTTGGCTCGCGGTGCCCGGTGGCGCGCAGGCCGACACCATTGCATCGGCGCGTTACACTGAGCCTACCGACAGATATGCGCATGGGGTCCTCGGAGACGCCATCGAGTGGGGTGCGCTTGAGCTCACCCTCACAGACGGGCGCATATCGACATTCACCCTGCCCATCGATCATGTGTTCGAAGACGTGGCCCCGCGTCTGGCCGATCTGGACGGTGACAATTCCCCCGAAGTGATCGTTGTCGAATCTGACGTCAATGCTGGCGCGGCTTTGGTGGTCTATGGGCCGTCAGGCAAGATCACCGAGACCCCGCATATAGGCACGCGTAATCGCTGGCTTGCTCCCATAGGGGCTGCTGACCTCGACGGGGACGGTGTTGTGGAGATTGCCTTTGTTGACCGTCCCCATCTGGCCAAAACTCTGCACGTCTGGCGCTATCAGGCGGGCACCCTGAGCCAGGTTGCGACGCTCAGAGGTGTGACCAATCACCGGATCGGAGAGGCAGATATCGCTGGCGGTATCCGCACTTGCGCAGGCAGCCCCGAGATGATTGTAGCGACCGCCAACTGGGCGCAGCTGGTTGCCATCACATGGATGGCCGACGGGTTCGAAACGCGCGCCATCGGCACCGACACCTCACGCCCTGCCTTTGCGCGGGCCATGGAGTGCGCTGACTGACGCAAGCCCTGCGCATTTCCAGACTGCGGAAACCTCCGACAGCAGACTATCAGGCGAGATGATGTTCAGGGTTTGAGCGCGCGCCAGCCAATGTCGCGCCGGCAAAAACCGTCAGGAAAGTCGATCGCGTCCACCATGTCATAGGCTTTTGCCGCCGCTTCCTGAAGGGTGGTCCCGCGTGCGGTCACGTTTAGGACACGCCCACCAGACGCTGTGATAGCGCCGCTTTGCGCCTTTGTTCCGGCGTGGAACACCATCTGGCTGCTGGTTTCGGGCAATGCGTCCAGCCCCCCGATCACAGCGCCCTTATCGTAAGAACCCGGATAGCCATTGGCCGCCATCACCACAGTCATGGCATGATCGTCCGCCCAGTTGACCTGCGCTTCGGCCAGTCGCCCTTCGGCTGCAGCATGCATCAGATCAAACGCTTGCGCTCCCAGACGCATCATCAGCACCTGACACTCCGGATCGCCAAAGCGAACGTTGTATTCCACCAGTCGCGGCGCGCCGTCCTCGATCATCAATCCGGCATAGAGCACCCCCTGGTAGGGCATCCCGCGCCGCGCCATCTCGGCCATGGTGGGCCGGATGATCTCGTCGAGGGCGCGAGCCGCGATAGCTTCGCTCAAGACCGGGGCCGGGGAATAGGCGCCCATGCCGCCGGTATTGGGGCCAGTGTCGCCTTCGCCGACGCGCTTGTGATCTTGGGCGGTGCCAATGGGTAAGACGTCCGCGCCATCGCACAGGACAAAGAAAGACGCCTCTTCGCCAGTCATAAATTCTTCGATCACCACTTCGGCACCTGCGCCGCCAAACGCGCCGCCGAACATGTCGTCGATTGCGGCATGGGCCTGCGCCACGGTTTCGGCGATGATGACGCCTTTGCCTGCGGCCAGTCCGTCGGCCTTAACGACAATGGGCGCACCCATTTCAGACACATAAGCCCGCGCTGCAGCGGCATCGGTAAAGTGGCCGTAGGCCGCGGTGGGTGCATCAACAGCGGCGCAAATCTCTTTGGTAAAGGCCTTGGAGGCTTCGAGCTGTGCGGCCGCCTTGCTGGGGCCAAACACCAGTACGCCCGCATCGCGCAGCCGGTCCGCCACGCCAGCGGCAAGGGGCGCTTCGGGGCCGATGATGACGAAATCTATGGCTTCTTCTTCGACAAAGGTAACCACCACGCCGCCGTCGCTGATGTCGAGGTTAGCGCAATCTGCAATCGCAGCGATTCCGGCATTGCCTGGGGCAACCACCAACCGGTCGCATTTAGGGTTTTGCAGGACGGCCCAAGCCAGAGAATGTTCGCGGCCACCGCCGCCCAAAATCAGAATGTTCATGGGCGCACTCCTTGGCCTTTGTCTTCTCGCGTTCTAAGCTGCACAGGCGATGCACACAAGGACAGCCCATGGACCTTCTTGACGATCCTGTACCGGGATCCAACACGCCGGAATTCTCGGTCTCGGAAATCGCGGGTCGGGTCAAAAAGCTGATTGAAGGTGAACTGGGCTGGGTCCGGATCAAGGGCGAGGTTGGCCGCGTGGTTTTGGCACGCTCGGGCCATTTGTATTTCGATCTCAAAGACGAACGCAACGTGCTGTCCTGCATGACTTGGAAGGGGCAGGTGCCCGAGCTTGGGACGATGCCCGAAGAGGGGATGGAGGTTGTTGCCGAAGGGCGTATGACGGCTTCCGGTTTTCAGTCCAAATTCTCGCTTAACGCCCAACGCATCGCCATTGCGGGCGAGGGCGCGCTGATGGCCCTGCTTGAAAAACGCAAGAAAGCGCTGGCGGCGGAAGGGTTGTTTGATGCCGAACGCAAAAAGCCGCTGCCTTATCTGCCCGAAGTGATTGGGGTTGTGACCTCGCCCCAAGGGGCAGTCATTCGCGATATCTTGCACCGTTTGCGGGATCGGTTCCCACGTAAGGTTCTGATCTGGCCTGTGGCGGTGCAGGGTGCCGCGTGTGCGCCAGAAGTGGCTCGCGCAATTGAAGGTTTCAACGTGATGACGCCTGGTGGAGCGATGCCGCGCCCGGATTTGTTGATTGTGGCCCGAGGCGGTGGATCGGTCGAGGATTTGTGGGGCTTTAACGAAGAAGTTGTGGCCCGCGCCGCTGCGGCATCAGATATTCCGCTGATCTCTGCTGTGGGGCACGAAACGGACACGACGCTGATTGACTTTGTGTCCGACCAGCGCGCGCCGACGCCAACTGCGGCTGCCGAAATTGCAGTACCTGTGCGCCATGAACTGGCCGCATGGGTTGAACAGGCGGGCGGGCGCATGGCGGCGAGCCTGAGCACGAGCCTGGTGCGCCGCACCCAGCGTTTGCGCGATCTGGCACGCGCACTGCCGCGCCCGGATGCTCTGGTCGAGGGGCCGCGCCAGCGTTTGGACGTGCTTGGTGACAGGCTTGGCCCGGCGCTGATTGCCGGAGTGCAGCGCAGACGCGTACGGCTGTCGGATGTTTCGGGTACGTTGCGCCCCGCCGTATTGACCCGTCAGATGCGCAGTGAACAGCAAAGGCTGAACACGATGTCGGACCGGTTGGCCCCGGCTTTGGCGCGAATCGCGGCACGCAGGCGCGAACAGCTTGAGGCCCGCGTTGCGCGCTTTGCCCCACGCTTGTTGATACAGGACACCGATCAGGCGCGCGCGCGTTTTGACGCTGTGCGAGGTCGGCTGCAGGCCATAGGCACGCACCAGATTGAACAATTGCGCGCGCGACTGGATGCCATGGACCGGCTGCGCGAAACGCTGAGCTACAAGGCGACGCTTGCACGCGGATACGCAGTGGTGCGCGGCGGGGGCGAGATTGTGACCACGCGGGCGGCCGCCGAAACCGCAACGGCCCTCGAGATCGAGTTTGCAGATGGACGTCTCAAACTTGGCGGCACGACTCAACCCAAGGCCAAGTCCAAACCGCCAGAGCAGGGATCCCTGTTTTAGGGCGCCTTAAACCCCGATTTTCGGCCCAAGGCAGATCATCTCTTCGCCAACGTCCTGTGCCTCATAAAGTTCCTGGCTGTCAGGATTGTTCTCAAACGTCGCAACAAGCCCGGAGGATCCGCGTTCGAACGTCCAGCACTGTGGATCGATGCGGTCTTCGTAGACGAAGCAGATACTGGTACCCTCGTTGTACCAGTGCCCTTCTTTGCACTCCCCATCGAGGAAGGACCATGTCACTCGGCGGTTTTCATGATAGATTTCAGCGCCATACGCGGCGCCTTCACGTCCATAGTACAACGTCTTTCCCGTCACGTAGGCCTCGAACTCGGCCGCTGACATAGGGTTTGCGGCTACCGCAGAAGCAGAAGACAACACGGCAAGAAAAGACTGGATCATTCGCATAGGCGCATCCTGACAGAGCGCGCCAAAAGGCACCAGTCGCAAGCGCGTGATCATGGGATCG
Organism: Tateyamaria sp. Alg231-49; assembly: GCF_900143535.1. GTDB lineage: Bacteria > Pseudomonadota > Alphaproteobacteria > Rhodobacterales > Rhodobacteraceae > Tateyamaria. The sequence continues at coordinate 33,316 of NZ_FRFA01000005.1, read as the reverse complement.
CAGGCTCCAATGGGCTGTTTTCCACAGATCGTCGTTTCCGCCACGCGGCAACACGCTGGTCCATGACCCGGCGCCACAACGATGGAACCAGCGCGATCATGCCCATAACAGGTAGCGAGCGGGGCAGCATCGGCATCGTCTCTGCATCCAACTCAAGTTGGGGATAGGCCCGGCCCGGCTGGGTATGGTGCGCAGAGTGGCGTGGCGCGTTTAACATCATCGCGGATGAGTACCAGTGGGGGGCGTTCCATGAGTGCTGTGGTCCCATCTTCTCGCGGCTCCCGTCGGCTTGCATCTGCCGTTCCAGCCCGTAGTGCTGCACATAGTCCGACAACATCAATTGTATCTGGGCATAGACCGCGATCGCGATAACGCCTGCCACACCCGAAACGCCCCCAAGTGTGAAGGCCACGGCAAGCGTGATTATGGCTCCGGCAATGTACCCGACATATGGCGCGGGCCAGCGTACTCCTGCATAGCGCTGACGCTCTGCTCGCAGTCCTGCTCGAAAACTGCCCGCCCATGTGCGTGGCAAGTAGGCCCAGAAACCCTCGCCACCCCGCGCTGTTGCGGGGTCTTTAGGCGTTGCGGCGTGCACGTGATGCACCAGACGATGTGCGCTGGTGTGATGGCCGAACAGGAGGCTGGCATAGTTCGCTGCCCCCAATCGAAAGGCCCAGCGGTCTGCACGGTGGATCAATTCGTGCGCATTGGCGTTCGAGATCTGTCCAAAATAGAGGCCGCAGCCCACGATCAGCAGTACCTTGTCGAGCAATGGCAGCGGGCCATTCATGGCCCAAGCAGCAGCGCCCAACAGAATAAAGTGCAACACGCCCAGAACGACAGACAGGCAGTGCCCGTTCGCGTCAGAAATAGGCGCGACCCGCCCGATCTTGTCGAGGCTAAAAACCACAACCGTAATCGCCAGAATGGCACTGCCTGCCCACACGCCCCCAAAGACACACGCCGCCAGCAAAAGTCCGGCGGGCGTGCACGTCGCTACCACAAAAGGCAACAGGCGTAACATCAGGCAGAATCGCTCCTTTTTTGTTGCGCGCAGACTACCACGGGAGGCTTGTGTGCGTCTTAGCCGAGGTATTGGTGCACCCATTGGTGTCCCATGCGCGCCACAGTGCCGCGCATCGGCGCGTGCTTTGCGCATTTTGGGGTCGCTTTTGGGCTCAAGACGCGGTGCCGCCGCTGATATGTTCGCGGTGAAATCGGGCCAAGGGAGTGCGGCATGGCGCTGGATCGTGTGGAAAAGGGCAAGGGTGTCTGGAAATCCGGCAAGGGCAAGGGCCGAGTGCGTCCCAAAGGCCGCGCGCTGGAAGATCAGGCGTGGGACGAGGTCAACGCTCTTTTGGGGGATCAGGAACGCCGCGCCGATCTGCTGATCGAATTTCTCCACCTAATTCAGGACGCCTATGGCCACCTGAGTGCTGCCCATCTGCGCGCGCTCGCCGAAGAGATGCGCATGAGCATGGCCGAAGTTTACGAAGTCGCCACGTTTTATGCCCATTTCGATGTGGTCAAAGAAGGTGAGGCGCCACCGCCTGCGCTGACCATCCGGGTCTGCGATTCCCTGTCTTGTGAATTGGCGGGGGCGCAGGCGCTCAAGGCCGCTCTTGAGGAGGGGCTGGATTCAAGCGAAGTCCGTGTTCTGCGCGCGCCCTGCATGGGGCGCTGCGACACGGCGCCGACCTTGGAATTGGGTCACAACCATATCGACAACGCCACGGTCGAAAAGGTCCACGCAGCCATCGCAGCAGGCGATACGCATGCGCATGTCCCGGACTATGAGGCTTTCGATGCGTACCGTGCAGGCGGTGGCTATGCCACGCTGCTTGATCTGCGAAAAAACGGCGACTGGGAAATCACTCTCGACACCGTTCTTTCTGCGGGACTGCGCGGGCTGGGCGGTGCAGGTTTCCCTGCTGGCAAAAAGTTAAGGTTCGTTCGCGCCAATCCGGGCCCACGTTATCTGGCCGTGAACGGGGATGAGGGCGAGCCTGGAACATTCAAGGACCGGTACCACCTCGAACGGCGGCCACATCTGTTCCTTGAAGGGATGCTGGTTGCGGCTTGGGCCGTCGAAGCAGAGCGATGCTATATTTATATGAGGGACGAATACCCCGCAGTACTGGACATCCTGCGTCGCGAAATTGCGGCTTTGGAAGCTGCTGGACTCGCTGAACCGGGATACATCGACCTGCGTCGTGGGGCTGGCGCGTATATCTGCGGTGAAGAAAGCGCCATGATCGAATCCATCGAGGGCAAGCGCGGCCTTCCACGCCACCGCCCTCCATTCGTGGCGCAGGTCGGGCTGTTTGGACAACCGACGCTGGTGCACAATGTCGAAACGCTGCACTGGGTGACACGCATCCTGCGCGAGGGCCCTCAGATCATGTCCGATGTCCAGCACAATGGACGTGTGGGATTGCGCAGCTATTCGGTGTCAGGTCGCGTGAAAACGCCGGGCGTTTATGAGTTGCCCGCGGGTTCGACCATCACCGAAATTATTGCGGCCGCCGGAGGAATGGCTGATGGGCACGTGTTCAAAGCCTACCAGCCGGGTGGCCCGTCCTCTGGGCTTTTGCCCGCTACGATGCACGACATCCCTCTGGATTTTGACACGCTGCAACCCCATGGCACCTTCATCGGCTCAGCGGCGGTCGTGGTCCTGTCGGACCAGGATCGCGCGCGGGATGCCGCGCTGAACATGCTACGGTTCTTTGAGGATGAAAGCTGTGGGCAATGCACGCCCTGCCGTGTGGGGTGCGAAAAGGCGGTCAAGCTGATGCAGGCGGACACGTGGGATCAGGGGCTGCTGGGCGAACTGTGCACAGCCATGACAGACGCGTCGATCTGTGGGTTGGGGCAGGCCGCACCGAATCCTATCAAGCTGGTGATGCAGCACTTTGAAGACGAAATCTGATTGTAAAGTGTCGGCGGCTTGCCACCTGAGAGGGAATCGGCGCGAGAAACATTGAATTTTTTTGCCTAACGCAAGGTAAAGGTGGATTTGGTTGCAAATAGGCGAAATTTCGCCTATCTTGATTTCAGCGCAGATACTCAATCGGCGTAATTAGTAAAAGACAGTTGCATCACAGGCGAACGCGATTTGCGCAATGGGCCTAGTGCCCGCCGCTGCCGCACTTCTCAAACTGGTCGGACTTTCACCGGCTATCTGCTTTGAGGGCGTACGGTCGCACATGCCAGGGTAACGCATCATTTCGGGCCACGTGGTCCGCAGGGTAACCAGTTCCCAAACGCGCAAGGGTCACAGCCCTTGCGCGTTTTTCCGTTTGGTCATGCTCTGTGGGTCCATCTGCGCACAACAGATCAGCGTGCTCAGATATCTGGCCCCTGTACCTTATATGATCTGGTGCGCGACGCTCGCGGGCAGATACGGCCTTTTCCAGCACGTCAAAGCGCATTAGGTGAAGGCGTAAGCGGAGGCACCATGGCATTTTTCAAGAAACTCAAAGACCGTTTGTTCAAATCCTCATCCAAGCTGGATGAAGGGCTCGAGGCGATTGTCGAAGATGGCGGTGTCGAAGAGGCGCTGCCTGTTGATGATGCATCTAACACTGCTACTGACGCGCCTGTTCCGGAAGTAGCGTCCACGCCTGAACCCACCGCGAAACCCGTACAAGACCCAATCCCCGCGCCAGCACCTGAACAGGTTCGTGACCCGGTGCCGGAACCGGAACCAACGCCCGAGCCTGAACCAACCATAGCTCACGAACCCGAAAAGATTCCCGAGCCCGAGCAGGCTCCTGAACCTGACCCAGAGCCTGCCGCCTCAAAGGAACCTGAGTGGTCACCGCCACCTGTTCCTGAGCATGATGTTCCACCGCATCCGATGCCTGCAGCCAAAGAGGAACCTGAAGAGGTGCCCGCACCCGAGCCCCGGGACGTGCCAGCGGATGTGCCTGCCATTCCACCCGCAGCACAGCCCGAGCCCGCCCCAGCGCCGTTGAAGGTGAAGCTTGACGCATCCCCCTTAGAGGACGTTGAACCTGCAAGCAGTGCACAGGCACCATCGCGGGGCATTTTGGGGCGCCTTCTTGGCCGCAAAGACTCAGCGCCGGTGCTGCGCCGCACGCTGGATGACGACATGCTCGAGCAACTCGAAGAGTTGTTGATCGCAGCAGACATGGGCGTGGACACAGCTCTGCGGGTAACGGCCAATATGGCCGAAGGGCGCATGGGCAATAAGCTGTCTGTTCAGGAAATCAAAGAACTGATGGCCAGCGAAATCGCGCGGATTATGGAGCCTGTGGCCAAGCCGCTACCGCTCTATCCGCAAACGCCGCAGGTGGTTCTGGTTGTGGGCGTCAACGGGTCGGGCAAAACCACGACCATCGGCAAACTGGCCAGCCAGTTCCGGGCCGCTGGTAAGTCGGTGGTCATCGCCGCAGGTGATACGTTCCGCGCCGCTGCCGTTGAGCAGTTGCAGGTGTGGGGCACGCGGGCAGGGGTGCCGGTACTCACCGCGCCCGAAGGGTCTGATCCCGCCAGCCTCGCCTTTGAAGCCATGACACAGGCGCAGGCCGATGGTGCCGACCTGCTGATGATCGACACCGCCGGGCGTTTGCAAAACCGCGACGATCTGATGGAGGAACTGGCCAAGATCGTGCGCGTCATTCGCAAGAAAGACCCAAGCGCGCCCCACAATACACTATTGGTGTTGGACGCGACGACAGGGCAAAATGCACTCAATCAGGTTAAGGTGTTCCAAGAGGTCTCGGATGTGTCCGGCCTTGTGATGACAAAACTGGACGGCACTGCAAAAGGGGGTGTGCTGGTGGCCCTTGCGGACAAGTTCGGCCTGCCGATCCACGCCATTGGGGTGGGCGAACAAATCGATGATCTCGCTGCATTCGACCCCGAAGACTTCGCTGCCGCGCTCACAGGCCTCGACGCTGAATGACGCGTCTGTCTTCTCTGATTTCAAAAAATCCTCGGGAGGCCCGCAGGGCGGGGGCAGACAGCCCCCTCATCGGCTGACGTGACGGACTGGCTGATCAGCATCGAGGGAACGGAAACGGGGCATCAGGTGGCTCTGTTCCTCGCAATCCTTGCCGCCTTTTTGCACGCGGTTTTCGGCGCGCTGCAAAAAGGCCGACACGATCCTTGGCTGACAAGGGGTGCGATCGACGCCTCTTACGGGCTCATGGCTGCACCCTTTGCGCTATTTGTCGTGCCTTGGCCCGAGCCGCACATGTGGCCGATCTTTGCAGGCGCTTTCGTCATCCACGTGATCTACAAGCTGCTGCAGGCGTGGGCCTACACCAAGGGTGCATACACGGTGGTTTATCCGGTAGTACGTGGCACGGGGCCGCTCTTTGCTGTGATTGGTGCCTACTTGCTGTTCGGAGAGTTGTTTACGCTCACTCAATGGTTTGGCGTTGCGGTGCTGCTGTCGGGTATCTTCGGGCTTGCGGTCTACAACCTGATTTTTTTGACGTCCGAGCGGGATACTTTGAACGCGGCCCTTGGGCTTGCGGTGCTGACCGGGCTTTTCGTCGCGCTCTATACGACCTACGACGCCTACGGAATCCGGGCCACCGAGAACCCGTTCACCTTTCTGGCATGGTTTTTCATGATCGACGGAATTTTCATGCCGCCGATTGCGTATATGCGGTGGCGTCGTATGGACAATCCACCCAGTCTGCCGCCTCTGGCGCTGCGCGGACTCATTGGCGGGTTCGTAGCGTTTTTCAGTTTTGGCGCGATCATGTTGGCAACACGGCTCGACAAAGTGGGTGAGGCGGCGGTGCTGCGCGAGACATCGACTGTCTTTGCCGCCATTATCGGTTGGCTGGTGCTGAAAGAAACGGTAGGACCACGCAGAATTGCGCTGATGGCCCTGATCGCGCTGGGTGCTGTGATTGTGGAACTGGGCGGGTAACAAAGGGCAGAGCATGGACAAAGCACGCGACATCAACCCGATCCTTAAGCAGGTCTTGGAACTGGGCCCGCCGGTGGTCTTTTTTCTGATCTATCTGCGCATACGGGATGAAACCTATACCTATGCAGGCACCGACTATTCGGGATTCATCGTTGCCACTTTGATCTTCGTTCCGATCCTTCTGGTGGCCATCGCGGTGCTTTGGGCCCTCACCGGTAAACTCAGCCGGATGCAGATTTTTACTGCCTTTATGGTGATCTTCTTTGGCGGGCTGACAGCTTGGTTCAATGACGAACGGTTCTTCAAGATGAAGACCTCGATTGTCTATGGGGTCTTTGCGCTGCTTTTAGGCATCGGCCTGCTGCGTGGCCAAAGTTGGCTGGCCTATGTGTTGAATGACGCCATGCCGATGCGTCACGAGGGATGGATGATCCTCACCCGGCGCCTTTGTGCGATGTTCGCGGCTCTGGCAGTCGCCAACGAAGTGATCTGGCGCACCATGTCGACAGATGCGTGGGTCAAGATCGAAACGTTCGGCTTTCCGATTGCGTTGGTGGCCTTCCTGTTTTGGCAGATTACAGCGTTGCAATCCTACCTGATTGAGGAAGGCGACCCACCCGAAGCGCCGCAATAACTGCGTTCCAGGGGTGGGTGAGAGGTAAGGCGGAGGTGTCCTCCGCCTTGGCCTTATCCGACGTGGAACAAGGTTGAGAACATGCGTGGATCGATGCTGTCACTGGCGAATGTATCACCTTCGGTCAGTACCGAGACAGCATCATGGCTGTGCAGGCTTTCCTGATGGCTGGCCACCACGCGGAAGTCACCCACGCGCACATCTGCCAGCAGCTGCTCGCAAAACAACCGGGCCGCATCTTCTACAAAGATCGGATTGGCGGCGTTCAACTCGGCAAAGGCCTGTTCATCCTCGCGCTTGACCATGACTTGAGTCTCAGTTGGGACCGCACGACGACATGCTTCGATCAGGTCCTCAAACCATAAGCATTTGGCGTCATCGTCCAAAACCACAGACACCCGCGCAACAGATCGCTGGGAATGGGGTGTCGCCAATTGACCGCGTGTTACGCGGGCATGCTCACTCAGTTCCAGCGAACAGGGGCAAGTTGACGAATAGACATAGTCCAGATGCATGATCTTTTTGCGCACGCCTGCCTGTTCAACCAGTTCCAGAGCGATGTCGTAGTACTGATAGCCAGAAAGGCCCGAGCGCAAGCTGTCGATTTTCATCGGAAAGCTGAACCGCATCTGAATGCGCGCGTCAAAGCTTTCGAGGTCTGATTTATAGTCATCCAGTGCCGCCTCGATCACTTCAAAGCTGAAAGTCTCTTCGGCGTATTGATAAAACGAACGCATGATCCGGGACATGTTGATGCCCTTCTTGTCGGCCTCAAGGCTGACAGTGCCGGTTACGGACGTCTCGAGCGTCAGCGCATCGCCACCGCGGGTTTGCACGCGCAGCGGCAGTCGGAAGTTCGAAATCCCCACGTGCTGAATTTGCTGCTTTGCTCCGCGGATCAGGCTGGATGGGCCGTTCTGCAGGTCGGGCAGGGTATCTTTGTATCCGTCATTTACGGCAAAATCTGACGGGTAGTCCCGCGCAAGGGATGGATAGTCGACCGCGTCGCCTCCGGGCACAAGCCGTGCCACGGAAGGGTCGAGTTCCAGAATATCGGTTGTAGAGGCGGATTTGGCCCAGCGGCGCAGCAGATCCAGTGCGGCTTCGGCCTCGTCACGTTCGGGTATTGCAGTAATATCGGGCGTATGAATGTTCATAGAAGTAGCCCCCCTTTCTTGTCTTCGTGGACAGCATGTAAGCCGCCCACCGCGTATGTCCAACAGTGCTAACGAATACGTGCGCACTTGCAACATGGATGACAATTAGGCCGACATACTGACAGATTGCGGCATTGGGCACCAAATTGACGCCCAAACTGCATTATTTTGCTTGATCAAGAGCTTGCAGAATGTCCGCACGCAAATCCTGTGCATCTTCCAACCCCACCGACATGCGCACAAGGCCAGGCGTAATGCCAAGGATATCCTTTTGGTCCTGCGGCAATCGCTGGTGCGTGGTTGTAGCCGGGTGGGTCAGGATCGATTTTGCGTCTCCCAGATTGTTCGAAATCACCGGGATCGTCAGCGCGTTTAGGAATTTGAACGCAGCCGCCTGACCATCCTTCAGATCAAGTGACAGAACCGTGCCGCCTTGGCCGCCCATCTGCGCCTGCACAAGCGGGTGTTGGGCATGGGTGTGATGGCCGGGGTAAAGAACCCGTGCCAGTGCGTCGTGGCCTTGCAGCGCATCCGCCAGCGCCAGCGCCGTTTCAGCCTGCGCGCGCACCCGCATATCCAGCGTTTCCAAACCCTTGAGCATCACCCAGGCGGTAAATGGCGACATCGAACCGCCAGTGTGTTTCATGTAGGGTTCAACCGTTTTACGTATGAAATCGCGCGTCCCAAGGATGATCCCGCCAAGGGCACGCCCCTGTCCGTCAATGTGCTTGGTCGCCGAATAGATCACCACATCCGCACCCTGCGAGATGGCGTTCGAAAAAACCGGGGTGGCAAACACGTTGTCCACCAGAACAGTTGCACCCACTGAATGGGCCATGTCAGAGACAGCTGCGATATCCACCACTTCCAAAGTTGGGTTCGAGATAGATTCAAAGAACACAGCTGTGGTTTCGGGTGTGATCGCCGCCCGCCATTGATCCAGATCGGTGCCGTCTACAAAGACCACCTCGACCCCATAGCGCGTCAGGATTTCTTCCAGCACATAAAGACAGGACCCAAAGAGCGCGCGCGCCGACACAACACGGTCGCCACTCTTGAGCATTGCCGTCAGGGCTCCGGATACGGCTGCCATGCCTGAAGCTGTGGCAAAACCGTCCTCGACCCCTTCCAGCATCGCGATACGTTCTTCGAACATCCGCACCGTGGGGTTGCCATAGCGGGCGTAAATGAACTCATCCTCGCCTGCGGCCTCGAACCGCTGAGCAGCAGCCTCGGCACTGTCGTAGACGAAGCCTTGGGTCAGAAAAATCGCTTCGCTGACTTCTCCATATTGGCTGCGGCGCGTGCCACCATGCACAGCGCGGGTGCGCGGGTTCCATGTATCGCTCATGAGCATTGCTCCATATTCACAGGGCCTGAAGTCGGGGTCAGGCCACAAAAAACCCCCAGACGCGGCCAAGCGAAAGGGGGGCTTTCATCCTGACCTTTTAGCGGAGTTTTCCAACCAGCCTTTCGGTGAAAGGCGTTGGGGTGGCCCGCAATCCGGTAACAAATCGCCACATGGCATGGGGTACGATCAGAAGTGTTGCACGTCAACACCGTCACGGTGCTGTAACCTAAATTTCATCTGCAAGTCATATGTCTGATCCATCGTGGCCCCACTAGATGTGGTAGGAGGCGTTGAAATGCCGATCCTGAGACTGAATGCAGGGCCCGGAGGTCTGACAGTGCATGGCTCGCCCGCCGCCGCTTTGCCTGCGGTCAGAAACGCTGCGCGCGGAACTGGTCCCATAATGGTGCTGATCCACGGTTTTAAATACGATCCCGAGGACACGGTCTTTTCACCGCACACTTCGATTTTTGGAACTGAAACGCGCCATCAAAAAGATGGTAACGTTCAGTGGTTGCGGCATCTGGGCTTTTGCAGCGGGAACGCAAACGAAGGGCTTGCCATCGCCTTTGCTTGGCGGGCGCGGGGCAATCTTTGGCGGGCCGAGAGTTCTGCGCGTGTGGCGGGACGACACCTTGCAGAAGTGATTGGGCTGATGCGGCGCGCGGCGCCCAATCGTCCGATCCATGTGATCAGCCACTCCATGGGGTCGGAAGTGATTTTTGAGGCGCTGCAAACGCTGCCGGACAATGCCGTGCAACGCATCATCGCCCTTTCGGGCGCCACATATGCCATTCGCGCGGTCGACGCGATGCAAAGCCCGGCAGGGCGCGCAGCCGAACTGTTCAATATCACCAGCCGCGAGAACGACATTTTCGATTTTATATATGAACGCCTGATTGCGCCCCCGGTTGCAGGGGATCGGGCGATGAGTATGGGGCTTGCGCTGCCCAATGTCGTCAATATGCAACTCGACTGTGCTCGCACCTTGGCTGCCCTTACACGATTTGGCGGGCATGTCGCACCGCCCGCGCGGCGGATGTGCCACTGGTCCGGCTACACGCGCCCAGGCGCGATGCGCTTTTACGGCCATTTATTGCGCAATCCACAGGCGGTTCCTTTGCTGGCGCTGCAACAGGTTCTGCCTGACGCAGCAGCGCCGCGCTGGTCACGTATGTTTGCGCCTCCCAAAATGACGCGGCCCTTGCCCATGGCGCAGAAAAGAGCATCATAACCCCCTGACATCTCCGGGAGTTCCAAATGATCGATCTTTATTTCTGGCCTACGCCGAACGGGTGGAAAGCCTCGATTGCTCTGGAGGAGTTCGGGCTGCCCTACACGACCCATCTGGTTAATATTGGCAAAGGGGATCAGTTCAAACCGGACTTTCTCAAGATTTCGCCCAACAACCGGATGCCCGCGATCACGGACCCCGACGGGCCAGACGGTGCACCGATCTCGATCTTCGAATCCGGCGCGATCTTACAATATCTGGCGCGCAAGACTGGCAAGTTTTGCGGTGCGACAGAACGGGAGCGGGTCGCCGTGGACCAATGGCTGATGTGGCAAATGGGGGGCGTCGGCCCGATGGCGGGGCAGGCGCACCATTTTCTGAAATATGCGCCGCAAATGGGGCACGACATCGCCTATGCCAAGGATCGCTATCGCAATGAAACGGGGCGTCTTTACGGAGTTTTGGATCGCCAGTTGGCCCAACATGAATTTGTAGCCGGCGACTATTCCATCGCTGATATGGCGATCTGGCCTTGGGCGTCATTGTGGGAAGGGCAACAACAAACCCTTGAAGACAAACCGCACCTTGCACGTTGGTTGGAAGCGGTGGGAGCGCGCCCCGCAGTTCAGGCTGGCCGTGCGCTGCATGCAGAGTTGCGAAAAGAGCAGCAGGACAAAAAGGGACAGGACACGCTGTTCAAGCAAAAGAACTAAAGCGAAGATCCTAACGAGCGTTTCAACCAAGACTTTCGTTCAAAATATCTTAACCATTCAAACGCCTTACCCGCTCGCCGCAACCCGGCTATGCAGGAATGGCATTGGTATTCTGCGCTGCAGCATCCTATTTATGTCTCATCGGGAGGACGAGTTTTCAAACCGAAAAGAGGCACACGATGGCATTCGTAACAGACACACACAGCTCCACATTTTCGAACATCTGGACCAACATCAGCGGCTTTTTCACTATGGTCGGGCGTGCGATGGCCATGTCTACCGCAAACGCTGCAGAAGCACGTTTTCGCCAGATCGAATTGCTGAATGCAAAAACTGATGAAGAACTGAAGGTTATGAACCTGCGCCGCGAAGACATCCCAACATACGTCTTTCGCGATATGATGCATCTCTGATCTACCTACCAAAGCCCGGGCAACCCTCGGGCTTTTTGCTCATCAACGCTTGCGACGCCGTGGTGTCGCTTGACACCTTACGCCCGGCCCTTCAACGGTGGGCGCAATGTTAGACCTGCGACCCATCGGATACGTGATCGGCCTGCTTGTTGCGATGCTCGGGCTTGCAATGATGGTTCCGCTGTTTCTTGATCTGACGGACGGTAACGGACATTGGGCCGTCTTCGCCGAAAGCGGTATAATCACGCTGGCCGTGGGCGGGATCATCGCCCTGAGTTGTTCCAACAGCGTCGGCGAAGGTTTGACAATCCAGCAGACCTTTTTGCTGACCACCGGCGTTTGGCTGGCGCTTCCCATTTTTGGGGCCTTACCCTTTTACTTCGGCGCGACCGAAGCGCGCTTTGTCGACGCGTTCTTTGAGGCGATGTCGGGCCTCACCACTACCGGCTCCACTGTCTTTTCCGGGCTCGAAGAGTTGCCCCGCGGTCTGCTGCTGTGGCGCGGGATCCTGCAATGGCTAGGCGGCATCGGTATCATCGTTGTGGCTATGGTGTTTCTGCCCGAACTGCGGGTCGGGGGTATGCAGATTTTCCGGACCGAAGGTTTTGACACGATGGGCAAAATCCTGCCCCGTGCCACGGAAATCGCCAGCCGGATTTCGGTGATCTATGTCGGCCTGTCGCTGATCTGTGCGCTTGCTTATGTGAGCGCGGGGATGAGCCCGTTTGATGCCGTTGTGCACGCCATGACGACAATCGCGACCGGCGGATTTGCCAATTACGATGCCTCTTTTGCCGCCTTTAACCCGGCGGTGTCTTATGTGGCCTGCCTGTTCATGATCCTTGCCGCCTTGCCATTCGTGCGGTTTGTACAACTCAGCGCAGGCACGGCGCGCCCCTTGCTGCGCGACACGCAGATCCACGTATTTCTGGTTACAGCTGTTATAATCGTCTCGCTGATCACTGGCTGGAACCTGTTGCAGTCAAACGCCAGCGGAGAAGAGGCGTTACGCCTTGCAATGTTCAACTCCGTGTCGCTGATGACGGGCACCGGTTATGCCAATGCTGATTATAATCAATGGGGCAGTTACGCGATTGCCGTGTTGTTCTTTACGGGTCTCATTGGCGGCTGCGCGGGCTCGACCGCCTGTTCGATCAAGATATTTCGCTACCAGTTGCTGTTCGCCTCAATCAAAACCCAATTGCAAAAAACCCGCAGTCCGCATGGTGTGTTTACCCCCCGCTATGCCGGGCGGCCCGTGGGTGACGATGTCCTGAACTCGGTCATGTCATTCTTCATGTTTTTTACTGTGACCTTGGGCATGTTGTCGGTCGCACTGGCGATGACTGGCCTTGATTTCGTGACCTCCCTTTCTGGTGCTGCCACCGCCCTTGCCAATGTGGGCCCTGGTTTCGGAGATGAGATCGGCCCGGCTGGCAACTTTGCTGGCCTCAATGATACAGCCAAATGGCTGCTCGCTGCTGCCATGCTGATCGGCCGTCTGGAATTGATGGCTGTCTATGTTATTTTCACTGTCGGTTTCTGGAGAGCCTGATGACCCAAACGCGCCCACTTGGTGCCCAGATTTCCCATATGCTCAAGGATCGCGGGGTCGATGTGATCTTTGGCATTCCGGGCGTGCACAATCAGGAAATGTACCGCGGCATCGAAGAGGCCGGGATCACCCATGTGCTGGCGCGTCATGAACAGGGTGCGGGGTTCATGGCCGATGGCTATGCGCGCGCCAGCGGCAAGCCGGGTGTGGCTTATGTGATTACGGGGCCGGGCCTATGCAACATCATGACGCCGATGGGGCAGGCCTATTCGGACAGCGTCCCGGTGCTGGTGATTTCGTCCTGTCTCGATGAAACGGTGGCGACAAGGGGGCAGTTGCACCAAATGAAGGACCAGCGCGCAGCGGCAGAAACGGTGTGCGACTGGTCCGAAGAGGCGCGTTCAGCCTCGGCCGCGTACGCCCTGATCGATCGGGCATTTGGTGAATTTGAAACCACCCGCAAACGCCCCAAGCATATTCAGGTGCCCATCGCCCAGTTGCAATCGCAGGCGCCTACTGGCTGGGACACTGAGCGCAGCGTGACGGGTACCCTGAACCCGCCCCACCATGACGTCGCCAAAGTGTTTGCCGACAGTCTGGCGGCGGCGCAAAAACCCATTTTCGTGGTCGGAGGCGGTGCCGTTTCCGCTGGCGGACCGGTTGCCGAAGTGATCCGCAAATCCGGGGCTGCGTCCTTTGCGACATATGCGGGCCGGGGCCTGATTTGCGATGATCCGCTGCACTTTGGTGCGTATCTGCCCCGACCCGACAGTGCCGCCATATTTGCGCAGGCAGACCTTGTTGTTTCGGTGGGTACCGACCTGGCCGAGGTGGATTTGTGGCGCGATGAGTTGGGTGCGACTTGCGCCCATATCCGTATCAACACGGATGATGAAGTGATCGCAAAACTCGGGGCGGGTGATTCTGGTTTCAAGTGCGACGCGGGACTGTTTTTTGACGCCGTTCTCGATCTGATGACCCAAGAAGGGCACAGCACTTGGAAGGCTGAAGACATCGCTGCATCCCGCGCCCACTGGCGCGCTGAAGTCGATGCAGAACGTCCCGGCATCGTCCCGGTGTGCGATGCGCTGCGTGACTGTGTGCCTGAAGGCACCATGATCTACTCCGACATGACGCAATTGGCCTACACCGCCAAGGAAGTTTGGGACATGGACCGCCCCGGACATTGGCATCACCCCACGGGCTTCGGCACTTTGGGTTATGCGACCCCGGCAGCCATTGGTGGGGCCGTGGCCCGGCCCGGCCTGCCAACTATGGCGATCATCGGAGATTATGGCTTTCACTACACGATGGCGGAACTTGGCGTTGCCGTGGAGCTCAAACTCCCGCTTCCCATCATCCTGTGGGACAATACAAAGCTGGGTGAGATCGAAGACAGCATGGTGCGCGCTCAGATCGCGCCCAACGCGGTGGTTGCCCACAATCCGGACTTTTGCAAACTTGCGGAGGCTTTTGGCGCCATGGCGGTTGCACCAACGTCGCTCAATGACATGCAAGACGTCGTTAGCGCCGCCTTTGACGCGGATGGCCCGACCATCATCTATCTCACGCCTGATATCTTAAACGCATCCTAAAGGCTTTGCCTGACCCAAAATACTGTGGGGAAGGCACGCCGGCGCCGGGGCGATGCCTCGAAATTCTATAGTTGCCAAAAGGATCTATTGATCCCAGCAACTCACCAGCACAGTCATTCCCGTTGCTTCGCCTGTCAGGTCAATCGGGTCAATTGGTGTCCCACTGTCTGTGCCCGCGGCGGCCAGCCCAGCCTGTTCCAACACGGCCTGCAGGGCAGTGCGGTCCAGTGCAAACTGCACTCCCTTTGGCAGCGCACGGCCTGATTGGGTGTCGGGCAACAACATGCCCAGCACACCGCCGCCAGCATCCAGCACAGGGCCACCCGCGTCACCGGGCAGCGTGCCCATGTCGATGCGCAGCATATCCGTTTCCCCCCCAAGACCACGTACATCTGATAATGTGCCAAAGGTCATGGAGGGCGCGCCAAGAACGCCCTCAAAACTGTAACCCGACGTGGCTACTTCGGACTGCAATCGGGGGGTCGCGTCACTGAACCGGGCAATGGCCAGCGGTGCCAGCTTAGCCGAAGGTTTCAGAACCGCCACACCGCGCGCGGCGTCGACCAGCGTCACCTCGGCCTCTGTCTCACTGTCCAGCGTGACGCGTCCACAGGATCCGATCACTTCGGACGTTGTTAAGACTGTGCCGCGCTGATCAACGAAAAAGCCCGAGCGGGACATGCGCGGTTTGCGGATCTCAAGGCCCGACACCAGATCGATCGCCTGCTGCTCGCTGGTTGCGCTCGGTGGAATCACAGAAGCGAGGCGCTCAAAGCTCTTGTCCATCTCGCTAATCAGGCGGCTGCGGCGTTCTTCGTCTCCAGCAGGCCAGACCAGCGTAAAACCCTTGATCTGCCCGTCTTCCAAAGTAACCCGAGTTTCTGAGATCCGTGTCGCATCTTCGCCGACCAACACAAACGTGCTGTCACTGCGGTCGCGCGCCCCGTCCAACGGCACGATGTCGAGCGTCTGCATGATATCATAGAGGCCGAACAGGGTGGACTGATCCCCTTCTTGCGAGATCAGCAGGACTGTCGCGTCCACATCCCCTTTGGCGGTGTAATGGGCAAAGGGGTATTCGTATTTCTCAAAGGCAACGATATCGAGCGGTAACATCATCTCGATGCCGGCCGTATCATCGCGCACTGTTGTAAGACCCAGACCGTTCAACACGGCATTGTAGTCCTGTAACAACACAGCGCGCTGTGCGGTGGTCAGAATACCCGTAACTTCGAACCCCTTTTGCGCCTGCCATGTCGACATGGACGCCCGGGTTCCGCGGCCAAAGGCACCGTCGATTGTACCGGGATAAACACCGGCCCACTTGAGCATAACTTGCAATTTTTCGCGCTCGGACGGGGGCAAAAGACGTTCGTTGCGCTGGGCCTCGGCGCGGGTTTCGTCCGGTGGGGTCGGGGCAGGTGCAGATACGGCTGGCTCTGCAACAGGTGTCGCGTCGGGGACAGACGCGACCGGGGCATTGACGACGCCGCGATCCAGCACATTCGCGCCCACAGGCCAGAACTGCTGACGAAAGGTAGAGCCAAGGGCGATGTAGCTGTCCGGCGGGATCACCCCTTCGGCGCGATAAACCCGCAGTACCTCTTCTGCATCGTCCCGCGTGTAAGGTCCAAGGGATATTCCGTACCACCCGCCGCCCAGAGCAAACCCGTTTACGTCCGGCAGATCACCAGCATAGATACGGGCGCGCTGGGTGGCGTCAGTCAGGTTTGGTTGCGCCTCGATCTGCACCCACACGACGTCTTCCTGTGCCAGAGCAGCACAGCACCACGTCAAGGTAATCGCCCACGCAACCGCAACCGTTCTGAAAAACACCCGATATCCCCTTTGATGGTCTTTATGCCGATTTACCTGACCCGCAGACTAAGCAGGAAACCGCACAATGAAAATGGGGGAAAACGCCCAAAAAAGACACCTCGCGTGCAATTGACCTCTTCCGGGGCGGGCCGTAGGAAAGGCGCGCATCCATCAAGGGATACTGCCCATGTCCGATCTGCCCCAAACGCCCCGTTCCTTTCAGGAAATCATCCTGAGATTGCAGACCTATTGGGCGACCAAGGGCTGTGCGATCCTGCAGCCCTATGACATGGAAGTCGGGGCCGGTACGTTCCATCCTGCGACCACCTTGCGCTCTCTTGGTACGCAGCCTTGGGCGGCGGCCTATGTGCAGCCCTCACGCCGACCCACCGACGGGCGCTACGGCGAAAACCCCAACCGGTTGCAGCATTATTACCAGTACCAAGTGCTGATCAAACCCTCGCCCCCGGACTTGCAAGAACTGTACCTCGGCTCGCTTGAAGCTATTGGCGTCGACATGGCCCTGCACGACATCCGATTTGTCGAAGATGACTGGGAAAGCCCGACACTGGGCGCATGGGGCCTTGGTTGGGAAGTCTGGTGCGATGGTATGGAAGTCTCTCAATTCACCTACTTCCAGCAGGTTGGTGGCCACGATTGCCACCCAGTTTCGGGCGAGTTGACCTACGGTCTTGAGCGTCTTGCCATGTACATCCTTGGTGTTGATCACGTCATGGACATGCCGTTCAATGATCCGCAAGCTCCGATCGCGCTCAGCTATGGCGACATCTTTAAACAAACCGAAGAAGAATACGCTCGCTGGAACTTTGACACGGCCAACACCGAAGTGTTGCTGCGCCATTTCGAAGAGGCCGAGGCCGAATGCGCCAAAACGCTGGCCGCCGAACACGTGGATCCCAAGACGGGTAAACGGATTATCATGGCGCATCCGGCCTATGACCAGTGCATCAAGGCATCCCACATCTTCAACCTGCTCGACGCACGTGGGGTCATCTCGGTCACCGAACGGCAGGCCTATATCGGGCGCGTGCGCGCGCTGGCCAAGCAATGCGCGGATGCATTTGTGCAGACCCGCGCCGGGGGCTGGACGCCAGAGGCTGCGCAGTGAGCGGAAAACTCATAGGACTGATCATCTTGATAGGCTCACTGACTGGCGGCATCGCCCTTTATTACCTGCAAGTCTACGGCTTTTATGAACCTGTCGTTGAGGCCGAGGTGCAGCTCGTCTCGGTCGTTTCAGGCATGCCTGAACCCATCACAATCGACGGTTTCGAGGCGATTGACGCCGAAAGTTCGCCGATCCGATACCGGGCTTGCTTTACAACGGATTTGTCGCTGGCGCTTCTGACCGAAACCTATGTTGGGCTCGCCGATGCGGCCCCACGCAATGCGCCGCACTGGTTTGACTGCTTTGACGCTGAAGCCATCGCAGCCGAACTTGATGCAGGCACCGCGCTGCCATTCCTTGGTGAGAAAAACGTAGAATTTGGCGTCGACCGGATTGTGGCCATCACCGAAGACGGGCGGGGCTATGTCTGGCACGAGCTCAACGATTGCGGCGAAAAAGCTTATGATGGGACGATAGTGGGGGAAGAGTGCCCACGACGAGATCAGCCATGATACACGACATTCCAGCCTTTATTGCGGCTACGCTGGGCTTTGCGGTGTTTATCGCAGGCACCATGCTGAATGCCCGTTTTGCGCTGCTGCGTCAGTTCAACATACCAGAGCCGGTTTCGGGTGGGCTTCTGGCTGCGCTGTTGGCGCTGTTGCTGTACCTTCTTGCCGGTACTGAGTTGAATTTTGACATGCAGGCGCGCGATCTTTTCCTCGTGCTTTTCTTCGCGGGTATCGGGCTGAATGCACGCCTTAGCGATTTGATCAGCGGCGGTATCCCGCTGCTTCTGCTGCTGGTGCTGACGGTCGCCGCAATCGTTATCCAGAACATCATTGGGGTCAGCGGCGCCGCGCTTTTCGGCTATCCTGTACAATCTGGAGTGCTGTTTGGTTCAGCCGCGTTGATTGGAGGGCATGGAACGGCCATCGCATGGGCGCCCGAGGTGGCCGATGCCACCGGGCTGGCCAACGCACAGGAACTGGGCATTGCGGTCGCGACGCTTGGACTTGTTGTCGCGGCGCTTATTGGCGGACCGATTGCCCGTTATCTGATCGAGGGTAAGGGACTTGAACCCTCCCGACCGGAAGCCGGCAACACCATTGGCGTGCCCCACGACGCAACCGCAGAGGCGTCGGCGATCGAACCGATTTCAGTAAGTCGAGCACTTTTGTACCTCAACCTGGCGGTTATTCTTGGTTACGGACTGAGCCTCGTTCTGACAGAGGCCGGGGTCAAATTGCCGCTCTTTGTGCCTTGCCTGATCATGGGTATCGTTATCGCCAATGCACGCAGCCTTCTCGCGCCCCGTGCTGCACCCGTTTCGCGCACACCCGCTCTCGCATTGATCACAGAAATCGCGCTGGGTGTATTTCTCGCCATGTCGCTGATGTCGCTGCAACTGTGGACGCTTGTGGCGCTAGGACCCGCGATTGCGGTGATCCTAACGGCGCAGACGCTGATCACGGTCGGTTTTGTGATTTTCATCCTGTTCCCCGTAATGGGCGGCGGTTATCGCGCTGCGGTTCTCGCCGCCGGTTTCGGGGGCTTCTCTCTTGGTGCAACGCCCACGGCGATCGCCAATATGACGGCTGTGACCAAACGCTATGGTCCCTCACCAATGGCTTTTGTCATCCTGCCCTTGGTCTCTGCGTTTTTTGTCGATATTGCCAACGCCATCGCCATCCAGATTGTCGTTAACTTTTAGGCCGCCCCTATGCCAGATCTCCTGACCGAACTCTTTTCCGAGGAAATCCCAGCGCGCATGCAAAAACGCGCGAGCGAGGATTTGCAAAAGCTGGTGACAAATGGCCTTGTCGAGGCAGGGCTGACCTATGCCTCTGCCGCGGCATTCGCGACCCCGCGACGCCTGGCCTTGACGGTTGAGGGCGTGCTGGCAAATTCGCCGACAACCCGCGAAGAGCGCAAAGGCCCCCGCGCAGATGCGCCTGAAAAGGCAATAGAGGGGTTCTTGCGCGGCGCGGGCCTGACCCGCGATCAGGTCGAGGAGCGTGAGACGCCCAAAGGCCCCGTGTTGTTTGCCGTCATCGAAAAGCCGGGCCGCCCGGCAGGCGAAATAATCGCCGAGGTGCTGGAACAGACGGTGCGCAATTTCCCTTGGCCCAAGTCCATGCGCTGGGGCACCGGTGCCCTGAAATGGGTGCGCCCGCTGCACAGCATCCTGTGCATTCTGAGCGATGAGGCGGGCAGCGAAATCGTCTCCCTCGACATCGACGGGATTGCGTCTGGCGACAGCACGAAGGGTCACCGCTTCATGGCGTCAGCCCCGTTTTCTGTCACGACATTCGAGGATTACACAACCAAGCTCAAACGCGCCCATGTCGTACTGGACGCAGCCGAGCGGGCCGACGCGATCTGGCATGAGGCCACAAACATGGCCTTTGCCAGCGGGCTTGAGGTTGTTGAAGATGCAGGCCTGTTGGCTGAGGTCGCAGGGCTTGTGGAATGGCCTGTGGTCCTGATGGGCAAGATTGGGGATGATTTCCTCGACCTGCCACCAGAGGTGCTGCAAACCTCGATGAAAGAGCACCAAAAGTTCTTTTCGGTGAAGAACCCCAAAACAAGCCGGATTGAACGGTTCATCACCGTGGCCAACCGTGAAACGGCAGACAACGGCGCCACGATCCTCGCTGGCAACGAAAAGGTGCTGAGCGCGCGTCTGGCGGATGCGAAATTCTTCTGGGAAAACGATTTGCGCGTGGCCAAGTCCGACATGAGCGTGTGGACGCAAGCCCTCGAAAACGTGACTTTCCACAACAAGCTGGGCAGCCAGGCCGACCGCATCAGCCGCATCGCGGCACTGGCCCGCGACCTCGCCCCCGCGGTGGGCGCAGATCCGGACATGGCAGAAGAGGCCGCGCGTCTGGCCAAGGCCGATCTCAGCTCTGAAATGGTCTATGAGTTCCCTGAACTTCAAGGGCTTATGGGGCGGTATTATATCGGTGAAACCGAGAAAAACGTCGCTGTGGCTGCGGCTGCGCAAGAACACTATTCCCCGCTCGGGCCCTCCGATGACGTTCCGACGGCACCTGTATCAGTCGCCGTAGCGCTGGCGGACAAACTGGACACGTTGGCGGGCTTCTGGGCGATCGACGAAAAACCGACAGGCAGCAAAGACCCGTTTGCACTGCGCCGCGCGGCGTTGGGTGTTATCCGTCTGATCACAGACAACGACATTTCGGCAAGGCTTGACCAATATATCGACAGCGAGTTGTTGAAATACGAACTCACGCAGCTTCGCAAAAACGGGAGTGAGCAGGACCTGTTCACGCTTGAAAGCACGCTGGACGAGATTTCGAAACATGGTGTTTTTGGATCAGCGTTCCGTGCCGTCGTGAATCATATCAAGACGTCAGGGGATCATCCTTTTGAGCCGGATGTTCAGGAGGGTTCAGTGCTAAAGTCCGTAGCCGACGGAATTGAGCAAAAATCGATTGACCTCCTATCCTTCTTCCATGACCGACTCAAAGTCTACCTCCGCGATCAAGGCATTCGCCACGACATCATCGACGCCTGCATCGCAATGGAGGGAAATGACGACCTCACTCTCCTCGTAAAACGTGCGCGTGCGCTTAATGAAACGCTCGCGACAGACGACGGTAAAAACCTGATTCAGGGCTTCAAACGCGCCAACAACATCCTTACGCAGGCCGAAGAGGCAGACGGCGTCGAATATTCCTTTGGCGCAGACGTGAAGTTTGCCGACACAGACGAAGAACGCGCTCTTTTCGCCGCCCTCGATCAGGCCGAAGCCAAAATTTCGCCTGCAATGAAAGATCAGGACTTCACCACCGCCATGTCGGCCATGGCCGCCCTACGCCTACCCATCGATGCTTTCTTTGAAGCAGCCCAAATCAACACCAACAATCAAACTCTGCGGCGCAACCGGCTGAACCTGCTCAGCAGGATCCGCACGTTGTGCCTGTCCGTCGCTGACCTCACTAAAATCGACGGCTAAGGCTTCTTCTGACCTCAAAATACCACGGGGGGAGGCGCTGCGCGCCGGGGGGCGGAGCCCCCAACCCCGCCCGCCGCAGGCGTAACCCCGCATCCCTCTTGTCACATCATGTTTACGCTCTATGCTGCGCCGTGAGAGGAACGCCGCAGTGCAGAATAATCCGAACACCACGCTGGTCACCCCCATCGCGCCAATCACCACGGCGACACACGGAGGGCGTGCAAAATGCCTTCAGCGGCTGGCCCGGCTGGACCTGCCTGTGCCAACGACTGTGGCGTTGTCTTTTGATGCCGTGCACAAGATCGCCAGCGGTCATCTGCCTGATATCGAAGCGATTTTGGAGCAGTTTCCGCAAGATGCACTGCTCTGCGTTCGCCCATCGTCTGAAGACCCCGACTGGGGCGGCCCCTCCGCGATCCTCAACATCGGAATGAATGACGCGCGCTATGAGGTGCTGTGTGGCACCCTTGGCACTGATGCCGCTACCGCCCTGTTCACGCGTTTTGTGCAAAGCTATGCGATCCATGTCGACCGCCTGGATCCTGATATGTTCGATGAAATCGCGGGCGAGGGGCCTGCCGCGCTGGCTGATGAACTCAGCGCTTATGAATCGGAAACCGAAACGCCGTTCCCCGCAACACGGGCCGAACAGCTGGCTGGGGTGCTTAAGTCCATGGCCCGTGCCTGGGAAGGGACCTCGGCTCGGCTGCTGCGGCAGGCCAAAGGCGCGCCGCTGGACGCAGGCCTGGGTCTAGTGATCCAGCAAATGGCATTCGGCGTGGGGCAGGGGGAATGCGGCTCGGGTGTATTGCAACTCGTGTCGTCCAAAACGGGCATGCCGCAAATCACAGGGCGCTATTTGCGCCAGTCCCAGGGGCGCGACGCCCTTAGGGCAGACGCCGCCAGCCTGTTTATCACGCGAGATCCGCGTGGCCCTTCCCTCGAAGAGACTTTGCCGGACTGTTTTGCCCAACTGGTCAGCCATGCCCAGTTGATGCGCGCCAAATTGCGCGAAGAGATGCAGGTAGAGTTTACCATCGAAAACGGGGAGTTGCGCATTCTGGATGGGGTGCGCGTGGCGCGCTCTTCTCGTGCTGCCGTACGGATTGCCGTGCAACTGGCGCGCGACGGCATCATTGCTCGCGAAGAAGCGTTGTGTCGGGTTGAACCCAACACGCTCAACGAATTGCTGCACCGCCAGATTGACCGACATGCCAAGCGGGACCTGCTTGGAACCGGGATCGCCGCAAGCCCGGGGGCGGCCACGGGCAAGTTGGTCTTTACGGCAAACGAGGCGCAGGCAAGTGCCGCGCGGGACGAGGATTGCATCCTGGTACGCCGCGAAACCTCACCCGAAGACATCCGGGGCATGCACGCCGCCCGCGCCATCATCACCGAACGCGGCGGCATCACCAGCCATGCCGCCGTCATCGGGCGGGGGATCGGCTTGCCCTGTGTGGTTGGGGTTAGCGACATACGGTTTCAGACCCGCAGAGGGCAATTGGTCACCAGCGATGGTCGGGTCATTTCAGCCGGAGAGGTCATCACGGTCGACGGCACCAACGGCACCATCCTCTTGGGCGCCCCCGAGATGCTTGAGGCCGCTCTGGATGATGCCTTTCAGGACCTGATGGATTGGGCTGATGACGTGCGCGATATCGGTATTCGCGCCAATGCTGACACACCTGCCGACGCCCAGACTGCGCGCAACTTTGCGGCACAGGGCATCGGTCTATGCCGCACCGAACACATGTTCTTTGATGCGGGGCGCTTTACGGTCATGCGCGAGATGATCTTTGCCGAAAGCAGCGATGACCGCCGCGCGGTACTTGAACGGCTCTTGCCCATGCAACGGGCCGACTTCATCCAGTTGTTCAACATCATGCAGGGGCAACCTGTGTGCATTCGTTTGTTCGACCCGCCCCTGCATGAATTCCTGCCCAACGACCGAAATGGCCAGCGTGAACTGGCCGAAGCGCTGGACCTGCCCCTGTCGGACGTGACGCGCCGGATCGAGGCGATGATGGAATACAACCCCATGCTGGGTCTGCGCGGCGTGCGCCTTGGCGTGACGGTGCCCGAAATCTATGACATGCAAGCCCGCGCCATTTTTGAAGCCACCATTGAGGCCAGCCG
Organism: Tateyamaria sp. Alg231-49; assembly: GCF_900143535.1. Lineage (GTDB taxonomy): Bacteria > Pseudomonadota > Alphaproteobacteria > Rhodobacterales > Rhodobacteraceae > Tateyamaria. The sequence goes on along the minus strand of NZ_FRFA01000005.1, from coordinate 9,679 downwards.
CGACGGCGATCCGGTGGTGCCTGAAATCATGATCCCACTGGTCAGCGCCAAACGCGAAGTCGAACTGGTGCGCACCCGTATCGATGCGATTGCGGCGGCTGTCAGCACTGAAAAAGGCGCTACTTTCACTTACAACCTTGGTGTCATGGTTGAGACACCGCGCGCTGCTTTGCGCGCTGGAGACATTGCGCAGCATTGTTCGTTCCTCAGCTTTGGTACCAACGACCTGACGCAGATGACCTATGGGCTGAGCCGCGATGATGCCGGACGGTTTATGTCCGACTACGTGCGTCAAGAGGTGTTTGTGGAAGACCCGTTTCACACCCTCGACATCGACGGTGTGGGCGAACTGCTCCAACTCGGCTCAGAACGTGGCCGCAGTGCACGGCCGGGGATCACTTTGTCGCTTTGTGGAGAGCACGGGGGCAACCCCGAATCGATTGCGTTTTGCCGGGCGGCAGGGTTTGATTACGTATCGTGTTCCCCGTTCCGAGTACCCGTTGCTCGGCTCGCGGCGGCCCAGTTGGCGATTGCGAGTCAAATAGAATAATAAAAACAGGCGTTTGACGGCTTTTTTTGGTGCTAAATTACCCCGTGTTGCACTCTGTGCAGGGCGGGTTCCCGCACGCGATGTGCCACAAAACTGGACGATCTCGTTAATTTTCGTTAAGTGCCTTTTTGTTCTTAAGATCCTGGGGGTCACTTTTATGCGGTTTTTCCTTAAATCCGCCACATTCGTGGCGGCACTCACTATTTTTGCGTCCGGCCTATCTGCCGAAACACGCACCACCGATCCAAATAACGCACTGCGACAGGCCGAATTACGTGGCCTGAGTTCTGTTCCATCATCTCGCTTTGCTGGCTTGCTCACGGCACCAAAAACCGAGACGCAGGTGTCCTTCTCGCGCAGTTGGCTTGACACACAACCCGCCGCAACAGGCGGTGCCGAATGGGCGTGCCTGTCTCAGGCGCTGTACTTTGAAGCGCGGGGCGAGACGCTCAAAGGTCAGTTTGCCGTGGCCGAAGTGATCATCAATCGGGTCAAAAGCACCCGTTTTCCCGATAGCGTTTGCGGCGTGATCAATCAGGGTACGGGGAAAAAGTATCAATGCCAGTTTACCTATACCTGTGATGGCAAATCTGACGCGATCCGCGAACCTTCGGCCTATACATCGGTCGGCAAAGTGGCCCGCGCTGTGCTTGACGGGCAAGCACCTGCGTTGACCAGCGGCGCAACGCACTATCATACGACGGCTGTGCGTCCCAAATGGGCCCGCGTCTACAGCAAAACAGCGGCAATTGGCGTGCATCTGTTCTATCGCCACACGTACCGCACGGCCAAGAACTAAGGCGATCTGACGCTTTTGAACGCAGGGGCGGCGCGTTTGCCCCTGTGCTTTGAACGGCGCCAGCGCTAGAACGGCGGCGCAATTCCCTTCGACGAAAAGGCATATCCGCTTATGGCTTCCGAAATTCGCCTCGCCTTTTCACACCCTTCTGAGCGGTCCGAAGCAACCGCGACCAGCGCTCCACTTGATCGCATTTCCGTGCGCGATCATATCGTTGATGTCGAAATCGGAGCCTTTCAGGCCGAACGTGGGGTCACCCAACGTATTTGCTGCAACGTGGTGGTCGAAGTCCGCCCGCTCACCGGCCCCATCGACGACGATGTGGATCGCATCCTCAGTTACGACAAGGTGACCGAGGCCATTGCCTATGAACTGTCCGACGAGCGATTGAACCTCTTGGAAACGCTGGCGGAACGGGTTGCGGATCGCATCTTGCTGGAACCTCAGGCCATGCGCGTCTTTGTGCGCATCGAAAAGCTGGACCGCGGCCCCGGCGCACTCGGGGTCGAGATCGTGCGCTCGCGTGGGACAGTGCGCCCAATCGAGGCGGCTGATACCGAGGTGTTGCATCCGGAACTGGTATATTTGTCCAACGCAGCGATTGCATCGCCCCATCTGGGGGCCTGGATTGAACAGCTTGAGGCCTTGGGCCGCCCATTGATCTTTTGCGTCGGTCCTGCTGAAGCAGCGGCCCCTGTGGCAAGCCACCCGCTGGCCCAGCGCCGCATTGATTTGCTGGCCATTGAACAAAACGCTTGGGTGTTGGCCGCCCGTGATGCCCGTTGCAAGGTCGTGGACACCCGGACCGAGCTGGATTGGGCCATGCGTAATGGCCAGATTTGTATCTGGGCGCCGTCCAAAATTGTGCTCGACGCCGTAGATGGCCCTTCGGCCAAAGGTGCGGATGCGGTGGCGCTAGCCTCGTGGTTCGCAGCAACCTTTGAGGCGCGCGAGATGCTGGTGATCGGCGATGACGCGCCCAAAGAGGCGTCTGTCGCCCTGCGCATGATGTCTGCCACCCAAGCCAAAATTTAAGTGATGCGCTATATCCGACCGTTGATGCAGGTAGGACTGGGTTTGCCGCCGGACGCAGTGCCATTCGGTTGGTCTTGGTTTACCCATGTCGAAGTGCTCAGCCGCTCTGAACCTGCGCAGATTGTCCCCGTGTCCGAGATCACAGACGCGGAACGCGCGCGCTTTGTCGGTGCCGCGGACGCCCCGAAACTCATGGGCATTCTGAACACAACACCTGACAGTTTTTCTGACGGCGGCGCCTTTGACACTCTGGAGGCAGGAATCGCTCAGGGACGTGCGCTTGTGTCTGCTGGGGCAGACATCCTCGACATCGGTGGTGAATCCACGCGCCCGGGGGCAAGCCTTGTGCCCGCAGACGCCGAAATCGCGCGCACGGCGCCCGTCATCGCCGGACTGCGCGCTGCGGGCATCTCCACACCCATCTCGATCGACACGCGCAAAGCGCCGGTGGCTGCTGCCGCACTGGATGCTGGCGCGAATATCGTCAACGACGTTTCTGGTTTTACCTTCGACGCCGATCTCGCGCCCCTATGTGCGGCGCGCGGCGTGCCGGTCTGTGTGATGCATGCGCAAGGTGAGCCGCAGACCATGCAGCAAAACCCGACATATGACGATGTTCTGCTCGACGTCTATGACGCGCTTGCGGCACGCATCGATATGCTGGTGTCCCTTGGTATCCCTTGTGATCAGATCACCGTTGATCCGGGCATCGGTTTTGGCAAAACGCTTGATCATAACCTCGCTATCCTCCAACGGATCAGCCTGTTTCATGGGCTAGGTGTGCCCATCCTTTTGGGTGCTTCGCGCAAACGGTTCATCGGTACTTTGGGCAATGCGCCCGAGGCGCAAGACCGCGCGCCCGGATCTGTCGCCGTGGCACTGGCGGCGATCGCTCAAGGGGTGCAGATCATCCGTGCTCATGACGTGGCAGAACATGCGCAGGCCATTGCGCTGTGGCGCGCTGCTGTGGCACATCCCTGACATGAGCAAGCTTTTTGGAACCGACGGCGTGCGCGGCACGGCCAACACCAGCCCCATGACGGCCGAAACCGCACTGCGGATTGGTGCCGCTGTAGGGCGATACTTTAGCCGCGATGGGGACTCGGTCCACCGTGTGGTGATCGGCAAGGACACGCGCCTGTCAGGCTACATGTTTGAAAACGCCTTGACTGCTGGCTTGACCAGTACGGGTATGAATGTGCTGTTGCTGGGCCCAGTTCCGACACCTGCTGTCGGACTGCTCACACGGTCCATGCGGGCCGATCTTGGGGTCATGATCTCGGCCAGTCACAATCCGGCTATAGACAACGGGATCAAGTTCTTTGGCCCGGATGGGTACAAGTTGAGCGACGAAGTCGAGGCCGAGATCGAAGCACTTGTGGCGGCTGGGGTTGACCCTGTTCCAGCAGCCGAGATTGGCCGTGCCAAACGGATCGATGATGGTCGTTTTCGCTATGTGGAGCGGGTCAAATCTTCCTTTCCGCGCCAGATGCGGCTCGATGGTCTGAAGGTGGTAGTGGATTGCGCCAATGGGGCGGCCTACCGGGTCGCGCCTGAGGCCTTGTGGGAACTCGGGGCAACCGTGATTCCTGTGGGCACCACTCCAAATGGGCATAACATCAACGATGGCTGCGGCTCCATGTATCCACAGACTGCCGCCGAGGCTGTTGTGGCCCATGGTGCGGATGTGGGCATCTGCCTGGACGGCGATGCGGACCGTGTGATCCTGCTGGATGAAAAGGGGCGGGTCGGGGACGGCGATCAATTCATGGGGCTGATGGCGGCCCGCTGGGCAGCAGAGGACCGTCTAAAGGGCGGTTCACTTGTGGCGACCGTAATGTCCAATCTTGGACTTGAACGGTTCCTGCAAGGCAAAGGTGTCGGGCTGGAACGGACCTCTGTCGGGGACCGGTATGTTGTCGAACGTATGCGCGCGGGCGGCTTCAACCTTGGTGGTGAGCAGTCTGGTCATATTGTGATGACCGATTATGCGACCACCGGCGATGGGCTTATGGCCGCTTTGCAATTCCTTGCGGCAATGATCGAAAGCGACAAGCCGGCCAGTGAGGTGATGCATGTCTTTGATCCCGTGCCTCAACTGTTGAAGAATGTGCGCTATGCGGCGGGGCAAACTCCGCTTGAAATCGGCTCGGTCAAGGACGCGATTGCCGCGGCCGAGGCGGACCTAAGTGGCAATGGGCGGTTGTTGATCCGCAAATCTGGGACTGAACCGTTGATCCGCGTGATGGCCGAAAGCGAGGATGAGGCCGTCTTGCACGCCTCTGTCAACGCGGTGGTGGCTGCCGTTACAGACGCGGTCGGCGCGCCGCAGTAGGGCGCGTTTTACCTCACCGTTCCGGCAAATAAGCGGCGCAACGCCCCAAGCTGGCTTAAACCAACACCGATCAGGATCAGCGCCAATGCCAGCAAAAGGCTTGCAGGCAACGGTTCACCCAAAAGCCACACCCCCATCAGTACGGACCAGACGGGCACCTGATAATTCGTTAGTGACATGAACACCGGGCCTGCGCTGCGGATCACCAGCACACGCAGCATGTTTGCCGCTGCTGTCGGGATCAGGCCAAGAAAGCCGATAACCAACATGGTTTTGGTATCGGGTAGGGGCGGGGGACCTTCGTTGATCAGCGCCAGCGGTACCGTGATCAGGGCCGCTATGATCAGGATGATCGTCGACAGACCGATGGGATCAATCGCAGGCAGCCGACGCATCAGCACGGAACTGATCCCGTAACAGCAGGCGGCAGACACGCAGGCCATGCGCCCGGCGGTTTCCAATGTGGCGCCTGAGCTTTCAAAGGCCTGTGCGCCAATCAGCACGCACACCCCGACAAACCCGATGGCAAAACCCGCGCTGCGCCGCCATGTCAGGCGCTCGCCGGGAATGAAGACGTGGGCCAGCGGCAACACGATCAGCGCAACGGAGGCCATAGAGACCCCGGCAAAGCCGCCTGTCACATATTGCTGTCCCCATGCCAGCAGCATGAAAGGGATCGCCGTGCTGAAGCCCCCGATGGCCAGCAGAGTGAGGCGGGTGCTGGGGGGCGGTGGGCTGGCAAACAGGGTGCCGCCTCGCATTTGCCAGACTGGCACCATCAAAAGGGCAGCAAAGGCGACCCGAAACGCGGCGAGCCAGAAGGGGGTGATCCCCTCCAGTGCGACTTCGGTCACAAGGAACGTTGCCCCCCATGTCAAGCCCAGCGTGGCCACCATCAGCCAGCTGACCCACGTGATGTTGGGGCTATCGGTCATGCAGGGCTTTGCTGTCGGCGGGGGCCTCGTCGCGTGCTTCCATCCCGTAGTCGCGGATGATACCGGCCACGCGCAGGCGGTAGTCAGCGAAATGGATGTCGCGCCCCGCACTTTGTGCGGCGCGGTGGTCGGGCAGCTTGCGCCAGTGTTCCAGTGCGGCCTCGTCCTCCCAGAAGGAAAGGGACAGCAGCTTGCCGGGTTCTGTCAGGCTTTCGAACCGTTCTACCGAGATAAATCCAGGGATGTCGGCGAGGTGGTGTTTGAGGGCTGCGGCGCGCTCAAGATAGGGCGCGCGGTGACCCTCGCGGGGCCAGACTTCGAAGATGACGGCGATCATTTTGGGCTCCTTTGGCGGGACAGGTCTAGGCGCACAGAGATGGGGTGTCCATGGGTGTCCCATGCTGGGACATCACTGTGCGCACACAATATCAATGGGTTACAGAGGCGTGTTCAGATTGTGTTAAGATTTGGTGACGCCATCACCCCTCTCAAGAGGTCACTGATTTCAGCCATGTGCGGTCTTCTTTGAGGATAAAGCGCTCGGATTGGGCAAAGGCGTAGTTTTGCTGACCCAATGGGTCTGCGGCCAACCGGGTGCGATAGGTTTCGTAATCGGCGAGGCTTGGGATGTGATAGATGCCATAGGCCAGCGTCGAAGACCCCTCGTGGGGTGCGTAATAGCCCACAAGGTCTGCGCCGCAGCGTGGGATCGCTTGGGCCCAGCGTGCGCCATATTCGGCAAAGGCGGCGCGTTTGGTGGGGTCGATCTGGTATTGGATGATGCAGGTCAGCATGGGCTTTCTCCTTTGGGTTCGACGCAAAGCATAGATCATTGTGATGCGTGAATAGTTCGGCTACGATCAAACTATGAAAGAAGGTCCGGACATCTCGCGCATCGCCGCTTTGATCGGCGATCCTGCGCGCGCGAACATCCTGACTGCGCTGATGGACGGGCGGGCGCTCACGGCGTCGGAACTCGCCGAAGAGGCGGGGGTTGGTCTGTCCACAGCCAGCGGGCATTTGTCGAAACTCACCGAAGCCGCGCTGATCACGCCGCGCAAATCAGGGCGGCACAAGTATTTCCACCTGACGGATGCGGAAGTGGCCGCAGTGTTAGAGGCACTGATGGGGCTGGCCGCACGGACAGGGGCAACGCGGGTGCGCACCGGGCCGCGCGATGCGCAGATGCAGGTGGCGCGGGTCTGTTACAACCATCTGGCCGGGCGCATGGGGGTGCAAATGTACAGCAGTCTCATTGGCCGTGGACTGGTGGTGGAAATCGGCGAGGACGCAAGCCTAAGCGATGCCGGTCGCACCTTTGCCGAGCAGTTCGGGATTGATCTGAAGGGGCTCGAAAAGGGGCGCACGCGGCTGTGCCGGACGTGCCTTGACTGGTCAGAGCGGCGCAATCACCTTGCAGGGTCTTTGGGCCGTGCAATGCTGGACCGTATGGAGGAACAGGGCTGGATGGCCCGCGTGCCGGGGCAACGGGTCATCAGAGTAACGCGCAAAGGGGAGCGCGCGTTTGAGGAGATGTTTGGGGTGGTCGGTTGAAACTTAATCTACTGGGGTTTGGGGTGTGACTTTGTGGCGAAGGTCGGGTTTGAGCTCAGAGTGGACGATAGTGTAAACACAGCGAACGACCGCACTGAGCCCGAAGCAGACGTTAGAATAGGTTGCAGAAAACGACCGCTTTAAGCCCTTTTCGACCGATGCGGCTTGCGCAAAAATCAGAAAGTATGGAAGGGAAGCGGACGTTTAGCTATGATGTTCGCAGGTGCGCCGCAGTCATTCCTATTTTTGTCAGCTGCACTTTTGCCAGGTCAAATTATGCAGTGCTTACGCCTGCCGTTGGACACTAGACAATCCTAGTACCCGAAAGCTCTTTGGTTCTTTCACCCTGAATCGGGGGCAGCCCACAAGTTGGTCAAAATGTGGCTGAAACAAATCGATGATTGATTGTGGGGCTCCATGAAGTATCCACTCAGGGTGGAAATTATTGATGGTTTTGTCTCGAAGGCCTGTATTCTTTGCATTCTACCCTGAGTAATAATTGCTTAGGGAACAATTAATTGCATTGGGAGCAAGTCGGGAAACAAAGCACTTTCAGTAATTTCCAGCCGAATTTTCTTAATCGTCTCGACACATTGTGTTAACATTAAGTCATTGAGATGAATTTTTAACTCAAGACCAGTTTTAGGAGGCACTGATGATAAGTAAAAAGTTGATGGCTATGAGCCTTGCCGTTTGTGGAGCTATGGGCTCTGGGGCTTCGGCAAACCCAATAGACCCGCTAGATGTTGACTTAGGGTTCATTATGGACTTCTCGGGTAGCATTGGCAGTTCAAGTTATGCCGGTGCGCGAGATGCGCTCGCGAATGCAATCGGGCAAATCGTAATTACACCTGAAGTGACGTACAATGTCGGTATTGTTAGATTTTCGTCCCAAGGTGCAAACGTGGTCATTCCACCGGTGAAGCTTACGAGCGATGCTGTGCGGGATCAGTTGGTTTCGGATATCAAGGCGAGTAGCAGTAGTACCACTGGTTGGACGTGCTACGACTGTGGTTTTGATCAATTGAAGGACAATTTCGGCCAGCTTGGTGATGTCTCTATTGCAAACTTTTTCACAGACGGAGCTAACAACACGACCCGCCGAGGCGGAACAGGCACAAACACAGACGGGGTTGGCAGCTCGAATTCAGGGGGGCCTGGTCCAACTATTAGTCAGAGTGTTGTGGATGCCAACGCGCTCACCGCTGCGACGGCTTTGAAAGATGCTGGCTGGGACGCACTAGGCTTTGAGGCGGTCAATCTGAGCGTTGCAAATCGTCTTAAACTCGAGGCCCTTGGGTTTGACTCACAGCTTGCCGACGTCAATGATATCACTGCCGGTATTGATCCAGCCGTTATGGGTAATTGTGCCGCGGCGACGTCGGACGACCCGCTTACGGATTGCTTTGTACTTAACCTTCCGACCTTCCTCGATTTTGAAAATGCTATCGGTCAGAAAGTGGCCTCCATCGTCATAGACACTGGTGGAGAAATTGACCCCGTGCCGCTACCGGCGGGTCTGCCTCTGCTTTTGGCCGGACTAGGTGCATTCGCCTTTGTCCGACGCAAAACAACCTAAAATCGGGTGAAACGATACAACAAGAAGGCGGGTGAAATACCGGCCTTCTTTTTTTTGTTGGACCTTTTCCTTCAATTCTTGTCGGCGTTGATCGTTAAGAGCTGATTGTCTTCATTTACCCATATGCCAATTGCTGCTGAAATCGCATCCTGAGGAAGCTTTTCATGGCTGTCGGGTGTCTGGCCCGGGACATCTGACGCGTTTGTCCATATCCAGGCGCCGCAGGGGAACCGATCACCGCAAGCTAATTTCCCTTCTCCGGCGAGCGCTTCAGTCGTCAATCCTGTAGGGCAAAGTAACATTGTTACCATGCCGTTTTGCCCCTTGTTTTCACAGAGAGGTTCTTCAGGAAGCTGTTGCGAAGCAGCGGCAGTTCCGAGCGATAATGCGGTAGCTATAAATGAAAGGCGAAAAATCATAAACGGTTTCCCTAATAAGCTATTAATCTAACATAATGTAGTAGCCGATATATCCTTGTTGCAATAGGTCTTTGCGTTAAACGGCGTCAGCCATAAATGCACTATGAGTGACCCGAGCGAATGACTGGAAAGCCCGCATCTCGGTCACTGTTGGACGAAGCAGCGAATATCAGCTTTGTCCTGTGTGGATGGCTCCCTTTTTGCAAGTCCTATTTGATGATTTGGATTTGTCAGAAGCAGTCTTGTGTTCGGCCTATTCGCGCGACGCACATGGCCGCTGGCCCTGATGGTTTCCACCAACCAAGTCCCATTCCGCAACTCGAACAGCAAGCGTTCAGGACAAAGCACGGGGCGTCTTGGTTTTAGGGCTGACAAAGTTCCATCACTTCATTGGTCTTGCAAACTCCTGTGTTTACGCCGGTGTGTTTAAACGGACCTCACTTTGTATGGCTCATTCCGGTTCAGTACGGCCC
>NZ_FRFA01000006.1 GCF_900143535.1 Tateyamaria sp. Alg231-49 | reverse complement strand
CTTATCAAGGATCGCACCCGATTGATAAATCGTCTGCAAACACAAACTCTTGCTCTCGTCAGGCGGCAAACCAAAGCACGGATAGAACAGCTAACGCGTCAGCTGAAGGCATTACAACAAGACATTAACGTAAGGCTGCAAGACTGCCCCAGCCGCGCCCGGGCCAACGCAATTTTACGATCAATCCCGGGCATAGGCGAAGTGGCCGCAGCAACCATTCTGATTGAGATGCCTGAGGTCGGTACTCTTGATAAGAAGAAAGCTGCAAGCCTGACCGGGCTGGCTCCGATGACCCAACAGTCGGGAAAGTGGCGTGGCAAAGCCAGCATTCAAGGGGGCCGAAAGCAGTTGCGCGACGCGCTCTACATGCCTGCTCTCGTCGCTGTAAAACACAACCCCGATATGTGCAAAAAATACCAGAGAATGATCAAACAGGGAAAACCGCAAAAGGTCGCTCTCACAGCAATCATGCGGAAACTCATTGAGCTCGCCAACACATTGGTCAAAGCAGATCGAGAGTGGGTTCAAAACCACGCTTGACCAAGACGGATACTCGAAGCGGCCATTCGCTGCGCGGCACAGATCTCTGCAGGTTCGAAGCCAACACTTACTTCGTGCAGGTGCGTGATCAACCCGCCCTACTTCTCCACCGCGCGCCGTAACCGCCGCACTGATGCCCAGACCAGCACCACCACCGGGACGGTGATCAGCGCGGTCAACAAACCCTTGGAGAACCCCGTTGGCGCTTCCAGTGGATAAAGAAGATAACTGGCCAGCGACACCGCGTAGTAACTAATCGCCACCACAGACAGCCCCTCGACCGTGCGCTGTAGGCGCAATTGCAAATCCGCACGCTTGTCCATGCTTTCCAGCAGGTTCTGGTTCTGGGCTGAGCGCTCCACATCTACACGCGTCCGCAGCAGGTTGGCCGCCCGCACCCCGCGCGCACTCATCGCATCCAACCGGTCCTGTGCAGAGCGTACCGTGCGCATGGCAGGCTGATAGCGCCGTACCATGAACTCGCGAAAGGTCTGACGCCCGTGAAACCGCTCTTCGCGCAGGGCAGCGATCCGCTCCGTCACGATGGCTTCGTAGGCCCATGTGGCCCCAAACCGGAACGACGATTGCGCTGACAGTGTTTCCAACTCCGCCGAGATTTCCAGCAGCGCATCCAGCGTGTCTTCGGCCTTGGAGGTTCCGACAGACATGGACTCGACCAGTTCAGTCAACCGCGTGTCCAGCGCGCCCAGCTGTGCCCCCATGCTACGGACCCGGGCAAAGCCCAGCATCGACATCGACTTGTATGTCTCAATTTCACACAGGCGCTGTACGATCCGGCCCATACGATGTTCACCCGTGCTGGGGCTTGCAAACAAGGCAAAGCGCATGTGTCCGTGCTGATCAATCCGGAAGTCGCCTGCCATGATGGCCGCGTCTTCCAGAACTGAACTGACCGCAAGGCTTTCGGGCACGAACCATTCACGCAGGCGAGTTTGAACTTCGCCCTCCGACCCCCGCTGTTCAACGCGCACAAGGATCGATGTCACCCGTTGGCCCGGAGCCTCTTCCAGCCAGTCTTGCGGGAACGGATCAAAGGCGCGCGGATCAAAAGGGCGCTCTTCGACCCCCTCGGAAAAGATCGTGTAGGTGACAAATTCTGTGTGCTGTTCCCATTTGAGCCAATGCTTGCCGATCTGCCCGTAATAGTGGGTCGCACCGGGCTGTGGATGCTGGGCACCATGCCTATCGAGCAACTTGTGCAAATGTTCCAAGTCCGCGTTGCGGTCGCGGTTGGCGGCCATTTCAGCCTGTTTGAACGCCACATAAGCGGCCGTACTTGGAGCCTGCATCGACGGAAAGGGCCGCGCATGCAATTCGTTTGCCAGTTGGTAGCGTAGCGGGTGATCTTGGACAGGGGACATGACTGCTCCGACTTCTTTTGCAGCGAAATAATCCTAAAACTGCACAAAGCGAAACTATTTTTTATTGTTTTTCAACATGTTAACGGAATACAACGGTATGCAATGGACAATCCCATTTCCAAAGTCCGCGCCTTGCCGCCAAAAGCTGATGGAATTTCATAACCTTCGCGGCAAACGCTCCGCTTGCAGCTCACACTTGGCTGCCCGTTCCGAAAAAATAAATTTTCGCTCACATCGGCAATTTACGCGACGGAAACGGGCTGGTGGTTCATATTACCAAATGTGGCACCAGACAGCGCAAGCCAAAAACGTCGCCACTCACTCACGGAAAAAAAGCACCGCCCCCATTATGGGGGCGGTGCACTTTTCTTAAGGCGCCGACGACAAAGGTCGTCAACACCCTGTATCAGTCAATGATTGGCAGCAGTTTGTCGATGGAGGCTTTGGCGTCGCCATAGAACATCCGCGTGTTGTCCTTGAAGAACAGCGGGTTTTCGATGCCCGAATACCCCGTACCTTGACCACGCTTGGATACGAACACCTGTTTCGCCTTCCAGCATTCCAAAACCGGCATCCCCGCGATGGGCGAGTTTGGATCGTCCTGTGCGGCCGGGTTTACGATGTCGTTCGAGCCGATGACGATGGCGACATCCGTGTCGGGGAAGTCGTCGTTGATCTCGTCCATCTCCAGCACGATGTCGTAGGGCACTTTGGCCTCCGCCAGAAGCACGTTCATGTGCCCGGGCAAACGACCCGCCACCGGGTGGATAGCAAAGCGCACTGTTTTGCCTGCCGCACGCAGTTTGCGCGTCAACTCGGCCACGCCCTGTTGGGCTTGCGCCACCGCCATACCGTAGCCGGGGATGATCACCACGCTGTCCGCCTCGTTCAGGGCGGCGGCGACACCGTCCGCCTCAATAGCGATCTGTTCGCCTTCCACGGCCATCTGCTCGCCCGCAGGGCCGCCAAAGCCGCCCAGGATCACGGACACGAAACTCCGGTTCATTGCCTTACACATGATGTAGGACAGGATCGCACCAGAAGAGCCGACCAGCGCGCCCACAACGATCAACAGATCGTTGCCAAGGGAGAAGCCGATGGCCGCAGCCGCCCAGCCAGAATAGCTGTTCAGCATGGACACCACGACCGGCATATCAGCGCCGCCAATCCCCATGATCAGGTGATAGCCAATAAAGAGCCCCGCCAGCGTCAGCAGAACCAGCGCCCATGACCCGCTACCGCCAAGGTAAACGATCAAAAGCAGCACAGACAGAGCCGCAGCCCCGGCATTCAGCATATGCCCGCCGGGCAGTTTCTTCGCACTGGTGTCGATATTAATTGGCAGTTTCGAAGACGAACCTGCAAGCTTGGCGTAAGCGATCACAGAGCCAGTAAAGGTCACGGCCCCGATCCAGATGCCAAGCACCAGTTCAACGCGCAGAATACCAATCTCAACGCTGGATTTCTTCGCGATAAGCTGTCCAAAGGCTGACAAGCCTTCATAGACCTCTTTGGGCAGTCCAATTGCCTTGACGCCACCTGCGTCCACGGCGCCCATCACAAGGCCCTCAGCTTCATACACACCGCCAATGTAATTGATCATTAGGTCCGCGTTGAAGCCAACAAAGACCGCCGCCAGACCAACCAGCGAGTGCATGATGGCCACCAGTTCGGGCATCTGGGTCATCTCGACCTTGGTGGCGAGTTGATACCCAACTGCTGCGCCGCCAGCGATCAGAACAAGCGAGGCAAACCACAGGCCCGAACCCGGGCCAATCAACGTGGCCAGAACGGCGATGGCCATGCCCACAATGCCGTACCAGACGGCCCGCTTGGCGCTTTCCTGCCCGGACAGACCGCCAAGGCTCAGGATAAAGAGGATGGCTGCGACCACATAGGCCGCAATGGTGAATGCGTTTTCCATAAGTCCCTGCCCCGCCTTAAGATTTCTGGAACATGGCGAGCATACGCCGTGTCACGAGGAAGCCGCCAAAGATGTTGACGGACGCCATGAATATCCCCAAGGCCCCAAGCAACGTTATGAGTAGACTTGACGATCCAACCTGGATCAAAGCCCCCAAGATGATGATGGACGAAATCGCGTTGGTGACCGCCATCAGTGGTGTGTGCAACGAATGCGCCACGTTCCAGATGACCTGGAAGCCAATAAACACGCTCAACACAAAAACGATGAAGTGTTGCATGAAGCTGGCGGGCATACCGGGGATCAATCCCACGCCCAACACGAGGGCTGCACCAACACCCAGCAAAGTGACCTGATTGCGGGTCTGCTGCTTAAAGGCAGCGTCTTCGGCTGCGCGCTTTTCTTCCGCTGTAAGCTCCTTGGCGGGCTCTTTCTTGGGAGCCGCCGCAATGGCCGCCACTTTGGGCGGTGGTGGCGGGAAGGTGACTTCTTTTCCGTGCGCAATGGTGGCGCCCCGGATCACGTCATCTTCCATGTTGTGATTGATTTCGCCGTCTTTTTCCGGCGTCAGGTCCGTCATCAGGTGGCGGATGTTCGTCGCATAAAGGCTGGAGGCCTGCGTCGCCATACGGCTTGGGAAGTCGGTGTAGCCGATGATGGTGACGCCATTGGCCGTCACAATCTTTTCGTCCATCACCGTCAGTTTGCAGTTGCCGCCTTTTTCTGCGGCAAGGTCGACGATGACCGAACCCGGTTTCATCGCTTTGACCATGTCCTCGGTCCACAATTCGGGTGCGTCCCGGTTGGGGATGAGGGCTGTGGTGATCACGATGTCAACTTCGGGGGCCAGTTCACGGAACTTGGCCAGTTGTGCCTCGCGGAATTCAGGGGAAGATACGGAGGCGTATCCACCAGTGGCAGCGCCGTCTGTCTGCTCTTCTTCAAAGTCCAGATAGACGAACTCTGCGCCCATCGATTCAACTTGCTCGGCCACTTCCGGGCGCACGTCAAAGGCGTAGGTGATCGCACCAAGGCTGGTGGATGTCCCGATGGCCGCCAATCCGGCGACACCGGCGCCCACAACCAGCACCTTGGCCGGGGGCACCTTGCCCGCAGCGGTGATCTGACCGGTAAAGAAACGGCCAAAGTTGTTGCCAGCCTCGATGACGGCACGGTAGCCCGCGATATTGGCCATCGAAGACAGCGCATCCATCTTCTGCGCGCGGCTGATACGCGGGATCATCTCCATTGCGACGACGGTCGCGCCTTTCTTGGCGGCGGCCTGCATCTTGTCCTCGTCCGCGACGGGGCTGAAGAATGAAATGAGAGTTTGGTCTGCGCGCAGACGCTTCATTTCGGCGTCATCGGGCACGCGCACCTTGGCGACCACATCAGCGGCCTTCCACAATGCGGCCGCAGTCTTGACCACTTCGACGCCTGCCTCTTTATAGGCTTTGTCGGCAAAACCCGCAGCAGCGCCGGCACCGGCTTCGATCACACAGGTGTGCCCGAGCTTTTGAAGCGCCAAAGCACTTTCAGGCGTCATCGCGACGCGGTGCTCTCCGGCAAAAATCTCTTTTGGTGTCCCGATCTTCATGCGAAGCGCTCTCCCCCTTTGGCAGTCGTGTCCAATAGCTGGCGGCGTTGTACCGCACTGACAGAACGGCATGTGCCGCCCGCGTGTTCAGTTACCGGGACCTGTGCAGAGATACAAGCAGGCGGGAAACATGGCCGCGCAATAATCGCAAAGAATTAGAGCCAACGACGCACTTTGCGTTCGTAAGCAGCAAAATCCGCGCGGAAACTACGGCGCATGCGGTTTTCTTCAGGGACAATGAAATGCCGTTCGATCCACCAAACAAAGATCGGCACCAGCACCAACGAGGCCACGGCATCAAAGCGCAAGATAAACCCAGCGAGGATCAATACGTCGGCAAGGTAGATGGGATTACGGGTCCGTGCGAAAACGCCAGTGGTGATCAACACCGCCGGGGTCTGATGCGGAAGGATGGTGGTCCGCGCCCGGCGAAACGCCAGTGCCGCCGCCAGAATCAAGATAGCGCCCGCGCCGATCATCAGGCCCGCCAAAGCATCCGTCACAGCGCCTTCCAACGTCAGCCCCAAAGGCAACAAGCGCGCCTGCCACCATGCAACGAGGATGGCAAGGACCAGCCAGACCGGGGGAATATCGAAGAGGTTTTTCAATGCCGTGCTCCGCTTACTGTGCGTTGCAACAGAGCATAGCGTGCCGCAAATACGAAAGGAAACGGGGCTTGGGTCACACGCGCCTGATCAGGGCGCAGGATGTGCGCATCTTACGCAACCCTGTTGGGCTGGGGTGCAATCCGCTCCGGTGGCGCCCGTCGATGAGCGGACCCAACCGATGGCTCCGGCACATGTGTGCCGCGCGCAATGGCGCGGTGGATGGATGAGTATGGCCAAGCCTCGGGTCGTTTGATCAGACCTGCCTGCACAGGTGCGCTGAATATCAAATGGCGGTGCGCGGCCAAATCGTCTGCGTCCCTGATTTTATGTTCCCAAAACCGCCGCTGCCAAAGCCCCTTTTCTCCGGGGCGCAGCCGCAATGTGCATGTATCTTTCGGGCCATCCACGGCGCGCGAAAACAGGCTCTTGAGCATCCGCCAGCGCTGCGAAAAATCAGCGTCCCCCTCGGGCAGTGTCCAAAGAGTGTGGATCACGTCGGGAAGCACTACGATTTCATCTATGATGAAAGGGCGTGTTTCGCGTGTCTTTCGAAAGGCTTGGCGCAATACATCAATGTGTCGGATGAATAGATCATCCCCATTCCGTGCGGCACGGGCCGTAAAGAAATAGGAATCAGATTGTGCGGTGGATTGAACATATCTGGCCATGCCAAAAGGCTATGCCAACATGGTTAAAGCAGTGTTAAAGGGCTCAGGCGCTGCGCAGCATCGGGCGGGCACGACGCCCGTCAGCCCAGTCCCGGCAAGCCGAACCAAAGGCTTCAAAAAGAGGCCGGGACACCGGATCCGCCTTGGCGTTCCACTCAGGATGCCATTGCACCGAAAGCGTGAAGCCAGGTGCGCCGTCGATGTAAATCGCCTCGGCTGTCCCGTCTGGGGCATGACCATCCACCACAACACGTGGCCCAGGCGACTTGATCCCCTGCCCGTGCAACGTATTGGTCAAAACCGACTGTGACCCCATCAGTTGATGGAAAACGCCATCTTGCGAAAACTCCACATTGTGGCGCAGGGCAAATTTCTCTTCGAGCGTGCCATCCGGGGGCATGCGGTGATTGTCGCGGCCCGGCAAATCCCGGATCTCAGGGTAAAGCGTGCCACCCATCGCAACATTCACTTCCTGAAACCCACGGCAGATGCCAAGCAGTGGTTGACCCCGCTCGACCAGCGCACGGATCAGCGGCAAGACCACGCGGTCGCGGTTGCGGTCAAAGGCACCGTGGGCCGGCGTTTCTTCTTCGCCATATTCTTCGGGATGCACGTTAGCGCGCCCACCGGTAAAGACAAAACCCGAGCACGCCTCCAACAAATCTGCCAATGGCACTTTTTCCGGGTCCGCGGGCACCATCAGCGGCAAGCCCTCTGCCACTTCGGCAACCGCTGAGACGTTGATCACGCCGGCGGCTTGCACCTCATATTCGTCGTTGATGATGTGCTGGTTCGAAATGATGCCAATAACGGGCCGTACCATGCTGTCCTCATAAGTCGCGCTTTGAGCTAACGTATAAACGGCATGGAAAGGATCGCCTAGTGCGGCTGAGCGCGCAGATCACTGTGCGCTCAGCAGCAAACCGTCAAACGCTTAAATTTCCGCCACAAGGCCAGCCGCAGCGATCCCGGCTTGTGCTGCGGCTGCGTCATTGTCGGACGTATCACCTGTGACGCCAACGGCGCCAACAACAGCACCGCTTGCATCGCGCACCAAAACGCCGCCGGGCACAGGAACCAGCTGACCACCGAACAAACCATTCACAGCGCCCATGAAATAGGCCTGCGCCTCGGCGCGTGCCATTTGGGCCGTTCCCGCCATGCCCAGCATAACGGACCCATACGCCTTGCCATGCGCAATCGCAAAGCGACCCGGTGCTGCACCATCTTCACGTTCAAAGGCCTGAACGTTTCCACCAGCATCCAACACCACCACAGAAAGCGGCTTCAGCCCCATCTCGTGGCCGGTTTCAAGAGTGGCGGCAATCATCGTGCGCGCCTGATCCAATGTAATTCCCATGTCGTCTCCTTACGTGGAACGGGTCAATTCGCGCCCATTCCTTTCTCTTGACTAAAAATACCACGGGGAGCCCGAGGGGCTGGCCCCTCGGTCCCACCGTCTCATCTCTTGCTTACGCCGCCTTGAATTCCAAACGGCGGGCATGCAGCACAGGTTCGGTGTAACCCGACGGCTGCACCCGGCCTTTGATGACCAGATCGCAAGCCGCCTGAAACGCAATCCCGTCAAAACCCGGGGTCATCGGCAGATAGGCCGGGTCAGACGCATTCTGGCGATCCACCACGGCAGCCATCTTCTTCATTGCGGCCATGACCTGCTCTTCGTTAGCGACACCATGGTGCAGCCAGTTCGCCATTGCCTGAGCGCTGATACGGCAGGTCGCGCGGTCTTCCATGAGACCAACGTCATTGATGTCCGGCACTTTGGAACAGCCCACGCCCTGATCGACCCAGCGGACAACGTAGCCAAGGATACCTTGGGCGTTGTTCTCCAACTCGCGCGTGATCTCGGCGTCGGAAAAATTGCGACCCACAGCAACTGGGATCAACAGCAAGTCCTCGAGTTTGCCACGCGGACCACCTGCCTTGATGGCGTCCTGACGCGCCAGCACGTCAACCTTGTGGTAATGCGTGGCGTGCAAAGTGGCCGCCGTTGGCGAAGGCACCCATGCACAGGTCGCGCCCGCTTGGGGGTGGCCAATCTTGGCCTCAAGCATGTCGGCCATCAGGTCCGGCATCGCCCACATACCTTTACCGATCTGCGCGCGCCCTTTCAGACCACATTCCAGACCGATATCGACATTGCGATCCTCATAAGAGGAGATCCATGCCGCCCCTTTCATCTCGCCCTTTGGCACCATAGGCCCCGCTTCCATCGAAGTGTGGATTTCATCGCCGGTACGATCAAGGAAGCCGGTGTTGATAAAGGCCACGCGGGATTTGGCAGCGCGGATGCACTCTTTGAGATTAACAGAGGTGCGGCGTTCCTCATCCATGATGCCCAGCTTGACCGTGTTGGCGGGCAGGCCCAGCACCTTTTCGACGCGCGTGAAAATCTCGTCGGCAAAGGCCACTTCGGTTGGACCATGCATTTTAGGCTTCACCACATAGACCGAGCCCGTGACCGAGTTGCGCAGACCGTCCGTCTTTTGCAGGTCATGCATGGCGATCAATGTCGTCACCATTGCATCCATCAGCCCCTCGCCGATCTCTTTTCCATCGCGGTCCAGAATGGCAGGGTTGCTCATCAGGTGCCCGACATTGCGCACCAGCATCAGGCTGCGGCACTTCACCGAAACAGGCGCGCCATCCGGACCGGTATAGGTGAAATCGTCGTGCATTTTTCGGGTGACAGACTTGCCACCCTTTTCGAATGTTTCTTGCAAATCGCCCTTCATCAGGCCCAGCCAGTTGCCATAGGCCAGCACCTTGTCTTCGGCATCGACCGCGGCAACAGAATCTTCGCAGTCCATGATGGTCGACATAGCTGATTCAAGGTTCACTGTGGCGATCCCGGCGGCATCAGTGCTGCCGATCTGGTTGTCACGGTTGACCAGAACTTCGACCCCGAGACCGTTGTTTTTGAAAAGGAACTTGCCCCAATCCTCAACCGTCGCCGAGCCCACAAATTGGGTTGGGTCAGCAAGACCAACAGACGCCCCCGCCGCACGCAGCACAAGCGCGTTGCCTTCGCGACCAAGATAATCGACGTCAGCCCACTTGGCCCCCGCCAGTGGCACCGCTTCATCCAAAAACGCCTTGGCCCACGCGATGACGCGCGCGCCGCGTGCCGCGTCATATCCCTTGCCTGTCGGCAGGTCGCCCAGCGCGTCCGTGCCATAAAGCGCATCATAAAGACTGCCCCACCGTGCGTTTGCAGCGTTGAGTGCAAAGCGGGCGTTGGTGATCGGTACCACCAACTGTGCGCCGGGGATCGATGCGATTTCCGGGTCCACGTTCTCTGTCTCGATTTCGAAGTCATCGCCTTCCGGCACGAGATAGCCAATTTCCTTCAGAAAATCGGTGTAGGCTGCCGCCTCATGCGGGCTCGCACGGTGCGCGATGTGCCACGCATCAAGTTTGGCCTGCATCTCTTCCCGCTCTGCCAGCAAGGCGCGGTTTTTTGGGCCCAGATCATGTACCAGTGCAGACAACCCTGCCCAAAAGTCAGCCGAGGCGACGCCGGTTCCCGGCAACGCCTGAGTTTCTATAAACTGTGCCAGCGTGTCCGCCACACGTAGCTCTGCCCGTTCAACATAAGTCGCCATTGCATGCTCTCCTGACTTTGGTGTGTTCGTCGATGGGACGATTAGAGAAAAAGTTTCCTATCGTAAACAGCATTGGTCAAATAATTTTACCAAATTTACCGAACTACCCAAAAAACCTCTAAATCGACGTTCAGATCACCCGCGCGCCGCACTGCGACACCGATCCGAGCAATACTTCACCTCATCCCAGACGCGCGCCCACTTCTTGCGCCATGTGAATGGGCGGGCACAGATCGGGCACACCTTTTCCGGTAAGTCAGACTTTTTGCGCATCCGTCCCATGTCAGAAATCAAAACCCATTTGGCGCGTGTCTTTGGCGGGTATGGCGCGCACCTTGCGCGGCCCCGGCGCCCGGTCATTCACGAAATGACCTTGAGGATCTTTACGGCTGGCGTGTTTTTGCACCACGCGCGCCGCTTCGGTGCGAAAGGCGCTGCCCTTGCGCACAGCCCACACTTTTTGGTGGGCCTCCCGCGCGGCCTCGGCCACATCCACAATCGGCATTGGATAATGACAGCCCAAAAGCGACCCGGCCCCCTCCCACGTCCACGGGCTTTGCAGATGCGCATCCGGCACATCCACCAGTTCGGGGCACCAACGGCGCGTGAATGCACCTGACGGGTCCTGATCCCTGCCTTGTTTAACCGGGTTGTAAATGCGCACCGTGTTCATGCCAGTGGTCCCGGACTGCATCTGCACCTGCGGCCAGTGAATACCGGGTTCAAAATCGGTGAACTGACGTGCCAGATGCAGTCCGGTCACACGCCAGTCCAGCCACAGATGGTATGAGGCCACCGCCATCAACATCGAGCGCATTCGAAAATTCATCCATCCCGTCGCGGCCAGATAGCGCATGCACGCATCAACAAAGGGAATGCCGGTTTCTCCCTTTTCCCATGCAGCCAACCGCTCGGAATCCGGCATGCGCGGGCGCAGCCCTTCGTAGGCGCGGTGCAAACAGTGGGACTCCAGTCCCGGCTCATCCTCAAGCTTTTGCGTGAAATGATCGCGCCAAGCGAGCCGAGCCTGAAACGACTTAAGC
Source organism: Tateyamaria sp. Alg231-49 (assembly GCF_900143535.1). GTDB lineage: Bacteria > Pseudomonadota > Alphaproteobacteria > Rhodobacterales > Rhodobacteraceae > Tateyamaria. The sequence goes on along the minus strand of NZ_FRFA01000006.1, from coordinate 260,891 downwards.
GACCCGCCCCATCCCGTGCGTGTTCCCTTGACGGCGCGTTGGCGCGCAGCGGTGGCTTGCGATGTTTCGCGTCCCGACAGGCACCCAAAAGCCAGATAAGGGGACAGACGCGAACAAGACCATTCGCCCGTAACAGGCGAGGACATATCGCGGCGATAGGTCTGCCCGCGCGTTTCGAGGAATGAAGTCAGCAGGGCCTCACCCGCACTCCGTCCGCCCATTTGTCTTTCGGGGCAGTGATCGTGTGGGACAAGATCGGGAACAGGATCGGACAGCAAGGACGGCCCACTCAGCGACTTTGGGTCAGCCGCTACAGGCTGGCGCAAATATGCGTTGCGCTGTTTGGCCCAACCATCACGTCCATTGAGACGGCGCACGACGCCCGACTGCGCCAGCTCTTCCCACACAACACTATGCGCCCCGCACCACGCAGCCACATCGCGGTCGCGCGCATAGGTCCAGGCGTTGCCCGTCTCTTCGTGGCTGATCAGCCGATCAAAGGCGGGCAGACTGCCCAAGACGTCACCCACCCGCCCCACGCGCACCACCAGCGGCACACCCAAAGCAGACAGCGCCGTGCCCAGCTCGGCCACGCTTTCACGCACAAAGGCAAATTGTCGGCCAGACACATCAGGTTCGGCCCAATATTCAGGCTCAAACACATACAGAGGGATCACATCACCACACGCCGTGGCCCGCGCCAGCGCCGGGTGATCGTGCACCCGTAAATCCCGTTTGAACCACAGTACTGTTGTCATGGGTCACCAGTTAATCGGACTTGCTCAACTGTCAAAGGCTGCGCGCTTCTGGGTTAATCCCGTCTGGGCTCCAACACCGCTTGAAGCACTGACGCCGCAGCACTACCCTCATGTCGAAACTCCTTCCCACCAAAGGCGGCCCCCATATGCGCGATGCGTCCCCCCAAACGATCTACCTCAAGGACTACGCCCCCTTCGGCTTTGCCGTTCAGGACGTGCACCTTACCTTTGATCTGGCGCCATCCGCCACGCGCGTGACGGCGCGTATCCGATTTGTACCCGACCGCGCAGCCGCGGATCGCACCTTCTTTCTGCACGGTGAAAACCTGTCGCTGATCTCTGCCAAGATCGACGGTGAATCCGTCAAACCCACACTCACAGATGAGGGGCTGACCTGCGACGTGCCGGACATGCCCTTTACGTGGGAGGCCGAGGTGCAGATTGATCCAGCGGGCAACACAGCGCTCGAAGGGCTTTATCTGTCCAACGGTATGTACTGCACTCAATGCGAGGCCGAAGGGTTTCGCAAAATCACCTACTACCCCGACCGCCCAGACGTGATGAGTACATTCACGGTTCGCATCAACGGTCCCCATGGCACGCTCCTGAGCAACGGGAACCCCGTGGCGGCAGGCGATGGCTGGGCCGAATGGCACGATCCGTGGCCCAAGCCCGCTTACCTCTTTGCGCTGGTGGCAGGCGAGTTGATCGCCCATCGCGACACCTTCACCACGATGGAAGGACGCAAGGTCGACCTCGCCCTTTACGTGCGCCCCGGTGACGAGGGCAAATGCGCCTTTGGGATGCAAGCGCTGAAAGATTCGATGGTCTGGGATGAAAAGGTCTATGGCCGTCCTTACGATCTCGATGTGTTCAACATCGTGGCTGTGGACGACTTCAATATGGGCGCGATGGAGAACAAAGGGCTCAACATCTTTAATGCCTCTGCGGTCCTGGCCAGCCCGGAAACCTCGACAGACGGAAATTTTGAACGGATCGAAGCGATCATCGCTCACGAGTATTTCCACAACTGGACCGGCAACCGGATCACGTGCCGTGACTGGTTTCAACTGTGCCTGAAAGAAGGGCTGACCGTCTTTCGCGACAGCCAGTTCACCGCCGATATGCGCTCGGCCCCGGTAAAACGGATTTCGGACGTCATCGACCTGCGCGCCCGCCAGTTCCCCGAAGATCAGGGGCCATTGGCGCATCCGGTCCGTCCCGAGAGTTTTCAGGAGATCAACAACTTCTACACCGCGACGATCTACGAAAAGGGTGCCGAAGTCATCGCGATGCTCAAAACCCTCGTCGGCGATGACGCTTATGCCAAGGCACTCGACCTCTACTTTGAACGCCACGACGGGCAGGCTTGCACGATCGAGGACTGGCTCAAGGTGTTTGAGGATGCGACCGGGCGCGACCTGAGTCAGTTCCAGCGTTGGTACGCGCAGGCGGGCACGCCGCATGTGGCAGTGTCCGAGGCGTTTGCCGATGGAACCTATACCCTAGAGTTCACCCAAAGCACGCCGCCCTCCGCGACCACACCCGACCCTGCCCCGCTTGTCATCCCGATCGCCGTTGGCCTGATCGCACCTGATGGGTCCGAAGCGATGCCGACCCAAATCCTCGAACTGACCCAAGCCTCGCAGACCTTCACCTTTCCCAGTCTGAACGCAAAACCGGTGCCATCGATCCTGCGCGGGTTCTCCGCCCCAGTCGTGCTGGACCACGACGCCGATCACGCCTTCTTGCTGGCCCACGACACCGACCCGTTCAATCGATGGGAAGCAGCACGCAGTCTGGCGCGTACATCTTTGATGAACACGATCCTGAAAGGGACGGCACCGGATCCGGCTTGGATCAACGGAATCGCCAGCGTGATGCGGGACGACACGCTTGACCCGGCCTATCGCGCGCTGATGTTGGGGCTACCGGGTCAATCCGAACTTGCCGCTGAAATTCAACGCGCAGGACACATCCCCGATCCGGACGCGATCTGGGTCGCAGTGAACACCCTGAAACAGGCATTGTCTGACAAAATCAGCGATGAACTGCCAGCGATGTACGCCGCCTATCAGGTCACAGCACCCTATGCCCCGGACGCCGCTCAATCCGGTATGCGCGCCTTTGGCAACGCCATACTTTCGCTGATCACGCGTCAGGACGGCGGTGATCAGGCGCAGGCGCAATACGACGCGGCCGACAATATGACCCAGCAGCTAAGCGCTCTGGCCAACCTGATCCGGGCCGGACGCGGCGATGCAGCCCTGTCCCAGTTCGAGGCGCAGTGGAAGGATGACCGGCTGGTCATGGACAAATGGTACGGCCTGCAAGTGATGGAGGCCAAACCCGATGACGCCGCCGACACCGCAAAGGCGCTGACCAAACATGCAGGCTTCAACTGGAAAAACCCCAACCGGTTCCGCGCCACACTTGGTGCGCTTGCCGCGCATCACGCAGGCTTTCACGCCAAAGACGGGTCAGGCTACGCCCTGCTGGCGGACTGGCTGATCACACTCGATCCGGTGAACCCACAAACCACAGCGCGCATGTGTTCGGCCTTTCAGACGTGGCGGCGCTATGATGCAATCCGCCAATCCATGATCAGCAAGGAACTTGACCGGATCGCCAGCACACCTGACCTCAGCCGCGACACAACCGAAATGATCACGCGGATCAGAGAGGCGTAAGCGCCTCTCACACCTTTTCCTGCTTTATCTTGCAACGTACACTTCTGGCAGCGCGAGGGGCTGCCCCCTCGCTCCCACACCTTTGGAATCGCCACCCATGGACTTCTTTGACGCCACCGTCCCACCGCTGAAACGGCTTGCTAAAACCGTGCCCCGGCTGATTGCGCGCTTAGAAACCGAAGATCCGATTTCCGCGCGCCTGACACCTGACAGCTTTACCGCCGGAGAACACTTCTGTTGCGCACTTGGGTTTGTGGCGCGGACGATCCTGCCGCTTGTGGGGCGCGACATCCCAGAACTGCCATTTGACAATGATCCCGGACTGATCGTGGCGCTGTCCGAAGATATGACGTTCCTTCTTCAGTCCGTCTCACGCCATGATTTCCACGACGCAGAACATCGCGAGATCACCCATAATGCTGGCGAAGCGACATTGACCCAAAACGGCAAAGACTATGCACTCCTCTTTGCGCTACCAAATGCGCAGTTCCACCTGACGCTTGGCTATGCCACGTTGCGCCACGCAGGCGCGAATGTGGGCAAAGGCGATCTGGATGGCTTCCACCTCTATACGTCCACACCAACGCACCACTAAGACATAAGGTTATATTTCATGACACAACGCCCCATCTGCCTGATCACAGGTGCCTCCGCCGGAATAGGCGCCGCCTGCGCGCGGCTGGCGGCCCCTGACTATGACCTCGTTCTGAATTACCGCAGCAACCAAAGCGCGGCCGAGGCCGTAAAAGCCGAAGCCGAAGCATTGGGCGCGCGCGCCATACTGGCACAAGGGGATGTCGCTGACCCCGAAGACATCGCAGCCATATATAAGGTGGTCGACGATGGGTTTGGCCGCATCGACGTGCTGATCAACAACGCAGGGATCGTTGACCAGACCGCCAAAGTCACTGAAATGACCCATGCCCGCCTGACCCGGATGATGAACGTCAACGTCATCGGTGCAATGTTGGTCGCCAAAGAAGCAGTGATGCGTATGCAGGCACAGGGCGACGGCGGAGCGATCATAAACATCTCATCTGCTGCCGCACGGCTGGGATCAGCCAACCAATATGTGGATTATGCAGCCTCAAAGGCCGCCATCGACATCTTTACCAAGGGGCTGTCAGATGAAGTCGCAGGCGACAACATTCGCGTCATGTCTATCCGCCCCGGCCTGATCGACACCGAAATCCACGCCAAAGGGGGCGAACCTGGCCGTGCGCAACGGCTGGCCCACATGGTGCCAATGAAACGGGAAGGCTCTGCTGAAGAGGTCGCACGCGCAATCCTGTGGCTTGCTTCGCCAGATGCCAGTTACGTGACAGGCTCAACGCTCGACGTCACGGGTGGCCGCTGAGGGGCGCATGACACCTTACAGCTTTGAGACAAGCGGGCGAAATCGCAAGACGCTGATGGCGCTTGTGATTGTCTGGGCCCTCATCATCACAGCTGTGCTCACGATCGATGCGTCGCTCTGGCTGGCCGGACTTATCGGCCTGTGCACCTTGCCTGCAGCATACGACCTGATTGTGGGGCGCCGTTCTGGGGTCGCGCTCGACACAGACGGGCTGCGCTGGTTTGCAGGCAAACGCACAGGCGAGATCACGTGGGACAAGATCAGCCACATGCGGCTCGACACCCGCCTCGACTTTTCGGTCCGCGCCAGTGCCGTGCTGGTATCAGGCCGCAAGGTGCGCCTGCCACTGGAGGCCACGCCTCAGGCCGACACGTTCGAAAAAGTATTGAAAGAGCGCGACATCAAGGTCGAACGTCACCACTTTTCGCTATTGGGATAGAGGCGGGGGTGATTTGATGCGGAAGACCTGTCTGCGCGTCAGGATGATTATCCGTCAAAACATCGTATTTACTGTCGAATGCGCCGTTCAGTCAGAGGCCAAACGTACTGGCCGCAATACTGGGCGCGTGGTTGCAAGCGGTGTGCAATAGCTTTGACGCCGCAACCAGCCCGCCATGTCTGTACGCTTGGACCGGCTGCGCATGGGCCCCCAATCGGCCGCAACACCGCGCCCGCCGGGCGCATAGATTACTCCGTCACGCGGCACAGTCACCGCCATGATACGCGCCGCACAACTCAGATTGGCGGCCCCGCTTTTGAGGGCAGACCCAGAACCGGCATTGCAGCCATACCCGCGCGCAGTGGCAGGCGAAATCTGCAACAAACCGAACCATTTCCCACCGCCTCCAACAGCACGCTGATTATAAGTGCTTTCGAATTTGGCCAGAGCGGACATGAACCCAAGCCAGAAACTACGGCGCTGCTCGTCCGTTGCGTCCGGATAAAGAGGACACCACGCCCCAATATCCTTGGGCACTTCTTCAACCAGCGCCACTGCATGGGTTTTTAGCGCACTCAGGGCGGCATGGTTCCATAGCATATGGTCTTGTTTGCCGCTCCAGCGGGTGGCAGGCATATCGTGCTCTCGGAGTCGGGGCCGGACATCGGCAAGGCCAGGCTGTGCATCAGAAGTCATTGTTTCTACTTCAGACTGCAATCCATCAGCAGCCTGAACGCTCGCCTCGGCGCGCACAATGGATGGCACCGAAACACTCACCGCTCCGACGGCTGTACAAATCACAAAAAGGGCCCGGCTCAAAAACATGCGCGCGACTATGAACGGGCCGTTTGCCTCGTGTCCAGCAAAGGGCATTTTTGAGCGGCATTTGACCTGTCTTGGGCAACAATCCACCGATTTCGATCAAATTGTCACGTTTATGGGAAAATCCACCGCCAAATCTCCACTGAAGAAGCGCGAACATGTCCCGCCACCGCCCTGTTTGTGACCCAATCGACTGCCATCTATTCAGGTGTAACAAGTACGGATTTAACAATGGCACTGGCATCACGCCTCATGGCACCAATCGCGCACATGCGCACCAAACTCAAATCACAACGTATGGAAATGGCGCATGATGGCGTGATGCAGCCGGTGAATGCCGCGCATCCTGTGCCTCAGCCCTGCGCAGCGGCGCCCAAGCCGCTCAAAGCAGCGTTGACCATCCCCTGCCCCGATCCCACAGCCGAAGAGCGCGCCCGTGACGTCCACCAAATGCGGGGTCAGAAACTGGCCCGCCTCGAAGACTGGGACAAGCTGACAGCAGAGATTGCGGCCGCCGATGCCGCGCGCCTTAAGACACCTGGCGGGATGCCGGTCGCCGAAATCCTCGCATATGGCGCGCGAAATGATGTGGTCAACGCGGTAGAGCACGCTCTGATGAACGGGCGTCCGGCGCATGATGCACCCTTGTTGGCTGGGATCGAGGCGCTTGAACATGTTTTGTCCGAAGATCCGAAAAACCCGGCTCTTGCGTCTATTGTGGCGTTGGCGCACGTGGATCTGGGGTGGGCCTGGCGCGGGACTGCGTGGAAAATCGAAGTGCCCGCACGCAATCTTGAGGCCTTCAGCGCGCATTTTGATCGTGCCGACAGCATTCTGTCCGACTTTGACGCAACCAGCCTCAATTCCCCGCTTGTAGCAGCGGCCAAATGCGCTCTGAGCGCTTCGCGCACTCTGTCTCCTCGTCAGGTCGCACAACAGTTTGAAACCTGGATCGATCTTGATCCACGCAATGGGCGCGCCTACCGCGCCTTTGGCGCACAGTTGCTGCCGCGCTGGAACGGTTCCTATGACCAGCTAGAGCTAGAGGCACGCCGCACCGCAGGCCGTATGCATGATGTCTGGGGCGCAGGTGCCTATGCGTGGACAATGTTCGACGCGATCTCAAGCGACACCGCAGCATGCGCGCTTGTCGATCTGGATTTCTTTCTGGATGGGTTGCGCGACATCCTGCGCCACACCAGTGACCAGCATACCGTCAATCTGCTCTTGGCCTATTGCGCCAACACGATGGGCGCGACACAGACCGGCAATAACGAGGCCGATTATGTGCGCGCTCAAATTGCGCAGGCCGCAGACTGGATCGTACGCGAACACCTGACCGAACTGCACCCGATGCTGTGGGCCCACGCCGCACGCGGCTTTGACAACGCCCTGCGCGTGCGCAGCGCCGAGCGCTTCGCGGCCTCGGGCCATTCGGACGCGATGCATTTCCTGCGCAGCGTTTTCCGTCGGGAGTTGTCCTCGGGCAAACACGTCGTGTTTTCGCAGGGTGGTCTTGAAGCTGTGGGATGACAGAACGGCGCACCGGCATCAGACAGACGCCAGCTTGCGCGCCGCCCCAGCAAGCAATGCTCGCGAGTAATGTTTATGCGCGCCCAAAAGGCTGTGAAACACTGGCCCAAGGGTCAGCTTACCGCCCCGCCCTCGCGCTGGCACCACAACTGAACCAAAACGTAACATGCCGTCCCCAGCCTGAAGCCATGAACACGTGCGCCCACCCTTTTGCACAAGCAATACTTGGTCGTTTCGCCGCTCGCTGACCTCCCAAACGGCAAACTGGGTGGTCAGGCCTTGCGCCAAGGCTGTCACATCAGCATCGGTTGACCGCGCACCCGCCACCAACCCCAACACGAAACGTTCTGCACGAAACAGCCGTTGCGTATAAAAAGCGGTGATGAAACGAGGCAATGTAACGGAGCGATCGCACGAAACTTCGAAACAGTCCGTGTAATGCGCCTCGAGGTGCGCATAGGGCGCGATCAGACTGCCTTGAGGCAAAGCGGTTTGCGTTATCATCATGCCCCGCATCATGGCACATGTACGCGACGTGCAAACCCGCGCAATCGTCGCGCCCCCCTTGCAGCGCATCTTGGGCTGATCTATTCCCGCATCAGCACCCTTACCCACGGATAGAACCGATGCTGGACCTGACCTACGAGACCCCCAAAATCAAAACCATTGCCGGGGCCAAGCACGATTGGGAGCTGGTGATCGGGATGGAGGTGCACGCGCAAATCTCCTCGAACGCCAAACTGTTTTCCGGGGCTTCGACCACCTTTGGCGCTGAACCCAATTCAAACGTTGCCTTTGTGGACGCAGCGATGCCCGGCATGCTGCCCGTCATCAACGAATTCTGCGTCGAGCAAGCAGTGCGCACAGGACTGGGGCTCAAGGCAGCAATCAACCTGACCTCGGCTTTTGACCGAAAGAACTACTTTTACCCAGACTTGCCCCAAGGCTACCAGATTTCCCAGCTTTACCACCCCATCGTGGGCGAAGGTGAAGTGCTGGTTGAAATGGGCCCCGGCCCTGATCTGGGCAAAAAGCGTCTGGTGCGGATCGAACGCATCCACATGGAACAGGACGCAGGCAAATCGATCCACGACATGGATCCCAACATGTCCTTTGTCGACCTCAACCGCACAGGCGTCGCGCTGATGGAAATCGTGTCGCGCCCTGACATCCGTGGCCCAGAAGAGGCCGCCGCCTACATCACCAAACTGCGTCAGATCCTGCGCTATCTCGGGACGTGTGACGGTAACATGCAAAACGGTAACCTGCGCGCAGATGTGAACGTGTCGATCTGCCTGCCCGGTCAGTATGAAAAGTATCAGGAAACGCAGGACTTTTCCCATCTCGGCACGCGCTGCGAGATCAAGAACATGAACTCGATGCGCTTTATCCAGCAGGCGATCGAGGTCGAAGCACGCCGCCAAATCGCCATTGTTGAAGGCGGCGGAGAGGTCGATCAGGAAACGCGCCTTTATGATCCGGACAAGGGCGAAACGCGGTCCATGCGCTCCAAAGAAGAAGCGCATGACTATCGCTATTTCCCCGACCCCGATCTGCTGCCGTTGGAAATCGAACAAGGCTGGGTTGATGACATCGCAGCCTCCCTGCCCGAACTGCCGGACGCCAAAAAAGCGCGGTTCATGGCTGATTTCGGGCTGACAGACTATGACGCATCCGTTCTGACGGCCGAGGTCGACACAGCCGCCTATTTTGAGGCCGTGGCTGCAGGCCGCGACGGCAAGGCAACGGCGAACTGGGTAATCAATGAGCTCTTTGGACGACTGAAAAAGGACGACCGCGACATCACGGAAAGCCCGGTCAGCCCAGCGCAACTTGGTGGCATCGTAGACCTGATCGCCAAGGGAGACATTTCGGGCAAGATCGCCAAGGATCTGTTCGAAATCATCTACACGGACGGTGGTGACCCTGCCGAAGTTGTCGAAGCGCGCGGCATGAAACAGGTGACCGACACTGGCGCTATTGAAGCCGCCGTTGACGAGATCATCGCCGCGAACCCTGCACAGGTCGAAAAGGCACGCGAAAACCCGAAACTTGCGGGTTGGTTTGTGGGTCAGGTGATGAAAGCCACGGGCGGCAAGGCCAACCCCAAGGCAGTGAACGAGATAGTTGCGGGCAAGCTCGGACTTTAGACTCGGCAGACGGGCTTTAGAACCCTCTGTTGCACAGGCACTCAAACGGCGCGCACAAGACGAGACTCGACCGCGTTCGTGATGAATTCGTGATTTCCCACGCCGAAAGCGCCGCAAGACACGGATTTTAGTTTTGCGTCGCGCCCCAGTTTCAGCGAGTTTACCGTTGTGCCAAAGATCTGACGACTTGGCGCTACGATACATCTGGTTGGGAACCAAAAGTGCATATTATCAAGAGAATTCTGGCTTCGTTTTCAGTCCCTTGCGTACTCTTTGGCTTTCTGTTTTTTGCGGCATCTCTCACACCGTCTTTAATCCCACGGGGGCCAATGGTTCAGGGTGTTCTGGGCGGTTTGGTGATGGCACTCGGGTATCTTGTCGCCAGAATCGTAGGGCTACTATGGCGTGCAGGAGACCTCCCACAGCTGACGGGACAAACCGCACGGCTGACAATGGGGGGCCTTACGATTGTGGTCGTTTCGTTTCTGGGCTGGACTGTGGCGTCGAGCCTGACGTGGCAAAACGCGCTACGTGCCAAAATGGGCCTCGCGCCTGCTGACGCACTGGATCTGATTTCGATCCTCACCGCTGCAGTTCTGACATTTGCCGTCGTCTTTCTTATCATGGGCGTGATCGAGTGGCTGTTCTGGATTGTCCAAAAGCGGCTTTACAGGATCATGCCACCACGCCGCGCGAATGTACTGGCGGCAGTCCTCGTTGCCCTGATCCTGTTCGTGGTCACACGCGATGGCCTTTTTGATCAGGCCGTGCGGGCTCTTGATACCAGCTACGAGACCGCACAAGAGTTGTTTGATGCGGCCCCCCCACCACCGGACGATCCAGATGTTGTTGGGGGCGCCAATTCACTGATCGATTGGGCTTCGATGGGTCAACCGGGGCGCGATTTTGTCACCACTGGCCCAGATGCTGCCGCGATTTCTGCATTCTCCGGACGGCCCGCGCGAACTCCAATTCGCGTGTATGTCGGACGCGCGCAGAGCGAGACCCCAAGCGAGCGTTCCGAATTGGCGCTGGCTGAACTGATACGCCTTGGCGCATTTGAGCGCGAGGTTTTGATTGTCACCAGCCCCACAGGCACCGGGTGGATGGATCCGGGGTCGCATGATCCCGTCGAATATATGCACAACGGTGACATCGCGACTGTGAGTGTGCAGTATTCGTATCTGCAATCTCCCCTTGCACTGATCCTCGAAACGCGGACGGGCCTTGATCAGGCCACCTCATTGCTCGAAATCGTGCACCAATACTGGAAGACCTTGCCCAAGGACGACCGTCCACGGCTCTATGCCCACGGGCTCAGCCTTGGCGCTTGGTCATCAATGTATGCGACCAACCTGTTCCGCCTTGTGGACGACCCGATCGACGGAGCGTTCTGGGCCGGCCCACCCTTTCCGTCTGGTTTCTGGAACTATGTCCAAAACGCACGTACTCCTGACAGCCCATGGGTCTTGCCAACCATCGGTGACGGCTCTCTCGTGCGGTATGCGTCCCACTATTCCGATGCATCCACCGCCACTGCGAACTGGGGCCAAATGCGGATCGTATTCCTGCAATACTCCAGCGATCCAATCGTCTTTTACGATCCTTACTCTCTGTGGCGCGCTCCGCCTTGGATGAATGATCCACCTGCGCACGATGCGTCAGAGCATATCCGTTTCATACCCATCGTGACGCAGTTTCAGCTGGCGCTTGATATGGCTCTGGCCTTTGGCGCACCGCCGGGCCACGGGCACTCCTACTACGCACAGGACTACATCGCGCCATGGGTGCAGGCGACGGCCCCAACGGGTTGGACAGACGCTGATACGGAGCGGCTGAAAGCGCATTGCGATCTCGGCGTTCAATTCGGATGCAAGAACGACTAGAGGAACAGGGACAGAAAGCCTTTCTTTGACCACATGGCTGTGCGCAGCGTTGGGCCATTTGCCAATACTGCACCACACATCAACTATTGGGTCTCGGGTCGCTCAGGCAAACAGCCGTGAATAGTGCATCATGCCCGACCCGCACAGGGCTGTTTCCACAGCAGACCAAAGCCGATCAAACTCGGCAACCCCTGCACCAATTTCGCCCAAAGACCGCTTGCCATCAATCTGCGCGATCAGCGGACCAGCCTCGCGGGCCACATCAAAGTGAAACGCCTCACCGGCCGTATCGATTGTTATCCCACCCGTCTTGGCGACATGAGCGGCCAAATCTGCCGCCGCGACGGCCCGCAGATGCGGCACCGCATCTGCCTGCCCGAACGGTGGCGGTACGACTGCGCCCTTGGCGCGCACGTAGACCACATGGGTCTTGAAAGTGCCGCGCAAATCCTCGGCCAGTTGCTGTACCTCGATGTCGCTCAGCCCCTCGGGCAGCTCGCCCACAAGCCGCGTTGGATCGTATAGAACAGGCTCTGGGCAGCCTGCGTATTCCAGTTCTGCCTGTGCCAGTGCATTCTGAACCTCGCTGATGGAAAAAGGCCGGTCGCGCCCGTGCAGCAACAAGTCATAGAAACCCGCATCCCCCTGCTCATGATCCACCACCCGCGTGTTGCGCTTGAACGGGTGTCCGTCAGGCAAGGCGGCAAAAACGGCCTTTGCTCGTTTCAGCCGTTTTTCGGGGGAAAGCCCCTCAAACAATCGCCCGAACGCTGCCTGCAATGGATAAACACCCGAACGTCCGTGCGGGGCATATACCATCAGGCCCATGCCGCCATCCGGAGCGAGCACGCCTGCCAGCGCATCAAAGCCCGCCTGCGGGTCCTCTAGATGGTGCAGCACGCCACAGCAGTCGATGTAATCAAAGGGACCATAGGCACCTGCATCCAGCAAAGACCCCGTGACAAACGTGATACCGTCCAGCTTTCGTACCTTGGCACGTTTTTCGGCCAAAGAGCGCGCGGCCACAGACATATCCAGATAGGTGATGTCGTAAGGGCGCCCCGCATCGGTCAACAATTGCGCCAATTGGATCAACGCGTCGCCAGTGCCTCCTCCCGCCACAAGAATACGCAAGGGTTGGGTCCAGTCGCGCGCCCCGCCCCACAGCCAGTGATCCATTTCGACCGGCAAAGACGGGGACCCGGTGATCAACCGCTTGCGCTCGTCTGTTGGTTTGCGTTCGGGATAGGGATAAGATTCGTACTGCGCTTTTACCGCTTCATCGCTCATGATGGTGTCCCTGTGCCTTGCGCTTTTCTCTGCCCATGCTCTGCCCTAACTTGGACGAAACCGCAAACAGGAGACTGCCGTGACCGCCCCTTTTCGTTCTTCGATAATGACCGTGCGTCCCGAATGGATCGACTACAACGGCCATCTGAATATGGCCTATTACAACGTGCTGTTCGATCAATGCGCGGATGAGGTTTACGAGCGGATTGGTTTTGGCCCCGACTATCATCAGACCACAGGCAACACGACCTATGTGGCCGAATTTCATCTGGCCTATGTCCGCGAATTGCATGTGAACGATCCGGTCACAGTAACATTTCAACTTATTGATTTTGATGCCAAACGTTTCCACTCATATCAGGAAATCTGGCATCAGGACGGTTGGCTGGCCGCCACCGGCGAGGCGCTGACACTGCATGTCGACCAATCCGGGCCCAAAGTTGCCCCAATGCCCGATGATGTACTGAACAAAGTGCGCACTCTGGCGGACGAACATTCCAGCCTGCCTCGGCCGTCCGCTGTAGGCGCCAGTATTGGTATCCGGCGCAAATAGGACCCACGCAAACAACGCAGTCACGGTCTTTTCATGCCGGGCGCCCACGGATATACGCGCCCGACAAGTATAAAAGGGTATGGTCATGTCTCAGTGGGAATACAAAGTCGTCCCGGCCCCAACCAAGGGCACCAAAGCGCACGGCGTTAAAGGCCCCGAGGGGCGGTTTGCGAATGCGCTTCAGTCGTTGATGAACGACATGGGCCGCGAAGGGTGGGAGTATCAACGCGCAGAGACTTTGCCGTCAATTGAGCGCTCCGGTCTGACGGGCAGCACGACAGAATGGCGCAATGTGCTGGTCTTCCGCCGCGCTGTGGCCGACGCAATCGACGATTTCGAACCCGAATTGTTGCCAGCTCCCACGCCAGAAACGGCTGTGTCGAAAAAACCGGCAGACCCGCCCATGACAGCAGCCACGCAACCCGCCGCCGAAACTGAGGAGGCAAGCGCAGAAACAACAGCCGACGAAACCAACGCGCAAAAATAAGGCGGTCAATAAGTACTCTGACCGTCACCGCATCGGTGAGAATGCATTCGGTCAGAAATTAAACGTCCAAGTCAGAGACTTGCGTGGTCGCCTTAAACGTCCAGATCAAGCGCCAGCGCGTGTATGCGTCCGATGAGATCCGGCCCCAAGGCGGAATGCACCGCGCGGTGTCGGGAAACTCGATTTTTTCCTTCAAATTCAAGGCTGCGCAACCGGACATTAAAGTGGCTTTCACCCGCAGCGGGGGCACCTGCATGCCCTGCATGGCTTGCACTGTCATCCACGACATCTATCTCTCGTGGATCAAAGGCTGCACACAATGCATCTTCTATTTCTTGCCGTACGGACATTTTTTTCTCTGACCCCCTTCAATCCTCGCTGTCATAGCCTAAACTCCAGCGCCTGAGTCGAAAAGGACCATCCCATGAGCAAGTCTGATCCCTTTGGTTTTGATATGTCCGTTTCTTCGGCCAAAAAGAAGAACCCGCGCGGTCGTCGCGGCATGTCTGGTGCGTCCGAAACCTCGACGCGGATATGCGATCACGAGGGATGCGAAGAGGCCGGCAAGTTCCGCGCGCCCAAGGCACCTGACGTGCTGGATGACTTTTTCTGGTTCTGCCAGCAGCACGTGCGTGAATATAACAGCAAGTGGAGTTTCTTTGACGGCACGACCGAGGCCGAGATCAACGCCCAGCAGTCCAAGGACAAGGTGTGGGAACGCGCAACAAAGCCGATGACTGACCCCGAGGCGCGCGCCTGGGCCCGCCTTGGCATCGAGGACCCGCATCAGGTGCTGGGCAAGAACGCGACCCAAAACCCTGGGCGCGGCGGCAACGCGGCTGCTCGCAAACTGCCCCCCACCGAAAAGCGCGCCATCGAAATCCTTGAAACAACTGCGGACGCGACCAAAGCCGACGTGCGCAAGTCATACAAAGCGCTGATCAAAGTCCTGCACCCTGACATGAACGGTGGGGACCGAAGCCAGGAAGAACAGCTGCAAGAGGTCGTCTGGGCCTGGGATCAGATTAAGGACAGCCGTAACTTCAAGTAGTTGGGCTGCGTTCTGCCATTGCACCGTGGTGCATGGCCAGACCGCAGATCAACCAGATGACGGCGACAGCCGGGCTGGTGCTTAACCCATCGCTGACGGCCATGATGCCAAGCGGAGCACCCGCCACCAATGCCTCGGGCAAACCTGCCAGCGGCTCGGCTGATGACGCAATTCCGACCAGACCAGCGCCCAAGGATGCACCACAGACTGTCGCAATCGGCCACGCAACAACGGTCCAGATAGCGCCACGCCACCCCCGGCGACCAAATGCGTCTGCAAGCAGAAACCCGGCCACACCTGCCCCGACACAAGCCGCGAGGATCATCGTGCTGAGTGATGGCAAAAACCGGGACAAATCGCCGCCCCACAGTGTCATAGCCTGCGCCACAGCACCGCCCGACAGGGCCATCAGCACGCCGCAGCGCACCCTTTGATAAACTGGGAAATATGTCATGGATCGCGTCCTGTTGTTTTGTTCCACACCAGGATGGTCGCCGTTCGTGCAATCGGAGTGCGTAAATTGTGCAGAGCTTGTGCAGTTTCTCAACGCCAACGGCCCCCTTCCCCTTGCCCTTCCCCGCGTTATGTTGCACCACGACCCACGCGCCCAAACGCGGCGCATGACCAGCTTTGTCGCGCCCGAACAGGCGCGCACCTCTTGACTTTAAGGAACGGCGAAATGGCGGACGGCGCGATGGATATCAATGCAAAACCAAGCGAAGAGATTTCCGTCCGCGAGGTCTTTGGCATTGATACGGATATGGTTGTCAAAGGCTTTGCCGACACAAGCGACCGCGTGCCCGCCATCGACACCACCTACAAGTTCGATCCTGACACGACCCTCGCCATTCTTGCCGGGTTTTCGCACAACCGCCGCGTGATGATCCAAGGGTATCACGGCACAGGGAAGTCGACCCACATCGAACAGGTCGCTGCACGCCTGAATTGGCCCGCCGTGCGGGTCAACCTGGACAGCCATATCAGCCGGATTGACTTGATCGGCAAAGACGCGATCAAACTGCGCGACGGCAAGCAAGTCACTGATTTCCAAGAAGGTATCCTGCCTTGGGCGTTGCGCAACCCTTGCGCCATCGTCTTTGACGAATACGACGCGGGCCGGGCGGACGTGATGTTCGTGATCCAGCGTGTACTGGAAGTGGACGGCAAGCTCACGCTGCTTGACCAAAACACCGTGATCGAACCCCATCCCTATTTCCGTATCTTTGCGACGTCCAACACGGTCGGCCTTGGTGACACCACGGGCCTTTATCACGGCACGCAGCAGATTAACCAAGGCCAGATGGACCGGTGGAGCCTTGTCGCCACGCTCAACTACCTGAGCATTGATGCTGAGACCGCAATCGTTCTGTCCAAGAACCCACACTACAACACAGCCGAGGGGCGCAAAACGGTCAAACAGATGGTGACCGTCGCCGACCTTACGCGCACCGCGTTCATGAACGGTGATCTGTCGACCGTGATGTCCCCACGCACAGTCATCGCATGGGCGCAAAACGCCGAAATTTTCCGCAATGTCGGCTATGCCTTCCGCCTGTCCTTCCTCAACAAATGCGATGAACTGGAACGGCAAACCGTTGCAGAGTTCTATCAGCGCCTGTTTGACGAAGAACTGCCTGAATCAGCGGCCAGTGTCAGCTTGGGGTGATACGCGCGCTTAAGTGTCTCGCACTTTTGGCGTGGCCCCTCCAGCTGGGGGCGGCACAACATACCCTCTCCAACGATGCAGCCCAGTGCGCCGGGTTCTGGCTGGGTTATCATGACTATGGCCAGCTATCCGCATATCTGGAAGCGAGCCCAGCCGACATCGAACGCGCCAACGCCTTTCGCGCTGTTGCAATTCGTATTGGCTCAGCCTCCCCGATAGCCATCGACGCCTTTATTGCAAACCAACGCGACCATATGATTTCGTTGATGGATGCCGTGATTTATCACCGTGACCGATCCAGCCAGCGCGTCTTCGAAGACCTCACTGAAACCTGCGAAGCGCTGGCCAAAATGCATCCCGAAACCAGCGCGCGGCGGTGACGGCTTTTGTTTTGCCTCTCTTGTAGCGGGCACGTCGCCAATTCCGGTTCTGCCATGGCATGGGGCGTTGATGAACCGCCCGTCCAAGCTGCATCAAAAATCTAGATGGGCATAAAGCGATCAGTTGCTCGCTACGCGGAGCGTAGATTGGAACGGTCTACTCAGCGCCAGTTTTTGTGAGCACAAGCTTCCTCGCCCACCCTGCGCGTAACAACGCAAAGCATCATATCCAGATGTGAGAAACGTTTGTCCTTAGCTATCTGGCCAATTCCCCCTTGCCATTCCCGCCCATAAGGGCAATTTCAGGGACATGGCGCAGAACAATGACAACCCCGCAGATCCGTTCAAAAAGGCCTTGGCCGAGGCCACCAAAGTCATGGCCAATGACCCCGAGTTGAACGTCAGTTATTCGGTCGACCCATCGGGCGTGTCGGGCGATGCGATGCGCCTGCCTCAAGTCAGCCGCCGCATGACCCGCGATGAGGTGATGCTGGCGCGGGGCACAGCCGATGCGCTGGCGCTGCACCGCCGCTATCACAACGGTCAGACCCACGCCCGCTATTCGCCCCAAGGCGACATGGCGCGTGACCTCTATGAGGCGATGGAAACCGCACGCTGCGAAGCGATGGGCGCGCGCGATATGCCGGGAACGGCTGGCAACATCGACGCCAAAATCAAGAATGACGCAATGCGCCGTGGCTATGATCAGGTCAAACAAGCCAGCGACGTGCCCTTGTCCGCAGCTGCGGGCTATCTCGTGCGCCATCTGGCGACAGGTCGTGACCTGCCCGGTGGTGCGCAGAACGCTATGGACTTGTGGCGCGGGTTTATCGAGGATCAGGCTGGTGGAACGCTGGATCGCATCGATGACATTCTGGACGACCAGACCGCCTTTGCCCGCTTTGCCCGGCAGGTAATCACTGATCTGGGCTATGGCGACCAGTTGGGCGATGATCCCGACCAGATCGACGAAGATCAGGAAGACGAGGCCGAAGAAGGCAGCGACGAGGATCAGGATCCTGACAGCACCGGACAGGATGACCAGGATCAGGAGGACGAAGACGCCTCCCCCGAGTCCAGTCAGGAAGAACAACAAGACGCGAGTCAGGCGCAGGTCTCCATGGACGACATGGCCGATCAAGAGCTTGGGGAAGAGGCAGAGATGCCTGATGGCGAGGCCCCTCTGGAACCGCCCCCACCCCAACCCATGTCAGAGGCAGACCCGAACTATCAGGTGTACCTAAGCGATCATGACGAAGAGATCGCCGCAGAGGATCTCGCCGAGCCTGTCGAGCTCGAACGGTTGCGCGCCTATCTGGATCAACAACTAGAACCGCTCAAAGGGGCGGTCAGCCGTCTGGCCAATAAATTGCAGCGCCGCCTTCAGGCCCAACAGAACCGGTCATGGGAGTTTGATCTGGAGGAAGGCACTCTGGATGCGGGCCGTCTGGCACGGGTTGTGGCAAACCCGACAACGCCCCTGTCCTTCAAGGTCGAAAAAGACACCGAATTCCGCGACACCTGCGTCACCCTTCTTTTGGACAATTCAGGATCCATGCGGGGTCGTCCGATCTCCATTGCGGCCATTTGCGCGGACGTTCTGGCGCGCACATTGGAACGGTGCAACGTCAAGGTCGAAATCCTCGGCTTTACCACCCGCGCGTGGAAAGGCGGGCTTGCCCGCGAGGCGTGGCTGAACGATGGCCGCCCCGCGCAACCGGGACGGCTTAATGATCTGCGCCACATCGTCTACAAATCCGCGGACGCCCCTTGGCGGCGCACGCGCCCAAATCTGGGGCTGATGATGAAAGAAGGGCTGCTTAAGGAAAACATCGACGGCGAGGCGCTGGAATGGGCGCATCGCCGCATGGTCGGTCGTCCCGAGGCACGTAAGATTTTGATGGTGATTTCCGATGGCGCGCCTGTTGATGACAGCACCTTGTCAGTGAACCCGGCCAACTATCTCGAAAAACACTTGCGCGACGTGATCGCCATGGTCGAACGCAAGCGCGCTGTCGAATTGCTGGCCATCGGGATTGGGCATGACGTGACCCGCTATTACGACCGCGCGGTAACCATCACGGATGTAGAGCAGTTGGCGGGTGCGATGACCGAACAACTGGCGGCTCTGTTTGACAGTGACCCACGGGCACGCGCGCGTGTGATGGGCATGAAGCGCGCCAGTTGATGCCACCCTTTCGGGGGAACATTCTTTCTGGCCAGATAAAGGGGATGCGGCATGTTTCAGTCGTTTGAAGTCACGGCAAGACCCGAGCAAGGCCCACCCCGGCTGGAGGCGTTGCGCGCTGTGATGCAAGGCGCATCGCTGGACGGGTTCCTCGTTCCACGCGCGGATGCGCATCAGGGCGAATATGTATCGGCACGCGACGAACGTTTGGCATGGCTGACCGGGTTCACCGGATCAGCAGGGTTTTGCGCAGTATTGACGGACAGTGCAGGCGTGTTCATCGACGGGCGCTACCGCACGCAGGTCAAGGCGCAGGTGGCGGATGTCTACACACCGGTCCCCTGGCCAGATGTCAGCCTTGGTGCATGGCTGAAAGATCAGTTGCCCGACGGTGGTCGGGTCGGCTTTGATCCATGGCTCCATACCCCCGGCCAGATCGAGCAGACGCGCAGCGCACTGGCAGGCAGCGGCGTTGAACTGGTGCAATCGGAAAATCTGGTGGATCGTGTTTGGGCCGATCAACCCGCGCCAGCAGCAGAAATGGCCAAGGCACATCCTATTGAATTTGCAGGCGAAAGCCATGCAGACAAACGCGCCCGTCTGGCGGCAGGCCTTGCGGACGCGGGCGTCAGCTCTGCGGTTATCACCCTGCCCGACGCCTTGTGCTGGTTGCTGAACATTCGCGGGGCGGACATCCCCAGAAATCCGATTGTGCAAGGGTTTGCCATTTTGCACAGCACGGGTGGCGTTGACCTGTTCATGGACGCGGCCAAACTGGATGAGGTGCGCGCGCATTTGGGTGACGATGTGACCTGCCATATGCCAGATGCGTTTCTGACCACCCTCAAGACGCTTGAAGGCCCGGTCCTTGCCGACAAATCCTCGGTGCCAGTAATCGTCGCCGACACCCTCGGCGACGCCGTTCAGTGGGGAGAAGACCCCTGTGCCCTGCCCAAAGCCTGCAAAAACGCGGCCGAAATCGCAGGTAGTGCAGAGGCCCATTTGCGCGATGGCGCAGCCGTTGTGGAACTGCTCGCATGGCTTGACGCCCAAACGCCCGGCAGTTTGCGCGAAACCCAAGTGGTGAGCCAGCTGGAAGGATACCGCCGTCGGGATAACGCCCTGCAAGACATCAGCTTTGAAACGATCGCGGGCACCGGGCCAAACGGCGCGATTATGCACTACCGCGTCACCGAAGAGACAGACAGCACCCTCCAAGACGGTCAGTTGATCGTGTTGGACAGCGGTGGGCAGTATCTGGACGGGACCACAGACATCACCCGCACCATTGCCATCGGCACACCGCCCCAAGAGGCCCGTGCCGCCTTTACACGCGTGCTGATGGGCATGATCGCAATGTCGCGCCTCATTTGGCCGAAGGGTCTGGCGGGCCGCGATATCGAAGCGATCGGACGCGCGCCACTCTGGTATGCCCATCAGGATTTTGACCACGGGCTGGGCCACGGCGTCGGGGCGTACCTATCGGTGCATGAAGGTCCACAGCGGCTGGCCCGCACCAGTTCGGTGCCCTTTCAACCCGGAATGATCCTGTCAAACGAGCCGGGGTATTACCGCGAGGGCGCCTTTGGCATCCGGATCGAAAACCTTCTGGTGGTCGAACAGGCCACGCCGCCCGCGGGTGGAGACACACATCGCGAGATGCTCAGTTGGCGCACTCTGACCTACGCTCCGATCGACCGAACGCTGATTGTACCGGACATGCTGGACGCGCCATCGCGGGCTTGGCTTGATACCTATCATGCTGAAACTTTAGCCAAAATTGGACCCCGCGTGTCAGAATCCACGCGTACGTGGCTGGCCGAGGCATGCCGCCCGCTCTAGCTCTGGCAGCACCGTCGCGCATCTGTTACATGTTGCGTCCATCATCCCAGATAGCCCAGCAAGAGGAGCCGTTTATGGCCGACCACATCACAATTCGTAAGGCAGACGGCACCTGGTCAGTGCGTGCCGGTGGGGCTGTGTTGGGTGAAAGCACAAACGCGCTGGAGCTGAGCGAGGGCGACTACCCGCCCGTGATCTACTTTCCACGCTCCGACATCGCGATGGCATTTCTGGACAAAACCGACAAGGTCACGCACTGCCCCCACAAGGGTGATGCGAGCTATTTTTCCGTCGTGACAAAGTCTCAAACCCTTGAAAACACGGTTTGGAGCTACGAAGCGCCGAAAGAGGGCGTGGCTCGGATCAAAGACCATCTGGCCTTTTACACCAGCGAAGGCGTCGCAGTCGAAAAGATCTGAGGAGCGATCACCTATGTGATCGCAAACGGTGGCAAGGACCGTTTTTGCACAAAAACTGTCGGCCACACCGTCGATCCTACAAGTGCCGAGGCCTCATCACGTGTTAAGGCCGCGCAGTTTATCCCAAGATATATACTGGGTTGTCGGTGGGTGCCTTTGCGCAGCAAACAGAGCGGCCGCCGCCCCTCAACTGTGCTCTTCTGCCGCCGTCGCTGCCAGCGCCCGGTTGTATGCCTTCAGCGCGTCCACATGAAACAGCGCGCCCTTCAGCTCTGGGGCCGCATCCTTGCCTGTCAACGTCACCACCGGAATGAACGGCACCAATGTCCGATCAAAGATGGGCAAGGCGACCTCAAGCGTGGCCGCTGCATCCACATAGATGCCGTCCCCAATCAATTCCCAACTGCGCGCTTCATCCGCGGCACGCGGATCGTCCGGTTTGCGCATGACAGAGCTGACGGTGAACATCGCCAGCAAATAGGCCTGCGGCCCTGCGGCCAGATGCACGCCGCGCCGCTCAAGTTGGGTAAGAAAGAAACTCCGATCAACCAGCCGCGAGGCCAAAGCAGTCGACATCGACACAGCGACCATCACAGCAAGCCCGGTCTGCCAGTCTCCTGTCAGTTCGAACACGATCAATGTCGTTGAAATCGGCGCGCCCAGAACCGCAGCCGCCACAGCGCCCATGCCCGCCAATGCATAGAGCGACACAGACCCCGACACATCCGGAAACACACTTGTCGCAATCAACCCAAAGGCCAACCCCGACAAAGCCCCGATCATAAGAGACGGCGAAAACACCCCGCCCCCCATGCGGCCCGCCATCGTGATCGCCACAGCGGCCGTTTTCAGAACCACAAATACCATGACCTCGTTCAAGGCCAGTTCCCCGGTCAATGCCAGTAACGTGGTTTCGTACCCCACCCCAATGATGTGCGGATAGAAAATGGCGATGCCGCCCAGCAACGCTCCTGCAATGGCTGGGCGCAGCCAACGCGGAATGCCCGTGTGTTTTTGAAACGCTGTCCCAATATCGTCTGTCCAGAAAATCGACCGCATCAGCACGACCGCCACCAAACCACAGACAAGCCCAAGCAACAAAAAGGCCGGAAGTTCCTGATAAAACACAAGTTCGTTCGTCTCAGGCGATGTGAATTCCCGCACGTCGCCAAATTCCAACCGACTGATCACAGTGCCTGCCACGGACGCAATCACGATCGGGGCAAAGGCATGGACCGCAAAATGGCGCAATACCACCTCAAGCGCGAACAACGCCCCTGCAATCGGCGCGTTGAAACTGGCCGATACAGCCGCCGCCACCGCGCACCCCAGCAGATCGCGCCCGGTGATCCCATCCGCGCTGATCCAACGCGACACCCTGGTGGAGATGACGGCAGCAATGTGCACCACCGGGCCTTCCCGCCCGGTCGAACCACCTGTCGACAGCGTGATGAAGCTGGCAAAAGCCGACGCAATCCCAGCCTTCGTTCCCACTTGCCCATTGCGCAAGGCGGCTCCCTCAATGACGTCCGCCACACTGCGGGCCACGCCGTCACGGGTGAAATGGTGCAGTATCAGGCCCGTCAACAAACCGCCGATAATTGGGATAACCAATATCCAGTACCACGGCAGATAGGTCGCGGCGCTATGCAGGTATTGAACGTCCTCGGTCCCATAAAGCCAGGCTTGCAGTGCCTCGATTCCCTTGCGGAAAAACAGCGCTGCAAAACCGGCGGCGACACCGACAGCCAATGCAATAAACCAGAACTGTACTTGAGATGGTCCCTGCTGGCGTAGCACCAACCACCCGTCCCGGCATGCGTTCAATGCAAGGCCATATTGCTTGGCAATAAAGGGGCGTGTGGGCTCTGCCATGGGTCGGGTGCGGATCACAATGCGCGAAGGTATACCTCAGGGTAGGCCAAATGCTGCACCTGCGAAACCCCAGAACCCGTGCAAAGATGCGTGATCTCCGAATTTCAATCGGAACGAGAAGATTTACCCGCCTTCACCCCGCCAGTAGTGCAATCGCAGCACCACGCGCCTGATCGGTGATGGTATCCCCTGCCAACATGCGGGCAATCTCATCGACGCGGGCGTCTTGCTCCAGCGGGACCACAGTTGATGTGGTCATCTCGCCGCTCACACGCTTTTCAACCCGCCAGTGATGCGCACCCAGTGCCGCAACTTGCGGGGAATGGGTCACGACCAGCACTTGCCCACCCGCCGCCAGCGCCGACAACCGGCGCCCAACGGCATCCGCTGTTGCACCACCAACGCCCCGGTCAATCTCGTCAAAGATCATCGTGAGGCCCGACTGCTCGCGCGTGAGGCAAACTTTGAGCGCCAGCAAAAACCGACTAAGCTCGCCCCCCGATGCAATCTTGTTCAGCGCACCCGCAGGAGCACCGGGGTTGGTGGCCACGGAAAAGGCAACCGCGTCAAACCCCTCCGGGCCGGGCGCCTCATCCCCCACTTGCGTGGCAAACACCGCCCGCTCCATTTTGAGCGGGGCCAGCTCTTGCATCACGGCTGTGTCCAGATTTTTGGCAGCGGCGACACGCGCCGCGCGCAAGGTCTGCGCAGCAGTCTCATAAGCGGTTTCGGCTGCGGCCAATTCCGCACGCAAGCGCCCCAAATCTGCTTCCCCAGCATCAAGCGCGGCAAGTTTGGCCCGCAAATCGCCCGCAAAGCCGGGCAAAACATCCACACTGATCCCATGTTTGCGTGCCAGTGCACGGATCGCAAACAAACGCTCTTCAGTCTCTTCAAGGTCTGTCGGGTTGAACTGCATCACCTCAAGGGCCCGGACGATCCCGTCGCTGGCCTCATCCAGCTCCCCAAGCGCGCGGGACAACGCGGCCAATGGCGCATCAAGCGTTCCTTCGGCCTGCTCGGCCACCCCATCGAGCCAGCGGATCGCGTCGCTTAACGTGCCTTCGGCCCCATCATGCCCCAAGCCCTGATAAGCACGCTGGACATCCTCGCGAATGCGTTCGGCCCCCTGCATCTGGCGGCGGCGTGTGTCCAGCTCGGCCTCTTCCCCGGCCTTGGGATCAAGGGCGTCGCATTCAGCAACAGCATGGCGCAAGAATTCCTCTTCCGCCCGGATCGCTTCCATCACAGCTTCTGCATCCGCCAATGCCTTGCGGGCCTGCCCCATCTCGCGCCAGCGTGCGCGCGTGTCAGCACGCGCGTCATCACAGCCCGCAAACGCATCCAAAATGGCGCGGTGACCACGGGGGTTCAAAAGGCCCCGGTCATCGTGCTGGCCGTGCAATTCAATCAGCGTCTCGCTCAACGCGCGCAGCACTTCGCCTGAACAGCGACGATCATTGACCCACGCCGTCTTGCGACCATCAGACGTGTTCACCCGGCGCAGGATCAATTCATCATCGACGGGCAACCCCGCCTCTTCCAATACAGCAATGGCAGGATGACCCGGGCTCAGATCGAAGGATGCAACCACCTCGCCTTGCTCAGCCCCCTGTCGGACCAGTTCGGCCCGCCCCCGCCAACCAAGGACAAAGCCAAGCGCGTCCAGCAATATCGACTTGCCCGCTCCCGTCTCGCCAGTCAGCACGTTCAAGCCGGGCTGAAACTCAAGTTCCAGCCGGTCAATGATCAGCATATCCGAGATATCAAGGGTACGCAGCATCAGGGCCCATCCAAAAGGCGGCGTTCACTCTGCCATCACCTCAGAGCCACCGGCCCTTGATCATCTGACGGTAAGTTTGTGACAGCCAGTTATCGCCGCGCACACGGGGCTCCAGCCCCTGCCCGGTCAGCAGTTTGAAACTGTCCTGATACCAGTCGGTCGATTGATAGTTGTAGCCAAGGATAGCACCCGCCGATTGCGCTTCATCCGTCAACCCAAGCGACAGATAGGCCTCGACCAGTCTGTGCAACGCCTCGGGCGTGTGGGTCGTGGTCTGAAAGTCTTCTACCACCACGCGGAAACGGTTGATTGCGGCGGCAAAGTTGTCGCGGCGCAGATAATAGCGACCAATTTCCATTTCCTTGCCCGCAAGGTGATCAAACGCCAGATCAAATTTCAGGATAGACGCCTTGGCGTACTCGCTGTCAGGATAGCGCTCAATGACTTCCCGCAATGACTGCAGGGCTTGAAACGTCAAACCTTGGTCGCGCCCCACTTCATCGATCTGATCATAATAGCTGAGCGCCAGCAGATACTGTGCATAGGCTGCATCATCATCGTCGGGGTAGAAGTCGATAAACCGCTGCGCAGAAGAGCGTGAATTGGGATAATCACGATCCCGGTGGTACGCAAAGGCCTGCATGATCAACGCGCGCCGCGCCCAGTCCGAATAGGGGTAAAGCCGCTCAATCTCGGAAAAGTAAAACGCCGCTTCGCTCAGTTGGTCCTGTTCAAGCTCAAACTCGCCGCGCTCAAAAATTTGCTGCGGTGTAAAGCTTTCGAGCGGGACTTCCTGCTGGTTCAGAAAACTACCGGTCGTGGGCCGATCGGAACCGCAAGCCGCCACAAGCCCAGTCAGCGCCAGTACGCCTGCCAGTCGCAAAATGGATGTACCGCAGTTCATGCTTTTCCCCAACGACACTCAACACCGCCCTGTTTCGGACTGTTTGAGATTCTTTAACACAAAGTCAGGGAAGGATAAAACGCCGATTTGCCTTACTGCACGGCGTTTTGAGAAAAGCGCGCGCAAAACAGCGTGCCGGTTTTCTCGTGTCATTGGAAGTTTTGAACGCATGATGCCCCAGGCAACCCGCAAAGCGGATCAGGCGACTTGTGGGATCTCGTCCCAGACAAGGCCCGCACCGGGCAACAGCGCGGCCATGTCGGCATCGCATGTCACCATACGTACCGCACCGGGTGTTGCGAACAACTTGCGCAGCAACTGGTTGGTCAGCGTGTGACCCGCGCGCACGCCGGTATAATGTCCGATCAAGGGCGCACCTGCCAATGCGATGTCACCCAACGCATCCAACATCTTGTGACGCACAGGTTCATCCCGATGACGCAAGCCACCGGGGCTGGCCACGTGATCTCCGTCAAAAACAACTGCGTTCACACCGGGCGTGCCGCCCAAGGCAAGACCGCTCGCTTGCATCTTTTCAACGTCGCCCTTGCGGCAGAACGTGCGGCTGTCGCTCAACTCACGCGCAAAACTGCCATTGGACATGTTCAGCGTCTTGGATTGGCGGCCAATTGCAGCATCGGCAAAATCAATGTGGAATTCGATCTTCAGAACAGGCGACGGCGCAATGGTCGCGGTCGCATCGCCTTGCGTGACTGTAACCGGCTTCAACACCTCAAAGGCGCGGACGCGGGCAGGAAGACGACGCAGGCCGCGGTGCATGATGCCGCGCACAAGCGGCACAGCGGATCCATCAAGGATCGGCACTTCGGGGCCGTCGATCTCAACCAGCGCATTGTGCACGCCGCACCCGGCTAGGGCCGCCATGACATGCTCAACAGTGCCAACACTGACACCAGCCTCATTCACAAGCGTGGTACATAGCGGGGATTGGTGCACGACGTCATAGCGCGCCGGAATCATCGTATCGCCATTTTCGATGTCTGTGCGGCAAAACCAGATTCCGTGCTCAGCCATCGCGGGACGAATCGTCAGGCGTACAGGCTTGCCAGAATGGAGCCCGCGTCCTGTAAATGTGATTGGTCCTTTGACTGTCGCTTGCACTGGGCCCACCCTGTTACACCTTTGTTACGCAACAGACCTATGGGCTGGGGTCCAGACACACAACTCAATCTTTGCAACGGTCTGAAACATCGTGACACAATGGATTTCGTGTCGAGAATCGGGCCATGCAACACGCTGTTCTCAAACGAAAAAAGGGCCGCTAAACAGCGGCCCTTTCTGTCTTGAAGTAAAATAAATCAGTTCGCTTGACGGCGCAGGAAGGCCGGGATTTCAATCCGTTCCTGGTCCGGGTCAACCGCCTCAGCAGGCTTTGGCGCAGGGGCTGGTGCTGTCGCGGCACCCGTCTGAACCGGGGGCTGCTGGCGCGCCGGGCGCGCCTCTCCACCAGCGGATTCGTTGCTGCCTGTCATGCGCCCGATCAGGGAATTGATACCAAAACGCGGCTTTTCACCTGCTGCGGCCGGGGCTGCTGCGGGCGCCTCTTCAGGGACCAAAGGAGCGCGATGAGGTGCGGCCTTTCGGGTGGCAGCCTGCAGACGGGCCAGCGCCTCTGGCGACGGAGTGCCGGGAGCTGGCGCACGTGGCGCGACAAAGGTTTCGGGCTCTGGCGTTGGCTCAAACGCCGCCACTGCCGGCTGATAGGCTGGCGGTGGCAGATCGTCGTCCGTTGCTGCGGGTGCGACTTCTTCGGCAAAGATATCTTCGGCCATATCGACAGCAGCCGCCTGAGTCACATCCAACTCTTCAAACAGAGTTGGCTCTTCTGCGGTAGCGGCCACAGGAGCAGGCGTTGCTTCAGGCGTCGGGGTTGGCGCGGGTGCAGCCGCGTCTTCGGGCTCATCCGCCGAAAAGGACGCAGGCAGCGGGGCCGCCATCGACCGGCGCGGGACCGGCATATCAGACTGAACGTCCGTGGCGTCGATGCCAGTGGCCACAACGCTTACACGCATCATACCTTCCATGGCGGTATCCAGTGTCGAGCCGACGATGATGTTGGCCTCTGGATCAACTTCTTCGCGGATACGGTTGGCCGCCTCGTCCAGTTCGAACAGGGTCAGGTCGTGGGCACCGGTGATGTTGATCAGCACGCCCTTGGCACCGCGCAGGGAAATCTCGTCCAGCAGCGGGTTTGCGATGGCTTTTTCAGCGGCCTGAATGGCGCGATCTTCGCCTTCCGCCTCACCTGTGCCCATCATGGCTTTGCCCATCTCGTCCATCACGGCGCGAACATCAGCAAAGTCGAGGTTGATCAGGCCAGGGCGCACCATCAGGTCAGTCACACCCTTCACACCTTGGTACAGGACGTCATCGGCCAACGAGAACGCTTCGGTAAAGGTTGTCTTTTCGTTGGCAAGACGGAACAGGTTCTGGTTGGGAATGATGATCAGCGTGTCGACCATCTTTTGCAGGGCCTCGACACCGTCTTCGGCCTGCTTCATCCGCTTGGCGCCTTCGAACTGGAAGGGCTTGGTGACAACACCAACGGTCAGCACACCAAGTTCACGCGCGGCTTGCGCAATGATCGGCGCAGCACCCGTCCCAGTGCCCCCGCCCATGCCTGCGGTGATGAAACACATGTGCGCACCGGCAAGGTGGTCAACGATCTGTTCGATGCTTTCTTCGGCGGCGGCGGCGCCTACTGTTGCGCGGGCCCCTGCCCCCAAACCTTCGGTGACTTTGATGCCCAATTGCACCCGGTTGGCGGCGGCAGATTGCTGCAGCGCCTGAGCGTCGGTGTTGGCAACAACGAATTCAACACCGTCCAGTGCCTTTTCGATCATGTTGTTGACCGCATTGCCGCCCGCACCCCCAACACCAAAGACCGTGATCCGGGGTTTCAGCTCTTCATTGCCGGGCATCGTGAGGTTCAGCGTCATGGGTCAATTCCACCTGTATGTTTGCCGCGTTCGCGGGTGTTTTTGTGCCTAAATTTCGCCAATCCTAACGCTCCGTGGCGCGAAGGTCACTTAAAAAACGCATTTTCCCTACAAAATATAGGCGGTGCTTTGCCAGTGCACACGTGATTTGGCAAAAATAGCCAGATGTGGGGGGCTTACAAGACAAAGCTACCACGCACGCAGGTTCACGACCCACGCCAGACGCATTGCGAAACACACGCAATGGTAGATTAAAAATCTGGGGCTACTGCTCGACAGTGCCGCCGGGCCTCTCTTGGGCCTTGTTCATAAGTCTATGCGAAATCACGCAAAAACCCAAGCGATTCGATGTCTGAAAATGTGTGCCGCACGACGCGTGGCAGTGGCCAGTTCAGCCCCCCAGCCAAGACCCGGCGCAGGTCCACGAGACTCAATAGAAACAAGCCAAGTCTGCGATCTGATTTCAGATTACCAGTTTTCGCGGAACCATTTGACCGCGCGGCGCAAGCTGCGCGCCGAATGGCGGTCATGGGGGATGTCAAAATCCCACCATTCGTCCTGTGGATGGGCCGCAAACAGCGCCAGCCCCACAGCCGACGCAAACGAAGGCCCGGTCGCGGCCTGCGGCAGACCGTGCACCCGCAAGGGGCGTCCCAGACGCACTTGCTGGCCCAAAATCTTGCTGGCAAGACCGTCAAGACCGGGGATTTGGCTGCCCCCACCCGTCAGCACGATCTGCTGGCTGGGCAGGTGGTCAAATCCAGCGGCGTCCAGACGCAGACGCACTTCTTCCAAAATCTCTTCCACACGCGGGCGCATAATCCCAATCAACTCGGCGCGGCTGGCCGTCCGGCGGTCGTGTTCGTAATCGCCGGAATCGCCACCAATCTCGATCATCTCGCGGTCATCCATACCGGTCGCGTGCACACCGCCATAGAACGTCTTGATCCGTTCGGCATTAGCCATCGGCACCTGCAATCCCATGGAGATGTCAGAGGTCACATGATCCCCACCCATGCGCACCGCATCAGCAAAAATCATGTGCTTCTTGATAAAGATGGACACGCCAGTGGACCCGCCCCCCATATCGATACAGGCCGCACCAAGCTCCTGTTCATCCTCAACCAGCGACGCAATGCCCGACACATAAGCGGACGACGCAATACCAGCCAGTTCCAGATCGCAGCGTTTGATACAGTGGGCCAGATGCTGCACAGCGGCGGCATCAACGGTCAGCATATGCATGTCCACAGCCAACTCGTTGCCCAGCTGCCCACGAGGGTCAGACAGGCCAGACCGGTGATCCAGCGCAAAGTTCACAGGTTGCGCGTGCAGCACCTCGCGCCCCTCGCCGTAATCCGGCACGTCGCAGCGCGCCAGCACTTGGGCCACATCCTGTTCGGACACCATCTGCCCGTCCAACTGCACTTGTGCGTCCAAACCATAGCTGCGCGGCTCCGCGCCGCCAAAGCATGCGATCACATGATCCACACGGATCCCGGCCATCTTTTGTGCGGCCTGCAGGGCCGTGCGAATGGCCCGTTCGGTTTCCTGCATCGCACAAATCTCGCCAAAGCGGACGCCGCGTGACCGCGTGGTGGCAGCGCCAATAACACGGAAACCCGATTGTCCGGCGAGCGAGCCAATCTCGCCCTCTTCGCCCAGCTTGGTCGTGCCGTCAAACCGCAGAACAAGGCAGGCGATTTTCGAACTGCCCACGTCCAGAATGGCCACAACGCCTCGCTGCATGGCGATCTTGCGCATATTCCGCATGCTGCGTTGGTTTTGATATAGGTCAGTCATTGAGGCCACTCATTGTTTGGAATTCATTTGCCGGATGCGCCACCATTCTTCGGTGGCGCTGGCGTTCATACGGACAGTTGGGCGATCAGACAGGCGCAGGTCGACACGGGCAACATCCCGCGCCAGGATCTCATCCACAGCATCAAGGGCCAACGCGCGTTCCAGCGCGCGCACCGCCCTGGAGGCCGGCAAAAGGATGCGTTGATTTCGGTCCAGCACCACGTCCCACCGGCGATCCCCAAGACGAACAAGCCCACGCAAACGGGTCCCCAAGGGCGCACCCGCCTCCATCAGGGCCAAAGCTTCGCCCACATGCTCAGGAGCACCCTCGCCCGCGATCACGGGCAAATCGGGGCGCAAACCACGCCGGTCGATCAGACCAACTTTTGCGCCCGTGT
This sequence comes from Tateyamaria sp. Alg231-49, assembly GCF_900143535.1. Classification (GTDB taxonomy): domain Bacteria; phylum Pseudomonadota; class Alphaproteobacteria; order Rhodobacterales; family Rhodobacteraceae; genus Tateyamaria. Next base: position 229,657 of record NZ_FRFA01000006.1, on the reverse strand, counting down.
CATCAATCAGACTTAACCCCTCAGCTGTGCGCCAGATCGCGACCGGCACACGCGGTGTGATATCCACTTGCAGCACACCGCCGGGGCGGATGCGTACACTTGCCTCTTTGATGGGCGGCATTTCAAGGATACGGGCCCGCATGGCGTTGGGATCCAGATCAAAGGACGAGACCGGGAAATCCAGCGGCAAGGCCTGACGGATCGCAGCATCCAGATCACCGTCGCCCCCATCAATGGCCATTAGGTTCACCATGAACTCAGGCCGTTCTTCGATGGCTGCACGCGCCTCTGCAACAGTGGCCTGGATGGCTGCCTGGTTCTTCGGGTCGGACAAGAACCACGTGGCCGCGCTCAACGTCACGGCAAAGGGCAAACCAGCGCGCAGCCCAAACCGGAAAAGCGGCGTGAGCATAAGGCGCTGCATACGCCATGACCACCGCGACGGGGCCGGATCAGATCGACGGTTCATCTGTGGCAAGACGCATCCTCCACCATCCACGCACATAGTTCAGGAAATGAGATGCCCGCCGCCTGTGCCTGTTCCGGCGTCAGCGACGTGGGGGTCATGCCGGGCTGTGTGTTGGTTTCAAGCAGGATAAGGCCAGCCGCCCCCTTGCTTTCATCCCAGCGATAATCCGTACGGCTGACACCCCGGCACCCAAGGGCGTTATGGGCACGGACCGCATAATCGAGGCATAATTCTGTAATTTCATTGGGCACATCCGCCGGGATCACATGGCGTGAGCCGCCCGGTTTGTACTTGGCATCATAGTCATACCAGCCATCGGTCAGGATATCCGTAACCCCAAGGGGGCGCGCGCCCATAACCGTGGTGGTCAACTCGCGCCCGGGGGCAAAGGCTTCGACCATCACCTCGTCGGGCATGTCCGCGCTCAGCTGCGGCGGGCCGTTGGCCCCGTCATTGACAAGGTAAACGCCGACACTGGACCCTTCATTGTTGGGTTTGACCACATAAGGGGTCGACATCACGTGGGCACGGCGCACCTCATCTGCGGGTGCGATGATGCTGTCGACAACCGGCAGGCCTGCCGCACGGTAGACGACCTTGGTGCGCTGCTTGTCCATCGCCAAAGCCGAAGACAGAACGCCGGAATGCGAATAAGGAATGCCAAGCCACTCCAAAAGCCCCTGCACACAGCCATCTTCGCCCCAACGCCCATGCAGGCAATTGAGAACAGCGTCAGGGCGCTCTGCCACCAAAACGGCAGCAAGGTCGCGGCCCGCATCGACCTCGACCACTTCGTATGTATCCAAACTCCGCAGCGCGGCAGCGCACGATGTCCCACTAGACAGCGACACCTCACGCTCAGCCGAGGGGCCACCCATCAATACCGCCACTTTCGGAGTCGTCCTGCTCGACTGACCCGCCATGTGCTCTCTTTTCGGGGTCCTTTAGCGGACCCTCGTATATAATGCCGTTATTTTAATCGTTTTTTCCGGCCCATCTGCGCTCATGAAACCTAGCCCGGTTCGCCGATCCGCATGATTTCCCATTCTAGCGTGATACCGCTTGAATCGTAAACCTTTTTTCGCACTTCCTCCCCTAATCCTTCAAGGTCGGCAGCACTGGCCCCGCCAGTGTTGATGAGGAAGTTGGAGTGTTTTTCGCTCATTTGTGCGCCACCACGGGTCGCGCCCCGCATGCCTGCATCATCAATGACCTTCCATGCCTTCAGATCATGGACATCGTCAGCACGCCCTGTCGATGAAAACCCCGCCGGATTGCGAAAGGTTGATCCTGCACTTCGGTCCTTGGTCGGCTGGGTCGCATCCCGCTTGGCCAGTTGATCCGCCATCCGGGCATTCAGGTGTGCCGGATCGCCCAAAGGCGCGCGTAAGGTTACTGAGGTCAACACCGCGCCTGTCGGCAAATCGCTTTGCCGATAGCGAAAATTCATATCTGCGGGGGCCAGTGTCGTGATGGTCCCGTCGCGCAACACCACCTGCGCCGAATGGAAAACATCGGCCGTATAACTGCCGTAGCACCCGGCGTTCATGCGCACCGCACCGCCAAGTGTGCCGGGGATTGTGCGCAAAAACGTAAGATCGACGCCCGCGTCCGCCGCACGACGCGCCACATGGGCATCCAATGCAGCCGCCCCCGCGGTGACCATGTCACCGTCCACCTTGATCTCGTTAAACCCGCGCCCCAGCCGGACCACCACAGCGCGCAAACCTCCGTCGCGCACGATCAGGTTGCTGCCCACCCCCATCGGAAACACGGGCACGTCCAGGCCCAGCGCTTTCAGAAAGTCCGACAGGTCTTGGACGTCGGCCGGTTGCAACAGCCAATCCGCAGGGCCACCAACGCGCAGCCACGTGAGGGTCGAAAGGTCTTTGTGTGCAGTCAGACTGCCGCGCACATCTGGAATACCTGTGCCGTTCATCACGATCATCCGCTCTTAAGAGGCATTGAACCCGCGCTTTGCAGGGCTGCGCGCCTTTTGGCAACAGCTGTTGCGCCGACAATGGCCGCCAATACAAAGGCTCCAGTCCAGCCAAAAGCGCGCGCGCGCAATCCCAAAGCATGCGATGGCCGCGCTCAGGACGTAGGTAATGTAAGAGGACATCAAAACGTGCTTTCTTGGGTGGCGGCACCGCAGTCGCTGCTGCAACTCAGGCCGTCTTGGTTCTATTTCTGAAAAGCCATGCAAACACCGCTCCACCAAACAGGCCCGCAGCCAGGGGCGGCGCAATCAGGTACGCGGCAACGACCATGGCGTACCCGTCCCCGGGCAATGCCTCTGCCGGCGCCCACGACACCAACACAATAAGCCCGATCAACCCCAGAACCAGTGACACCAAGATACGGAGCATGAACCGGCGGGCCAGCGCAAATCCGGCGACAATCCCAACCAGCAGCGTTGCCAATGCTATCGGTATCATCGCACGATCCGCGCCTTGATCCAGCGGCTCAGGTAAATGACGGGCCAGCGCAGCACGCTCATGCCCGCTGCCAGCAGCAGCAGACCCACCCACGGCCCATGTTGCCACGTGACAAAACCAAGGATCGGGATGCCAATGGCGATCAGGCCATAGGCGTTGGTCCAATGTTGATCACGGCTCGGCAACATCGCGATCACGTTGGCGGCCAGCGCCCAAAGACAGGCAAGGATGATCGAAAGACTCATGACCGCAACTCCGGCGGAAGCTGTGGATTTTGCCCGCGCGCCTTTGCCCAGAAATAGCGCAGCGGGTTGCGAAACATAGACACGAACGCGCACAAGGCAAGAACACCGGCCCACCACGCCACTGCAATACCGATCCACAAGATCAGCACAGGGGACGCAAGCAAAAGAGTCACGCCGGGAATGTACTGATGGCGCATAGGCAACATCGCCACGGCCGTCGCGGCAAAAACCCAAGCGATGCAGGCCAGCGCAAGTGTCATCGGGACAACTCTCTAAAAATACATTTCGAATGCAGGCCGTTCGCACTCAGCCATTTCAGGTTTGTCATGTTGTAGCCAGTTGGGCGCGGCGCTTGGATTTGGCCAGATGCGCCGCTCCGATACCCGAAAGTGCCATGACCGACAGATAGACGGTCAACAAAACCAGCGAAAAGTTCGCTGCCATTTTCATCATGTTCGGATCCAGTCGTGTCGCCTCAACCATCCACTGATAGCCCAGAAAATTGGCCGAGACCCAGAACAGCCCCGCAATACGCGTGTTGATCCACGCCACGCCAAAGGCAAGTGACAAGGCAAGTATACCCAGACAGACAACCATCATGCTCTTTCCCTCCTCAAATAGAACCACCCCAGTCGTATTCCTGCAGCAATCGCGCCATACGCCACCGTCCACACCAGCATCCAGCCGACAATGACCGCAGCCGCCGGGAACGACACCGCGACAGCTTGCAATGTTGTCCAGAGGTCCTCGCCCTCGATCAAAGCCCAGACGCCAAAAGAGACATAAGGAGCCACCAGCATCAGCGCGCAGATGCCCAAGACGACAATCAAAGTCCTGCGCAATCCCCAGATCAACGCCGCCGGGGCCGCCAAAAGCGGCACACCGATCACAGTCACACTGAACAGGTTGGCCTCCATGCGCTCTTACGCGGCTCCCTTTTGCAATCGCCCCGGCAACCCGTTTGCCCAAGCGGAAATCGTCCCTGCCCCAAGGCAGACCACCATGTCACCGGGACGCGCCTGTTCGCGCACGAGGCGCTCCAGATCATCCTCGCTCATTACAGAACGCGCATGGCGGTGACCGTGGCGAATAAGACCTGCGACCAGGTCATCGCGGCTGGCCCCTTCGATCGGATCCTCGCCGGCAGCGAAAATGTCAGTGATCCCGACCACGTCGGCATCGTTAAAGCAGGAACAGAAATCCTCAAAATGGTGATGCAGGCGGGTATAGCGGTGCGGCTGGTGCACGGCGATCACGCGTCCTTCGGTGGCTTGGCGGGCCGCCTTCAGGACGGCAGCAATTTCAGTTGGGTGGTGACCATAGTCATCGATAATGGTCACCCCCTCAATTTCACCTACGCGGGTAAAGCGGCGATTAACGCCACCGAAATTGGCCAGCGCGGTCCGTATCTGGTCGCCCTTCATGCCCAAATGGCGCGCCACAGCAATGGCGCTCAGGGCGTTGGACACGTTGTGATCGCCCGGCATCGGCAACGAGCAGCCCTCGATGAGTTTGTCCTCTGATTGCAGCGCCACATCGAAATGGGCCACACCGTTTTTGTAAGTCAGGTTCACGGCACGCACATCCGCCTGCGCGTTAAAGCCATAGGTAATCACCCGGCGATCGGTGATCTTGCCCACCAACGCCTGAACATCCGGATCATCCGTGCAGCACACAGCCAGCCCGTAGAACGGGATGTTGGACACAAACTCATAAAAGCCCTGATGCAGGGCCTCTTCGGTCCCCCAATGTTCCATATGTTCGGGGTCGATGTTGGTGACGATGGCGATGGTGGCGGGCAACCGATTGAAGGTCCCGTCGCTCTCATCGGCCTCAACAACCATCCATTCGCCCTCGCCCTTGCGGGCGTTCGAACCATAGGCGTGGATAATGCCTCCGTTCACGACAGTGGGGTCAAAATCGCCCTCGTCCAGCAAGGCCGCAACCATCGTGGTGGTGGTGGTTTTGCCATGCGTGCCCGCAATCGCAATGTTGGATTTCAGACGCATCAACTCGGCCAGCATCTCGGCGCGACGCACAATGGGCAGGCCGCGCGCGCGGGCGGCATCCAGCTCGGCGTTGCCCGGCTTGATCGCAGAAGAGATCACAACAACCTCGGCGTTATCAATATTGCTGGCGTTTTGGCCAACAAATATCTGTGCACCCAGTTCGGCAAGGCGCTCCGTGATCTTGGAGGCCTTCAAATCCGAACCCTGAACGACATAGCCGTGGTTCAACAGCACCTCAGCAATGCCCGACATCCCGATCCCGCCGATACCAACGAAATGAATTGCGCCCACGTCTCCGGGCAGTTTGGTTGCGGCGTTCATGGTGTCCCTTTCTGTGCGAGGGTTTCTACAAGGTGAACAAGGTTTTCTGTTGCGTCCGGCTTGCCAAAGGTGGTGGCCGCACGTGACATCTCAGAGGCAGCGTCGGGCGTATCAAGGACAGCGCTGATCTGCTCAGCCATCGCTTCAACGGTCAACTTGCTTTCAGGGATCAGAATGGCGGCCCCGGCCTCTACCAGCCCGCGCGCATTGGCGGTTTGGTGATCCCCCGTTGCCGCGGCATAGGGGATCAGGATCGACGGGCGCCCAATGACCGAAATATCGGCAACAGACGAAGCGCCCGCACGCGAAATGATCAACTGCGCCTCGCTCATCCTGCGAGGCACATCCGTAAAGAATGGCTGTACATCTGCGGCGATGCCGTGGTCTTCATAAAAGGCGCGCACGCGGTCTTCATCCTCACCACGCGCCTGATGGCTGACACGCAGGTTCTTCAAACGCGCGATTGGCAGGCTGGCAATCGCAGGCGGTATCACGTCAGACAGAATACGTGCGCCCTGAGACCCACCAATCACCAGAATTTCTATCGGATAATCGCCAGGTGGAATGTAAGACGCAGCTTCGCGCTCCAACACCGCAGCGCGCACCGGGTTGCCGACATGAATGCCTTCAACACCTTCAGGCAGGTCCGTCGGCCACGTCCCGCAAGCCACCGCATTGACCCGCTTGGTAAGCAAATGGTTCACCCGCCCCAGAACGCCGTTTTGCTCATGGATCATGCGTGGCAGACGCAGCAACGTGGCTGCGACCATCGCCGGAATTGTCGGATAACCGCCAAAGCCGACAACAACAGCGGGCTTGTCGCGCAGCATTTTCAGGCTTGCGCTGAACACACCAGCGGCAATGCGAAACGGGACCGCCAGTTTGGCAATTGGACCGCCACGGGCAAATGTCGCAGACGAGATCTGCTCAATCTGTGTGGTGTGTGGAAATCCACCGGTGTAGCGCGCACCGCGCGCATCGGTGCTGAGCTTGACGCGCCAGCCACGCTGCAACATCGCCTCGGCCAAAGCTTGCGCAGGGAACATATGCCCGCCCGTGCCACCCGCCGCGATGAGAAGCAAAGGTTGGCTCATCCCCGCGCCCCTTTCGCCAACAGACCTGTCTGCCAAACCTGCTTGAACACCCGGGCCAGCCTACTCATCCAAAGAGCAGGCTTCGCGCCGCCGCCATGCCGCGCGCGCATCATCTGCGCCCCCGCCCCAGCAGGTCCGCTATCTCCCCTTGGGGGCGTGTTCGCGTAAAGGCGAGCAGCATACCGACCGCGATGCCCGAGGCAATGACCGACGACCCGCCATAACTCACAAAGGGCAATGTCATGCCCTTGGCAGGCAACAGCCGCACCGCCACGCCCATATTGATCATCGCCTGCACACCGAACATGCAGGCAAGACCGGTTCCAGCAAGACGGATGAACGGATCACGCTCGCGCAGCAGACGCATCAGCGACCGCACAACGATGCCTGTATACAGCGCGATGATACACAGCACGAGGATCAGGCCATATTCTTCGGCGGCCACAGCAATGATGAAATCCGTATGCGCATCAGGCAAGGACCACTTCACCTGCCCCTCGCCCACACCAACACCGAACAACCCACCCTCTTGGATGGCGTTGGTGGCATAACCCAACTGCGTGCGCGGATCGACGTCGGGGGACAAAAACCCGTCAATGCGGCGGGCAAAGTGTTCTGAGTTGGAATAGGCGATCGTCCCGAAAAAGACCACGGCACCCGCCATACACACCAACAACAGCATCGGCGCCCCAGCGACAAAATACATCACACCCCAACCAAACAGGACAAGGCAGGCCTGTCCAAAGTCGGGCTGCAAGGCCAGCATCAACACAATGGAAACGCATAAAGCAAAAGACCACAGCTTGCCGGGCGGTCCGTTGATGTCCTGACTTGCGGCCATCATCCATGCCGCAGCAACGACAAAGCCGGGTTTAAGGAACTCTGACGGCTGCACAGAAGCAAAGCCAAGCGAATACCACCGCATTGCACCCTTGCCAAAATCTGTGCCGAAAAACGGCAAAAACGCCAACGCCACAAAGGCCACCAAGAACCCAAGCACCGCCAAACGGCGCACCAGCAATGGGGACATCATCGACGTCACGATCATCGCAATCAACGCAGCAGCGCCAAAAATCGCCTGCTTTGTGACGTAGTAGAAAGGTGGGAAACCGTTCTTTTCAGCCAAAGGGACCGAGGCGGCCAGCGCCAGCAACAACCCGATTGAAAAAAGGATCAAAACGCAACTCAACGACCATTTGTCGATGGTGCGCCACCACTTTGGAAGTACTGGTTCGCCGTCCCGAACAGGGACCGCGCCAAAGACCATCTCTGTCATGATCTGCCGCCTTGTTGCCTATATCTGCCTCAATGCCTCCGGTTGATCCAAAGTGCATGTGGTTAACCATAGCTGCAAAATTGCGCGCAGGCTAGTCCTTGCGAGGCTGGCCCACAGGCGATTTAGCGCCGCTGTGGATCGCGCCGCACCAAATGCGGCTTCTCGGATCAGGCATTCAGGCCAAAAGCACTGAGGACAACATAAGCAACCAGCCGACGGACCGCTGGGCGCGGACCTGCGGAATGGCACGCGCGTTTTCGGTTCAGCCGGGCTTTGGTCCTTGCCGGGGATTACTTGATGGTCGCATCAAGGACCGGACCGTGCCCTGGGCGCCCCTTTTTCTTCGGCTTGTCCAACTTTTTGTGGATCGCATTGAAACGCTTTTCCAGCGTCTTGGCGTTGTACTTCTTGACGATCTGCTTTTGCAGATCTCCTGCTGCTGCCAAAGCGGCCTTGCCTTTGTCGGCATCAACACCAACGCCACGCATTGCACTGATATCTGCAACGATCGTGACGGCGTCACTTTTGGCCTTTTTGACATGCTCGTTCTCGTGAATGCCAAGCTTCAACTTGAACCGAGCCCATTCGATCCATGCCCGCACTGAAAGGTTGTTGGCGCCGACCTCAGGCAAAAGGGTTTCGCTGGAATACGCGACTGCCATCGACTTGATCTTTGCCTTCGCCTCGAACTTTCCATCCCTCAAGGTGACAATGTTACCGTCCCCCTCAAACCGGGCGCTCGACACAGCGGCACTCACATCAAGCGTTGTGGACGTCAGTGCCGCGACGCGCTTTCCGTCATTGGGGTCCTTCGGGCCCTTCTTCTTCATGTTTTTCAGGATCGCCATCAGGTCGTCACCTGAAACCTTGTAATTTCTGTATTTTGTCGGGGTCACTTTAAGAGTTGCGGGCATTGCAAAGCCTCCATTGAATGCAGCGCAATCAGTTTGCCCAACAGTACAACATCGGGAAAACCGCACGAAAAAACAGTGCAGCGCCATTAAATATGGCCAGTGTCCTAAAAGCGCAGCCCATTGGCAAATTGGCCGCCAGAGGCGACCAATAGCAGGCAAGTAGTTGCCGATTGGGTTGCTGTTTTTTCAGGCAAATGACGCCGCAATCGCAAGCGCCTCAAGGTCACGCCGCCTTGTGCGTTCCCCGGATCGGATAGTCATTGTTGCGAATGAACGCGATCCCCTTCAGCACCGACTGTAGGTCCGGGCGCAAAAACGGAGCATTGGACACATCGACCATCTGGATCAACCCTTCGGCGTTGATCACAAACAGACCCGGTTCGGCAAAGGGACGGTCAGTTTCCTGCGGGCTGCGCGGGTCCGAGATGTAGACACCCAGAGCACGCATCTGCTCGATGTTCAGATCGTATCCCATGGGCAGGCTCAGTCCTTTTTCATCAACCATGGCCTGCGCCTTTTCTGCCGGATCACCCGAGGCGATCACGATATCCACACCAATGTCATGGAACGCGGCTTGCATGTTTTCGAGTTCGGCAAGGTAATTTTTACAAAGCGGGCAATGCAGACCGCGATAGATCACCACCAACTGCCAGTCGTACCCACTCCGTGGCGCGCCAAGCACAACAGTGCCACCGCCCAACTGCGAAATTTCGATTTTGGGGAACGTAGTGCCAGCGGTCAGTGCAATCATTTTGGGGGCTCCAGGTCTTTTGACTAGGTTTACGTCTGAACTATGGTTGCAGACAGCGTGGGCAAGGTCCGACCCTTGACCCAAACTGTGCATTCCTGCACGGGGGCGTCATGGATTACGACACATTAGTTATCGGAGCCGGTGCGGCAGGCATGATGTGTGCCGCCCATGCGGGGGGGCGCGTGCTGGTGGTCGACCACGCGCGCGCACCGGGGGAAAAGATCCGCATTTCAGGCGGCGGGCGCTGCAACTTCACAAACATGTACTGCGACCCACAGGCCTTCATCAGCGAAAACCCACATTTCGTTAAATCAGCACTGGCGCGCTACACCCAATGGGACTTCATCGCATTGGTCGATCAGCATGGTATCGCATGGCATGAAAAGACGCTGGGGCAGCTGTTTTGCGATGTGTCCGCCAAAGACATCGTGGCGATGCTGCGCAAGCTCATGCAAGACGCAGGCGTCGATCTGCACCTGCAAACCGAAGTCAGCCATTTCGCCAAATCCCCGGATGGGTTCAAAGCAACGCTGGTCAAAGACGGACACACACAGCACATCACCGCCAAACGGGCCGTGATCGCAAGCGGCGGCAAATCGATCCCGAAAATGGGGGCAACAGGCTTTGCCTACGACATCGCACGACAGTTCGGGCACCGCGTGACCGAGACCGAGGCCGCCCTCGTCCCCTTCACCTTCCCCGACCGCCGCTTTGCCGCAATCTCCGGCGTCGCCTGCCCGGCCCGGGTGCAGGCCAACGGCCCGGCCTTTGACGAGGCACTCCTTTTCACCCACCGTGGTCTTTCTGGCCCGGCGGTGCTGCAAGCGTCCAACTATTGGCACGCAGGCGAGGCAATCACCGTGAACCTCTGCCCAAACACAGACCTCGCGCAGGTGCTCAAAGACAAACGAACAACAGACGGCAAAAAGGCCCTGACAACCGAACTCGCGCGGCACTTGCCTGCACGGCTTGTCGAACACCTCAGCGGCGAACACGACCTCCAAGGCCGGCTCGGCGATGCCTCCGACACCCGCATCGCTCAGATCACAAACAGCCTCAGCGCATGGAGCCTCACGCCCAGCGGCACCGAAGGCTACCGCACCGCCGAAGTGACGCGGGGCGGCATCGACACCGCCACGCTCAACTCCAAAACCATGGAATCCAAATCCACACCGGGGCTCTATTTCATCGGAGAAGCGGTGGATGTCACCGGCTGGCTGGGGGGATACAATTTCCAATGGGCGTGGTCCTCGGCCATGGCCAGCGCCCGCGCGCTCCAGGGCTGATCTCTGTCTCGGAGCCGGCGCCGCCTGAACCTGAACGGACAGATGGAGGGCGCCCGGCCAAGAAAAATCGCCGAGGGGCCCCGCTTGCGGGGATACGGCTATTTTACTTGGGCGGGGGGCGGCCTTCTGTCAGGCAAGGCGCAGGCGGGGCCGGATGCGGGACAGATATCTGTCTTGGTGAGGCAGAAGTCAGAGCGCATAAAACATGTCGTGCGCGCGCAAGCGCGCTCCTTTTGGTCGCAGAATGGGCCCAAGGCGGCGATGGGGAACCGCGCCCTGACCGTTCAAAGGCAGTCTGACGTCAGCCCCGCCTTTCAGCCCGTTGAAAGACGCCTCAATACTTCGTCGGCAAAGTCCTCACCGCGACGCTCAAAGCTGTCATACTGATCAAAGCTCGCCGCCGCAGGGGCCAGCAACACAACGTCGCCCGGCGCCGCGTCTTCCATGGCGGCCGCAACAGCGGCCTCCATTGTCCCACAAACCTGCGCATCCACGTCCAGCTGCATCGCAAAATGTGCGGCCTCTCGACCAATCACATAAGCCTTGCGGACAGATTGTGTGGCACCCGCCAGCGCCGCCAACCCGCCATCTTTTTCCAAACCACCGCAGATCCAGCGGATATTCTGAAAGGCAGCCAAGGCTTTGGCGGCACTGTCTACATTGGTCGCCTTGCTGTCGTTCACGAACCGCACACCACCAGCCTCGGCAATGGTCTGGCTGCGATGGGGCAACCCGGCAAAGCTGCGAAAGCCCGCCTCGATCACCTTTGGCGCAATCCCAAGAGAGCGCACAGCAGCATAGGCCGCACAGGCATTCTGATGATTGTGGGCACCGGGCAAACCGGCAATCTCGCGTAAATCAATGGACGCCACCTGCCGGCCCTTGCGCACTTCGGACAAGAACCCCTTTTTGACAAACACGTTCCAGCCCGGACCCCCCAGCTTTGTCCCGGCCGACACCCGGATCACACGGTCGTCCGCGGGTCCTTCGCTCAACTGGCCCGCCAGATACCGCCCCTCCGGCTCGTCCACTCCGATAACGGCGCGGTCCGGGCCGCCTTCGGCAAACAGGCGTCGCTTGGCCGCAAAATACCCGCCCATGCCGGCGTGGCGATCCAGATGATCCGGGCTCAGGTTGGTGAACACGGCAACATCGGGCGTCAGACTGCGGGCCAGATCAGTCTGATAGCTGGACAGCTCCAACACAATCACCTCGCCATCATGTGGCGGATCGATATCAAGCACCCCACGGCCAATGTTCCCCGCCAACTGACAGGGCCGGTTGGCGGTCTCCATGATGTGATGGATCAGGGCCGATGTCGTCGATTTCCCGTTGCTCCCCGTCACGGCAATCACCCGCGGCGCAGTGTCGAAATTGTTCCAGTCGGGCGTTGCAAAGGATTGAAAGAACAGACCGATGTCATTGTCGACAGGCACGCCCGCCTCCAGTGCGGCAACCACCACCGGATTGGGAACGGGATAAAGATGCGGAATGCCCGGCGACACGATCAACCGCGCGACATTCTCAAACGCGCCCTGTTTCTTGAGATCCTTACAGACAAACCCCTCGGCCTCTGCCGTTGCGCGCGCGTCCGGATTGTCATCCCAGCACAGCGGCACAGCCTCACCCGCCTCAAGCGCACGCGCCGCCGACAACCCCGTGCGGCCAAGCCCAAGCACAGCCACAGTCTTGCCCGCAAGGCCACGCACCGGGATCATCGGCGCAGTCCTCGCGCTGACCTCAGGCGCATCACCGCATTTTCATGTCTCAAAACCAACCGCATGGCGCACCTCCCGCTTTGGGCGATACAGGTCCCACGAAACCCCGCCCCCTGCAAGAGGCGCAAGTCTTCAACGATCCGACCAAACGCCGTCACTTCGCGCGACCGAAAGGCCGATGTCATACCGCCGCATCCCCACCACGCGCAGCGCGAAATCGCTCAAGATTGGCAAAGACCTGTTGCGTTTGCGGATGCTGCGCGCCCGCAACTGATCCTTTTCGGCGTCCGGTGCGCGGGCCAGTTCCGCCTCGATGTCCGCTTTCAGTTCTCGACGGACACGGATAAATTCTGCGGTGGTCAGCGCCGCGCCGTTTTTCGATTGTTGCTGCGCAATCTGCTGGATGGTGTCAGGCGCAAGGGCCACAGGCTTGTCGCGTTTGAACGGGGCCTTTATGATGCTAAAGGCCCAGCCGATCAAAAAAACGATACTGCCGACTGCGCCGAGGACAACGGCATTCTCAGTTAAAAAAGCAATTAAGGTTTCAAACACACAAACACCCCAGTTCCCCAAGGCGAGCTTACCCGCCTCCCGCCCTGCGGGAACCCAAAAACCTTACCAAAGCGTTAAATCGCCTCTGTAAGTGCTTGAAAAATAGTCGTGCAGAGAGTGTCCCAGCATGGGACACCAAAATTACCGGACTTTAAGAGTGGCCAGCCCGATCATCGCCAAAATCAGCGCGATGATCCAGAATCGGATCACAATCTGAGGCTCCGCCCACCCCTTTTTTTCGTAGTGATGGTGGATCGGGGCCATCAAAAAGACCCGCTTGCCCGTCTTCTTGAAATAAAGGACCTGGATCATCACCGACAACGCCTCGACCACGAAAATTCCGCCGACGATGGCAAAGACGATTTCATGTTTCGAAGCCACCGCGATGGCCCCCAACGCGCCGCCCAAAGCCAACGAGCCAGTATCCCCCATAAAGACCGCCGCCGGAGGAGCGTTGTACCACAAAAAGCCCAAGCCCCCGCCGATGATCCCCATCGTAAAGATCAGCAATTCGCCCGTTCCGGGGACATAGTGCAGACCCAGATCTTCGGTGAAGTCGACCCGCCCCACAAAGTAGGCGATGACGCCGAGAGTTGCCGCCGCGATCATCACCGGCATAATCGCCAATCCGTCGAGCCCGTCCGTGAGGTTCACCGCATTCGCAGAGCCCACAATCACAATGACCGAAAAGGGGATGAACAAAAGCCCGAGGTTGATCAGCACATCCTTGAACACCGGCACGGCCAATTGGTTCTGCAGCCCCTCTGGATGCGCGACGGCCGCAAAATAGGCCGCAATGGCCGCAATCAAAAACCCAAGCAACAGCCGGACGCGGCCCGGCACCCCAGCCGTGTTTTGTTTCGATACTTTTGCATAGTCGTCCGCAAATCCGATCAACCCGAAAGCGAGCGTCACGCCCAAAACAATCCACACAAACGGATTGTCCAACCGCGCCCAAAGCAGCGTGGACGTTACCAGCGCACCCACGATCAACAGCCCCCCCATGGTCGGCGTGCCAGCCTTGACGAAGTGCCCCTCGGGGCCGTCATCACGGATCGGCTGACCCTTGCCTTGGGTCTTGCGCAACACCGCAATCAGAGGCTTACCGAACATGAACCCAAAGACCAGCGCAGTCATGAACGCGCCGCCGGCCCGGAAGGTGATGTAGCGGAACAGGTTGAAAAAATCGCCCCCATCCGACAGTGCTGTCAACCAATAGAGCATTCTCGCCTCGCCTTACACATTATCTTGTGGGTCTGCGCCCTCAGTCCCCGGATGGCCCATTTTGCGGATCGCGTCAACGATCACGGCCAATTTCATGCTGAGAGACCCCTTGACCAGCACCACGTCGCCGCTGTCGAGACGGCGTGCGACCTGGGCGGCCAAGTCCTGAGACGTTTCTGTCCAAAGGCCTTGTTTCGAAGCCGGAAGTGCGTCGTGCAGGTGTTGCATCAAAGGACCAACGCAGTGGACAGTGTCGATCGCCTCCATCGCATCGAGGTCCGCAAGAGCCGCGTGCAGTTCGGGCCCGGTTGGCCCCAATTCCTTCATGTCACCGACAAAGGCGATCCGCCGTCCCTTGCTTACCCGGCCAATGTCGTTGGTAACTTCTGCCGCGGCTAAAACACCAAGGGCGGCCTCCATCGACGTTGGATTGGCGTTGTAGCTGTCGTCAATCAACTCAAGCGTCATTTGGGTATCCACGGCATCGAGCGCGATGACTTCGCGTGCGCCCCGACCCTGATAGGGCGACCAACGGCCCAGTGATTGGGCCGCGAGCGCAAGATCCGCGCCAAGCGCCTCTGCTGCCGCCAGCGCTCCGAGACCGTTCATGGCAAAGTGTTTTCCCACGGCCCCGATCTTGAACAATAGCGGTGCCTCGTGGGCGGTCGCCTGCACCACCGTAACTTCGCGCCCCAGATCGACAGATTTCAGAACGAAATCAAAACCGTGTTCGCCAAAGCCAATGTCGCGCCGCTTCATGTCATGAGCCTTGGATTGCAGGATTGCAGCGGTCGAACAGTCGTTGTTCAGGATTGCGGTGCCCCCGTATTCAAGCCCTTCAATGATGGATGCCTTTTCCAGCGCGATGCCTTCGATGTTCTCAAAGGCTTCTAGATGGGCGGCGGCGACGGTTGTGATCATTGCCACGTGGGGCCGGGCCAACTTTGCCAAGGGCGCAATCTCTCCGGGATGGTTCATCCCGATTTCGATCACCGCGTATTCCGTATCTGCCGGCATCCGCGCCAGTGTCAGCGGCACACCCCAGTGGTTGTTATAGCTGGCCACCGAGGCATGCGTTCGCCCCTGATCGCCAAGCATCGCGCGCAACATTTCCTTGGTCGAGGTTTTGCCAACCGATCCGGTGATTGCGACCACACGGGCATCGGTGCGCGCGCGGGCGGCAGCGCCAAGCGCCTCCAGACCTTGCAAAACATCCGCGACAATCAGCAAGGGCGCGTCAGGGGCCACACCCTCCGGCACCTGTGTGACAAGAGCGGCGGCGGCGCCTTTTTCCAGCGCCTGCGCCACAAAGTCATGCCCGTCCCGTGCCGCTTGCAGAGCGACGAACAGATCACCCGGTTCCAACGTGCGGGTATCGATGGACACGCCTGTGGCCGTCCAGTCTGTTGTGGCTTGCCCACCCGTTGCAGCGGCGGCGTCGCTGGCAGTCCATAGCGTCACGTCAGTCTTCCTTCCAAGGCAGCCACGGCCACGCTGGCCTGTTCGGCATCATCAAAGGGCAGGATGTCATCGCCCACAATTTGTCCTGTCTCGTGTCCCTTGCCCGCGATCAGCAAAGCATCACCGGGGCCAAGAGCGTCAACCGCGCGCAGGATTGCCTCGGCCCGGTCGCCGACCTCGTGGGCCTCAGGGCACCCCTCCATCACCGCAGCGCGGATGGTTGCGGGGTCTTCTGAGCGCGGGTTGTCATCTGTTACAAACACGACGTCGGCGTTTTGTGCTGCCGCCTGCCCCATCAACGGGCGTTTGCCTGCATCCCTGTCCCCGCCTGCCCCAATCACTGCGATTAGCCGCCCCATCACATGTGGGCGCATTGCGGACAGCGCAGTGGCAACAGCATCCGGCGTGTGGGCGTAATCCACAAAAACGGCCGCTCCGTTCTCGCGCGTGGCGGCAAGCTGCATACGCCCCCGAACGGTGCCAAGATGCGGCAGGGTTTCAAACACATGGGCAGGTTCAGCGCCACAGGCGATGACAAGGCCACATGCCAGCATCACGTTGTCCGCTTGAAAGCCACCGATGAGAGGCAGGCGCGCGGTGAAGGCTTTGCCTGCATAGTCAAAGCGGACATCCTGCCCGGTGCTCTCAAAGCGCTGCGCAGAGAGATGCAGATCACCCCCATCGCGCCCTACACTCAGAACCTTTTGGCCCCGAGCACGCGCAATCGCGGCCATATCCACACCGCGCGGGTCGTCCATGTTGATCACGGCGGTGCCGTCTTCGGGCAAAACACGGGCAAACAGGCCAGCCTTGGCGTCAAAATACGCCTCGAACGTGTGGTGGTAGTCGAGGTGATCCTGGGTGAAATTCGTAAAGCCTGCTGCGGTCAGTGTCACACCGTCCAGACGGCGTTGATCGAGCCCGTGCGACGAGGCCTCCATGGCCGCGTGGGTGATGCCATTGTCGCGCGCCTCGGCCAGAATGCGGTGCAGCGTGATGGGTTCCGGCGTCGTATGCGCCAAGGGGGCGGTCCATGCGCCCTCCACCCCAGTTGTCCCGAGATTGACGGCGGCAAGTTCCAATTCGATCCAGATCTGGCGCACGAACGTGGCAACGGAGGTTTTTCCATTGGTCCCTGTGACAGCAACCATCGTGTCAGGCTGCCCGCCGAACCAAAGGGCGGCGGTGCGTGACAGGGTGGCGCGTGGGTCGTCGGCCAACACCACCGCGATCCCGTCGAGATGATCAGAGGCAATCTCGGCCCCGGCGCGATCGGTCAACACAGCGACTGCACCCATCCGCACGGCATATTGAATGAATTCCGCCCCGTGTACGCGGCTGCCCGGCATGGCGGCAAACAGGGTGCCGGCCTTTACCTCGCGGCTGTCCACGGCCAATCCGGAAACGTTCGGATTGGCACCGCCAAGCGCGGTCAGGCCCAAGGATGAAAGTGGTCGTGCCTGCGCGCCCATTGTTTGGCCTTTTGGCTCAGTTGCTGCTTGTGAGCGTTATATCAGTCAAAGAGCGGGGTTCAACGCCCGGACGCAGGCCCAGCAGCGGAGCAATGCGCCCGATCATCTCGGCCGCGACGGGCACCGCTGTCCAACCTGCCGTACGGCGTGGTTTGTCGCCGCTTGTCTCCACCGGTTCATCCAGCGTCACGATCAGCACGTATTTGGGATCGTGAGCAGGAAAGATCGTGGCAAAGGTCGCGATGACCTTATCCTCGTAATACCCGCCGTTGGGCTTAGGCTTGTCTGCGGTTCCAGTCTTGCCGCCCACCGCGTAACCGGGCACTTCGCCCATGCTCGCTGTGCCGGTGGTCACCACCGCCCGCAACATGTCGCGGGCCGCCTTGGCAGAGGACTCACTCATCACGCGCTTGCCCAGACGGGGGCCGTTCTGTTTCAGGATCGTCGGAGCAACCGTGTACCCCCCGTTTGCGATGGCCGCATACCCAGCGGCCAGATGCATGGGGGACGTGGACAAACCATGCCCATAGCTCACGGTAACAGCGCTCAGATCAGTCCAGCGTTTGGGCAATAGCGGTTTGCCTGTGCGCGCTTCAACAATCTCGAACGGGGTTGCCTCAAAAAAGCCAAGCGATTTCAGGAACTCCTGCTGGCGTTTGACCCCGATGTCCAATGCCATGCGGCCCGTACCCCGGTTCGAGGATTTGACGATGATGTCGGACACTGTCAGCTTGCCATAGTTCTTGTTGCGGAACTCACCGATGGGAAAGCCGCCAACGCGCATTGGTCCTTTGGTGTCGATTACCGTATCGGGAGACACAAGGCCCAGATCGACAGCTTGCGCTGCCGTGAAAATCTTGAAGGTCGAACCCAACTCGTACACCCCTTGCACCGAGCGGTTAAACAGCGGGCTGTCTGACTGATCCCCCGAGGTCGCCGGGCGGGGCCGGTTGTTGGGGTCAAAATCTGGCAGGGAGACGACCGACACCACCTCGCCCGTGTGCACGTCCATCAGAATGGAAGTCGCGCCCTTGGCGTTCATGATTTTCATGCCACCATAGAGGACACGTTCAGCTGCGGCCTGCACGGTCAAATCGAGGGACAATTTGAGAGGGCGCTGCCCGTTTGCGGGGTCGCGCAGGTAATCATCAAAGTGCTTTTCGACACCTGCTACGCCTATCACTTCGGCGGCGTGCACGCCTTCCTTGCCAAAGGATGCTCCACCCATCACATGAGCAGCAAGCGAACCATTGGGATAAAGTCGCATCTCGCGGGGGCCAAACAACAGACCCGGGTCGCCGATTTCGTGCACGGCCTGCATCTGCTCTGGGCTGATTTTCTTGCGTATCCACAAGAACTTACGCTTGCCAGTGAAATCCTTGACCAGCTTCTTTTCTTCCAGATCAGGAAAGATTGCAGCCAGTTCTTTGGCGGCCCGCATCGGGTCAATCATATGCGGCGGTTGGGCATAGAGCGCATGGGTTTCGAAATTGGTCGCAAGCAATCTGCCCTTACGGTCGACAATGTCGGCACGAGCGGCAGAAATGGCAGCCCCTTGGGCACTCGCGCGCGGCTCAACAGGTTCGGATGTCGCCAGCATTCCCATGCGGAATCCCACAACCATAAACGCGCAGAAAAAGAACACACCAAGCACCAATAATCGCCCTTCGGCACGCTGGCGCGAGGTGTCGCGCATTTCTTCGTGGCGCGCGGCTCGGTTTTCACGCTCAATCTCATCAGGGCTATGCCCGGCGGCACGGGCCGGCAGGATACGGGCAAGCGGGCGCAGAGGGGTGCGGGTCATTCTGAAACCTCCACGACTGGCAGAGTGCCAGACACTTCAATGCTGTTTGTTATGTCCAGAAGTGGTGGGGCGGGATAGGCCACCTCGTCTACGCGTCCGAACTGGTCAGGGCGGAAAGGCAACAAACCAAGGCGATCAAAGTTGATGTCCGCCAGATCGCGCAAACGATCGGGGCGATTGAGATAGGCCCATTCTGCCTTGAGCACGGCCAAACGGGCATGGGCTGCACGAATGTCGCGGTGTAGCTGATCTGTCTGGGCCAGCGAATCCTGCGTGGCGTAGTTTTCGCGGTAGGCCCAAAAGGCCAGCCCGATGACTGCCAGCGTTGTGAGAACGTAAAGGACACTGCGCATCATATCCCCCCTTTGATCTGCGGCATACTGATGGATTTGGCGTCGATGATCCCGGCGGGTGCGTCAGTGCGGATACCCACGCGCAATTTGGCCGAACGGCTGCGTGGGTTTGCAGCCAGTTCAGTTGCATCCGGGCCAATGGCTTTGCGGCTTTTAACGGTGAACTGGGCCGCCTCTTGCACCGTTTCAGGCGCATAGCGGTTGGCATTGGCACTGCGCCCGCCGCGCGCTGTGAGAAACCGTTTGACCATACGGTCCTCGACGGAATGGAAGGTAACCACGGCCAGTTTACCGCCGGGTTTCAAGGCGCGTTCGGCCGCCATAAGGCCCTGATAAAGTTCGTCATATTCATTGTTTACGGCAATGCGCAGCGCCTGAAAGCTGCGTGTGGCGGGGTGCGACTGTCCAGGCTTGGGGCGTGGCAGGCACTTTTCGACGATACCCGCGAGCTCCAACGTTGTAGTGATAGGGCGGGCCATGATTATTGCGCGCGCGATGCGGCGACTGGCGCGCTCTTCGCCGTAGTGAAACAGGATGTCGGCCAGCACGCCCTCGTCCGCTTGGTTGACGATATCGGCGGCTGTGGGCCCATCCTGGCTCATCCGCATGTCGAGCGGTCCGTCCTTTTGAAAGGAAAAACCACGTGCGGCCTGATCAAGCTGCATGGAACTGACGCCCAGATCCAGCACAACACCATCAAGGCCTGCCCCATACTCATCTAGTTTTGAAAACACACCGGGCTGCATCCGAAGTCGCGATCCATAACCGGCGGCCCAATCAGCGGCCATTTCGAAGGCCAACGGGTCACGATCAACCGCGATGACTGTATCGGCGCCGCCGTCCAAAAGTGCCCTGGTATAGCCGCCCGCTCCGAACGTACCATCCAACCATGTCCCTTCGATCGGCGCGCAATGTGCCAAGATCGCATCGATCAGAACTGGTATATGTGGCCCCCCGGTCATCCCTTATACGCTCACTGAGACCGACATGTTATGCGAGATCCCCGTCCAAATAGACCGACGGATCGACATCCGGGTCATATCCGTCGTCATCAAGGGCTGCGATGCTGGCATCGTAAGCCTCGGGCTTCCAAATCTCGAAGGTATCTCCGGAAGACACAAAACGGGCCATGCCATCCAGACCAATCTTGTCCCGCAACTTGGCGGGCAAGACGATGCGGCCCGTCTCATCGACAACCGTTTCGATGGATTGTGCGCTATAGAGGCGCTCCATAGCCTTACGTTTGGCCGATCCACGCGGATGGAGAGAGATTTTGTCGTCCACCTCATCCATGGCCTCGACGGTGAACCCTTCGAGGTAGGTGCGGGTGTCGCCCCCATAGACAATGATGATGCGCGGCGGCAGACCTTCGGTCCAGTCGGGATCAGCGGCTTCGATTACACGACGAAACGAGGCCGGGATAGACACCCGCCCCTTTGCGTCCACCTTGTGGTCGCTTTCGCCTCTGAACCTGCGTGCCATCTGTTGGCCCGTCCCTTTTCCTTTGCGCCCCCGCGCTCAAATCGTTCCCCAGTGTCTTGAAATGGAAACGGCGGGTTGATCTGCTGCCACTGATCAACCCGCCGCCCTCGTCCCGTCTCGCGGGATGTCCAGCTGCGCGCGCCACCTGGGGGGATGTCTGCTCGCTCGCGCGCCGGATCTCTTGGTCTGATGAAAGCGAGGTGCCTGTATGAAACCTGCTAGAGTTTTTTGTTTGCTTGGGGTCGTTTGGTGCCCCGGGCTCGTTCTCATCTGATGCATTAGGGATGCCATGGGAATTGATGGGAAACAATAGTTTTTTGTGACCAGTGAACCCTATACCCTGTGAACAGAGGTGTTGAAAAACAACATGTAGTGGAGAAATGTCGCCGAAATGGCGCCCATCATGTGACTCCCAACATCACGCACACAACATATAGTGTCGCATTGGTTGGATCGCTTTTAGCCCATAAAATCCCAGAAAAATGATATTTCCAGATCACTGAACGCAATGTTCTATTTACGTTCTCGCCACAAAAGAAAAAAATACTCGCGAATCTGGAGGAAATGATTCGAATCGCGCACCATTTGAGGCCAATTCCCACGCATTCCCACAAGCAGGACAATACAATCCCATGATCCGGTCGGTTCGGCGTTAAGAAGCCAATGCGTATATATAGGCAAGTATTGGCCCGGCATCGGACTCAACCGAAACCGCGACGCGCGCATATCCCGGCCCCTCGAACGCATCCAGACGCGCCCAGTGACCAGGCAGGTCCGTGGAATGGAACAGTTTCGCTTCGACAGCATCACCCTCCGGATCAAGGATCAAACCGGGATAGCCCATCTGCGCGCCCCACCCCGCTTCTTTCAAATGACCGCGTACAATGCCAAGCGACCAGTGTCCCTTTAACTCCTCCAGCTGATGGGCGTTTGCCCGTCCCGGCGCCAAGGTGCCGTAGGTGGCCAGACAAATCGCGGGATCGGCCACACTCAAGCCATCCCGCCCTTGATCAGACCTTCGGCTATGCGCGCATAGGCTTGCGCCATTGGTCCGTCACCGGCGGCCACGGGTGTCCCACCGTCGCCTGCAAGGCGCGTTTCAAGATCAATGGGCAAGGCCCCCAGCAAGGGAACACCCATTTTGTCCGCTTCCGCCGCAACCCCGCCCTGCCCAAAGATCTGGTGCTCGGCCCCGCAATCCGGACAGACAAACATCGACATGTTCTCGATCAGGCCAAGCACTGGTGTCTTAAGAGTGGCAAACATGTCCAATGCTTTTCGGGCATCGATCAGGGCAACATCCTGCGGCGTACTCACGACGATCGCCCCGCTCAGCTCTGATTTGGTGCACAGCGTCAATTGCACATCCCCCGTCCCCGGCGGCAAATCGACGATCAATACATCCAGCTCGCCCCATTCCACTTGCCCCAGCATCTGCTGGAGCGCGCCCATCAGCATCGGCCCGCGCCAAACAACTGCTTTGCCCTCTTCCATCATGAAGCCGATGGACATCAGCGTCACACCATGGGCGTGCAGAGGGATAATCGTTTTGCCATCCGGAGAGGCGGGGCGTTTGTTCACGCCCATCATCCGGGGCTGGGAGGGACCATATATATCCGCATCCAGCAGTCCGACCTTGCGGCCTGCTCGCGCCAAGGCGACTGCAAGGTTGGATGACACGGTCGACTTACCTACCCCGCCCTTTCCCGATCCGATGGCCAGTATGCGCTGTACACCCGCAGGCTTTGTCGGGCCCTCTTGCGGTTTGGGATGACCCCCAACCTTAAGACTGGGAGGAGCGGGCGGTTTGGGCGCCGGGCCGTGAGCCGTCAGGGCGACGCGCACTTTCTCAACACCGGGCAGGTTCTTGACGGCCGCCTCGGCTGCGGCACGCACGGGCTCCATGCGTGCGGCGAGTTCGGGGCTGGGTGCTTCAATGATGAATTGCACCTCTGCGCCCTGCACCTGAACCGCACGAATCAAATCGCGGTCCACCAGATCGCCGCCGTCCGGCATTGCGATCCGACGCAAGGCGGACAGGATGTCATCTTTGGTTATCGCCATGGTGCATTTCTCCGCTGGTTCGCTGCATTAACTGGCAGAAATTGCCGCAAGAGCAAAGGGGTCGCGTCCATACCCTAGAAAGCGCCAAAAGGCTGTGCGCACTGCCCAGTTTTTAAACACTTACCCTATGCAATTGCTGCATAGCGGCATTGAAAAGGTGGCCATTGTGCACGTGCAGCATTGGCATATGTTAGAGCTAACGAAACGAGCGAAAGGCAAATGAACATGGCCTATTACAACGAAATAACACGACGCAGCGATCTGGTCGAACGGACCTTTGAAACGATTGCAGACTATTTTCACACTGCGGCAGCACGTCATGCAAAGCGCCGCATTTACAAAACAACGCTCGGCGAACTCTCCGCTCTGGGCAATCGCGATCTGGCGGATCTGGGCATACATCGCTCAGAAATCAAGCGCCTCGCATGGGAAGCAGCTGAGAAGGCGAAAGTCGACTGAGCGCAAAGGATCAGGTGTCCCTCTCCTCCTCCCTGGGGCATCTGAGATTGGCGGCGGCTCTCACCTCCTCCCGAGGGTCGCCGCACCTTTTTCTTAGCACCTCAAGGGGTGCATTGATAAAAACAGCGCATATGTGTGCGACAAGATACACCGCGAACGGTCTTTCCTCCTCCCTGACCTGAGTGGTGTTGTAAGAGCGGCGGCCCCTACCTCCTCCCAGGGGTCGCCGCACCAAAAAATACGCATCTAAAAAGGTGCAGCGCGACACATCATGGGTTCGGTCTTCCTCCTCCCTGACTGTACACATGATGGCGTAGAGACGGCGGCCCTTCCTCCCAAGGGTCGCCGTTTTTCAATTCAGGATCAAATGCGCGATCGAGCCTCAGCACTATAGAGATCGACTGCGTGGCTGACGGTTTTTTATAAAAAAGCAATCCTTGCCACTCGTTGCAATCACAGGCGTGATCCGAGGTTTAGCACTCTAGGGATCGACCGTGTGGCCGACAGCTTTTAAAAAAAGCAGTCCTTGCCACTCGTTGCGATCACATGCGTGAACCGAGGTTTAGCACTCTAGGGATCGACCGTGTGGCCGACAGCTTTTAAAAAAAGCAGTCCTTGCCACTCGTTGCGATCACATGCGTGATCGCAACGGTTAAAACGGAATGTCGTCGCAGCCTGAGATAAACCGCGAGACAACCTTCTTTACGCCAGCCTTCTCAAAGTCGATCTCCAGTTTGTCCCCTTCGATCCCCACAACCGCGCCATAACCGAACTTCTGATGAAACACCCGCTCGCCCATGGTGAAACTCGATACCGCAGTCAGGTCGATCACCGTGTTGCGGCTTTCCTTGGGTTGCGAAATGGGCCGCGTGTTCGCGCGGGCTTGCAGGCGCTTCCATCCGGGCGAGTTGTAAACATTCGCCTCAGCCGCCGCCTGATGCAGGTTAGATTCCATTGTGGGGGCCGCCGCCCCGTACCCGCCGCCATAAAGCCCCGGTGGGGTCAGGACATCCACGTGCGCCTCGGGCAACTCATCGATAAAACGAGAAGGCAGCGAGGACTGCCATTGCCCAAACACTCGGCGATTGGCGGCAAAGGAAATCGTACAAACCTCTTCGGCCCGCGTGATACCGACATAGGCCAGACGACGTTCTTCTTCTAACCCCTTGATTCCGCTCTCATCCATACTGCGCTGAGAGGGGAACAGACCGTCTTCCCAACCGGGAAGAAACACCATGGGGAATTCCAGCCCCTTGGCCGCGTGGAGGGTCATGATCGACACTTTGGCGCCCGCGTCGTCCTGTTCGTTGTCCATGATCAGCGATACGTGTTCGAGGAACCCTTGCAGATTTTCAAAGCCTTCCAACGCTTTGACCAGTTCTTTGAGGTTTTCCAGCCGCCCAGGTGCTTCGGGTGTCTTGTCGTTCTGCCAATGGGCCGTATAGCCGCTTTCATCCAGAATCACCTCGGCCAGTTCCACATGGCTGATCGGAGGCGGTCCGTATTCCGTGCGCAAAGGCGCAAGCCCCTCGTCGACTACAGAGTCATCCTCGACAACTTCGATCCGTGGCCCCCGCAATTTGCTGTTCCACCGGGCGATCCCATCAACAAGGCTGCGCAGTTCGTTGCCGCCCTTGCCCTTGATCAATCCTTGATCAACCGCCAACCGCGCACCTTCAACCAGTGACACGCCGTTTGCGCGCGCAGCCACCTGAATGGTCTGTTGTGCCTTGTCACCAAGTCCCCGCTTAGGCGTGTTCACAATCCGCTCAAAGGCCAGATCATCCTCAGGGCTGACCACAACGCGGAAATAGGCCATCGCGTCCCGGATTTCGAGGCGCTCATAGAACCGAGGCCCACCGATGACACGATAGGGCAATCCGATGGTCAGAAACCGATCTTCAAAGGCGCGCATTTGGTGGGAGGCGCGAACAAGGATCGCCATGTTGTCAGGGTTCACCGGGTCCATTCCGCGCGTGCCACGTTGGCTCGCCTCAATCTCATCACCGATCCAGCGGGCCTCTTCCTCGCCATCCCAATGGCCGATCAAACGAACCTTTTCGCCGTCGTCCTTGTCGGTCCACAACGTCTTGCCCAGCCGATCCTCATTGCCCGCAATCACGCCCGACGCAGCCCCCAGAATATGCGGGGTCGAGCGGTAGTTCTGCTCAAGACGCACCACATGCGCACCGGGAAAATCCTTTTCAAACCGCAGGATGTTCCCCACTTCGGCCCCGCGCCAGCCATAAATCGATTGGTCGTCATCGCCCACACAACAGATGTTCTTATGCCCTTGAGCGAGCAAGCGCAGCCACAGGTACTGAGCAACGTTGGTATCCTGATACTCGTCCACGAGGATGTATGCGAACCAGCGCTGATACTGCGCCAGAACGTCAGAGTGATCCTGAAAAATGGTGACCATGTGCAAAAGCAGGTCGCCGAAATCGCAGGCGTTCAGCTCTTTCAAACGCGCCTGATACTGGGCGTAAAGTTCGACGCCCTTGTGGTTGTACGCCCCGCCGTCCGACGCAGGCACCTTATCCGGCGTCAGCGCCTTGTTCTTCCACCCATCGATGATGTTGGCCAGTTGCCGCGCAGGCCACCTTTTGTCGTCAATGTTGGCCGCTCGGATCAGCTGTTTCATCAGGCGGATTTGGTCGTCCATGTCCAGAATGGTGAAGTTCGACTTCAGACCCGCCAACTCCGCATGACGACGCAGCAGCTTTACACAGATCGAATGGAATGTGCCCAGCCACGGCACACCCTCGATTTGGCCACCAAGCATAGAACCAACACGGTTTTTCATCTCGCGGGCGGCCTTGTTGGTGAAGGTCACGGCAAGAATTTCGTTGGGTCGCGCGCGCCCTGTGTTCAGCAAATGCACAATACGCGCGGTCAGCGCCCGCGTTTTGCCTGTTCCGGCGCCGGCCAGCATCAGCACAGGTCCGTCAACCTTTTCCACCGCCTCACGTTGAGCGGGGTTCAACCCATCAAGATAAGGTTGAGGGCGCGCAGCCATGGCGCGCGCGGACAGGGATGCGCCTTCGAAGGCGTCGAATTCATCATAGCTGCTCATGGGCCACAATCTATCTTGCTCCTGAAAAAAGGGAAAGCCGCATGTTCACTCGATGTTCCCCTTCTCTGATTTCAAAAAATCCCAGGGGAGCCGCCTGAAAGGCGGCGGGGGCAGAGCCCCCACAATTCAATGGCTTGCCGCCTCCATGCCAAGCCGACATAGTGCCGAAATGGACCTAAACACGCATTTCCCCGCACTCAGTGACCTGCGCAGCCGTGCCCAAAAACGCATCCCAAAATTCGTATGGGAGTATCTGGACAGCGGAACCGGGGTCGAGGCAACGCGCAGACGCAATCGCGCGGCTTTGGACAAAATTGGAATGATGCCATCGGTTCTGCACGGCGAATTCGAACCCGACCTTAGTGTATCACTTATGGGGGCGGACCTGCCCCTGCCCTTTGGCATCGCGCCAGTCGGCATGTCGGGTCTGATGTGGCCGGATGCAGAACGCCTGTTGGCACGCGCAGCGGCACAGCTCGGTGTTCCTTATGCTCTTTCGACTGTGGCCACCCAGTCACCCGAGGATGTCGCGGATGATCTAGGCGCGCATGCCTGGTTTCAGATGTACCCCCCCCGTGACGAAGACATTCGGCGTGATATGCTCGACCGAGCGCGCAAGGCGGGTTTCAAGACACTTGTCCTTACTGTGGATGTGCCCGTCGCGTCGCGCCGTGAACGCCAAACACGTTCAGGGTTGACCAACCCACCACGCCTGACCCCACGTTTGCTGGCTCAGGTCGCAATGCGCCCGGCATGGGCGCTTGGGATGGCCCAGCGCGGCATGCCGCACATGCGAATGCTTGATGCCTACACCACCCCGGCGGCCGACAATCTGCCTGTTACCGCGCATGTGGGATATCTGCTGCGGACCTCGCCGGACTGGGACTATGTCAAATGGTTGCGCGACGCGTGGGACGGGCCTTTCATTGTCAAAGGCATTTTGCGGGTCGAGGATGCAACCAAACTAGAGACGCTTGGCGTCGACGCGATCTGGGTGTCCAATCACGCGGGCCGCCAGTTTGATGGTGCCCCTGCCTCGATCGAAGTGTTGCCTGAGATTCGAAGCGCAACATCCCTGCCGATCATTTTTGACAGCGGGGTCGAGGGAGGGCTTGATATCCTGCGCGCTCTCGCCCTGGGAGCCGACTTTGTCATGCTGGGGCGCGGCTGGCATTACGCGCTTGGGGCACTCGGGGCTGAAGGTCCCGCGCACCTTGCTCACATTCTGCGCGAAGATCTGAAATCCTGCATGGGACAACTGGGCACACGCACGTTGCGCGACCTGCCGGAGACTTTCACGCTGGCCTAAGGTGCCCACTTCAGGAAATTCCGGATCATGCGCAAGCCGACATCCTGGCTCTTCTCGGGGTGAAACTGCATGCCCAGCATCGTGCCGGTGCCAATCACCGCGCTGACGTCACCACCGTAGTCCACATGCGCCAGCCGCAGGGCCGGATCGGCCACTTCAAACTGATACGAGTGCACAAAATAGGTGTGATCGCCGTTGGCGATACCATCAAAAACCGGGTGGTCTGTCTCCAACACCAGATCATTCCAGCCCATATGCGGGACTTTCATGGACGGGTCCGCAGGCGCAATCGGCACGACCTGCCCCGCAACCCAATCCAGACCGGGCGTGTCTTTGTATTCCCGGCCCCATGTGGCCATCAACTGCATGCCCACGCAAATACCCAGAAACGGACGGGCCTTGACTTCAACCGCTTCAACAAGGGCGTCATATAGGCCACCGGTACCGCGCAAAGCCGCCGCACAGGCCGGAAAGGCCCCGTCACCGGGTAGCACAACACGGTCCGCCCGCGCCACGACATCGGCATCCGAGGTGACAACGACGGTGCCTTCGCCCAAATCGCGGGCCATCCGCTGAAACGCCTTTTCAGCGGAGTGAAGATTACCGCTTTCGTAATCGATCAGTGCCGTCAGGCTCATAGGCTACCCTTGGTCGAAGGAATGGCGTCTGCCACACGGGCATCAACCTCAAGGGCGATACGCAAGGCGCGGGCCACGGCTTTGAATGCAGCCTCAGCAATATGGTGGCTGTTGAGGCCATGCAGCATATCCACATGTAGCGTAATGCCGCCATGAGTGCTGAGCGCCTGAAAAAATTCGCGCACCAGTTCTGTGTCAAAGGTGCCGATTTTGGGCGTGGGCAGATCGACATTCCACACAAGAAACGGACGGCCCGACAGATCAAGGGCAGCCCGGACCAGCGCATCATCCATGGGCAACAGGCAGGACCCGTAGCGCTGGATACCCTTTTTGTCCCCCACGGCGCGGGACAGCGCCTGACCAATCGCGATGCCCACATCTTCGACCGTGTGGTGATCATCAATATGCAGATCGCCCTCGCAGCACACAGTCATGTCGATCAACGCATGGCGCGCCAACTGATCCAACATGTGGTCAAAAAACCCGACTCCGGTCTGGTTGTCATAGACACCAGTGCCGTCAAGGTTCAGCTTAACCGAGATATCAGTCTCTGCCGTGGTGCGGGTCAGGGTGGCGCGGCGCATAAGGAGCCTCTCAAAAAGTCACGTCGCGCTCTCTATAGGCGGGGTGTGCGTCTGCGCCAAGTCCTGCGCGCCCCCCTTGTGCTGGCCGGCCCCGACATGTCACTAAAACGGCACCACTTCATCGCGAAAGGGCCCCTGCCTCATGTCGACTTGCGTCTTTATCCAGATCCGTTGCCGCCCCGGCACCACTTACGACGTGGCTGAAGCCATTGCCTTGCGCGAAATCCATTCCGAACTGTTCTCGACATCAGGGGACTACGACCTGCTAATGAAGCTCTATATTCCGGCCGGCGCAGATGTGGGCAAGTACATCAACGAAAACCTGCTCGACATCGCCGGCATCGAACGGTCACTGACCACGATGACATTCAAAGTGTTCTAGGATCAGGTTTCCGGGATCTGGCGGGGGTTTCCCTGCTCGTCCAAGGCGACAAAGACAAAATCGGCATCCGTCACCTTGTGCCCGGCATGGGCAAACCGCGCCCGCGCCCACACATCCACATGAATGCGCATCGATGTCCTGCCCACCTTTTTCAACGTCGCATAAAGCGTGACCTCATCTCCAACCTTCACCGGGCGCAAGAACTGCATTGCCTCTACAGCCACGGTTGCGCCTCGTCCTTGCGACACACGACCGGCCATATTCCCGGCTGCCAGGTCCATCTGTGACATGAGCCAGCCGCCAAAAATGTCGCCGGCCGGGTTTGTATCTGCAGGCATGGCGATGGTGCGGATAACCAGAACGCCCTCTTCCTGCTGGCGCCCATGTGAGCCGCGCTCTTTCGCGCGGGCCAGATTATCGTCTTGATCGTTGGTCATCGTTGTCCCCTGCCCCGATCATACCATCCTAGCAGTACTGGATACGCTCTGACATCTGCAAAACTTGGTTGTTTCTGGCAGGCCAGAAACCCATTTGAAGCTGATTTATAGTACGACCCACGCAAACTGTGCTGCATGTGAACTGGTGAAACGCGGCGCCCGCAGGCTGCTTCTTTTGCTTTCCCCACATCTTCTACTAAGAAATTAGTTTGACTCTGTAATTCATCTGCGCGTAGCATCCCGTTGCTGGCCGATGTCAGCTCACATAATCTTTGGGAGGAGATAAGATGCGTAAGTATCTACTCTCCGCGACTGCGGCTGCTGCCGTCATCGCGGGGTCCGGGACTGCTTTTGCCGATGCTGCGGCAGCCCAAAAATG
Source organism: Tateyamaria sp. Alg231-49 (assembly GCF_900143535.1). Classification (GTDB taxonomy): domain Bacteria; phylum Pseudomonadota; class Alphaproteobacteria; order Rhodobacterales; family Rhodobacteraceae; genus Tateyamaria. The sequence goes on along the minus strand of NZ_FRFA01000006.1, from coordinate 199,460 downwards.
GATTGATCAGGAATTCCAACCCTCAACGCTGTCAAAAGCCGAACAATTGGCCGAGATGGAGTGGTTCATTAATGCTGCTGAGCCATACAGCGGTATGGAAATCAACGTGCTGTCGGAAGGCATTCCGACCCACGGTTATGAAAGCGAAGTGCTTACAGAAGCATTTGAAGAAATTACCGGCATCAAGGTGAACCACCAGATCCTTGGCGAAGGCGAAGTGGTTCAGGCTGTGCAAACGCAAATGCAAACGCAGCGGAACCTTTATGATGGGTACGTGAACGACAGCGACCTGATCGGTACGCACTCGCGGTTGCAACTGGCCTACAACCTGACCGAACAAATGGCCGGTGACTGGGCTGCGACCACGTCACCGACGCTTGATCTGGAAGACTTCATGGGAATCCAGTTCACAACGGGACCGGATGGTAACCTGTATCAGTTGCCAGACCAGCAGTTTGCGAACCTGTACTGGTTCCGCAAAGACTGGTTTGATGATGAGGACAACAAGGCCGCTTTCAAGGCCAAATACGGCTATGAACTGGGTGTTCCGGTAAACTGGTCCGCCTACGAAGACATCGCTGACTTCTTTTCCAACGATGTGAAAGAAGTCGACGGCGTCGCGATCTACGGCCACATGGACTACGGCAAACGCGCGCCTGATTTGGGCTGGCGGATGACGGATGCATGGCTATCGATGGCCGGTGCTGGGTCTGTGGGAGAGCCAAACGGGATCCCAATCGACGAATGGGGCATCCGCATGGAAGCCGGTTCGTGTAACCCTGCCGGTGCGTCTGTCACCCGTGGTGGTGCTGCGAACGGTCCTGCAGCGGTCTACGCGATCCGTAAGTGGGATGAATGGCTGCGCGCCTATGCACCACCCGGTGCGGCGTCGTTTGACTTCTACCAGTCGCTGCCAGCACTAAGCCAAGGCAACGTGGCCCAGCAGATCTTCTGGTACACCGCCTTTACCGCTGACATGGTCAAGCCGAAGTCCGAAGGCAACAACACTGTGGATGACGATGGCAATCCATTGTGGCGGATGGCGCCTAGCCCACACGGCCCCTACTGGACCGAAGGGCAAAAGGTTGGCTATCAGGACGTGGGATCGTGGACTTTCCTGAAATCCACGCCCTCTGATCGTGCTCAGGCCGCATGGCTCTATGCTCAATTCGTGACGTCCAAGACGGTCGATGTGAAGAAGTCCCATGTGGGTCTGACCTTCATCCGCGACAGCTCGGTCAACCACGAGAGCTTTACCGAGCGGGCACCTAAATTGGGTGGTCTGGTCGAGTTCTACCGCTCGCCTGACCGCGTGGCGTGGTCTCCAACCGGCATCAACGTGCCCGATTATCCAAAGCTGGCCCAAATCTGGTGGCAACAGATCGGTGACGTGAACTCTGGCGCGTTCACACCCCAAGAGGCGATGGATCGTCTGGCGGAAGAAATGGACATCACCATGGCCCGGATGCAGCAAGCTGACGAAGCAGCTGGAGTCTATGGCGGGTGTGGTCCACGTCTGAACGAGGAGAAAGACGCCGAGTTCTGGTTCGCCAATGGCGGTGCCAAGCCCAAACTGGACAACGAAAAGCCGCAGGGCGAGACCGTCAACTACGACGATCTGGTCGCGCGCTGGAACCAGTAAACGCAATTTCGGCCCCCTGCTTCTTGTTGGGGGCCGATGCTTTGGCCGAAGCTTTTTCCTGAGCTTCGGCCAAGTTCTACCGGGGTAAGGAAATCATGGTCTTAACGTTGAAAGATGCCACGAAGTCGGTCCGTGGGATCACCCATATCAAGCCGACGACGTTAAAACTGGAACCTGGGCACTTTAACGTGCTGTTGGGCCAGACAGGGTCCGGCAAGACCTCACTGATCAAACTGATGGCAGGCCTGGATCCCTTGGCTTCGGGTCAGATATTTATGGATGATCAGGACGTCTCAAGGCTCTCTACGCAAAAGCGTAACATCAGCCTCGTCCACCAGTTTTTCGTCAATTACCCGCATATGACGGTTTTTGATAACATTGCCTCCCCCTTGCGGGTTGCAGGCATGGCAAAATCCGAAATCGAGGGGCGCGTGCAGGAAGCAGCGGACATCCTGCAACTTGCTCCGATGCTCAAACGGCGCCCGCAGGAACTAAGCGGCGGCCAGCAGCAGCGCTGTGCCCTCGCCCGTGCCATCGCCAAAGAAAGCCGGGCCGTGTTTCTGGACGAACCACTCGCCAATCTTGACTACAAGCTGCGCGAAGAACTGCGCGAACAGTTGCCCGAGCTCTTTGCCGGGCGTGGTGCCGTGGTGGTCTATGCCACGTCCGAACCCGAAGAGGCGTTGTTGCTGGGCGGCAAGACGGCATTGATGGATGATGGTGTCGTCACACAATTCGGCATGACCGCCGAAATCTACCGCAAGCCGGACAACCTAACGGCGGCACGCGTTTTTTCTGACCCTCCGATCAACGCGGCAAGCATCATCAAGACAGGCCAGAGCGCCCATATGGAAACAGGCGTCAGCTGGACGCTTGAGGGACCGGCGGCTGCCTTGCCAGATGGCCCCTATACCGTTGCAGTGCGCCCCCACCACGTGACACCCGTCTCTGCCTCAACGCGCGATGTGGTGATGGACGGCACGGTCCTTGTCACTGAGTTGTCAGGGTCGGAATCCAGCGCTCATTTTCAGTTGGGTGAAGACGGTTGGGTATCGCTGGCTCACGGTGTCCATCCTTACGAAATTGGCGAAAGTCACCGCTTTTATATGGATGCCAGTCAGGCGTTCTACTTCGCACCGGACGGGAGGCTCGTGGCCTGATGGCAAAGATCACCCTTTCGAACCTGAAACACTCCTATATGCCCAACCCCAAGGGTGCCGAGGACTATGCACTCAAGGAAATTGACCTTGATTGGGAAGATGGCGGTGCCTACGCGCTGCTCGGGCCGTCCGGGTGCGGCAAATCCACGTTGCTGAACATCATCTCGGGGCTTTTGACCCCGTCAGAGGGCAAAATCCTGTTTGACGATCGTGACGTCACGGACCTGCCCCCGGACCAACGCAACATCGCGCAGGTTTTCCAGTTTCCGGTGATCTACGACACCATGACAGTGCGCGAAAATCTCGCCTTCCCCTTGCGCAACCGCAAGGTTCCAGAGGCAAGGATCGCCGAACGTGTGGCGGACATCGCCGCGATGCTCGAAGTCCAAGAGATGCTCGATGTCCGTGCTTCCCACCTGTCACCCGACAACAAACAAAAGATCTCGATGGGGCGCGGACTGGTGCGCGACGATGTAAACGTTGTGATGTTTGACGAACCTCTCACCGTCATCGACCCTCATCTCAAGTGGAAGCTGCGTTCAAAGCTCAAGGAGTTGCACCAACGGGTCCGCGCGACAATGATCTATGTCACCCATGATCAGACAGAGGCGCTCACGTTCGCCGATCAGGTCGTTGTGATGCAGGACGGCGAAGTGGTCCAGATTGGCACGCCGGTCGAGTTGTTCGAGCGTCCACAACACACATTTGTCGGTCACTTTATCGGATCACCCGGCATGAACGTGTTGCCTGTCAGCGAAAATGGCGGGCGGGTGACATTCGAAGGCCACTCTGTCGCGCTGGAAGGCGCGGTTAGTGGCCAAGGAGGATCGACCGAACTGGGCATCCGCCCCGAATTCGTATCCATCGCTGATGCCGGGCTCGAGGCGCGTGTGCGCAAGGTATCCGATGTTGGCCGACACTCTGTGGTCGAAGCCATGGTGGGCGACACGGCGGTCAAGGCAATCATCGAAGGTGCCGCGCCAGAACAAGGCGCTGCCGTCCATCTCAATTTTGCTCAGGCCCAGACCCGCCTTTATCGTGACGGCTGGATTGCAACGGAGGTTTCGCCGTGAAAACCGAAAATCCAAAGGCGTGGTTCTTTGTCCTGCCGGTCCTGCTTCTGGTCGCATTCAATGCGCTTGTCCCGATCATGACGGTCGTCAACTATTCGGTACAGGAAACCTTTGGCAACAACGTGTTCTTCTGGCAAGGGCTTGATTGGTTTGAACAAATCCTCAGGTCTGAGCGATTTCACGCAGCCCTTGGGCGACAATTCCTGTTCACGTTTCTTATCCTGATCATTGAAGTCCCCTTGGGGGTCATCATCGCGTTGTCCATGCCGCGCAAAGGGATGTGGGTGCCGGTTTGCCTTGTGCTCATGGCGCTGCCCATGCTGATCCCATGGAACGTGGTCGGGGCCATGTGGAACATCTTCACCCTGCCCAATATCGGTCTGTTGGGATACTTTCTGAACGACGTGCTGGGCATTTCCTATGACATGACACAAGACCCGTTCGCGGCTTGGGTCACGATCATCACAATGGACGTGTGGCACTGGACGTCGCTGGTGGTCCTGCTCAGCTATGCGGGCCTCGTGTCGATCCCGGATGCGTATTATCAGGCGGCCAAAATCGACGGGGCGTCCCCTTGGAAAGTGTTCCGCTATATCCAACTGCCCAAGATGAAAACCGTGCTGACCATCGCAATCCTGTTGCGCTTTATGGACAGCTTCAACATCTATACGGAACCCTTTGTTCTCACTGGCGGTGGGCCGGGAAATTCGACCACGCTCTTGTCCATTGATCTCGTGAAAATCGCACTCGGGCAGTTTGACCTCGGGCCAGCCGCAGCCATGAGCCTGATCTATTTTGCCATCACGCTGCTGGTCAGCTGGCTGTTCTACACCCTCATGACAAAGGATGACGGACAATGAAAAAACGTTCCCTCATTCCAATCCTCTACATCGCGTTTTTGATGCTGCCGATCTATTGGCTCGTGGCGATGTCGTTCAAGACAACAAACGAGATCCTGTCGGGTTTCAGCTTGTTTCCGCAAACGTTCACGCTGGACAACTACAAGGTAATCTTCACTGACCCGAGCTGGTACTGGGGCTACATCAACTCGATTATCTATGTGTCTCTGAACACAGTGATTTCTGTGGCTGTGGCACTACCTGCAGCTTACGCATTTTCGCGCTATCGCTTTCTTGGGGACAAGCAACTGTTCTTCTGGTTGCTGACCAACCGCATGGCTCCGGCGGCCGTGTTCGCCCTGCCGTTCTTTCAGCTTTATTCCTCTGTCGGGCTGTTTGACACGCACCTCGCAGTGGCACTAGCGCACTGCCTGTTCAACATCCCACTGGCTGTGTGGATTTTGGAAGGGTTCATGGGGGGCGTGCCAAAGGAACTGGATGAAACGGCTTATGTTGACGGCTACTCCTTCCCGCGGTTCTTCGTCACCATCTTTCTGCCAACCATCAAGGCAGGCGTGGGTGTGGCCGCGTTCTTCTGCTTTATGTTCTCATGGGTTGAACTGCTGCTGGCGAAAACGCTGACAGCGGTGCAGGCCAAACCAATCGCTGCCGAAATGACAAAAACCGCGTCTTCGGCGGGTTATGAACTGGGCCTGCTGGCGGCAGCCGGAACGCTGACCATCATTCCCGGCGCCATCGTGATCTACTTTGTGCGCAACTACATCGCCAAGGGCTTTGCCCTGGGGAGGGTGTAATGAAAAAGCTTACCTACCTATGCGGCCTTATGGCGGCAAACCCTGCCCTCGCGCAGGGCTGGGGGAACGTCGCCAAGCAAGAAGAGGAAACCGGGTTTTCGTGGACGGACCCGCTTTGGCCTGCGTTCTGGATGGCGTGGACACCGGCGACCTTTGTTCTGTTTTGCGGGATCTTTGGAGCCATCGCGATCATCGGCATCCTTGAAGGGTTCAAATACCGCGACGGGCTGGAACGCAAAGGCATCCTTGGACTGACCACGACACTGGGTGATCGGTTGTTCATCACGCTGTTGGGGACAGCTTATATTTTTCTCGCGTGGCTGGGGTTTGTTGGCCAACCGCTCTGGTGGCCACTTGGCCTCTCAGTGATCTGGGCGATCTTCTGCTTTAGGAAAGTCTGACACTTCGGTAGGACGCCTGAAAATGATGACGGTTAATAATGCTTGCGTAATGAGTGTTCGCTCGCACAGGATAGAATGGCGATGAAAAAGAAAAAGAACGAGCTGCTGACCGAAGTTGAACTGGAGTTCATGACTGAGCTTTGGGCACTAGGTGAAGGAACTGTGCGTGACGTGCTGGACAAGCTTCCGCAAGACCGCAACCTCGCCTACACATCGGGGGCAACGATCCTTCGCATCCTTGAGCAAAAGGCATTCGTTACCAGTCGGAAGTCTGGCAAAAGCCATATCTACACGCCGACCCTTGCCAAGGATGCGTATCAGACGCGCTCGCTAAAGAACCTGTCAATGAAGCTCTTTGACGACACGCCCGTCTCGCTTGTGGCGCGGCTCGTGAATGATGATGAATTGACTGAAGAAGCATTGGGGCAAATCCGGGCACTCGTGGATCGGAGGTTAAAAAATGATGGTCGGTGAAGCCCTTCTCGATGCCTACATAAATGCCAATATCCTGTTTTGTGTGGCATTCGCTCTATGGTTTCTTATCCGTGGCGCCATGTCCCGGATCGGATTGAAACACGCTTATACAACTCAACTCTGGCTTTTGAACGCGGGCTTTCTCGCCATCATCAGCGCGCCACTTCTCGTGGCCGGGTTTGGCTTTTTGCAAGGAAACGGAGTGGCCAAGGGCGTCAACGTAAACCTGTCTGATATGGTTGTGTCCTACTATCTCAACGGTGGCTTTGAGATGAAGGCATCTGACTTTGAAGGTCTGATCCTGATGCGCGACAAATTCATCATTAGCGTGATGAGCGCCGAGGGAGCCTTTGCCAAAGCCGTTATAGCAATGTTCATTGTCGGGGTTGGCCTTGGAATGCTCCGATTGGGGTATTCGATCTATTGCCTGTGTCGCCTAGTAGCGGACAGCTATGATGTTCGGCGTATCGGACGCATTCGTATCCGAGTGTCTGACCGGACGCTGGTGCCCTTTTCGACCCGCGGATTTCGCAATTACTACGTGGTCATCCCCTCTCACATGCTGGGCCAGCACCACGAAATGAAAGTGTCCATTGCACACGAGTTTCAACATATCCGCCAATGCGATCTGGAATGGGAGGTGATGCTGGAAGCACTCAAACCCCTGTTCTTCCTCAATCCCGCCTATCATGCGTGGAAACGTCAGGTTGAGCATCTTCGCGAGCTGAGTTGCGACAGTCAGGTAATTTCTTACGGGCGTATCGATGTGCGCGACTACTGCGGAACGCTCTTGGCCGTCTGCCAGCAAACCCTGCGGCGGGATCGCGCGTTCTATATCGCGGTGCCAAAGGTCACACTGGTGACGGCTGACCGAACCTCCATGAAACCTGGCAAGAGCCTTTTGGAACGCAGGATCCTGTCAGTGCTGTCTGGCCGGCGGATCCGCCACAAGCGGCTGGTATTCATGACGGCCGCTGTTCCACTTATGGCGGCACTGGTTATCACTTCCGTTGCCATCCAACGGCCCGGCGACTGGAGCCATGACCGTCTTATGTTATCGACAGTTGTGAACCTTGATCGGCTTGACGAAATCAATCGCCTTTCTGCTTTTGGACGCATCAGAAACTGACTGTTGTTCGCTCTGACATACGTCAAGCAAACACCGGCCGTTGGCTTCTAAACTAGCCTGGGAAAGGAATGGTGATGGAACGCCGATTGGCCGTGATACTTGCCACCGACATGGTGGGGTACAGTCGATTGATGGAGACCGATCAGATCGGCACCATCACGCGCCAAAAGGCGCATCGCAAAGAGCTGATCGATCCAGAAATCGAGCGTAATCAGGGCAGCATCATAAAGACCACCGGTGACGGTTTGCTTGTCGTATTTCAAAGCGCTGTCGATGCCGTCCGGGCCGCAATCGATATCCAAAAGGGCATGGCGCGGCGCGAACGCCAGCGTTCGCAAGACGAGCGCATCACCTATCGCATCGGCATTAACGTCGGGGATGTCGTTTTCGACGAGGGGGATGTTTTTGGAGATGCCGTGAATGTCGCCTCACGACTTGAAAGCATGTCTGAACCGGGCGGGTTATGCATATCAGATGTCATCCATCAATTGGTTCAAGATGGCCTGGACGAGCGGTTCAAGAACCTTGGCTCACAGAAGGTCAAGAACATCACGCGACCTGTTTCGGTTTGGCAGTGGACCCTTGATACAGAGCTTGAGCAGGTCGACGTTGCCGAACCACCCCGAAATCAAAGGGTGCAATTCTGTATAGCTCCGGATGGGGTACAGATCGCCTACGCCCGGGTTGGCGAAGGTCCCGTGCTCTTCAAAGCCCCGAACTGGCTCAATCATATCGAATATGAGTGGCGTAGTGCGGTCTGGGGCCCCTTTCTTGCCCGGTTGGCCAAAAATCATGAACTGGTGCGGTTTGATCAGCGCGGCGGTGGCCTGTCTGATTGGGACGTCGATGACATCTCTGAGGCGTCGATGGTCACAGATATGACGACGGTGGTAGAAGCAGCAAAGCTCGATGACTTCGCCTTGTTCGGAATCTCTCAGGGATGCTCCTTTTCTGTCCGCTATGCGGTCGAAAACCCAGAACGCGTGCGTTGTCTCGTTTTGCTCGGAGGGTTTTCCAGAGGGGCGCTAAAACGAAAGTCCGATGAACAGGCGAAACTGTTCGAAGCCTCTCAAACGATGATTTCCGAAGGCTGGGGGTCAACCAATCCCATTTATCGCCAGTTTTTTACAACCGGATTCATCCCGGACGCCACACCAGAACAGAAAACTGGCTTTGACGAGTTGCAGCGCGTGTCCGTTGGTCCGCAGAACCTTGCCCGGATCAACAGAATGAATGCCCTGGTGGACACCCAAGACCTTGCCCGGCAGCTGCGTGTTCCAACTCTAGTGTTGCACTCTGAGGGCGACAGACGGGTACCGCTGGAAGAAGGGCGCAGACTTGCGGCCTTGATTCCTGATGCGCGCTTTGTTGCACTACAGGGGAACAATCACGCCCTGGTGGAAGGAACACCTGCGTTTGAACAGTTTTTCGATGAGGTCAGCGCCTTTTTGAACGAACACAACAGTTGAACAAGACGCTGCCACAGCGGCCACCGTTGCCAGCATTCCATACATGCTTCTGCCGCAACCAAGGTTTACCGGCCGCCTCAGCCTAGAACGCGGTTTTTTGAACTCATTCACCTAGTTTTGGGTCTTTGCCCGTGGCGCGGCATGCTCGGGTGCGACCTTCCATGCGTTGGCATCGGGATAGACCAGCTTTTGCATTGGCGATGTCTCGGGGTGACTGATCCTGTCCATGACTGCCCGGGCGAGATATCCGCCAGCTTCGTCGGCGTTTTCTTCAAGAACCAGGATACCAGGTCTGAAACGCCTAAGGAAACTCAGGGCCTCTTTCGCAGCCATGTCGAAATCCCGTTCTAAAACCAGACCCATCTGCTCAAACGTCGAAACCATTGTCACGCATCCGCCAATGCTTGGAGCGATCAGCCCATCCGGACGGTCAGCCTTGCCATACACCGCCCGCATTGCAGCCTCTACGTCTGCCACACTGCTATGCGAAGTCGCTCCTTCCAGAACAGACACTGTGACACCATGAGCTTCAGCGGCAGCGCGCGCGCCCGCGACCATGTGGATCGCATACATTTGAGTTTGCGGAGGCGCCAGAATGGCGATGCGCGAGCGGCCGCGTGCGACCAAGGCGTCCACGGCCAAAGATCCAAACGCTGTGTTGTCATAGTCGAAATAGGCATGCGGCTCCGCCAGTTCTGTCCGGCCATGGGCCACAAATGGAAACTTGTGTTCCATCAGGTAGCGCACGCGCGGATCATCCGGTTCCGTCTGGTTCAAAATCAAACCGTCCGCGGATCCGGTTTCCACGATATAGCGGATCGGCACCATCGGATCTTCGTCCGCGAAATAGGGCGTTATGATTACATGGTAAGGCGTGCCGCGCAGAGCGGACGTAATCGCTGCAATCAACTGGCCGGTGTTGTTCATCGCATCATGCTCGGTCGACATCACAACACTGATCACGTTGGTACGCCCAGTCCGCAAACGCACCCCTGCTCTATTGGGCCGGTACCCAATCTGTTTCGCGATTTCGCGAACCCGTTCCTTGGTATCCTTGCCGATATCAGGCGCATCAGACAGAGCACGTGAAACTGTTGGCACGGCGAGACCAGAGAGACGCGCAATCGTCTTGAGCGTCGGGCGTTCTCCCGGTTCTAGAACAACCTGTTTGTCTGATTCCGAGGTCCCGGACTTCGTCATCTTGGGCGCTTTCCCTTGCAAACACCGAGAACCGAGGCGGTCCTCCTTGCGGTGAGTTTCAATAGAATCAGGTCGTTACACGTGATCCGATAATTAATTCGAGCCCTGGCATAATTCTAGCTTGATCGCTAAATCTAAAACGTTGTAGCAATTACTATAACGATTTAGAAGTCAGGGAGGACTCAATATGAAAACTTTTGCAAACCTTTTGGGGTCAGCGGCCCTGCTTGGTGCGTCTATGGCGCATGCAGGCGAGCTGGAGGTCACCCATTGGTGGACGTCCGGCGGCGAAGCGGCAGCGGTAGCCGAATTCGCCAAGGCGTTTGACGCCACAGGCAACACATGGGTGGACGGTGCCATCGCCGGATCAGGCGGCACAGCGCGCCCCATCATCATTTCACGAATTCTGGGCGGCGACCCGATGGGTGCAACGCAGCTCAACCACGGACGTCAAGCCGAAGAACTGGTCGAAGCAGGCCTGATGCTTGACCTCACCGAACTCGCCGACGCCGAAGGTTGGCGCGACATCGTGCAGCCCACCTCGCTGCTGGACAGCTGCACCCTCGACGGAAAAATCTATTGCGTGCCGGTCAACATCCACTCGTGGCAGTGGATCTGGCTGAGCCACAAGGCCTACGCAGATGCAGGCGTAGATGTACCCACCAACTGGGACGAATTCGTCGCCGCCGCCCCCGCGCTGGAAGCGGCAGGCAAGATCCCTCTCGCCATGGGTCAGCAGCCTTGGCAGTCCAACGGCGCGTTTGGCGTGATGGCGATTGCGATCGCCGGGATCGATGCGTGGTCCAAGGTAACCATCGAAAAGGATGCTGAAGCCGCTGCAGGCCCTGAATACGCAAAAGTGTTCCAGGCTGCCGCTGACGCGCGCGCGTTTTCGGCTAACTCGAAGGTTCAGGATTGGAACCAGGCCACAAACATGGTCATCACCGGTCAGGCTGGTGGTCAGATTATGGGTGACTGGGCGCAAGGCGAATTCCAAATCGCTGAGCAAGTCGCAGGTGTCGATTACACCTGTCTCCCCGGTCTGGGCGTAAACGAGATCATCTCGACAGGTGGGGACGCATTCTATTTCCCCAAAAACGACGATCCTGCTGTCACCGAAGCTCAGCTGAAACTGGCCTCAGTCATGCTCAGCAAAGAAGTTCAGGTCGCCTTTAACCTCAAAAAGGGTTCGCTTCCTGTGCGTGGTGACATCGACCTCGCAGCTGCGAATGACTGCATGCAAAAGGGTCTGGAGATCCTCGCATCCGGCGCAATCCTGCCAGACGGCAACCAGACACTGTCCCCTGACACCCAAGGGCAGATCGAAGACCTGATGGTCGAGTTCTGGAACGATCCGTCCTACTCGGCAGCTGATGCTCAGGCCGCTTATGCCGCGATCATCGCAGACGCTGACTAAAGCGTTCTAAAGCCACCAGCCCCGGTTTGACACCGGGGCTGGACCTTCGGGGGAAATCTCATGTCAGCTCCGTCTAAGACAGACAGCGCCAAGCGGCCTGTCCGCCTGCTGCGCAACCTCAACGCCAAGATTGCATCCATACCCATGGTCGCTACGGCGCTGGTTGTGTTCATCGGCTGCACCACGTGGACAGTTGTCCATTCGTTCACCAGTTCCAAACTGCTGCCGAAGCTCGATTTCGTCGGTTGGGAGCAGTACGACCGCCTTTGGGGTACACGCCGTTGGCTGGTATCCATCGAAAACCTCGCATGGTACGGCGTGTGTTCCATGGTTCTGACGCTGTTGATCGGCTTCATCCTCGCCGCATTGCTCGACCGCAAGGTAAGGTTTGAAAATACATTCCGGACCATCCTCCTTTACCCGTTTGCCCTGTCCTTCATCGTTACTGGTTTGGTCTGGCAATGGATCCTGAACCCCGACTTTGGCGTCCAACAAGTGGTGCGCGACTGGGGATGGGAAAGCTTTACTTTTGACCCACTCTACAACCCCGACATCGTCATTTTCGGCATCCTGATCGCAGGCATCTGGCAAGGGTCTGGCCTGATCATGGTCATCATGCTGGCCGGCCTGCGCGGCATTGACGAAGATATCTGGAAGGCGGCCCGCGTCGACGGCATCCCAACGTGGAAGACCTATGTGGTCGTGATCATCCCGATGATGCGGCCCGTGTTTGTCACCGCCCTCGTCCTGATCGCGTCTGGTATCGTCAAGGTTTATGACCTTGTGGTGGCCCAGACCTCAGGTGGCCCCGGCATCGCGTCCGAAGTGCCCGCCAAATACGTCTACGACAAGATGTTTGCCTCTCAAAACCTCGCTCAGGGTTTTGCCGCCTCAACAATGATGCTGGTGAGCGTGATTATCATTCTGATCCCATGGGCCTACCTCGAATTCGGAGGCAAAAAACGTGGATAATGCAATAACCCCGCGCGGCCCCAAACCACGCCGTCGCCTGTCCCGCGCCAACATCATGCTCTATGGCACGCTGATCGTGGTCGCCATGTATTACGCGCTGCCGCTTTATGTGATGGTCGTTACATCGCTCAAGGGCATGCCGGAAATTCGGCTGGGCAATGTGTTCTCGCCGCCCGTAGAAATCACCTTTCAGCCGTGGGTCAAGGCATGGTCCGAGGCCTGCACCGGCATCAACTGCGATGGGCTAAGCCGGGGCTTCTGGAATTCGGTTCAGATCCTGATCCCGTCCGTCTTCCTGTCCATCGTCATCGCTTCGATCAACGGCTACGCGCTCGCCAACTGGCGGTTCAAAGGGGCCGATGTTTTCTTTACCATCCTGATCCTTGGCGCGTTCATTCCGTATCAGGTCATGCTGTATCCGATCGTGATCATTTTGCGGGAAATGGGCCTTTATGGCTCGCTCTGGGGGCTTGTGCTGGTGCACACCGTGTTCGGCATGCCGATCCTGACGCTACTTTTCCGGAACTACTTTACCGCAATCCCCGAGGAGCTTTTCAAGGCGGCCCGCGTCGATGGTGCGGGGTTCTGGGGCATCTATTTCCGCATCATGCTGCCGATGTCCCTGCCGATCTTCGTGGTGGCGATGATCCTGCAAGTCACTGGCATCTGGAATGACTTCCTGTTTGGCGTGATCTACACCCGGCCCGAAATCTATCCGATGACGGTGCAACTCAACAACATCGTAAACTCGGTGCAGGGCGTTAAGGAATACAACGTCAACATGGCCGCGACGCTTCTGACCGGACTTGTTCCTCTCATCATCTACTTCGCTTCCGGAAAACTGTTTGTCCGGGGCATCGCCGCTGGCGCTGTGAAAGGCTGATCCATGACATCCGTACTTGTCAAAGACCTGACCCTGAAATTCGGCGCGGTAACCGTGCTCGACAATCTGAACATCGACATTCCGGAGGGCGAGTTTCTCGTCCTGCTCGGTGCCTCAGGCTGTGGAAAATCCACGCTGCTGAACTGCATCGCGGGGCTGCTTGACCCCACTGATGGTGAAATCCACATCAACGACCGCAATGTGACATGGGAAGAACCGTCGGGCCGCGGCATCGGAATGGTGTTCCAGTCCTACGCGCTTTACCCGCAGATGACAGTCGAGGGGAACCTGTCCTTTGGCCTCAAGAACGCGCGTATGCCCAAGGCAGAAATCAAGGAGCGCGTGGACCGCGCCGCCGAAATTCTGCAAATCGAACCACTGTTACACCGCAAGCCTGCCGCCCTCTCCGGCGGGCAGCGCCAGCGTGTCGCCATCGGGCGCGCGCTGGTGCGCGATGTGGATGTGTTCCTGTTCGACGAACCGCTGTCGAACCTCGACGCCAAGTTGCGCGCCGACCTGCGGGTCGAGATCAAGCGCCTGCACCACAACCTGCAGAACACGATGATCTATGTGACCCACGATCAGGTTGAGGCCATGACCCTCGCCGACCGAATCGCGATCATGAAAGGCGGCATCATCCAGCAGCTTGATTCACCAACAGAAATCTACAACCGCCCCCGCAACAAGTACGTCGCTGGCTTCATCGGCAGTCCCGAAATCAACTTTTTCGAGGGCCGGATCGAAAATGGGGTCTTTGCCACCACAGGGGAACGCTTTTCGCTGGAAGGTTATGAGTTTCAGAACAATGGCCACGAAGGGTCTGCATGGCTGGGCATTCGGCCCGAGCATATCGTGTCGGGCGATGCAGCCAAGGACTTGCCCGTCTCCGCCCGCGTGACAATCGACATTGTGGAACCCATGGGCTCAGACACCCTTGCCTGGGCGACCCTCGCTGGCGTTCCCCTGCGCATCCGCATGGATGGACAGGCGGCCGTGTCTTCCGGCGATGAAATCCATATCGGCTTTGACCCATCACGCGCCTCGCTCTTTGACAAGACGAGCGAGGAGAGGGTCTGAAGCCAGATGTTGGACCTGTCCGGACCTTGGGATTTGTCGGATGACACCGGGCAATACACGGCCCCGATGTCACTGCCCGGCGATAGCATCAGCGCATTGCGTGATGCCGGCGTTATCCCTGATCCCTACTGGCGGCAAAACGAATATGATCTGCGTTGGATCGCAGAGCGTGACTGGGTTCTGACGCGGACATTTCACGTGTCCAGAACAGACATGGCCCTTGTCCTGTCCATGCTGGATACCGTCGTCGATGTGACGCTGAACGGTCAGACCATTTTGCAGGCCGACAACATGTTTCGCACCCATCGCGTAGATGTGTCAGACGCGCTACAAGCCGGCGAAAACGTCATCGCACTGCATTTTCGCTCGGCTCCTGATGCGGCCAAATCCCTGGCCGACGCACAGCCTTACTTTGTGCCCTTTCAGGCAGACAACTGTCCGATCCCAAACGGAAATATGCTGCGCAAACCGGAATGCGATTTTGGCTGGGACTGGAACATCGCGCTGGCGCCATTTGGGCTTTATGGCGATGTCCATCTTGAACCGCTCGGCCCCCGAATTGCAGACGTGATTGTCGCTCAAAACCACGACCCACAGGGCGTTACGGTTTCGATCGATGTGCACACCGAAGGTCACCCGGACGGAGAAACTCTGTTGGCCTCACTGTGCGGGGTCGAGGTGCAAGGAAAGATCGAATTCGAAACCGCACGTCTGCAACTTCGCATCGACGCGCCCGATCTGTGGTGGCCAACCGGGCTCGGCAAACAAGCACTACAAGACCTTTCCATCACCGTGGGCGAAAGCCAAACAACCCGGCGCATCGGGCTACGCGACATTCGGCTTGTGAGCGAACCGGACGATGCCGGAACGGGATTTTCTATTCATGTCAACGGCCATCCTGTCTTCATGAAAGGGGCCAATTGGATCCCCGCCGATGCCCTCGCCGGGGCGATCACACCCGACATGTGCCGCGACCTGCTGCAATCGGCGGTCGATGCCAACATGAATATGATCCGCGTCTGGGGCGGCGGACGGTACGAACCGGACTGGTTCTATGACCTGTGCGACGAATTGGGGTTGCTGGTCTGGCACGACTTCATGTTCGCCTGCCACCTCTACCCTGCAACAGAAGCATTCCTGACCGAAGTCGACCGCGAAGTGCGCGAGCAAGTGGCCCGTCTGAACCACCACGCCTGCATTGCGCTGTGGTGCGGCGACAATGAACTGGTCGGCGCACTGAATTGGTATGAGGAAAGCCGCAAAGACCGCGACCGGTACCTCGTTGCATATGACCGCCTGAACCGCACAATCGAAACAGCGCTGAAAGACACCGCGCCGATGGCGATTTGGTGGCCCTCCAGCCCATCAGCAGGCCCGCTGAACTTTGGTGACGCATGGCATGACGACGGATCCGGAGACATGCATTTCTGGTCCGTCTGGCACGAAGGGCGCGACTTTGACCATTACCGCGACGTTTCACCCCGCTTTTGCTCTGAATTCGGGTTTCAATCCTACCCGTCGATGGATGTAATCCGCCGCTTCACCGAACCATCGGACCGCAACATCGCCTCACCGGTGATGGAAAGCCATCAGAAGAATGCAGGTGGCAACGCACGGATCACGGAAACGATTTTCCGCTATTTCCGCTTTCCGGAAGGGTTCGAGAATTTCGTCTACCTCAGTCAGGTCCAACAGGCGCTCGCTATCAAAACGGCTGTCACACAATGGCGTAGCCTCAAACCGCACTGCATGGGCACGCTGTATTGGCAGCTAAACGACACTTGGCCGGTCTGTTCTTGGTCCAGCCTTGATCATGGCGGGGGGTGGAAGCTGTTGCATCATGCCGCCCGCCATTTTTATGCGCCCGTGATCGTGACCGCAGTGCCCTCATCAGACGGCATCACGTTGCGGGTGGTGAATGACCAGATTGATGCCGCAGCGGTCAAGATCGACGCCTTTGCGATCTCACCCGAAGGCGCTGCGCGCGCATTGGGTACAGCGACCATTAAAGCGCCCGCCGATCAGGCGGTCGATGGTCTTGTCATCCCAACAGGCGCTGTACAGTCCGACGAAATCCTTACATTCGACTGGAACGTCGGTGGGAACCGGCACAGCGATCACTTTGCGCCACGCCCCTACAAGTCCTACCCCTTGGCCGACGCCGGCATCGTTATCGACACAAAAGAACACGCAGATCACATCATGCTGACGCTCACCTCGGAGCGTCTGGCGCTTTTTGTTGCGTTGGAGCCAAATCGCGCCGGCCGCCTGAGCGACAATGGATTTCACCTCGTTCCAGGGCGCCCAGTCTCCGTGCGGTTTGACCCCGAGACGCCCGGTTCCACCCCAGATTTCACACTCAGAGACCTCTATTCCGCCACTCACGCACCTGAAAGGGCCCACACATGACTGACTTGTCCTACCAGCTCTACAGCTCCCGCCTGAATCCACCGCTCGGAGACACGCTCAAAATGCTGTCCGAAATCGGATACACGCATGTGGAAGGCTACGGCGCGCTTGTCGCTGACAGCGATGCCATGGATGCGCTGGAACAGGGCCTTCAGGCCACTGGCCTCACCATGCCCACCTGCCATGTGGGGCTGGACATGTGCGAGGGCGACGCGGATGCCGTCATCGCCATCGCACAGCGTTTCGGGATCGAGACGATTGTGATCCCTTTCATCATGCCGGCAGACCGCCCCACAGACGCAGACGGGTGGCGCAGTTTTGGCGGGCGGTTGGCCGCCGTTGCCGAGACACTCAGCAAAGCGGGGCTGAAACTGGCCTACCACAACCACGATTTCGAGTTCGCCGCGTTGCCGGACGGGACGCTGCCAATCGACCTGATCCTTGCTGAGGCCCCTTCCGTCCTTTTCGAATACGATGTGGCATGGGCAGTGCGCGCCGACGCCGATCCTTTTGCACCCATTGAACGTTATGGGTCACGCATTGAGATTGCACATCTCAAGGACATCGCCCCGGCAGGAGAAGCCATGGACGAAGACGGTTGGGCAGACATGGGCCACGGCACCATGGATTGGGCAGGGTTGATGGCCGCGCTCAAAGCTGCAGGCACCCGCTATTTCGTCGCCGAACACGATAAACCCAACGACCACCAACGATTTGCGCAACGCGCATTTACATCGGCTCAAACACTGTAAAGGAGGCGCCCATGCTCGGCATTGGGATCATCGGTTGCGGCAATATTTCGACCGCATATCTTCGGCTCGCGCCGCTGTTCAAGGGGCTCGAAGTGCGTGCGGTTGCCGATCTCAACCTCGACACTGCGCGGGCACAGGCATCAGCGTTTGATGTGCGCGCGCACAGCGTGGAAGAACTGTTGGCCGCAGACGACATCGACATCGTGGTGAACCTAACCATTCCTGACGCACATTTCGAGGTCACACGCGCCATTCTGCAAGCGGGCAAGCACGCCTATTCAGAAAAGCCAATCGTGCTCACTCAGGAACAGGGAGAAGCACTGCGCGCACTGGCGGCCGAGAAAGGGCTGCGCGTCGGATCAGCGCCCGACACCTTCCTTGGGGGCGCGCATCAGGCCGCCCGCGCAGCAATCGATGCCGGGCAGATCGGTGATGTTGTGGCCGGTACGGCCCATGTCATGAACCACGGGATGGAGCATTGGCACCCAAACCCCGACTTCTTCTTTCTGCCGGGTGCCGGGCCAATGCTCGACATTGGACCCTACTACGTCACCAACCTGATACAGTTGCTCGGGCCCGTTGCCCGGGTTGCGGCGCTGACATCCACACCCGCCACAACCCGCGAGATCCTGTCCGAGCCCCGGCGCGGAGAGGTGATACCGGTAAAGACCCCAACCAACATTCACGCTTTGCTCGACTTCGAAAGTGGTGCGACGATCACCCTGTCGACGTCCTGGGATGTCTGGGCGCATCGCCACGGGCATATGGAGCTTTACGGCTCCAAAGGTACGATGTTCCTGCCCGACCCAAACTGGTTCTCCGGAGAAGTCGAAGTCGTTGATGCGACCGGCAACAGCACCATGCTCGACACGGACACACACCCGTTCGGTATCCCCAATCAGGACAACCACGGAATAGCCAAAGCCAATTACCGAACTGCAGGACTGGCCGATATGGCCGCAGCCATGCAAGACGACAGGCCACATCGCTGCGCACTTGAGTTGGCGTTGCATGCGGTCGACGTAATGACGGCGGTGCTCGATGCGGGTGAGAAAGGGGAAGTGATAAAACTGTCCAGCACATGTCAGCGCCCCGAACCGCTGACCGTGGACGCGGCACGCGCATTGCTCAAGTAACAGGCGACCCGGCGTTCCTGAATGTGAAAGTGATCTGCGCCAAACGGTTCAAGATCTCCCACACTTTCAAACAGGCGCGTTCCGGGTGCCCATCTCGGGCGCGTAACTAGTCTGGCAATCCTGCCTGACGCAGATCGCTCAATACGCGCTCGAGATCCGACTTGTTGGTATATTTGCCTTCATAGTTATGAAGAACGTCGTCGAGCGAGTTTTCAGTTCTACAACGGGTTCCCTGTCGGTCCAGCCCAACGGTACTTATTGTTGTGAACAAAGGTCAGGCCGACATAGCCAAAAAGCTGTGTGGGGTCGGCTTCTACTGCCGCAAGATTGGCCTGCCGCGCTTTTTCATTTCCCTCCGGCGTGAAGTCGAGCAGATGCTGACGCGCTTTCAGGTTCACCTGAAGACTATCAAATCAGTCGCTCAATTGAACTTTCTGCACCGGCTGAAGACCTATGGAGCCTGATTGGAGATTTCTGCGACATCGAGGATTGGCACCCAAGCGTGTCAGCCTGCTCGCTCAAAGTCAGCGACGGCGCACCTGTCCGTTTCGTTACCTCAAAAGACGGCGACGAAGCCGTGCACAAGCGTACCGCGAAAGAGGCTGGCATATCATACACGTATAAAACCGCGCGCTCGCCCCTGCCGATTGAGAACTTCACAGCTACCCTGTCAATTGAGCCCTTCGAGGAGCCCTTGATCATGCGGTCGGCACGTTTCTCATCCGAGGACCCGGCGACCGAGCAGTTCATTGCCGAAGAAATCGAAACGGCATTGTCTGCGATCAAAGTGCATTTCAGCAAACTTGGATATCCATATTTGTTGCAAGGCAAGGGGCACGCGAGCCAAACATTGTTTGGTTCGCGTGGCAGGTCCGACGACGGGTTCTGGAATGCATCCGCCTTTTTTCGTCGCCTCTGTCCAGCCGCGAAACGCTCGTATCTGTACTAAATGAAGAGCGTCAGCCCGACCATAGAGACGATCAGAAACAAGACAGTCATGATCCCACCAGAGCGGAGGAAATCCACAACCCGGTAGCCTGCAGGTCCCATGATCAGCGCATTGACCTGATGCGTTGGGATCAGGAACGAGTTTGAGGTGGAAATCGCAACCGTCAACGCAAAGACCGCCGGATCCCCGCCCGCTGAAATCGCTATGGAGATCGCCAATGGCACCAGCAGAACGGTCGCTCCGACATTCGACATCACGAGCGTAAAGATCGTCGCCAAAACGGCCAGACCCGCCTGCAGCGACCAAAGTGGCCAACCGTCCAACAAAGACAAAATTTGCTCTGCGATCCATGCCGCTGTGCCTGTGTTCTGTACCGCCATTCCCACTGGGATCAGCGAAGCCAAAAGAAAAACCGTGCTCCAACTGACGGCCTCATAAGCTTCATCTATCGACAGGACGCGCGACAAGATCATCCCGACAGCACCGGCCAGCAAAGCCAGTGACAAGAGCAGGTCAGTGAACAAAATCAGGCACAGCGTCATTAAAAAGAAGCCAAGCGCCCAGTTCACTTTGTGCGGGCGCAATTCCTCTTGCGGAAAATCCGACGTCACAACGACAAAATCCTGATCAGATTTGAGCCGGGTAAGCCGCTCCCATTGGACGTGGACAACAAGAGTATCGCCGGCCTGTAGCGGCACGACGCCAATATGGGTGGCAACGTGATCTTCGGTTTCGACGTGGCTCATCGTCTCTTCGCCGCGATGAATACAGAGAATTGACAGCCCATGCGTTTGGCGCAGGCGCAGTTCCATCGGTGACTGGCCTATCACAGACGAACCGGGCGGGATCACAACCTCGGCCACGCCAGACTCCGTCGCCGCAAAGTCATCGGCGAAAACGTCCAACTCAGGCAGTATTTCCAAACCATAGGGCTCAGAAAATTCGTCATGCAGCACCCGCCGCAGGCCCAGAACGGCCAGACGCGCTGGCGCCTCAATTTCAGTATCAGCCATGGGCGCAATGACTTTGTGGCCTCTGTAAGAGGTGCCCAGAATGTAGAGATGGTGCGCAACCATGATGTCAGCCAGTTTCTGACCAATCAAAAGTGAGCCTTCAGGTACACGCACCTCGAACATATCTGCGCGGAGACCATAGGTGTTTTCAACATAGTTCTGCATTGACCGTGCAGCACCAGCATCCGCGCCCCGCCCCCGTTGGCTGGGCAGGACCCAACGTCCCAAAAGCACAAAGTAAAGAACGCCGGTCAGGACCAACATCAACCCGATTGGGGTGACCGAAAACAGGCCAAACGGTTGCATCTGCTGGTCGGCTGGCAATGTTCGGTTCGCAGACGTCAGAAGATCATTCAGCAAGATCAAGGGCGAAGAGCCAACCATCGTGATCGTCCCACCAAGGATCGCGCAAAACCCCATAGGCATCGCCAAACGGCTCATAGGAATTTCGGTTCGCGCAGATATTCGGCTGATGACAGGCAGGAAAAGCGCGGCGGCTCCGACGTTCTGCATGAAAGAGCTGATAACTCCCACTGTGCCCGAAACGATCGGGATAATCCGCGCTTCGGTCGTGCCGCCCCGTTTCAATATCAACGTCGCAACTTTGGACATCAGACCTGTCTTATCCAGCCCTGCCCCGATGATCATCACAGCGATAATTGAAATGACTGCGTTTGATGAGAACCCGGAAAAAAGCTCGGCACGGTTAGAAAGGCTTTCCAGTCCGGGCAGCGTGCTGAGCCCCCCCAGGATCACCATGACAAGGATTGCCGCCAAATCGATGCGAATGATCTCGGAAACAAACAGAAATACCGTAAATGCCAGCAGTCCCAGAACCACCATCATCTCGAACGTCAGAATTGTCGCTTCCATCTCGTCTCCCTGTTTGGAAGCTTAGCGACGGTTTTCCTCTGCGCATAGGTCCAGTCAGAAGGAGATTCTTGGCCAGCGGCGCAATTCATCACGCTGTTCCTCACCAAATTTGGGCTGGCGCGATCACGCGTGTTGTACGCTTTGTTCCGGCGACTGATCCCCACATGGCTGTTGGTCTCGCAGGACGCTCGGCCCGAGTTCATTGCCCGCCTCGACCTTCGAAATCAAAACTACTCGCGAATGCTCCCTCTGAGGGCGAATCTTGGAATGCTGAGACTGTTCACCAAGTGGGAATTGGTAAAGAAATTGTTTTTCGACTTGCAGGGAGCAAGACGCTCCTCCCGGTCGATCCCCAATCGGTTTCGAGGACATGTCAGCATACATCAGTGGCCCACACAGACAGCTCACAGCGGAAACGCGCGCGAAAAATCGAGAACACCTGACGTTCAAATTTACTAAATTCGCCGATCATGCAGCTGCCCAACGCCCAAAAACAGAAGAACCGCCGAAAGGCGGTTCTGTCTAACCAACTGGGTATGTTGGAAAATTGGAGCGGGCGAGGCGATTCGAACGCCCGACCCTAACCTTGGCAAGGTTATGCTCTACCCCTGAGCTACGCCCGCTTCCTTGGGTGAGGCGTGAGATACTTATCCCCGCCCTGCGCTGCAAGTGGAAAATCACATCGCACTGCAAAAATCTTTGGGCAATATAACCGGGCCGACCACGAAATGGGGAAACCGATGAGCAAATCGATCATGAGGCATGCGATATGGCCGCGCATTTGGGGGATGATTGCCCTCGCCGTGCTTATCTCCCCCGCCTCGCTTGGCGCACATGATGGGCCCCACGGGCCCGACGTGCTTACTCGGGTCCTTTCCACGGAACAAATTAACAACCAACTGGCCATCACGATTGAGTTGACCGGCCTTGGCGGTCCGATTGTGCTGACCCGCATGTCGGCCCCCGGCGCCACAAGCCCCGCCATCACACCTGTCTACGTCAACTTCGCCGAAGACGCTTTGGTCAGCACGTACCTGACTTTTGCCAATGGAGTACCGTCGGTCTTCACCCTCACGCTCATATTCGGGCCATTGGGCGAAACAGACATCGAGGTTTCCCCCTAACGACGCTCGATCAGGTCCCAGCGGTTGCCAAAGATGTCGCGAAACACGGCGACTGTGCCATAGGGTTCGACGCGCGGTTCTTCTTCGAACGTCACACCGGCGCCCAACAAAAGCGCATGATCCCGCGCAAAATCGTCCGTTTGCAAGAACAACCACACCCGCCCCGCGCCCTGCGCCCCAATGGCTGCTTGTTGGGAAGGTCCGTCGGCACGAGCCAGCACAAAGGACGCACCGCCTTGGCCAGGCCGCACCTCGACCCAGCGCTTGCGCCCCTGATCGATGTCAGCGATCAGATCGAAGCCCATCTGCCCACAATAAAAGGCAATCGCTTCGTCATAGTCGGGCACGATCAGAGATACAGAGGCCAGCTTCATTACACTTCCCTGCCCCAGCCCGTGCAGGCCTGCAAGGGGGCGGCCTTACTTTGCGCGCACCGCACCCGCCAGAACGATGATCAGAGCCGCCAGAACCGCCAGCAGGGCAAAGCCTGTGCGCAACGTGCTGGCATAGGCCACAAACCCGATCAGCGGCGGGCCAAGAAGCAACCCGCCATAGCCAAGGGTCGACACAGAGGCGATGGCCGTGCCGGGCGGCAAATGCGGGTCGCGTGCGGCGCGTGAAAAGGCCAGCGGCATGATCACCGCATACCCGACTCCCATCAATGCAAAGGCGATCAGTGTCACGCTGTAACTGGTTGAGGACACGGCACAGATGGCGCCAACAGTTGCGATTACCCCGGCGAACCGTGCTGTGGGTGTGGGCCCAAAGGCCCGCGTCGCCTGATCTCCAAGCAACCGCGTGACCACCATGGCCACCGAGAACACGGTATAACCCAAAGCCGCCTGCGCAGGCGTGACTTCTGTCGTTTCGATGAGCAACAGCGCACTCCAATCGACCATCGCGCCTTCGCCCATGGAGGTGCAGAACGCGATAAGGCCCACAGCCACCAGAGGACCTGTGGGCAATGGGAACAACGGCGTGCCAGACACGCCGTCCTGAGTAGGCGAGACCCAACCGATACGGGCGATCGTCAACGTCAGCGTGGCGACTGCCACACCTGTGACTATGAAGTGTGCCGGGATATCGACGCCCCATTGCTCTGCAAAAAAACCGCTTGCCGCGCCCAAACCAGCCCCGAGACTGAACATCGCGTGAAAGGACGACATCACCGGGCGCGCGATATGGCGCTCGGCTTCTCCCGCCCATGTGTTCATTGCGACATCCATCGCACCATGCGTCGCCCCAAACACGGCAAGCGCAACTGCAAGGGTGGCAACGTTCGGAGCAAGCGCTGTGAGCGCGAGGGCCACCGTGTACGCCACCGCGATCCACAACGTGATGAAGGCGGCTCCCAACTTGTCGGCAAAGCGTCCAGCAAGGGGAAAAGCTGCAATCGCCCCACCCGCCAGCAACAACAAGAGCAGACCCAATTCACCCGCATCAAGGTCATGACGTGTCGCCATCGCCGGGATACGCGCCGCCCAAATACCATAAAGCGCGCCGTTCAGAACGAACATCGCGGAAACGGCAAGCCAAGTGGCGCGATTTGACTGTGTGTTCATTTGCCCGTCCCAAGCAATGGTGAGTCAGGGCAGAGTCGCGCCCTGATCCAGCCTGTGCCCAAGAAACATGGAGACACAAGCGCAATTCAAACCGCTTTGATCTCATGTTTCAGACTGCAAACAGATGTGCTTGAGCGGACGCGCCGCGTGGCATTGCCTGCGCACGGCGCTCCTTCTTAATCCTGACCAGAACCGCGCCACGCTTCACAGGCCTCAACATCCAAGACATGTGCCGGACAGCGATCGGGCATCAGTGACAACGCTACCGTTCGCCGTGCCGGACGAAGCCGCCGTTAGACTTTTCTGCGCTGGTGTTCGCTGGCGCCCGCAAGTGTTTTGCGCACCTTAGGCTACCACTGAACAAAACAGGCGGCTTATGCGAGTGTCGGCATTTTTGGGAAGTAGTCTTCGCACGTGCCTTCACGGTTCACGTCCGCAGTACAGCAATGCAAACCACCCCCAAATGCATATGCGTCGCGCAAATCGACCTCGACGACTTCCATGCCAAGTTTGTCCATCTGTTCCGCCTGATAGACCTCGGATTTTTCAACACAGACTGTTTTCGGGTCAAGAACCAACACGTTCATCGAAAGCCAAGTGGACGAATAGCATAGCGGAGGTGGTGCATTGTGCGCAGGTTGGGCCGCATCGACGATTTCCCAATCGTTATCCGCATACATTTTGCGCTGTGCCTCAGGCAAACGGCGCTGAGGGTTGTTCAGGATCAAGCCGGGGCGCAAGGGTGTAAAAGTTGCATCAATGTGGATCGGGTAAGGATCACCTGGAAAGTTCACCGTATGCACACGATGATCAGGAAAGTGACGACGCAACCATTCAATGCCTTTTTCGTTGGTCGTGAACCCATGCTGCACAACCAAGTCGCGCCCAAATCGCAGCACGTCCGCCGCATCAAATAGCGGCTCTTCTTCAGTCGTGACAAAGAATTTCTCTTCGGCCCACTTAAGGCGCTGCTCAACACCGATCTTATCGCTCAGATAGTCAGGGTGGTAATCCGCATCCGTAAGGCGCGGTTTGGGTGCGCTTTCATGGCGGAAATTGGGATCTTCGTCGAAATACCGCTGCATTAGTGGGCGATAGTTCAGATACTCAAACCAACGACAGCGATACGACATCGTTGCCTCAAGCATCTCGGACCCGACCGTCAACAACACGTCGCGGGGCGGCATGCACCCAAATTGACTGTCAGTTTTGAAATCTGGCGTCTCTGCGGGCAGTGCGTGATTTATTGAGGTCGGGCGATCAACGCGAATGCCACGGCCTTCCAGCATCGTGGCGAAATTGTCCAAAAGCTCGTTGGCACGGTCAATCGTTTCTTGTGGTCTGCGACCCCACTGTCCACGCATGTCGCTATCTTCAGGAACTTTTGCTTCAAGCGCTGGTTCGTTTGGCGGGATATGACAATCATCCGCTCGTCCCACGATCACGTGTTTGAGCGGGTCCCATTCGTTCCAACTATTGACGACAGTTTTCTGCATTTTACACCTCAGGCCAGATGCTGTCGTCGTAGTATCAATGCCTAGAATTCACAAGTCTCCGGAAACAGCAGAAACGGTTCAAAGTGGGCTGTCGGCGCGCCGCGCGCATTTGAGCGTTTTGTGCTCAAAAACCAGACCTTTGCCGCATCTTGCACGCATGCCTCTCTTCGCCTCACTCCAACTCAACCAATAGGTCCTTGGCATCGATCTGCCCGCCGGGGCCAACGTGCACAGCCTTGACCGTCGCATCGCGCTCAGCATGGATCCCGGTTTCCATCTTCATCGCCTCGATGGTCAACAGCAGATCGCCTTCGCTGACTTTTTGGCCCGCCTGCACGCCCACGGACGCGACCACGCCGGGCATCGGCGCACCAATGTGATCTGCATTGCCTGCCTCGGCCTTTGGTCGCTGCACGGTGGTTGATTTCACCATACGGTTGGGAACGCGAATGACGCGCGGAGCGCCGTTGAGTTCAAAGAACACCTTGGCCTCGCCGTCCTCGTTGGTCTCGCCCACGGCTTGAAGGCGGATTTCGAGGGTCTTGCCGGGGTCGATCTCGGCCGTGATTTCTTCACCGGGCTGCATGCCGTAAAAGAAGGTCTTGGTCGGCAGCACCCGAACGGGGCCGTATGTGCGATGGCGGCCCATGTAATCAAGGAACACCTTGGGATACATGAGGTAGCCCGACAGGTCCTCGTCATCGACCTCCCTGCCCTCCAGCTGTTTCGTAAGGTCCGCGCGCGTGTCGTCCAGATCAACTGCCGGAACATCGGCACCGGGGCGTTGTGTATTGGGCGCTTCACCCTTCAGGATTTTCAGCTGGATCTCAGGCGGGAAGCCTCCGGGAGGCTGGCCCAAATTGCCGCGCATCATGTCCACAACACTGTCGGGAAAGGCGACGTCTTTTTCCGGGTCCTCGACCTCGTCCCGGGTGAGGTTCTGGCTGACCATCATCAGCGCCATGTCCCCCACAACTTTGGAGGATGGTGTCACCTTGACGATATCGCCAAACATTTGGTTCACGTCTGCATATGTCCGCGCCACGTCGTGCCAGCGTTCTTCCAGACCCAGCGAGCGCGCCTGCGCCTTGAGGTTGGTAAACTGCCCGCCGGGCATCTCGTGCAGGTAAACCTCGGAGGATGGAGCCTGCATCCCGCTCTCGAACGCGGCGTAGTGATCGCGCACGGATTCCCAGTAGTCCGAGATGTCGCGGATTGCATCGACCGACAGGCCCGTGTCACGGTCTGTGTGCTGCAAGGCGCCGACGACGGTGCCCAACGTTGCCTGAGACGTGTTGCCCGACAGGGCGTCCATGGCACAGTCCACCGCATCTACGCCCGCTTCGGCCGCCGCCAGAATGGTGGCACAGGCGATGCCTGCGGTGTCATGGGTGTGGAAGTGGATGGGCAGGCCCACCTCTTGCTTAAGCGCCTTAACCAGCACGCGTGCGGCGGCGGGTTTCAACAGGCCCGCCATGTCCTTCAAGCCGAGCACATGCGCGCCCGCGTCCTTCAGTTGGTTGCCCATGTCGACATAGTATTTCAGGTCATACTTGGCGCGATCCGGGTTCAGGATGTCACCGGTGTAGCAGACCGTGCCTTCACAAATCTTGTTGTTCTCTATGACCGCGTCCATGGCTACACGCATGTTCTCAACCCAGTTCAGGCTGTCAAAAACGCGGAAAACATCGACACCTGTGGTGGCGGCAACGCGGACAAACTCCTGCACCACGTTGTCAGGATAGTTGGTGTACCCGACCCCGTTGGCGCCGCGCAGCAGCATCTGGGTCATCAGGTTCGGCATCCGCTCGCGCAGATCGCGCAGGCGCTGCCAGGGGCACTCCTGCAAGAAACGATAGGCAACATCAAAGGTTGCCCCACCCCAACACTCAACCGAGAAGAGCTGTGGCAGGTTGGCTGCATAGGCCGGGGCCACATTGATCATGTCATGGCTACGCATCCGAGTGGCAAGCAGAGACTGGTGCCCGTCGCGCATGGTGGTGTCGGTAATCAGCAACTGTTGCTGCGCCTTCATCCAGTCAGCAACCGCTTGGGGGCCCTTTTGTTCCAGCAGGTTGCGGGTGCCCATCTGGTGCGTCGGGTCAGCTTGCAAAGCTGGCGGTTTGGGCGCCTTAAGGTCCGCGCGTGGTTTTGGACGGTCCTTGACCTCCGGGTGCCCGTTCACCGTGATATCGGCAATGTAGGTCAGAACCTTGGTGCCGCGGTCACGCCGCTTCTTGAAGGTGAACAGGTCCGGCGTCTCGTCGATGAACTTGGTGTGGTAGGTGTTGTCGAGGAAGGTCGGGTGCTTGAGCAGGTTTTCGACAAAGGCGATGTTGGTGGACACGCCGCGAATACGGAACTCGCGCAGGGCGCGGTCCATACGTGCGATGGCCATCTCAGGCGTCGGGGCCTTGGCCGTCACCTTGGTGAGCAGGCTGTCGTAGTAGCGGGTGATCACACCACCCGCGTAGGCCGTACCGCCATCCAGACGGATACCCATGCCGGTGGCTTCGCGGTAGGCGGAGATGCGGCCATAATCGGGAATGAAGTTGTTCTGTGGATCTTCGGTTGTGATCCGGGTTTGCAGGGCGTGGCCGGTCAACACTACGTCGGCCTGAGACGGCTTGCCGGTGGCCTCAGCGATGGTCTTGCCTTCGGCAATCAGGATTTGAGCCTGCACGATGTCGATGCCTGTCACCTCTTCGGTCACGGTGTGTTCGACCTGTACGCGCGGATTCACTTCGATGAAGTAGAATTTGCCATCGGCCATATCCATCAGGAATTCGACAGTGCCCGCACATTCATAATTCACGTGCTTGCAAATCTTGTAGCCAAGCTCGCAAATCTCGGCCCGCTGTTCTTCAGTCAGGTACGGCGCTGGCGCGCGTTCCACCACTTTCTGGTTACGCCGCTGGACAGAGCAATCGCGCTCAAACAAGTGGTACATGCCGCCATGCTTGTCGCCAAGAATCTGCACCTCGACGTGGCGGGCTTTGAGGATCATCTTTTCCAGATAACCTTCACCGTTGCCAAAAGCAGCCTCGGCCTCGCGCCGCCCCTCCAGCACTTTTTCCTCTACTTCGTCCTCGGACATGATCGGGCGCATGCCACGACCGCCTCCGCCCCAGGATGCTTTGAGCATCAAGGGATAGCCGACTTCTTTGGCCTCTTTCTTGATCGCCGCCATGTCATCGCCCAGTACCTCGGTTGCGGGGATGACAGGTACGCCCGCCTCGACCGCGACGCGGCGGGCAGACGCCTTGTCGCCAAGGGCGCGCATCGTTTCAGCACGCGGACCGATAAAGGTGATGCCGTTCTTCTCACAGGCATCGACGAAATCAGGGTTTTCCGACAGCAGGCCATAGCCGGGATGGATCGCGTCTGCGCCACTTTCCCGGGCGACGCGGATCATCTCTTCGATCGAGAGGTACGCGGCCACCGGCCCCAAGCCCTCACCAATGCGGTAGGCTTCGTCCGCCTTGAACCGGTGCAGGCCCAGCTTGTCTTCTTCGGCAAAGACAGCGACCGTCTTTTTACCCATTTCATTGGCCGCACGCATGATGCGGATGGCGATCTCACCGCGGTTTGCGATGAGGATTTTCTTGAAATCGGGCATGTCAGGGTCCCCCAGGGCAGTCATTTGGCAGCCCTTGGGGGCTGCATTGTGCAGTTGCAGCAATTCATATGACGTTTGGGTGACGTGAACAACACGTAGTTCTGGGTAGGGCGCATCTGGATGCGCCTTGCTGTGAGGCGAACGGGCGGTACGGCCTAGCTGCGCGCCGCCTTTTCCACCAAGCCAGAGGTGCCCTGCCTGCGCGCCAGTTCTTCCAGAACATCGCACAATTGGACATCCCGCGCAGCCAGCATCACCAGCAGATGATACATCACATCCGCAGCCTCGCTTGTCAGGCCGACTTTGTCGCCTTTGACAGCTTCAATGATGGCTTCAACAGCCTCTTCGCCAAACTTTTCCGCACATTTCTCAGGCCCCTTGGACAGCAATTTGGCCGTCCAGGACGTATCAGGATCGGCGCCTTTGCGGGCCTCTATCGTTGCAAACAACTCGTCCAGTGTCATGTCAGCCTCATCGGGATACCTGCGGCGGCCATATGGGCCTTGGCCTCGGCAATCGTGTAGTCACCAAAGTGAAAGATGGATGCGGCAAGCACTGCGGACGCGCCGCCCTCGGTCACGCCATCCACAAGATGGTCCAGCGTGCCCACGCCGCCTGATGCGATGACCGGGATCGACACTGCGTCCGATATGGCGCGGGTCAGAGGCAGGTTGAACCCTGCCCGCGTTCCGTCGCGATCCATAGAGGTCAGCAATATTTCCCCTGCCCCTTTGGCCGCCGCCGTGCGCGCGAATTCGACTGCATCGATCCCCGTTGGCTTGCGCCCACCATGGGTGAAAATTTCCCAACGGCCCGGTTCTACAGTCTTGGCATCAATGGCGCACACAATGCACTGACTGCCGAACTGATCGGCGGCGCGCGCCAAAACGTCTGGGTCCGCCACTGCCGCAGAGTTGAACGACACCTTGTCCGCGCCTGCCAGCAAAAGGGCGCGTACATCCGCCACGGTGCGCACCCCGCCCCCGACGGTCAAAGGTATGAAACATTGCTCTGCCGTGCGTTGCACCAGATCGAACATGGTACCGCGGTTTTCGTGGGTGGCGTGAATGTCGAGAAAGCACAACTCGTCCGCGCCTGCCGCGTCATAGGCTTGCGCCGCCGCGACCGGATCGCCTGCATCTATCAGGTCGACAAAGTTCACGCCTTTAACGACGCGGCCATCGGCCACGTCCAGACAGGGGATGATGCGGGTCTTGAGCATGCACGCCTGATAGTGCGCTTTTCGGGCTTAGGAAAGGGGCTCTGCCCCTCGTGCCGGAGGCGCGGTTAAGGAAATGAGGGGCGCTGCCCCTCGTGCCGGAGGCGCGGTTAAGGAAATGAGGGGCGCTGCCCCTCGTGCCGGAGGCGCGGCTAGCGAAATGAGGGGCGCTGCCCCTCGCCCTGCGGGCTCACCCCGGGATTTTCTAAATCAGAGAAGAAGATTGGCTTGGGCCATTGTGAAAAGTGAGGACATGCCCACAATCGGCGCCGTTCCACCGATCACGGGAAGTTTTCTGGTGCCGATCGCGGGATGCGCCATCATCCAAAGCACTTCAGGAGGAATGGATGCATGAAATTCTTGGCAACAGCGGCAGTGATTGTCGCGATGGCGGGGGCCGCTATGGCCGGTGACAACGGCATTGTCCGCAAAGAGGCCACAGCTGGCGTAACCGAAACTGTCGATGCTTTGGTCGCGACACTGGAAGGCGCAGGCCTGACCATCTTTGCCCGCGTGGATCACGGTGCCGGAGCGGAATCGGTGGGAGAGGATGTGGGCGCGTCGCAACTGCTGATCTTTGGCAGCCCCAAAGTCGGCACCCCCGCGATCAAGGACGACCCGGTGTCGGGCCTCTACTTGCCCCTCAAGGTGCTGGTCTATCAAGATGGGACCGGCAAGACCATGATCGCCTATCAGGACCCGACCGAGATGTTATCGCCGCTGGGCGGTGTGTCCGAGGACGCACCCTACCTCAAAGTGATGACCGGGGCGCTCGCCAAATTCACTGGGACAGTAGCCGCCGAATAAGGTCTAGCCTTTGAGCATTGCAAGCGCGGCGGCCAGATCAATGGCCCCGTCATAAAGCGCACGGCCCGAAATGGCGCCCGAGATTACGCCCGTGTCCTTCAGGGCGGTGAGGTCGCCCAGCGATGAAACGCCTCCCGAGGCAATCACGGGGATCGAGACGGCCTGCGCCAGCGCCTCTGTGGCCGGGATGTTTGGGCCGCCCATAGCGCCGTCACGGTTGATGTCGGTGTAGATGATCGCCGCCACCCCTGCGTCCTCAAACGATTTGGCGAGGTCTGTGGCGTCGACATCCGTCTCGGTCGCCCAGCCCTTGGTCGCCACCTTGCCATCGCGTGCGTCGATGCCAACCGCAACATGGCCGGGAAAGGCGCGCGCGGCTTCACGCACGAGGTCCGGGTTCTCCACAGCGACCGTCCCCAGGATCACCCGCTCCAACCCTTTGCTCAGCCACATTTCGATCGTAGCCATATCGCGGATGCCGCCGCCCAGTTGTGCCGGAACAGGACAGGCCTTGAGGATCGCTTCGACCGGGGCGGCGTTGACAGGTGTGCCCGCAAAAGCCCCATTGAGGTCAACCAGATGCAACCACTTGCAGCCGGCGTCGACAAAGGCACGCGCCTGTGCGGCAGGGTCATCGTTAAACACGGTGGCCCGGTCCATATCTCCGTGCACAAGGCGCACGGCCTGTCCGTCTTTGAGGTCGATTGCGGGGTAAAGGATCATTTTAGGGGCCTCATTCAGTGTCGTGCGGCATCTGTCACCTTGCGTCACAAATTGCAACGCGACCTTGCGTCAGTATTGCGTGGACAAGGTGGAATGCAGCACTGTCCGGCTCATACCTAGGGAGGACACCAATTATGAAATTCACGTCGACACTCGCGTCGCTTCTGCTGCTCGCCAGCCCGGCGCTGGCCGATCCCGTGCACGGCACGTGGAAAACCACAGCAGACGACAATGGCAATTACGGTCACATCCAAGTGACAGACTGCAGTGGCAAAGTCTGCGGCACGCTGGTCAAATCCTTTGACGGGAGCGGAGCCATCCTGGAGACGGAAAACACAGGCCGTAAGATCATTTGGGACATGGAAGCCGATGGAAGCGGCGCCTATTCGGGCGGCAAGGTCTACTCTCCGGACCGGGACAAGACTTACAATTCCAAAATGCAGTTGAACGGCAACCAGCTGTCCGTGTCTGGCTGCGTGTTGGGGATTTGCCGCGATGGTGGCACGTGGACACGCTTGAACTAAGCGTATCTGACCAGACTTAAGGCCAAACCCGCGTCCACAGCGCGGGTTTTTCATTTGCCACAATTGTCTAAAGCTTGGACGAGATGATCCCGGTGTTAAATCCGCCCATGCGCAACTCGCCAAACAGACGTTGATACTCAATCTTGGGACAACGATCCTGAACCACGGTCACACCGCGCGCGCGGGCCTTTGCCGCGGCCTCAGGGTGCGTCACGCCAATCTGCATCCAGATGGTCTTGAGGTCAGGTAAGGCCTCTAGAGCCTCGTCTACTACCTCACCCGCAGCGTCTGAACGGCGAAAAATGTCGACCATGTCCACGGGCACCGGCAGGTCGGCAAGGCTGGCCACAACGGGCGCGCCGAACAACTTCTGCCCATCATAAACTGGGTTTACGGGGTAAACCTTGAACCCCTTGAGGCTCAGATAGCGGGCCACGAAATAGCTCGGGCGGACCGGATTGGCTGACACGCCCACCACGGCCACAGAAGTTGTGGCGCGCAGGATGTCGCGCAAATGCTGATCTGAATAGGTCTCGCTCATTAACGTCCTCCTGCCCCGTCCGTGACCCTGACAAAAAAACGCCCCGATCGCAAAGCGAAAGGGGCGCTCAGGTGCGGAACGAGGGACAGTGATAAACCTGCAGGAGTTCCAGCCCTGCAGTTCACACCACGAGATAAGAGCTTCTCGCTTGCGTAAAAGGTGTCTCTCAAATCTGTGAACGAACCAATAATGCGGATCGGCAAGAATCCGCGCGCGATAAATCAGTCGAAAATGTCTTCGATGATATCAAAGGCGTCTTCAAACAGATCGCCCCAACGCGATTTTTTGCGCTTGGCCTTTTTCTTGGCAGGTTTGGGCAATTTGGTCTTTTTCGCCCCCTTTTGGCGTAAGGCAGACGGCTTCACCAATTCGCGATCCCCACGCGTGTCGCGCGGCAGCATCTTGAGATCATGCAGTGGCGCACCACAGTTGGAACAGGCCAGTTCGTGACGGCCATCCCGGGCCATCACCAAAGCGGCACGGGTGCCGCAATAACAGCAGGTCGCAATTTTGGTTGGATAGGCGATGGCTGGCCTCTTAGCTGTGGTCCTTTGATGCATATAGGGCAATTGCCGCAGCATTTGAGACGTTGAGCGACCCAAAAGCACCGCCCGCGTCAATCCGCACCAACATATCACAGGTCTGGCGCGTCTTTTCACGCAACCCCGGCCCCTCGGCCCCAAGAACCAGCGCAACCGGCCGGTCCTTTTGTCCCGCAAGGGCGGCTTCGATGGTTTGCTCGGCCTCTCCGTCCAGCCCCAGCACCAGATATCCCATGCCCTGCAATTCGATAATGGCATCCGCCAGATTACGCACGCGCAAATAAGGCTGACGTTCCAGCGCGCCCGAGGCGGTCTTGGCCAATGCGCCTGTCTCGGGGGCCGCGTGATGGCGCATGCCGATCACAGCAGATGCCCCGAGCACCTCGGCGGAGCGCAGGATGGCACCAACGTTATGCGGATCGGTGACGCGATCCAGTAGAATGAGGCGCGGTGTGGCAGCCCCGATGGCCACATCTGCCAGACTGCCCCACTCGAGCGGTTTGACCTCCAGTGCCGCCCCTTGATGGACCGAGCCCGGATCAAGCGGTGCATTGAACTTGCGCGCATCGACAACGTCCGCGGTGATTCCAGATACTTCGATGGCGTCCGCCAGTTTACCTTGCGCGTTCAGAGTGACGATCAGTTTCAACTTGGTACGCGCCGGGTTCATCAACGCATCGCGCACCGCATGCAATCCAAAGAGCCAAACCGTGGCGGACGCATCCGCCTTTTTCGCCTGCTCTTTCTGCACAACCCATTTGGGTTTTTTCATGCTGTCCTCATCTTGGTTTTGCGCAGGTGGGGTTTGCGCGAATTTTCTAGCTTGACCCTTGAATTGGGGGGCGATACTCACGCGCTCACGCTACTTTGGGCTTTGTCCCTAATGGCGCAGTGGGCGACAGGCCGCAAGGTGTGGCAGGGGACTGTAACTCCCTCGCGGAGACGCACGCCTGGTTCGATTCCAGGGTCGCCCACCATTTACACCTTACGCTTCAATGGGTTACGGGTAGAACGCACCACTTTACCCCACACTAAGACTTAGATCAGGCCACACACCGGCGGGAAGCATAACCTTGCTTAAACGCTCGTGCGAAGTTGCCCTGTTCGGTGGTCAATGTGCGTTAGCCGATCATCTGGGCGCAATTGTTTTTCCTACTTGTTGCCTGTGGCACAGCCCGACATCTGTGAACCTTCACTGGTCAAATTGATCGACTACGGTCAACGGGCTTAGCCGACATTCGCTGCACGCAGTCTGAACGACAGCCTTGCGGACTTTTCCGTCGTCCGTAAATCTTGAATAACGTCCGTAGTTCGCCCAGAGGAGACATTCAAATTGGGAGTGTCCGCTAGTAACTCTTTGGCGCTCGTTTAATCGGCTTTGCATGTTTCTTCATTGAAACCAGAAGTTGTTCGAGCCGCCTAGTAGCAGGATCGGTTTTCTTGCTTAAGGCATCTGCATATTTTTCGACCATGTATCGAAGTTTTTGCAAGGTTTTTTCATCCAGCTTGGAATTTTTCAGAGCCTTTTCCAGCTCTGTCCGGATCATAACTTTGTCTCTGCCAAGTTTCGTATGATCATCAGACACACCCTCCAAAATCTTGATTTCGCCCTCTGCATTGCCGACGTAGATTGTCGACAGAAAGTCCCACAAAATTCGCGCATGTTTGGTTGGTAAAAGTCCATTCAAGCCGCCGTTTTCGCTAGCTTTCTTATTAGTACCTACAGGAACTACCTTACCTGCCTGAAACGCACATTCTGCGAGATGCCGGAATTTAACCTTCTCACGATAGTCAGGGCAGATGAGCACCGGTGCACGCATGTCCTCAAGCACATCGACAATCGTGTCAAATCGCAACTTACCAGTACTTCTTATCTCCCGTCTATTTGCCTGCTGGATAACTTTATAAAGTGGTTGCAAGTTGAGGTCGTTCATCTCCCCTGCTGGCAGGATTTTTTCCACGTCGCGAATTATGTCCCAGCCAACAAAATTCCCAGCATACATAGTCCCTAAGTCCGCTTCCGGCTTTATATTCGCCGACGCGCGCTTGATATGTTTCTTAAGTTTTTCCCAATTGGATTTTTGAATTCGATTTATGATCTTTATGTCATTTGTTTTTTCGGTAGTGGGCATAATAATTTGTCCGCGTTCAAAAATACTCAGAGTTTAAGTTGTAAAAGTGAAAATGCCAATTGGTGGTGCCACCTCTACCCCCGCATCGTTGAAATAGCTTGATGCCTTTGCATTGCTAACAACCAGTCACAGGTTTCGTATCATCACATACATGCAGCCATCGAATTAGGTTACTTCAGATGCGAGCCCCGACGCAAGCGGCTTGGTCCAATCGGTGAACCGTATGTTTTCCGCGCTCATCACATTGAACGATTTGGGCTCAGAGCAGTCATTCGCTGCAGTCGACATCAACGTCCGCTTTGGCTCATCAAGCGAATTCAAAACCGGCATGGGTTTCAGTTAACGAAGCGGGGCAGTTGTTTCATCGCGACCACAAGCTGCTGCGGGTTTAGAATATCATAGTCGGCGCACTGTGAAAGCAACAGGCTGTCCGGCGGATATTCCTTCCCCTCCCACAATACGTCCAACAGCATACGGCAGGTTTCGATCAACATCTGTTCACAGACTTCAGGACGCAACCGACACACCGCAAGACCACTCTCAGCAACAAGGTTAAGATACTGCGCATTATTCATCCGCTAATTCCCGCCGCAAAGCCCGCTCTAATTCTGTGATTTCGTCCTCGGTCGGCCAGTGGCCCAACGCTGCGGCAATTGCGATCATCAAGGGATCGGTGGGCCGGTCTGGGCGGTTGTCCTCAGGTTCTATATCAAAAGGCATGGTTCACCCCCAATTCGGCTATCGTATGTTTACGGTCAACACCGTTGGCGTGCTGGATCGTCACCACCTGGCGAGGGTCAAGATTTAAGTTCCGCAAGGTGCTGTTGAGGTCGGTGCTGTCGGGCAACTGTGCAACCACAAGGGTGCCGTTGGTGACCGTGACCATGCCGTCGCGGCTGTGGGTGACGCCGATCTGCTTCATCACCAAGTTACCCCCGTGACCAGTGCCGTGCGGTCTTCCCGCATCATGCCAAATTCGATGGGCTGCACGACGCGCATGGCGGTGCTATCCATCTGGAATACCGAATGCACCTCGGCGGGTGGTACGGTACCAGCCGCGTCACTGACCTTGATGGAGCCTGCTACGGACACGGCATTGGTATCAGCCATTGTCGGCGAGGTGCCGTCGTCGTCGGTCATAACCACTGTAGCCGACGCGGACATATCGACCTCTGGTGCGGGCAACCATGCCGCGAAGTCGTTGGCGTCGATCACGTAAATGCGGTCTGTCGGCACGTTGACGCTGGATACGTAAGGCGTACCCAAGATCGTACCTTGCGCCATTTCTTCCTTGAAGACCCACCCGTCATTGTCACGCCACGACCGGAGACGTGCTTCACGTGCAGTGTCGATCAACAGCAGCGGTTTGGCTGGACGATCAATGACACCCAACAAATAGGAGATATCGGTGATGATCGAGGCCAGATCGGTGCCCACACTCGGTGTGCTTGGTGCGTTCAACCAAGGCGACGGTGGGCGGACATTTGTAACGCTGCCGTTGCCTTCGCCGAGGATATAACCATCCAACATCATGGCGGTGTCGTCGGTAATCATTTCCAAGAACAAGGCGTGTAGGTCTTCAATAGCCACTTTAAGCAACTCGTTTGTTGCCACCGTGATCACCGCCATCTTCTTGCGGGTGAATGTCATTGAAGCGAGTGTGGTGTCCTTTACTGGGATCGTGGCACCTTCGCCTACGAAGGACTGCGACATATCACCAATGCCAAGTGCCGACCGTTTTGGATAGGTGAGGCTGTTCACACCGTCCATCGGCAGCCGACGACCACCGCGTGACATGATAGCCGCAAACACGCTTTTCGACACCAATTCGTCAATCCAAAGCCCCCTTGCACTTGCAACAAGCGTTGCACCAAGGTTGGCATCCGTAGTCATGTGTTCACTTGTGGCGCTCTTAACGATCTGGCGTCTTGCTGCTTTACGTTGGAAACGCCCTTCGTCCTTTGGATAAACTACGTTCAAAACATCGTCGTGCGAAATCTTACCCTTGCTTGCGTATCGCAGGAACTCGGCCGTGAATGCTGCCATAGAGACATCGGTTTCGGTGCCAAGTTTGGTGCCACCCTTGGGTTCTTCGGGCTGCTTCAACATCACATTTAGTGGACGTTTGAGAGCACCGATTTCCTTCTTGAGTGCAGCGATCTCTTTACCCTGTTCAACCACAGTGGGTTCAAGGTTTAAGCCGTCTTGAATGGCCTTGTGGCCCGCATCCCAGATCAAGGCGCTCTGGCTTCCTCTCACCGTCTTGTTAAAGCGGTCCTGTTCCTGTTCGTCCCGTGTCCGCGATCCGTTCTTGTACATGTTAGTCTCCTTTGCGGCGGCTGATGAAGGAACCAGCGGCATCGCCGAGTTGCTTTTCGGCTTCGGCTTGTGCGTACGCCAATGCCTGTTCCAGTTTCTTGATCCATTCATGCAGTGGACGCACGTTTTCGGTGACGTTGTTGGCGATCACCTTGGCAATCGTCTGCATATCTTTCTGGGACACTCCGGACCGCTTGGGCTTGGCGGGTGCCTGCTTCACAAAGGGATTTTGTGCGTTCATCGCTGCTTCCTTACGGAGTTCATGAGGTTGTTGTATTTGTTCCGGATCGGGCGCACGTCCGGGTGGTTGGTCTTGAAACCGACCTGCGGCAGCTTGCTGGTCAACAGCGCTAGCTGGCCCGTTGCCTCAAGACTGTCGGCGTTGTCGTCCAGACGTTGCTGCGCCTTTACTCCAGTAAACGGAACGAGAGCCGCAATATGCGCGCATCGTCGACGGTCATGTTTAGCATTACATGGTGGAACTGTGGCGCACATGCACGGACAGGTGCCGCCCGGAACAACGCTTTAGCGCATCGTCGGATTCCACTTATGTCATCGCGTTTTGGGTTGTTCTCAGAACACGGCCACTGGGCGCGATCACACGCTTATGCTGGTCCGTAAACAGCCGCTCAGTCCCTACCCTTCCAGATAAGTCTTCAGCGCGACCTCAACACCCTGATCCCAGATCAGAGTCAGCCAGCGCACAAAGCTGTCCCTGAATACGGCGTTGCCTGCTAGATCTCCATAAAGATCACGCTGGTGCAGCCATGCTTCGGGGCTTTCCTTGGCGGCATTGGCCGCAGCGTTCAGACTGTCCCAGATCGGATCGTTGGGGGCGATAGACGACCCATCCTGACGCGTGCCTTCGCACATCCGCGCCCAAATCGCCTGAGACAGGGCCAATCCCTCCACGGGTGTGCCTTTGGCAAGCGCGTCACGCAGTGTCGGCAGGACGAATCCGGTCTGACGGGATGAACCATCAAAGGCCACGCGGCGGACCGTGTCGATGATCTCTGGGTTGGAGAACCGCCGGTCAACCAGATCGACGTACTCTAGCGGCGCCATACCCGGCACGGGTTGCACTTGTAGGGCAACTTCGGACTTGGCCACTTTACGGAAATACTCGCCAATCAGCGGATGGGCCATGCAATCCGCAATGAACTCCACAGACAAAACCTCGCCCGCATCCGCAATCAACTGGTGGCCGCCATTCAGAAGACGCAGCTTTACCGCTTCAAAGCCGTGGACATTATCCGTGAACGTCGCCCCTGCCTTGTCCCAATCCGGACGCCCGGCGCAAAAATTATCCTCAATCACCCATTGGCGAAAATTTTCGTGGGTGACAGGGGCAGCGTCCTGAATGCCAAAGCTCTGAACCAGCTCCAGTTCTTTGGACCCGGTCGCCGGGACGATGCAATCGACCATCGCATCCGGGAAGGTACAATTTGCGTCGATCCAGTCGGCAAGGTCCGGGTCGGACAGGCGCGCAAGGGATACAACAGTCTGGCGCAGAATCGCGCCATTGCCCTGCAGGTTGTCACAGCTTTGGCCTGTGAAAGGTCCCGTGCCTGCGTCGCGTCGCAAGCGCAAAGCCGCGATCATGGCGCCAAAGGCACTGCGCGGCGCGTCTGGGTGGGCGGCATCATAAACAATGTCAGGATGGTTTGCGTCAAAGGCCTTGGTAACCGGATCGATGTAGTACCCCCCTTCCGTCACCGTCAGCGCCACGATGCGAATGTCGGGGTCAGCCATCTGCGCGATCAGGGCGGCGTTGTCCTCTTCAACCGGTACAAAACCGATCATCGCACCGGTCACTTCGGCAGAGCGGCCCGCCGGATCCAACTCGATCAGCGTGGTCAGATAATCCTGCGCAGCCAGACGCTTGCGTTGGGCCTCATCCCCGGCGCGTACGCCGGCACCGATGATGCCCCAATCCATGGCGTCACCCTGTTGCATAAGGCGATGCAAATACCACGCCTGATGGGCGCGGTGAAAATTGCCCAGACCTATATGCACAATACCCGGACGGATCGCACTACGGTCATATCTGGGGCCGGTTACACCTTCGGGCAGATCGCCCAGGGCCGCGTTTGAGAGTTTTAGTACAGCGTCCAACATCAGTTCATCCAATTGCCGCCATCGACGTTCAACGTCTGGGCGGTGATATACCGGGCCGCGTCAGAGGCAAGAAACACAACCGGATCGGCGACATCCCGAGGATCGCCCATGCGACCCAACGGGACAGCCTGCCCCACTTCACGTTTCTTCTGGCCCAACGGCTTGTTTTCATAGGTTGCAAATTGCGCGTCCACTACATCCCACATGGGCGTGTCGATCACTCCCGGTGCGATGGCGTTCACGCGAATGTTGTCATTTGCCAACTCAAGGGCAAGCGACTGGGTGACGGATATGACGGCGGCCTTGGTCGAGCAATAAACAGCGATGTTCGGCTCGCCCCGACGGCCCGCCTGCGAGGAAAAGTTGATGATTGACCCACCACCGCGCCGGATCATGGGGGCAACCACGGCCTGACAGGCAAAGAGCGTGCCACCCACATTCACATCATACTGACGGCGATAGTCTTCGGGCGTGATCTTGTCGATCGAAGCCATGTTAAAGATGCCTGCATTGTTCACCAGTATGTCGACACCACCAAGGGTTCGCTCAACTTCGGCCACACCCGCCGCGATATTGGAAAAGTCAGTCACATCCATTTCAACGGCAATGCCGCCGATGGCCTGAGCGACCTCGCCAGCATCTGCACGACTCAAATCGGCGACCGCGACCTGCGCGCCCGCCTCTGCCATTGCAACGCAGATCGCGCGGCCTATGCCGCGCGCTCCACCTGTTACGATGGCAACTTTTCCATCCAGCGGTTTCATTCCATCCGCAACCCGTCTGCCCCAAACTTGTGGATCTGGGTCGCATCAGGCGTGAGGTAGATGGTGTCGCCGTGGCGCACCTCGACATCACCGCTGGCACGCACCGTCATCGGATCACAGCCATCAACACCGTGGATGTGGATGAAGGTATCAGACCCCAGACGTTCGGCCACACCGACCGAGCCCTGCCACAACCCTTCGGTGGTGGAGACCTCGATATGCTCAGGACGAATACCGATGGTATGAGCGTCATGTTTGGCGGCCTCGGCGCCCTCGATGAGGTTCATCTTGGGGCTACCGATGAACCCGGCAACAAACTTGTTGCGAGGCTTGTGATATAATTCCAGCGGGCTGCCCACCTGTTCAATCACACCAGCTTGCAGAACGACAATCTTGTTGGCCATTGTCATGGCTTCGACCTGATCGTGGGTCACATAGATCATCGTGGTCTTCATGCGCTCGTGCATCTCGGTGATCTCAAGGCGCATACCAACCCGCAAGGCGGCGTCGAGGTTCGACAAAGGTTCGTCAAACAGGAACGCCGATGGATCACGGACAATAGCGCGGCCAATTGCGACCCGCTGACGCTGACCACCCGACAACTGGCCTGGCTTGCGATCCAGATAGTCGGTCAGGTTCAATGACGCAGCTGCAGCCTCGATACGCTTGTTCTGCTCATCCTCTGGCATCCCCGCCATCCGCATCGGAAAGGCGATGTTCTTGCGCACGGTCATATGCGGGTAAAGCGCATAGGATTGGAAAACCATTGCCAGCCCGCGTTTGGACGGCGAAATCTGGGTCATGTCCTCACCGTCGATGAAAACCTTGCCCGATGTGCAGTCTTCCAACCCTGCAATCACCCGCAACAACGTCGACTTACCGCAACCGGAGGGGCCGACAAACACGGCAAACTCGCCGTCTTCGATGGTCAAATCCAAGGGCGGGATCACTTGCGTCTCGCCGAAACTCTTGGTCACATTTTCAAGTACAATACGTCCCATGATTTTTTCCTATTCTTGAATTACTTGACCGCGCCAAAGGACAGGCCTTGGACCAGTTGTTTTTGACAGAACCAGCCCAAAACGATGATCGGGCCAACAGCGGCCGCCGAGACAGCAGAGAGGCGTCCGAAGAACAAACCTTCTGGTGCACGGTTACCTTCGATGAGCTTAGAGAGCGTTGCGGCGTCAGTGGTGGTCAGCCGTACAGTCCAGTAGGCCTCGTTCCAGCAGAAGATAAAGCAAAGCAGTGCGGTTGAGGCGATGCCGCCCCAGGCAAGCGGAATAAGGATTTCCTTGATCTCACCCCATGTATTCACACCGTCCATCTGACCGGCCTCGATGATCTCTTTTGGGATTTCCTTGAAGTAGGTAAAGAGCATCCAGACCACGATCGGCAGGTTGATTAGGCACAGAACAATAATGACCATAAAGTGGGTGTCAAAGAGGCCGAGGCTCTTTGTCAGGAAGGTCATCGGGTAGAGAACAGCCGCCGCAGGCAACATCTTGGTGGACAGCATCCACATCAGCACGTCCTTGGTCGCCCGGCTTGGGTTGAATGCCATGGCGTAAGCACATGGGATACCAACTGCGAGCGCAAAGATCGTGGCAAAGACCGACGTAATGACCGAGTTGGTCGCAAAGCGCCAATAGTCGTAGTTCTCGGTCATGTTGGTGTAGTTCTCTAGCGTCGGCGTGAAGAAGAACAGAAATTCCGGCTTCACCGCGTCTGCATCCGTCTTAAAGCTGGTCAGGACGAGCCAGAAGATCGGGAAGAAGAACAAGAGACCAACTGCCCAGGCCAGGATGGTGCGGCCCGTTTGTCCGTATTTTGAGTTTTGAGCAACAATTGCCATTGGTTGGTCCTCCTATTCCATCAGTGTCTTGCCAATCATGCGCAGCAGAAAGATTGCTACGATGTTGGCAAGGATGACTGCGAAGATACCGGTGGCACTCGCGGCACCGATGTTGTTGTTTGCGAATTCACCGATCAGGTAAGGCAAGTTCTTGTTGCCGTTGCCCCGGCTGACAATCTCGATCTCGGCATAAAGCGACAGGTGAAAGATCGCCTGGATCATCACCACAATCGCAATGGGCCGTCCCAGATGCGGTAACGTCAGGAACCGGAATTGCGACCAGGTACTGGCGCCATCAAGGATCGCCGCCTCTTTCTGCTGCTGATCTTCTGATTGCAAAGACGTCATAAAGATCAGGATTGCAAAGGGTGTCCATTGCCATGTGACCATGATGATCACGGCATAGGCAGAGGTTTGCGTCGCTCGGAAAGAAATCGGATTGAATTCGGGCCAAAGTGAGAAGAACCCGCCAAGTACAGGCATCTCTCGCAACCCGGCCACCATCTCGTTCAGACCGGCGACCGCGATACCTTGCAGACCCAAAACCGGGTCAAGGATCATGTTGATCCACAAAACCGCATTCACCGCCGGCATCACGAAGAAGGGCGAGATCAGAAGAACCCGAACGATCCCCTGCCCCGGGAATGACTTGTTGATCAACACAGCGATCAGAACGCCAAGGATCACGGTCAGGAAAAGAATGCTGCAAACAATGAGCAGGCTGTTCTGAATGGCAAAAAGGAAATCTTTAGACTTGAGAACAAACTCGTAGTTGCCAAAGCCGCGCCAGTTGCTCAGGGCGGGTGTCGTCCACTCTGGTCGGCGCAAGTTATTCAAGACGTATCGGATGAACGAAAAGTAAAGCGTCATCGATAGCGGGACCAGCATCCAGACAAGCAGCAGCAAGACTGCGGGTGACTGAAGCAAGCGAGGCAGTGTTCTATTAGACATGACTAGAGACCCCCTGCGAAGCGCAATGCTCGCAATGTTTCTAATTGAATTACGAATG
This sequence comes from Tateyamaria sp. Alg231-49, assembly GCF_900143535.1. Taxonomy (GTDB): domain Bacteria; phylum Pseudomonadota; class Alphaproteobacteria; order Rhodobacterales; family Rhodobacteraceae; genus Tateyamaria. Next base: position 155,423 of record NZ_FRFA01000006.1, on the reverse strand, counting down.
GTCGGTGTTGGAGCCGTCGGCAAATGGGCGTTTTAGGAACGGCCGATCTGGCAAATTTAAGTAGTGGGGTGGAAGGCCCGCTGGGATCGGGCCTTCCGTTACTACCGAAGCGTTGGCTTAGTAGCCTGCTTCTTCCATGATTGCCGTGGCGGCAGCCTGGGATGCGGCCAGAGCTTCATCAACAGACTTCGCACCGGACAGAGCCGCGGCGATTTCCTGTGCAACAGCGGAACCCACTTCTGGGAATTCCGGGATCGCAGCAAACTGAACACCAACGTATGGCTTCAGGTCTGTCGCTTCAGGAGCAGCAGATTCGATGGCAGCCATCTCAGCCGCGGCGAAACCTGCAACGGCCTGGAACTCAGGCAGAGCGTAAGTCGAAGCGCGCTGACCAGTTGGAACTTTGGCCCAACCGAAATCGGGGTGGTTACCAACGGCCTGAACATAGGCTTTGGACGTTGCCCACTCGATGAACGCTTTTGCGCCTTCAGCATTCTCTGTACCTGCTGGTACAGCCATGGCCCATGCCCACAGCCAGTTCGCACCAACTGGGTTACCAGCGTTTGGCGACTGAGCGTATGCAACGCCGTCTACTTCGAGGAACGATGCCGCGATTGTCGCGTCGATCCACATGCCGCACTTGCCTTCGTTATAGAGGGCGAGGATCTCGTTGAACGAGTTGCCTTCAGAACCGGGAGGGCCGTAGTTGCCCAGCAGGTCAACGTAGAAGTTTATGGCAGCTTTCCACTCATCGGAGTCGATGGTTGGTTTGAAGTCAGCGTCGAACCAAGCGCCACCAAACGAGTTCACCATTGTTGTGACGAACGCCATGTTGTCGCCCCAGCCCGGCTTACCGCGCAGACATGCGCCATATACGCCGTTGTCGGGGTCGTGCATTGCAGCAGCGGCTGCTTTGACGTTGTCCCAGCTGTCGTTGTCAGCAATGGATACGCCAGCTGCGTCGGTCAGGTCCTTGCGGTACATAACCATCGAGCTTTCACCGTAGAATGGTGCAGCATACATGGTGCCTTCGTGAGACAGACCAGCGCGGATTGCGGGCAGGATGTCGTCAGCGTCATACTCTGCGCCGAATTCAAGCGGCTCGATCCAGCCAGCAGCACCCCAGATTGGCGCTTCTTGCATACCGATGTTGATGACGTCGTACTGACCACCACCAGTTGCTGTGTCCGACGTGACCTGCTCGCGCAGAACGCCTTCTTCCAGCGAAACCCATTCCAGCTCAACGCCGGTTTCTGCGGTGTAAGCTTCTGCAACTTTCTGCATGTTGATCATGTGACCGTTGTTAACGATCGCGATGGTGAGTGATTCCGCGGATGCGAAACCGGCTGTCAGGCCAAGCCCGACTACCGTACTCATCAGAGTGCGTTTGATAGACATGAGTGTCCTCCCCTTTTTACACACGGAAACAATTGCCCATAGATCGCGTTACGTCAACACTTTTTCTTAACGCTTAAAAAGCGTGCATCAGAGGGTTGTACTCGCCCAGCCTCCAAACCGGACTGAGCTCTTGATTTCAAAGAAGGACTTTGGCCTGAGCGCTGCGATTCCGATCATTTTTTCACCATTGGCCACACACAGCACACCCACCACTGCACGCACGCAAAGATCGGACTGTCGCCATCGCGAATCTGTCGCGCACCGGCAAAATTGCGCAATATGTGTACTTTTGGGGCACGCTTGATGCAAAAGCCCAACGCCACTGGCTCTGCCTCACATACATAGCCCGAACACCCCTGCCCCATTCGCGGATCGCCCGCTTTTTATGCTGCAACGCAGCAAAACAAGGGGGTAACCATAGGAATCACATGTTTCGCTGCGACAAATTCCAACCCACAGGAACGCACGGTCAACGACGGTTACAGCTTCTGACTTCGTCAAAGGGCTCTACATGCGTTAAAATTTGAGCCCGTTATTTAACGTGCGTAATAAATTCGAGTGGTGAAAAATATGTCCGGCCATGGGCCGAGAAAGAAACGCAGGATACCCGGATCACGGCACAACCCTGCAACGCGCCCCACAGATGCTGCACTGCCGCATAGCCACTCTACAAAACCTGAGCGTCTGTTCTGTGCGCACCTCGGGTTGCGGGGACGGTAACATGTGGTTCACAAAACACGCCGCTTGCTGCGTTAACCCGCCAGACGGTGAACCACCCAAAATCCATGTTCTATGATGTTAGCGCCTTGATTCGAACCTGACGCCCAAAAGACCCGCAAAACCGTTGCGCATGTAGTGCCGTCAGAACTGACCGGTCCACCACATCCAGGTTACCACCCCGGCAACAACGATGAGCAGGTTAAACCCAACCATCGACCCCGCCCAAATCCAGAACCCACGCCGCCGGTCAGCGCGGTCCACGGTGTCGAGCCAGTTGACCACATCCTCTTCAGCCCGCGCAATTGCGGCACCATCAATGCGGCGCATCAACTTTGGATTGCCGCCAAGGCCTTGCGCATCCACGATCAGCCTTGCCTGCGCATGCAGACGCTTCGGCATCCGCCGCCCCGTCTTGCGCAACGCCTTGTCCAGCGTCTTGGCGCGCACACCAAAAGCACCGTCAAGGGCACTTTTCACGCGCTTGCTGCGTTCTTTTATGGTCGCTTCAGTCTCCATCGCCGTCGCCTTACCCCAGCGCGGGCAGCAAATTCAATCCCTCTGGTTCACCACTTCAATCCGGGCTAAGCACCCGTCATGCTTGCCTATACCACCCACGGGAGCGGGCCCGGAACGCCGCTATTGATCGCCCATGGCCTTTACGGGTCCGGGCGCAATTGGGGCGTCATCGCCAAGCGCCTGTCCGACACGCGCCCCGTTATCGCAGTCGACATGCGCAACCATGGGTCCAGCTTTTGGAGCGATGATAACAGCTATGCCGCACTGGCAAGTGACCTTGCACAGGTGATTGATACCATGGGTGGGCCAATGGATGTCGTGGGGCATTCCATGGGGGGGAAGGCTGCGATGATGCTGGCGCACACCCGCCCCGACACCCTGCGCCGACTTGTAATCGGCGATATCGCACCGGTCGGGTACACCCATACTCAAATGCAATACATCACCGCCATGCGTGCTGTGGACCTGTCTGTGGTCACCCGCCGATCCGAAGCAAACGCGCAACTCGCAGCCCTCGGAGTCGACAGCTCTCTTACCAGCTTTCTCACCCAGTCCTTAGATGTCAGCGAAAAGCGTTGGCGGCTGAACCTCGACGCCCTTGCGGACAATATGGCGGCGATCATCGACTTCCCGGCGCTGTCCAGCACATACCCCGGCCCTACCCTGTTCCTGTCCGGCGGGACATCAGATTATGTCAAACGCAGTGACCGCCCGACCATCCAGACACTGTTTCCCAACGCACGTTTCGCCAAGATCCCAGGTGCCGGGCACTGGCTGCATGCGGACAATCCACGGGCATTTGAAGCCAATGTGAGGGCTTATCTGGACGCCGAGACTGTCTGAGACTTGACGTAAACACCCCTAAAACTCCACTTTTATTGGGTAAGACCAAGTTAAAGGGGGTGCGTCATGTGGGAAAAACTACTGGACCGGTTCCTGACCGGAATGATGGTCGAAGATCGCCTGTCGATCACCTACCCCGATGGCACAACGCGCGACTATGGGCCGGACACGGGTGAGTTCGCGCATCTGGCGATTGCTGACACGAACGCGCTTCGCAACATCATCCTCAATCCCGACCTCGGCTTGGGTGAAGGGTACATGGACGGTCAGGTCACCCCTCGAAACTGCACCTTGGACCAACTTTTGACAGTGATCATCCGCAACCGTTTCAAAGGACGCTTGCCGCCCTGGCTGTTGCTGGCAAACCGGGCGCGGTTCCATGCTCGCCGTTTTATCCAACGCAATGCACCACGTGCTGCGCGGCGCAATGTGGCGCATCACTACGATATATCGGATGACCTCTATCGCCTGTTTCTGGACGAGGACATGCAATATTCCTGCGCCTATTTCCGCGATGACGCCATGACATTGGAACAGGCACAAGTCGCAAAGAAAGCGCACATTGCAGGCAAGCTGTGCCTGGAACCGGGAATGCGGGTGCTGGATATCGGCTGTGGCTGGGGGGGCATGGCCCTGACGCTTGCGCGCGATTACGGCTGCGAAGTCACGGGTATCACCCTCAGTGGAAACCAACTGGCGACAGCTCAACAGCGGGCCGAGACCGAAGGCCTGTCCAAACGCATTCGCTTTAAGCTCCAAGACTACCGTCATACGACCGGCAGCTTTGATCGCATCGTGTCTGTGGGCATGTTGGAGCATGTGGGCGTGCCCAATTTCGGCACCTATTTTGGAAAGGTGGGCGAATTGCTGGACCCGGACGGCGTGGCGCTGATCCACACCATCGGGCGCTCGGCCCCACCGATGGCGCACTCAAGCTGGATCAACAAATATATCTTTCCCGGCGGTTACGTCCCGTCCCTGTCCGAATTGGCCCCCGCGCTCGAAACTTCGGGCCTGTGGCAGACGGACATCGAAATCTGGCGCCTGCACTACGCCAAAACCATCCGACACTGGCGCGACCGCTTTGACGCCAGCCTGCCGCAGATCAGAGAGATGTATGACGAAAGGTTCATCCGCATGTTTCATTACTACCTGACCGTCTGTATTCTCGCCTTCGAGCATCAGATGCAGGCTGTGTATCACCTGCAACTTGCGCACAGGCGCGATGCTGTACCGCTGACCCGCGACTACCTTTATGGCAAAACGGCAGCACCAACAGCAAAACTACCTAAGCGGGAAATAGCCGAAAACTGACGCCTTCTTTGCAAGAGGCACGCAGATACCCCGATTTGAACACAGAATTGCCTTGTTTCGCAGCCAACGTAATCAGAACGGTTCGGCCCTGTTCCGAAACCGACCCAGAACGGAGGTTGATAAGACATGGAATACGGTCAACGCCAGGAACTGCAAAGCGCAGACGCCAGCGAGCGCACGACTCGCATGATGCGCTCGGTCCGTGAAATACTTGCCGAGCAAGGACAAGAGCACCTTTTGGATGCTGCGAATTTCGAAACTGCAAGCGAAGCGGTCACAATGCCGCCCCGCCCCATGCCGGGTTCAGTCACAGCCGCATGTGCCGCTAAAAAGGGTGGCGTACAACGCCCCCCACACCTGAGCGGAACTGTCACCACGGCCAAGCCCAAGCCGATGCCCGTGGAAACCGCTCCAGCACCTGCACCTGTTGCGGCAAGCGTCGCACAACAGCCGGAAAAATCACGCTCACTTTTGTCCCGCCTGATCGGGCGCTAAGCTTATCATCGACACGCTTTAGCAACGGCAGAAACACTGGGGGCCCTACGGCCCCCTTTTTGCGTGTGCGCGACTTGATAAGGGCGTGCAGTGCGTGAATGCGCCCGTCCCCCCTTGCACCTGCCTGAGCCATGCCTATAACGCAGCAAATTTGCCTGCGCAGCTTGGCGCAAAATGCATGTCACATACCCGGGGGGCCCAGATGCCAAAGCGTACCGACATACAGTCGATCATGATCATCGGCGCGGGTCCCATTGTTATCGGTCAGGCGTGCGAGTTCGACTACTCAGGAGCTCAGGCCTGTAAGGCGCTACGCGAAGAAGGCTATCGCGTTATTCTGGTGAATTCGAACCCGGCCACCATCATGACCGACCCCGGGCTGGCTGATGCCACCTATATCGAACCCATCACCCCCGATGTGGTGGCCAAGATCATCGAAAAGGAGCGCCCCGATGCGTTGCTCCCGACGATGGGCGGTCAAACAGGTCTGAACACATCACTGGCGCTCGAAGAGATGGGGGTGCTCGACAAGTACGGCGTCGAGATGATCGGGGCCAAGCGCGCCGCCATCGAGATGGCCGAAGACCGCAAACTGTTCCGCGAGGCGATGGACCGTCTGGGCATCGAAAACCCGCGCGCAACCATCGTAACGGCCCCGAAAAACCCAGATGGCAAGAAAGACCTCGATGCAGGGGTCTCCATTGCACTGGAAACGCTCGAAGACATCGGGCTGCCTGCCATTATCCGCCCCGCCTTTACCCTTGGTGGGACGGGCGGTGGCGTCGCTTATAACCGTGATGACTACATGGCCATCTGCCGCTCTGGCATGGATGCCTCGCCCGTTGGCCAGATCCTTGTGGACGAAAGCCTGCTGGGTTGGAAAGAATACGAGATGGAGGTGGTGCGCGACACCGCAGACAACGCCATCATCGTCTGCTCCATCGAAAACGTCGACCCGATGGGTGTGCACACCGGCGACAGCATCACCGTGGCGCCGGCTCTGACGCTGACCGACAAAGAATACCAGATCATGCGCAACCACTCGATCGCAGTCCTGCGCGAGATTGGCGTGGAAACGGGTGGCTCGAATGTGCAGTGGGCCATCAACCCGGTTGACGGGCGCATGGTCGTGATTGAGATGAACCCACGCGTCTCGCGGTCCTCAGCTTTGGCGTCCAAAGCAACAGGCTTCCCCATTGCCAAGATCGCCGCCAAGCTTGCGGTGGGTTACACGCTTGATGAGCTCGACAATGACATCACCAAGGTAACGCCTGCATCTTTTGAGCCGACAATCGACTATGTCGTCACCAAGATCCCTAAATTCGCCTTCGAAAAATTCCCAGGCTCCGAGGCGACACTGACCACCGCGATGAAATCGGTGGGCGAAGTCATGGCCGTGGGCCGCACGTTCCACGAGAGCTTGCAAAAGGCGATGGCGTCCATGGAATCCGGCCTCACTGGCCTTGATGACATCGACATTCCCGGCGCTCCGGACAATGCGGCCATCGTCAAGGCCATCTCGACGCAAACACCTGACCGGTTGCGTCTGATTGCCCAGGCCATGCGCCACGGGCTGTCGGACGACGACATCCATGGTGTCACGATGTTTGACCCATGGTTCCTTGCCCGCATTCGCGAAATCGTTGATTGCGAAACAGACATCCGCGCACAAGGGCTTCCCGCTGACGCCGCAGGTCTGCGCGCGCTCAAGATGATGGGCTTTAGCGATGCACGCTTGGCCAACCTAACCGGCACATCAGAAAAAGCGGTCCGCGCCTTGCGCCATGACCAAGGTGTCACTGCTGTCTTCAAACGGATCGACACTTGTGCTGCCGAGTTCGAGGCGCAAACGCCCTACATGTACTCCACCTACGAAACCCCGGTCTTTGGCACGGTGGAATGCGAGGCGCGGCCATCCGACAAAAAGAAAGTCGTGATCTTGGGCGGTGGCCCAAACCGGATCGGACAAGGGATCGAGTTCGACTACTGCTGCTGCCACGCTTGCTTCGCACTGACCGATGCGGGTTACGAGACGATCATGATCAACTGCAACCCGGAGACGGTGAGTACGGATTACGACACCTCTGACCGGCTTTATTTCGAACCACTGACCTTCGAACACGTGATGGAAATCCTCGCCAAAGAGCAGGAGGCCGGAACGCTGCACGGCGTCATCGTGCAGTTCGGCGGTCAAACGCCATTGAAGCTTGCCAATGCGCTGCAAGAGGCGGGCATTCCCATCCTCGGCACCACGCCAGACGCCATTGATCTCGCCGAAGACCGCGAGCGGTTCCAAAAGCTTGTGCAAGACCTTGGCCTCAAACAGCCCAACAACGGCATCGCACATTCCGACGAAGAAGCGATTGAAATCGCGGCTAAAATAGGGTTTCCACTGGTCATTCGCCCCTCTTACGTGCTGGGCGGGCGCGCGATGGAAATCGTGCGGGATCAGGCCAGCCTTGAACGCTATATCTCCGAGGCCGTCGTGGTCTCGGGTGACAGCCCAGTCCTTCTCGACAGCTACCTCGCCGGGGCTGTAGAACTGGATGTGGATGCGCTCTGTGATGGCTCAGACGTCCACGTCGCAGGCATCATGCAGCACATTGAAGAGGCAGGTGTGCACTCGGGTGACAGCGCTTGTTCCCTGCCACCCTATTCTCTGTCCAAAGATGTGATCGCAGAGGTCGAAGTCCAAACGCACGCCCTTGCCCGCGCTCTCAATGTGGTCGGGTTGATGAACATTCAGTTCGCTGTTCAGGGCGATGACATTTACCTCATCGAAGTGAACCCGCGCGCCTCGCGCACCGTGCCATTTGTGGCCAAGGCGACGGACTCTGCCATCGCCTCAATCGCTGCGCGGATCATGGCCGGTGAGCCGCTGTCCAACTTCCCATTGCGCGCGCCCTACGACGCCTCCGCCAACTACGAAGCCGTGCTGCCTCTGGGCGATCCGATGACGCTGGCCAACCCCGACATGCCGTGGTTCTCGGTCAAAGAGGCGGTGCTGCCCTTCGCCCGTTTCCCCGGCGTGGACACGATTTTGGGCCCCGAAATGCGCTCAACCGGCGAAGTCATGGGCTGGGACCGCACCTTTGCGCGCGCCTTCCTCAAGGCTCAGATGGGCGCAGGCATGGTGCTGCCGGGCGCGGGCTGTGCCTTTATCTCGATCAAAGACGCGGACAAAACGCCTGACATGCTGGAAGCAGCACAGATCCTGACCGGTCTCGGCTTTACCCTCGTAGCAACGCGCGGGACCGCCGCGTGGTACGAAGGCCAAGGTGTGCCCTGCGGCACCGTCAACAAGGTCTACGAGGGTCGCCCGGACGTCACCGACATGATGAAGGATGGGCGCATTCAGCTGGTTCTGAACACGACTGAAGGGGCACAGGCCGTCGAGGATTCCAAATCCATCCGCTCCATCGCGCTTTACGACAAAATCCCATACTTCACGACAGCCGCCGGGTCCTATGCTGCCGCATTGGCCATCCGCGAACAAGCGCAGGGTGAGATAAGTGTGAAGGCGCTTCAGGGATAAACAGCACAGGCCTTGATCTTTGGTGGCAAGGAAATGGGCAAACGCTGTTGGTTGCCTTGCCAGCCGGGTCCGCAGGATATGATCCTATTGCGCGGCGCCAACCCGCAAGCTACCCGTCAACAACAGGCTTCTGACTTTCCGCGGGAGATCGCGCAATGACTGACATGAACACCCCCATGGCAACAGCGCGCCTGATGGACTCTCCCAACTGGCTCTATCTGCTACGAGAATTTGACGCGCTGTACCGGTATGGCTCTGCCGGGGGCAGCCCCGCCATTCGGGGCCACCGCAAACGCGTGCGTGACCGGTTGTCGGCTGCAATGGCTAAAAACCCAGACGTCCTGCAAACCGGCGGCGACAGCAAACCGGTGATCGCCCACTTTCCACGCGCCCTTGATCTGGGCGAACGGGGCGCGATGCAGGGTATGGCGCGCGCCTTGCGCGAGGTGCGCGATGAACTGACATGGGAATACGGCTACGAAAAACTGTCCAAAGCACTGGCCCAGAAATACGCTTATTGCGAAGTGCTTGGACCCAAAGGGCCGGTGCGGTGCGACACGCTGATCCTTGGTTTCGTGCTGTTTGCCCCCAACACGACCTATCCCCAGCACTCCCACCTCGACATCGAAGAAAGCTATATCTCGGTCGCGGGCGCATGGTCAGAGAACAATGCAGCCGTCTTTGCACCCGGTTCTCTCATTCTGAACCGGTCGGGGGATGAACACCGCATCACAACAGGCGACCGCGACCCGTGCCTGCTGGCCTATGCCTGGTGCGGTCCAGAAGACCGACTTGCCTCTCCCAACATGAAGCTGACAGCGACACGGAAAGCGCGCCGCAACGCCTGAGGACGCACCAGTGGTGCGGTTTGGTTTGCAGTGTTAGGCTCGGATTCAACCTCTGCCCTAATCCGGACCCAGCCTCGCATGACCAAAGACCCCAAAGACCTTCGCTCCGCCCGCTGGTTTGCGCCTGACGACTTACGCTCGATGGGCCATCGCAGTCGAGCGGCCCAAATGGGTTGGACGGGCGAGGATTGGGAGGGCAAACCCGTGATCGCGATCATCAACACATGGTCTGATCTTTCGCCCTGCCACCACCATCTGCGCGACCGCGCCGAATGGGTGAAACGCGGCATCCTGCAAGCCGGAGGCACGCCCGCCGAACTGCCTGTGCATGACTTTGCCGAACAATTTCTGAAACCGACCTCAATGCTCTATCGCAACCTCGGTGCAATCGAGGTCGAAGAAACGCTGCGCAGCCACCCCGTCGACGGCGTCGTCCTGATGGGCGGCTGTGACAAGTCCACCCCGGCGCTGGTCATGGGCGCTGTGTCCATGGGCCTGCCGATGATCTTCATGCCAGCCGGGGCAATGTTGCGCGGCAATTATGCGGGGCAAAAGCTCGGCTCGGGCACGGATGTCTGGAAATACTGGGATGAGCGGCGGGCAGGCAACATAGGTGCCGCCGAATGGGAAGGCGTACAGGGTGGCATCGCACGCTCGTATGGCACTTGCATGACCATGGGCACCGCTTCGACCATGATGTCGATTGCCGAAGGATTTGGGTTGTGCCTGCCGGGGGCCTCGTCGATCCCGGCCCCGGATGCCGGACACAAACGTATGGCGGCAGCCTGCGGGCGACGCATTGTCGATATGGTATGGGAGGACCTGACCCCAAACAAGATCATCACCCCTGCCGCCACCCGCAATGCGGTAACAGTCGCGATGGCCACGGGCTGTTCCACCAATGCGATCATCCACCTTATCGCCATGGCCCGGCGCGCAGGCGTTGACCTGAACCTCGACGACATCGATGCCGTTGGACGTACCACACCCGTAATCGCCAATATCCGCCCCTCGGGTACCGAATACCTGATGGAGGACTTTTTCTATGCGGGCGGACTGCCTGCCTTGATGCAGGAGTTGGGAGACAAACTGGATTTGAGCGCAACCACGGTGACAGGCCAGACGCTTGGCGAGGACATCGCAAACGCGCGTAACTTCAACACAGATGTCATCCGCCCTCTCTCAAACCCCGTCTATTCCGAAGGGTCCCTTGCCGTGCTGCGCGGCAATCTTGCCCCCGACGGAGCGGTGATCAAACCAGCGGCAATGGACCCCAAGTTCCAGACGCACAAAGGCCCCGCCATTGTCGCCGACAGTTACGACGCACTCAAAGAGATCATCAACGACGAAGACTACCCCATGACGCCAGACAGCGTTCTGGTGTTGCGCAATGCAGGCCCCCAAGGGGGACCGGGCATGCCAGAATGGGGAATGATCCCGATGCCCAAGGCACTTTTGAAACTGGGCCTGCGGGATATGGTGCGCCTGTCAGATGCGCGAATGTCGGGCACATCCTACGGCGCGTGCATCCTGCATGTGGCACCCGAGGCGTACGTGGGCGGCCCCCTCGCGCTGATCAAAACCGGGGATATCATTGAAGTGGATGTGCCGGGCCGGTCGCTCAACGTGCAACTGTCCGACACAGAGCTCGCTGAACGCCGCGCGGCGTGGGTCGCGCCCGAACCACGCTACCAGCGTGGCTATGGGTGGATGTTTGCGCGCCACATTCAGCAGGCGGACAAGGGATGCGACTTTGACTATCTCGAAACTGGATTTGGCGCGCCGGTCCCCGAACCCGATATCAACTGATCCACCCTACTCGGGCATACCTGCCAGCCGCAGCCCATCCAGATACCGATTGTCATGATCATGATCGGCAAACAGATTACGGGCGCGGATCACACGGATCGAATCCTGCGGATCAGCAGCCAGAGCAGCGGCCAATGCCTCACTCGCCGCGCTCATGTCCCCAAGATGCGCGTGCGCCGCGGCCAGAATACGATGCAACGTCGCATAGTCCGCACTTGTCTCCAGTCCTTCGCGGGCATGGGCAATCGCCGCCGCATCATCACCCGTCTGAAGCAGAGCAAAGGCCAATCCACCCTTGATCGCCAAAGCCCACGGGCTTTGCCGGCCAAGCGTCCACGCCTTGGACAGGCATTCGGCCCCTGCCCCATGATCACCGATCCAGACATAGGCCCATCCCGACAACGTCAGGGTCAGGTAATCTGAAGAGGCCTGGCGCAACGCCTTTTCGATGATCTTGCGCAAGGTCACAGGGTCGCGGGCCTCAGCATAGGCGGTCACGCCCAGCACGAGATGCAAATGAGTGTGATCAGGCGCAAGCGGCATCGCCGCAGCGCACCATTTCGGGACCGACCGGGCGTAGGGTTCGGTGACGGCATGATACCCCATAACCGCCGCTGACAAATAGGAGACCAGCGCAAGGGCAAGCGCTTCGGGCGACTGTGGGTCCTTTTCAATGGCCGCACTGGAATAGGCCAACGCTTCGTCAAAGGCGTTCGGATCCAGACGATCCAACGCCAGTTGCCCACGCAATTCACACTGGTTGGCGTTCATCTCCTCAAGCGTCAGCTTGTCCAGCACACGGCGTTCGGCGTCGAATACTGCCGCCAGAACATGACTCACCAGCGTTTCAGTGGACGTATCCTGCCAATCAAACGCATCATCCATATCGCCGTCGATTTTTGCGGCCCACAATTCAGTGCCCGTTGGTCCGACAAGGCGGACCTCAAGGCGCAAGCGTGAGCCGCTGGCCCGGAGGCGCGAGTTGAGCGTATAGGCCTGACCGCGCACCGCCCCACTGGTGACAGACAGCCAATGCGTCGCCCCCAAATAGGTCAGCACATCACCCGTCATCGCATCTGCAAGCTCGATCACATCGGTGCGAGGGTCCGATGTCTGAACCGGCAAGATCACCACATGCGGGCGATCCACAGAAGCTGGAACGACAAAAGACGCCTCAGGCGCCTGCCCCCCCGTCCACACCCGGACGGGCTTGGAAATGTTCTTGAGCATCCGTTCGCCAGCGTCATCAAATGACGGGCGCAACGTGCCATCCAGACTTCCAAACACAGCATCAGAAATGGCGATCGTGCCGGGCCGGGCAAATTCTTCGAGCCGGGCGGCGACGTTCACGCCGTCGCCAAACACGTCTTCCTCATCCTCAATCACATCGCCCACATGCAAACCCAGGCGCAGGCGCATTTTGGGATCATCATGGGTGGGATCGGTGGCCAGCAAATCCTGAATTTGCAACGCGCAAGTGGCAGCATCGGCAGCGGCCGAAAACAACACGATCCACCCATCGCCCATGCTTTTGACAACGCGGCCGTGGCGCGAGGCAACAGCAGGGCGAAAAATTTCAGACCGCAGACGCTTGAGCGCATTCAGCGTCGCCTCTGCATCATCACCCATCAATTCAGAATAGCCTGCCACATCCGCGACAAGAACGGCAGCCAGACTGCGTTGCATTTCATACCCCCGGTGCCAAAGCGCGTTTGGCTGTATCAATACGTTGTAGACTGACGATTTTTGCGATGTGGCGCAAGTTCTTAGGCGATGGTTCCATCCACTTGAGAAGATCAGCAACAACCTCTGCAAAAGAAGACGCTGCACCCATACGTTGCGTTACGTGAGGACCCTTCCTAGTGTGATCCACATCCGATCTGCAAACCGAGGCTATCTCACGTGGCAACAAAGAACTGGGCGAAAATTCAGCGTGAACTGAAAAGGCGCGGATTTGCACCTGGACCCGTTGATGGGGTTCGTGGCGGCAAAACCATCGAGGCCGTCCGCGCGTTTCAGCGAAAGTACGGGCTAGTCGCTGACGGAATTGTCGGCAACAAGACGTACCGCGCCCTTTTTGACACGAGTGCTGCTGCGGGGATGTCGATCATGACGGCCGCACACATGATCGATACGGCTTACCATCTCAACCCCCTCAGACCGACAGCAGGGGATATGAAACTGAACAGCGAATTTAATGTCTATGTGACCAAGCGGTGTACAGTAAAAGGCGTCGAAGCATACATGCTGAGCAACAACTGTCTGTTGATACCGGGCAGCAATGGGCTGAACGACTACTTGCGTTTCAATTTGCGCCTCTGGGGGGTTGGCAGGCGACGGCTGAGTTTCCGGGAAGAGGCCAAGAAACAGGATGTCGAGACCGGAACTCGACTTGGGTTTTCTCGCACATTCTGGCATCAGGGATTTCTGTCGCACGCAAAGAAAATCCACGAATGGGTTGGACCAGACGCCAACGATTGGCCCGAAATGATTATCGGGCATTCTCTTGGGGCGGCAGCGGCACAGATTTTGTCAAAGACATGGGCTGCCCCTGCGATCGGCTTTGCCGCTCCACGCCCACGCAAATCCCAAGGTGCAGTCGAGCTAAGCAACCTGTCGCTGTCGATTTGTCGAAAAGATGATATCGTCTGCTATTTGCCCAACGCGTTTCACCGGGTAGGCCAGACCCGCATCCTGCGTCACAAACGGCCAAAGGCCGGGCTGAACCACGATATGGAAGCCTATATCGACGCACTGAAAAACCGCAAACTTCTCTCGGGAATTCCGACCACATGGAATCCCTGAGGGATTCGGCTCCGGTCGCCGAACACCGCTCTTGATCACAATTTCGCCCGGTCACGGAAATTGGGCACTTTGTCCTTGGGTCTGCGCCAGCCCCTTTGTAGGGTCGAATAACATCGGGACGGACAAAAGGCGCATCATGGATATTGCACAGGCCCTCGTTATGGGGATGCAAACATGGGGCATCATCGGCGCGATTGTTGCAGCCGTGTTTCTGACCATCGGCATGGACCGCATCGACGAAGACGCGCGCGGCGCCTACGTTTTCCGCCCTCTGCTGATCCCCGGGGTCATGTTGATCTGGCCCCTTGTGCTGTGGCGCTGGTGGCAGATCGAGGCCGAGACCGCCCCATGGGCCGCCCGTTACCAAGCTGTCCGCGGATGGTACGGTGCCGCGGTCATCGCCATGAGCGTCGGGATCATTGTTGTTGTCGCGATGGGGCTTTCGGTGCGCCAGACTTGGCCCGCAGACGCTGTGCCTGTGCAACTGAGCATTGGAGTTGATCAATGAGCGTCAAATACACTCCCGTTCAGTGGAATCGAAACAAATGGATTTATGACGGCGTGATGCTGGCCGGCGTGGCCGCATTTCTGTGGATCTTTCTCTATGTCACGCCGCAGGTGTTGTCCCATGAACGGGCCATCAACCCACAGATCCACAACGCTCGCGCCTTTGGGGCCTGCGCCTTTGTGATGCTCACGATCATCCTTTGTATTGGCCCTGCCGCACGGTTGGACAAGCGGTTCCTGCCATTGCTCTACAACCGCCGCCATTTCGGCGTCATGACCGCCTTCGTGGCCCTTACACATGCCGGTTATATCCTGAACTGGTACTTCGCCTTTTCCAGTGCGGACAAGTATGTTGGCCTCCTTTATGCGAATGCAAGCTTTGGGCAGATCGCTGGCTTTCCCTTTGAAGTCTTTGGGATATTTGCGCTGTTCTGCTTGTTGATCCTTGCCACCACCAGCCATGACTTCTGGCTCAAATTCCTGACACCACCTGTATGGAAACGCCTCCACTACCTGATCTATGCTGCCTATTTTTCGGTTGCGGCGCACATCAGCCTTGGCATTCTGCAAGACCAGCAAAACCACATCTTTACGGTACTGTTTATCGGCGGAGCCGGAGCGGTCATCGTGTTGCATCTCGCCGCGTGGTGGTTCGAGAGCAGTGACGCCGGGGACAAGGATGGGGCATGGATCGAAGTGGCCATGCCGGATGACTTCAAGGAAGGGTTCGCAAAAATCACCCGCCTGCCCAACGGGGATCGCGTGGCGGTCTACCTGATGGAAGGACAACTGTCGGCCATCTCCAACGCCTGCGCCCACCAAAATGGCCCGCTGGGAGAAGGACGCGTGATCGATTGCCTCGTCACCTGCCCTTGGCATGGGTTTCAATACGATGTGCGCTCTGGCCGCTCGCCTGCGCCCTTCACCGAAAAGGTGCCGACCTACCGATTGCGCCTAGAAAACGGGATGGTCGAGGTGCACCCGGATGCCAATCCTCCTGGCACGTATGTCGATCCGCTACCACTGCCTGAAATCCAACTGCCCCAAGGAGAACCGGCATGAGCGACGACTCTGAGAAAGGTGGTCCCTTCTTCGTCGGCTATCTGCCCGTGCCCGGCCCGCTGCGCGTGTTTTTGCTGTCTGTTTGCCTTGCTGTCGTGGGCGGTTTGGCGGCGGCGGGCTACTTCATGGGCACCGCTCAGGACGACCCCGGCCCCGGTGCGTTCCGTTTCGATTATGGCCGACAGACCGTGACCGGCGTCGTGGAAATGACCCCCTATCCGGTGATCCATGTGACCGAAGGAAATGACAGGATCAAACCGGGCGACAGTTTCCTGATGACGGCGGCGGGCAAATCCGGCGTCGACAGCCGCGCCATGCCGCTCAGCGGCCAATTGGTCGAAGTGTCCGGCATCGTGCTGGAACGTGGGGACCTTTACATGTTGCAACTGCGCGGCGGGCGCAACGGTTTGAAGGCGGCCGAAGGCGATGCACCCCAGGTGACGGCCGAACCTCATGGACGCTGGCAACTGACGGGCGAGATTTGCGATGGCAAATGCCTCGCAGGCGCCATGCGCCCCGGTCGCGGCCTTGCCCACAAGGCCTGCGCCAACCTGTGCCTGCTGGGCGATGTGCCACCCATCTTTGTCTCTTCGCAGCCAGTGCTGGGCGAAGAATTCCTTCTGGTTACCGGCCCTGATGGCACCCGCCTGCCCCGCGCCGCCTACGATCACGTGGCCCAATTCATCACAGCTGAGGGCGAGATCACCAAACGCGGTGACCTTCTGGTCTGGGAAATTGACGTCGACACAATTGAGGTGACGCCATGAAGCGGATCGTCTGGCTGGTCGTCGTCGCTTTGGTCGCAGCTATCTTGTTTTATCTGTCACGCTTCTGGACCCTCTCGCTCTGGCCGCGCAGCGGTCTGTTCGGGATCGAAGAATTGCGCCCCCAAGGCAGCCTCTTGGGTCAATGGGTGCGCGGCACGGACTTTGCTCCATTCGAACTGCTGATGTGGGCAATTGGTGTGTTTTTGATCCTTACAGTCTTGCAAAAACTCTATGATCGGCTGAACCCACCGCCAGAGTGACGATCAATGCTTTATCGCACCCATTTTCCTTCTATAGTTGTACCAAGGAAAAAGATGCAAAGCAGGCACAATGGCACGCAAACCCGCAAAAAAGGCGGAACAACTCTTTAACATCGCCCTTGTGGGGCAGTCCGGGCGGCTGGAGTACGAAGCCCTGTTGTTTGTTGCCTCGCTGCGCGCCAAAAGCCCCAATTTCAAAGGCCGCGTGCTGATCGCAGAACCCCAGCCCGGCCCTCTATGGCCCAAAGATCCGCGGATCGGAAACGGGGATGTCCGGGCGGCCCTCGCTGATCTAGGCGCCGAAATAGTCCCCTTTGAATCCAAGCATTTCGGCCATACTTACCCGCCCGGAAACAAGATCGAGATGCTGCAGGCATTGCCCAAAGGCGAGCCGTTTGTGTTTTTCGACAGTGACACCCTAATCACGGGTGAACTCAACGACGTGCTCTTCGACTTTGACTATCCCAGCGCATCGATGCGGCGCACCGACACATGGCCGCAACTGGAACTCTACGGGCCCGGCTACACTGACATCTGGAAGTCGCTCTATGATGCGTTTGATCTCGACTTTGAAAGCAGCCTCGATCTGAACGAGCCTGACGAGTACTGGAAACGCTATCTCTACTTCAACGCAGGCTACTTTTTCGGATCATGCCCGCATGCGTTCGGGGAAAAATTCCTCGCATACACTTTGCACATTCGTGACACTCCACCACCGGAACTTGTGTGCCAGTCATTGGATCCGTGGCTTGACCAAGTGGCCCTGCCCCTTGTGATCCACGCCTTGGGCGGTGGTCGCGACAGCGCGGTGCATGCACATCTCGACGGGCCGGTGAGTTGCCACTACCGCCTGCTCCCAATGCTTTATGCCCGGGAAAATCAGGCCGTCATAGACACCCTTCACGCCGTGTGCAGCCCAAACAAGATCAAAAAGGTCCTCAAAGGATACGACCCAATCAAGCGCATGGTCTTTCAGGGGCGCGGCGAAAAAGTGCGCGCACTTTTTGACCAAAACGACCTGCCCCGCAAGGAACAGGCAATCCGAAATCGAATAAAATCCAACGGTTTCTGGATGCGCTAGCTTCTTGCGCTATATTAACAGCCACTCACCCTAAAAAACGGATGTACATCCATGTACTGGACGCATCCGAATAACCGTCACCCAACTTGCCAAGTTTCAAGCGAAGGGAGCAGGCACATGTCAGATGCGACTTGTTTATTCCTGAGCGGCATAGTTGAAAACTTAATGCAGGGAAGGATTGACGCAGTTCTTGAGAACTTTGTCTTCCCCATTCCACTTTATGCCGGAGACACCCTGCAGGTCTTTGGTGCGCCGTGCACTTTCAAAGAAGTGCTGACAATGTATCACGACGCCTCGCTTAACGCCGGCATTACCAAAATAACGCCGCGCATTCTGGCCGATGGGTTGCCTGTCAACGGATACAGCAACGTTTGGGTCGAATGGGATCACCTGGACGCGCAAGGAACGTGCCTGAAAACAAGCCAAGTGCACTATGTCCTGCGTTATGACGATGCGGCGCGGTCTCCCAAGATCGAATTGATTGAATACATCGAACAGGCGTTTCCCGAAGTTTCAGCCAGCTATTCCATGACCAAGATCGCCTGACCCCGGTCACGCGCTCCTACGACAAATGGGCGGCCAACCCTGTCAGGCCGTGATTGCGAAGTTCCTAAAAAACCTGGATCGTCTTGCCCGCAGTCGTTCCTTTGCCTATCGATAAGGCAACCACAGCGCCTCAAGGCAAAGGAACCTCAAAATGACCGACGGCCCGAAATACGGTTTTGACACCCTTCAAATTCACGCAGGCGCACGGCCTGACCCCGCTACGGGTGCACGCCAGACACCGATCTATCAAACCACGGCATATGTGTTTCGTGACGCAGAACACGCCGCTGCCCTCTTTAACCTGCAAGAGGTCGGCTACATCTATTCCCGCCTGACCAACCCGACCGTCGCCGTGCTGCAGGAACGCATCGCGACGCTCGAAGGAGGTGTAGGCGGAGTATGTTGTTCATCAGGGCACGCCGCGCAAATCATGGCGCTGTACCCGCTGATGTCACCGGGCAAAAACGTGGTCGTCTCCACTCGTCTCTATGGCGGCACCGTCACCCAGTTCAGTCACACCATCAAACGGTTCGGATGGGAGGCAACGTTCGTCGACTTTGACGATCTGGACGCCGTGAAGGCCGCCATCGATGACAATACCCGCGCCGTGTTCTGCGAAGCGATTGCCAACCCGGGCGGCTACATCACCGATCTGGATGCGATTGCCGAAATTGCTGACGGTGCAGAAATTCCGCTGATCGTAGACAATACAACGGCCACCCCCTACCTGTGCCGCCCCATCGAACACGGAGCGACGCTGGTTGTGCATTCCACAACCAAATACCTGACCGGCAACGGCACAGTCACCGGAGGCTGCGTCGTAGATTCCGGCAAGTTTGACTGGTCAGCCAACGACAAATTCCCGGCGCTGTCGCAACCCGAACAGGCCTATCATGGGCTCAAGTTCCACGAAACGTTCGGCCCCCTCGCCTTCACCTTCCACGGGATCGCAATTGGTTTGCGGGATCTGGGCATGACAATGAACCCACAGGCCGCGCACTACACGCTGATGGGCACAGAAACCTTGTCATTGCGTATGGACCGGCATGTCGAAAACGCAGTCAAGATCGCCAACTGGCTCGAAAACGACCCACGCGTTGAATACGTGACCTACGCAGGCCTGGAATCCTCGCCCTATTACAAACGGGTAGCCAAGATCTGTCCGCGCGGGGCCGGTGGTTTGTTCACCTTTGCGGTCAAGGGCGGGTACGATGCGTGCATTAAACTGGTCAACGCGCTCGAAATCTTTAGTCACGTGGCGAACTTGGGCGATGCCCGCTCGCTCATCATCCACTCCGCCTCAACCACGCACCGCCAGCTCACAGCCGAACAGCAGCGTGCGGCCGGGGCTGCGCCCGAAGTGGTGCGCGTTTCCATCGGAACCGAGGATGTGGATGATCTTATCGCCGATTTGGATCAGGCGCTGGCCAAGGCAGCAAGCTAGGACCAGTCCCCACGCCGCTTTTACTTTGCATGGGCAAAGTCCTGCTTTATCCTACGTTGCATATAGAGGTGCGTTCCATCCACGCGCCCAACTTGCTAAAGGCCTAGTATGAAGCCGAACTTTGCGATGTCCTTGTCCTTTGACGGGATCCGCCTGCTGCAACGCGCAGCGGGCGGGTGGTACCTGTTGGGCGAGGTGTCGATCTCGGAGTCTGACCTTGCAGGGGCGCTGGCAACACTGCGCAACGCGGGCGAGGCCGCGGACAGCGGCCCGCTCTATACCAAGCTGATTATCCCGGACGAACAAATCCGCTATCTCAGCGTCAAAACGCCGGGGCAGGATGATCTTGCCCGCAAAGACGCTGCGCGCGCCGCCCTTGACGGCGCCACCCCCTATGCGGTCGATGCATTGGCCTTCGACATTTCTCCGGACGGAGACACAACCCATATCGCCGCCGTAGCCCGCGAAACGCTGCAAGAGGCCGAAGACTTTGCCCGCCAACACGGGTTTGCCCCGGTCAGCTTCGCGGCTGCCGGAACCGGCGCGGAGTTCCTAGGCGAGCCGTTCTTTGGCCCGACCTCCCACGCCAAGACCGCACTCCCACCCGGCACCGAAGTCGAACCGGATGGCGTGCGTGTGGTCATCGTAGAAAAACTGGCAGAACCAGAGCAGCCCATCGTTGACCCGGTTGTGGAAGAACCAGCCCAAGAGCCGGTAGAGCCTGACCAGATCAAGGACGAGGCGGATGGCCCTGCGATGCTGACGCAGGACGCACCAGAGCCCGAAGCAGAAGCACCCGAGCAAACAGAAGAGACAGCGCCAAGCATCGCCGACGCGCCAACGCCCGACACTGCCCCAACGCCCGATGCTGTGCCAAAGGATCCCGTGGTCGCAGAAACACTGGCCGTGGATGCAGGCGTGATCGTCGAAGATATCGACATCCCAGACGACACTCCGCTCGATACTGAACAGACCACCCCACCGCTGCTGGGCTTTGCCACAAGACGTCGGCAAGATCCGTCTTCTGATGCGCCTCCACTGCGTCTGGGCGGGGTGTTGCGCGGTGCCAAAGTGCCCCCCAAATCACCGCTGCCGCCGACGCAGACCGAGGCACCCGATCAGGACGAGGTAAACCTGACGGCCCCGCCAAAATCTGCCGCAGACAGCCTACGCCCAACCGAGCCACCGGTCGTGGCGACAACCGAGACAAGCCCTGCCCCCCTTGTCGCGCCGGCAAAAGAGCGCCCCAGAGGGTTCCTTTCACGGCGCAAAGCGCCGGTCGCGCCCGATGCCGACGCGCACCGACCCACAGCCCGCGTTCCAGCGCCTGCCAAAAATCCGGCGCATGAGCCTCCGGCCATAGAAACCGAGCGTATGACTGTGTTCGGCGCCCGTGGTGACGTTACGGTGCGAGGCAAACCACGGTTTCTGGGACTGATCCTGACGGCCCTGCTGATTGTGTTCCTGGCCGGTGTTGCGGCATGGGCCTCTATCTTTCTTGACGATGGGCTGGCGCGTCTGTTTCCTCCGCGCGAACGCACGCTGGCGTCCACCTTGCCTGATGACACCAGCCCCGCGCTGGTCGAAGACGTCGGTGCCACCACCGTTCTTGAACCCGACCCAGAAGCAGAAGCGGATGGCATTGTCGTCGCGGCGCTCAACGACAGTCTCACCGATGACGGGTTAAGCCCCGAGGACGCCGCCGTTCTGGACGCATTGCGCGATCCCCTGCCTGAACCAGTGGCACCCGAAGAGCTTGATGCAGCCGCCCTTGACGCGCGCTATGCCGTCACCGGCATCTGGCCCAAAGCCCCGGATGTTCCAAGCCCAACGGGCCTTGTGGACCTCGAAGACCTCTATGTCACCGGGATCGACCCGGTCAGCCCCGCGCTTGACGCCGTGGCCCTGCCGCGCTCGGCATCCTTTTACACCGACCGACGACCGGCGCTGATTACATCGCCCGCCGCAGCGGGCACAAACTTTGCCCGGGACGCACAAGGGCGTATCATCCCCACGGTCGAAGGCGCGCTAAGCCCGGATGGGTTCACGGTGTATCTGGGCAGGCCACCCATCGTTCCGCCAGTCACCCGCGCACGGCTTGAGGTCGGCGAAGATGCGAACCCGAACACCACGACCATTGTGCAAGTTCGCCCACGCGCAAGGCCAACCGATTTGATCGAACAGAACGAACGCGCCACGCTTGGCGGGCTGTCGCGCACCGAACTGGCCGCCTTGCGACCTCGCCTGCGCCCGCAAGCGCCCCAAGAAATCGAAGAACAGAACCAAGAAGAAACGGCAGAAAACGCACCCGTTTCCGAACTGGCGACGGCTGTGTCCCTGCGCCCCGCAACGCGTCCGCGTAACTTCGCGCGCACCGTCGCGCGGGCCACTCCAGCACCTGCTCCTGCACCAGCACCCGAGGCAGAGGCAGAGGCAACGCCGAAACCACAGCGCACAGTTTCCATTGCACCTCGTACCGTTACTCCCAAGATTCCTTCCTCGGCGTCCGTGACGCGCGAGGCCACCGTGCGCAACGCAATCAACCTGCGCCGAGTCAATCTGATTGGGGTCTACGGCACGCCGTCCAATCGGCGCGCGCTGGTGCGCTTGGCCAATGGACGCTACCAAAAAGTCGAAGTGGGCGACCGCTTTGACGGCGGACGTATATCAGCGATCGGCGATTCCGAACTGCGCTACCAAAAGAGCGGTCGCAACGTGGTGCTGAAGATGCCGAAAGGGTAACGGAAACCAACACGGTTTCCGCCTCCTTTTCTGATCTCTGGGAATGACGCCTTAACCAGCCGCCAGCTCTCCGCTGTCGATCTGTTCTTGTTCGATGCTTTCAAACAGAGCCTTAAAGTTCCCTTCGCCAAATCCTTCGTCGCCTTTGCGCTGAATGAATTCAAAGAAGATCGGCCCAATCACAGTTTTTGAGAAGATCTGCAAAAGAATCTTGGTTTCACCCCCATCAACGACGCCTTCGCCATCGATCAGGATACCATGCTTGCGCATCCGCTCCAGCGGCTCGTCATGGCCCGCAACGCGCGTCTTGCTCAAATCATAGTAAGTGTCCGGCGGTCCGGGCATGAACTTCAACCCATTATCGGCAATCGCATCTGTGCTGTCATAGATGTCATCCGAACCGACCGCGATGTGTTGAATGCCCTCGCCTTTGTACTTCTTGAGATAGGCCACGATCTGCCCAGTCTCGCCGCGATCCTCATTGATCGGGATACGAATGCGTCCGCAAGGCGAGGTCAGCGCACGGCTGAGCAGTCCGGTGAACTTACCCTCGATGTCAAAAAACCGGATTTCTTTGAAATTGAACAGATCGCCGTAAAATCGGAACCACGTGTCCATGTTCCCCTTGTGCACATTGTGCGTCAGGTGATCGAGGTAGAAAAAACCAACACCGCGCGGTTTGGACTGCTCCAGCCACTCATACTCATCATTGTAGGGTGAGGTGTCATAGTACTGATCTACAAAGTAAATCAGACTACCGCCGATGCCGTAGATGGCAGGCACATCCAGAACTTTGTCCGTGCTTTCATAGGGCTTAGCCCCCAATGACAGCGCGCGCTCAAAAGCGGCCTGCGCATCAACGATCCGCCAACCCATGGACGGCGCGCAGGGTCCATGCTCTTCAACAAACCGCGCGCCAAAGCTGTCTGGTTCGGCGTTCAAAACGTATGTGATATCGCCTTGCTGCCACAACTCGATCTGTTTCGACCGGTGACGGGCCACCTTTTGATACCCCATGCGCGTGAACAGCGCGCGCAGTTCCTCTGGATCAGGATGGGCAAATTCGACGAATTCAAAACCGTCCGTGCCCATCGGGTTGGCTTCGGTGATCTCAGATTTCGGGGCGTCGTGGGGAAAAGGGCCCATCGGGGAACTCCTGGTAAGGGTGATTTACGCTCGAAATACAGCGCATCGCGCGCAAAATGCGCGTAAAAGTGATGGTTTTTCTCACAGTTTACGCGCACCATACGCAAATAATTAAAATTCTATGCAGGAATTCCGCACATGCTAGATTCCCTCGACACCCGCCTGCTTGCTGCCCTTCAACAAGACGCGCACCTCACGGCACAACACCTCAGCGACAAGCTAAACCTGTCAGCCAGTCAGATCGGACGCCGCCGTCAGCGGCTCGAAGCGGATGGCTACATCCAAGGCTATGTCGCGCGCCTTGATCCGGCGCGGCTTGGGCTCAGTGTGCAGGGTTTTGTTCAGGTGCACCTCGGCACCCACGGCCCGGAACACTCAGCCAGCTTTGCCCGCCTGCTGGACACCTCGCCCGAGATCACAAGCGCATGGGCGATGACGGGCGACGCCGACTATCTGCTGCGCGTCTACTGCGCGGATCTAGCGGCGCTAAACGCGTTGATACACGACGTCCTGCTGCCGCACCCTTCGGTCGCACGCGTGCACAGTCAAATCGTCATGGATCAGCTCAAACGGGACGGCCCCCTACCCACCTGAGGCCCCATGCCACGGGATCGCCAGTCCAACATCTGGCACCGAATTTCCGCCCTTTGTGCCACTTTGATGATGTTGCCGGTTGTGCTTGCGGCCAAAGCCCCACATTCTTGCACTCACCCTCAAAAGGCATCGCCATGGAAAGCTTCCTGTACCAAGCCTCCATCTACCTCGCAGCCGCCGTGCTTGCGGTGCCAATTGCCGCGCGTCTGGGGCTCGGGTCTGTTCTGGGATATCTGGCAGCGGGCATACTGATCGGTCCGGTGCTAGGCCTCGTTGGGGCCGAAACCGAAGACCTTCAGCATTTCGCCGAATTCGGCGTCGTCATGATGCTGTTCCTCATCGGGCTAGAGCTGGAACCGCGCGCACTTTGGGATATGCGACACAAGCTGCTCGGGCTTGGCGGGGCACAGATCGCGCTGTCCACTCTTGCGATGATGGGCGTGGCAATGGCCTACAACCAATCCTGGAGCGTCTCACTTGCGATCGGATTGACACTGGCCCTGTCCTCCACGGCCATCGTTTTGCAAACGCTGTCCGAGAAAGGGCTGATAAAGACCGGCGGTGGGCGCTCGGTGTTTTCCGTGTTGCTGACACAAGACATTGCCGTGATCCCGATCCTGGCCTTCCTGCCCCTGCTGGCCGTGACGGTGCCGGTTCAAATCACGGCCGACGGGTCCATTGAAAGAGACCATAACGGTGACGGGCACGGCGGCGGGCACGGTGAATTTTCGCTCAGCCTTGTGGACGGGCTGCCCGGATGGGGCGTGACACTCGTAACAATCGGTGCCGTGGCGGCCGTTGTTCTGGCAGGCATATTCCTGACCCGGCCCGTCTTTCGCTTTATCCACGCCGCGCGCCTGCGCGAAATGTACACCGCCCTGGCCCTTCTGATCGTGGTGTCGATCTCGTTCCTGATGATGCTCGTCGGGCTATCACCTGCGCTCGGGGCCTTCCTCGCCGGAGTGGTTCTGGCAAGTTCCGAATTCCGCCACGAACTGGAAACCGACCTCGAACCGTTCAAAGGTCTGCTCTTGGGCCTGTTCTTCATCACCGTCGGCGCAGGGATCAACTTCATCATGCTGTTTGATCGCTGGCCGGCTCTACTCTCAATGGCGATATTGGTGATCCTGCTCAAAGGTCTGGTGCTCTACTGCCTCTCCGTGGCGTTCAGGATCAAAGGCCGGGATCGCTGGCTGTTCACGCTGGGTTTGGCGCAAGCGGGCGAGTTTGGTTTTGTGCTGGCCGCGTTTTCGGTTGGTCAGGGGGTGATCCCAATATACGTGGCCGAAACACTGCTGCTTGTGATCGCATTGACGATGCTGATCAGCCCGCTCTTGTTCATCCTTTACGAGGTCATCTCGCGGCGCATGGCCGAGTCCAAAGATGATGTTGAAGCCGACGAAATTGATGACGAAGGGCCTGTGATCATCGCAGGAATTGGGCGCTTCGGGCAAATCGTGAACCGCCTGCTGCAAGGCACTGGGTTCAATACAGTTGTTCTGGATCACGACATGGAAACCATCGCGCTGATGCGGCGGTTCGGATTCAAGGGCTTTCTGGGCGATCCCAGCCGCCCCGACATTCTGCATGCCGCAGGGATCGACACAGCCCGCATTCTCGTGGTGGCACTGGACGACCCAAAGGCCGCGATCAACCTCGTGACCTATGCGCGCAAAGTCCGCCCAGACATTCACATCATCGCGCGCGCCTACGACCGGGTGCATGTCTACAACCTGTATCAGGCAGGTGCGGATGACATCGTGCGCGAAATGTTTGATGCCTCGTTGCGCGCCGGACGTTACGCGCTCGAAAATCTGGGGCTTAGCGAATACGAGGCCGCCGAGGCCGAAAAACTGTTCTACGCCCACGACCGCGTAGCGGTGCGGCGTCTGGCCGAACTTTACGATCCGAATGTTCCGACCTCGAAGAACGATGAATACGTCGCACTGGCCCGAGAGCTTGAAAAAGACCTCGAAGTGTCACTTTCGGCGCGCGGCGAAGAGCCGAAACGGGCGTAAACTGCGCGATGCCCGGGGTCGGCGGGCGGGCATCTTTCGGCAAGGCCGAAACAGAGCCGCGCGATGACCTCACCCGTCTGCGACACCCGCCTCAGCAAATGTCGCCATGCCCGAATGGCACGCAACAGCCCCCTTCAGAACGCCGATGGCCAGCGCCGCACCAGACCCTTCGCCAAGGCGCAATCCCAATGACAAAAGCGGCGTCTTGCCCAAAGCCTCAAGCATGCGCGCATGGGCCCCTTCCGCGCTCTGGTGCCCCGCGACAACGTGATCGAGAGCGCCTGTGGCGGTGTGTTCCAGACAGGCCGCCGCCGCCGTGCAGATAAAGCCATCCATAATCACCGGAATGGACAAAAACCGCGCCCGCGCCATCGCCCCAGCCATACCCGCCAATTCGCGCCCGCCAAGGCGCATCAACACGTCCAGACCATCCCCCGCATCTGCGTGCATGGCCAAACCATCCGCGACAACTTGAGTCTTGGCGGCCAAAGCATCGCCTTCAACCCCAGTTCCACGCCCGGTCCACGCCCCCGCGTCGCCCCCAAACAAATGCGCCGCAATCGCCGCTGCTGACGTGGTGTTGCCGATCCCCATTTCACCGACCACCAACAGGTCCGCCGCCGGATCGACACCGTCCCAGCCTGCACGCAACGCAGCGACCACGTCGGCCTCGCTCATCGCAGGCCCCGCAGTAAAATCAGCCGTCGGCACGTCAAGGTCCAACGGGACCACATCCATGCGCGCCCCAAAGGCCTTCGCAAGCTGGTTGATCGCAGCACCACCATGCTCAAAATTGGCGACCATTTGAACGGTCACTTCAGGCGGAAACGCCGATACGCCGCGCGCCGCGACCCCATGGTTTCCGGCAAAAACAATCACTTGCGGCGTACTGATGGCAGGGCGGGCGTCGCCGCGCCAGCCAGCATACCAGATCGCGAGATCCTCCAGCCGTCCCAATGCACCGGGCGGTTTGGTCAACTGACCATTGCGTGCGGCAGCCCCCTCTAGCGCAGTCGCGTCAGGGCCAGGCATCTCTGCCAAAATTGCGCGCAGTTCGTCGAGTGTATCAAAGCTCATATCGCGTGTTGTCCTTGCCTGTTCGTCCCACGCTCTTTACCCAAAGCGTCACGCGCCGCAAGTCAGGACAGGACATGGAACCCGATGAAACCGACACCACGCTGAAAGAGCGCTTGAGGGACCTGCCCACAGCGCTCGTTCTGCTGACACGGTTGCCGATACCGCGCCTGCCCGATCAGGCGTTTGATCATGGGGCGCGGGCTGTCTGGGCCTATCCTGTGGTCGGCCTCATTCTTGGCCTGTTTGCCAGCGGTGTGGTGTGGCTTACCAGTATCCTTTCGTTACCTGCGGTCATGGGTGCAGGGCTCACACTGGCGGTTCTTGTGATCCTGACAGGGGCCATGCACGAGGATGGCCTCGCCGACACCGCAGACGGGCTCTGGGGTGGGCACGACCCGAAACGCCGCCTTGAGATCATGAAAGACAGTCGGATCGGCGCGTACGGCGTCCTTGCGCTGATCCTTGCGATGGGACTGCGCTGGGTGGGTCTGGCAGAAGTCACCATAGCCGGGTTGATCACAGCTCTGGTAATCTCGCGCGCACTGATGGCGCCGCTGATGTTTGCCCTGCCCCATGCACGCGACGCCGGGCTGTCTCATAGCGTTGGGCGTCCTTCAACTCCGGCCATGCTCATCGGAATGCTCATCGCGGCCGCCTGCGCTATTGTGTTGAGCGGCGGACCGGGCCTGCTTGCTCTGATCATCGCAGGCGTTGTGGCTGCTGGCATAGGTGCCTTGGCAAAGGCCAAGATTGGCGGGCAAACAGGCGACATCCTAGGAGCGACGCAAATCTGCACGGAAATCACCGTCCTGATTACACTTGCTGCAACGCTCGGCTGATTGATCCCCCCGATCCGGCAAAGAGCCTTGGCGGGCCTCGCAGATGCAGGGACACAGCCCTATTCCAACCAGACAACAAAAAACCGCGCCCCAAAACAGGGACGCGGTCTAATTCTCAAACGGCCTTGGATCAGGCGGCGACGCGACTTGTCAGCACATCGCCCACTTCCTTGGCAGCGGCCACTTCATCACCACCAGACACAGCCGCCACTTCGCGGGTCAACCGCTCAAGGGCTGCCTCATACAGCTGGCGTTCAGAATAGCTTTGTTCGCGCTGATCGTCGGTGCGATGCAGATCGCGGACAACTTCGGCAATGGCGATCAGATCGCCCGAATTGATCTTTTGCTCGTATTCCTGCGCGCGACGAGACCACATGGCGCGCTTGACCTTGGCCTTGCCCTTCAGGGTCTTCATCGCATGTGCGATGACGTCTGGGCTGCTAAGCGCGCGCATACCGATATCGGTCGCTTTGTTGGTGGGCACGCGCAGCGTCATCTTGTCCTTCTCGAACGAGATCACAAACAGCTCAAGCGTCAGCCCTGCCACTTCCTGACTTTCGACCGAGATGATCTGGCCCACACCATGTGCCGGGTAAACCACAAATTCATTGGGGCGAAAGTCGAGTTTCTTAGATTTTGTCATTCGGTATCCTCATAAGACGTGCCGGACATGGCCCATTTTCGACAGTCAAATCCGCATCAGCCGGGGCAATCATGCCACGCCTAAGGTGCGGTTCAGGTCGAGATTTCAGGTGGGCCAGCGTCGTTATCGACCGGCCCAAAGGTGTATCCGTCTGTCAGTTGTGGTGAAATCATAACACAAAAAACGCAGATTCGAAAGCTACCCTTGGGGCAGCAGCGACAAGGATGCGCTTTTTCAGCCCGTTAGAGGGCGCAGTTCATGCCGCAGATGCAGAAAACCCAACAGATAAACTGATTCGGAAATCGTCAGCCGCCTTCGCCGGGCGCTTCGGAAAACAGCTCCATCTTGCCCTCTTTGCCATCCATCTCTTCGGCAGCGGGCAGCGGGTCTTTCTTGGTGATGATGACCGGCCACATCTCGGAATACTTGCGATTGAACTCGACCCATTTTTCCATGTCTGGCTCGGTGTCCGGGCGAATGGCATCGGCGGGGCATTCAGGTTCGCACACGCCACAATCGATGCACTCATCGGGATGGATCACCAGCATGTTCTCGCCTTCGTAAAAGCAATCGACCGGGCATACTTCGACGCAGTCGGTGTATTTGCAGGCGATGCAGGAATCGTTGACGATATAGGTCATGCAGGGGCTCGTGTGATGCGGTTCAGCGGCTTAGGTAAATGAGCATGACGTATCATTCAAGGTGGCGAGCACGGGAAAGATCACCCTGTCGCCGCACGCGTTTGGTCGGACGCCCTTTTCCTTCAAATCTCGGGTTCTCGGGAACAGGCGTTTCGCGCGGGGCTGGTTCGGGGGACATATCGTTGTAGAGCGTTTGCGCCTCAGGCGCCGGGCCGCGCCGTGTACCGATGGCCACGACCTCGATAATGCGTACGTCACGACCTATGGCAAAGGTCAACACATCGCCCGGTTGGATTGTCGTGGCGCGCTTGGTCACCCGCTCTGCGTTCACGCGCACATCCCCAGCCGCCACTCGGGCCGCCGACAACGAGCGTGTTTTGAAAAAGCGGGCAAACCACAGCCATTTGTCCAGACGCAGCTTGTCGCCCGCTTCGCTCAATTACTTGTTGTCCTTCAAACCCATCAAGGCCGCTGCAAACGGATTGTCCGGGTCGATGGGCTTTTCTTTGCGCGGTGGACGGGCAGAGAAATTCTGGCCCTTGTCGCCATCCTTGCGCGGCCCCTTACCCTTGCCTTTGGGTTTGCCACCCTGACCACCTTTGCCACGGGGTTTGCCCCCTTGCGCAGGGCGACCCCGGTTGGCCGCAGGCGCGCGCCCCCAAGTGAACGTATAAAACACTTCAACTTCAGGCGCGTCCTCGCTCGGCGCATCTTCGCTCTGCTCTGTCTCAGGCGCAGCGTCGCTTTGCGCGGCTTCAGACGTTTCGACCTCGACAGGCGCGGGTTCGGCGACTTCGGTTTCTTCTGCTGCCGGTGCTTCAGCCGAGGCGTCGGCAGTGTCGGCGTCTGCCGTCGGAGTGTCGTCCTTTGCATCGGATGCTGCGGCGTCGCTTGGCTCTGCGGCGGCCAGCTTCACTTTCGCGCGCTCACCCTTCTCGGCCTTGTACCCAAGGCCCGCCATCAGACCAGCAAACTGCTCCAGGGTCATGCCCGTGATCGACAGCATATCGGCCTTGGCCTCAAAACCACCGCGCGAATCCTCGGCGCGCAGCATGTCAGCAAGACGCTCCAGCATATCGATACGGATCGCGCGCTCGCCCGCGTTGCGGTAGCCCGCCATCGTGTCCGCACCGTCGGCGGCACCCGTCATGGCTGGTATCGTGACCAGACCGGGGGGCGGAGATTCGGGGAACTCGCCCAATCCCTTGGACAGCGACCAAAGCACCAGACGCAACCGGGTCGGCGCAGGTTTCAGCAACAACGGCATAAAGATCGTGAACTGCCCAAAGCGGATGCCATGCTTGCGCAGCGCGCCGCGCGCATCCTGATCCAGCGCTTTGACCTCATCGGCCACAGCGGCACGGGGCAACACGCCCAGCGCCTCGATCAAACGAAAAGCAAAGCCTTTGGCCAAACCGGTCAAAGCCTCGTCGCGCTCCATGTTCAGCAGAGGCTCAAACAGGGCGGCCACCTTGCGGTCGATGAAATGCTGCGCGCGGCGTTGCACCTTCTGTGCAACCTCCGGACCGGCAACATCGTCCACAAACACTTCAACCTGTGGCTTCAGAGGGTCAGACCCCGCCACCAGCTTGCCCACGGCAGAGGAACCCCACATCAGGCCACCTTGCTCGGTGAAATCGATCTCTGTGTCGGGGGCGTTGTAAAAACGATCCGCACGCAGATGGAAATGAGGGGCAAGCGCCTGCAAAGCCGCCGACTTGATCGTCTTGGCTTCGGCCGCGCCTGTCCCCTTGTCCTGAGAGAAACGGAACCCGTCCAACTTGCCGACGAACTCGCCTTCGACAGTCACTTCACCATTGTCATTTACTTCGGCCACCATGGCCTCCTTCTGGCCTAGCCGGCGCAACAATACACTGGTGCGCCGGTCTACAAATCTTTGTGTCAGCTTTTCATGAAGAGCATCTGACAAGCGGTCTTCTACATGGCGCGTCTCGCTGCGCCAATGGTCTATATCGTCCACCCACCCTTTGCGCTGCGCCACATAGGTCCATGTGCGGATAAACGCCAGCCTTTTGCTGACGGCATCTATGTCACCATCGGTGCGGTCAATCCGTTTGATCTGGCGGCCCATCCAATCGTTGGGAATGGACCCACGCTCGTGCAGATAGCGAAAGATAACATCGAGAAGGCTGGAGTGTTCCTGATGGCTGATCCCACGGAAGTCGGGCACCCGGCACACATCCCACAGCAACTTGACCGACGGCCCGTCGGTGCAGCGCGCCACCACCTCGGCGCTCTCACCCAGCGATTTCAGCGCCATGACATCATCTGCTTCGCGCGCCCGCACGAGAACCTCGTGATCCGGCGGGGCCTCCAACGACCGCACCAACGCATCAATCGTTCCGAACTGAAGGGCATGGTTGCGCCATTGCAGCTTTTGCACCGGGGTAAATCGGTGATCCATGATTGCCTGCGCCGTGCCGTCGTCCAAGGGGCGCACGTCTCCGGTGACGCCGAATGTCCCGTCCTTCTGGCCGCGCCCGGCGCGTCCGGCGATCTGGGCCAACTCATTGGGCGCAAGGGGGCGCATGCGCCGCCCGTCGAACTTGGTCAGCGATGAAAACGCCACATGGTCAATGTCGAGGTTAAGCCCCATCCCGATGGCGTCCGTAGCCACCAGAAAATCAACCTCGCCGTTCTGGTACATGTCCACTTGGGCGTTGCGGGTGCGCGGGCTCAGCGCGCCCATCACGACAGCAGCCCCGCCACGCTGGCGCTTGATCAGTTCAGCGATGGCATAGACGTTATCAACCGAAAACCCGACGATGGCCGAGCGGGCGCGCATCCGCGACACCTTTTTCTGCCCCGAATAAACCAGCTGCGACATCCGCTCGCGGCGCATGTATTGCAAGCCCGGCACCAAAGCACCGATGGGGCCACGCATGGTATCAGCGCCCAGAAACAGCGTTTCATGCAGACCACGCGCGCGCAAAAGGCGGTCAGTAAACACGTGGCCGCGTTCAGGGTCGGCGCACAGCTGGATCTCGTCAATCGCAAGGAAATCAACACCCATGCCCTCGGGCATCGCCTCAACGGTACAGACCCAATATTGGGTGCGGGGGGGGACAATGCGCTCTTCGCCGGTGACAAGTGCGACAACCGATGGACCGCGCAATGCAACAATCCGGTCATAAACCTCGCGTGCAAGCAGACGCAAAGGCAGACCGATCACCCCTGTACGGTGGCCCAGCATCCTTTCGATGGCGTAAGTGGTTTTACCTGTATTGGTGGGGCCTAAAACGGCCACCACCCGCGCGTCGCCCGACATGGGCCGTCCCCCGTTTCACCCGGTGCTTTGGATCAAAGCTCGCGGCCTATGCCTCTGGATTTAAGCTGCTCACGCGCCGTGTTGGCGTTTTCGTGGTTCGGATGCAAGTCGAGAACCTGATCAAAGGCATCCCGCGCACGTTCATAGTCGCCAAACTCTTGCAACATCACGCCAAGACCAAAGATGGCGTTGTAGTTGTCGGGGTTCAGGATCAACGCACGCTGCAAATCATCGAGTGCAGGGCCATAAAGATCCTTCATGTAAAATGCGGTAGCCCTAGCGTGCCAGCCTTCGGCAAACTCGGGAGCATGATCAGTCACGGCGGTAAAGTGTTCGATGGCGATATCGATCTGCTCTTCCTCCAGCGCCTCACGGCCCCGGCGCAGCAGCATATCCAGCGAAGTTGAGCCTGACCTCGCCCACTCACGCTCGATGTCGCGGCTCAGGCGCGTGGCCTCTGCCGGTTCGGCCTCACGGAGCGCTTCCATCATCTCGTCAAGAGAGGATTGTGCGTGCCCGGGTAAGGAATTCCCTACTGTCAGTAAAAGTGCCGTGACGACAGGGTAGAGTTTACGCAGATGTGTGCCCATATTCATGAATGTAACAGGCCGCACGGTAATTTCCAGAGACGTCTCCGCGGCCCAAGCCAAAAAGGGCATCAAAGATGAGTGACACAGTAAACGAAGCCGTTGTCGTGCTGAATGAAAAACTGAGCGGCGCCGATTTTTCAGGCACTGCCAAATTTGACATCGAAGGCGAAGGCGCTGTGATGATGGACAGTTCGGGTGCGCGCGCCGCAGACGAGGCTGCGGACGTGACCCTTTCGGCCGATGCCGAGACCTTCAAAGCCATCCTGTCGGGTGAAACCAACCCAACATCCGCCTTCATGACCGGCAAGCTCAAGGTTGACGGCGACATGGGTATGGCAATGTCACTGGCCTCCGTTCTGGCCTGATGACCCTCGACGCGGCCCCTCTCTTTACAGATGTGTGCCCCGCACCACTGGACGGGGCCGCATACTGGGCACATGCCAGCGATGGCGTGCGCATCCGGCTGGGCGTCTATCGCCCGGACGACGCCAAGGGGACAGTTCTGCTGTTTCCCGGGCGCACGGAATACGTCGAAAAATATGCGCCTGCAGCCGGAGATCTGGCCAAGCGCGGATTTGCCTCGATCATTGTCGACTGGCGCGGCCAAGGCCTCGCGGACCGACTGCTTGATGACAACCGTATCGGGCACGTTGGCCTCTTTGCTGACTATCAGCTGGACGTGCAGGCAATGGTCAAAGCCGCCGAGACACTTGGTTTGCCCAAACCCTTCTACTTGCTCGGGCACTCCATGGGTGCCTGCATCGGACTGCGCTCACTCTACGAAGGGATCGACGTGGCAGCCGCCGCCTTTACCGGCCCCATGTGGGGCATCCGGATCGCCGCTGCCCTGCGCCCCGTGGCATGGGCTCTGGGCACAGTCATGCCAGTGATCGGCCATGGGCACCGCCTGCCCCCCGGACGGGTTTTAGAATCTTACGTTCTGACAGCCCCTCACGAAGACAACCTGCTGACAAGCAACCTCGAAATGTACGACATGATGCGCAAGCAACTGCTGGCACATCCCGAACTTGAACTGGGTGGTCCGAGTTTCCTGTGGCTGCGCGAGGCATTGGCCGAAACACTGGCTTTGTCGCGTATGCCTCCACCAAATGTGCCCGCGGACGCGTTTGTTGGAACAAACGAGCGGATCGTGCATGTCGGACGGATAGAGGCCCGCATGCGAGACTGGCCCAACAGCGGCCTACACGTGATTGAAAATGGTGAACACGAGGTGATGATGGAGGGTTCAGCCGAGCGCAAAACCATCTTTGACACCATCGCAGACCGCTTCGACACCGCAGCCTGAGGCTGGCGCGAAGACATTTCCCTGCTACGTTCACCTTCATGGCGACGCTCACCTTTACCCCTTCGGGCATCTACTGCCCGGCCGGCGATTTTTACATCGACCCATGGCGGCCCGTGGCGCGCGCGCTGATCACGCACGGGCACGCGGATCATGCGCGCTCTGGAATGGGGGCATACCTTGCCACAGACATCGCCGCGCCTGTCATGCGGCACCGGCTTGGCGAAATCCCCCTCGAAACCATCTCTTATGGGGAAACACGGCAAATTGGCGGCGCAACGGTCTCGTTTCACCCGGCAGGACACGTGCCCGGCTCTGCCCAAATCAGGGTCGAGGTTGCAGGCGAGGTCTGGGTGGCCTCGGGAGACTACAAAGTGGTCGACGATGGCCTCTCTACCCCGTTCGAGCCAGTGCAATGCCACCACTTCATCACCGAAAGCACATTCGGATTGCCAGTCTTTCGCTGGCAGGATCAGCGCAACATCGCAGCAGACATAAACGACTGGTGGTCCTCTTGCGCAACCGCCGGAAAAACCGCCTTCTTGGGCTGTTACGCACTGGGCAAGGCCCAGCGGTTGCTGACGCTGCTGAACCCCGACATTGGGCCAATCCTGACGCATACGGCCATTGAAAACACCAACTCGGTGATGCGCGCGCAAGGGATCACCCTGCCCCACACGACCCAAGCCGGACCAGACATTGTGCCCAAAGATCACCCCGGCGCGCTCGTCCTTGCACCGCCCTCCGCGCTCGATTCCGCATGGGCGCGCAAGTTTGGCCAGCGCGAAACCGGATTTGCCAGCGGCTGGATGGCCCTGCGCGGGATACGGCGCAGACGGTCTGGCGATCGGGGCTTTGTCATCTCAGATCATGCCGACTGGACCGGACTGCTTGACGCCATCAAACAAACCGGTGCCGAAAACATCTATGTCACGCACGGCTACACAGACATCTTCGCACGCTACCTCACCGAGGTCGGCTTTAACGCCCAGGTCGTCGCAACCCAGTTCGGCGGCGACGAAGCCGAAGACGCCGCATGAAGTCCTTCGCCGCCCTGTTCAACGCCATCGACCAATCGACCAAGACCACGGTCAAGGTCGCCGCTCTTGCGGACTATTTCGCAACCGCCCCCGAAAGCGACCGGATCTGGACCATCGCCATCTTTTCAGGACGTCGCCCAAAGCGCGCAGTGACCACAACAAAACTGCGCGAATGGGGGGCTGAATTCGCCGGTATCCCGCTTTGGCTGTTCGAAGAATCCTATCCCATCGTCGGCGATCTGGCAGAAACCATCGCACTGGTTCTGCCTCAGCCCAACTCAGACTCAGATCATGGATTATCGCACTGGATCAATACGTTACGCGGCCTTTCAAACGTAGAAGAGGACGCGCGCAAGGCGCAAGTGCTCGCCGCATGGGACAGCCTTGATACCACCCAACGTTTCCTCTTCAACAAATTGCTGACAGGTGGCTTTCGCATCGGGATTAGCCAAAAACTGATGACCCGAGCACTGGCCCGCGCGACGGGGCGGGACGAGGCGGAAATGGCCCACCGCCTGATGGGCGATTGGGACCCGGCCACAACCACATGGGACACCCTGATCGCAAGCGATGACCCAACGGCCAATGCCTCGCGCCCCTATCCGTTTTACCTGGCCTATGGCCTTGATGATGACGTCGAAAATATAGGCAATCCAACGGATTGGCAGGCAGAGTGGAAGTGGGACGGCATCCGCGGCCAACTGATCATTCGCGACAAGTCGCACTTTGTCTGGTCCCGTGGAGAAGAGTTGATGACCGATCGCTTCCCAGAATTCGCCCGCGCTCCAGACTTTGTCCCCGACGGCACGGTGCTGGACGGCGAGGTGTTGGTCTGGGGCGACGAAGGCCCGCAATCCTTTAACGTTTTGCAAAAGCGGATCGGGCGCAAGACGGTTCCGAAAAAGCTGTTGGCCGAGACACCCGTCATTCTTTACGCCTATGATCTGCTGGAATGGAAAGGCATCGACATCCGCCACCTTCCACTTTCAGAACGGCGCGCAACCCTCAGAAAATTATGCAAAACCCTTCCCATTGAGGCCGCAATCAAACTCTCCCCGGACATCGCTTTCAAGACATGGGATACGCTTGCGGACATCCGCAGCACAGCGCGCACAGCCAGCGCCGAGGGGCTCATGCTCAAACGCCTCGACAGCCCCTATCTGACAGGGCGCAAGAAGGGAGACTGGTGGAAATGGAAACTGGATCCGCTGACCATCGATGCCGTCATGATCTACGCCCAATCCGGGCATGGACGGCGCGCCAATCTTTTCACTGATTTTACCTTCGCAGTCTGGAACGGAAACGAACTGGTGCCCTTCACCAAAGCCTATTCCGGCCTGACAGACGACGAATTTCGCAAGATCACTGCTTGGGTCAAAAAGAACACGCGAGAACGGTTTGGGCCAGTACGCAGTGTCACGCCCGAACACGTGTTCGAGATCGCGTTCGAGGGCATTCAAGCCTCGCCCCGCCACAAATCCGGCGTCGCCCTGCGCTTTCCGCGCATGTTGCGCTGGCGTCATGATAAACCGATCAACGAGGCCAACAGCCTCGAGGACCTGAACGAGATGCTTGCGATCTATGGATAACTCAAACCCGCCTTTCCCGCCGACCCCGCCCGCAACACCATTTCCCAACGGAGCGTGGGACGCCCATGTCCACCTGCTCGGAGGCCCCGAACACCCCCTGTCTCCCACCCGCGTCCAGAATCCAGCACCGGGGCTTGATTTCGACGATTGGGTGGCGATGTATCGCGCGCACCTGTCCGCCTTGGGATGCAGCAAGGGTCTGATCGTACATACGATCCTCTATGGCTCCGACAACACCGTCACCCGAGCCGCGATCAAGGCAATGGGCGACGGGTTCAAAGGCGTGGGCCTGCTGCCCGACGGGGCAAGCGCTCAGGACATCCAAGATTTCGCGCGGGCAAATATTGTCGCTGTGCGCCTGAACTATGTCCACGGCGGCGTGCTGACATGGGACGGGGCGCTGGCCATGGCCCCAGCGCTGGCGGATCAGGGGATGCACATCCAGATGCTGCTGCACGCCGACAAACACATCGAACAGATCGCCGCCGATGTCCGCGCCCTGCCCGTGCCACTGGTGATCGACCACTGCGGCTGGCCCACAGACCTCAACCCCAACACCCCGGCCATCGACACCCTGTGCGCCCTGCTGGCCGAGGGACAGATCTATGTCAAACTCTCCGCCCCCTACCGGTTCACCAGCGACTGGGAGGCCGCCACCCCCCTGATCCGGCGCCTGGTCGACGCAAACCCCGATCACTGCCTCTGGGGCTCGGACTGGCCCTACCTGATGCTCGCCGACGCGCCCATGCCCCACGCAAGCGCGCTGGCCAACAGTTTCTGTGCGATCACAAGCGCCCAAGAACGGCAAAAAATCCTGTGCGCAAACCCAGACCGGCTATTCCTTCCTTAACCTTCTTCTGCTCAAAAACACGGGCCGACGGCGACCATCGACCGTCTTGGGTCCGAGTGACATTGGCGACTGTGCTGGCCTTCCAGTCTGTTGCCACAAACACTTGCCCTCCCCCTACGACCGCCATACCTATGGCCCGTCACATCAATGAGGTTCTCCATGTTCCAGCTGCCCTTCCCCGTCCGCGACATCAACGCATCAAGCGGGGACGACTCTCTCGGCAACTTGCCCGAATGGAACCTCGACGATCTCTACACCGGACAGGACGCGCCAGAACTGAAACGCGACCTCGACTGGCTCGAAAGTGCCTGCACCAGCTTTGCTGATGATTACGAGGGCAAGCTCGACACGCTTGATGCCCCCGGCCTGCTGGCCTGTATCCAGCGGCAGGAACGGATCAATCAGATCGCCGGGCGGATCATGTCCTTTGCCGGCCTGCGCTACTACCAGCTGACCACAGATGCGGAGCGGGCAAAATTCATGTCCGACGTGCAGGAAAAGGTGACGAACTTCACCACACCGCTGGTCTTCTTCACACTCGAACTCAACCGGCTCGAAGACGACCACCTGACCGGGCTTCTGGCCCAAAACGCAGACCTCGCGCGCTACAAACCGATCTTTGATCGCATCCGCGCCATGAAACCCCACCAGCTCTCCGACGAGATGGAGAAATTCCTGCACGACCTCGGTGTTGTCGGGGATGCATGGGAACGGCTCTTTGACGAAACAATCGCCGGGCTCACCTTCGACATCGACGGCGAGGCGCTTAATATCGAAGGCACGCTGAACTTCCTCACCGACCCCGATCGCAAGAAACGCGAAACCGCGGCGCGGGAATTGGCCGAGGTGTTCTCAGGCAATATCAAAACCTTCGCGCGCGTGCACAATACGCAGGCCAAGGAAAAGGAAATCATGGACCGCTGGCGTGGCATGCCAACCGCGCAAACTGGTCGCCACCTTTCCAATCAGGTCGAACCCGAAGTGGTCGAGGCGCTGCGCAACGCTGTGGTCGCCGCCTACCCCAAACTCAGCCACCGCTATTACGAGCTGAAGCGCAAATGGCTTGGCCTCGAAACAATGCAGGTTTGGGACCGCAACGCACCGCTGCCTATGGAAGACACACGGACCGTGGGTTGGGATGAGGCGGAAAAGACGGTGATGGACGCCTATAACGCGTTTGATCCGCGCATGGGTGCAATCGCAGAACCCTTCTTTAACAAGGGCTGGATCGATGCAGGCGTAAAACCCGGCAAAGCGCCGGGCGCCTTCGCACACCCCACGGTGACGGATGTGCACCCTTACGTCATGCTGAACTACCTCGGCAAACCGCGCGACGTGATGACGCTGGCCCACGAACTGGGCCACGGCGTGCATCAGGTGCTCGCGGCCGAACAAGGCGAAATGCTCTCCTCCACGCCTCTCACCTTGGCGGAAACAGCCTCGGTCTTTGGTGAAATGCTCACCTTCCGCAAAATGCTCGATGGGGCCAAAGACAAACAGCAACGCAAGGTGATGCTGGCAGGCAAGGTCGAGGATATGATCAACACCGTGGTGCGCCAGATCGCGTTCTACGACTTTGAATGCAAACTGCACGAGGCGCGGCGCGCCGGAGAATTGACGCCAGACGACATCAACGCGCTGTGGATGTCAGTGCAAGCAGAAAGCCTCGGGCCTGCCTTCGAATTCATGGACGGTTACGAAACCTTCTGGGCCTACATCCCCCACTTCGTACATTCACCATTTTACGTCTATGCCTATGCGTTCGGTGACGGGCTCGTAAACGCGCTTTATTCGGTCTTCGCCGAAGGAGCAGATGATTTTGAAGAGAAATACTTCGACATGCTCAAGGCAGGTGGATCCAAACACCACAAGGAACTGCTGGCCCCCTTCGGGCTTGACGCCTCGGACCCGAAATTCTGGGACAAAGGATTGTCGATGATTTCGGGCTTTATTGACGAACTCGAAGCGATGGAGGACTAAGCGCTGTCGCAGGACACAGACGCTTAAGTCAAAGGTTTCCGCCTATCATGCTTGGCAAGATGTATGGCAGAGCAGCGGGCTGTTTGTTCAAGCGCGACCAACGGCGCGCCTTGACGCAGGAAAGACATTCAAACCATCCACATTTGGCTTCTTCAGAACCAATGGACAGATAAACTATGCGGCCATCAGCGCCTTGCATTCGTATGATTTGAGAATGCGCCGCGCCGCTTGCCCATAGCTCGCAGGACAGCTGCGAAGGTCAGGGAACAGTTCAAAGATTTCTTCCTGCGCAGTTTCCCCAAATCGGTATAGGCCCTCACGACCCGGAAACAGGCTTTCGCTTTCACATCCCTCAGCCAGTATAAGGCTATGTTCCTCAAGCATAATGTGGAAGTACTCGACCTGCGTCGCCTGAGCCTGAACAACCGTGATGTCATTCACCAACGTTTGAGCGGCACATAAAACTTCTCGCTCCCCAAACAGCAGCTGCGCTTGGGGTCCACGCCACAAAACGCGATGCAAAGGGGAGACTGTCAGGGGCCGCGAAGGCACGCCCGGACCCAGTGCGTCAGGGAGAATTGTAATCGGTGCAAGAGCCCTTCGCAGCGCGCTTTCTCCGTCTCCTGTTCGCTTGGATCCGATCCAACTTATTCGGGTCGGACCATAGTCGGTCGTGAGGACCTCATCACCGGCGCACAGATCTTCAATCGGGCGCGGTCCAGCAGGCGTATCGATCAAAGTTCCTCGTACGAAACAGGGAGGCTCGTCGACACCGAATACTGTGATCGTAACGGTCGAGTTTCCATTTGCAGACGAGACCGCGTACTCAAAATCCAAGCTCTGACCAGAATTCAGTGCTTGAATGTCTGGATCGTCATTGTCGACGAAGAAATCCCAGTTCCCGTCTTCATCCATCGAAAAGCTGCTGCCAAAGCCGAGGCTCGTATCATTGGAAACGACGGTCCAGTCCCCGGTGTCATCCCCAAGAAAGTAGTTGATATCGCCACTTGTCGTCAGAAGACCGCCGACGACATCAGTGTCTTCTGTGACAGAACCCGTATCTGGGATTGGAACGCCCATATGCCTACGCTCTATCTAGCCCAGGCGGGTCAATGAAAGAGGACCGAAAAGCCCGGTGTGTGCGGCCCCCACTTTTGACCTCAACAAGCTTTCTGATTTTCCTATCCGCGCCGATCCGGGCAAAGGAAAACGCCTCACTTGGTGGGTTTCGCACCAGATTTCGTGCGATGTCTTTGCCGTGTCCGAATGGCGCAATAATGTCCAGAAACCAAAGATGCTCCCCGGAATTCCATTCTTTGGCCTTCGGCGGGCAGTGGTCGGTAAACATTCTGGATGAAACCCGCGATGACAGCCGGGCCCAGATGAGCGCGGCACAGGGCTGGTTGGTTGACGTGCGAAATATGCGAACAGATTTATGCTCAATAGCTGGCAGGAACAAACGGTTGAGAAGCTCCGCCGAGTAGGATTTGTGAAGCGGACAATGCGCCGCCAATAGCGACAACGCACCATAAGTCGCCATGCTCTCAGGCAAAGGCGGGCTGGGAAAGTCTCCCTTTTTATTAACGTCCTGGATGAGCATTGATGCCCTCCGTAGATGTAAACAGGTGGTCTATAACGCTGCGACCACGAGTGCGTTCAACCAAAAACATAGAATCCATTGAAGGCTCCAATTGGGCAAAGCCGTGTCCATTGTTTGCGATTTGGAAACAGACAACGGGCTCAACGCAGGTGGTTCAAAACACCACAAGGCCCCCCTTCGGGCTCGACGCCTCAGTCCCAAAACTCCGGTCATGCCGCATACAGCCGTTGCTCAAAACGCATCCATGAAATGAATTGTGGGTTTACTGCGTCGACAGTGATAGCTCGAAGGATACCGGTCTTTATCTGCGAAAGGAGAGCGCATGCCCGACAGAATTCAAATCCTAGAGGATATCTGCAAACAAGCCGGGCGTTTGGCTCTCAAGTATTTCCGCGAACAAGACACGCTTGTGATCGACCACAAAGGACATCAGGACTTTGTCTCGCAGGCAGATCGCAATGTCGAGTTGTTGACGCGCGATCTGTTGGCCAAGGCTTTTCCCCAAGACGCCATTGTCGGCGAAGAGCACGCTCCGACCCCCGGCACCTCTGGGTTCACCTGGGTCATCGATCCGATCGACGGCACCACGAACTTCATCAACGGAATTCCGGCATGGACGGTTGTCGTTGCGGGCGTTCGCGGCGCCGAAACCGAATGCGGGGTCATCCACGATCCGGCAAACGACGAAACGTTTGTCGCTGTAAAAGGCGAAGGCGCAAAGCTGAATGGAGCGCCGCTGAAACTCGAAGATTCACGGAAGATTTCCGAAGGCACAGTTGGCATCGGATACTCCAACCGAGTGAACAACCAAGGGATTGTTCGCCTCGTTGCGGCTTTGGTTGATGAAGGATCAATGTTCTATCGGAACGCGTCGGGGGCTCTTTCCTTGGCCTATGTCGCTGCGGGGCGGCTTTTGGGGTACTCCGAAGAGCACATGAACGCTTGGGATTGCGTTGCGGGTCAACTTATTGTTGCCGAGGCCGGAGGCTGCGTAGAGGTGCAGAACGCGGACGACATGATACGCGATGGCGGACGTGTCGTTGTGGGAACGCCTGCCGTATTTGATCGGCTACTTGAGCTGTCCAAAACAGCTTTCGAGCAAACTGATTAAGCCTCCGGCAGCAATACCGGCCCTTTTTGAGAAAACCCGACGGTCACGTCAGTGCCAACTTCCAGCGGCGTGTCCACGTCTTCGTGGACAGCGAACATAGAACCGAAACTGGCCTCAAGCGTGTATTCCATCCGCACACCGACATAGGTCGCCTTGGCTACGGTCGCCTTGAAACCATCTTGCGCACCAATCACCAATCTGGATGGGCGAACAGCAAGTTTTGCGGCGCCCACTGCTAGCCCTCGGGCTGGGAGCACATGAGCGTAGCTCTCAATGGAAATCGTCGCCATATCGCCATCCAAGCTCTCGATGGTACAGGGCAAGATGTTCGCTTCTCCGATAAAATCGGCAACAAAGCGGTCAACAGGCGCATCGTACAGACTGCGCGGCGTGCCAATCTGAGCGATGGAGGCGTTGCGCATAACCACGA
Organism: Tateyamaria sp. Alg231-49; assembly: GCF_900143535.1. Lineage (GTDB taxonomy): Bacteria > Pseudomonadota > Alphaproteobacteria > Rhodobacterales > Rhodobacteraceae > Tateyamaria. The sequence continues at coordinate 111,991 of NZ_FRFA01000006.1, read as the reverse complement.
TTTCATCAGAGACGGCCAGCGCCTCTTCCTGATCGTGGGTGACATAGACAACCGTGAGGCCAAGGTCTTGTTGAATGGCGCGGATATCTTCGCGCACCTGACGGCGCAGTTTTGCATCAAGGTTGGACAGCGGCTCGTCAAACAACAGAACCTGCGGCTCCAACACCAGCGCACGCGCGACGGCGACCCTTTGCTGCTGACCACCCGAAAGCTCACTGGGCAAACGTGTGTCGAATCCCTTCAGCCCAACAAGCTCCAATCCGGCCAGCGCACGGTCGCGCGTTTCCGATTTCGAGTATCCAGAAAATGTCAGGCCATAAGACACGTTTTCCAGCACGCTCATATGAGGAAACAGCGCGTAGGACTGGAATACCATCGACACATCGCGATCTGTCGCGGGCAACGTTGTGACATCGCGGTCGCCGATCAGAATGCGCCCCGACGTTGCCATTTCCAAACCTGCAATCATACGCAACGTCGTCGTTTTCCCGCAGCCCGAAGGCCCAAGCAAGGTCACAAGCTTGCCCGCCTCCACATGCAGATCGATGTTGTCCACAGCGACAACGTCGCGTCCAAAGCTTTTGGTCACGTTCTCGAAACGAACCGGGGCGGCTTTACTGGCAATAAGTGTTTCGCTCATGTTTGTTCCTTTGCCCCGAATTGCGTGCGGCGTCCGATTTTCGTCCGCCCGACCAACACCTGTAGCAGGCCGACCGCAGCAAGCATGACGAAGATCAGCGTTGTGGAATAGGCGATCGCAAGGCCGTAATCGTTGTTCTCAACACGACCGATAATATAGCTCGTCGCCATGTCGTACTCTGCTGAGACCAGAAAGATCACGGCAGAAATCGCAGTCATGGCGCGCACAAAACTGTAAACCAGTGCTGCCAGAATTGCGGGCTTCAAAAGCGGCAAGATCACCCGCCGGAAGGTTTGCCACGAATTCGCACCAAGCGTGAGAGAGCTTTCGTCCAGCGATTTGTCGAGCTGGCTCATCGAAGCGATGCCAGCGCGGACCCCAACAGGCATGTTCCGAAAGATGAAGCTTACAATAAGTATGATGCCCGTACCGGTGATCTCAATCGGCGGCACGTTAAAGGCCAGAATGTAACTGACCCCGATAACTGTTCCCGGGATCGCAAAGCTCAGCATCGTTCCAAACTCGAACGCGTTTTTGCCTGCGAAAGACTGCCGTGTCAGCAGATAGGCCGTGATAAGACCAACGGCGGCCGTCAATGGCGCAGCGGCCGCAGCAATATAGATCGTCGTCCAGAAACTATCCCATGCCGCGCCTGTCCAGCGGATGCCTGTTTCTTCGAAGCGCACAGAAAACGCGGTGACATAGTGTTTGAAGGTGAGCGTGTTGTTGACGCCCCAAAGTTCGACCACGCTGCCGTAAAGGATCATGCCGTACACAACGACCGTGAACAGACCCCAGACGCCTGCCGCGATGAAAACAGGGACAGCAAGGCCGTTTGGCATCAGCGGATGGACACCAGCGTCGCCCTTGCCGGAAACGGTTGTATAACTCTTTTTGCCAAGCCACATGCGCTGCGCATAGAAGGCGGAGAGTGTGAAAAACAAAAGCACCATCGCAAGGACAGCGGCGCGGCCCTGATCATACTGAGCGCCAACAATTGCAAAGAATATCTCGGTCGACAGAACATCAAAATTGCCGCCCAGAACCAGGGGATTGCCGAAATCCGCCATGCTCTCAATAAAGCCCAGCAGAAAGGCATTTGCCAGCCCCGGCCGCATCAACGGCAGCGAAACTGTACGGAACGTTTGCCAACGGTTCGCACGCAGCGTCTGCGCGGCCTCCTCCATCGACGGCGACACCCCTTCGACAACGCCAATAAGGACAAGGAACGCAATGGGCGTAAAGGCGAGCGTTTGTGCAATAAGCACGCCGGGCATGCCATAAAGCCAGCGTGTCGGCTGGACCCCAAACAGATCGGCAAAGAACTGCGTGACCGTCCCGGACAGACCGAACAGCAGGATCAGGGCAAGGCCAATAACAAAGGGCGGCGTGATGATCGGCAGAACCGTCAACGCGCGCAGTGCCCGTTTGTAGCGGAAGCCCGAGCGCGTCACGACAAGCGCGAACACCAGCCCCAGAACAGTGGTCAGGATGCCAACCGTGATGGCGAGGAAAAGCGAGTTCCAAGCAGCCCCACAACGCCCCCCAGACAAACAGCCAAGGCCCCAAAGACGGTCATCAAAAAACTTGGACGCAAAGACCAAAGCAGAGTAGCCACCTTCCTCTGTGATGAAAGCGGCCAAAAGCATCTTTGCAATCGGGAAGAACACGAAAACCGTGACGATAACGATCACGCCACCAATCGCGCTGACAACAAAGACATCTCCGTTAATCGCACCCCGTGCAGCGATGCCTTGGGTGAACAGGAACAGGTACGCCGAGGCCAGCAACAGCGCGCCGTATCCCATACCAAACTGGCGGTCGCCAAGGTCTCCAAACAGCGCCGTCAGCCATTCAAAATTAAACCCCCTGATGCCGATGCCAAAGCCCTGAGCAATCAGCCACCCAAAGCCAATGGCCCCGGACGCAATCAGTATCTTTGCATAGAGCGGATCACTCTTTTTGCGGCGAAGCGCAAAAAGCGACGTGATCAACGGCAGTATAAGCGGCGCCAGCCAGAGCTTTTCGCCCTGTCCAATCAAAAACGCCGCAGGCGCGTAATCCTCATCAAAGGGATAGCCATCAACCAACCATTCAAACGCAAAGAATCCGTCTTCGACCCCGTACCAGGGCAAAATACAGAACCCGACCCACCCGGCGACGATCCAAAAGATCAAGGCCAGATGGGCGGTCATTTCAGTTGAAACGTTTCGCAAGTTTTACTGCGGCAACGTCGAGACGTCTTCGTCCCATTTCTGCAGCAGACGCTTGCGCTCGGCAGACGAGCCATAGGTCTTAAAGTCATAGTCGATCAAAGTAATCGTCGACATGTCCGGCGCAGACGGTGACGTCTCGGCACCAGTGTTCGACGGCACCTGGAACGCGTTCACTTCCAGCGCGAGGTTCTGCGCATCCGTGGACAAGGCCCAGTCATAGAACTTCTTGGCTTCGTCCTCATTTCGCGCGCCTTCAATGATCGACATCGAACCGATTTCATATCCAGTGCCCTCACAAGGTGCGACGACCTTCACAGGGAAACCCGAAACAGCCTGCTTCACCGCGTCGTGCATGAACACAATTCCGATGGTGTTTTCACCACGACCCGCCGCTTTGATCGGGGCAGAGCCGGACTTGGTGTACTGGTTGATGTTGGCATGAAGGCCTTTCATGAACTCAAAGCCCTCGTCTTCACCAAACAGCTGCACCATCGAGGCGAGCGTCGTATAGGCCGTTCCCGATGAATTGGGGTTCGCCATTTGAACGTGGCCTTTGTACTCAGGCTTCAAAAGGTCCTTCCAGCACGATGGCTCGGGCAGGTTGTTGGCAGCCAAAAGGTCGGTGTTATACCCATAGCCAAGCGCACCAGAATAAATCCCGATTGTTTTGTCACCAGCGGATGTCGCCTGACTGATCGCCCAGTCATGCAACTGGTCTCGCATCGGTGACACGTAGGCCATTGTCAGGTTCTCCTCGGCAGCTTGCAAATGCGGATCGCCCGTACCACCCCACCAAACGTCCCCTTTTGGGTTGGCAGATTCGGCTTTGATCTGCGCAAAGGTCTCGCCGGACGATTTGCGGGTCATGTTCACGTCAATGCCTGTGGCGTCTTCAAAGCTTCGCGCCATCAGCTGGCACCAGTCTTCTTGCGCCGAGCAATACAGCGTCAGTTTGTCAGCCTGCGCCGCAGATACGCCTGCGCCCAGCGCGACGATAGACGTCAGCGCAAGTGTGCTTAATCTCTTCATGGTAATCCTCCCTTGGTCGGGCTTAAGGCCCGGTATTAATCTCCTGTCACCGCCACCTTTGGCCGGACAAGACGTGTCGGAACGTCACATTTTTCGTGATCATGGCCCAACAGTATCAGCGTAACGAGTTTTACTGGTTTGGGAAGATAAATTACTCTGAGAGAGGTTGGGGCTTGCGGCGCTTTACGTGACCCGGGTTCAGGTTCAAACGATCACTGCGGCCAGGCGAATGAATATAAAGAACGTTGGGATTGCCGAACTTTTTTAACGCCTCGCACCTCTTGCGAAACCCTACGCAGGCGTTTTTGAGGCACAATTTTATGGCCGCCCGGCAACTCATGCCTCAGAGGCTCAAGGCAGTTGAGGCAAACACCACAAGGCCCCGCTGCCCCCCCTTTCGGGCTTAACGCCTCGAACCGGAACTTCTGGGCCAAAGGGGTGTCGATGATGTCAGGCTTTGTTGACGACCTCGAAGCGTTCAAGGGCCAAGGCCTGTATCGACACAGCAAACAGACACCCTAACTTGCCAAAAATGCCCGCATCACCCGTTCGGCCCCCTCCGGATCATCGCGGTGCGCGCCGTGCCCGCAGCCCCCAAACATCTCAAGGGTCGCGTTTTGGCCTACCGCCTTGGCGATCTCCTCTGAACAGATCGGCGGCGTCACCGGGTCTAGCGCTCCGCCCATCACCAATGTCGGGCAGGTGATCTGCGCCAGTTCAGGCCGCATATCCATACCCATCATCTCAGCAGTAAAGAAATGCACCGCAACCTCCGGGCGCTCGATCGCGCGGCCGCGAAATGTGGCTGCGCCCGGATCATAGGACTGGGTGTAGTGGGGCAGACAGGTCTCTCCATAGACCTCATAGCGCTCCAATGATGGGGCTGAGAAAAAGGCGTGCGATGCCTCTGCGGCCGCGTCCCCGCCAAGGCGGCGCATCATATCTACTGCTGCGTCCAGCCGAAACTGTGCCGCCGTGGACGACAGAATAACTTTGGATGGCCCTTCGGGATGACGCGCGGCGTAGTGCATCGCGACCATGCCGCCAAAAGACTGACCAAACACAACCGGCTTTTCGATGCCCAAAGCGATACAAAACGCAGCAATATCATCGGCCCACTGATCCAGCGTCCACGTCTCAATGTCTCCGGTCGAACGGCCACAGCCCCGGTGATCCAGATAGACCACCTGATGCGTGTCCGCGAAGCGGTCAAAATAGGGGCGCAGAGTGGTGTGATCATAGCCCGGACCACCATGCAGAACCAACAGCGTGGGCCGCTCCTTCATCGCGTCCGGGGTCAGTTCCAACCCGGTACCAATCACGTCAAAAAAGATACGCGCGGTCTCAAGTTCGATGAACATTCAATGTCACTCCATCTGGCGAATTTTGCACCCGGCACCGGTTAGTTCCCGAGCCGCAAGTCTTAACAGTACATGAACACGCTTCTGTAACCCATTGAAAATACGTGGGTAGGCGCATGTCCCAGCGTGGGACACCTCACTTCAACTGGGAATCCTTGCTGCCCCGCCGGTTGATCCCGCCACGCCGCTGAAAGGCCGCGTCCCGCTGCGCCACACAGTCCACACACAGCTTCACTCCCGGCACCGCAACACGGCGCGCCTCAGGGATCGGCTCCTCACATTCTGCACAGAATTCAAGGCTCTCACCCACCGGCGCCCGCCGCCCCTTCATCCGGGCCAACTCGTCTGAAATCGATGCCTCTATCTGCTCGGACACCGCGCCGTCCTTGGCCCAACCACCTGCCATGATCTCTCCTTCATCCCGCCGGCAAAACTCTCCCCGAGGAACAGTTCACCCACCCCGCGCCTTGGCAAAGACCGCATCAATCAAGCTCTGCGTGCCGCGCGCATCTTCCAGATGCCACGGATACGCCGCCCCGTCACGCACATGCGCCCCAAAGGCCTCGACCTGCAGCACGTACTGGTTCACGCCCGGAAACCGCTGTTCCGTGATCGCAGGGGGTTGATCTGCTGACCCTGCATTCTTTTGCAACTCCAATCGCGCCGTCCCAAACACACCTGCATTGAACGGGGCTGTCATCTTGATCACCCCTTCTGTGCCGACAAAAGTCATCTGCTGAAATGGATGCATCCGCATTGAGTTGACCCAGTGCGCCGAAAACGTCGGGAACCGCGCCGAGACACGGGCCAGCACGTCCACCCCATTCTCGAAATCGACATCCGCATGGGTGATCACATTCGGCTCCTCCCCGCTCAGCCAGCGGGTGGCCCCATAGGTGTACACACCGATATCTGGAATGCCGCCCCCACCGGTGTCGGGCTTGTTGCGCACGTTTCCGGGGTCAGATGCGTTGTCATAGCAAAACAGTCCCTCGACATGAATAAGCTGACCGATCTCGCCCGCCTGATAGAGCGCGCGCGCATGCTGCCACTGTGGATGGTGTACGATCATGTAGGCTTCGGCGGCAAAGCATCCCGACGCATCGCGCGCCTCGATCAGTGCGGCGTATTCCGACGCCGCCATCGCCATCGGCTTTTCACACAAAACATGTTTCCCGGCGGCAAGCGCTTTCAGGGACCACTCCACATGCAAATGATTGGGCAGAGGAATGTAAACTGCATCAATGCCCGGATCAGCCAGCAACGCCTCGTAACTGTCATGCACTTTCAGGCTGGGGCAAAACGCCTGAAACCCTTGGGCCTTGTCCGCAGACGACGTCGCAAGGGCGACGAGTTCGGCCCCTTTGGCCGCATGAATGGCAGGCGCCATGTGCTGACGCGCGAATTTAGCCGCGCCCAGTATTCCCCATCGAAGTGCATGCATCTGTTCAAATCCTCACTGTCCGGATCAAATTGCAACGGCCATTTGATCCCAAGTCCGCCGACCAGACGCGGCGCGTCTTGTCATAGTTGCACTATACCTTACGGTGGGATCCAGCCAACACAACCGCAATAGGGAGCGAGCCACATGACCAGCCCAAACCATTTCAAAACAAGGGTGTTGTCCGTTTTTGCCGCACTCGTCACTGCATCCACAACACTGGTGACAGCGCAACCTTACGACTTCAAATCCACCGAAGGCACTTGGAATATCTTCGTCAACGAAGCCACCCAAGGGTGTTTCATGGAGCACCAATCAGACAAGGGCATTGTCATGCAGATCGGAACCGAAGCCGCGATGCTTGGAACGGGTCCAAATGACAGCTTTGGGTTTGTCGCAATCTATGTACCGGGCGAACGCCCCGTTGACGTCAACCCAGAAGAGGTCGTTGTCGTCAAAATTGGGCCAAACACATATGCGGGGGTCGCATCGACGGTTGACCGGGACGGGTATCATGGCGGTGTGATTGTTTCGCGTGACCAAACGCTTGAGTTTGACCTCAAGGAGCGCCGCAGTATGGAGATCATTTCGTCTAGTGGCACCACCGTGACCGTGAACCTTGCTGCGCTCAAAATTGAACCCGGACTAGACGCTGTGATTGCCTGTCAGCGCGAAATCACCGGCTGATCAGCAGCCCTAAAGCAAAAAAGGCCCCGCAACATGCGGGGCCTTTCGCGTCTTTTGAGACTTCAGGTCATGCGGTGGCCATCAGCCCTTTGGTTTTGGCGATGTCACGCATCTTCTTCTGCAATTTTTCAAAGGCACGCACCTCAATCTGGCGGATACGTTCACGGCTGACACCGTATTGTTCTGACAGATCCTCAAGCGTGATTACCTTTTCGGACAGGCGGCGTTGGGTCAGGATATCCTTTTCCCGATCATTCAGCACCTCCAACGCTTCCGAGAGCATTTCACGGCGCACTTCCAGCTCGTCGCGAGCTTCGTAGTCCCCAGCCTGATCGGCACTTTCGTCCTCAAGCCAGTCCTGCCATTGCATCGTCCCCTCGCCTTCGGAACCGACGGTCGCGTTCAGCGACGCGTCCCCACCAGACAAGCGGCGGTTCATGCTGATGACCTCAGTTTCAGTCACACCAAGATCGGTCGCAATGCGCGCCACGTTTTCTGGGCGCATGTCGCCTTCTTCCAAAGCGCCGATCTTGTTCTTTGCCTTACGCAGGTTGAAGAACAGTTTTTTCTGTGCAGACGTCGTGCCGAGTTTCACAAGGCTCCAGGACCGCAGGATGTATTCCTGGATCGAAGCGCGGATCCACCACATCGCATAAGTTGCCAGCCGAAAGCCCTTTTCAGGGTCAAAGCGTTTGACCGCCTGCATCAGGCCCACATTGGCCTCGGAAATCACTTCGGCCTGCGGCAAGCCGTAGCCGCGGTAGCCCATCGCGATTTTGGCCGCGAGGCGCAAGTGCGACGTCACCATTTTGTGGGCGGCGCCGGTGTCTTCTTTTTCGACCCATGCCTTGGCCAGCATGTATTCTTCTTCAGGCTCCAGCAGCGGAAACTTGCGGATTTCCTGCATATAACGGTTCAACCCACCTTCGGGCGTGGGTGCGGGCAAATTTGCATAATTGGCCATGTATTATCCCTCCTGTGTACCCCATCCCTTACGAGGATGTTTATGGGCTTAACATCTATATGGGTGCGCTAACGGCCCCCTTCAAGGGCAAAAGCGGTTGAGAAGAAAATGCCACGTTTACAGGGGCGCCGGTAGCCATAGCACTGTGTTTTCACGCGCATGTGCTGTTCATTTCAGAATTGGCACATTTTTGGAAATTTGCGTTGTGTACCGACCAGTTTCTAACTCAAAATGTTATAAACCGGAGTGCTGATTCAGACCAGAAGGTCCAAGAGAGTCTGAAAATCGTGCGGCAACGGCGCCTCAAAGCGCATGTTTTCTCCGGAAACTGGATGTACGAATCCCAATACCGCAGCGTGCAGTGCCTGCCTGCCAAACCCCGAAACAGCCTCCACCGCCGCCTCACTTAACGCCCCACGCGCCAGTTTCCGCCGCCCGCCATAGACCGGATCGCCCACCAATCCGTGCCCGGCATGAGCCATATGCACCCGGATTTGATGCGTGCGCCCGGTTTCCAGCCAACATTCGATCTGGGCAAGCACTTCGGGAGTGCCGTATCGCGCGACGAGGCGCGCGCGTGTGACGGCATGACGCCCCCCCTGAAACAGCACTGCCTGCCTCTGACGGTCTGTCTTGTGCCGCGCCAGTTGCGTGGTCAGCTTCAACACATTGCCGGCCTCGAAACTGGCCCCTTTTATCCCCCGCAGGCGCGGATCATTGGCGTCCGGAACACCATAAACCAAGGCGCGATAATACCTCTCAACTGTGTGGGCTGCGAACTGAGCGGCCAGTCCGTGATGGGCTGCATCGGACTTGGCGACAACCAGCAATCCACTGGTGTCCTTGTCGATCCTGTGCACGATGCCGGGGCGTTTCATTCCCCCTACCCCAGACAGATCATCACCGCAGTGGTGCATCAGCGCATTGACCAACGTACCCGACGGCGACCCCGGTGCCGGATGCACGACCATGCCCGCTGGCTTGTTGACGACAATCAGGTCTGCATCTTCATAGACGACGTCGAGCGCGATCGCTTCTGGCAAGATGTGACTTTCCTGCGCCTCTTCGACCACAACACCAATTACGGCACCTGCCGCCACACGAGCCTTGGGGTCAGAGGCGGTAACCCCATCGACCGTCACCGCACCATTTGCAATCAGCCGCGCCAATCGAGTCCGGGACAAAGCAGCCCCCTCTGGCACGTCGCGCGCAATCGCCTTATCAAGACGCGCGGGCGGTTCGTCGGCGATAACAAAGGACAGGTGGTTGGACGACATCGAAACCCCTCTTGAACCGGCGAACCTACGGTTTTTGCGCCGACTGGTGACAGTACTGACCGTCATCATGATTGGCGGCGTTGTAACCGTGGTCTCGCTGCTTGTCATCCGCCTGAATGCGGACCCCGCGCCGCTGCCGTTGCCCGAACAGGTTACATTGCCGGACGGTGCAATCGCGACAGCGTTCACAGTGGGCTCAGACTGGTTTGGCATCGTGACGAAAGATGATCACATTCTGATCTACGATCAGGTGACAGGGACTCTGCGTCAGACAATTGTACTGGACTAAAGCAGTTTCTGCACAGTCAGACGCGCGCTGAGTTAGGGACCGTTTGCAGGGACAGGCTGTCAGATTTTCGTCTGGGAAATAGTCTTTGGGTCGGCGGGTGGGCGTATTTGCCGACAGGCAAACAGTCCAGCGCGACGTCCAAGTACATCAAAAGTCTATAGATCAACTGGGTGGTACCATGTGTTTTTTCGAAAACAGTCTTATCCCAGCACCTCCCGGTCTCGAAGCAGAGCCCTCTTGATCCGCCATCAGAAACATCCCCGCGCCCCACCTTCACCTGCCGCTTGCGCTCATTGACTGGTCTCGTCGCCCTGTCTGGCCGCTGCCCGCCGTTTCGGTTCCTGCCCCGGCCCCGTGTATACGACATACCGTCCAACCCGGACTCGCGCACCTGTAGCGGCGTTGACCACTTCGTTTGGACTTGGCCGCGCACTATTTCGACGAGTATTCTTCCGGCGTGAACCGGATGATTTTCATCTTGTCTTGCAAATTCGTTTCGCTCCGGCCTCACGATTCCCTGCGAGTTTCCCCGGAAAGCGTTGCAAAATGCAGTTTGCAGAACGTGTTGTCGGAACTTTAACCCTGTTCAGGATAGGCATGTTCTCAAGATTCTGATGAGCGTTTGCCTGATCCCAGCGACCCCATTGCGGTTTTTAAAGCAAAAAATCACACTCACAGTAAAAAAAATTGCACAAAGAGAATATTTCTGGGACGCTCTGGCAAGCTAAACCGACAACCGAAATTGGATTCCCTGTGAAAGATCGCGCTCTGAACACCAATCACATCGACGGGCGGGCCGTCGCAGCCAGCATCCTGGAAGACTGCCGGTCCTTTGTTCAATGCAACAGCAATATCGGCCGTCTTGTCTCCGTTTCTATTGGAGACGTTCCCGAAGTCGCAGTATATGTGCGAAATCAGGAGCGTGGTGCAGCCCGCGCTGGCCTTCCATTTGAATCGCAGTTCTGGCCAGGCGACATCAGCCAAGACGAGGCAAAAGTGCGCATACAGCGCATGAATGACGATGATGGTGTCCTTGGGATCATCCTGCAACGCCCAGTGCCAGACCATATCAACCTGCGGTCACTGCAATCCGCCATCCACCCGCTCAAGGATGTGGAGGGAATGAACCCTGCTTCCATCGGCAACATTGTTTATTCGGATGTAGCTTTGGCACCCTGTACAGCGGCGGCCAGTGTCGAATTGATTAAGGCTACTGGTCTTGACCTCAAGGGACTTGAGGTCGTGATGATTGGGCACTCCAAAATCGTGGGCAAACCGGCAGCAATGATGCTGATGGCGGAAGGTGCAACTGTCACTGTTTGTCACCATATGACACGCTCAGTCTCGATGCATTCGAGACGCGCAGACGTGGTTGTGGTGGCCGTGGGAATCGCGCATTTCCTAGGACCAGACATGATCAAACCAGGTGCCGCCGTGATAGACATAGGGATCAACCAAGTCGAAGGGCCGGATGGCACATCTTACATTGTGGGGGACGTTGATACCGATGCGGTCAGCGAAATCGCAGGTTGGATCACACCCGTCCCCGGAGGAGTCGGCCCGGTGACTGTGGCAATCCTGATGCGAAATGCCACCGTCGCATACCAACGCCAAATTTCAGCAGGATGGGTGGTTTAACATGGGCAAACAGGACAACCGCTTTGACGTCGCGGCCTCCGTCGACATGCACGCCAAGGCGCAAACCATTGAGATCCATGTCAGCAAAGGGTTCAATAGCCTGGAACTGACATCCGTCACGCATGTGCTTGCAACTGCCAACACATTGCTTGGACGCGACCTTTTTTCTTGGCGGTTCAGCACAGACAAGCCCGGTGTCGTTTCTGGTGATCATGGTGCTTTGGTTCGGGCCGAACCCGCGATCGCAGATCATCGCCTCGCGGATATGATGATCGTGATTGGGGGCAAGCGTACAATCGCAGACACTTGGCTGCCCCGGCTCCGCGCAATGCAACGCAAAGCGCGCACTGTCGTGCTGCTGTCAGACGCCGCGACAGCGTATATCAGGGCGACAAAGGCACCCGGAGGCCATGTCACGACCCATTGGCGCGACGTCACCGCGCTGGTCGAAACCGGGTATCATCCAAAACTAACGACGCACCTGAGTGAAAATTCAGACGGCATCATAACGGCTGCCGGCGACGGCGCCACGCTGGAACTGATTGTTGGGCTTATCTCTCCCTATCTGACGCGCCCACAGGTGGCGGAGCTTGGCAGTCATCTGATGCTCCAGACAATCCGCAAAAGCGACGCTGACCAGCCCAAATGTCTCTCTGACAATGAAGGGTTGTTTGATGCTCGCCTGACGGAAGTGATCCGTCTGATGGAAGACACAGTGAATGAACCCATGTCGATGGATGAGATCACGGCACATGTCGGGATTTCATCGCGCCATCTCGAACGGGTATTCCGCAAGACTTTCAACGATACGCCCGCGCGTTTTTACAAGCGTCTGCGGGTCAAACGCGTCAGGACAATGATCGAGGAATCGCTGTTGCCGATGATCGATATCGCCGTGGCTTGCGGCTTTGGCTCATGCACCACGATGGCAAAGGCCGTCAAAGTGGAATACGGCGTCACGCCGTCCCAGATGCGCGCTCGCAAAAGCATTCAGTTGCTGACCTACGATGGCCGTCAGAGCGCCAGATAACCGATTGCCACGAAAACTATAACGATCCCCATCCATTGGGATCGGGTCACCGGCTCCTTCAAAAAGATGGAGGCGAATATGATTGTCAAAACTCCAAAAATTGACGCGCCGACTGAGGCAAATGCAGGGTACGCGTAGTTGCCCGCAACCATCACCGCCCCTATGGCAATTGCATCAAGCAATCCCATGGCCAACAAGATCGGCAACGCCGACCGAACAGGCAGCACAGGTTTGCGCAGTATCAGAGCAATCAGCACCACAACCCCGACCGCGCCAACGCGGGCGATGGCAATCGCTGTCAATTCGGTGCCGTCTGCAACTGACAACTGGCCAAGGGCGAGGGACAGGGCAAACCCGACAGCGGCCAGCACCGACCACAGGACAGCTTGGAGCGTTGGCGGGGCCGCCTCTTCGTCGGCCGAAGACATTGCCGCAAATCCACATCCGCCGACGATCACCAGCACTGCCAGCCATTGCAACATCGTGACCGATTGTCCATTTGCTACAGCCCAAGCGACCGACAAGATCGGAAAGCTGGCCACGACCGGAGCCACGACCCGGACCGGTCCGATAGCGAGGGCTGCGAAAAACGACACCCCTGTTACCCCAAACACCAACCCCGACAAAAGCGCCATGACGCGCGCCTGGCCAGTCATACTGCCGGTGTCCAGCGCAAAGGCCAGTATGGTCGTCACCAACGTTCCGGTCAGCAAAACGGGGAACAAAGAACGGAACACGCCTACTTTTTGGGAGATGTAGCGCACCATCGTGTCATGCACGCCCCAGCTGAACGCAGCTATTAGTCCTAAGGTCAGTGCTCCCATGACAAGGACACCGTGCATGGATAGAATTTTTTCACGTACGATGTACCCTTCCCTTGCAGCATATGCGCTGCAAGAGTATTCTCACAGTTAAACAATTATTCCGCTAGTGCAAAATTTTGGCGGTTCGGGAGGTGACAATGCTTGATGACCCCTACCCCAGTGTTAAACCGGGCCCACCTCGCCCCAGCCAGATTATCCAACCAGCTCAGTTCTCGATGCCTCGCGGTATGGAACGGTATGTCGTACAGGGCGCGGGTGCCGTTCTCATTCCTGTTGAAACTGGTGATTGCCTGACGGTCATCAATGATGAAGGCGGTCAAGTCTGCGAAATTGTCAGTGCTGATGACAAAGGTCGGGTGAATGACAGCATCCTTGACCGCCCAGCAGACGCTCCTGCGGAAGGGTTGCGCGCGTTGTTGGAGGGCAGCGATCAATCGCTGCGCGGTCTTCGCATGGGTCTGGACGCACGCAAGATCGATCTTTCATCTGCGCAAGCAACTCGCCTGTTCGAGTTGGACACGCACGCCAAAGCCGAAGAGACGATACGCGTCTCCCGCGATGGCACGTTGATTATTGCCGCCCCCGGCGAGCCGATGGATGCCGAGGCACAGGACACCGTGACCCCGCTCACCGTGATGATCCAGCGCTCCACGATCAAAAGTCATACAAAATTTGAATTACCTGACCCGTTGGCCGACCCTGTTGCTGACATTCGCGTGCATACGCAGACGGCCGAAGCATTCTTTGTCAAAGCAGGGGATTACATTCAGATCATCGATGTCGATGGCCGTCAGTGTACGGATTTTGAATGCTTTTCTGCGCGCAAGCTCGACAAAGGCATCGAACACGCTTTGGACGTGACAACCACCCGCACGCTTATGGGCCATGCCTATCCAATGCCGGGCCTGCACGCGAAATACTACGATCAGGAAATGCTACCGCTTGTCGAAGCGGTGCAAGACACCTGCGGGCGCCACGACGCCTTCGCACTCGCCTGCTCGGCCAAGTACTACGACGACATCGGTTATCCGGGTCACGCCAACTGTTCGGAAAACTTTAACTCCGCGCTGGCCGAATTCAACGTCACGGGCCGGCCCGGGTGGATGGCCATAAACTTCTTCTTCAACACCTATCTCGACGAACACGGTGTCATGTATTCGGACGAACCATGGTCGCGCCCCGGTGACTATGTCTTGCTGCGCGCGCTCACAGACATTGTTTGTGTCTCGTCCGCCTGTCCGGACGACACCACTGCCGCCAATGGCTGGAACCCCACGGACATCCACGTGCGCACCTACAGCGGGCGCGAGACCTTTCAACGCAGTGTCGCCTACCGGCCTACCCCTGATGCGGACCCAAAAATGACCAAACAAACCGGCTTTCACGACAGCTTTGCCAAGCACACCCGCAACTTCATCGAATACAACGGCTACTGGCTTGCCAATTGTTTTGCCGAGGCGGGCCCGATTGATGAATACTGGGCCTGCCGCAAGCAGGCAGTCATCATGGATCTGTCGCCCTTGCGAAAGTTCGAGATTACGGGCCCTGACGCAGAAGCGCTCTGCCAATATGTGTTTACCCGCAACATGAAAACGCTGGCTGTGGGCGGCGTGGTCTACACCGCCATGTGCTATGAGCACGGCGGTATGATCGACGACGGTACGGTCTTCCGTTTGGGCAAGGACAATTTCCGCTGGATTGGCGGTAATGATTACGGCGGCGAATGGCTGCGTGAACAGGCCGAGAAACTGGGGCTGAAGGTGCTGGTGCGGTCTTCCACCGACCAACTCCACAACGTTGCTGTCCAAGGCCCCGAAAGCCGCGACCTCTTGCGCAAGATCGTCTGGACCGCGCCACACAATCCCGAATTCGACCAGCTTGGCTGGTTCCGCTTCACACCCGCGCGTCTGAACGATGAGGGCGGCACCCCCTTTGTGATTTCGCGAACTGGCTACACAGGCGAGCTGGGATACGAAGTCATGTGCCATCCCAAACATGCGCCCAAAATATTCGATGCTATCTGGGAAGCAGGGCAAGACCACGGCCTGCGCCCCATGGGGCTAGAGGCACTGGACATGGTGCGGATCGAGGCTGGGCTGATCTTTGCTGGATACGATTTTTCCGACCAGACCGACCCATTCGAGGCCGGGATCGGCTTTACCGTCCCACTGAAATCCAAGCCCGACGATTTCATTGGGCGCGACGCTTTGATCCGACGCAAGGAACACCCGAGCCGCAAGCTTGTCGGCCTCGACATCGACAGCAATGTGGGTGTGGATCACGCCGACTGCATCCACATCGGACGCGCGCAAATTGGCGAGGTGACATCATCCATGCGTTCGCCCCTGCTGGACAAGAACATCGCGCTGGCCCGGATTGATGTGGCCCATGCTGACATCGGTACACAGGTTGAAGTCGGCAAACTGGATGGCCATCAAAAACGCCTTCCAGCTGAAATCGTGCCTTTCGCCCATTACGATCCAAAGAAAGAGCGGCCCAGATCGTGATCCGGCGCGCGTTCCTTGCTTGCCTCTTGGTTCTGGCGTTGCCTGCGCAAGCCCAATCGGTAAAGCTGAAGGCGCACGAAATCGACGCGCTGCTGTCGGGCAACACGGCTGTAGGTAAATGGGACGGCACCATGTATCGTCAGTTTTTTGGCGCGGACGGCACGACCATTTACGCCCAAGAAGGTGCGCGCTCGACCCGAGGCCAATGGCGTATCGACGCGGACAAAGATGAATACCAAAGCCTCTGGCCACGAGATTCAGACTGGGAAGGCTGGTTTGTAATGGAATGGGATGGGACGTTCTATTGGGTCAGCAAGAAAACACCGCCAACTCCGTTCAAACTGCTTGAAGGCAAACAGTTGGTCTCGCCATGATCCGCACAGTTGTTCTTTGCATTGCCTGCGGAACAACAGCCCATGCAGATGGCTTCTGTGCGAGTCTTACTACTGACCGGCCAGCAGCCTTCGCTCTGCCAGACGGAACAGAGGGCACATGCAGCATGTCGCTTGACCTGTCAGGCGCGCGTGCCCAGAACTGCCGTTGGCCGTTCACATACCGCGCGCCCGAAGCCACAGAGGCGTTCGATGCAGTACTGAATGCCACAGCGGCGTGCCTAGGCGTGCAACCCGTCGCTGATCAAGACGTGAACCACCCTGACAGCTACGACCTGCGCACATTTCACACCGACACCGCGCAAGTCGCGGTGTCGATCAAGGACAAGGGCGCTTTGCAGCAGACCTATGTGTTCTTGCGGATCAGCACGCCCTAGTTCTGCAAATAGACTTCCAGACTGTCATCCAGTGCGTCGACCCACGGCGTATGGTGGATTGGGGCCATCGATCCGGTCATAACCGAAGCATAGCAATTGTCGCGGAAGGTCATGATGCCCTTTTTCTTGTGCCCCTTCCACGCCTTAAACGCCTGACAAGCCCCTTCGACATCAAAGGACGGGTAGTCCGTTTCGGCAATCAGTTCCTTGATGTAGTCGCCCTGATACCAGATCGCGTCGTAGTCATCCTCGCCCGCATCCTCGCGCGCTACGCGGTCCGCGACATCGGCGTCCATCTCGTCCTTGGACGGCATCGCAATCTTGCTCATGATCGCATCGCGGACCCACCAAGCTTGCGCATCGAACATATTGAACGTGAACCACTGGTCCTGCATGCCCAGATAAAACAGCGCAGGGTTATGCACCCATGCGACCCCCTTGTAGAGATCAGCCGTCGCCAGCCGGTTTGCCGTCTTCAGGCGCAATTCTTCAGCCATGAAAGGGAAGTGGTGTTGGTACCCTGTGCACAAGATCACCGCATCGACATCGCGGCTGGTACCATCCTTGAAGTGCGCCGTCTTCCCGTCGACATGGGTCAACAACGGAACCTCGCTCCAGCTGTCCGGCCAGTCATAGCCCATAGCCGCCGTGCGGTGTGACACAGTGATGGACTTGGCCCCGTACTTCCAACACTGCGACCCGATATCCTCAGCAGAATAGCTGGTGCCGACGATCAGGATATCCTGATCCTTGAACTCAAGCGCATCTCGGAAATCATGGGCGTGCAACACACGTCCTTTAAAGGATTCAAAACCAGGAAATTCTGGCACGTTTGGTGTCGAAAAGTGCCCAGAGGCACAGATCACGTGGTCAAAGACCTCGGTGTACTCGTTGTCCGCAGGCAAATCCTTGACCGTTACACTGAATTTTCCATCTTCGAATTCGACGCGGCGCACAGCGGTTTCAAAGCGAATCCAATCCCGTACGCCCGCTTTTTCCACACGGCCCTGTATGTAGTCGAACAGCACAGCGCGTGGCGGGTAGGATGCGATCTGTTTGCCGAAGTGCTCCTCGAAGGAATAATCAGCGAACTCCAATCCCTCCTTTGGCCCATTCGACCACAGGTAACGGTACATGGACCCATGCACCGGCTCTCCATATTGATCGACACCGGTGCGCCACGTGTAGTTCCAAAGCCCGCCCCAGTCGGACTGTTTTTCGAAGCACACAATCTCGGGGATGTCCTCACCGTTTTGCTTGGCGGACTGGAAGGCGCGTAACTGTGCCAGACCCGAAGGCCCCGCCCCTATGATGGCGATACGTTTAGGCATTTTGCGACTCTCCCGGCTGAATTGTTCATTTATTCAATTCGAGCGGGATCGCCCCTACAAGTCAACTAATTTTAACCATAGTAAAACTCATTCAAGAGTTTTGCAGTGTACTTGCAGGCGTTTTGGGATGATGATCATGACAAGCAAAGAGGACAGACGATGGCAAAACCGCATTTCAGCTTCTGGATCATCGCTGGGCTTTGTCTGGTGTGGAACCTGATGGGGTGCCTCAACTTCATCACTCAAATGAACGCCGATGCCGTGGCAAAAATGCCTGAGCTTTATCAGCTGATCATCTCAAGCCGCCCGCTTTGGGCAACGCTGGCCTTTGGCTTGGCCGTGTTTGCCGGGGCCGTGGGGTGCATTTTGTTGTTGCTGCGACGTGATATGGCCCGGATCGCCTTGCTGGTTTCATTGGTTGCGATTGTCTTGACCGTGGTTCAGACGATTTCAGCAGTCGGTCTTGCTCCCAGCACGATCCTTGCCTTGCTGGTTGGAGCGGCCCTGTTTTGGTATTCTTCGATTGTTCACCGGGCAGGCTGGTTGCGCTGACCCGCCCGGCAAGCACGCTCAGATATCGAGCGTGTTGTCCTTTTCCCATTGAGAGAAGTGCGACGTGAAATCGTTCCATTCCTGCTTTTTCATCTTGATGTAGGAGGACGAGAATTCCTCTCCCATGGCAGCCTTCAGGCCCTTATCCTTGTCGTATTCGCGCAAGGCATCCAGCATGTTCAGCGGTAGCTTGGGCGCGCCGCGCACCTTGTGGCCCTCGGCATACATGTCGATGTCGTGGCGCTTGCCGGGGTCCGCCTCTGTGCGAATACCGTCAAGGCCAGCCGCGATGATGACGGCCTGCAGCAGATAGGGGTTTGTTGCACCATCAGGAAGGCGCAATTCGAACCGACCGGGACCAGGCACGCGCACCATGTGTGTGCGGTTGTTGCCAGTCCATGTGACAGTGTTGGGTGCCCATGTGGCCCCGGACATCGTGCGTGGTGCATTGATACGTTTGTAGCTGTTCACCGTGGGGTTGGTGATCGCGGCAAGCGCGGAGGCATGTTTCATGATCCCGCCAAGGAAATGGCGGCCCTTTTCGGACAGGCCCAGTTCGGCAGTCTGGCTGCTGTCATTGGGTTCCATTGCAAAGACGTTGGTCTTGGCAGCAGCACCGGGTGCGTCCCAAACAGAAATGTGGGCATGACAGCCATTCCCGGTTAGCCCCTCGACCGGCTTGGGCATGAATGTCGCGCGGAAGCCGTGTTTTTCCGCTACGCTCTTGGTCATAAACTTGAAAAATGAGTGCTTGTCGGCGGTGCGGAGCACGTCATCGAATTCCCAGTTCATCTCGAACTGCCCATTCGCGTCCTCGTGGTCATTCTGATACGGACCCCAACCCAAATCGAGCATGTAGTCGCAAATCTCGCGCACAACATCATAGCGGCGCATCACCGCCTGCTGGTCATAGCAAGGCTTTGCGGCAGTGTCGTACTCATCGCTGATCTGGCTGCCATCTGGCGTCATCAAAAAATACTCGGCCTCGATCCCGGTCTTGACGTGCAAGCCTTCGGCGGCAGCCTCATCAATCAGGCGGCGGAGCACATTGCGAGGTGCTTGTGCGACGTCTTGGTCTTCCATCACACAGTTTCCCGCGACCCACGCAACCTCAGGTTTCCAAGGCAATTGAATGACCGAAGATGGGTCCGGCACGGCCAACATGTCAGGATGTGCGGGCGTCATGTCGAGCCACGTAGCGAAACCGGCAAATCCTGCGCCATCCGCTTGCATGTCGGCAATGGCCTGGGCAGGCACCAGTTTGGCGCGTTGACCTCCAAAGAGGTCGGTGAACGAAATCATGAAGTATTTCACGCCATTTTCGGCAGCGAATTTTGCAAGATCAGTGGTCATATATCTGTTCCTGTTTGACTTAATGTGGTGAGGGCGCGTGCCGTAGTGGCCGCGCCCTTCATTGAAGTATTTAGTAGGAAGTACCGGGTTTGCCGGGGTACCAGTCGGTGCCAGCAAGTGGAATTTTCGCCATGGCCGCGGCCTCGAGCGTGAGGGCGCACAAATCTTCGGGTTCTAGGTTGTGCAGGTGGTTCTTGCCGCAGGCCCGCGCGATGGTCTGTGCCTCAAGTGTCATGACCTTGAGATAGTTGTTGAGCCTCCGCCCACCCTCAATGGGGTCGAACCTAGCCATCAGGTCGGGGTCTTGTGTGGTAATCCCGGCGGGGTCTTGCCCCTCATGCCAGTCATCATAAGCGCCTGCTGTGGTGCCGAGGGCGTTATACTCAGCTTCCCATTTCGGGTCATTGTCGCCAAGCGCGATCAGCGCCGCGGTCCCGATGGCGACGGCGTCTGCACCCAAAGCCATGGCTTTGGCCACATCGGCACCCGTACGGATGCCGCCCGAGACAACAAGTTGCACTTCTCGGTGCATGTCGAGGTCCTGCAATGCGCGCACCGCCTCGCGGATACAAGCAAGGATGGGCTGGCCGACATGTTCGATAAACACGTCTTGTGTGGCGGCTGTGCCGCCCTGCATCCCGTCGAGCACGACAACGTCCGCGCCCGCCTTTACGGCAAGTGTGGTGTCAAAATACGGGCGCGCGCCGCCGACCTTGATATAGATCGGCTTTTCCCAATTGGTGATCTCGCGCAATTCAAGAATCTTGATTTCCAGATCATCGGGCCCGGTCCAATCGGGGTGACGACAGGCCGAGCGCTGGTCGATCCCTTTTGGCAAATTACGCATTTCAGCCACGCGGTCGCTGATCTTTTGGCCCAAAAGCATGCCGCCGCCGCCGGGTTTGGCCCCCTGCCCCACAACGATTTCAATGGCATCTGCGCGGCGCAGATCGTCCGGGTTCATCCCATAGCGCGAAGGCAAATACTGATAAACCAGCTTGTTAGAGTGTCCGCGCTCTTCTTCGGTCATGCCGCCGTCGCCGGTGGTGGTCGACGTGCCCGCCATCGTTGCTCCGCGCCCCAACGCTTCCTTGGCCCCGCCGGACAGCGCACCAAAGGACATGCCCGCAATCGTTACGGGGATATCAAGCTGGATTGGGTTCTTGGCAAACCGGGTGCCGAGCGTGACGGACGTTTCGCATTTCTCGCGATATCCTTCGAGCGGGTAGCGGGAAATCGAGGCACCCAGAAACAGCAGGTCGTCGAAATGGGGCAGCTTGCGCTTGGCCCCGCCACCGCGGATGTCATAGATCCCCGTTGCGGCGGCGCGCCGGATCTCGGCATTCACAGGGTTGGAAAAGGTCGCCGATTGTATCGGCATCGTGCGCGGCGCGCCCTTTTGCTCGTCTTTCATGTTCCGACCCTCAATACGCGTTATCGATGTTGAAATTATAGAGTTGCCGCGCCGATCCATAGCGTTTGAATTCGGACGCTTTGGCATCGCAACCGCCTCGCTCCAGCAACTCTTCGAGGATAGCGATATGCTCGGGGCGCATCTCTTTCTCAATACAATCAGCGCCAAGAGATTTGACTGATCCGCGCACGAATATCCGCGCCTCATAAAGCGAGTCGCCCAGAGCTTCGCCTGCATCACCACAGACGACCAGATTGCCCGATTGCGCCATAAAGGCTGACATGTGACCGATGTTGCCGTGCACGATAATGTCGATGCCCTTCATCGAAATGCCACAGCGCGAAGAGGCGTTCCCCTTGATCACCAGCGTGCCACCATGACCGGTTGCACCGGCATATTGTGAGGCGTCCCCTTCAACTACAACCATCCCGGACATCATGTTTTCTGCTGTGCCGGGGCCAACAGAACCGTGCACATTCACAGTCGCCTGTTTGTTCATGCCCGCACAGTAATAGCCCGTTGACCCTTTGATGTTGATCTCGATCGGAGCGTCGAGGCCGACTGCGATCGCGTGGCTGCCCTTGGGGTTCACGATTTCCCAATGCGTCTGATTGGTATTGGCGGCCTGCGCATGCAGGGTGGAGTTGAGTGCGCGGAGTCCCTGCGCTTCCAAATCAAATGTTTGCATTTATGCCGCTTTCTCTTGCGCGGTTGGAGCCGCATTGTGCGACCAGAAATATACTGTTGCGGGCTCGGGCTCCCAAACCTTCGCGTCTTCGATGCCAGGCAGGTTGACCAACGCGCGATATTCCGAACCGAACGCCACGTACTGATCTGTTTCTGCCATTACTGCAGGCTTGCACGCGATAGGGTCACGCACCACGCCAAACCCGTCCTTGGTACCGACCACAAACGTAAAGAACCCATCCAGATCATCGAGGCTTGAGGTCAGAGCCTCACCCAATGTCGATCCCGTTTGCATTTTCCACGTCAGGTATGCGGCGCCAACTTCGGTGTCATTCTCGGTCTCGATGTGAACGCCAAGCCGGCGCAGTTTGCGACGCAGCGAGTTATGATTTGACAGTGATCCGTTGTGTACGAGGCACTGGTCGATACCGGTGTTGAAAGGATGCGCGCCCATTGTCGTCACGGCCGACTCAGTGGCCATCCGTGTGTGCCCAATGCCATGTGTTCCGGACATTTTGCGAACATCAAAACGGTCTGCCACATTTTTAGGCAACCCGACCTCTTTATAGATCTCAAGCGTGGATCCGTGACTCATCACGCGAACATCGGGGCGTATTTCGGAAAGAATTTCGCGGGCAGAAGCCACCTGATCCGCCTGCAATGTGATCACTGCGTGGGTGTCTTTGAGGGTGATCGAAACTTTGCCTTGGACCCTCTCGCTCAGGTCACTATCAAGCTTGGCAAAGTCGACATTCGGCGTGTTCGATTGCACGGTTAACCGAGCGTTTCCCTTTGATTCATCACCATAAATTGCGATACCCGCGCTATCGGGTCCGCGATCGGTCATGGTGATCAGCATGTCGGTCAGCATGTCACCAAGTTGCGGTTCCAACGTGGCATCTTTTAGAAAAAGTCCGACAATTCCGCACATGGCGCTGCCCCTCCCAAAAAGTGATCTGTCGTTCGACTCGAACGCTAGCATCGTTACATCACATGCTCAACCGATGGGAAACTATTTTTCACAACAGTTAAAAAAAGAGTCGCCAGATGAAACAACACGTGGTTCAATTTGGCCAGCGCCGCGCACTCCATATGACGGCGCACGAAACCAACAGTCCAACACGGGGGTTCATCGTGGAAGAGCAAATCGCAGAATTGACGGCTCAGATTGCCGCACTGCAGAGTAAGGGTGGTGTGACCAACACCATGTTTGCCGAGACATTCTATTATCTAACCATCCCGCTGATGATCATCATCCATGCGGGATTTCTAGCTTACGAGATGGGGGCGTCGCGACTCAAGAACGTGCTGAGTTCGGGGGTCAAGAATATCCTCGCTTTCGCGTTCATGATCCCAACCTTCTATTTCTTCGGCTGGTGGGTGTATTGGGGCTTTCCCACGGGCTTGCCCGGCGCACCGGGGCCTGCGGGCATCTCAGGTGTTGAATATGCCAGCGCGATTGCGTGGGGCTGGGGCGAAAGCGCGCAATACATGGGCCCGAACATCGCGGATCAGGCATCCGGCGTGTTCTTTGGTGCCTTTGCGTTGTTTGCCGCCACAACAGCATCCATCATGTCGGGTGCCGTGATCGAACGCATCCAGACCGTAGGGTTTGTTATCCTCGCCGTTGTCCTTGGCTCGTTTGCCTGGGTCGTTGCGGCTGCTTGGGGCTGGCACGCAGATGGCTGGCTGGTCACGCAATGGGGCGTGCATGACTTTGGTGCGGCGGGCCTTGTGCACGCGGTTGCAGGGTTCTTTGCCCTTGGGGTTCTCATCAACCTTGGACCACGCATCGGCAAATTCAACGCGGACGGTTCGGCCAACCACATTGCAGGGCACAACATGCCGCTGACGGTGACGGGCCTTATGCTTATCATCGTAGGCTTCTGGGGTTTCCTCATGGCTTGCGTGATCGTGCCGGGCGAAGCGTGGAGCTGGTTTGCTGACAAGCCGTCCACAATTTACGGAACACCCATCACCTTGTCGGCGCTGGCCTTCAATATCCTGATGGCGATTGCAGGTGGGATCATTGGCGCATGGGTTCTGACGCGTGATCCGTTCTGGATGATGTCCGGCGCACTTGCTGGAATTATCTCGACCGCATCCGGTCTGGACATCTACTATCCTGCACTTGCGTTCATCATCGCCTTCTCGGCGGGTTTGATCCTGAAACCCTGTGCCACATGGCTGGAAAACCGTGGCATCGACGATGCTGTCGGCGCTGTCACGGTTCACGGCACTATCGGCCTTTACGGTGTGGTCCTGCTTGGGATCTTCGGTGCTGGATATCCGTCGCTGCAAGGCGCTGCGGGCGAAGTACCGACGATTAGCCTGATTGGTCAGATCATCGGTGCGGTCGTGTTCTTCCTCTTGGGTTTCGTCCCTGGATACGCGGTCTCTTACGTCCTGAAGATGATGGGCATGTTGCGCATCCCTGAAGGCGCAGAGATTGCTGGTATGGACATGGTCAAGGTCCCTGCCGAAGGCTACCCTGAAGGTATCCCCGCACCTGGCGTCAATCTGGCGCCGGGCGAGTAATCGAACAGAAAGGAAGAAATCATGGGCTTTCCATATGACGAAGCAAGCTGGTCGGTTGTCGACGGGGCAATGTTCATGGGTTGGGGCGGCGCGATGCCAGGCCTGTACACCCTGATTGCAGCCGGGATCTGTGTCGCCGTGTTGCTGTTCGGTCAGAAGACCGAAAGCGCCAAGACCAAACAATTCGAAAAGTAAATTTCGAACAACAAGAAGGGGCGGCCATTGGTCGCCCTTTTTTGCATCCTATATTTGCCCAACAGGAAAAAAAGTTGCACCGCATTCTTGCTTTTTGCAATGCACTGTTGCTCAATACTGCTCAATAAGACTCATAACGAACAGGGAAAAACACCATGGCCATTCTATGGAGAAACTCCGCCCTCGCGGGACGTCACGCTGAAATCGGCGGCGAGCTTGAAGATTGGAATGGTATGGGAACGGCGTGGTTCTATGACGACACGCCAGAACGCGCCAAAGCCGACTATGAAGCGATCCGCACCAAAGCCGGTCTCATGGACGTGTCTGGTCTGAAGAAGGTGCATGTCGTGGGCGAAGACGCCGCCTATGTCATCGACCGCGTCACAACCCGCAATGTCGAAAAAATTGCGCCGGGTCGTGCTGTTTACGCCTGTATGCTTGATGATCGCGGCTTGTTTGTGGACGACTGCGTGATCTACCATCTCGCCGTCAACTCCTGGCTGGTGGTGCATGGCACCGGCATCGGTATGGAGCAGCTTACAACGGTTGCTGCTGCCAAGAACTGTTCGGTCATCATGGATGACGACTTGCATGACATGTCGTTGCAAGGGCCCAAGGCAGTCGACATTCTGGCCAAGGATATCCCCGCAATCCGTGATCTGGCCTATTTCGGGATCATGCAGACGCGCTTGTACGGGCGCGATGTGATGATCTCGCGCACCGGTTACACAGGCGAACGAGGGTATGAAATCTTCTGCCGCGCCAAGGATGCTGTTCACATTTGGGACAATGTATTGGCGGCAGGCGGCGACGATGTGCGCCCGACGCAGTTCTCCACCCTCGATATGCTGCGGATCGAAAGCTATCTACTGTTCTATCCCGGTGACAATTCCGAAACGTTCCCGTTTGCGGACGGCTCTCCAGCTGGCGACAGTCTGTGGGAATTGGGCCTCGACTTCACCGTTTCACCGGACAAAACCGGCTTTATCGGGTCCGAGAACCACTATGCCATGCAGGGTAAAGAAAGATTCAAGATTTACGGCGTGCAGCTATCAGGCGACGCCATGGATCAGATGGAAATGTTCGCCCGTGTGCATCACGACGGCAAGGATGTGGGCGTAATCACCTATGGCCTGTCGTCCGAGCTGAACGGTTATTCCGTCGCCATCGCGCGGCTTGACCCATCTGTGGCAAGCCCCGGCACCCAGCTGACCGTCGTTCAACCGGACGGTACAGAGTTGGCCGCGACGGCGGAAGAAATGCCGTTCTATGACAAAGACAAGTCGATCCGCACCGCCAAGGGCTGATCGACGGGGGCGCGGTGGGCAAACCCCTTTCGCGCCCTTTTCATGTGACGAGGATATCTATGTCGAAATTCGAATTCCCCCCGTCGATCAAAAGCCGTCCGGTTTACGGAACGCTTGAGGCGCGCCTGGGCAAGGGACACCTAATGATTGCCGATGGTGAGGGGGCCGAGGCGATCCTTGGCATCGCCACACCTGATTTGATGGCTAAAACCCACATTATCTACATCCCTCGCGGGACACAGTTGGCCGACAAATTGCGCGGCGCAAACCCAGCACAATTTTACGAAGGCCCCAGCTATGCCGCCGCTGTCTCTCGTATCCGACGTGTCTTGCAGGATGCGCATATGGGCTTGCAGGTTTACCTCAGTGGCACCGAGGGACTGATGGGTCAGGCCCAAAATGAGGCGATGAAAGCGGGCATCCCTCATACAGCCATTCAAACAGAACATCGCGGATCGGTGTCCCGTCGGATGCAATGCGTCCATTGCAAGGGCATCACCGAAGACGTGGAAACCGACCCGTTCGTATGCAGCCATTGCGGATTGAACCTGTTTGTGCGGGATCACTATTCGCGCCGCCTCGCCGCTTATCAGGGCGTATGCATCGACGCCGAAGATCCGGGCAACGTGCCCGCACCAAAGGGGATTTACGAATGAGCGCAGCCCCACAAAAAGCAAAGCCAGGTGCGGAAAAGATCGAAGTGAGTGTGTCGGCCATTGTACCGCTGAACGAACTGGTGACCCGGTTCGAGTTCAAGCGCCGTGATGGCACACAATTTCCACCGTTCTCCGGCGGTGCGCACACGGTTGTCACAATGAACGACAACGGTCGGTCCCGTTTGAATCCTTATTCTCTGATGTCGGACCCGGCTGACTTGGACACTTATGCCATATCCGTGCGCCGAGACGACGAAGGACGCGGCGGGTCGCTGTTCATGCACCGAAACGTGTCGGTTGGCGACGAAATGACAATCACCTATCCGGTGAACCTGTTTTCGCTCGATCTGCGCGCGCGCAAACACTTGTTCTTTGCCGGCGGTATTGGAATCACACCCTTCATGTCGATGATCGCACAGCTTGAGCGGTCGGGCGGCGCGTGGGAATTGCACTATGCCTGCCGCACAGAGGCGCTTGGAACCTATGTGGAGCAGTTGACTTACAAGCATCCCAACAAAGTGCATGTCTATTACGACGACCAGACCCAGCGGATTGACCTTGAAAACCTACTGGATGGGCAGCCTTTGGGCACACATGCCTATGTCTGTGGCCCCAAAGGGATGATCAACTGGATACATGCAACAGCCAGTGCCTCAGGGTGGCCGGATGCCCATGTACATTCCGAAGAATTCCTTGCCCCTGAACCGGGCGTGCCCTTTGAGGTGCGGCTGTGCAAGTCTGACAAGACGATCACCGTCGGCGAACACGAAAGCCTTCTGGAAGCGATCGAACGAGCGGGCGTCGAAGCCCCGTTTCTGTGCCGTGGTGGATCATGCGGACAATGTGAAACGGATGTCGTCGCTCATGCGGGCGACTTCGTGCACCGGGACCATTGGCTGGACGATTCAGAGCACGCCAGCGGCAAGAAAATCATGCCATGTGTAAGCCGTTTCGTCGGCACCTCATTGGAGTTGGACAGATAAGATGACCATTCAATTCAACGACGAGACTTTTCGCGACGACTACTCGTTCCATAACACTGATTGGGCCATCAAACGGTTCCCGTTTCCGTTCCATGAAGACAGCTACATGTATGCCGTCAATATGGAGCAGCACCGCGGCGGGCCCGAAGGGTCGGTCTATGAGAAAAGGTTCGATGTAGACGAACACTATGTGTCAGAGATGCGCGACCGCGCGATGGTGCTGGCGGACGATCCGCTGCGTTGCCAGTCTCTGCCGCACATGACACTCGCAGGGTGGGACTTGCTGGAATTGATCATGGTTTCCAAGTCTGAGGACTATCCCGATTTGTTCGAATTGCACCGCGACGGGGACACCTGGCGCTGGGTCAACAAACCACTGGGCATTGATGACACATTCACCTTCCTAGACGAAACCACCCTGCCCTATGGCCCGATGGAATATATCACCCGCCAGACCCAAGGGGACTTCTGCGTGCTGGATCAGCGCGACAACAACCTGTGGATGGATGCAGGGACGGTCACAACGCAAGCCGACTGGAGCCTTGATTTTGACATCGGCATGAACTTTTTCGAATGGCACGCGCCCGTCCCGCTGGCCCATGAAAAGGGTATCTTTGTTCGTGCCCTGAAATTCTTGCTAAACATTCAGCAAGGGGCACCTGCCCGCCGCCTGAACTGGACAATGACGGTTAATCCGCTGTTGGACACCAGCCCCGAAAATTACCACAAGTGGGGTATCCAGAAGACCACCCTAACCCCCGAAAATATTGGTGCCAAACAGCACTTGCGGGTCGAGTTGCAGACATTCTTCCGGTTGCCTCGCTCGAACGGACTGGTTTTTCCGATCCGCTGCTATCTGTGCAGTTTTCAAGACCTGATGACGATGCCCAAATGGGGCCGACGCCTGCACCGCGTTGTGCGCGATCTGCCTGATGAACTTGCGACATATAAGGGGTTCATCGACAACCGGCCTATGATGTTAGATTACCTGTCGCAATTCGACGACGGTCAGCCCACATCGCCCGGCGTCTGGCCCGACTTCGAAACCGAGCCGCCGCTGACCAAATGATCAGGCGTTCTGTGGGTAGCTGATAATCGACAGGTAACGCGCAGGCAGTTGGACCAACTTTTCGGGCCCGTGCGGCGCATCCGCGTCAAAGAACAATGTGTCGCCGGATTTGAGTGAATACACATCTTCGCCGTGTCGATAATCAACCGCACCTTCAAGCATGTAGATCGTTTCGATCCCACCATGCTGGAACGCTGGGAAAACGTCGGATTCTGCCGTCAGAGTAATCAGGTACGGTTCGACCATCACGCCCGATGCGTTCGATCCGATATGACCCAGCAGGTTGTATTGGTGATTGGCACGCGTACCTTCGCGGTCGATCGCAACCCCTTCACCCGATTTCGTGTGAACCGCCTGGCGGCTTTCCTCGAACCGGCGGAAAAAGCTGGTCAACGGCACCGACAGCGCATTCGCCAACAACTGAAGTGTCGTCAGAGATGGAGACGTGTTGCCGTTCTCGATTTTGGATAACATCCCGATGGACAGCCCCGTGATCTGGGCCAGCTCAGCAACGGTGATTTCCTGTTGCCGGCGAAACGCGCGCACCTCGCGGCCAATAGCCACTTCCAGAACTTTCTCCCGTTCACCTTCGCGCGTCCGGTGTGGATCTTGGGTGAGTTTACTGACCATTTTGACATCTACTTTTTCAATGTTCACGACGCCTGCCTTTTATGGGGTCCTATACCGCTAAACAATTCGGTTCTCAGGTTGAATTGCACTACCATAGGCCAAATTTTTCCTGAGAGAATGCAAAAGTTGAACGACAGTAAAAAAATCCAGCTCGGTTTTCTGATCTTTCCAGGTTTTCCGATGGCATGTCTTACATCGATCATCGAACCCCTGCGTGCTGCAAACGAGATTGCGGGCATGCATGTTTTTGACTGGCAGGTCATCTCCGAATCTGGCTCTCGAACAACATCCAGTGCGCGCGTCGTGTTTGAGCCAGATGCAAAACTGCAGGATGTCACGACTGTGGAAATGCTCTTTCTCTTGGGCGCCCCCACAAGCGTCTTTGAGAACGCAAAACAGTCTAATGGCACGCTGCGCCGTTTGGATCGCCATGGCGTCATTCTCGGGGCGATCAGCGGCGGTGTGTTTCCTCTTGTCCGCTCTGGTGTGATGGATGGACATTACTGCTCGGTGCACTGGTGTTATGAGGCTGCATTTCGCAGTGCCTTTCCTGACATTGATATGACGGACGATGTCATCGCCGTGGATGGCCGCCGGTATACGGCGTCTGGGGCGGCTTCTGCTTTCGATTTGGCATTGCGGTTGATTGAAGATCGTCTGGGTGCTGACATCGCGCACGAGGTTGCCTGCTGGTTTCAACATCCAACCATGCGTGGTGAAGGCGTTCGGCAGCGAATTCCGATGCGCCCAAGTGCCGAGCCTGACCTGCCGAAACTTGTGGCACAGGCCGCCGCCCTATTTGCCGATCATGTCGAACATCCAATTTCAGTAGCCGACGTGGCGCGCGCGGTGAACGTTACACCGCGCCAGATCGAGCGCGCCTTCAAAAAAGCGACGGGGCAAAGCCCAACCCATTACTACCGCAGTATACGGATGAAGGCCGCGCGCCAGTTGGTCCTGTATTCCAAGCAAAGCATGCAAAGTATCGCGCAGGCCGTTGGTTATACGTCGGCCACCCCTTTGCTGACCCATTACAGGGATGCATTTGGAGTGAGTCCTCAAGAAGACCGCAAACAGATCAATTCGTTTCGCGTTCAGGGTGACGTCCCGCTGCCGCCAGCCTAAAGGGCTGAGGCCATCGCTGTGGTGATCGCGTGGTGCAAAGACCCAGCGGAAGCGCGCGGGCCAAGGATGCGCACTGAATGACCTTTTTCCAAACAAATTACGAAACATCCCAGATGATGAATCGAGGTCCGCGTGGCGTGCCCCGTCTCGAACCGAGTCAGATCAATGTTGCAGAGCAGCTCAAGTACGGCGTGAACATCCGGTCCGGTCAAGTCAAAGCAACACCACGCATCTGTTTGTTCAGTGACCGAGGCCGTGTCGCCAAGTTTTGATTTGAGCTGTGCTGCGATGTCTTCATGTGTTTCAAAACTGGCGCTCAGCAACCATTGGTCTGGCCCCACCCAAACGGCAGAGTACGGCTCGCCAAGTTTGGCCCGCCCCGCTTGCGGTGGCGGCCCACCCAACAACGCTTTCAGTTGAGCGGCACAGGTACTTTCCTCTCGGGTTCGCGCCGCGACTGAGGCAAGGGCAACATCCGGTATTTCGCTCAACGTCACCTCGCCGACGGTGTCCACTTGAGGTGCTATACCTCCAAGTGCAGTGATGGCTGTCAGATCATGCACGGACACGCTCTCCTTCGGGATCAACAAAATGGGCTGATACGACTTCGACCTCGACAGTCAGATTCGTGACGGGTGAGACAAGCCGCAGTGTTTCACCATTGCGATTACCACCGTCCTTGAGGAAACCAAGACCGATCATGCTGCCCAGAGTTGGAGAAAAGGCTGCTGAGGTGACGTAGCCTTGGTCATGTGCCGCATCAACTGGCCCGTTTGTGTTCATCAAGTGGCCACCAGCGGTTACCTTGTCATCCTTGTTCACAGGACGCAGGCCGACCTGCATCAACGCATCAGGCTCATTCAGGCCTGGACGTTCTGCGAGTTTTGAGCCGATGCTATCTTTGGCCTTGGATACCATGCGCCCCATCCCGAGGTTCAGCGCTGTCGTGGTGCCGTTAAGCTCATTGCCTGCCGCGTGCCCTTTTTCGATGCGCATAACGCCAAGCGCTTCTGTGCCGTACGCGGTAACGTCGAATTCTTCGCCTTCCGCCATCAGCTTGCGCATCAACGCATCACCATAGCGCGACGGCACCGCAATTTCGAAGGCAAGTTCGCCCGAAAACGATATGCGAAACAGCCGGGCGCGCAGCCCGCCACAGACGGTGATGTTGGCACAGGCCATGAAGGGAAACCCTTCGTTCGAGATATCGAATTCGGCATCTACAATCTTTTGCAGCAACTTGCGCGAATTGGGTCCCGCGACAGCGTATTGGGCCCAAGCTTCGGTCGTCGAAATCAATTGCACATCTGCCTGCGGCATCAGGCATTGGCGGACGAACTCCATGTGTTGATAGACCCGTGCGGCGTTGGCGGTCGTGGTCGTCACAACAAACTGATCCTCGGCAAGACGTGCGGCAGTGCCGTCATCCAGCGCGATCCCGTCTTCACGCAACATCAACCCATAGCGGGTTTTACCGACGGCCAGCTTGGCGAAGCCATTGCAATAAACCTTGTTCAGGAAAGTCGCCGCATCCGTGCCCTGCACGTCGATCTTGCCCAATGTGGTGCAGTCACACACTCCAACTGACGAGCGGGTGGCCAAGACTTCGCGATCCACCGACTGCCTCCAGTGAGTTTCGCCGGGCAGCGGAAACCACTGCGCGCGCAACCAATTTCCGACCTCCACAAAAACTGCGCCTCGTTCCTTGGCCCAGAAATGCGAGGGCGTCAGACGGGTCGGATGGAATTCCTTGCCCCGCATACGGCCCGCGAGCGTGCCAATGGCCGTCGGCGTGTAAGGCGGGCGAAAGATCGTCGTGCCGACTTCGGGGATCGACTTGCCCGCAAGTTCGGCCATGATGGCGAGGCCGCCCATGTTGGATGTCTTGCCCTGATCCGTGGCCATGCCCAGTGTTGTATAGCGCTTGAGGTGTTCGACCGAGCGGAAGCCTTCCTGATGGCTCAGCTTTACGTCTTTGACCGTGACGTCGTTCTGCTGGTCAAGCCAGGCACGGGAACACCCGGTCACGTACCAAAACGGCGTCTGGTTTACGGGCGCATCTTCAGCTTGCGGAACAGCGGGTGCGCGGCCCTTGAGGCCCAACGCCTTGCGCACAGCATCCGCACCGGACTTGAGCGCGCCATGAGTGGAGAACGTACCAACCGCTGCCCCGGCCACAGACATATATGGCGGTAACGTACCGCCGGGAACGAAAGCGGCCAATTCTTCCTTCCAAATCGGTCGGCCGCGCTGATGACAGGTCAACTGCACGTTCGGGTTCCACCCCCCCGATACGCCAAGCGCGCCGCACTCAATGGTCCGGTTGGTGCCATCAGCGCGTGCAACCTCGACAAATGTCAGGCCCAAACGCCCCTTTGTGTCCGCCACCTGTGCACCTTGCAGGACCTCGTAGTCCATCGAGCTTGGAGCGTCAGGGCGCGTGTCAATGACGGCTGCAATCTTGACCCCTTTTGCGTGCAAGTCCTGCGCGGTGCGATGCCCATCGTCGTTATTGGTAAAGATCGCGACTCGTTGCGCTGGTGTGGTCGCCCAGCGGTTAGCATAGGAGCGCATCGATGCGGCCAGCATGATGCCGGGCCGGTCATTGTTTTCAAAGGCAATGGGACGTTCAGTGGCACCGGCGCACAACACGGTCTGTTTTGCATAGATGCGCCAAAGGATTTGGCGGGGTTTCCCGGTTGGTGATGTGGCCAGATGATCAGTGATCCGCTCGACTGCGCCATAGATGCCATGATCGAAGGCCCCGATAACGGTCGTGCGAGGCATCAGACGAACATTGGGCATGGCAGAGAGTTCGGCCACTGTTTGTGCGGCCCAGTCGGCCCCTGCCAAATCTGCGACAGCGAAGGTTTCGGCATTCAAGCGTCCCCCCATGCGAAAATCCTCGTCTGCGAGGATCACTTCAGCACCTGATCGGCCCGCGATGAGGGCTGCGTTCAGGCCAGCGGGGCCCGCGCCGATGATCAATAGATCACAGTGGCGGAACCCCTTGTCATATTCATCCGGGTCAGCTTGCATCGAAAGCGATCCGAGGCCAGCAGCCTTGCGAATGATGGGCTCGTAAATCTTTTCCCAGAATGCAGCGGGCCACATGAATGTTTTGTAGTAGAACCCCGCCGTCAGGAAATTTGAAAACCTGTCGTTGATCGCCATCGCATCGAAGGCGAGGCTTGGCCACCGATTTTGCGATTTGGCCGCCAGCCCGTCAAACAGTTCGGCAGTCGTGGCGCGCGTATTGGGTTCCTGCCGGGCGCCACTGCGCAGTTCGACAATTGCGTTGGGCTCCTCGGATCCTGCCGTTAGCGGACCGCGCGGGCGGTGATATTTGAAAGACCGCCCCATGAGGCGAACGTTGTTGGCCAAAAGAGCCGAAGCCAACGTATCACCGGGATGGCCCGTGTACTTCTTGCCATCGAAGTTGAAGTTCAGTGTCGTGTTGCGGTCAATCTGCCCACCGTTGAGCCTGTTATTCTGTGTCATGCTTGCGCCCCCGAGTTGCGGGCCAGTTCCACGGACGAGATTTCGTGCGTAGTGGTGTCGCGCGTGACAATCAGGATCGACCGATCACCTCCTTCGTGAAACCATAACTCGCGATGCGGGCCAGCAGGGTTGTCGCGCAGATAGGCATAGTCATGCCAATCTTCGGGCGTGGCCGTGTCGGGATCGGGCCTGTCCATCAAGTTTGCCGTACCAAGATAAACAAATTCTGCGCTATCGCGGGGCCCAAGAAGAGGGTGATTGATGATCATCTTTGGCCCCTTCGTTTGGGCATGGTGTAGTGCATATTGTTAGAGCGATAAGGCATAGGATCAGTGCAGATTGGGCTGATTGCCCATCCCTTTTTCGTCTATCATGTGGCCAGTGCGGAAGCGGTCGAAACGGTAGGCGGTCGCGGTTTCATGCGGCTCATCCCGTGCAAGTAGATGCGCGAAGGCATAGCCGGACGCTGGCGTTGCTTTAAATCCGCCATAGCACCAGCCGCCATTGAAATAGAGCCCGTCGATATGCGTGCGGTCGATGATAGGCGAACCGTCCATGCTCATATCCATGATCCCGCCCCACATGCGCAACAGTCGAGCGCGTCCAATCATTGGCATGATGGCCATGCCACCCTCGCACACGTCCTCGACCACCGGCAGGTTGCCGCGTTGCGCATAAGAGTTGTAGCCGTCGATGTCGCCGCCGAAAACCAGCCCGCCCTTGTCGGATTGCGAAACATAGAAGTGGCCAGCCCCAAAGGTGATCACGCCGGGCAAGACAGGTTTCAGCCCTTCTGAGACGAACGCCTGAAGGACATGGGATTCAATGGGCAGCCGCATTCCAGCCTTTGCCATCAGACGGCTGGAATTGCCCGCGACAGCACATCCAACCCGACCCGCACCGATGAACCCCCGGGACGTTTCAACGCCAAGACACTTACCATTCTCGACGCGAAAGCCAGTGACTTCGCAATTCTGGATGATGTCTACGCCTCGGCTGTCAGCAGCTCGGGCATACCCCCATGCGACAGCATCGTGTCGCACTGTACCACCGCGCCGCTGGGCCAACCCACCCTTGATGGGAAAGCGCGCATCATCAAAGTTGAGGAAGGGATACTCCTGCCGGATTTGTGCTTCTGACAACAACTCGGCATCGGCACCATTCAGGATCATCGCGTTGCCACGTCGGACGAAAGCATCACGCTGTGCGTCCGAATGGATAAGGTTCATGATCCCACGTTGGGACACCATAGCGTTGTAATTCAGGTCCTGTTCCAGCCCCTCCCAGAGCTTGAGGGAAAACTCGTAGAATGGTTCATTGCCATCCAACAGATAGTTCGAGCGGATGATCGTCGTGTTGCGCCCGACGTTGCCGCCACCGATCCATCCCTTCTCGATCACTGCGACCCGGTGCTGACCATAGACCGACGCAAGATAGTGCGCTGTGGCCAGCCCATGCCCACCGCCGCCAATGATCACGATGTCATAGTGCGCCTTTGGCTCTGGATCGCGCCACGCGGGCAACCAGCCTTTGTGGCCCGTCAGCGCTTCCTTTATGACCTTGAACCCAGAATAACGCATGAAATCGGACCTCCTACGCCTAAATACGCCTTTTTACTCATATTTTCCCCTCCAATACCCGACATCTTTTCTTTCAAATCGGACATATCTTGTGTTTTTTTTGGCCATCAGGCGTTCGCAAATGTAACTCATCAAGAAAAAAACTTGATTGATAGGAAAATAATGCAAGACTGATTTCACCAAGAATTGGCCTGCATCCGGGATTCGAAATGTCCTGATGTGCGTGCAAACCATTCAAGTTGATCAAGCGGCGAAACAGCGGCGCACCAATAGGGAGACTATCAATGAACAAGTTTACAACGGCGTTGACGGCCGGCGTTTTGGCATTCGCGCCAATGACGCTTCTGGCTGAAGACAGCAGTGATCCAATCGTGATCCCAATCCACAACTGGTCGTCACAGATTGTGATGAGCCATGTTGTTGGTCAAATTTTTGAATCCATGGGCAACAATGTCGAATTCGTCACGACAGACAGTCAAGCGGTGTATGAATCCGTTCGCCTCGGTGACGTGACGCTGGAGCTTGAAGTGTGGGAAGGCGCATTTGGCGCATCATTCCGCGCCGCTCTGGAAAAAGGCGGCCTTCACGATGCAGGCGATCACGACGCCGTAACGCGTGAGGACTGGTGGTACCCGATGTGGACCAAAGACGCCTGCCCTGGCCTACCAAGCTGGGAAGCGCTCAATGACTGCGCCGCCGTATTCGCGACTGCGGAAACCGGTGACAAGGGCCGCTATCTGGACGGTCCTGTGGATTGGTTGAAGCATGGTCAGGAACGCGTTGAGGCGCTTGGCATGGACTTTGTTGTTGTGAACGCAGGTTCTGCCGCAGCGCTTTGGGCCGAAATCGGTGCTGCAGAAGCAGACAAGCGCCCTGTCGTTGTGTTCAACTGGACACCCAACTTTGCCGAAGCAGTTTGGCCTGGCGAATTCGTCGAGTTCCCAGAGTGGGTTGATGGCTGTGACAAGGACCCCGCCGTGGGCCCGAACAAAGACGCGCTTTATGACTGCGGCAACCCTGCCGACGGTTACCTCAAGAAAGCGGCCTGGGATGGCATGAAAGACAAGTGGCCCGCCGCTTATGATGTGCTTACAAAAATCTCGTTCACCAACCCACAGATCGCTGAAATGGCACGGTTGGTCGACGTAGAAGAAATGGAACCCGAAGAGGCAGCGGCCGAATGGCTGGAAGCGAACCCGGGCGTTTGGCAGGGCTGGGCCTCCTAAGGTTCACACGAAACTGTTGAAGACTTTCGCCCGCCCGGGGTTACACTCCGGGCGGGCGTTAAATTGCCGGTGCCCCAGCCGACAAGGAGAGAGTAGAGCATGACCGCTGACACCGTGATTTCCTGCAAGAACGCGTGGAAAATTTTTGGGTCCAACCCGGAAGCGTACCTCAAATCAATGCCTGCTGGCCGCAGCTTTGATGAGATCCGTGCAGATGGCTACATCGCTGGCGTCAAGGACGTGACGATTGATGTGACAAGGGGCGAAATGCTGGTCATCATGGGCCTTTCCGGGTCGGGCAAATCGACGCTGGTACGCTGTTTTTCCCGGCTTCACGATATCACAGGTGGATCAATCTCTGTCGAAGGACAGGACTTGATGTCTTTGTCCGAAAAAGAACTCATCGAGTTGCGCCGCAGCAAAATGGGCATGGTGTTCCAGTCCTTTGGTCTGCTGCCGCACCGCACCGTTCTAGACAATGTCGCCTTTCCCCTCGAGATGCGCGGTCAGGACAAACACACTCGCCGGGAACGCGCGCTGGAAGTTGTCAAACTGGTCGGTCTTGAAGGGCGCGAAGAGTATTTCCCGCGCGAATTGTCGGGTGGTCAACAACAACGTGTCGGCATTGCACGGAGCCTCGCCATCGAGCCCGACATCTGGTTTCTGGATGAACCGTTTTCCGCGCTCGACCCGCTCATCCGACGCGAGATGCAGGACGAATTCTTGCGCCTGCAGGGCATGCTGGGCAAGACAATCGTCTTTATCACCCACGACTTTGACGAGGCGTTGCGCCTTGCAGACCGCATTGCGATCATGAAGGACGGTGCTGTCGAACAATGCGACACCCCTGATCAAATCGTCTTGCACCCTGCAACCGAATATGTCCGCAAATTTACTGAAGACATCGACAAGGCACGGGTGGTGCGCGCAGGAGCATTGGCACGCGCAGACAACGCCGGAGAGGGCGAGCCTGTAGATACGGCGGCCTCCGTTCATGACTTGGCGCGCCTGCTGGTACAAGATTCTCGGGCTATTATCCCCGTCGCAAGCAGTGGCAAAGTGGTTGGCGGCATGGACCGCACAGCCGCATTGGATATCCTTCTGGGGGCCGGTTAGTGGCCGATATCGCCGACAATCTAAAGACAGACACGTCTGGCATCGCTCTGTGGACGCGGGGCAGATGGGTCACTGTCATTCTGGCCGTAGCAGTCGCACTGACTCTATTGCGATATGGCGGGCTTTTGCCCGACGCGCTGCATCGCATCCCCGAAACAATGATCCCGCCATTTGCGACGTGGCTCGACGCGTTCTTCAATTTTGTCAAAGACGACCTTGGCCTGCTGACTTTGACCCGGACATTGACGGAAGGGCTCGAGTGGTTGTTGGATGTGACGGCGAACCTGATGTTCGGCAAGCGTCGTTGGCCTCATATCGGGCCGATCCCGTGGACGGCGGTGGCTGGGGTGGCGGCTGTTATCGGTTACTACCTTGGCGGCTGGCGCATGGCCGCGCTCGGCGCTGGCACATTCATCTGGACTGCTCTCATCGGGCAATGGACCATCGCAATGGAGACCATGTCGGTGCTGATGGTTGCCGCTCCTCTGGCCTTCTTCATCGGTCTGGGACTTGGCATTCTTGCCTGGAAATACAGGGCCGTAAACCAAGCGATCAAACCGATCCTGTCAGTGCTGCAAACCCTACCATTCTTTACATACCTGCTCCCGGCAGTAATCTTTTTCAAGGTTGGCCCGACGGCAGGTGCGGTTGCGACGACAATCTACGCTATTCCTCCGATGATCCTGATGACGACACTTGGCTTGCAAAAAGTCTCGCCTGAAGTCGTCGAGGCTGGCAACATGAGTGGCTGTACCAAATGGCAACTGCTACGCCATGTCTACCTGCCTTCGGCCCGCACCGAGATTCTGGTGGGCGTCAATCAAGTCATCATGCTGTGTTTGGCCATGGTTGTGTTGACGGCCTTTATCGGGATGCCGGGATTGGGCGCCAAGCTTTTGGCGATGATGGGCAGTTTCAAACTGGGCCGTTCGTTCGAGATTGGTGTGACCATCGTGTTGCTCGCGGTCATGCTTGATCGAATGTCCAAGGCATGGGTCGTCAAACAGCCCGAACATTTCGAACGCGACACACCTTGGTGGCGCAAGCACGTTTTCCTACTGACCGGTATCGCCGTCTTCATCTTCTTTTGCATCGCGGCTCAGTTTGTTCCGATTTTCGCGGAAATCGGACGGAAACAGAATTTCAGCCAAGGCAAAGAGATCGACACATTGATCAAAGGTTTCCTGGCCCTCGATCCAGTTCAAAACACAACGCAAACCATCCGCTACGTGTTGAACGTTTGGATTCTGAATCCCTTCCGTGATTTCCTTCTTTCGATCCCGACGCCGGCGTTCATCCTCTTGGTTGTGGCCTTTGCACTCTCCCTTGGCGGAAAACGCCCGGCGATCTATGCAGCCATTTTCTTTGGTTTGGTTGCGCTGTCCGGATGGTGGGATAGATCCGTTATCACGCTCTATTCCGTGATTTCTGCGGTGACCTTGGCAATTTTGATTGGCGTGCCACTGGGTATCGTCGCCGCACGATCCGAAAAGTGGTCCCAACGCGTTCTGCTGGCCTGCGATACGGCTCAGACCTTTCCCAGCTTTATCTACCTGATACCTGCCATCATGCTGTTTGGCATTACGGCGACATCCGTCGTGATGTCGATCTTGATTTTTGCGATGGTGCCCTTGACCCGCTACACGATCGAGGGCCTGCGCACAGTGCCGCCGGAAATGACCGAAGCCGCAGATATGGCGGGTGCCACTCGGATGCAAAAACTGCTCAAGGTACAGCTGCCTCTGGCCTTGCCCACGATGGCAGTTGGCTTCAATCAGGCGATCATGTTCGCATTCTTCATGGTGATCATTGCCGCCTTCATCGGCACCCAAGATCTGGGACAGGAATTGCAGCGCACACTGGCTGGAACTGATCTCGGCAAAAACTTTGTTCTTGGGATTTGTGTGTCATTGATGGCGCTGACATTTGATCTGACAATCATGAAGTGGGCAACGGACAGGAAAAAGGCATTGGGATTACCGGACTGACTCCGTTCCGTCGAGCCAATCATGTACGACACGATCCAATGCTCGTGGGCGGTTGGTTTCCGGCGGATGCTTAAGGCCCATTGCCAACACCTGCGGACAAAGGAATGACGGAAAT
This sequence comes from Tateyamaria sp. Alg231-49, assembly GCF_900143535.1. Lineage (GTDB taxonomy): Bacteria > Pseudomonadota > Alphaproteobacteria > Rhodobacterales > Rhodobacteraceae > Tateyamaria. The sequence continues at coordinate 71,953 of NZ_FRFA01000006.1, read as the reverse complement.
TTAGACAGGGATTTGCGTGGTCCGCCCTCTTCGGTTTGGAGCAAATTTGACAGCCGCAAGATGTAGTTCCCGACGAATGAATCCGCCTGATGACGCCAGCAGATCAAGTATACATTGTTCCGGGTGGTGCCTGTGGCGGGGCGCAATCACCAAAAGCCGTTATTGAGGCAGGGCGCCGCGAAGGCTCACATTCGCCGAACGTTGCGCCGTGTTCCAACGTCCGCGTGTCGGAGGGCAGCCAAAAAATGTGCCAAAATCTAGGGTGGCCTGCCAAGGGTTTGCGGCACAAAGATCTTCCAATAATTGGTATACGACCCACCTTTGCCGGAAACGACCGTCTTCGCCTCATGCGTTGTGACAGTAGGCTACGTCCGATTGGCTAAAAATGCGGAAACCCGGTTCAGCCCTTCTATGAGGATCGACTGGTTGTTTGCGTATCCAATTCTCACATAACCTTCCATATTTAGCGCAGAGCCAGGAGTGAACATGACCCCTGTTTCTTGCAACAACGCGACGCAAAATTCCCGCGATGACATTGCCAAATCGAGTTTCAACAATGCGGTCGTGCCTGATTTTGGTTGCACCCAAGAGACCAGCGGCTGCTCTGCGACCCAGTCTGACAAAATTGCCAAATTGTCGCGTGTGATTGTGTGACTTCGGGTTAAGATTTTCTCGTAGTTTTCAAGTGCGAGCGTCGCGAAATGATCGTCGATCATGCCTACAGAAATCGTGTCGTAATCACGATGGATCGCAACGGCTTCGATCACTTCGCGCGATGCGGCAATCCAACCAAGGCGCAATCCTGCAAGCGCGTAAGTCTTAGACATGCTGGCGGTGCTGATCCCTTTTTCATAGATATCCGCGATGGACGCGGTCATGCCGGATCCTGTTTGATCCGTGCCACGATACACTTCGTCACACAGCACCCAAGCGCCGACTTCACGAGCAATCGCGGCGATCTGTTCCAGCATTGCGCGGTCCATCAACGCACCGGTGGGATTGTTCGGGTTATTGATTGCGATCAATTTGGTGCCCGGAATGACGAGCGCTCGCAATTCATCAAAATCAGGCAAGAACCCGTTTTCCTCGCGCAATTGCAGCTGGTGCACATCAGCCCCGATGCTGGCAGGGATCGAGTAATGCTGTTGATACGTCGGCACGACGGCCACGACACGATCATTCGCGGACACCAAGGTTTTGTGGACCAACATATTGGCGCCAATAGTGCCGTGCGTGACGACCACATTTTCTGGCTCTTGGTGATCGTAAAGCGCGCAGATGGCCTGGCGCAGGCGCATCGATCCCTCAATCTCGCCATAAGTCATCTTCATCGACAACAGCTCGGACAGGTCAGTGTCGTTCTTGCCTGCCAAAGCCATCAGTTCAGCAATCGTGAGGCTCGCGACGCAGGTTTCGGCCAAGTTCCATTCACACTTGGTTTCCCACTCATTCATCCAGATTTCGACGCCAAACGGTTCGATGCGCATTATATGATTCCTGTGTATCAACCAATTTCGACTCTACGCCATCACCCTACCTTTTGGTCGAGCCAGTGCACCCAAAATTCGTTTTGGCGATACGTTTTTGGCAACGTCAAAACCGACCGTTTTGGCCCAGTTTCTGATCCTAAAGCAAATTTTAGTGTCGCAGCTGATGATTTGGTCAAACAGATTGCTGCATCTGCAAACATCCGCACTGTTGCAGGGATTGTTCGATGCAGATGCTACTTCAGACTTTTCAATAGATTACGAAATTTCTGCAATGCACTATGATTGCTTTGATCTTGCAGAATTATTCCCGCCCAACAGGGGAAGGATCATGTTAAACAGTTCAGCTTGTGAACTGATGCCACATTTTCTGTAGAGCTGTTTGCGAAAGACTTTCACAGTTTCAGGACTGATGGCCAGCTTCAAAGCAATCGACATTGATGAGTGCCCTCGTAAAATCATTAATCCAACTTCAGCCTGACGGGGGCTTAGCCACACGTCGTGTTCGGACCCCAAAGCTCGGATCAGGCGCGCTTCGATATCATCCTCCTGCGATCCATCTGACGCATCCAATTCCGACCAATGCCGTTCAATCAAGGCCAACACCACAGGTGCAACACGTTGGGTCGCCGCGATTTGGCGCGCCGAAAACCGGGAGTTGGATGAGGCATCGCGGCCTAAGCAAACATGAACCGACGTCCCCTTTGCGGGATAACTGACAAATGCGAGCTCATCCGTGAGTGACGTGTTGCTATAGTAGTCTCGAAAATAGCGGTTTCGATGAAACTGATCGGGTGCGATATCGTTCAGCCTGTATACTCCTGCTGGTGCTCTGGAAATATGCAGGTCATAGAACGGATCAAGCAGGTAAGCGCCCGCCATATAGACGTTCTCAAAGTTCGCATGAACGGATTTCCTATTTGCCTTTGCAAAGAGCATTTTGGGTTGGCGTGCTGAAAAATACGCCAAAACCGTGATGTTATCAAAAGGGACAATCGTCTCAAGCCAATCGGACAGCGCTTGCGAAAACCTCTCATCCCCTTGATAAGAAATAATTTTCGCCAGAAGATGTTCAGACTTACCGGTCATATCAGCCTTTATACCACCCAAGGGGTATATACCCCCTAAAAGATCAATCGTAACCTTTCTTCGTTCAATCGAGGGGTATGCCCCTCACGTCAGTACAACGGGGGACGTGTTGGCTAATTCTGACCGTCAAGTCGCAGTCAAGTTTGAGACCGTGTCCAAGCGCTATGGGACGTTCACCGCGCTGAAGCAGGTGTCGCTCGATATTTTTGACAATGAGTTCTTCACACTTCTGGGTCCGTCGGGGTGCGGAAAGACGACGTTGCTGCGGTCGATCGCTGGCTTTGAAGACATTCAAGACGGTGCGATCCGCCTTTTTGGTGAGGATATCGCGGAGCTTCCCCCGAACAAACGTTCGGTCAACACGGTGTTCCAGAATTACGCGCTGTTCCCGCATATGGACGTCACCGAGAACGTGATGTTCGGATTGCGTATGCTGGGAACTTCTGAGGCTGAAGCCCGAAAGCGCGCGCAAGAGGTTTTAGATCTGGTACAGTTGCAGTCCTTCGCCGATCGGATGCCAAACCAGCTTTCGGGCGGGCAGCAGCAGCGTGTGGCTCTGGCCCGGGCCCTTGCCCCCAATCCGCGTGTTCTGTTGCTGGATGAACCCTTGTCCGCCCTTGATCTGAAACTGCGTCAAGCAGTGCGCTTGGAGTTGCAGGAATTACAAAAGGACACCGGCATCACTTTCATTTTCGTGACCCACGATCAGGAAGAGGCGCTGACGATGTCCGACCGGATCGCTGTGATCAATGCAGGCGAGGTCCAGCAGGTCGGTAATGCTCGCGAGATTTACGAAGAACCAAACAATGCCTTTGTGGCAAGCTTCATTGGCGAAACCAATTTGATCAAAGTGGACGTAGGTGAGCCGCAAGATGGGAAAGTCGCAGCCACATTGCCAGGCGGCGTTCAACTGAACTGTTCGGCAGCAGTGGGTGCCCACGCCGGGTCAGGCCATTTGTCCATTCGTCCAGAGCGTGTCAATTTTTGCCCACTGGATAAAGCAAATTTGACCGGCACCGTTCAGCGCGTTGTCTACTTGGGCACTGACATGCAGGTGGAGGTCGCCATCCAAAGCGGCCAGACAATCAATGCCCGCGTCCAAAACACCCAAATGGCCGTTATCCCGTCCATTGGTGAAACTGTTGGTATGCAACTTGATGCGGCGGCCGCCCGCGTGTTGGGGGCTTAAATGGCGGCTGACATCTCTTCTGGCGGGTCTTCAACCATTACCACCTATCAAGGACAAGGTGCGCGGATGATGTTGCCCGCGTGGGTCATCATCGGGTTTTTCCTGGTTCTCCCCGTTGGCATGATGTTGGTCTATTCGTTCCTGACGAAGGAATTTCGAGGCGGTGTGATCTGGGACTTCAGCCTGGCGGCATATGATCAGTTCTTCTTTGATCGCGGGTTGTTTGGAGATGAGCCGCCAAAGATCGAATGGACCTACATCACCATTTTCTGGCGGTCGATCTGGCAGGCCGCTGTAGCCACTGTTCTGTGTCTTTTGATTGGCTTTCCAACCGCATGGTTTATTGCAACACGGGCCGGGCCGGCGCGTTCGATCTGGCTCTTTGCGATCACGATCCCTTATTGGGTCAATCTTTTGATCCGCACAATTTCGATGAAATTCCTGATCCGCGACAATGGCCCGCTGAACGAATTTCTGCTGGCAATTGGTGTGATTGGTGAACCGATAGGCCTGATCAATACGAACTTTGCAGTGCAACTGGGCCTGTTTTATTCGTACCTGCCTTTCATGGTCTTGCCGATCTACGCCAGTGTCGAGCGCTACAACATGGCCTACTCCGAAGCGGCGGCAGACCTTTACGCCAGCAAATGGGCCGCGCTGCGCTTTGTGGTTTTGCCAATCGTCAAACCCGGCATCATTGCTGGCTGCATTCTTGTCTTTGTCCCCTCGCTCGGTGCGTTTCTGGCCCCTGACCTTCTTGGGGGGGCCAAGAATTTCATGATTGGCTCATTGATTGAAGAGCAATTCAAGGGCAATGCTGGGAACTGGCCCTTTGGGGCCGCCGCGTCGATGATCCTTCTGTCGATGGTTCTGGTGGTGCTGGCGTTCTATGCGCGCGCGCAAACCAAAGCAGGAGATCGCTGATGGCGGCCCGGCTTGATCTGCGGCGGTTTCCAGGCTTCCTGCCCATCACTTGGCTGTGCCTGGTTTTATTGTACGCACCATTGATCGTGGTCATGGTTTATTCATTCAACGACAGCAACTCGGTCACCTTGTGGGGTGGGTTCACCCTGCGCTGGTATGTCGAGGTCTTTACCGGCCCCGAAGCGCCAAAGTTCAAGGCCGCGGCCCTCAATTCGCTGGCCATTGCCATTTCGGCTGCAATCGTTGCGACCACCATCGCCACTGCAGCGGCTACTGCGATGCTACGCTCTGGGCAGTTTCGCGGGAAATCCGTCAGCTTTGTACTGATCAATCTGCCACTGATGGTCCCCGAGATTGTGACTGCCGTGGCCTCCCTTGTCTTCTTTTCAGCCATAGGGTTTCAAGCCGGGTACCTGACGATCCTCGTGGCGCATATCGTTTTTTGCATTCCCTTTGCCTACCTGCCCATAGCCGCGCGCATGCAAGGGATCGAAGGCGCTTACGAACAAGCCGCGCAGGACCTTTATGCAACGAAGTGGCAGACCTTTCGGCTGATCCTTCTGCCCTTGATGGCTCCTGGCATAATGTCCGGCTTTTTGCTGGCATTCATCATTTCACTAGACGATTTCATTATCACGAATTTCGTCAAAGGCGCAGGGATTGAAACCCTGCCAACCGCGATCTTCGGATCGGTGAAGCAGGGCATCAAGCCCAACATCATGGCGATCTCCACCCTCTTGCTGCTCGTCTCGGTCGTACTTGTGACCGTGTCGTATCTATTGGGGCGGAAAGGTCAGACAACTCCAACCAACAAAGGAACTTGATATGAAACTTGCACTGAAACTCGGCGCTTCTGCCTTGGCTCTGACGCTGGCTGCGACATCGGCCAAAGCCGAAGGCGAACTGTCGCTCTACCACTGGTTCGAATACATCCCGCAAGAGCTATTGGACAAGTTCTCGGCGGAATATGACGTCACGGTCACGATGGATACGTTCGACAGCAATGAAGCGATGCTGGCCGCTCTCAAGGCGGGCAAGTTGGGGTCCTATGACGTAGCCGTTCCCGGCGACTATATGGTCGAAATCATGATTGGCGAGGGCATGCTGGACAGCTTTGAGCCATCGGAGGTATCGAATTTCGGCAACATAGCCCCCCAATGGGTAGACGTGAGCTTTGATCCCGGGCGCGCCCATTCGATCCCCTACCAGTGGGGTTCGACCAGCTTTTCGGTCAACCGTGACGTCTATGCCGGAGACATCAACACGACGTCGATCCTGTTTGATCCGCCGGCTGAGCTGAAGGGCAAGATTAACATGCTCGACAGCCAGGGCGAAGTTATGGCCCTCGCCTCGCTGCACCTGGGCATCCCGCAATGCACGAGCGATCGTGACCAGCTCAAGGCTTTGAACGATTTGCTGCAAGCGGCCAAGGCGGACTGGGCCAGCTTTGGCTCTGACGTGGCCAAGGATGTTCTGGTATCAGGCGACGCAGCGGCCGGCATGATCTGGAACGGCTTTTCCGCCAAAGCGCGCGAGGAAGGTGCGAACATCGAATATGCCTTCCCGAAAGAAGGTTTCGTTGTCTGGATGGACAATGTTGTCTTGCTCAAAGACGCTCCAAACCGGGACAATGCGCTCAAGTTCATGAACTTCCTGCTTGAACCTGAGAACGCAGCAGCCGTCACGAACTACGCCCAGTACACCGCTGGCGTGACAGGCGTTGACGGGTTCTTGTCTGAGGCCGTCACGGGCGCGCCCGAGCTGAGCCCGCCCGCCGATCAGGCCGGTGAATTCGTGATGGCCTGCGACCAAGATGTGCAGGAAGTCTATGACACGATTTGGACAAACCTGAAGAAGTAACCAATCCTGCCGGGGCACGCCGCCATGCGTGCCTCGGTTCTCTAAATGCGTATCTCAGCGGGGGGCCAATCCACATGAATAAACCTACAACAGACGAAATCCTGACAAAGGACGCGCACCTCATTCAATCCTTTGCCAATCTGCATGCTCTGAAACAGGATCAGGCGCGCACCGCGATTGTTTCCGCCAAAGGCGCGTACGTGACCGACAGCGAAGGAAATCAACTGATCGACGGGATTGGCGGGTTGTGGTGCGTGAATGTCGGCCACGGGCGGCACGAGATTATTGATGCTATTACAGAGCAGCTGAAAACGCTGGACTACTATTCGACCTTTTACAACTTCACCCATCCGCAAGCAGCCATGCTTGCCGAAAAGGTGGCCGGGCTGGCTCCGGATGGGTTGAACCATGTGTACTTTGCAAACTCGGGCTCTGTGGCAAACGACACTGCAGTGCGCATCTTGCATCACTACAATATCCTGCGCGGCAAGCCGGAAAAGCGTCTTATGCTGTCGCGCATAGGTGCGTACCACGGGTCCACTCACATGGCGATGGCGCTGACGACGCCAGCCTATGCGGAAGGTTGGAGTGTCACAGAGGGGATCGTTCATCACCTGAAATGCCCCAACCAGTACCGCGAAGCACCAAACATGACCGAGGCGGAATTTGTCGAAGTTCTGGCCCAAGATATGCTGAACAAGATCCACGAACTTGGGGCCGAGAACATCGCTGGCTTCTTTGCGGAACCCGTTCAAGGCGCGGGCGGTGTGATATGCGCGCCGACAGGTTATCACAAACGCATGCGCGAGATTACAGCCGCCCATGACATCGCCTATGTGGCGGACGAGGTTGTCACGGCCTTTGGTCGATTGGGCCATATGTTCACAAGTGAAGATGTCTATGGCTACGTCCCCGATATCATCACGACCGCGAAAGGACTTACGTCTGGGTATCAGCCCCTTTCAGCGACGATCATTTCGGATGAAATTTATGATGTGATCTCCGGCCCTGACGCGATGTTCTTGCACGGAATGACGTATTCTGGGCATCCGGCAGCTGCAGCTGCAGGGCTGGCCAATATCGACATCCTCGAACGCGAAGCCATCCCGCAGCGGGTTCAGACCACGGGCAAGGTTTTTGAAAACGCCTTGCGCGGTCTGGCAGACCTCGACCTGGTAGGAGAAGTGCGCGGCAGTCATTTCATGATGGGGATCGAGTTTGTAAAAGACAAAGCAACCCGCGAGGAATTCCCGCCAGAGGCGATGATCGGATCCCTTGTGGCCCAGCAGGCGCAAAAACGCGGGCTGATCGCGCGAGCCCTTGGCAATATCCTGATCCTGTCCCCGACGCTGATTATGGATGAGCCAATGATCCACAATATCGAAGGTATCTTGCGCGAAAGTATTGAAGTGGCGACCGCAAATCTCACTTTAGGTGGTTAGAAAACTGGCAAACGGTAGGGTGAAAACTAACGCCTGCACGCCGATGTTTTAGAAGTCACGACGCCTCTATAAACGGTCCGATCTCTTGCGAGTGGAGAAGGACAATGAGAATAGCGAAACGAGACAGTGTTTGTTGAGGCGTCGTCCTGCACCGCGTTGGAAGGGGCGCAGTCCATCGCTTGCCTTGGATTTTCGTCTAAACTTTTTAATATGGCGGACAAACACAGTTTAGTTCGGTCTGGGCGATGCGGTCCGACATGACAAAGGCCAAGGGAGCACACCATCCCCCTTTTTCGATTCGTGGTTTAAAACGGCAGGAGAATAGAGTTACCTGCGATCGACCCGAAGCACGGATAGTCTGGCAAAAAGTCTCCTAGAAGTCTCTTAGAACGCGACTACCCCGATAGGGTCCAGCGATCCGAACCCTTAAGCATCTTATTTTTAGGGGGTTTTTGGTACCACCTCCTGGTCTCGAACCAGGGACCTCTTGATCCACAATCAAGCGCTCTAACCTACTGAGCTAAGGCGGCACTGACATCCAAATACTCTCGAGAATGCGCGATTGCAAGACCGTCAAAACCGATAAATCCACGTCTGCTCCACCAGATCCTGACCAAAAGACCGGACGGGGTGAGACTCGGTCAGCATCCATCCGGCCCGGCGATAAAGTGCGCAAGCCGCAGAGTGACTTTCATGGGTCCAAAGCTGCATCCCTTCGTATCCGTTATCACGCGCGAACCCCATGCATTGTTCCAACAGGCGCCGACCAACCCCTTTGCCACGCGCCTCGGGCACCAGCAAAAACAGGCGCAACTTGGCGGTCTCCGCGTCAAGGCGCACACAAAAAACAGACCCAAGTCGCTGGTCACCTTCCACGGCAATCCAACCCTGTTCGCACGTCGGATCATGCTCAGCACAGAAGGCTTCAAGGATATTGCGGACAAGTGGGCCAAACGTATCATCAAAGCCCTCGTCGCGCGCATAAAGTGTGGCATGTCGCTCGACCAGCCAGTCAGTGTCGGCAGGTTCGAAAGGACGCAGGATCACATTGCTCATGGCCCCGACTGTGCACGGCGTCACCTTGCGTTTCAAGGGAACAGACGCTAGCAGAAAAAACGGCCAGCCAGGAGGCGCACATGGGTATCAACAACGAACGCGACATCGAAGCAAACATGCAGATCGGTCCAACCGATCAGGGCATGGTGCGCATTTTCATCGAATCCAAGGGCGTCGAAATCCCGATGGATTTTGACCCGGATGAGGCCAACGAAATCGCCGATGAAATCCGCGCAGCGGCCAAGGCCGCTGGTGCCATGCGGCGCTAAGATACTGCTTATCCGAGACTGTTTTTCCTAAGTGCCCGCCGGCATACTAAGTGCCCGGTGGCATCAGTGCAGCTTGGTCGATCAGCGCTGCTTGATCTGTGCGCATCGCGCCCTGACCGGGATTGTCGAGATCAGTAATGATCGTCAGGATGGCCGAAAAGGTCAGCACCAGCGCAAACGTCGGATAGATATTACGCCCACCACTGTTCGCGGCCAGAAACCCGGATGCTGCCATTCCGACAGCCGCCAGCACATACAGACACACCCATATTTCTGTTGGAATAGTGCTGCGGGTCCCAAAAATGACCCGAACCGAATGAACGTCGATAACCTCATTGATCGATTGTACGAAGTAGCCAGAAATCGGCGTCGGCGCGCTTTGCGCGACCTCCGTCGCAACGGCCCATAGCGCGGCTTGAAGGTCTTCGGATTCCGAGATCACCTGATCGACTTCTGGGTCGGTAGAACTGAACGCGTGGGTTACGATCCGAAGTTCGATATATTGCCGCAGTAATTCTCTGGCCTCTGCCCCTTTTGGCTCGGGCAATAGGTCGGTACGCAGATACGCAGTTCCAATGGCGTTCGCCTCGATCAATACGGTTTGCCTACGATCCTCAAACCGCGCGTTAACCATGCTGAATGTGAACGCCAGCAAGAAACCCGTCAGGCTGAGCAGTGCACCTACCGTAATCCCGATCGACGGGCCTTCCACTTCGCCGGACCGCTCAAAGCTGCGCGCGCCCACCGTCCACCCTGCGTAGACAGCGATGCCGATAAAGGCCACCGTAATGGAAAAATATGCCCAGAGAGGTAGAAATTCCAATGGATTGACGGACATCGCGGCTAAGGCCTCTTTGGATGATAACGGTCTTTTTGTTGACCAATGCGCAACCCTCCGTCAACCGTGTCATCCACATCTTGGTCACATCCTGTGCCCGCATGAGAATTGCGCAACACCTTCCCCGCAGAGAAAGCACGTGTCGACAAGCTTTGCCCGATAGCTACCAGCCGAGCCCAGCACCTGGATCACGCAAGCCATGCAGGCGACGTGCCGCGTGGGTGGCAAAAGTGTGAACCATTGCTTTGCGCCTCGCTGGCGCAAGCTTGTCCTCATCCCCCACACGGATGATTTCAGCGTCATAGGCATCTGCGATGATTAGCCCACTGTCCTCGGGCAACAGATCGACCGGAAAGTCGGCTTCGACTGCCCAAAAGAACCGGTCGCACCACTCCAGATACCCTTCCCACTTGGAATCACCGACGAAATCCGCGCGGCTAGACTTGCACTCGACCACCCAGATTTCTCCCTTGGGTCCAAGCGCCATCACATCCACCCGCAAACCTCGAGTCGGCACCAGCTCTTCGACAGTGACCCAACCCAGGCTGGCCAGATGGCGCGACACGCCACGTGCAAGCAATTGGCCCGGCATCAGGTCGGTTACCAAAGCAACGGGATCAAGCGGATTTCGCATGAAACCGAATATGAACAAAACCTGAACAAAAGCAAGCGTGCATCCCCAACCCTTGGCGTCAGCGACTTGCACCCCTACCTTATCCCCAACGAACCGGGGGACAGGTATGACAGACGACACTCGCTCTGACGCAGCGCAAGCGCGCGGCGTTCGCTATGCCCGCGAGCTTGAAGGGCACCTTGGCTGGCTGGATACGTTTTCTGGCACAGCACTCGGCGTGCTTGCCACCGCCTCCGGGATCTACACCTACCTTGGAGTATCTTCTCTGCTCGATGAAAACGGGGCCATGTCCGTTTTTGCTGCCATCGCCTATTCGGTGGCCGTCTCCGTGGGCATCTTCGTGTTTTGGTCGTACATGATGCGCCTTTTTCCGGCCGTCCGTTCGGCGCGCGCCCGCATCGGCCTGATGCTGGCCATGGGTGCCGGATCTCTCGCGATTGTGGCCATGTCGTCCTGGCTCAACGCCGCCGCGCTCGCAGGATCGGCCGCCGTAGAACAGCATTTGGCCAAGACCGTTCAGGATTATCAGGTCAGCCTTGAGCGGGCCCATGAGGTGGCACTGACGGGCCAATCGCTTGAACGCGATGTTGCGCGGGTGCGCCAGTCCTTCGAAGATCTCTCGGAGCAAGAGGCCGCAGGGTCTCTGTCGGGCCTTGCCGGGCAAGGTGCCGTTTTCCGCGTATTGCGTCAAAAATCTGCGGAACTCTCCGGGCTTGAGGGGCAAATCAGCGCCCAGACCCCACTGGTTGAGGCCGCCTTTGCTGAAGGCAACGCGATCTTGTCGCGCATGCGGGCCTTGACCGTTGAACCCGGCCCTGTCGAGGCCCGGAGCGTTGAATTTTCAGAACAGGCCGTACGCTTGGCCGGGCTGATCACGCAACTGCGCCAACTCTCTGTCGCGCCCCTCGTCGAGCGGGCGGCCCAAGACCTTGCCGCCTCTGTCGTGTTGCCCGAACTTGATGGCAGCACAACTGAAGGTCGCGCGGATCAGGCCGCAACGATCTCCTCGGTGCTCGAAGTGCTAGCCCAGCGCGCCAACACGCTGGAACGCGCCGCGCAGACCGTACAGGCCCTGCAACCGGCCAGCGATGTAACCTACACACCAATCTCTTCGGCCGATGCTGTCATCCTTTATGCCCGCAACTTCGTACCTTCATGGGCCGGGGCTATCGCCATCGACCTTTTGCCGGCAGTGTTGGTCTTTATCCTTGCGATCACCCAATCGGCCATCCGAGGGGGGCGCGAAGGGGCGGCCATCGAAGACACGCTGACACTGGCCGAATTGCGTGCCGCAATGGCCGCGATGCGCGACGTCGAAAACACGCTGCACGAGCGTGACCAGCACGAACCACCGCGCCCTCTGCCCCATCGGGCAGCCGAATGAATTCGGGCACAGGCAAAGAACGCGGCCCCGTTGCGCGGGTCCTTATGGGTATCCTGATCTTCCAATTGGGCCTTGGCGGATTGCTGGTGCTTGGCGATATGCAAGGGCTGCGCCTGCCTCAGTTTGGGCCAAACGCGCCTCGCCTTACAGAACCCGTTCGCCCCGGCGACCAACGGCGCACCTTCCGCCCAGACCGGGACCGACCCGTCGTTCAACCCGCCCGCGATCCCGGTCAGTTGCCCAAACGGCTGGTACTGAGCGCGACCGGTGACGGCACCTATCGGTTGGAAGGCGCAATCGGCGGCGGCGACGCCGAACGCCTGATCAGCCTGATCGATGCCGCCGACCCCGCACCCGAAACGTTAATCCTGCAATCTCCGGGTGGTTCAGTCGTTGACGCGCTGGCCCTTGGCCGCCACATCCGCGCTGCAGGGATCAACACGCAAATGCTGGCAGGGGAATACTGCTATTCCGCCTGCCCTTACGTGTTGGCCGCGGGGGTCACCCGGGACATCGACGCTGACGCCTACATCGGCGTGCACCAGCACTACTTCGGAGAAAAGACATTCCTGCCTGCAGCCTTCGCGGTAGAAGATATTCAGCGCGGTCAGGGCGAGGTCATGACATATCTGGATCAGATGGGAATCGACCCCCTTTTGATGCAGCAAGCGCTGTCCACGCCACCAGATGAGATCTACGTTCTGCTTCCCGAAGAGCTGGAACGATACGGTTTTATCCAGACTTCTGAATAACTTAGACCTTAGGTTCTCAGGCGCATTCGCTGGGGTTGACATGATACCAAAAGGTTTCGCATTATCGTGATACCAAAAAGTATCACGTTGCGAGACCATGCCCGACCAAACCCAAAACGCCTTTCGCGCCCTTGCCGATCCGACCCGGCGGGACATCATGCGACTGCTCAGCGCCAACGCGCTGACCATCGCCGAAGTCTCTGCTCATTTCGACATGACACGCGCCGCCGTCAAAAAGCACCTGACCGTGCTCAATGATGGCGGCCTCATCACTGTCGAAGCCCGCGGTCGCGAACGGATCAATCAGATCAACCCCTTAGGCCTCGCGCCAGTGCTCTCATGGCTCGAATTCTTCGACCACTTCTGGGACGACCGCCTTGCCGACCTGAAAACTGCCATCGAAAAGGACATCCAATGACCGACACCACGCTGAACAAAACGATCTTTCTCAAAGCCCCACGCGAGTTGGTCTGGGACTATCTCACCCAACCCGAACATCTGGCCAAGTGGTTCCACGCCCCGAAAACGCCAATCGCTGCGGGTGAAAAGCTAGAGATGTTTGGCACGACCAGCGGCGATTTGTTGATCTGGGGCGACGTGATCAAGGCGCAAAAGCCCGACTATCTTGAATACACGTTCACAGTGGGCCCAATGGGCGATGCGGTCAGTACGGTTAAATGGGCGCTCAGCGATGTGCCCGGCGGCACTCAATTGTCGCTGACACATGAAGGCCTGCCCCAAGGTGCGGAGGCCTTCGGTCTCACGCTCGCTCTGGACAAAGGTTGGGACGACCACCTCATGCAAATGCGCGGCGCCCTACACGGTGATAACTAATGGACTACAGCGCAACCATATCGACCACTGCGTCGCCCGAAAGGGCGGCGCAGGCCATCACGAACGATCTGGAACAATGGTGGTCCACCCGGATTGAACGGCGCACAAACGGATTCACCACACGGTTCAACAACAGCCATGCGACATTTCACTTTGAACCTGGGGCTAGCCCATTGTCCTTTGAATGGAAATGTACCGACGCGCATATGATCATTGAGGATGTCGAGGACGCAGCCGAATGGGTGGGGACACGTCTCCTTTGGCAGATCACGCCAACCGAAACAGGGTGCAAAATCCAATTAACTCATGAAGGCCTCGGCCCCACCCTGCCCTGCTTTGACGTCTGCCAGCGCGGGTGGCAGCACTTCTTCGAAACCAGCCTGCGGGACCACCTGAACGCAAACACAGGTGCACCCAACACCACCTAGCGTTAAATGCGCCGGGCTCCTTCTCTGTTTCCAAAATCCTCTCTGAAGGGCCGGTCGGCCAAAGGCACAATTGCCACACTTGCCGCGCCGATACACACCGCCTATCTAGCGCAGTGACGGGTTCTGCCCTTCTCGTGACAGGTTGCATTCCGGTGGCCTTAAGCAATTCCGAGGGCGCTGGCTCTGTCCGGATCCTGGTCCGGTTACCTGGCACCCACCTGTACATACAGGTCCTCGGGAATGAGAGAACCAAACGGATGTGGTGGTTCCCGTCGCTCTTCACCTGCAATACCGGGTCGGTGGGAGGGCGCCTTTAGGCCCGCAGGGGCTAAACAGTGCCGCCCGGCGACACCATTCGATGCACCATGTCCCAGTATTGATCCTGCACAGCGCGCAAACTCAGACGGCCTTCGGCGCGGAACCACGTGGTCACACCCGTCAGCATGGCAATCACGGCCAAGGTGGCGACTTTGGTATCCTGAACTGAAAAAACGCCCTCTGCTGCTCCCGCGCGCAGTATGGTTTCAAGCGCAGTTTCATAGCGACGGCGCAGCCCCTCAATCACCGTGAAATTGTCAGGCGCGAGGTTGCGCAATTCCATGTAGGCGATGAAAACCGCATCGGGACGTTCATGATGAAAGGCGATGTGAAAGCGCACAAAGTTTTCCAACTGTTTTGCCGCCGAAGCATCGGACTCCTTTGGCAACGCCGCCAGCAACTCCTCCATATGGTTGCACATCAGATCAAATAACAGGCTCTGCTTGTCCGGTGTGTAGTTATATAGTGCACCAGCCTGCACACCGACCTCCGCCGCGATCTGGCGCATGGAAACCGCCGCAAACCCGTGCCGCGCAAACAAGGCCAAGGCAGCGGAGCGCACGCGCGGTCCTGTGATGCCAGAATGTGATCCAATGGTACGGGGCATGCGGTTGGGTTTAACTGAACAAGCGTTCAAAACCAAGTGGCGCTTGCGCAGGGCGGCCCCATCGTGCATCCTTTTTGAACCTGCAGCCTTTTGCGGACACCTGCCACGTGATACGCGCTACATCCCTTATACTGTGCCTGACGCTTGCCGCTTGCACGCAATTTCCCGAACTTGACGGCACTGTTGCGCCGGACCTCAGGGATGCCGATTTCCCGCAACTGGTCCCAATTGAACCGCTTTTAAATGCCAACGCCCCGGTTGTGGCAGATCCAATCCAGACCACGCAGGCACTAGACGGGCGCATTGCCGCACTCCGCGCACGCGCCGCCGCCTTGCAAGAGCGCGACGTTGTGGATGCGGAGACCGAACGTCAGCTAGAGGCGGCGCGCAACTGATTCTGCGCGTGCACGGCAATTGCACCCCATCCCGGAACCCGTTACATCGCGACCAAACGCCCGAAGACCGGTGCGCATGATGAAAAGGACACCCACATGAACGCACCCCTGCGCCTTGGCATCGCCGGATTGGGAACGGTTGGTATCGGTGTGGTCAAAATCGTGCGCCTGCACGCCGCTATGCTGGCTGTGCGGACGGGTCGTGACATTACAATAACCGCCGTCAGCGCGCGCAGCCGTGACAAGGATCGCGGCGTGTCTCTGTCGGCCTACGCATGGGAAGACGACCCCGTTGCGCTGGCCAAGCGGGACGATGTGGACATCTATGTCGAACTGATGGGCGGCACCGAAGGCCCGGCCAAAGCCTCGGTTGAGGCCGCTATCGCCGCCGGAAAAGACGTGGTCACCGCCAACAAAGCTATGCTTGCCATCCATGGCCAGTCACTGGCCGAAGCGGCAGAAGCTGCCGGAGTGTCGCTGCGCTATGAGGCAGCAGTCGCCGGGGGCATCCCTGTGATCAAGGCGCTGAGCGAAGGGCTTGCGGGCAATGACATCACCCGGATCGTCGGGGTTATGAACGGGTCCTGTAACTACATCCTGACCCGCATGGAAAACGCAGGCCTGAGCTATGATGAGGTCTTTGCCGAAGCCGACGCACTTGGGTATTTGGAAGCCGATCCGCAACTGGACGTGGGCGGCATCGACGCAGCGCACAAACTCGCTATTCTGTCCTCTATCGCATTCGGCACACAGGTCGACTTTGACGGGATCGAACTGGAAGGGATCGAACGTGTCAGTATCAATGACATCCGGCACGCCGATGACATGGGGTTCAAAATCAAGCTGCTGGGCGTTGCACAGCGCACCGGGCGCGGTCTTGAACAGCGAATGATGCCCTGCCTTGTGCCCGCATCCTCGCCTATGGGCCAATTGCAGGGTGGCACCAACATGGTGGCCATCGAAGGCGACGCGGTCGAACAAATCGTGTTGCGCGGGCCCGGCGCTGGCGAGGGGCCAACAGCCTCTGCGGTGATGGGCGACGTGTGCGACATAGCGCGCGGCACCCGCCTGCCCGTCTTTGGTCAGCCCGCCGCCATGCTTGAACATGCAGATCGCGCAAGTTCCGTCCTGCCTGCGCCGTACTATCTGCGGATGGCACTGGCCGACAAACCCGGGGCGCTTGCCAAAATCGCAACCGTGCTGGGCGATGCGGGTGTCAGTATTGACCGGATGCGCCAGTATGAACACAGCGATTCCTCGGCCCCCGTGCTGATCGTGACGCATAAAACCACGCGCGCCGACCTCGACAACGCGATTGGCGCGATGAAATCCATAGACGTATTGCTCTCTGACCCTGTGGTGCTGCGCATCGAAGCCGTCTGAGCACCCTGTTTGATCCCGAAAAGGACTATTGCCATGACCACCCCTTCCATCTTTCAGGACCGCATGCTCTCGCTTGGCCTGGCCCGTGTATCCGAGGCCGCCGCTTTGGCGTCTGCCCGTCTGGTTGGACATGGTGATGAAAAGGCCGCAGATCAGGCCGCAGTGAATGCCATGCGCGAGCAATTGAACATGCTCGACATTGCAGGCGTTGTGGTGATCGGTGAAGGCGAGCGGGACGAAGCGCCAATGCTGTTCATCGGCGAAGAGGTTGGCACAGGCAACGGCCCCGGAGTGGACATTGCACTGGACCCGCTTGAAGGGACCACACTGACCGCCAAAGATATGCCGAACGCCCTGACCGTGATCGCGATGGGACCCCGCGGTTCAATGCTGCATGCGCCAGACGTTTACATGGACAAGTTGGCAATTGGCCCCGGTTTTGAGGCAGACACTGTGACCCTTGATATGTCTCCGGCCGAGCGTGTAGCGGCGCTTGCAAAAGCCAAAGGGTGCGAAACGTCCGACATTACAGTCTGCATTCTGGAACGCCCCCGCCACGAGGCCATGATCCAAGCGGTGCGTGCCACAGGCGCGTCGATTCGCCTGATCACCGATGGTGATGTCGCCGGCGTCATGCATTGCGCGGACCCGTCCACAGGTATCGACATGTACATGGGCGAAGGCGGCGCACCCGAAGGCGTGCTGGCCGCCGCGGCCCTGAAATGCATGGGCGGTCAGATTTATGGCCAATTGCTGTTCCGCAACGACGACGAAAAAGGGCGCGCGGCCAAGGCAGGGATCACAGACCTGAACCGGATCTACAGCCGCGACGAAATGGTCACGCAGGATGTGATCTTTGCAGCGACCGGCGTCACCTCTGGGTCTTTGTTGGCCGCCGTTCACCGCGAACCCGGATGGCTCGAGTGCGAAACGCTTCTGATGCGCTCCAAAACCGGCTCGGTTCGGCGCATCAACTATCGCACGCCAGTTCACACGGTCTGAGCGGCCACAGGCGCCAAGCGACCGGCGTCTTTCACCTGATCTGAGGCGTGGGTTAGTTTTCGTGCCTCCGGCGGGAGATTTTTAGGCGAGATGAAGGAGGAGGCCGTGGCGTTTCTGGGTGTCGAGCAATCGTTGAGCGGGCGCACGTGGGTCGGACCTTCGGCCGATCTGGCCCGCACGGCAGAGGCATTGGCACAACAGACCGCCCTGCCCCCTCCCGTGTGCCAAATTCTCGCGCGCGCAGGTGTCGATGCAACCGGCGCGCAAGCCTACTTGTCCCCCACTTTGCGCGACTTGATGCCCGACCCGCGGTCATTGCGGGATATGGAGCAAGCAGCCACACGCGTTTTGCAGGCACTAAGCAAGCGTGAGCGGATCGCGATTTTCGCCGATTACGATGTGGATGGTGGCAGTTCAGCCGCCTTGCTTTTGACTTGGCTGCGCGGGCTCGGGCACACCGCGACGCTCTATGTCCCGGACAGAATTGATGAAGGCTATGGGCCCAATGACGCCGCCATGGCCGCCCTCGCCCGGGATCATGACCTGATCATCTGCGTGGATTGTGGCACGCTGTCCCACGGCCCCATAGAGGCGGCAAAAGGGGCGGATGTCGTGGTTCTCGATCACCACCTCGGCCTTGAAACGCTCCCCGCGGCCCACAGCGTCGTAAATCCCAACCGACAGGACGAAGACGGCACTCTGGCGCATCTGTGCGCCGCAGCCGTGGTGTTTCTGATGCTGGTCGAAACCGGTCGCCAGATGCGCGAAGCGGGCAAAAAAGGTCCGGACCTGATGGCTCTGCTCGACCTTGTGGCGCTGGCCACTGTCGCGGACGTCGCGCCGCTGGTGGGCGTCAATCGGGCCTTCGTGCGCCAAGGGCTGACTGTGATGGCGCGGCGCAGCCGTCAGGGCCTCGTGGCGCTTGCGGATGTTGCCGGCATGGATACAGCGCCCACGCCCTATCATCTCGGCTACCTTTTGGGCCCGCGCATCAACGCGGGTGGACGGATCGGTCAGGCCGATTTGGGCGCGCGCCTGCTGTCCACAGATGATCCGCACGAAGCCGCAGCTCTTGCCGAACGGCTCAACACACTCAACTCGGAACGGCGCGATATCGAGGCGTCGGTGCGCGCCGCTGCGCTCAGCCAAAGTGAGGAACGCGGGCAGGATGGCGCTCTGGCATGGGCGTCAGGCCCCGGATGGCACCCAGGCGTGGTCGGCATTGTGGCGTCGCGGTTGAAAGAGGCCACCAACCGCCCTTCAATCGTGATCGGGGTCGAAGACGGCATTGGCAAAGGATCGGGACGATCCGTGTCCGGCATTGATCTTGGCGCGCCAATCCAACGGCTGGCGGCCGAAGGACTATTGATCAAAGGTGGCGGGCACAAAATGGCTGCAGGCCTGACCGTCGCAGAAGACAAGATCGAAGCGGCCATGGCGCGTCTGTCTGAGCTACTGGCGCGGCAAGGGGCGGACGCCCTTGGACCTGCTGATCTACGCCTGAGCGGCGCATTGATGCCCGATGCGGCAACCGTGCAATTGCTGGAACAGATCGATTCTGCGGGACCCTTCGGGGCTGGCGCGCCAGCGCCACGCTATGCTTTTGCCGGCATGCAGATTTATTACGCCAAGCGGGTGGGCGAGTCGCACCTGAAACTCTCTTTCGGCGCGCGCGGAGGCGCTCGCATTGACGCAATCTCTTTTGGTGCTTTTGATGGTCCGCTTGGTCCAGCCTTGATGGATCATGGCGGGGCATCCTTTCACCTCGCAGGGCGCCTTGAAATCAATACATTTCGGGGACGGGCCAGCGTTCAGCTGCGGCTTGAGGATGCGGCACCCGCCTGAGCCACGAGAGGCCGACAATCTGGAACATATGCGATTTTTCCGCTTGCGCCCGATACCCCGATTGCCTAAAGACCCGAACACAGTTTGTGTCCCGTTCGTCTATCGGTTAGGACGCCAGGTTTTCAACCTGGAAAGAGGGGTTCGATTCCCCTACGGGATGCCATCTGCATCTTTCAACACACTGTAAAAATTGAACAAACCGATCCAACACGGATCGTCGTGCGTTCCTTTGTACAATTGAATTCGGCGGATCAGGTCAGTGCAGCGACTCGGCACCGGGGTGCCGCAATACTTGGCGGATCACGTGATGCACGGCTTATCTGCTAATCTGACGTTTTCAACCCGTCGATGTAACCCAAGACACGGTTTCGGTCTTCGTCGTTCATTTCTGTCAAACTGGCTTTGACGGCAATGCATCCGCATATGCTACCACTTTGTTTCGGTCAGCAGAGTTCACCCGCGCCCAAAGCGTGTCGATCATTTCATCAGTCATGTCAGCTCCTTTCGATGCGCAGCGACCCGGCACCGGGTGCTGCAATGCCTGACGATCGATCGTATCGGGCTGAAGCTGTCGCCACATTGGCCACATAGGACGTCTGTGCGGTTTTCGGCATTCCATGCCCCTCCAGATGAAGGGGACGCGGCGCGGCCCGAGGGCAGAGACATGGGTGTCCGACCTGAACCCGATCAAGCTGCTCAAGGGTGCAAACAGTAACGGCAGGGCCAGCATCACAGCGACAGAAAGTTCAACCATCATAAACTGGTTGAGCGTGCCGACCAGCAGCACAAGAGCCATGCCAACTGTCACTTTGAACAGGGACAAACTATCTTTGTGCGACGCCGTCGGGCGCCGCGGGATCATTTGAATTGGCGACCTTTTTCCGCAAGGAAGGCTCATAAAACGTTTGACGCCCCCGCCCTCTATCTTTGGAGGCGTAAAGCGCGACGTCAGCATCATCCATAATCTCCGCCACAGTTTTCGAGGACTCGGGATCGTAAATCGCCATTCCGATGCAGCCAGAAATCCGGCACATCTCGCCTTGATACATCATAGGGCGACACAACTGTTCAATGATGCGTTGGCCAATATTCTCCAACACGTCCTGTGAACTTGCATAGGGCAGAATAATCACAAACTCATCACCGCCAGTGCGTGCGACCGTATCGCAACCGCGTGTCTCCTCCACCATGATGCGGGCCACATTCTGCAGGACAAAGTCGCCTGCGGCGTGCCCAAGCGTGTCGTTGACGGCCTTGAACCAATCAAGGTCGACTTGCATCAGACCAAAGCGTGTGCCCCAGTCAACATGGCGTGCCAGAACATGATCCATCGCACGGCGATTTTTGAGGCCGGTGAGTGTATCGGTGAATGCCTGTTCTTCTGCGGAAATCATAGCACCCTGCAAACGCAGGTTCAGCTTACGGGAAGCATCCATCGCGGCGGACTTTGCCTCGACAAGATACAGCATCTCAATGGCCAGATCAGTGGCGGCAAAATCCGCGCTGGTCAGGGCAAAGTCGGCCACCGCGTCCACGATAGAAATTCCAAAAGACAGGTTCACGATGCTGTGCCCGGACAGCGGTGCAGGCATCAACACGCCTTTAATCTCGGTCTGGGGTGCCGCACGCAATTGAAGGTGCATCTTCGTCCCGGCATTGGCACGCAAGTCGCTGATTTTCTCTATGGAACGTGGACGCTTGAGATCAAAAACATCGAGGAACTGCTCTCCGACCAGCGTTGTCTCGGGGCGCAGTTTCTGCACAGTCGGACCCGCATGGGTAATCATGCCCGTGTCCGAAATCACCAAATGCATGGGGCAAAGAACATCCAGTATGCGCGTGAGTTGGTCAGGCGCCATCATATCGCACGCCCGCCCAATTCAAATGAACGCCCCTCGGCAAATTCGGTTTCAATCAATGTGATTGAAATCGTTTCGGTCCCGTTGTTTGATCCGGCATGTTCCAAAACGGCCAAGACGCCATAATCGTCCGCCATTGCGCGCAAAACACCCATAACGACGTGCCCATACCCCTCGATCGATTTGTCACACGCTAGTCTGAACTGCCCCGGGGCAAGGTCCCGCAACTCCAGCCCCGGAAGATTCAAATCTGAGACAGCCAACCGCGCACGGTCTGGCAGATCATCCAGCGAATGCAGGAATTCCACGAAATCTAGACCGCAAAATCGCAACAGCCGCCTCAATGCCTCAACATTGGGATGCGACACAAGATACGTCCCAATATCTTCCATGACCTCGTTGCGTTCACGGTTCAGGACATGGCTGACAGCATCCAGCAGTTTCGGTGTAACGTCGTCATCATAGGCCAGCATAGATTCGAACTCGACAAATCCGAGACCCGCGTTTACCGCAGCCTCTACCCATGTTTCAGAGCCATAGCTGTCTTCGACAAAGCACTGAATTGCCCTATTTATTAACCCATGCATAACGACTTAATCCCAAATCCGCGTCAGCGATTTTGGTTAACAGGACTAAACAATCCTCTAACAAATCGAGTTTTAGCTAGTTTCCCTTTCGGGCAGCAGGGCTTCTAAAAGTCTGTTGGTGCTCCGCCTTCGGATTTGCGCCGCGCCACGAAATCAGCCAATTCCTCGCGGATCGCCACGTCCATTGTCGGCGCTTCAAAGTTGGCGATGATATTTTTGAACATCGTGTGCGCCCGCTCTTGGGTCCACACCCCACCGGCTGCTTCCCAGCCTTCATAATTCTTCCAGTCGCTCAGGAAGGGTTGGTAAAAGGCCGTCGCATACCGATCCTGGGTGTGTTGGATGCCAAAGAAGTGCCCGTCATTGCCGACGGACTTGACCGCTTCAAGCGCAATCTCGTCAGGGCCGGTCGCTGTCAGAGAGGGATCGAGATAGCGTTGAATTTGCTGCAAAACTTCGCAATCCATGATAAATTTCTCCGGACTTGCGATCAGCCCGCCTTCCAGCCAGCCTGCGGCGTGATAAACCATATTGGTGCCCGACTGCACCGCCGCCCAAAGGCTGTTGGACGTCTCCCACATGGCCTGCCCGTCCGGCACATTCGCAGCACAGACACCCGATGAACGCATGGGCAACCCGTAAAACCGTGCCAACTGCCCTGTCATCTGCGTGGCGCGCATGTATTCAGGGGTGCCAAAGGCCGGAGCGCCGGACTTCATGTCGACATTGGACGTGAACGTCCCGATGGCGCAGGGCGTGCCGGGCCGGACGTATTGGAACAACGCGATCGCACACAATGCCTCGGCAATGGACTGCGCCACGGCCCCTGCCATGGTCACCGGCGCCATAGCGCCCGCCAGCGTAAAAGGCGTTACCACGACCGCCTGTCCCCGACGCACCAAACGCAGGCAGCCATCAATCATGGGATGGTCGTGTTTCAGCGGCGAGGTCGAGTTGATGTTTGTGTACATCCGCGGCGTCGCTTCAAATTCTTCATCCGAAAGGCCGCCGGCGATGCGCACCATCTCCATCACATCTTCGACCCGCTCCTTGCCAAGGGAATAGGCGTGCATGACCTTATCCGTCAGCGTCAGCTTGTCATAAACAACGTCCAGATGTCGGATAGAGGCATGTATGTCGACC
The DNA here is from genome assembly GCF_900143535.1 of Tateyamaria sp. Alg231-49. Classification (GTDB taxonomy): domain Bacteria; phylum Pseudomonadota; class Alphaproteobacteria; order Rhodobacterales; family Rhodobacteraceae; genus Tateyamaria. Next base: position 48,628 of record NZ_FRFA01000006.1, on the reverse strand, counting down.
GGCTCAACCGGATACCCACCAGCAAAGTGGATACAGTTGAAATACTGCGTGAGCTTGAGCAGGTTCGCACACATTTCGCGCGTGCCAGGCACCTTTGTGCCCAACTCCATATCCCAATAATTGGGCGGCGAGGACACGTTTCCAAAGGTGAGGTGACGTCCACCGATGGTGATCTTGCGATCCAGATTGCGCGGGGTCAGCGTGAATTCAGATGGGGCCTTGCCCACCATCTCCATAACAAATTCGCGGTCCATGCGGACGATATCGCCGTCAACCTTACATCCCGCCTCGCGCAGGATCTCCAATGCTTCATCGTTAAGAAATTGAATGCCAATTTCTTCCAGGATGCGCATCGCACCGTCATGGATCGCCTCAACGCCCTCAGGACGCAGTGGTTCCACCGGTGGGTCAATCATGACCGGAGGATTCCATGGCATCTGCTCGATCACTGCGCCACCACGCCGGGCCGCCGCCCCTGCCCGTCCGCCGCCACGAGTCTTACGTTTGGTGTCGGTCATGAAACGTCCCCTTCGATGCAGTTCGCCCCCTAAGACACATCACGGAACACGCGGCGACATTGCCGTTTGCGACGGTACGTGTCGTTTTTAAAGGCAGGGGTGTCTATCGCGGTGGGGCCGCATGCAATTGATCGAGCCAGTCAGGGATATAGCCAATATTCGGCAAAACGACTTCGGCATGCGGCGACAAGTCCTCGGCGCTGGCCATCCCTGTCAGCACCGCAACACAGCGCATACCCGCTGCACGACCAGCGTGCAGATCATGCAGGCTGTCGCCAACCATGATAACGCCTTCTGGTGACAGGCCAGTGACTGCACAAAAGGCCAACAGCTGACCCGGTGCCGGCTTACCGCCATGGCCGCTGTCAAACCCAGCAACAAAGTCGAAAAGACCGGTGACACCAGCCGCATCAAGATGGGACCGCGCAGGCGCTTCGGCGTCATTTGTGGCCACACCCAGGGCCAATCCACGCGCCTGCAAATCGTTCAGAAATGGCGCCAGCGGGACAGCTTCGGCCTGGGGTGCTGCTCCAGCTTCGGCGTTCAGCATGGTGAGCAATTGAACTGTGGTCAGGTCCGGCAATTGTGGCGACAGGGCCGCAGCAACTTCGCCAGCGGTGCCTGCGATCACAATGGAGTCTTGTGCAAAGCTGCGACTGTCCAGATCAAAACCGATGGCAACGCCCAAGGTGCTGGCACGGACCGCATCGCCTTCGCAAACGCGCAGCAGAAAGGCTGCCGCCCATGCCTCCCACGTGGTGGCAAAATCAAACAGGGTGCCATCCTTGTCAAAGATGATGCCGTTTACTGGGAGCGGGGAATCACTCACGTCCAATGCACCTGATCCCCTCCGGGCAGCATCATGCGCGCATGCATCGGTTGGTCATAGGCCAGACCGGCGGAATCACAGAACTCTCGGACCCAATTGTCGTCCATCATAACAAAATCCAAAAGCGCACCCAAAAAGCCAGGATCGGTGACCCCTGCGCGCACATCTGCCTCGCTTGCACCTGTCGCGCCAAGAAAAACAGGCAACAACTCTTCGTTGCCTGCCATCCAGGTCAGAGCTTTCAGCCCCACAACTTCGGCGGATTCTTGCGACATTCCCACGACGAATGAACCTTCTCTCGGCTTTCGAAACCCTTTGTTAACCTAAACGAACAAATAACGAATGCACAGAACCTGTAATGAAATGGACACGCCTCATGCACGGTAAGATCCTGGTCATCGATGCCATTGCAACCAACCGCATCATGTTGCGCGTCAAGTTAGAGGCGAGTCATTACGAAATGATGCAAGCCGACAGTATTCAGGCAGCCATGGCTGCGGTTACCGCATCGGTGCCTGACATGATCCTGTGTGCTGATATGTTGCCAGACGGAAATCCATTGCGCCTTCTTGCGCGGCTGCGCAAGGCGGGCCTGCTCGGCAAAATCCCAGTGATCGTTATGGCAGCGCCAGGGGCTCCGCTAGACCGACAGCGACTGTTTGGGGCGGGGGTCGAAGATGTTCTGGAGCGCCCGGTTGATGATGCCCTGCTGTTGGCGCGCGCACGCAGCGTACTGCGCGCCTATGCGTCGGCCAGCGAATGGACCCTCAGGGACGGCACGTCGCGCGCGCTGGGATTTGCTGAACCAAGCGCAGAGTTTGGCCCACGCCAGCACGTCTGTATCCTTGCAGAACCCACCGTCGACATCACCGATTTGCGCGACGCCATTGCCCCTTTGATGTCAGCACGCATCACGGCTCGTGCCCCATGCCAAGGCATTTACAGCGACGCGGACGGAGTGCCGGATGCATTTGTATTGCCCGTGGACCGCGACAATATGGCGGACATGCTGAGCCTGCTGGCAACGCTGCGCAGCCACGCAGTGACGCGCCACAGTGCTATCGTCATCCTCCAGATGGACACCGATCCTCGCCTTGGCGCTCAAATGCTCGACATGGGGGCAAACGACCTGATGGCCTTCGACAGGGCCCCTTCCGAACTCTCCTCGCGGTTAGAGACATTGATGACCCGCAAGCGGATGTCAGATGCGCTGCGCGACACGGTCCGTTCGGGGGTCGAAGCGGCTGTGATCGACCCGCTGACCGGTCTGCACAATCGCCGCTACGCCATGCCCCATCTGTCGCGGATGGCCGACCGGTCCGCGGAGTCCAAAAGACCGTTCGCAGTGATGGTTGCCGACATGGACCACTTCAAACAGATCAACGATACCTATGGGCATGCGGCAGGCGACGCTGTCCTGATCGAAACGGCACGGCGATTACGTGAAAACCTGCGCAGCGTTGACCTTGTGGCCCGGATCGGGGGCGAAGAGTTCCTGATCGTGATGCCGGGCGCGGGTCTGAGCAATGCGCGCAAGGCCGCCCAGCGTCTGTGCCGCATGATCCGCGACACGCCATTCGGAATGCCGGGCCTGGGTATGCAGGGCTTCACGGCAACCATTTCGATTGGTTTGACGGTTTGCGATCCGGATCTGAAAACCACGCATACACTGCCGATGACAGCCGAATCGCTGCTGGACCGGGCGGACAAGGCGCTTTACGGCGCCAAGGCTGAAGGACGGCATCGGGTCACCCTGCTGCGCCCGGCGGCATAAAGGCAGAATGCACCGACGCCTGGCAGGATTGCGCCAAACACCATTGAAATGGACGTGGCCAAGGGGTCGGTTCAGGCTTTAGTGGACGAGACTTCAGTTCTTGCCCTTCTTCGGGCGATCATTTCGGTTCAGTGCATCTTGAATCCGGTCAGTATAGGCTGCGCGCTCTTCATCGCTCAGACCAGAGACAGCCTCCAGCCACGCAGCTTGCGAGGCGGTCTGCACACGAGACACACCGTCGCCCTGACGGAGCAGCACCGCCTCAACGGCGGCGGCGTCAAACGGGGTCACCTTCAGGGCTTTTATCATATCCCGGTATTCTTCGCGGCGGGCGCGCCTGTCAGGCAGGCTGTCGTCATTACGCACAGCCTTAAACACATCGCGGCGCAGTTCGCGCGGCAAGGCCAGAACATACGGCATCGCATAGCCCAGCGCGGGTGCGCGCCCGGCCATCGGTCCGCCACGCAACACAAACCCGGCAACAAGGCCCGCAATACATAGGTTCAACCCCAATGACAGAGCCAGAACGAACTTGATCCACAGCGGGCAGCGTTTGGTTTCGGTCTCTTCTTGCATGATCAACCTTCTTCCATGTCCCAGCCAAAGGCATCGAGGCTGCCAGGGCTGTCGTAATAGGTTTCGTAGGTCATGGTCCAAGGGGTAGTGACCCCCACACTGTCAAGGCCGCCAAGGCCAACGACAAACCCGGTTGCAGCGGCCGTAACAAGACCACCTACTGCCACCCAGCCGCCAATCCCGTCCACGACCTGGCGCCACCAGGGCGCAGGGATCACGCGCCCACCGGGCGCGGGCAACATCCCATAAGCATCCTCCATGACACACGTCATCAGGTCATCCGGGGTCTCCGGCACGGGCATACAGGCCAGATCATCCAGCATCCCATCGATCCAAGCGTCGTCACCGTTGCGATTTGGGGTGTTGGTCATGTCCTTCATCCTTCTTCATATCCAAGGGCAGCAGCCTGACCTTTGAGTGCCGCCGCAAGGGCGCGCTTGCCACGGGCCGTCAGACTTTCGACCGCTTCCGTGCCGATGCCAAGGGCTTCTGCGATCTCGGGGTTCGCAGCCCCTTCAAAATGGCGCATCGTGACCGCAATCCGCTGGCGTTCCGGCAAGGCAGCAAGGGCAAGGCGTAATGCATCCCGGCGCGCATCATCTTGCATCTGTGATTCCACGGACGGGGTCGGGTCTTCGGGCTCGGCCACAGCGTCCAGTGGCATTGCAGCGCGAGCACGCTTGCGCAGGCGATCGGTGCACAAGTTGGCAACCACGCGGAACAACCACGTGGTAACCTTTGCCTCGCCGTGGCGCCACTCCGGGGCCACGCGCCACAGGCGCATCATCGCCTCTTGGGCAACATCTTCGGCCTCGCCCGTATCGCCCAGCATCCGCACCGCCTGCCCATAGGCGCGCGGGGTCAGGCGCACCGTCAACAAACGGGCCGCACCGGCATCCCCACGTGCATAAGCCGCAAGCAGGTCGGCGTCATCCATATGCGGATCGGTATCAAGGGGCATGGCCATCGGGTCCGGGCTATCTCTGCCCCGCCCCTTTATGCAAGGGGCGGGATCGGGTCTGGCTCAGTTTTTGTTGCGCTTTTTGCCACCGCGACGCTCTTGCATCTTGGCACGGGCTTCCTGAAACTCTTCCTCGGAAATGCCGCCACTGCCGTCTGCGTCGAGCCGTTCAAACATGCGGGACGGGTCGCGGCGCGGGTTCTTCAACTCTTCTGCAGACAATTTACCATCATCATTGGCGTCCATCCGCTCCATCGTGCGAGCAGCGCGTTCGCTTGCGCGTGCCTGAGTTGCGGCTTCCAACTCAGGCAGGCTCAGGAAACCATCACCATCCGTGTCGGTTGTTTCAAACCGCGCCTCACCGCCAGCCTGCAATTCGGACAAAGTCACCTCCCCGTTGCCATCGGCATCCAGAGTGGCAAAGTCGGGGCCGCGTTCGCGGGCCATGGCGGACAGCGTGGTCAAACCTACAGCAGCAGCTGCGATGGCGGCGATAAATGTTGTACGTTTCATGTGTTTCTTACTCCGTTATTACTTCATGACGGGTTGGCTTTTCCAACCGCGCCATACCCATCAAACGGACGCTTTCGAACATTCCGTCGAAAAAATTTTGGCACACGAAAGCGCGACATCGGGACGCAAGGACAGTTTGAGCCATTCCATATTGCACCGCTTGTCTCCACATTAACCGGGCAGTGACGAAGGAACAGTTTCGTGCACACAGATTCCACATCAGACGATACTGACAACGACGCATCTCAACGCGCCGTGCGCCCGGCCCTTTTTCGTGGCTGGCGACGCAAATGCCCGCGCTGCGGTCAAGGGCCCCTTCTCAAGGGGTATCTGGCTGTGGCTGACACCTGCCCTGTGTGCAAGCTCGACTATTCGCACCACCGCGCGGATGACGGACCGGCCTACCTCACGATCCTGCTGGTCGGGCACCTGATGGCGCCGCTGCTGCACTTTGCTTTTGTCAAATGGCGGCCGGAGCCGTTGGTGTTGTTTACGATATTCGCCGTGGGCTGCGTGGCGCTGTCGCTGTATCTGCTGCCGCGGCTCAAAGGGGCGATCGTAGGTTTTCAGTGGGCGCGCGGCATGGGCGGGTTTGCTCAAAACGGCTGATCAGCCTAGGCTGCCCGGACGTGACATTGCAAATGACAGGACGCCGCGCCGCATGGCCACAGAGATAGACAAGACGCAAGTGCGCGACGCCGCGACCGTGATCGTGTTGCGTGATCGGAGAACGTCGCCGCGCATTCTGATGGGACAGCGCGGGGCGAAGGCTGCGTTTATGCCCAATAAGTTCGTTTTTCCCGGCGGAGCAGTGGACGCCGCTGACCACCATGTTCCACTGGCCACGACACTCGCCGCCCCCAACACGGACCGTCTGTCCGAGGACAGTACACCAGGTCTTGCCCCTGCTCTGGCAGTTGCCGCAATCCGTGAACTGTTTGAAGAAACCGGGCAGATCCTTGGCACACCCGGCGAGTGGGACGCTCCCCCAACCGACTGGCATGGATTTGCAGCCACAGGTCACCTGCCTCATGCTGAACCATTACAGTTCGTATTCCGCGCCCTAACACCACCCGGACGCCCGCGCCGGTTCGATGCTCGGTTTTTCCTGATTGATGCAGACGATCTGGCCTCTGAACTCGACGACTTTGGCCAAGCCTCGGATGAGCTATCCCACCTCCAATGGGTTGGTCTGGATGAAGTACGTAGTTTCGACATGCCCTTTATCACCGAAGTGGTGCTGAGCGAAATTGCGGCCCGGGTACAGGATCGAACTCCGCCCGCCAGCGTGCCCTATTTCCGAAATGACGACGAGGAAAGCCTGTTCCTGCGCCTGCGCGGCACCCCGATGCGGGACTAGGATCAGATCACAACAATCAACATCAGGATCGATCCCAGCAAAACCGCCATCCCGGCCCACTCGCGGGCACTGATAGCCTCACGAAAGACCAGCGTGGAGGCCAGCGCGCTCAGGATCAACTCCACCTGCCCCACCGCATTCACATAGGCCGCGTTCTGCAAGGTGAAGGCGGTGAACCAGCAAAAAGATCCAAACATCGACATCAGGCCGACCCAAACTGCAACGCGGCGCGCGCCCCAAACGGCAGTCACCTGCCCAGGATCGCGCCATCGCAGCCAAATCACCATGGCAACCAGCTGCATCGCCGTCACCGCAGACAAGGTCAAACCCGCACGGGCCAGCGGGTCCTCCAACCCAAGGCTGAGGGACGCACCGCGATAACAGACGCCTGAGACGGCAAACAGCAGCCCCGCGCCAAGGCCCAGAGCCACAGACCGATTGGCCAGATCGCGCAAACGCACACGCACAAGGTCCGGCGGAGCGGACAAAAGTAAAACGCCAACCAGCCCGAGCCCGATGGCCGCAAACCCCAAAACAGAAACGGAGTCGCCCAAAACGACCCAGCCCACCAGTACGGCCTGCATCACTTCGGTCTTTTTAAACGTGATCCCGACAGCGAAATTACGTGCCTGAAACAGACGCACGGTAGCGACGGTCGCAAGGATTTGCGCAAGCCCCCCGCTGGCCCCATACGCCCAGAATTCCGACCCGAACCGGGGCCAGTCCTGCCCAGTTTGCGCCATGTAGATCACGATAAGCACCGCAACCAGCGGGGCAGAATACATGAACCGGGCCAGCGTCGCCCCGCCCGCACTCAGCGTGCCCAGCGACAACTGGCGTTGCAGCATGAACCGCAGCGTCTGAAACAACGCCGCTGCGACGGTGATGGGAATCCAAAGGGTCATACCCCGCTATGGGGGATCAGCGCCGCCGCGACCAGAGCGGATGGGCCACTTTGTCCTTTGCAGCAAACAAGTGGCGCGCAAAAACCTCGCCATAAGACCGGTAACAATACCCCTCATTGCGGACCAGATAGCGCGAGGCATTTGCGCGATACATGCCCAGCAGGCGATACCAAGGCACCTTTGGGTGCATGTGGTGCACAACGTGCAAATTGTTGTTTAAAAACAGAAACGCCAGCAGCCCACGATCTTCCACGATGACAGTTCGGGCCCGCGCCAGCTTGTGGGCCTGATGCTCAAGAAAGGTGCGGATCTTGAGGATCGACAAAGCGGCATAACAAGCCAAAAGATACGCGCCCAGCGACATAGGCGAGCCCCAGACCACAGCCAGAACAAGCGCAACGCCCGGCAGGTGCAAAAGCCAACCCATGGCTACTTGCCACTCCCCAGCCCGGATGGCGCGCCAATCGTCGCGCATGAACACATATTGCGAGATCACAGGCCCGATCAGCATCCGCCCGATAAGCGTGTTGTTGACGTGGAAAAGCATCTGGATCGCACGAGGCAACTCGTCCCAGACAGCCGGGTCCATATAGTTGGTCTCCGGATCGTCATAGGGGTCCGTCAGGTTTTCATCCCTGTGATGCGCAAGGTGGGTGTCGCGAAACCTGATGTAAGGAATGAAGAGCAAAGGCGTGACAATCACCAACGCTTCATTGGCCAATCGGGACGAAAACGGGTGACCATGCAGCACCTCGTGGCTGAGAGAGGCATGCAACACGAGGGCCAGCGCCACCATCACAACCGCAAGCGCTAGTGACCAGTCCGAAACGAAAAACACAGCCGCGCCCAACACCCCCATACATCCCGACCACAGTGCCAAAGTGCCCCATTCCACTGCCTCAAGAAATTCAGAACGCAGCGGTCGGGCGGTGGATGTGGGGGGCATGATGACGGGGGTCCTTTCAAAGGTCTACTATGGACCCTAGCCACCCGTTCGCTGCGGGCACATTCTGAATATCGTTAACAAACCCGACATTCTGTGATTTATATCACCAAATGAGTAATATTATTGACAAACGCGACCGTGCGGACCGGTTCCGCCGCAGGCTTGCCCGCGCCATGCAAAGCACAGGGATCAGCCAAAGCGCGCTGGCCCGCCAAATCGGCGCCGACCGCTCCACCGTATCTCAGGCGCTGGCAAGCGGAGGTGCGCGCCTGCCCGGGGCACAAGTTGTCGGGGCATGCGCCCAAGCACTCGGCGTCTCGACTGACTGGCTGCTGGGGCTTTCGGATCGGCCCGAAAGTGCCGCGGCCCTGACCGCAGCGGCCCTCACCCTGACCCAAGCCCCCCGCGCACTGGTAGACGAGCGCATCTTCGGCTGGCATCAGGAGGCGGCGGGCTACAAAATCCGCCACGTGCCTGCAGGCCTGCCCGACATGCTGAAATCACAGGACATGCTGGAATGGGAGTATTCGCCGCATCTCGGAAAGACCACGGCGCAGGCTATCAACGCCTCCCGTGACCGGCTGAACTGGATGCGTGCTGCGCAATCGGACTACGAAATCGCCATGCCGCTCTACGAGGTACAAAGCTTTGCGGCCGGCACCGGATATTACGAAGGGCTACCCGCCCAAACGCGCGAGGCGCAACTCAATCACCTCACCGACCTGACCCGGCAACTCTACCCCCGACTGCGGGTCTATCTGTTCGATGCCCGTCGCCTCTATTCCGCCCCGATCACCGTCTTTGGTCCCCTGCTCGCCGTGCTCTACACTGGCGGACACTACATGGCCTTTCGCGACCGCGAACGGATCGAAACACTGTCACTACATTTTGACGAACTGGTGCGCGAAGCGCGGGTAAGCGCACGCAATATCCCCGACCATCTGGACGGTTTGCGCAGCCTGATAAAGTGACATCACACAGGGGTCGGTGGGTGCCGGACTCCGCGCCCACGCAAGCGTGGACACTCTGTCCGGTCACGCGCACGCCTAGCGGACGCTGAGGCGCATTTGCCAAAGCCAAACAGAGCATCCACCAAGCCAAAACACCTGCTCACACTTTCGGATCAGGGTTCTCCGTATGCCCGTCCACGGCAATCACCTGCCCGGATACCATACGCGCCGCATCCGAGGCCAAAAACACAACCATCTGGGCGATATCCTCAGCCTCAACAAAAGAACGCATGGAGGTTCCAGCGGCATATCCGTCATAGACCTGATCACGGGTCATTCCCTTGGCCGCCGCCTCGCGGGCCAATACCCCTTCCATGCGCGGCCCCTCAACAGCGCCGGGACAAATCGCATTTGCGCGCACACCAAACGGGCCTGCTTCCATGGCAACTGTCTTCATCAATCCAATGATGGCCCACTTGGCCGCACTGTAGGGCGCGCGGTTTGGATAGCCAAATTGCCCGGCAGTGGATGAGGTAAAGACGACTGCCCCTTGCCCCGCCGCTTTCATAGGGCCCAGCGCGTGCTTGGCTGCCAGAAACGCACCCTCAAGGTTGACGGAAACGCACCCGCGCCAATCGGCAAGGTCCACATCCTCGACCTTGGCCGTTGGCCCCGCGATGCCAGCATTTGCACATAGAACGTCCAACGCGCCCACTTCGCCCATAACCTCGACCAACCGGGGCTCATCCACCGCATCGCAGTGACGCCCGGTGATGCCCTTCGGCAAAGCCTCCAGCGCCACGGCGTCCACATCCGTCACCCACACCTCATCACCACGATCGGCAAAGGCGCGCGCCATGGCCAGACCGATGCCCGAAGCTCCGGCAGTGATCAGCACCCGGCTCATGGACGTTGCCCAACAGCGCGCCCCGCGCCCTCTGGCGTGGACAAGTCGGCGTGGGCCGCAGCAATGCGGTCAAGGGCGACGACAATGGCAAGTGACGGCTCGGACGGACGGCGGGTCTCAAGGCTCACATGCAGCAGGAAATGCTCGCCCGTGGCCAGCAAACGATCTCCTTCAAACATCTCGTGAAACAGGTGCAGCTTCTTTCCCGCACCGGCCAATACTTGCGTGCGCACTTCGATGGTGGCACCCGCCAAAGCCTCGTCCACATGGCGAATATGCGTCTCGGCGGTAAAGTAGCTGCCCCCGGTCGCGATGTATTCTGCATCACATCCAATCAGGGCCATGAACCGGTCCGTCGCATCCCCAAAGGCCTGCAAATAGCGGGCCTCGTTCATGTGGCCATTGTAGTCCGTCCAATCGAGTGGCACCGCGCGGCGCACTGTCAGGATCGGGGCCGATACGTCTTCGAGATCGTCCGCATGCGCACCCAATACGGTGCCTTCACGCAATGCGGCCTCGTGGGCGTTCATCACTGCACCGGCGCCCCAGTTGTTGGCCTTGAGCGCGCGCATCATGCCAACCAGATTGTCGTCACGCGCAGCCAGCATTTGGGAAATGCTCATATGACCGGACTGTGCATCGGATTGACCTGCGATCAAATCAACCAGTTCATCCGTGAACTCAGGCACATCCATGAGCTTGGTCCACGGCCATTTCAGCGCCGGGCCAAACTGGGCCATGAAGTGACGCATCCCTGCCTCACCGCCTGCAGTGCGGTAGGTGTCAAACAAACCCATCTGCGCCCAGCGAATGCCAAAGCCCATGCGGATCGCTTCATCGATCTCTTCAGTCGTGGCAACACCGTCTTTTACCAACCAAAGGGCCTCGCGCCATACGGCCTCAAGAAAACGGTCGGCGATATGTGCGTCAATTTCCTTGCGCACCCGCAACGGAAAGTGGCCCAGAGTGCGCAAAATCCCTTCGGCCTTTTCGACAAGTGCGAGGTCAGTCTGGGGCGACGGTACAACTTCGATCAGCGGCATCAGGTAAACCGGGTTGAACGGATGGCAGACCATGATCTGACCAGGACGGGCTGCGCCTTGCTGCAACTCGGAGGGTTTAAAACCACTGGTGGACGACCCGATGATTGCATCCGGAGGGCAATGCGCTTGCACCGAAGCCAAAACGGCATGTTTGATCTCAAGACGCTCGGGCACGCTCTCTTGAATCCAGTCAACGCCGGATACAGCCTCGGCCATATCATTGTGAAATGTCAAAACCCCCTCTGGCGGTAGGGCCACATCCGTGAGGCTGGGCAATGCCCGGCGCGCCTGCGCCAAGACAGGGGCAAGTTTCGCATCTGCCTCTGGGTCGGGATCAAACACCCGCACATTCCACCCATTAAGCAAGAACCGGGCAGCCCAACCGCCCCCGATCACACCGCCGCCGATGATTGTTGCCGTTGTCATGGCATCCCTTTCCAGTCTTTCGTTCTGTATCCGTTGAAATCCAGCACCTGACGGGCCGCCGCAACCTGATCGGCGCGCACACGTCCGGGACGCGTCGCGACAAAGCCGAACTGCCCGTCCGGATCGCCGATGGCTGCTGTTTGATGATCGGGGTCAATCCAAACGATCCAGAGGGTACGCGAGGCACCGTTTGCATAGCCGATCTTGAAAATACCCGGTGCCAGTTGTGTGATGGCCCCGGCAGACGTATCGCGCCATTCGGTGCTGGCACTGGCGACCTCAAAGCTGCGCAAATCCCACGCGCCACCAGCCGTGTCGACCACCTCCCAGCGCCCGTCAAAAAGGGCCGGGTCAAAGCGAGTGATTGCACCGATCGGCACGGTGGGATTGCGCAACAGCGATGGGTCAGAGCCAAAAAGCGCCGCATCGCTGCACGCAACCAGTGTTAGCGACAGGATGGCATATGCACCAAATCGGTGCACAGTCTGTGCACAGGTTTTGCACGCCCTGTGCATCGCCTTCCTCACCCCTTGGGCGCCCGTTTCACCAACCCAAGCTTTTCGCGCACTTCTTGCGGGCCAATTACCCGCGCCCCCATGTTTTCGATGATGGTGCCCGCACGTTCAACAAGTTGCCAGTTCTGTGCCAATTCGCCTTTGCCCAGCCAAAGGTTGTCTTCCAACCCGACGCGGACGTTGCCACCCGCGAGCACTGCAGCCGCAACATAGGCCATCTGATTGCGCCCCAAACCAAAGGCCGAGAATGTCCAATCGTCAGGCACATTGTTAACCATCGCCATAAAGGTATTGAGGTCATCGGGCGCGCCCCACGGCACACCCATGCACAATTGCACCAGCGCCGGAGAGTCCAACACACCGTCACTAACCAGTTGTTTTGCATACCACAAATGACCCGTATCAAAGGCCTCAATCTCGGGCTTGACCCCGAGATCTGTCATCATGGACCCCATCGCCGTCAGCATGCCCGGCGTGTTGGTCATCACATAATCAGCCTCAGCGAAATTCATTGTTCCGCAGTCAAGGGTGCAAATCTCGGGCAGGCATTCAGCCACGTGCTGCACCCGCTCGGCAGCACCAATCATGTCCGTGCCTTCAACCGGGGGCATCGGTTTTTCCGTGGGGCCGAATACCATATCCCCCCCCATACCAGCCGTCAGGTTAAGAACCATGTCGACTTCGGATTCCCGAATACGTTCAGTGACTTCGCGGTAATACCCCAAATCACGGCTCGGCTTGCCCGTCTCTGGATCGCGCACGTGGCAGTGGACAACCGCTGCCCCCGCTTTGGCCGCTGCAATCGCGCTTTCGGCGATCTGCGCCGGGCTCCGCGGGACATGGGGACTGCGATCCTGCGTACCGCCAGAGCCGGTTACGGCACAGGTAATAAACACCTCACGGTTCATAGATAGGGGCATGGGTGGCATCCTTTCTCGTGTTTTGAACACTTTCGCGATCACACGAGGATACGCCACCTCAAAAGCGTCTTTCGACAGAGAAAAAACGATGTTTCAAGGATCGCCGCCCCCCTTCAAGAGCCGTCCCACCTCAAAGACTTTATCTCGCCGAAAATGCTCCGCCCAAACGGGCAGAGAAAACGCTCAATACGGCATCGGATGGGCGCGTTGGGCAGCCGTGATTTCGGCCAACACCTCATCACTCAAAGTCACATCGGCGGCTCCAAGGGCAACCTCAAGCTGATCCATGTCCGTTGCGCCGAAAATGACCGAGCACATGAAGGGACGCGTCATACACCATGCCAAGGCCATTTGGGACGGATCAAGCCCGTGGCGCGCTGCGATATCCAGATAGGCGTCAACAGCTGCAAAGACTCGGTCCGTCTTGCGCCCACCCATATCGCTGTTCAGCGACATACGAGAGCCGTCCGGCACCGCACCCCCTTGATATTTGCCAGTCAAAAGGCCCGCCGCGAGCGGAGAAAACGCAAGCAAACCAACATCTTCATGCACACTCATCTCGGCCATGTCGGTGTCATAGAGGCGGCACAGCAGGGAATACTCGTTCTGCATTGACGCGACACGTGGCCCGCCTGTCCGCTCTGACGCGGCAAGCCACTGGCACGTGCCCCACGCACTTTCGTTGGACAAGCCAAAGGCGCGGATCGTACCCCGGTCCACCTCAGCCTGAAGCGCGCCCAGGCAGTCTTCCATGTCCTGGCGTACCGCGACGGGGTCGGGTCCAGTCGGGTCATAATCCCAATTCTTGCGGAACATGTAGCTGCCGCGATTGGGCCAGTGAAACTGGTAAAGGTCGATATAGTCGGTCTGCAACCGACGCAGCGATCCCTCCACCGTTTCCCGAATCGTCTTGGACGAGATCGGCGCGCCGTCACGCACGTGGCGCATCCCTTCGCCCGAATGCTTGGTCGCAACGATCCAATCATTGCGAGCACCGCCACGTTCGAACCAAAGGCCAATGATCTGTTCGGTCCGTCCAATGGTTTCGGCGCTGATCGGGTTGACGGGATACATTTCGGCTGTGTCGAGAAAGTTGATGTCCGCCTCAAGCGCACGTTCGATCTGTGCGTGCGCCTCGTCCACAGTGTTCTGGGTTCCCCAGGTCATCGTCCCAAGGCACAGCGCAGAAACCTCAATATTGGTCCGTCCGAGTTTACGTCGTTCCATGCCTTGTCCTTTCACGTCGTTGGCTGGGGTGACCCTAACCGGCACACCGTTACGGGCAAGCGAATTTTCAATGGGGTAAGTGGCATTTGAACATTGAGAACATAAAGTGAACATGTATGATGGATTTATGCCAGTCTCCCACCCCCTCTTACAGCGCGGCCCTGCGCGCGATACGCCCTCCATGGCGCTGCTGCCGCAGAGTGAACACCACGGGCTGGGCCATGGATTGGCACTGGGGCGCGTGCATGAGGGGTGCGGACCAGCACGCCACCGTCTGGCGCTTTGGCTTGCGACGCAGGCCACGGGGCCGGTGATCTGGATTGCCCCTGATTGGGGCGCAGACCGGCTAAACCCCTGCGGGATGATGCCGTTTATCGACCCTGCCCGCCTCACATTTGTACATCCCAAACGGGCCGAGGATGTGTTGTGGAGCATGGAGGAAGTGCTGCGCACAGGTGCGGTGGCTCTTGCTGTGGCCGACCTGCCCGGCCTACCGGGCCTGACAGCGGTGCGGCGGATGCATCTGGCGGCAGAAACCGGGGGCAAGATGCGGGGGCGCGCGCCCTTGGGCCTGCTGTTGACGCCGGGCATGGGCGGCGCGCAAGGGGTGGAAAGCCGCTGGCATCTGGCCCCGGATCACAAGGCGTCAGCGGGGGCCTGGACGCTCAGGCGGTTGCGGGCACGCACCGCACCCGAAGCCGCCTGGCATGTCGCCAGAGAAAAAGGCACCGCCCTCCCGCGCATCACAAATGCAATAAAAGCCGCGTGAGGGATGTATAGAATGCAACGCTGAGGTGTTAGCCCTGCATCAATCCCTCCAAAGGAGACGACCCATGCACCGCCGACACATCCTCGCCCTTGGGCTTGCCGCCATCGCCGCCCCCACTTGGGCCGCGCCTACGCCCTACCGCCTAAACGGCGCAGCCTCGACAATCACCTACACATTCACACTAGAAGGCACGCCCCTAAAAGGCACGGTACCCATCGACCGCGCCGAACTGCAGATTGACCCCACCAACCTCGAGGCCTCGACCGCCGACGTCACAGCAGACGTGCGGCGCGCAAAGACCGGTCTCATCTTTGCCACCGAAGCCTTGAAATCCCGCAGTGTACTGGCGGCAGACGACTTTCCCCTTGCTCGGTTCCAGTCGACCAAAGTCACCCTTGGCGCACGTGGGCGCATCTCGGAAGGGGCAACGATTGAAGGCATGCTGACCCTGCGCGGCGTGACCAAACCGGTTCGGTTTGATGCCCAACTGTTTCGCGCCCCCGGCAGCGCCGCTGATGACCTAAGTGCTTTGCGGGTCATCCTGAAAGGCAGCATAAATCGAGCGGATTTTGACGCAGTTGGGTACGCTGATCTGGTTGATGACACCGTCGCCATCGAAATCGACGCAAATATCGAAGCAACAGGATAAACCGCCCCATTTTGTCGGAAATGGGCAAGGGATGACGGGCCAATCAGGCTAGGTGCTGCCTTATGCGTATGCTCATTTCTTTCGCGGCCCTGTTTCTGTCTGTCATTCTGTTGCAGCTCAGTTCTGGTTCGCTCGGGCCACTCGATGCACTGTCCGGATTTGCCCTCGGGTTCAGCACGCAAGAGATCGGGATTCTTGGTTCAGCGCACTTCTTTGGCTTTTTCATAGGGTGTTGGTGGGCCCCGCGCCTGATGGGAAGCGTCGGTCACGCTCGCGCCTTTGCCGCCTTCACGGCATCGGGCGCCATTGCGCTCATTGCACATATGCTAATTCTCGATCCGACGGCTTGGGCAGTCATGCGGATCGCCTCGGGCATGTGCGTGGCGGGGTGTTACACCGTTATCGAGGCTTGGCTGCAGGCAAAGGTCACCAACAAAACACGCGGGAGAGCCATGGGGGTCTATCGCGTGGTGGACATGGGGGCTTCGCTGACCGCACAGCTTGTGATCAGCGTCCTCGAGCCAGCCAGCTATGTCAGCTACAACATCCTCGCAATCGTATGTTGTGCCGCACTGTTGCCACTCACTTTGACGAAAGCAAAGCAACCGGAAACACCTTCCTCCCCACGCCTCAGACCCCGGCTTGCCTTTGAACGCTCGCCCCTCGCGGTCTTCGGAGTAATCGTTGCCGCCCTTTCCAGCGCGTCTTTTCGAATGGTTGGACCGATCTATGGGCAAGAGGTGGGTTTGAGCACGGCCCAAATCGCCTGGTTTCTGGCGGCCTTCGTATTGGGCGGGGCGCTGGCCCAATACCCAGTCGGCTGGTTAGCGGACAAGTTTGACCGGCGTTGGGTACTGATCTGGCTGTCAGTCGCAGCGATGCTCAGTTGCGGGATCACGGTTTTGGGCTCTGAATTTGGAACATTCGGGATCATGGTGACTGCCTCATTGTTCGGCCTGACAACATTCCCGATTTATTCAGTGGCCGCCGCCCACGCCCATGACTTTGCCGACAGTTCCGAGCGGGTGGAGCTTTCAGCGGCGCTCATGTTCTATTTCGCTGTCGGGGCCATCGCGGCACCGGTTACAGCATCTGCCCTGATTGATGCCTATGGTCCCGCCGCGCTCTTTGCGATGATCTCAGTCGGGCATGGGTTGTTGATCGTTGTTGGGCTTGCCCGGATGCGCGCGCGAAACACACCAACCGAGCGGACACGCTATGTATATGCACCGCGCACATCCTTTGTGATTGGGCGGTTGCTTGGGCGCAGTCGCGAACGGGACTAGAGCGCCAACAGGGTCTTTTCCCTGCCCCGCCGCACTGCTAGACGGGGCGCACTCATGCAAAGGCCCCGTTTATGCAGCGTCACCTGATCACTTCTGCGATCCCCTACATCAACGGGATCAAACACCTCGGCAACCTGATTGGCAGCCAGCTGCCAGCAGACCTGTATGCTCGCTACCAGCGCGCACGCGGCAACGAAGTCCTGTTCCTGTGTGCGACGGACGAACATGGCACGCCGGCAGAACTGGCCGCAGCCAAGGCGGGCAAACCGGTGGCTGAATACTGCGCTGAAATGCACGCCGTTCAGGCCAAAATTGCCGATGGTTTCGGGCTGTCATTTGATCATTTTGGACGCTCCTCCTCCCCCCAGAACCACGCCCTGACCCAACATTTTGCGGGGCGGCTGGCAGATGCGGGGCTGATCCGTGAAGTGTCGGAAAAGCAGGTTTATTCTAACGCTGACGGGCGTTATCTGCCTGATCGCTACATCGAGGGCACCTGCCCCAATTGCGGGTATGACAAGGCGCGCGGGGATCAGTGCGAAAACTGTACCAAGCAACTCGATCCGACCGATTTGATCGATCCACGTTCGGCCATTTCTGGTTCAACCGATCTGGAAGTGCGCGAGACCAAGCACCTATACCTGCGCCAGTCCGCCCTCAAGGATGACCTGAATGCCTGGATCGATAGCAAATCGGACTGGCCGGTTCTAACCACTTCCATCGCCAAAAAATGGCTGCATGATGGAGACGGACTGCAAGACCGGGGCATCACACGCGATCTGGATTGGGGCATCCCGGTACGGCGCGGTGACGATGACTGGCCGGGGATGGAAGGCAAAGTCTTCTATGTCTGGTTCGACGCACCGATCGAGTACATTGCCTGTGCTGGCGAGTGGTCGGATGCCAATGATGGTGCAGATTGGGAACGCTGGTGGCGTACAGACAAGGGTGCGGCGGATGTGCGCTATACCCAGTTCATGGGCAAGGACAACGTGCCGTTCCACACGCTCAGCTTTCCGGCGACCATTCTTGGGTCAGGCGAGCCCTGGAAAATGGTCGACCACCTCAAGTCGTTCAATTACCTGAACTATGATGGGGGTCAGTTTTCGACCAGCCAAGGCCGCGGTGTTTTCATGGATCAGGCGTTGAATATTCTGCCCAGCGATTATTGGCGCTGGTGGCTCCTGTCCAACTGTCCAGAAACGTCGGATTCTGAATTCACGTGGGAGCTTTTTCAGCAAGGCGTGAACAAGGACCTCGCCGACGTACTAGGAAACTTTGTCAGCCGCGTGACCAAGTTCTGCCGGACGAAATTTGGAGAAACGGTGCCCAAAGGCGCCGAATTCGGCCAGCTGGAGACAGAACTGCTTACCGACCTGAACGCACGCATTGCGCGGTATTGCGGGTTCATGGACGCAATGGAAGTTCGCAAATCGGCGCAAGAACTGCGCGCAATTTGGGTTGCTGGCAATGAATATCTGCAAGCCGCAGCACCGTGGGCGACCATCAAAGAAGATGAAGCACAAGCCGCAATGCAAATCCGTCTGGGATTGAACTTGATCAGCCTATATGCCGCTCTTTCTTCGCCCTTCATTCCTGATGCCGCCAAGGCTTTGCAAAAAGCAATGCGGATTGACGAACAAAACTGGCCAGTCGACGCCAAGAGTGCAACGTCTCTGCTGCGGCCTGGGCACGCGTTTTCGGTTCCGGATAACCTATTTGCCAAGATCACCGATGAACAACGTGAAAACTGGCAGGAACAGTTTTCGGGCGTGCGTACCTAATCAAGAGATGCGCATTGGCAATTTGTCGCGAAAATGGGCTGCGATGCGCATCTAGGACGACTGTTTAGGGCAGAGTCGGCCTCGCGCCTCCGTGCGTTCACCGTCCCAACCTGATTAAGCAAATTCCCCGGCAAAAGCCGGTGCCGGCCTCTTAACGTGGTTTTCCAGGTTCCAAGGCACGCGCGGGTTTCTCATTGGCTGCCGCTTCGCAATCTGTCCAGAACCGTCAAAACTCTTCCCAACCCACTTCGATCTTGGGATCCTTTTGATCACCCACTGCCAAAGCCGTGTTTCCGGCCACCGCAATCGATGCGACCTGCGCTGGCTTGCCTCTTTTGGTCACAAGGCCCGGCATCGATCCCCCCGACATAGAGCTTTGTTCGACGCACAAATGCGCATCGCCAAGATTAAACTTGGCAACCGCCGCCGCCAATTTGTCCGCTTCGGACGAGAGTACGTGACTTGCTGCGGTTGTTTCCTCAAACATAACTGCGTTTTGCTGTGTAACGTGATCCAGTTCATTCACGGCGATGTTGATTTCAATGAGGCCTGAGGACTGTTCTCGCGCGGAACTGGCAATTGCAGCAACGCGTTCAGAGATATCAGATACAGACGAAACGATAGATGCGAGTGCAGATCCAGTGCGATCAACCAAGTCAACACCTTGCCGCACGTGCTCTGCACTGTCGGTTATCAGTGCATTGATTTCATGCGCCGCATCTGAAGACCGTTGAGCCAATGCACGTACCTCTGTGGCCACTACGGCAAACCCGCGTCCGGCCTCCCCTGCCTGTCCCGCTTCGCCACCTTCTATCGACTTTGATACTGCCAACTGGTTCCCAGATTTTGTGGCGCCGCCAGACTACAAAGCCAGCAATTCAGTAATACCCGAGACGCGATCCGACTGGGCCGAAAGCACCAAACCACGGCTCCCCTGACCGCTTAGCATTGACTTGCTAGCAACAACGCAAAGCATCGCCAACGCAGCGACCAAAACCGTTTTGAACAGGGTATTGTTGAATTTGGACGATTTAGTCGTCGAAAGTTCGGAGCCATTCATTGCCACACCTGTTATCGAGCCAAACTGCAGACAATTCCGGACAGCCTTTGGGATGTGGCGTGGCTAAACTACCTCTGTTACCGGCCGATTAACGTTGCAGCTTTTGGTTTGAATGCATGCTGCGCTCACTTTTCGGCAGAGTGGCCGTGAGCAGAATAGCGCGTCGCGACCGCAGACTGTTCCAGACCATTATGGCTCGGACTCGGCGGACCTTTTTGTAGCACTTTGTTGTGCCAACCGTCTTCTCTCCATTGCCTCTTTTGGCAATTTGACACCGCTGATGGACCTTGGGCTGTCAGCGCAAAAATGAGGCGCACCCAATCTCTGCAACGTGGTCGGATTGCTGTTCTGGCGTGGGTTAGGAGCGTTAGACGAAACCCGCGATCCGTTCAACGAACCAGAAGGCTGCCCAACCTCCAATGCCATAAACGGCGAGGGTTTCAAGACGCAGGCTAAGGTCTGTTCTGATCAACCGTCGAACAAGTGCCCATGCAGCAAGGCAAACGGATATGAAAACAATTTGACCAAGCTCGACCCCAATATTGAAGGCCAGCAAAGCCAGAACAATCTCACTTTGGGGCAGTCCGATTTCGCTGAGCGCGCCACCAAACCCCAATCCGTGGATAAGCCCGAAACCGAAGGAAACAAGCCACGGAGCGCGCTCGGAAAGCCGCGGGTTGTCTGGGTCGCGGTGGAATATCTCGGAGGCAACAAACATGATGGATAGCGCGATGATCGCTTCCACCGGAGGGCCCGGTATGTTCAGCCAGCCCAGCGCCGCAGCACCAAGCGTAAGACTGTGGGACACCGTGAACGCGGTTATCGCGCCGATCAACAAGCGGACGTCCCGTATCAACAGCAGCAACGCCAACACAAACAACAGGTGGTCAAAGCCGAAGAGTATGTGTTCCGCCCCAAGGAAGGTATAGCTTTTCACAACCTCCCACGCCCCAGGCGACACAGGCACTTCAAAGGACGGTGCTGTAGGCACAAGGCGCCATGCCTGTCCTTTTTTGGGTTCGAGTTCGTAACGGACCAACACGTCGGTGCTGGTTTCTTCGAGACCTTCGATCGAGATGATGCCCCCGCTCAGTCCGCCTGAGCAGGACGTGATCCACCGGGTCGACCACCCTTCTCCATCGAACTTCGGTTCAGGGCCGCGGCGTTGCGCGCAAGTGTCGGGCAAGATGGCATCAAGTGCCATCGGCTGCCCCTGCACGTCTGGTTTGCGCCAGAAAACGCTCCACGTGTTGCCGTCCAAGGCCCGCAGTTCAAGATACCCGGGCTGAAGGGCATGCGCCTGTACCAGGCTGCCCCACAGCATTGCTGATAGTGCTAATGCAAAGAGTCGCTTCATGTGTCGGACATCTGGATTTCGATTGTGTATCGCTCTCGCAGATCTTCATAGATTGCGTCAGAGAGTTCTACGGCGCGCTCCGCGCGCCACTCGGATTCCAACATGTCGCGAACTTCTGCAAGAGCGGGTTGACGCGCTGGCGTCTGCTCAATCACCCGCACGACATGTATGCCGTACCCGGACTGAACAGGTCCGGTCCACGTGCCGATTGGTTGACCCGCCAGTGCTGCGGCAAAGCTGGTGCCAAACGTTCCATCAATGGCAACGTCGGTGCTCAGCGGCACTTCTCCCGGCAACAGCGTCCGCTCGCCAATCGTGTTGCGATCTGTTCCGGCATTCAGGCTGGTCAAGGTTGCAGTGACAATGTCCGCCGTAGCCCTTTGCCCCAGATAGACCTGTTCAAACGCCATCTTTCCACTCACCAGGTATCGATCCGAATTTTCGTTCAGAAAGGTCTCAAGCTCTTCATCTGTCGGGACGACGGCATTTGCTCCGGAGGACAGCAGAAAATCCATCTTCTGCTGCAGTCTTTGGCGGATGATCGCGTCGTTTCGATCCAGTCCAAGCCCCTCGGCTTCGCGGACCAGGACCTCCTGACGGACGTGTGCGTCAATGATCGCTGCGCGTTCAGCGTCATTTGGCGGGCGACGCCAATTGCTTTGAAATGCCTGTTCCAGAACTTCGATATCGCTTGTCGTTACGACAATCTTGTTGGGAACTTCGGCGGGCTCAGGGTTGAGATAGCCAAATGCTGCAAACAGCAAAGCTCCGATCACCACAAAATGCACAAGGGGTTCGCGTAGAATGGGGCCCATGTTGTCCGTGTCCACTGTTTTGATTTTGCTCAATATTACACATGGGATTTGCAGACACAAATGACGCGACACGCCCTAGGCAATGTCACGCAACTTGTCTGTTGCCCCTTACGGGTGGGCGCCAAAAGGCGCCCACCGCCGTCTGAAATTACTCGGCTGGAGTATACCAGATGGGAGACGAATAAGCCCGTTCCTGATGGGTCAGCTGCGCCTCTTCCGGCAGGTCGATCCCATAGCGGACTTTGTCATAAACGATCCAACGGGGTGTCGGAATTTCGAGGACGCGAACGTAATAGAACGCACGCGCTTCGGGATCGAAATCAGGATCGGTCCAAACAGTCATGAGCTCCGCGCTGCCAATGGTGTTGGACCAGCTGGCAGTCTCCAGATCGACCGTGTTGCCAACGGCTGGAACGACGCCATTCGCGTCCGCCACCCGATCACCGGACCATGCCACGTCATACACTTTCTCATCCAGTTCGCCGTCAGGTGTGAGCCAGCCTTTGACCACTTGCATACGGTCCAGATTGGCTCCAATCGGATCGCGCAGCGCATAGATCATAAAGCTTGGTGCTGCATCGCCTTCGCGCGGGCGCAAATCGCCACCCATGGGAACACCCTTGTCGTATCCGTTCTGAGCAGGCATGCGCGTGCGCAGATCATCATCCGTGTAGTCCCAACCACCGAAGAAGCGCAGCCCCATGCGTGGGCCGGTGGTGGCGTAGGTTTCGCGGCGTTTAAATGCATCGAAGATCGCAGCCCGTGTGTTTTCAGTAGCCCACACAGCGGTATAGCCTGATGCCACTATCATATCGCCTGGAATTTCGCCCAGTTCGCTTTTGATAAAGGGATGCTCGATACGAGTCGGTGATGGCTCCACGCTAACCGATTTGCTAAAGAAATTTTCTTCCTCGGCAGTCGCCAGAGACGTATGGCTATCGGTCGCGCCGCCCATGCCGAACTTGTATGGGTTCACCCCGAACTTCGCCTCAAGAGCCAGCCCCTGTTTCAGAGCTTCACGCGCGTATTCACCCGCCAGCATTTCTTCGGTTTTGAGCTCGGTCAGATCAAGGTTGCCGATATCCCAGTTTTCATAGTCGGCGAATGCATCGTCCGGACTAAGAGCAGGGTGTGCCTCGCCGTCACCCTTGATCTGAGTGACCTCGTAGTGCGGCTCCCACTTTGCACGGCGATCGACATATTCCTGATCAACCTCACCACCGTGATAAGTGTCTTCGGTTGGAAACATCCAACCATTTGAAAGGTTGCCGTTATGCGAAAAAGCCACCGCGCGTCCGCCGGTTTTTTCTTCGTACATTTCAAGCCAGTCATAGAGCGTGTGAGGGTTTGTATCGCCGTAGGGCGGTTGCGTGACAGGTGGAACCACCTGCTTTGCTCGAACCCCGCCATCGCGCAACATGACATTACGGTGCAAGTTGAACCCCTTGGGCACCGACGTCCATTCAAAGCCAATAAAGGCCGAGAACGTACCGGGATCGTTATGCCGCTCGGCGGCGTCCACAATGTGTTCCCATGTGAAAGCAAACGCATCAGCTCCGGGGCTGTAGGATTCCAGCAACAACTCAGGCAGGGTCATCTGGGAAAAATTCGTGATCAGGTCAAACGCAGATTTACCAGCTGCTTCACCACCTTTTGAGTAACCTTCATACCATTCCCGTCCCTTGGGATCGGCCAAAACGGAGGGTTTGCCAGCCTGCAGGTCAGGCGCAAAGCCCATAAGATCGGTGTGATCTGTCAATACCATCCAATCAAGCGGTCTGGACAACCTGACTGGTTGGCCTGTTGAAGAAATGACCTGCTCTCCCTTGGCAAAGCGCCATGCTTCGTC
This sequence comes from Tateyamaria sp. Alg231-49, assembly GCF_900143535.1. Taxonomy (GTDB): domain Bacteria; phylum Pseudomonadota; class Alphaproteobacteria; order Rhodobacterales; family Rhodobacteraceae; genus Tateyamaria. Next base: position 24,689 of record NZ_FRFA01000006.1, on the reverse strand, counting down.
TGGCAAAAGGGTATTGCCAAACGCGCCGGCGTCCAGCGAAAGCCCGGTGTGCAAATGGCTGTCTCCCCACAGAGGCCGCTCAGGTATTGTTCTGTTTGCGTAGGGCGAAAAAGGTTTTGCCGGAAATGTTCCCTCGGCAGCTTCTTCAGACGGCACTCCATCCGCGATCGCTCCTGTTGCAAGGATAGTAAAACTCAATGCGGCAACAGATAATTTTGACATGGATTCCCCCCCAAGTGTCTTTATTCGTGGGCGACGCATACACTGGAACAGCGGCAGAAGACGCCCGTGGCCTGGCCACAAGTCGAAAACACTGCCTATACAGAAGGTTATTCTCGAGGGCGGTCGCCAAACCATAGAACCGCTCACTGAGTTGAAAACTCAAGTGACGTGAGAGCAGTGTGCACATGTTAATCGATTTAGACAAGTGACCGCGATCATTAGCGTCGAAAACAAATCGAGTTTCCATCGATCATTAGCCACCTTTTTTCGAGCTTATTCCCCTTCTGGAAACCCAATCAATTCCTCAGACTGCGTGGCAAATGGGATGTGCGCACTCATCCCTCTGGCATGTGTCGAACGCATAGACACAGATGTCAGCCCAAAGCTTTTCGGGCCTAAAAACCGGGGTGAAAGCCAGTTCTGATCCGGCCTGCTATGGCTGAAAGCGGGCCCTGGCAAGCTGCCCGGCTATCCGTCTTCGCTTTGTGCTGTGGTCTGTTTTGCCCGCAGGACGTAAGCGGTTACGCTTGCCAAGTCTTTGATCGTTGTCAGCTTGCGTTCCCTGATCAGCGGCTCAAGAAGTATCGCTTGCGACCAATCGGACCTAAGCGTGAACTGCCGCGCAATCAACGCGCCGGTTTCTGGCCTTTTTTCAACCAGATCGGACAGGGTGTCTGCGATGGCTTGCTGTGTTTGCGCATCCGTAACCGCGTGCTGAACCGACAGCGCCATAACCACCTGTTCCACTTTGTCGAGCGGCTGATTTGGGTCGAAAAGAATGTCTTCTGACAGCTTTTGAACAGCCGCAGCGCCCTCCAATTCGATCAGGGCTGCGGAAAACGCGCCCAAGTTGGTAGGCGACATCTGGTCCTTGGCCCGGTCAACGAAATTATAGATCTCTGCGCGTGCAGCCGCATCATCTGATAGCCCAAGCAGCAGAACATGTATGGCTTGAAACGGATAGTTCGCTGGCTGCCAGAGTTCGGACAGCAATTGCCCTGCGGGTATACGTAAGTCGAGGGTACGCAAATGATCATATGGAACTTTGTCGAGCTCACTGATCAAAAGAAACCGCAGCGTCCTGTGGTCGATATCCTGTAGGCTGTCGATCAGGCGCAATCGGCTTTCGTGGAACCCGGCTTGCCATTCGTCACGATGGGCCAAAGAGATGTCCAGGACGCGGCGAAACTCGGCATCTACATATGCAACTCGGCGCCAATCGCCGTCGTCGAATCTGGCAAACAAAACAGCATCCTGTGGTGCCGCCGACAGCCGGTGTCGGGCCGTCCTATCAACCAGATGAGGAATATCAATTTCAGTTGTATCACCGTAAAGAACCTCCACCATTCCATAGGCAAAGGGATTTTCGGGCTTGGGTCTTGCAAGCAAGAGGTGGTCCGCCTCAACGACCCAGTCGATCGCTGTGCGTTCTGGCTTGACCATATCAAAGGCGCAGGCGCGCACCTGATGAACTGGCACAACAACCACCAGTACTGCCACAGTCACCAGCGTCACAAACCATCGCAACGGTGTCGGGCGGCGCGCATCTGCTGCTATCATCTTCAACTGTTTCACCATCATCCCAAGCTGCCGACCGCAAACCTTTGCGACGACTATGCACAATATGTCCGTCAAATCCAAACGACAGAACCGACCACACGCAAGGCAAAAATGAGCTTTCGCCCAAAATCGCCACGCAGATCTGATGTCAAAGCAATGGGCCGGCAACCGCATCCTATTGTCAGTTCATAGCAACTGACGATCAGCCGGTAAGACCTTGGAAGTCTGCAAGTTAAGAAAGAATACCACTCAGATCGACGGGCCGATAACCTGAACACAGACGGGCCGATAACCTGAACACAACAGAGGGTCCGGTGGCGCATGGCCTATCTGCTAGAACTCAGTGAAATGTGCGGTCCACGCTTTCTGCCTCGGCCTTTTCGCCACTATCCTCGCGCACTTTGCGAGAACGCAATCCGCGACTTCGCCCCTGATCAAGCCAAGGTGTTTGGCCAAGTACCCTCTACAGCACGATTGGACGCATGTACGCTGCAGCTATTGTTGTTGAAGCACCGGAAAGCCATGAGACAAGTAGTGAGGGCGGAGTTCTGAACGGCATCCACCTCACGCTTTGACGTGTTGAGAGCCCAAGTTCAGATTACTGTTCGCCGCCCTTAAAGTGAATCTTTAATCTGCGGCAGGGCATTTCGCGTTGCGCAAAATAACAAACCAATATGAGCAAAATCACAACCTGCGTCATGTCAAAAAACCCCTTTGACGTTTTTGCGGCCAGGAAGCATGGCGTTTTGCCGTGCCGTTTTGGTGGATTGTGAAGGGTAGCGGGTCTTACTCATTTACTCTCTCCACGATGTTCCAACGCTCTGCCTGACAGCTATTCTCTAAAAGCTGTCCGCCGAGGTCAGAACAAAAAACAAAACCTCAGCGGACGCTCACTCATCAACTTTAAGACGGTATGGCCGCCCCACAATTGGACAACTGTACCAACTGGTTACTGACCCTAACTAACCAAGCGATGACGTTCGCGGTGTGGCAGGTTCTTCCAAGGAAAGGCGGCATTGTGCCGAAAGTGAGATTGAGAGGGCGAGTTGATAGACGGCCGTGTTTCGAGAACCGGAACAATGGTCTTGGGAGAGATGTTAAACGCCCCATTTCGCGGCCCTACTGTTTCCTTTCGGGTGGACAGTTTTCTAGCGGTGGGTGAAATCCAAATGCGACATGTTTGCCTAATTCAACTGCTCCCGAATTCGGAAACAAAATGTTTCCAGATCGACGCGGGTCGTCCGCCATATCCAGGCTCGGAGCATCTAAGCGCCCAAAAGGTCAGCCTTGCCCCATGATGCCGCGCGGCGGCCCAGTCTTCCCCAAAACCCGGCAAGGGCGGTCAAACTTCTACATGGGCAGTTCTGGGATAAAAAGCTGAAGCCTAACGACCCCAATGGCTGCACACACACCACTGAGATGTAGTTTGTGGAGAGAACAAAATACTTCCCCTACAAGTCAAACATCTGAAACAACTATTTTGCCTCAATAATTGGTGGTGCGGGCGGTGGGACTCGAACCCACACGGGCATACGCCCTCCAGATTTTAAGTCTGGTATGTCTACCATTCCATCACGCCCGCACATCGCCTTGTTAGGCAATCACGCCTCACACCTCAAGCCCGCGCTCAGATATCCTCTCCAACCGGGCCAAGGGGGGCGCCTTTTGCCAAAAGTGCGCGCTCTGACAGCCATGGGTTGTTCTCAACAGCCTCAAGCATCTGGGCCCGCGCTTCTTCAATGCGGCCCAGGTTCATCAAGGTGAGCGCACGCCCGGATTGGGCTCCGACGTGATCGGGCGACAGGCGCAGTGCTGCATCCAGATCAACCAATGCTGCTTCAAAATCCTCGGTCAAAAAGTACGAAAAAGCGCGTTGATTATACCCTTCTGCGTATTCGGGACAGTACGCGACCAACCGGTCAAATGACGCGACCGAACCGGCAAAATCATAACTGCTTCGTTGCCGCATGCCCTGATCAAGCGCTTCTTGTGCTGCTGCATCTGGCGCCATCAACCAAAGCTGCCACATCTGTCCTGATATGGGCTGAGCCGCACGTTCGTCTGGGGCCGCGCGTATCTTTTCGATCAGCGCGGACAAGGCAGCCGTGTTATCCGGCGATGGCGGGCAAGTGTCGGCCCATGCAGGCGCCGACACAAAGGCAAGGATCAAGAGCGGTTTCATCACCGATATGATGGTGCACTTGTCGCATGGGTCAACTCTACAATGCCTGGGTCAATCAATTCCGGGCAACATCACTTCTTTGACCGCCTCCATCGCAACAAAGGTCGACGTCGCAGCAACATGGGGCAAGGTTGACACGACATCTCCCAAAAATGCGCGGTACTGCGCCATGTCGCGGGTGCGCACCTTGAGAAGATAATCAAAATTGCCCGCGATCATGTGGGCTTGCTCAATCTCGGGTACGTTTTGCACGGCAGCATTAAACGCACGCAAGGCGGTTTCGCGCGTGTCCGTCAGACGCACCTCGACAAAAGCGACGTGATCCAGACCAAGCGAGATAGGATCGAGCAAGGCGCGATAGCCCATAATGATCCCAGACTTTTCAAGGCGCCTCAGTCGGGCTTGCGTCGGGGATTTGGACAAACCAATGCGCGCCGCAAGATCGGTGATGCTCATCCGACCATCTTCGGCCAAAGCGACGAGAATCGATTGGTCAAATGAGTCGAGTCCTGACAGTCTCTTTTCTTGCATTGATCTAGAATTTTCACGCATATGATCTGCCATTATCCCAAAATTCAACAAAACTGCCCACTCAAACACCGATATACTGATCAAAATGGGAAAGGACAAACACATGGCACATGACGCACAACTGGATTTGGCACGCACCATCGACATTGGCATGTATGGCGCGCCAGAGCCTGTGCTGAGTGAGTTGATCCAGACTGCCAATCTATCGCCCGACGACCGAACAGCGATTTGCAATGACGCCGCACAGTTGGTGACGGCCATCAGAACACAGGCAGCACCGGGTTTGATGGAGGTATTCCTTGCCGAATATGGCCTGTCCACCGACGAAGGGATCGCGCTCATGTGTCTGGCCGAAGCCCTGTTGCGCGTCCCGGATGCGGACACAATCGATGCATTGATCGAAGACAAGATCGCGCCCAGCAATTGGGGCAAACACCTGGGCCATTCGACGTCATCGCTGGTCAACGCCTCCACATGGGCATTGATGTTGACCGGGCGCGTACTGGATGATGACCAACCCGGTCCGATCGGCCACTTGCGCGGCGCAATCAAACGCATGGGGGAACCGGTGATCCGCGCCGCCGTCTCTCGCGCCATGAAGGAAATGGGCCGCCAGTTTGTGTTGGGCGAAGACATCGATGCCGCCATGGACCGCGCGGCAGGGATGGAGGCCAAAGGGTTCACCTATTCCTACGACATGCTGGGAGAGGCCGCGCTGACCGAAGCGGATGCGCGGCGTTATCACTTGTCGTACTCGCGCGCGATTTCGGCGATTGCGCGGGCCTGTATTCGCGACGACATCCGCGAAAACCCTGGGATTTCGGTGAAACTGTCGGCCCTGCATCCGCGCTATGAACGCGCACAGGAAGAGGCCGTTCTGCGCGATCTGGTCCCGCGTTTGCGTTCCCTTGCGTTGCTGGCGAAATCCGCTGGCATGGGCCTCAACGTGGATGCGGAGGAAGCAGACCGCCTCTCGCTTAGCCTCGAAGTGATCGATGCAGTGCTCGGGGACGATGCCTTGGCGGGCTGGGACGGGTTCGGGATCGTTGTTCAAGCCTATGGACCACGTGCAGGCACGGTGATCGATACGCTCCATCACATGGCACAACGGCATGACCGCCGGATCATGGTGCGGCTGGTCAAAGGCGCCTATTGGGATACCGAGATCAAGCGGGCCCAGGTCGAAGGGGTCGAAGGGTTTCCCGTCTTCACGCGCAAGGCTGCGACGGACGTCTCCTACATCGCGAATGCGCGCAGCTTGCTGGGCATGACCGACCGCATTTACCCGCAATTTGCGACCCATAACGCCCACACCGTTGCGGCAATCCTGCATATGGCTGGCGACCAGCCTTATGAATTCCAACGCCTCCACGGAATGGGCGAGGCTCTGCATAACATCGTGTTGCGCGGGCGTGGCACGCGCTGCCGTATTTACGCACCGGTCGGCGCGCATCGCGACCTGCTTGCTTATCTCGTACGCAGGCTTTTGGAAAACGGCGCCAACTCCAGCTTTGTGAACCAGATCGTCGACGACAGTGTTCTGCCCGAGGTCGTGGCCGCCGATCCCTTTGACGCGCTAAGCGACAGCGTCGTGACAATACCTGACGGACCAGCCCTGTTCTTGCCAGAGCGGCCCAACTCGCGCGGTTTTGACATCACGAATGTGGAAACCCTGGCACAGATCAATGCGGCCCGAGATGGACATGCAACGCATCATTGGAAGGCTATGCCACTCACAGTCATGTCAGCGGACGGCACGTCGCGGGCTGTTGTAAACCCGGCCGACTCGGATGACACCGTCGGCAGCGTCACCGTTGCAACCCCAGACATGGCGGCCCGCGCCTTTCAGGATGCAACACCATGGGCGGCCACAGCACCCGAGCGGGCGCGCATCCTGAACGCAGCCGCTGATCTCTACGAAGAACGGTTCGGCGAGATATTTGCACTTCTGGCACGCGAGGCCGGCAAGACACTGATGGATGCCGTCGCTGAATTGCGCGAAGCGGTGGATTTCTTGCGCTATTACGCGACCCAAGCCAATCGCGAGGCCCCAGCTGGCACGTTCGTTTGTATTTCGCCGTGGAATTTCCCATTGGCGATCTTCACGGGCCAGATCGCTGCGGCTCTTGCCGCAGGGAACGCTGTTCTGGCCAAGCCCGCTGAGCAAACCCCACTGATCGCGCACCTGGGCGTTTCTCTGATGCATCAGGCGGGCGTTCCGGTCTCAGCCCTGCAACTGCTGCCGGGAGATGGAGAGCTGGGTGGGGCCCTCACGGCACATGGAGGTGCGAGCGGTGTCGCCTTTACCGGGTCAACCGAAACAGCTTTGCGCATCAGGGCGAGCCTCGCTGAACACGCGGCCCCTGGCACACCACTGATTGCTGAAACAGGTGGGTTGAACGCCATGATCGTGGACAGCACTGCCCTGCCCGAACAGGCAGTACGCAGCGTGATCGAAAGCGCGTTCCAATCGGCCGGGCAACGCTGTTCGGCCCTGCGCTGTCTCTATGTTCAGGCCGACATTGCCCCTGCCTTCACCGAAATGCTGATTGGCGCAATGGAGGCGCTGAACGTGGGCAACCCATGGACCCTTGCAACAGATGTTGGACCGGTCATTGATGAGGTGGCACGTGCAGGGATTGAGGCCCATATCGCGACCGCCACGCAAGAGGGGCGCCTGCTACATCGCCTCAAAACGCCCACCTCAGGCACATTTGTCGCCCCTGCCCTGATCAAGGTTCATGGGATCGCGGATCTGGAGCGTGAAGTCTTTGGCCCTGTCCTGCATCTGGCGACCTTTGAGGCTAGCGAACTGGACGCAGTGATCGACGACATCAATGCCAGCGGATATGGGCTGACCTTTGGACTACACAGTCGGATCGATGACCGTGTGCAGCATGTTTCGGACCGGATTAAGGCGGGAAATGTCTACGTCAATCGCAACCAGATTGGTGCGATCGTAGGCTCCCAACCCTTTGGCGGTGTTGGGCTTTCAGGCACGGGCCCAAAGGCGGGCGGACCTGACTACCTATTGCGCTTCCGGCGCACGCAGCCTGCGCCTGGGGCGGGATCATGGGACGCGGAGGCCCCGTTACCCGTTCTTACAAATCAGCCCAACGAACCTCTGAACAGCACCCCTCTGCCCGGCCCTACGGGCGAGTCAAATGTGCTGAGCCACGCAAGCCGCCCCGCAATCCTGTGCGCCGGTCCAGGTGTAGAAACTGCGGCCGCGCAAGCAGATGCCGTCGCGTCCCTGGGCGGCGCCCCCGTTCAAGCGAGCGGTGCCATTCCAGACGGAGCGCTGACATCGGGCCCCGCTTATGGTGGCGTGATTTGGTGGGGAGACGTGGCAACCGCGCGAGCGCTCGAATGCGATCTTGCGGCGCGCCCGGGTCCGATCATACCGCTGATCGCAGGGATGCCTGATCGCGCCCACGCCACCGTTGAACGGCACGTCTGCGTTGATGTCACCGCCTCAGGCGGTAATACTGCCCTCCTGGGCGCTGCGAGCTGACTGAAAAAGGGCAAGGAAACCGTCAAGGGCTCCGTCTCTGCCCTTGACGCGCTGCGCGCCCCGACCAACTGTGTGCGGATGTTTCCAATCCGTGATCATAACCCGTCGGGGCGTATTCCATATGTGACCTACATGCTGATGGCTGCCAATATTGGCATCTTTCTCAGCTATGTGGCCCTTTTAAACAATCCGTTGGCGCTGGAGGTGTTCTTCGATGGGTACGGAGCAATCCCTAAACAGATCAGCGCTGGTGATAGATTCGGCACCCTGATCAGTTCCATGTTCCTGCATGGTGGGTGGATGCACTTGATCGGTAACATGCTGTTTTTGTGGATTTTCGGGGACAATATCGAAGATGAGATGGGACATATCCCCTTCCTCATCTTCTATCTCATCGCCGGGATCGCGGCGGGTTTGATACAGGTGATCTCCGCCCCCGGATCGGACATTCCAACCGTTGGCGCCTCAGGAGCCATCGCAGGGGTTATGGGCAGCTACCTGTTGCTCTTTCCCAAGGCGCGCGTGGACATATTGCTGATCCTTATCATCTTCATCCGCATCTTTCCGATCCCCGCATGGATCATGCTGGCGGTGTGGTTCGGAATGCAATTCGTGGGCGGCATCGGCACTGACGTGTCGGCGGGCGGGGTCGCTTACTGGGCACATGCAGGTGGATTTGTGGCCGGGCTGGTGCTGACACTGCCCCTGTGGCTCAGACGCGGCGGGGTCGGGTTCTGGCGGCGTACCCATGGACATCCGCCCCATCCTGAGGCGGTTTACGCATCCTCCCGCATCCCAAAGGTACGCCGATGAAAGCGTCCTGTCATTGCGGCGCCGTCGTCCTTGAGGTGACGTTGCTCGACGGGCTGGAGACCGCCGGACGCTGCACCTGCTCGTTCTGCCGCCGTCGTGCAGCACCGGCTGTTGTCGCCCGGAAGGGCGATGTTCGCGTTGTGCAAGGCACGGACACGCTGACGTTATATCAATGGGGCACGCAAACGGCGCGGCATCACTTTTGCAAAATCTGCGGCATTTACATGTACCACAACCAGCGGGCCAACCCTGACCACATCGGGGTAAACATGGGCACGCTTGAGGGCGTGAATCCTGCGGAACACGAACCGATCCCGTGGACAGACGGGATCAATCACCCGTCAGATGGCAAACCCTAGGCGCGAATGATCTTTGCGAGTTGTGGAAACATCGGCTCGTTGGCGCAAATGATCTCGCCATCTTCCAGAATGTCGTTGCCGGGTGTCAACGGCTCGGCAAACGCGCCCGCTTCTTTCACGATCAGCAGACCTGCGGCAATGTCCCAAGCATTCAGACGACGTTCCCAATACCCATCATAACGACCTGCGGCCACATAGGCCAAGTCGAGCGCAGCGGCGCCAAACCGGCGAACGCCGGAGCAAACCGGCATCAGGCGGGCCAGTTCCTGCAGGGTTTCCGGGAGATCAGAGCGGCCCCCAAACGGCAAGCCGGTCGAAAACAGCCCCTCGATCATCTTGGAACGTCCGGACACCCGCAAACGGGTGTCGTTCATGAAAGCGCCCTGCCCTTTTTCAGCAAAGAACAGTTCGTCCTTGGCCGGATCATACACGACCCCGGCCACAACCTGTCCTTTGTGTTCAAGCGCAATAGACACAGCCCAGTGGGGCAGCCCGTGCAAAAAGTTCGTGGTGCCATCCAGCGGATCCACGATCCAGCGGCGGGTGGGGTCTTCGCCCGGCTCTTCACCGCCTTCTTCGGCCAACCAGCCATAGGTGGGTCGAGCCGTGCGCAATTCTTCCTTGATGATCGCTTCGGCCGCCAGATCGGCCTTGGAGACGAAATCACCGGCCCCCTTCATCGACACTTGCAGGTTCTCGACCTCGCGAAAGTCCTTGGCCAGTGACCGACCCGCTTTGCGCGCGGCTTTGATCATGATGTTCAGGTTTGCGCTGGCGGCCATTGGGGTGCTCCGAAACGGGATGATGGGATCAAAGGCTGCGCTATACGCCGCATGTGCTACCTTGCCAAGGGGCACGCGACCCTGCACGTTCGGGTTCACGCCTTCAACCACAAGGAATGAGACAAAGATGACGGACCAGATGCAGTACATCACGCTGGCCAGCCGCCCGACTGGTGCGCCGACACTCGACAATTTCGCTTTTGAAACTGCCCCCATTCCTGATCCGGGCCCCGGCGAAGTCGTTGTGCGCGTCCACTACATGTCACTCGACCCTTACATGCGCGGTCGCATGGATGCGGGCAAATCTTACACCGCGGCCACTCAAATCGGTGAAACAATGGGCGCAGGTGGCGTTGGCGAGGTGATCGCCAGCAATGCGGAAGGCTGGAGCGCCGGCGACTTCGCCCTTGGCATGTTCGGCTGGGCAAGCCACGCCGTGCAACCCGCCAAGGCCCTGCGCAAGTTGGACCCAAACGTAGCGCCCCTGACCGCGACGCTTGGGGTTTTGGGCATGCCGGGTTTTACCGGCTGGCACGGTTTGATGGAATACGGACGGCCCAAGGCAGGCGAGACATTGGTCGTGGCCGCCGCCACCGGACCTGTCGGGTCTATGGTCGGGCAACTTGCCAAGTCACTAGGCCTGCGCGCCGTTGGCATCGCAGGCGGCGCAGATAAATGCGCACTTGCCACAGACACCTTTGGCTTTGACGCCTGCCTTGACCACCGCGCCTATCCGGATGCTAAATCCTTGCGCGCAGCGCTCAGCGACGCCTGCCCCAATGGCGTCGATATCTACTTTGAAAATGTAGGGGGCAAAGTGCTTGAGGCCGTGATGCCCTTGATGAACGCCTATGGCCGCGTGCCGGTCTGCGGAATGATATCATGGTACAACGCGGGCGGCCTTGGCGCGGGAGCAGAAGCGACAATGACTGTGCCCGCTCTCTGGCGTGGAATCCTCGTGAACCACCTCAGCGTGCAAGGCTTTATTATCTCAGACTTTTTCCACCGCCTGCCCGAGTTCATTCAGGACGTTGCGCCAAAGGTGCTGAATGGCCAGATCAAGTACATCGAAGATATCACAGAAGGGCTGGAAAACGCACCGGACGCGTTCATCGGCCTGCTGGAAGGCAAAAACCTTGGCAAACTGATCGTCAAACTCGTCTGACGTCACACGTTTTGAAGCTTGCGCGCCTCGATCCGGGCCAATTCGATCAGTTTTTGCATGTAAGGCTTGTCACGCTCCTCGGACCGAACGGCCGCATAAAGGCGTCGGGTCAACCCTGACTTGGTCAAAGGACGGGTGACATAATCGTTCGAATACTTCACCTCGCGCACCACCCAGTCGGGCAGCACGGACACACCGCGGTTTGAAGCGACAAGCAACAGGATGACGGCCGTCAACTCAGCTTGGCGCACCGCCGCGGGTTCCACCTTGGCCGGGATCAGCAACTGACTGAACACATCCAGACGGGTGCGTTCGACCGGATAAGTGATCAACGTCTGCTCGCGGAAATCCTCAGCGTCAATGAACGCCTTTTTCGCGAGAGGATGCGTCGAGGCCGCCACAAAAACTGGTGCGTAATCAAACAGTTCTACAAACTCCACCCCCGGAAGATCCTCAGGGTCAGAGGACACAACCAGATCCACCTCTTCCTTCATCAGCGCCGGAAGCGCGTCAAAGGCCAGACCGGGACGGATGTCCACATCTACATCCGGCCATGTGCGGCGAAATTGCTCAAGCACCGGAAACAACCACTCGAAACATGCGTGGCACTCAATCGCGATGTGCAAACGCCCGGAGGAGCCATCGCGCAAGGATGTAAACTCAGCCTGCAACGCCTCGACCTGCGGCAACACCTGTTCGGCAAGGCGTAAAAGACGCATGCCCGCCGCCGAAAGCTTCAGCGGTTTGGAGCGGCGCACAAACAGTTCCACCCCTGCCTGATCCTCAAGCCCTTTGACCTGATGGCTCAATGCAGACTGCGTGATGTGCAACTGATCCGCCGCACGCGCCAGCCCACCGGCCTCGTGAATGGCCTTGATTGTGCGCAGATGGCGGAACTCGATATGCATACGTACCTCATGTTAATGATGAGAGTTATGAATTTGCTTCATCATACCGCTCTGGTCATACTGGACGCAACCCGCCGAGGAGGCTAATCCAATGACCGCCCTGTCCTTTGAGACCTTTCCACCCAAATCGCTCAATGCGTCCTTTCATTTGTGGGAGACAGTCAAATCGCTAACGCCGCTTTCCCCGCGTTTTGTTTCTGTGACCTACGGCGCGGGTGGCTCGACCCGTGAACTCACGCAGGAAGCTGCACAAACTTTACGCAAAACATCTGGACTGAATGTGGCGGCCCACCTCACTTGCACGGATCAAAGCCGCGCCGAAGTGCTGCGCGTCGCAGAACGCTACAAGGCCTCTGGCATCAACGATATCGTTGCTTTGCGTGGAGATGCGGCCAACGGCGGTAAATTTGTTCCCCATGAAGACGGGTTTGAAAACAGCGTTGAGTTGATCGAAGCGCTTGGCAAAGTCGGTGGTTTCAAGATTCGTGTCGGCGCCTACCCCGACAGTCACCCGGACGCGGCGTCCATGGCGCAAAACATCGACTGGCTGAAAGCAAAGATCGACGCGGGCGCACACGAGGCGATCACGCAGTTCTTTTTCGAAGCAGACACGTTCCTGCGCTTTCGCGATGCCTGTGCGGATGCCGGGATCACCGCCCCCATCACGCCCGGCATCCTGCCGATCAGCAACTGGGCCAACGCCAAGTCCTTTGCAAAACGGTGCGGTACACCCGTCCCTGCGGATATCGCCACTTCGTTCGATCGGGCCACCCGAGATGATCGCGCCGATCTGTTTGCTCTGACCCATTGTGCTGACTTGTGCGACAACCTGATCAGCCAAGGGGTCGACGCGCTCCATTTCTACACGCTCAACCGCCCCGATCTGACACTTCAGGTTTGCCGTGCGTTGGGTCTTGTACCGGCGGCCAGCATTCGCAACGTGGCCTGATCTAACCAAATTTCGGCAGACACATCGCGTGATGGGCATAAGGCAGAGGCTGCTACCGCTTTCAGCGGCCCTGCACTAGACCAGTCAGTCTAATTGACATACGTTCGCGGCAATGATCCCTGCCGGAGAACCCAATGCCCATTGCCACCTCGCCATCCGACCTGCTGAACCAGGATGAATTGCTGTCCATGTCTGGCTTGGATTTCATGACAGGAATTCTGAATGGCACCCTGCCCGGCCCTCCGATTGCAAACACGATGGGCTATAGGCTGCATACCGTCTCGGACGGCAGAGTTACCTTTCGCGGCACTCCGGAATTCAATGTGACCAACCCGATGGGTACGGTTCACGGGGGATGGTATGGAACGCTTTTGGACAGTGCGATGGCCTGCGCCGTGATGACCAAAGTGCCCGCAGGGTCGGTCTATACAACCCTGGAATACAAGATCAACATCACGCGCGGGATCCCTTTGGGGATGACAATAGACTGCATCGGGACAATCGATCATTCGGGACGCTCCACGGGTGTGGCGAAGGGCGAAATCCGCGGGGTCGAGGATGGCAAGCTCTATGCCACAGGATCCACAACCTGCATCATTATGAAGCTCAAATAAGGGACGGTGGGCCGGGCGTGTTTAAACACGCCGCAGGCAGTGTTCAAAGAGCGTCCGCCCCTCGGTTCCGCCGCTTTGACATCCAATCCGACCAGCTTTGGGGTTCTGGTGATTGCGCGACCGAAGGGTGCACGCGTTCCGACGGATCAAGCCCGACCTTGCGTGGCCTACGCGTGATGAACCAGCGGCCAAACCCACGAAATGTTCCCGTGGAAGGCGCACTGGCATCCTGCACAATCCCCTCGGACCACCCTTGCGGCAGCGGCAAATCACAGCTTTCTGCCTGCTCCAGCATCCACACGAACGGAATATTGGAGAGCGGACGCGCCACGTGGAAACCGGTCAGGTGCCCACCGACATCACCATGGGTGCCGCGAAACCACATTTGCACCAGATGTCCGTCCCAATCCTTTGATGTGTCCCACATGACCGGGGCATAGGCGACGCGGGTCTCATTGCGGGCTAGCGCATGGAACCCACGCTTTACCGATTTGCCCAGCGCGTGGTTGTGGAAGGCATGGCGCGGCGCGCTCAGCCGCCACAAATAGGGCATGTTCAGACCCAGTGACTTCACAGTGTCCCACGCCCCAATCATCTCGATCTCAATCGATTCATGACAATTGTTGCGCGCAAAAGTGCGTGCTGCATCCCCATCTGGCGTACATTCGTAGTGGCGATACACGTCACGAACATTGCGCACGGTCGCCGCATCGCTACGCAACAGCCCGACGCGGTCAATGATACCAGCGAGCGAACGCACCGCATAAGCGCCGCGCGAATAGCCAAACAGGTAGATCTTGTCTCCCGGCCGATAGCGTGAGGCCAGATAGCCATAGGCGCGTCTGATCTGGCGATTGATCCCCCGCCCAAACAGCACGTCCCCGGCACGCCGCCATTCGGACCACTGCAACCCAGGTTCGTAGTAGAGCGAAACCTCGTTACCGACCTCGCCAAGCAGGTTGGCCAACAGCCCGGCATTTGTCTCGTCTCCTGGCTCAAGAGACGACATAGTACCGTCAATGATGATCACATGGATTGTTCGCCCGCGTGTGGGCGGATCTACTTGGGCCGCACCTCTGCCAAACCGGCCTTTCAGCCAGTTTGCAATGGTCCTATTCAGCCGCGATTGCATCATCCTTCAGCAATTCCCAAACCTTGAGCGGCGTAAATGGCATATCCACCTGCCGCACGCCGCGTTCCCACAGCGCATCCTGAACTGCGTTGGAGACTGCCGCCAACGCGCCGACAGTTCCGGCCTCGCCGCAGCCCTTCATACCCATGATGTTGGCTGTGGATGGTACCGGCTCTGACGTAAACCCAATCATGGGTACGTCGTCGGCACGGGGCAAGGCATAGTCCATGAACGTTGCTGTGAGCAGTTGGCCATCTTCATCAAAGATCACATGCTCTGTCAGCGCCTGACCAAGGCCTTGAACCACCCCGCCATGCACCTGACCTTCGGCCAGCATCGGATTGATAAGATTGCCAAAATCATCCACGACTGTGTAACGGTCACAAGTTGTCACGCCGGTATCCGGATCGATCACAACTTCTGAAACATGACAGCCGTTGGGGAAGCTGCGCGCCTCCAGTGCGACGCGGCGTTCGTGGACCAGCAGGTCGTCCCGGCCTTTCTCGCGGGCCATGTCGGCGACCTCCAGCATTGTGGGCGTCATGTTCGACCCATCGGCGCGGAACTGTTCATCGTCAAACGTGATCTCGGACGCGGGCACACCCATTTCGTCGGCCAGAAAGGCGGTGAAGGCTTCGGTCATTGCACTGACCGTCGCCAGCGTGGCGTTGTTCTGTGTCGTGACCGAACGTGACCCGCCGGTGCCGCCACCTGTCTTGATCAAATCAGAATCCCCCTGAACCACGTCGATCATATCCACCGGAATCCCGGTCTGATCGCTCAGGAACTGGGTATAAACAGTTTCGTGTCCCTGCCCGTTTGATTGTGTGCCCACATAGATGTTCACGCGGCCTTCATCGGTATATTCAACTTTGGTCGTTTCCGCAGGGTCGCCCAGAATACTTTCGATATAGTAACAAAGCCCCATTCCACGCAGCAGGCCCTTTTCTGCATCGGCTGCCCTGCGCGCTGCAAATCCGGGGATGTCCGCCTCGGTCTCGGTCCGGGTCAACACTTTGTTAAAGTCACCCACATCATAGGTTTCGCCCGTTGTCGTATCGTAGGGAAACTGTTCGGGTTTGATAAAGTTGATGCGGCGCAATTCCAGTGGGTCGACGCCCAACTCACGCGCGGCGCGATCCATGGCACGTTCGAGAATATAGATCGCTTCGGGTCGCCCAGCCCCACGATAGGCATCAACTTGTGTGGTGTTGGTATAGTATCCAATCGAATGGAAGTAGGTGGTCTGCACGTCGTAGACACCCATCAAAACCCGCGAAAACAGTTGCGTTTGAATAGCTTGTGCAAACTGCGAGTTGTAGGCGCCCATGTTGGCCTCGGTCTTGACGCGGTAGGCGGTGATCTTGTTGTTCGCATCAAACGCCAGTTCGGTCAGCGAGGTCAGATCGCGGCCCGCATTGTCACTCAGCATCGCCTCGGTGCGTTCGGACATCCAGCGCACCGGGCGTTTGAGGTCGCGTGCAGCGTGCGCCAACACGAAGTATTCGGGGTACATCATCCCCTTCATGCCAAATCCGCCACCCGTATCCGGGTTCGTGACACGGATCATCTCGGCCTCCACGTCCAACGCTTTGGCCAATTGCCCCTTAGGGCCCCAAACGCCCTGCCCGTTGATCGCGATATGCAGGCGATCCCCCTCCATTTCAGCGTAACAGCCGCGCGGCTCCATCGAATTGACGATAATCCGGTTGTCGCCCACATCCAGCGAGACCACGCGGGCCGCAGCGTCAAAGGCAGCGTCAGTCGCGTCTTTGTCTCCCATGTGCCAGTCGTAGGCGACGTTGTCAGGCGCTTCGGCGTGCAATGTCTGGCCTCCGGCGGACATGTCCATCTTG
This sequence comes from Tateyamaria sp. Alg231-49, assembly GCF_900143535.1. Taxonomy (GTDB): domain Bacteria; phylum Pseudomonadota; class Alphaproteobacteria; order Rhodobacterales; family Rhodobacteraceae; genus Tateyamaria. Next base: position 8,102 of record NZ_FRFA01000006.1, on the reverse strand, counting down.
GCGGGCAGATCGTCGTAATCCAGCATGATCATCTCTGCCGCATCGCGGGCCTGTGCCAGCGTGTCAGCCACGATCATGGCAATCGGTTCGCCGACAAATCGCACTGTATCGCGCGCCAGCATTGGACGTTCGGGGGCCGCCCCTTGTGAGCCATCCCGATTTTTCATGGTGGCCCCGTCCATGCCCACATTCATGCCAGCCGCCTCAAGATCAGCCAACGTGTAGATCGCGTGCACACCGTCAGCCTCTTTGGCGTCGCTCACATCCAGGTCGGTGATCGTTGCGTGCGCAACAGGCGAGCGGAACACAAAGCACTGCAAGGCGCCCTCAGGGGCGATGTCATCCACATACCGCCCCTCACCGGTCAAAAACCGAATGTCTTCACGGCGGGTGACGGGTTGGCTTTTTCCGAACTTGTCCATGGGGGCGCTCCTGCAAAATCTGCGGCATCAGTTGGCTGCGAACCTAGCGGATGTGCCCCCCGAGTCCAGAGCCAGATACGACTAGCGTTTGCCGACCGACGGCACGGTTGTAGCGACCTCGCGAGGCCCAACGTCACCAACCCACCACATACGCCCTGCGACGCCCCGAAACACCTCGACCTGTGTTCCGACGGGATAGGCTTCAAACGGTGCACGGGCTCCACGGGTCATGCTGCTGCCCGCATTCCCTTCTGTGTCCACCCATTGAAGCGCATAGGCAGTGCTGTTTTTGTGTTTCACCTCACGCAGGCCGGTCACCGTGACGTATTCAACCGCGCCAAACTTGCGGGCCCGGATGGCATCTACCGCCTTGCTCCCTTTCCACCACAACACCCCCAGCGTCGCGATCCCAATGGCAAGGGACACCCATCGCATGGTGCGCCCATCCCTCATCGTCTCCCCAATCTCGAACTCTACCCTGCGCGGCGCTTCTGGCAGGTAGCGCACATCTCTGAGCGATCCGATGTCTGAGGTATCGTAGACATATTGCCGAACCTCTTGCCGGACTTCCACAACCTCATCCACCGCCTCAAAGCGCATGGTCAGGTAGTAATCTATCTGCCAACGATCATCGCGGCGGACACGTTGCTGTTGGCGATCAATCACTTCGCCCGTCGTTTCAACGCCGCGAGAGGCAAATGCCAACCCTTTGCGCATTTCGTTCATGCTGATCAGCGAAAAGATCACCGTGAACACAGCCAGAAACACGGGCAACAGCCCGCCCGTGCGCCGCAACATGCGCCAGAACCCCGGCGCGGGGCCATTTGTGAGATCGCTCATGGCAGCACGCTAGCCCAAGGCTACCACACCCAAAACCCCCCTTTCCTTCAGTCAGACACGCGGCTATCTCACGGGCCAAGAGACAAAGGGGGCCAAACGCCATGGCACTGGAAAAATTCAACGCGGCCGAAGTTGAGGCACGTATCTATGCGGACTGGGAAGCACGGGACTGTTTCGCCGCCGGAGCGAACGCGCGCACGGATGCGGCCAGCTACTGCGTGATGATCCCGCCCCCCAACGTCACTGGCGTTTTGCATATGGGCCATGCCTTCAACAACACGCTTCAGGACATTCTGGTGCGCTGGCACCGGATGCGCGGCTTTGACACGCTTTGGCAACCGGGCACGGATCACGCCGGGATCGCTACGCAAATGGTGGTCGAACGGCGTCTTGCTGAAAATCAGGAACCATCGCGCACCGAACTGGGGCGCGAAGCCTTCACGGCGAAAGTCTGGGAATGGAAGGCCGAAAGCGGCGGCACAATTGTATCCCAACTCAAACGGCTTGGTGCCTCCTGCGACTGGTCCCGCGAGGCCTTTACGATGTCCGGCGCTCCAGGCGCACCAGAGGACGTGGCCAAGGGCAACTTCCACGACGCCGTGATCAAAGTGTTCATCGAGATGTTCAACAAGGGCCTGATCTATCGCGGCAAGCGGTTGGTGAATTGGGACCCACATTTCGAAACCGCGATCTCGGATCTCGAAGTCGAGAACATCGAAGTTGCTGGCCACATGTGGCACTTCAAATACCCGCTCGCCGGAGGCGACACCTACACCTACGTCGAGAAAGACGAGGACGGAAACGTCACACTTGAAGAGACCCGCGACTACATCTCAATCGCGACAACCCGGCCCGAAACCATGTTGGGCGACGGGGCTGTGGCGGTTCATCCATCTGACGAGCGTTACGCGCCAATCGTTGGAAAACTGTGCGAAATTCCCGTTGGGCCCAAAGAACACCGCCGCCTGATCCCGATCATCACAGACGAATACCCCGACCCCGATTTTGGGAGCGGCGCGGTGAAGATCACTGGCGCGCATGACTTTAACGACTACCAGGTGGCCAAGCGCGGCAACATCCCGATGTACAACCTGATGGACCCCCGCGCCAACATGCGCAAAGACGGCAAACCATACGCCGAAGAAGCAGCAGTCGCGCAAAGCATCGCCAACGGTGAACAGGAATTCGACGAAATCATGGTGTCCCTCATGAACCTGGTTCCCGACGAATACCGCGGACTGGACCGGTTCGAGGCGCGCAAGCGAGTGGTCGCAGATATCACGGCCGAGGGGTTGGCGGTGATGGAAACCGTCGCCTCCACGGACGAGGACGGGAACGAAATCTCAGAAACCCGTCCTTACGTCGAGAACAAACCGATCATGCAACCGTTTGGCGACCGCTCCAAAGTGGTGATCGAACCTCTGCTGACGGACCAATGGTTTGTAGATACGGACAAGATCGTTGGCCCTGCCCTCGACGCCGTGCGCAACGGCGACGTCAAAATCATACCAGAATCCGGGGAAAAGACTTATTTCCACTGGCTCGAGAACATCGAACCTTGGTGCATCTCGCGGCAGTTGTGGTGGGGCCATCAGATTCCAGTTTGGTATGGCCCCAGCGTCACCCATATCGAAAACGAGGACGGCACGGAATCCGACGAATGGGACACAACCAAGCCTGTCCATTTCTGCGCCGCAAGCCATGAAGAAGCGCTCGACCTTGCAGGTCAGTATTACGGCGGCTCTGGCGCGCGCGGCTTCCTTGTGGATACCGAGGCGCAGAACCCACAAGAGTCCATCAGCCTAAAATATCAGGACGATGGTCAGCCTGTACGTCTTTGGCGCGACCCGGACGTGCTCGATACGTGGTTCTCGTCCGGCCTCTGGCCCATCGGCACGCTCGGCTGGCCGGATGACACGCCCGAACTTGCCAAATACTTCCCCACCTCCGACCTGATCACGGGTCAGGACATCCTGTTTTTCTGGGTGGCGCGGATGATGATGATGCAGTTGGCCGTCGTGGATCAAATCCCTTTCGACACCGTCTACCTGCACGGGCTGGTCCGCGACGCCAAGGGCAAGAAGATGTCCAAATCCACGGGCAACGTTATCGACCCGCTTGACCTGATTGACGAATACGGGGCCGACGCGTTGCGGTTCACCAATGCGGCAATGGCTTCGCTTGGTGGTGCCCTGAAACTCGACACCCAGCGCATTGCTGGTTACCGGAACTTTGGCACCAAACTGTGGAACGCGGCCAGCTACGGCGATATGCGCGGCATTTTCGATCTGCCGCACGCCGACGCGGTGCCCGAAACAAAGCACCCGCTGAATCGTTGGATCAAAGGTGAAATTGCCAAGACCCGCGAGATCGTGGACACAGCCCTCACTGACTACCGTTTCAACGACGCGGCAAACGCCCTCTACGCCTTCACTTGGAACACATTCTGTGACTGGTACCTCGAATTTACCAAGCCGATCTTTGACGAAGGCACGGCCGAGGAAATTGAAGAAACCAAAGCGACCTACGCTTGGGCGCTCGATCAATGTCTGATCCTGCTACATCCCATCATGCCATTCATTACCGAAGAGTTGTGGGGCAAGAAAGAGCGCCCTAAATCACTGATCCATGCTGACTGGCCTACCTACACCACTGATCTGGTCGATCCGACGGCGGACAAAGAACTCAACTGGGTGATCCGACTGATCGAATCCATCCGCTCCGCGCGTGCACAAATGCACGTCCCCGCCGGTGCTTACGTGCCCTTGGTCGTAAAGAGTTTCCAAGAGGATGCCCGCGCGGCCTACGCCCGCAACGAGGCATTGATCAAACGGTTTGCACGGCTCGAAAGCCTGAGCGAAGTTGATGACTTCCCCAAAGGCACAGTTGCATTGGCCGTCTCAGGGGGCACTTTCGGGCTACCGCTCGCAGATGTGATCGACGTGGGCGAAGAGATCGCGCGGCTCGAAAAGACGCTTGGCAAGCTTGGCAAAGAACTGGGCGGTCTACGCGGACGTCTCAAGAACCCCAAATTCGCCGCCAGTGCGCCACCGGAAGTGGTCGAGGAAACGAAAGCAAACCTTGCTCTGCGCGAAGAAGAAGAAGCAAAGCTCAATGAGGCGCTGAACCGCCTGAAAGAACTCGGCTAACCCTTCTCTGATTAAAAAAATCCCGGGGGAGGCGCACAGCGCCGGGGGCAGAGCCCCCACACAGTTCGCCAGATCACCTCTGCCGAGCATTGGCGCACTGCGCGGTAGTGCGCAGCTGTGCTGCTGCGCCGGTTCAATCGAACACAGGCGCACGTTTGGCAAATGTCGCCGCGACAACCTCCATCTGGTCTGGCTTGCCAATCAATTCCGACTGCACACGGCTTTCTTCCAACAGCACGTCGTCGGGTTCATGCGCTTCAGCATAAGCGATCAACGCCTTGGCTGCGCGCAACGCCGAGGGTGACTTGAGCGTCAGACTTTCCGCCAAGCCCATTGCGTGCGCCAGTGGGTCGTCGGCCACTTCTGTGATCAGGCCCCATGCTTCGGCCTGATCTGCCGCGACAGGCTCTGCGGTGTAGGTCAAGCGCCGCAAAACGTCGCTGCGCACCAGACGCGGCAGCAGGACCATGCCCCCCATATCTGGCACAATGCCCCATTTCATCTCCATCACCGCCAGCTTGGCATCAGGCGCCGCAATGCGAATGTCAGCGCCCAGCGCCAGTTGCATCCCAGCGCCGTAGCAGACCCCGTGGATGGCCGCGATCACCGGCACCGGCACGCGGGTCCACACCATGGCAACCTCTTGCCACTGGTTGGTTGTCCCGTCCCCATGGGTCCGCGGCATCAGCAAATCGTTAGGGTCTTTGTCGATCATCGCGCCAAGTCCAGCAATGTCGATCCCGGCACAAAACCCTTTGCCTTCACCTGAAATGACGCACACGCGCGCAGCGCTGGAGGCGACCTCGTGACCCGCCGCAATCAGAGAGTCGATCATGGCCTGGTCAACCGCGTTCATCTTGTCACCGCGCACCAGTCGGACGTGGGCAATGTGGTTCTCATACGTCACGTTCACGCGGGTTGGGTCAATCATCGGTCATTCCTCTTCAGCTGGCATCAACCAATCCTAAGAACGGCCGGTGTTCCAGCAAAACCTTGCGGCACACTGACCTTTGCACATCCTTGCCCCAGGCGCCCACCCGCGCTACCCCTCAGTACATGACTGATCTACGCCTGACCGCCCTCGCCGCGAGCCTGCCTTCGACCGTGCCGTTTGTCGGCCCCGAGGCACAAGAACGAAAGCTTGGCACGCCCTTTCTCGCGCGCCTTGGCGCCAATGAGAACAACTTTGGCCCCTCTCCCCTTGCTTCAGAGGCAATGGCTGCAACGGATGTGTGGAACTACGGCGACCCCGAAAGCTTTGAGTTGCGTGGTGCCCTTGCCGCTCATCTGAACGTTAAGCCCGCCAATATCATGATTGGCGAAGGAATAGACGGGCTCTTGGGCTACCTCGTGCGTTTGTTTGTCGGACCCGGTGACACTGTCGTGACATCCGACGGAGCCTATCCGACCTTCAACTACCACGTTGCGGGGTATGGCGGCGTTTTACACAAAGTGCCTTATGCGAACGATCAAGAGGACCCGCGCGCGCTGTTTGCCAAAGCGCGCGAGACGGGGGCCAAATTGGTTTATCTTGCGAACCCGGACAATCCAATGGGCACGTGGCACAAGGGCGAAACGCTGGTGAGTGCGCTGGATGACCTGCCCCATGGCTGCATATTGGTTTTGGATGAGGCTTATATTGAGTGTTCGCCAAACGGCACCGCCCCTGACATTGCACCAGATGATCCACGAGTGATCCGGCTGCGCACCTTTTCCAAGGTCTATGGTTTGGCCGGTGCGCGGGTCGGCTATGCGATTGGCGTGCCTGACCTCATTGATGCGTTTAACAAGGTGCGAAACCATTTCGGTATGAACCGCGCGGCCCAAGCTGGCGCGCTCGCCGCTTTGGCAGATCAGGCATATCTTGAACAGGTGCGTGGCCAAGTGGCGGCAGCGCGCGACCGTATCGCCGAGATAGCATTGGAAAATGGGCTTACTCCCCTGCCATCAGCCACCAACTTTGTCGCGATTGATTGCGGGCGAGACGGAGCTTTTGCCAAGGCAATTCTTGATGGGCTGATCGCGCGCGGCGTGTTTGTTCGCATGCCCTTTGTCGCCCCGCAGAACCGCTGCATCCGCGTTAGTTGTGGCACCCAGCGTGATCTCGACATCCTTGCCGACGTCCTTCCCAATGCTGTGAGGGATGCGCAAAAGGGCTGACACTGCGGGTTGCGGCATTATAACTTCAGATGTCTGCATCATGTCCGAGGCTGTCATGAACAACAAACCTGTGGGTCGCGCGCCGAATTATACCACGGCTTGTATCGCCATGTTCGGCGTGAATATCACATGGGTGCTGGTTTTGATCTGGGCCTTGTGGGGGCTTATCGCCGCCCTCTTGTTGGCGGTTGGGGTCAACCATCTGATCGAACGAGGGCGCGTTTGGGCCGCGGCGCGTCAGGCCGCTTCGATCCGGCGGGGCAAGCATATTTAGGTGTCCCACGATGGGACAGGCTGCGCGTGACACCTTTTCAATGGGTTACAGAGGCGGCTTAACCAATTGTTCAGACTTGCCCCACGGGAGGCGCCACTTTTTCTGAGCGGATTTGCTGCTTTTTTGACCGTAGATCGGTGTTGAAATAGGGTCACGGGTGACTGCATCGGGCCCAGAGCAAGACCCCTGCCCCCGCTTCGTTTAACCTACCAGATCATTTAGGCTCTGGACCTATGAAACGACCGGAAGCAAATGTACGCTGCCTGGCTCTTCAATGACCAATTTGCGGGGCGAAGCCGCCGTTCGCTGCGGAGCATCACAGGCAGGGCGTATGAGTGTCTGCTACGCGGGACAGTTTTGACCTTCGTCACGATCATTAAAACGAGCGAATACGGCCAATATACGGATTGGAAGGTAGACCTCTGTCTTCGAATTCCCTAACTTTCAATGCTGTTGAGGTGGATCATCTGCTTTGAGGGCTTCGGGAGTAAAGATATGTACCGTTTGGTGTTGATGTCGTCGATTTTGATTGGAATCTTAGGCATTTCCGCGAATTCGCAACCGCTTGAAGAGGACGGTAAGGCCTTCAACCCCTACAGCGAAACGGCCTTGGCGATTACCGGGCCGGTGATTTTGTCCACAAAGCGCATGGTCTTTGAGACAGGCGCGTTTCTCGAGCTCAATCTTGTTGAGCAAGCCGCTTCGGGTAGTTGGGGAATTTCCGGCGACGTACCTGCGGCTCAAGTATTTCGCGTTAAGGGAGACGCAGGGTCCCTTCGGCGGGGGAACACAGCCTGCGGTGCCGGGACGGTCACCTATTTAGCGGCTTGGGAAGAGGAGCTTTCTGGGTCAAATTATCTAGGTATTGCAATGTTCACCGGTACTGAAATACCGACTGGTGCTATTGAAGAGGGGACCTGTGCGACCTTTTACTATTCGATCGATCTAGCCAGATAATTCTACACTCGCTTTTGCCCCCGACTTAAGATCCGAAAATTTTCGAACAGCACTCAATCTGGTTATCACCGTCAGTTTTGGGCTTGTCTTATGCTTTCCTTATCGATCTGCAAAGATTGAGCCACTGCCGGCCAAGCCATTTATGGCTGGCAGTGGTGGCGGCTGGATCGCTTTGGGCTTGGTCGTGAGGGACCGTTTTCGAGTATGGTCAGCCGCCGTCTTCGCATGAGGCCTGAACGGATACGCAAGCTGGATTTTTCATGGGCTTGCATGACAAGCATAGGACATGACGATGATGAC